>JBFJJN010000005.1:0-168636 GCA_041612255.1 Methylophilaceae bacterium | reverse complement strand
TCAGCCATTTTAGGATTCCAATAACGGGTTTGATGGCCAAAGTGAACGCCGGCCTCAAGCATCTGACGCATAGTTACAGACATAGTAATACTCCAGTAAGGGTTAAAAATTACACTTGCCCAACATCATCCAATTTTATGGACACCCTGTACGGGGCAGTGCAGTAATTTAGCTAAGCAACTGTTAAAGTGCTAAAATAATGCCAATATTCTTGCTTAGCGGCGCGTATAATACCAAAAAACGTCGTTAATATCAACTTTAATCAATCTAAACTTTAACCTAAATACCGATAGAACATTATGGCCATTTCCATTAATAAAGCAGACGATATCGCTAAGATGCGTATCGCAGGCAAGCTTGCTTCAGAAGTCCTTGATTATATTACGCCTTTTGTCGTGCAAGGCGTCACAACAGAAAAATTAGATAAACTGTGTCATGAATATATTGTCAATGTGCAAAATGCGATTCCAGCGCCTTTAAATTACGCGCCTGACGGCCACACACCCTACCCTAAGTCCATTTGCACCTCCGTCAATCATCAAATTTGTCACGGCGTACCAGGCGATAAAGTGCTTAAAAATGGTGATACTGTCAATATCGATATTACCGTCATTAAAGATGGTTATCACGGCGATACTTCACGCATGTTTCATGTTGGTGAAGTTTCTATTCAAGCTAAACGCTTATCTGAAATTACATATCAAGCGATGTGGCTTGGTATTAATAAAGTCAAACCAGGCGCAACTTTGGGTGATGTTGGTTATGCCATTCAAACATTCACTGAGAAAAATGGATATAGCGTAGTTAGAGAATTTTGTGGCCACGGTATTGGTAAAAGATTCCATGAAGATCCACAAGTATTGCATTACGGAAGACCCAGCACTGGCGTTAAGCTGGTTGAAGGCATGATTTTCACAATAGAGCCTATGATTAACGCGGGTAGACGCGAGATTAAGCATATGCCAGATGGTTGGACTGTAGTGACCAAAGACCGTAGCTTATCAGCGCAATGGGAGCATACGATTCTGGTGACTAGCACAGGTTTTGAGGTGCTTACCGTTTCTGAAGGCACACCTGTTGTACCAGAAAATCTTGAATCGCTTTAAATATAATTGTTTAATAAATAAACCTTTTAATCAACACTGGATAACTGACTAACCATGTCAACGGAACAAATTAAAACTTGGCGCATAGAGCTAAAGGCGCAACAAGCGTTGCTTCAACAAGAGTTTTTAAAAAACACCAATCCAGCGAGTTTATTAAAAAACCATGCGAAACTAATCGACAAATTACTGAGCAAAGTTTGGCAACATAATGAATTAAATAACGAAATAACATTGATTGCGGTTGGTGGTTACGGCCGAGAAGAGTTATTTCCTTACTCTGATATTGATTTGCTTATCTTGATGCCAGAAAATGCATCCGAAACTCAAAATAATAAAATTGAAGCCCTCATTGGTGTTTTGTGGGATTTAGGTCTGAATATTGGCCACAGCGTACGTACACTACAAGAGTGTATAACCGAGGCGGCAGACGATGCAACTATCCAAACAAATTTACTAGAGTCGCGCCTTATTTGTGGCAGTAAAGTTGTTTATACTCAATTTTTTATTGAAATAAAACAACAACTTAACGTTACTACTTTTTTAGATGCCAAAATGGCTGAGCAAAATAAACGCCATGCAAAATTTAATGATTCTGGCTATAGTTTAGAACCTAATATTAAAGAAAGTCCTGGCGGTTTACGCGATATCCACACTATTTTATGGCTAGCGCAAAGCCAGGGATTAGGCAATACTTGGTTGGAACTGGCTAGGAATGGCGTCATTAGTCAATCTGAACTGAATGAAATTAAACGCCACGAGCGCAATTTAAACACCTTACGCATTCGCTTACATTATTTGGCAAAACGTCGAGAAGACAGGCTATTATTTGACTTCCAAAATGAGCTAGCAGCCAACCTGGGCTTGATAAATACGTCAAGCAAACGCGCCAGTGAACAATTGATGCAAAGCTACTATCGTAGTGTTCGCTATATCAATCTCATTAATGAGATTTTGCTCAAATCATTTGCCATCTCAAACATCTCTAGCGAGCCAAATATTGCGATTAATGCACGTTTTACGGCACAAAATAAATGGCTAGAAGCCAACTCGCCAGATTTATTTCAGAACCAACCCAGCGCAATTTTAGAGTGCTTTCTATTACTACAACAGCACCCAGAGCTTGAGGGGTTTAGTCCTTCATTGTTACGTCAATTGCAAGATGCAACCAAATTAATTACCAAAGAATTTCGTGAGTCTAGTGAGCATCAGCAACTATTTTTAACCATATTGAAACAAAAATACGGCGTTCACCAGAGCATGCGACGCATGAACCGATATGGCGTATTGGGTAAATATATCCCTGCTTTTGGCAAAATTATTGGGCAAATGCAACATGATTTATTTCATGTCTACACCGTTGATGAACACACGCTGAAACTGCTCGCTAATTTACGTCGCTTTAGCAAAACTCAGCTAGAACATGAATTTCCGTTGTGTAGTCAGTTGTTTGCTGAATTCAAAGAACCCCATTTGCTTTATATAGCAGCCATTTTCCATGATATTGCTAAAGGCCGTGGCGGCGATCATTCTGAGCTTGGCAAAAAAGATGCGAAACGCTTTTGTGAGCTACATCAATTACCAGAAGAAGACACTCAATTGGTTGTTTGGTTAGTAGAAAAGCATCTACAGTTATCAAAAGTCGCTCAAAAATCTGATTTATCAGATCCTGCAATCATTGAGCAATTTGCAAAAATGGTGAATAACCAAACATCCTTGACCGCCTTATATTTGCTGACAGTTGCCGATGTAAGAGCGACCAGTCCAGTTGTATGGAATGCATGGAAGGCAAAATTGCTTGAGAGTTTGTTCTTAGAGACTCGCCAAGTGCTGAATGACCCCTCGTTTAGTGTTAAAAACGCCATCTCAGAACGACAAGAGAAAGCCAGAGGTAAACTTAACAAATATGGCTTACCACCTGAGTCCTACGAAACATTTTGGAACAATGTTGGTGAGCCCTACTTCTCACGTTTTAATAGCAATGAAATTTCATGGCAAACTAGACTGCTGATTCCACATGTGTTCACAGAAAAACCGATAGTACGTGCGCATTTAAGCCGTGAAGGAGATGGTATTGAGGTGATGATCTACACCCGCACCCATCAAGAGTTATTTGCTCGCATCTGTAACTTTTTTGACCGCATTGGCTACAGTATTGGCCAAGCTAAAATTTATACAACCAATCATGATTATGCGCTCAATACTTTTCTGGTATTAGACGAGTCAACGACAGAAATAAGCTATACAGGACTAATCAAACATATTGAAGAAAAACTACGCGATAAGATTTTAACAACGTCGCCAATTGAAGATCCAATACAAGGCCGGCTGAATCGCCAAGTAAAACATATGCCGATCACCACCCAAGTGGTGTTTGACACCATCTCTGACTGTAGTTATCAAATGCTTGATATTATTGCGGGCGATCAACCTGGCTTGTTAGCCAGCATTGCTTTTGTGCTAATTGAGCATCATATTAAAGTGCATAATGCAAAAATCAATACATTGGGCAACCGCGCTGAAGATACATTTTTAATTTCAGATAATGACAACAACGCAATCAGCAGCGCCAAATTACAAGAATTGAAAACAGCTTTGTTAGCAGCTATTTAAATGGATTATGCCTTTAAGAATTTAGCTTTTACGCATTCAAAATAAAAACAAAAAAAGCCTAGCAAACGCTAGGCTTTTTAAATATTAAAACTAACTTAATTAAGAGTGTTTGTAATGCTTTTTAAGTTGTTTAACTACTTCCCAATTAGATTTCAAACCTTTAGGGAACACTACTAAGTCGCCAGCTTTAACAACAACTTTTTCTCCGCCTTCAGGATAAACGTGAAACTCACCTTCTAATACATAAGCAGTTTCAGTCATACCGAAATCTAGTGGGAATTTTGAAGGAGCGCAATCCCAAATAGACCAGCTAGTTACGCCTAACTCTTTTAGTTTTTCTTCTGATGGGTTGTGATCAATAACAATTTGACTCATATTAAATCCTTAAATAAATTTCAAGAAAATGCTGCACTAATAGCAGCACTAAAAATTTGCAGGAGATTTATTTTTGCAATCAGGCTATTTATACTCTTCAGACTAAATTTAACTACACTAACTGAAGACCACCGAATACAAAAACTTCTTACCACTCCTTTTAAACAGGGGCACATTATATTACAAAACTAAAAGTTAGTATAAGTGAAATGACAATACCTACAAAGTTTGTAGACCTTTACAATTGCTTTTCATTTATGAACAACAATAAAAAAGCGACTTTACAGTCGCTTATTTATTAATCACTAAAACTTATATTTTCCACCTGCCCAAAACATTGGATGTTCATCATTTGAGTCTGAAACAGGAGCGCCGCCTACAGTGCGCCACGCTAACGTTGCGTCTGCTGTCCAATTGATAGAGTCATATTTCACACCGAAGCCAGCACCAGAAACCGTGCGACGATTACCGCTAGGCGTGACGCCACCAAATCGGTCTTCATTCAGCCTTACACTACCAGTATCATAAAAAACATAAGGTAGAATACTGTCAATCGCATAGCGCAATTCTACGCGGGCTAACTCGCCCTCATCTCCAAAACCTTCGCCACTTGGAAAAGCGCGAACACCATTAATACCCCCTAAACCAAACTTCTCAGACGAGTCTAGATTTTTAGAAGCTCGCTGAGCAGATATTCTGGCTAAAATACTGAAGTTTGCTGGTAAGTTTTGAATACGGACTAAATCCGCGTTATATTTATTAAAGCTGCCTTCAGTATTAGCTGCAATATCGCGTGCTTGCAATGCGCTATCTAAATTCAAATCACCGTACGTCCATGAAGCAGAGCCATAGGTTAAACCACCACCTGCAAAATTGTCACGCAAATCAAAACTAACTGCTATAGGCAGTGAATAACTTGATTTATCGAAGCTTTGATTGGCAAAGTCAATCCTGTCTTCCAGTTTTTTGTAAACATAATTACCACTAATGGAAAGGTTTTTAGCTTGACTACGTACAATAGGGTAACTTAATCCTATATTGCTAATTTGAGCAGTACCATTAGCTTCTAAATTTGTAAATTCTTTACCCAACTCATAGTAAGTATGGGCATAACCAGCGTTTGCTCTTAGACCAGAACCGCCTAATGGTAGACTGTAGTTTAGCGAGCCGTACCAAAGATTCTCTTCAGTTAAAATGTTACTTACCCGTATTTGATCACCAAAGCTAATTAGGCTATTAGCAAATAAATCAATGGTATTACGTACTCTACCTGTGTAACGGTTACCATTATTATCAAACCCAATTTGCCCACCAAACTCACGTTTACTGACGACGTTTACTGCAAGATCACCAGTACCAGCAACTGAACCTGGACTAACAAGCGGGAAGGTACTAACACCTGGCAAGTCATTTAAGATGAGTAATGAGCGCTCTAATTGATTGCTTTCGATCACTTCACCAGCTTTAAGGTCCGCTAAAAAAGGTTGCGCAGAAGCGATATCTTTTTCAGTTCCAGTAGCAACAACATTCCCATACTTTCCCTCAATAACGTCGATATTAAGCGTATTATTGGCTTTGTCTTCTTCGACTACTTCTATTTTCAATTCACCACTAGTTATGCCTTGTGCAGGCACATAGGCGCGTGCAAACGGATAACCATTTTTACGATAAAAATCGGTAATGGTATTAGCAATTCCTTTTAAACCAGCTAAATCGTAAGTCTTGCCAGTTACCTCACCAATTTCATTTAGTAAAGTAGCGTCATCATAGATGGTGTTACCAGTAATGTTAACGGCATTAATTTCAGCTTGCGCGCCTCCTTCTAATGCATCAGGAACATCAGGTGATTCAATATTTAATTCAATGGAAGGTAGTGGTATAGCCGGCGGCGCTTTTAGCTCTTGTGTTGTCCGACCTGCATCTGGTTGAATTCCACCAGCTTGTGTTAACAGCGGTGTTGCTGAAAAAGCGGCTAAAATTATACTTGTTATATGCTTACGTTTCATTTACTTAAACTCTTTATATAATTAGATTTCTGATTATAGTAATAATATAGAGAATTAGCTAAATTAAAAGCTAATTCTCTATTGAAGTTACTAAGTTGACAAAGTATTACTCTGGCACACTCACACCATTGCCAACAAACTCAACAATGACAGCATTTTCATCTTTTTCTTCTTCATCGTCACCACCAGCTGCTGTTTCGAAAGGCTGAATAACAAACGTAGAGCTAGAAGGTGTATTTGATGCACGCGATGCGTTTTGTGCATTTGTAATTGCATCATTTTGGCTTTGCGTTACACCTAGAATTGTCAATTCACCTGGTGTAAATGTTTCAATAAAATAATTGAAATTTGATAAGCCATTCCCATTAATCAGGTAGTTACCAGAAGCCTGACCAGGCACTCTCGAAAGTATACCGTTTAACGTGTCGCCATTAACTAATCCATTACCGCCAACGGTAAATCCAAAAACCGGGTCTGGTGCTCCAAGGAATTTGTCCATACTATCACCAACAACACTTATCTTACGAGGGGTTACGTCAAGATTCCCATCATTAAAAATTAAATTATAGTTTCTAAGCGTTAATGACTCAGTTGCATTTGTTGCAGTAATTGAGTAGCTTCCAACATTAGAAGTAACATCTGCATCAGTTTCATACGCAACATTCCCATTCAAGCCCAAAGATCTTGCTGATTGGAAATTTTTAAACCCACTATAGCTATAAGTAAATGGCTGATTAGCATCTCCATATTGTCTTGTTTGATCTATCACATCGACATTTAGGTCAGCTTTTGCAATCTCTAAGTTACCGCTAACATAGTTAATATTGTAGTTATCAGATCTAAGTGATGTTAACAATCTTGAACGATTAATTGCATAATTGCCAGCATTAGATAAGAAAGATGCATTAGCAAAACCAACTGCAGAGCCTCTTAAGTCGCTACTTTCGTAGTCTTGATCGTAAACAAAACCTGTATAGCTTACATCATCGTAAATAGGTAAGAATAAGTCACCATAAGTTGCACTTTGATCATTAAACGCAACGGTCAGCTGTGCTTTATTGACTTTTAAACTGCCGTCTACATAGTTAAAATTATAATTTTTTGCGTTTAAGTCGCTATCAGAAAGATCTACTACATAGTTACCAGCATCTGGTTGATTGCCAACAACTTCTTGACCATTTTGTTTAAGAGCAATATCAACGTCACCACTTCTTATAACACCTCGTGTATTTTCATTTTGCCCGTTTTTAAAGCCAGTGTAAGTTACCCCAACTCCTTGCAAACCTTGACCGTAGGTATTTGAGTTGTTGCTACCTGCTACCGTTACCGTAGCCTTATCAACAGTTAAAGTGCCTTTTTGATAGCTTATATCATAATTGTTTGATCTTAAAAATATTGGTAATAAACCGATCGTATAATCACCGGCATCTAAATTTTTATTTAACAAACTCGGTATTAATCCAACACCCGCAACCACAGTGCCACGCAAATCGCTAGATGCAAAAGTTTCACCGCTTACAAACCCATCATAACTAACGGTAAAGTTTGGATTACTATCACCATAAGTTTTAGATTTATCATCTGCGATTACAGTAAGTGAAGCTTTATTGATATCTGCTCTAGCTGTTGTTTGATCTGTAATATTGTAGTTGTTTTGGTTGCCGCCACCATATGTAGCATCTGTTAGGGTGACTGTTTTATTATTACCCGCATTTTTATTAGCAAAAGTACCCGTAATGCTATCAATTGTTATCGATTCACCTATAACTAGATTACTAAAGGCTGCATTGCTAATATCAAGTGTTGCATTGGCATTACCATCATACGTTTTATCTAATGCTGCAATATCACTGACGGTTGTATTGCGTTTAGTAATATCAGCACTAAATTGACCAATAGGGTCTACCAATTTGTAATTACTTTCTAGGGTATTAGCACCATAGGTTAACTCTGCGCTATCAAATGTTACTTCAATATCATCTGCAGCATTTTTATCAGCAAAAGTGCCAGCAACCGCGCCTAATGTAATTGATTCACCTGTAACAACATTCGTTAAATTACCATTAATGAATGTAGCTCCAGTATTGCCATCATAAACTTTATTATCTGCGGCTAAATCAGCTATTGATATTGTGCGTTTTGCTATCGTTAGCGTTCCTGGTGTGTATTGTACAAACGAACTAAACTGACTAGCAGGTGCAGCGCTTGTTGGCCCAACAATCACATAATCACCGGCATTAACAACACTAAATAGTGGATCAGTGATACCGATGCCAGTAAAAGAAATGCTGTTAATTGGGAAGACACCAACATTAGCGCCTGTAAAAGCAATACCATCATAGGTTTTGGTAAAACTACCCAAGTTAATCACTTCAGCCGCACCCATTATTCCACGTAAGAAAGGTGTGTTGCCTGCTGCTATAAACCAAGTATTGTTAAAATCCCAGCTTGAGAAAGTAGATTGTGTTTGCATTAGAGCAGTTGTTCTACCTGTGCCACCATCACTTCCGCTTCTACCAGATGTTTGGGTGTCCCAGTAGCTATCTTCAACGTTACCTGTTCTGGAATTACCATTACCGTTTCGTCTGTCACTGTCACCCACTAAACCACCAACATCATCGTCACCAGTCACTCGACCTGTTGAATACGTTCTGTAAATGTTTCCGCCATTGTTATAGCCTACCAAACCACCTACTTTATCATCGCCATTAACATTGCCAGTTGCATAGCTATCGGAAATGCTGCCATCTAAGCTGTTATTATTATTATTTTTAGCATTTTCACCCACCAAACCGCCTACATTATCGTTCCCAGTTACATCACCAGTTGCCAAGCTCGTATTAATAATACCGCCATTGTTGTAGCCAACTAAGCCGCCAACTCTGTCACTTATAGTAGAATCGTTAGCAAAAAAATCTTCAATGTTTGAGGCATTTAAAACACCAGTTACATTACCTCTGGCATATGAAGCTGTAATCGTTCCTGTGTTTTCACCAACTAAGCCACCAAGCTCATCCCTATCACCACCACTAGATGAAACAGCACCAGTTGCATAACTGTTTGAAATATTCCCAGCATTTCTACCAACCAGGCCACCTACTTTTTCATCGCCAACAACAGCACCAGTTGCATAAGATTTTGTGATGGTGCCTGTGTTTTCACCAACCAAGCCACCTACACGCTCATCTCCATTCACAGTTGCAGAGGAGTAACTATTAAAAATAGTGCCACTATTAGAACCCACTAATGCACCAACGCTATCATCACCCTCGACGCTGCCGCCCACAATACCTATGTTTCTTATCGTACCTGATGATTGGCTAAATAAGCCTACATTGTCATTATTGTTATCAATATCCAAACCACTAACTGTGTGACCAAGACCTTCAAATGTCCCAGTTAAGTTTGCTCGTGATGTAAATGCACTATTCAGATTAACATCGCTACCAAGCGCATAGTTGCCCGAATTAGTACTTGAAGAAGATAACCCACTTGTTAATGAGCTAATGACTGTGAAGTTTTTAATACCACGGTTTGCATCATTACCAGTATTAGTATTACCAAGTTTAGTTGAGAAATTCTGACCATTTGCTAGGTTAACTTTAGCGTTAATAAAATACTGAGCAGTATTGCTAGATGTTGCTGTACCTTGGCCATATTGCAATGTTAATTTACCGCCACTATTTGATGATGTAATTGTTTGATTTACCTCAATATTACGGAATGCACTTAAAGTTAAATCACTATTTGATGTCCAAGAGATGCTGTCATTAACGAAAATATCGCCGTTTTCAGTACCTGAATTGTTCGTCGTTGCGATGGTGAAATTGCCATTGTTTTGAAGAGCTGTAGAAACAGCAGTACCAGTCATGTTTCCACCAGTTGCGGAAATATAATAATCCAATGGATCAATTAACCATGAACCAGAAACACCTGTTTCTGATTTTGTAGTGACTAATGCATCATTCGCAACATTAACAACAGCGCCACTGGTTTCTACAAAGCCACCATCGCCACCATTTGGTGCGGAGGCATCAATAATACCGCCGACTTCTACGATACCTTTTTGCATATCGCCCATTAGGTAAATCTCACCCTTTTCGCCTGTTTCTAGCGTTTGGGCTTCAATTAAACCAGTATTATTAATCACTGTTGTTGCAAGATCGTTTGCAGCACTTGCTGTTAGATAGATATAACCGCCATCCGCTTGAATAGCACCGCCGTTACTAATTAACGCATCAATTGCGCCTTGCTCTACTTGTAATTTAACTGGACCGCCTAAATCTAAAGTTACTTTTGCGCCGGCACCAATCAGCACATTACCGGCAGTGGCAACAATAGTGCCGGTATTGGTTACTTTTGCAGCGATTAAAGCAACAGTACCGCCGTTGGCAGCAATGATATTACCTTGGTTGATAATCGCGTTGCTACTAGCACCTGCAAAGTTATAGTTACCTGCATTAAAATCACTTACGCTTAAATTAAGTGTAGAAGCGACTAATCCACCTACATTAATTTGTGCAGTTGGCGAGAATAGAATGCCATTTGGGTTGATCAGAAAGACTTGACCATTTGCGTTTAATTGACCTTGAATTCTTGTAACTTCTGGACTTAGAATATTAGCTAAGAAAATAGCTGATGTACTTGGCTGTGCAATGTTAACCGCGTTGGATGTGCCAATGTTGAACGTATTCCAGTTGGAATAAACAGTGTTTGAAGTTTGGTTAATATTTAAATTATTACCACTCTCCACTATCGTAGCTGTTCCGCTGACGACTACACCGCCTGTTGGCAGTTCAGCCATGGCAAGTTCACCGAAAGTTAATACTAGCATCGCTACTGCAACGGCACTTAGCTTGAATATGGACCTCTCTAGCAACACTTTTGTTCTAGGGCTTGTAACGGCGCTAGCGGACTTTCCTTTGCCGCGGACATTTTCTGCAACTGCAACAAATGCAGAATGAACAGCACTCCAAACGAGTCTGTAACTATGATTTAGTGATGGTTTTTGCATGATAATGCCCCTCTATTTGTTGTGATCGCTTTAAATCAATGTTAAACAATGATTGAATTAAATTACCTAAAACCAGATATGCAATAATTTAAATAGTAAAGCTATTAACCACTATTCTAGGGTGGAAATTGGCGTTTGAATATAGCCCATATGGGTGTTTATTTGAGGGGTATTGATGTGAAAATAGACATCAAAGAAGTCGCGCTGATGAGTTTAAATAATTTAGATATTGCTGTAAACGTTAACAGCTTGCGTTCGGTTTGTGACGTTCAGTTTTCTGAACATTTGGCTAAGATGTGCTTTTGTTGTGTTTGGGCTGATGTTCAGCTTTTGGCTTATTTCTTTATTGCACTGACCAAACTTTAGTAAATCTAAAATTTCAAGCTCTTTTTTAGTCAGCATTCCGAGCATAACATTATTTATTGGCGCTTGTGATTCTTCAATTTGATGAATATGTTGGATGCTCCTTAAAACATTGTCAATGTGAGGCATGATATAACCAGTCTCAATATTTCTAGCTTGAAATTCTGCCTGTTTAGTAAAAAATACATACAAACATTGGGTATCAGTCCGTATATCACTAACGCCATAAACTAAAAATGCATTTAAGTTGGCTTGATCTAGCAAAAAATTAGGCTTGAACGGGTGGTTGTTATTTAATTTTTGAATGTCATTAACAACAAACCAACGCCGATTATTTTGGCACCAAGCTTTGTATAAGCTGTGCATAAATAAATCAGCTTCTTGCAAATAGTCAATGATGGTTTGAGTTTTAATTTTTGGAATTGCAGATGCAATGTCATAACTTAACTTTTGACTTTTGCGTTTTTGGCCATAATTACCCCAACATGCTAATAATGCATGGTGCGGAATAATTGAGCTGACATAATGTTGCAACCACTCATAGTATTCTTGATGCGTTTGTATCATGTAGGATTGCTTTATAACATTATGCAAACCATCTATAGTACGTAGATATGGACTATTCATAAAACCCCTAACTTTATAAAGTTATCTTGTTTTTTTATTGTTGTTTAAGCAAACAATTAGTTTAAAAGTGCTTAATTTTCAATAAGTGTTTTTTACAAATAAAGCATGTTACTAATAAGTATTAATAATACAGTAAGACTGTCAATTACTCGAAGTACTTATTATATTAATACATTAATCTTTAGCGGTACATACTTTGTTTAATCAATGACTTATTATGTAACATATTTATTTATCGGCATTGCAAGTTAATTCTTGATACCTCCTATTTAATTAGGTTGAAATTACCAAACAGACATTCATTTACCTTGGTTTGTAATAAAGATT
The DNA here is from genome assembly GCA_041612255.1 of Methylophilaceae bacterium. Lineage (GTDB taxonomy): Bacteria > Pseudomonadota > Gammaproteobacteria > Burkholderiales > Methylophilaceae. The sequence continues at coordinate 156,208 of JBFJJN010000005.1, read as the reverse complement.
ATTAGATTGACGTTATTTGTTAATTGCTCTCACATTTGAGAGATAAATTAACGATTTAAGGTGCAAGTTTTAACCATTGGTTAATTGACTTCCAAAGGTATGGAAGCGCCAACAAAGCTATAAAAGCAGTTGTTAAGTTAAATACCGTATGAACAAGTGCAATTTGTTGATCGGCAGCAATATCTAGACTAAGAATCATCTTAATCATTGGCTGCAATAATGTTGAAAATAAGAGTACGCCAAATATGTTGAAGCAAACATTAAGAACAGCGAGCTTGCGAGAAATAACATCAAGTGCAGTACTAGCCAATAGAGCAGTTGATGAGGTGCCAATATTTGCTCCTGCTACTAACCAAACAGCAACTTCTGGCATTATAAGCCCTTGTTGTACAAAAAGAACCGCTAGACCGGTTACCACAGAAGATGATTGTACGATAGAGGTTAATAATGCAGCAAAAAGAAGAGCAATGACAGGCGAGTCTAAAAAAACATGCCATTCGGCAAGTAATGGATTGTTTGCTATGGGCTCTAGCCCCTTTGAAATCAGATCTAATGCAAGAAAAACTAATCCAAAATAAAATAATGCCTTGCCGTATTGACGCCATGGTCTAGGGCCCGCAAGCGACCATAAACCTCCTAACGTTACAAATACAGCTCCGAGTCCAACAATTTTCATTGCGACGAGCCAGGCTGTTAAGGTAGTTCCTACATTAGCACCAATCATTACTGCAAATGCAGCTCGGTTAGAAAAGGTACGATTGTGTGCCAAACCTAAAGCCATCGAGGTTACTGCTGATGATGACTGTACTAATGCTGTGCTAATAGCGCCTGTTAGTGCAGCATAAAAATCAGTACCGGTTAGCTTTTGCAAGCGTAAACGCAAGCGCTCGCCGCCTACCCTAGCAATTTCTTCTGAAAAAGCTGACAAACCATGTAAAAACAACATGATGGCGGCAAAAATTGAAAAAATCCATGTTAATAATGGGGTCATATATATATAAATTTGAATTTAAAACTGTAATTATTAATTAACTTAAAAAAAGTTTGAGGTCATTTAAAAAAGGTTTAATTTCTTTATTATTCTAACAATTTCAATCTCTTCATCTGCAGGAATAATTACAATCGGCTTTTCACCTTTTTCAATTCTTGTTGCGTTTGATTTATTAGCTGCAAGATTTAGAGCAAAGCCTAAAAAATGCAATGGTTCACATATTTTTTCACGGATAATAGAAGAATTTTGACCTATACCAGCTGAAAATACAAGTGCATCAATCCCCCCTGCTTTACTTGCTAAAGCGCCAATCGCCGCTCGCACTTGACGACAAAAATAGTCGATAGCAAATAGAGCATGATCACTTTTACTTGCCAGTAAAAACTGAATATCAGCACTTTCTTCATTTGATAAAGCAAGTAGTCCCATTTTATGAAATACCAGCTCTCTTAATTCCTCAGAATGATAATGTTCTGCTAACTCTACCATTACACCTGGATCTAAATCACCACTCCTGGTCGCCATCGGAATGCCGCCAGCGGGTGTATAGCCCATTGTGGTATCCACTGACTGAAGATTTTCCATTAAACACAAACTGGCGCCGCTCCCTAAGTGCGCCACGACTATTTTTTTGGTTGCAACTTCCCCAATAATGCTAGGTAATGTTTGTGCAATATGAGCATAATTCAGACCATGAAAACCAAATCGTTGCATGCCAAACGACTGAGGTATAGGCAAACGCTTGGATAGTGTTGGCATTCTGTAATGAAAGGCAGTATCAAAGCAGGCTATTTGCGATACTTTAAAATAGTTTGAACACACATCCAGTGCTAATAAATTTGAAGGCAAATGCAGTGGGGCCAGCGGTATTATGCTTGTTAATCGCTTACGCTCTACATCATCAACTAATCTAGCGCTGTCTGAAATATCTCCTCCATGAACAAAGCGATGTCCGATAATATCAGGAATATTACTTCCCAAATCGGTTAACAGTTGCTTGATAACGCGTTCAAAACAAGATCTATCATTGCCCTGGATATGGGCATAAGAAAAGTCTAGCCGAGTTCCATCATTTGAAAAAAAACTTGCTTTTACACTAGAGGATCCACAATTAACTGCGAGCACATTCAAAGTGGCCATGTCCACTCATCAGCCTGCGGTAAATCGACGCCATGTCTGTAGGCATATTGACAACATTCAATTTGTTGATTGCGCAATTTTTCTTTCACATGCGCGCCCGTTACCTGCAAATCTGGCAGTAGGTCAATAATGCTAATAACAAGACTGAAGCGGTCTATTTTATTTTGTATGGCCAACTCTAGCGGGGTATTAATGCTGCCCTTTTCATTATAGCCATGAACATGGAAGTTATCATGGTTGGTGCGGCGATAAGTCATGCGGTGTATCAGCCAAGGATAGCCATGGAAATTAAAAACAACAGGCTTATCCTTGCTAAATAGACTATCAAAGTCATTGTCCGACATTCCATGGGGATGTTGGCTAGGAGAGGTTAATTTGTATAAATCAACTACATTGATAAAACGAATTTTTAATGCTGGAAAATATTGTCGTAGAAGCACAACGGCGGCAAGTGCTTCTTTAGTTGGTATATCGCCAGCACTCGCCATGACAACATCTGGCTCTACACCATCGTCATTACTAGCCCACTCCCAAATGCCAAGTCCTTTTGTGCAATGCTTAACAGCATCATCCATATCCATGTACTGCAGATGTTTTTGTTTATCCGCTACGATTACATTAATGTAGTCTCTGCTTTTAAGGCAGTGATTAGCCACAGAAAGTAAGCAGTTAGCATCAGGAGGAAGGTAGATGCGTGTGACGGATGGACTTTTATTAATAACTACATCCAAGAAGCCCGGATCTTGATGCGTAAATCCATTATGGTCTTGCCGCCAAACTGTTGACGTAATGAGCAAATTAAGTGATGAGATAGATGCACGCCAAGACACGGCTTTAGACATATCTAACCATTTAGCATGCTGATTAAACATTGAGTCAATCACATGAACAAAGGCTTCGTACGTTGAAAAAAAGCCATGACGACCAGTAAGCAAATAGCCCTCTAACCAACCTTCTACCGTATGCTCAGAAAGCATTTCCATGACTCGGCCATCTGGTGAAAGCTCACCGCCGTCTACATCTTCTGGCAAATAATCCGCTAACCAAGTTTTTTTACTCACTTCATAAATGCTATCAAGTTTATTAGAAGTATTTTCATCTGGTCCAAAAACGCGAAAATTTGTTATATTGTTTCGCATTACATCACGTAAAAATTCACCCAAAGGATGCGTATTGGCCGCATAAACTTTTCCTGGTGACGGTATAGCAACTGCATAGTCGCAAAAGTTTGGCATGTTTAAAGCCTGACGAAGTAAACCGCCATTAGCATGTGGGTTTGCACTCATACGGCGCTTACCTTTTGGAGCTAATGATTTAAGCTCTGGACGGAACTTTCCATCCTCGTCAAAAAGTTCATCCGGTTTGTAGCTTAATAGCCACTCATGAAGTTGAGTAAGGTGTTGAGAATTTTCTCTGACATTATGCAGAGGCACTTGATGCGCTCGCCAGAAACCTTCCACCTTATGATTATCGACAAAACTTGGTCCTGTCCACCCTTTTGGAGTTCTCAACACAATCATCGGCCATCGTGGGCGACTTGGGGTGTTAGTTGAACGAGCCACATGTTGAATCTGACGAATATCGACAATACATTGCTCTATGACTTCTGCCATTTTTGCATGCATTTTTATGGGGTCATCTCCCTCTACAAAATAAGGAGTCCAACCATAACCTAAAAATAAATTCTCAAGCTCTTGATGTGAAATGCGTGATAGCAATGTAGGATTGTTAATTTTATAACCATTTAGATTTAATATTGGCAAAACTGCGCCATCTCTAATTGGATTTAAAAATTTGTTAGAATGCCAAGAAGTCGCTAGTGGACCAGTTTCTGACTCGCCATCACCAATCACTACCGTTGCTAATAAATCAGGATTATCATAGACAGCACCAAAGGCATGAGAAAGACTATAACCAAGCTCGCCACCTTCATGAATCGAGCCAGGCATTTCAGGTGTGCAATGACTGCCGATTCCGCCAGGAAATGAAAAGGCTTTAAAGAAATTGCGCAATCCAGCCTCGCCCTCTCCTTTGTCCGGGTAAACTTCGCCATATGTGCCTTCTAGGTAAATCGGTGCAAGCACGCCAGGCGCACCATGCCCAGGGCCGGCTAAGAAGATAGCATTTAGATCATATTTGTTTATCAGTCGATTAATGTGTACATAGACGAAAGATAGCGCAGGACTAGAGCCCCAGTGCCCTAATAAGCGTTTTTTAATATGCTTATCTTGCAGTGGCTCTTTTAATAATGGGTTGTCCCATAGATAAATCATTCCAGCAGCTAAATAATTACAGGCGCGCCAGTAAGCATTGATATTTTTTAATTCATCTTGGGTCAGTTTTACTATGTTGCTACGCATCAATTAACCTTTATAAAATTATTATAAACAATAACAATAGAGCCTTTATACGTCACATTAGCAACACATCGCATTCCAACCTGTTTAATGCAGCCTTCCCTGGGCTGCCTAACAGAAACTCCTCTAAAGAGCTTTTATTTTTGTTGCCAAGAACAACTAAACCAGCATAAGCTTTATCTGCACAATCATAAATACTCTCAGGTAGGTAGCCATTAACTATCTTGCTAGTTACGCGCTCATGATTGAGTGCAATCACTATGTTATTCAACTCATCTCGAATGTGTTCAAGTGCTGCATGACGGTATGCCAACACACTGTCATTAGACATGCCTATTTCACGGCTAATCACTTCCTGCTTAAGATCAAAAACATGCATAATTTCGATATGTGCTGTTGTTGCTATATTGGCAGCAAACTTTGATAACCCGATTGAGGTCTCTGTCAAATCTACTGCAGCAATCACTTCTTTATAATCATTAACCGCTTTATTTCTGACAATTAGCACTGGACAAGGCGATAGTCGTAACAGTTTAAAAGCCGTTGACCCGAAAAGCACATCAAACATATTTTTTTCGTCATGGAATCCTACAACAACCAAACTAGCAGATTCTTTTTTTGCATATTCAGCTATTTGTACATATGGCTTGCCTATCTGAGAGGCTGTTTTAACAACGACATTAAAGTCTTTACGAATGGTGGAAGCTAATTTATCTAGAATATCTGTTCCATTTGCATGCTTAAGCCGCTCATAATCTTTGACATGAGTATCAAATGAAAGCATTAATTCAGGATATAAATGCAGAGGATTGGCAATATGTATCAAATGCAAAGTCATTTCATGTTGCTGCGCAATCTTTGCAGCGCGCATAACAGCCAACTCACAGCTAGCTGAGAAGTCGGTAGCGGCAACAATATTTTTCATTGATAGCGTTAATTCATCCATTGAGCCTCTCCTTTGATAAATGATTATTTAAGCTACTACAATTCATTCATGATATAGCTATCCAGTTGCATTTAATTAACCCATCGCAAAACTTTTGTTAAACTTGATTATTGTATTTTTACAAGCTATAACCTATTAAAAACCCCAAAATTGCTGCAATAGCCACGAACTTCCAAGTATTACTACGCGCATATTGATCTGTCATTTCAGCAGCTATTTTTTCTTTATTTAAAAGATCTTGCTCCGACGCAATTAGTTTTTCTTTAGCAGATGCTATTTTTTCTGAAAAACCATCTTGCATTTGTGCAAATTCTTTTGCCGTTTTACCTTTCACTTCATCTAGTAAATCATCCAAATCTGCCAATACAACTTTTACATCTTCAACCAATTTATTGTTATGTTTTCCCATGATTTTCTCCTTTTTATTAAGTTAACTTCATTTATCTTTTAACACTAATAGAATAAAAGCAACGTTAAAACTTACTATACACTTAGATTACCACAAAATAACTAGGGGTTTTAGGAGTGTACGATTAAACCACTCATACTCATTTTATACTCATTAAAAAAATTGTAAGACATCATTGAGTTATGTATGCTGATATGTAGATTGATATAGAGGTCATAGTGGAATTGACCTGTGATGCTAATTACGACTCGACTTAATTTCAGATAGTAGCTGCTGTTATTAAAACAAACGTTGATGTTTTAACTGAGGAGAATTACATGCAAGCAGAATTTCAGTTACAGTTTTTAGGGGCAACTGGCACAGTAACTGGCTCTAAATACTTACTTCGATGTCACTCTAAAAACATCTTGATTGATTGCGGTCTTTTTCAAGGTTTTAAGCAGTTACGTTTACGTAATTGGCAACCATTACCGATAGCCCCTAAAACAATAGATGCTGTGATTCTTACACATGCCCATATTGATCACACAGGGTATTTGCCTTTGCTAGTAAAAAATGGGTTTAAAGGGCCTGTTTACTGCACATCTGCAACTCGCCACTTGTGTGAAGTCCTACTTATGGACAGCGCAAGATTGCAGGAACAAGAAGCAGAGTATATGAATAGGCATGGGTTCTCTAAACATAAGCCTGCAATACCTCTATACACGCCTGATGATGCAAAACGCAGTTTGCAACTGCTACAGTCAGTTGATTTTTTTAAAGAAAAACCACTTGGCGACAAACTTAATTTCCATTTTATGCCAGCTGGACATATTATTGGTGCAGCAATGATTTATATCAATAATGATAAAAAATCCATCTTGTTTTCAGGAGATTTAGGTAGGCAGAATGATTTGATAATGAATCCTCCGGCAACTGTAAAAAATGTTGATTACTTAGTAGTTGAATCGACTTATGGCAACCGCACCCATGACATTGAAGACCCCTTAGACAAACTAACAAACGTTATTAATCGTACTATTCAGCGCGGCGGAAAAGTAATTATTCCAAGTTTTGCTGTTGGTCGCGCACAAACGCTACTTTATTATATTCACTTGCTTAAAATAAAAGGCGCTATTCCTAACGATTTGCCAGTTTATTTGAACAGCCCAATGGCGGAAGAAGCCACCGCTATTTTTGATAATCATCCCGGCGAGCATCGTTTATCAGTCGAGCAATCTGCAGCACTTTGCAGCACGCCAAAAATTATAACTAGTGTTGAACAGTCAAAACAACTTAATCTACGTAAAGATTCAATGATTATTATTGCTGGCAGTGGCATGGGAACAGGCGGTAGAATTATCCATCACTTCAAAGCCTTTGCTCCAGATGCGCGTAACACTATCTTATTTTCTGGCTTTCAAGCAGGAGGCACTAGAGGCGCAGCGATGGTTGACGGAGTTAAAGAAATTAAAATTCATGGTGAATACGTGCCAATACATGCTGAAGTTACTTCGATTAATAGCTTATCAGCTCACGCCGACGTGAATGAAATCATGTCTTGGCTAAAGCATTTTAAGCAGCCACCAAAACTCACTCTTATTACACATGGCGAACCGATTGCTGCAGACGCACTTCGTCTTAGAATTAAAGAGCAATTAGGCTGGAAAACTTATATCCCTGATTACCAAGAAACTATTAACCTATAAACAGTAGCCATGTGGGAGTATCGATGAATGACAGAGTCACTGAATTACTAAACCAAATTACAGAGCTAGAAGATGAGCTACGCATTGCATTAAGAGAGCAGCCTTCTTCTATTCTATTCCAAATCAAAGGCAAACGAATTGAATTTGAACAATCGATTAAGCAAACCCATAAACGATTAAAAACAAATTTCTTTCGCTGGCTTATTGCTAATCGACCTCAAAACTTAATAACAGGTCCAATCATTTACAGCATGATTATTCCACTAGTCATGGTTGACATTTTCATTACCTTTTATCAGGTAACATGTTTTCCAATTTACGGTATTCAAAAAGTGAAAAGAAAAGATTACATCGTGTACGATAGACATCAACTTAATTACTTGAATTTTATAGAGAAATTTCATTGCACTTATTGTGCATACGGTAGTGGATTAATTGGCTACGTCAGTGAGATAGTAGCAAGAACGGAACAATATTTTTGCCCTATTAAACACGCGCACACAATTATTGGTACTCATCGTCGCTACGCTGAATTTTTAGCATTTGGGGATGCGGAAGAATACGAGCCTAAACTAGAAAGCTTTCGTCAACGCTTGAATAAAGAAAAGTAATAAACAGTCTCTTTATTAGCTATCAAGTGCGTTTCATTTAAAAACTAAAAAGCCAGTCTAGCAGGGCTGCTAGGCTGGCTTTTGTATGCTGGCGGAAGAGGTGAGATTCGAACTCACGGTGGGCTCGCACCCACGACAGTTTTCAAGACTGTAGCATTAAACCGCTCTGCCACTCTTCCTAACGAAGGCGAGATTATACCAAAGAATTACATTTATGGAAGATGCTGTTCAGGAAAAATCACATCTACATAGCTAAAAGTTGTTAAATCAGTCATTCTTTGCGGATAAAGAATGCCATCAAGATGGTCACATTCATGTTGCACTACTCTGGCGTGAAAGTCGCTCACTGTTCTGTCTATCACGTTTCCATACTGATCAAAGCCTGAATAATGCAATTGGATATAGCGCGGCACAACGCCGCGCAAGCCAGGAACCGATAAACAACCTTCCCAACCGTCTTCTTGCTCATCACCGATAAAGGTGAGTTGCGGGTTAATTAACACGGTATAAGGGACATCATCCGCATCTGGATAACGTGGATTCTTAGTACTATCGCCTTCTTTTTTTCCAAAAATAACAACACGCAAACTAACGCCAATCTGCGGCGAAGCAAGTCCTGCGCCATGCATGTCGGCCATGGTGTCTTCCATGTCTTTAATCAATGTATGTAGTTCAGGCGTATCAAAAGCGGTTACTTCGCTGGCTCTTTGTAATAACAAAGGCTCGCCCATATGCAAAACGGCTCGAACGGTCATTGATTTGCCTTTTTATGAAGTTTGACAGCCTCACTAATCAATTCGCGGACTTTTATCATTGTCGCTGCTAAACGCTCCATCATCTGCTCATAATGAATCATTTCTGCACTTTCACCTTTACCTGCAGCGTGATTAGCCACGGGGCAAATCGCCGCATAATCCATATCAAGCTCTCTTGCTAATGCGGCTTCTGGCATGCCTGTCATGCCCACTAAAGCAGCACCATCGCGCTCAAATCGACTAATCTCTGCAGCAGTTTCTAATCTTGGTCCTTGCGAGCAAGCGTAAACGCCACCATCGTGAATGGCTTGCTGAATATTAAGCGCCGCTTGTTTGCAAATCTCACGTAAAGACTCTGTGTAAGGCTGAGTGAAATCAATATGCCTTACTGGACGCTCTACACCATCATAATAAGAGCTGTCGCGACCGTGAGTATAATCAATAATTTGGCTCGGTAATACAATATCGCCTGGTAGCATAGTGGTATCAATACTACCAACTGTTGCTACCGCCAATAGGCAAGTGACTCCAACCGAATGCAATGCCCAAATATTAGCGCGATAATTAATGGCATGTGGCGGAATGGTGTGGCCACCACCGTGACGAGGCAAAAACACTACGTCATGCCCGCCTATTTTGCCAAAAACAAGTGGTTGCGAAGCATCGCCGTAAGGCGTGCGGACAATTTGGCGTCTTACTACTTCTAAATTAGCAAGCTGTGTTAGCCCTGTCCCGCCAATAATACCAATCATAATAACCCTTTACATTTTTTGTTTATTCTATCGCCTGCCAGCGCTGTAGCATAGGCCTATTCTCAACGCCCTATTATCGCAGCCATATTCTATGGCATACTTCACCTATGAGCACCAACAATCCCACTTTAGCTTCAACAAATCATACTGCGCTTGCCCGCCAGCACTATGAAAACTTTCCGGTCGCTTCTGTGATTTTACCTAAACATCTGCGTTATCCAATCGCATTAATTTATCATTTTGCGCGCTGCGCGGATGATTTTGCAGATGAAGGCAATTACACGCCATCGCAACGGCTAGTTTTGTTGCAAAACTATGTGAATGAATTGGATATCATTAAAGCCAATGGTACAAGCGACTCTGCTTTTTTTACTGAATTTGCGCAAATGATCCACGCTAGAAAACTACCTTTAGCACCTTTTTACGACTTGTTGGATGCGTTTAAACAAGATGTTACGAAAACACATTATGCTCATTTTGATGAAGTGTTAGATTATTGCAAACGGTCTGCCAATCCAATTGGTACGTTATTACTCCATTTATTTAATAAAGCGACACCTGAAAACCTTAACTATTCGGATAATGTTTGCAGTGCGTTGCAACTCATTAACTTTTATCAAGATATTGCAATTGACTTTGGTGCGGATTTTCATCAACGGCGCATATACTTATGCCAAGATGAAATGCAACAATTTGGCATAACAGAGCAACACATTGCCGATCAAAGCATTACACCTAACTGGCAACAGTTTATGCATTTTAATGTAGCTCGCGCAGAAGCGATGTTGCAAGCTGGCAAACCTCTAGGTAAGATTCTGCCAGGTCGTATGGGTTTGGAGATGCGCTTGATTATAAGCGGCGGAGAAACCATTATTCGTAAATTGAAAAAAGTGAATGGCGATATTTTCCATCACCGCCCTACGATTAAGGCTTGGAATTGGCCATTTATCATCCATAAAGCATTATTTTAAACTACTCGATTAAAGACATGACACCTCTGCAATATTGTAAAGATAAAACTAAAAAAAGTGGCTCCAGCTTCACAGTTAGTTTTATTTTTCTGCCTAAACAAAAGCGTGAAGCCATGACAGCACTTTATGCTTTTTGCCGTGAGGTGGATGATGTGGTTGATGAATGTACGGATTACAACGTCGCACAAACCAAAATTAATTGGTGGAAAACTGAAATCGAAAACTTATATGCTGACAAACCACAACACCCTGTCAGCTTTGCGTTACAACCAGTCATTAAAGAATTCCATCTCGCAAAAGAGCATTTCTTAGAAATTATTGACGGCATGGAAATGGATTTGAAATTCAATCGCTATGAAGATTTTAAGCAGTTGCAGCTTTATTGCTATCGCGTTGCCAGTGTTGTCGGACTACTAAGCGCGCAAATTTTTGGGTTTAAAAATCGCAACACACTTAAATTTGCCCATGATTTAGGTATGGCATTTCAGTTAACCAATATCACCCGCGATGTTGGTGAGGATGCACGCAGAGGCCGTATTTATATACCGTTAGATGAGCTAGCAAAAGCGAAAGTAACAGAAGAAGATATTTTAAGTAGCAAGAAAACAGCTGAAGTCAAAGAACTCATTGAATTTCAAATTGAACGTGCTGAAAGTTTTTATGATAAAGCATTCAACCAATTACCCGATGAAGATGCTAAAGAACAGCTCCCCGGATTGATGATGGCGGCGATTTATCGTACCTTGTTACGTGAAATTAAAGATGATGGCGCAGAGAATGTACTGACTCAAAAAGTCTCTATTCCACCATTCAGAAAGCTGCTATTAGCGCTTAAAGCGTACGTTAAATATGCCTAGCATTGCCATTGTTGGCGGCGGCATGGCAGGTTTGGCTGCAGCAACTAAATTAACCCAACAAGGCCAATCAGTTACCTTATTTGAAGCAGCGCCAAATTTAGGCGGACGCGCACGTGGGATTGATTACAAAGGTTTGCGATTAGATAACGGTCAACATATTTTGTTGGGCGCTTATCATGAAACGCTTAACTTATTAAGATTAGTTGGCGTGAAAGAATCAGCAGTGTTAACGCGTTTGCCACTGCGATTACAAGTAAAAAACTTGTTAACTGGCACAGACTTCTTACTTGAAGCTAATCCATTTTTGCCTGCTCCATTGCATATTTTGTATGGTTTAATGTCTGTTAGTGGCGCTTCAATCAGCGAAAAATTGGCTGCGATTCGCTTTATGGTTAATATGCGTTTAAACGGCTTTATGCTCAAACAAGACCAATCATTAACAAGTCTATTAACAGCGCATCATCAATCAACCGCTTTTATTCAATTTTTATGGGAGCCACTTTGTCTAGCGGCGCTTAATACGCCATTAGCGAAAGCCAGCGCGCAAATCTTTCTGAATGTCTTACGTGATAGCTTTGCCAAAAAGAAACAGGATGCCGATGTATTACTTGCCAAGACTGATTTAAGTGCATTAATCAGTGAGCCAATTGCCACTTATTTACGTAAAAACGGTAGCGTAGTAGAAACAAGTACTGCGATTGTGCGTATTACAGAGACTAATAATGGTTATATGCTGCAAACCAAATCTGAACAATATCAGTTCGAACGCGTGCTTTTAGCCTGCGGTCCACATCAGCTAAAAAACTTCGCAGAGTCACTACCGAAACTTAGTGCGTTAACTGAACATTTTAGCTATCAGCCTATTACGACCATTTATTTACAATACGCTGAAGATGTAACACTGCCAGAGCCGATGATAGGCATCGTCAATAGTTTAGGTCAGTGGGTATTTGATAGAGGCCAGATAGTTGGTCAAAAAGGATTAATCGCTGTGGTGATTAGCGCGCATGCACCTTTTGAACAAACTCAAGCTGCTTTAGCTGAACAGATTGCAGGTGAGTTGAAACGATTATTTCCACAATTAATAGAACCACTTTGGCATAAAGTGGTTACAGAGAAGCTCGCGACCTTCAGCTGTGATTATTCTTTAAAAAAACCAGAAAACATAACTGCTTACGCTAATTTATACCTTGCTGGAGATTATACGGTGGGCGATTATCCTGCAACAATTGAAGGCGCAATAAGAAGCGGAATTGAAGCGGCTGCTTTAATCGTTTAGCCGTTCCGAACTTTATTCAGCGCTTGATCCAACCGATCCACAGCAAATACTTCTATGCCATGAATCTTGGTTTTTGGCGCATTGGCTTTGGGCACAATCGCTTTGGTAAATCCCAATTTCGCCGCTTCTTTTAAGCGCACTAACCCACCTTGCACCGGCCGCACTTCTCCAGCTAAACCAACCTCACCAAATACAATCAGTTTATCTTCTAATGGTTTGTTTTTTAAAGAAGAAACGATTGATATTAATACCGCTAAATCAACGCCTGGTTCACTAATCTTGACTCCGCCAACTGCGTTAATAAACACATCCTGGTCAAAACAAGCCACACCTGCATGGCGATGGAGTACGGCTAATAGCATCGCTAAGCGATTCTGCTCTAAACCGACACACAATCGCTTAGGTGCGGGCGCATGACTTTCATCGACCAATGCTTGGATTTCAATCAGCAAAGGGCGAGTGCCTTCCATGGTGACGGTAATGCAACTACCGGCTACTTGTTGTTCGTGATGCGACAAAAACAAAGCGGATGGATTAGCAACTTCTTTTAAACCCTTTTCTGTCATCGCAAATACGCCGAGCTCATTCACTGCGCCGAAGCGATTTTTAAAAGCACGAATGAGACGAAAAGATGAGTTTTGATCACCTTCAAAATACAAAACTGTGTCAACAATGTGCTCTAACACACGAGGTCCGGCCAAAGTGCCCTCTTTGGTGACATGCCCAACTAAGATAACGGTAATGCCAAGCTGTTTAGCTAAACGTGTGAGTTGTGCAGAACATTCGCGCACTTGCGCCACGGAGCCCGGTGCAGACTGTAGCGATTCGGAATAAACAGTTTGTATTGAGTCTATTACCGCAATGTTCGGTTTATTCGCCTGTAGCGTAGCCAATATCTTTTCTAGATTAATTTCAGCCAATAAATCAACTTCGCTGGCATCTAACCCTAAGCGCTTGGCGCGCATGGCAATTTGCTGTGGAGACTCTTCACCGCTTACATAAATAGCCTGACTGCTTTTGCCTAAATGACATAACACTTGTAGGAGTAAAGTTGATTTACCAATGCCAGGGTCGCCACCAATCAGAATGACGCCACCCTCGACTAGACCACCGCCTAACACACGGTCGAATTCAGTAATACCAGTTGGTTGTCGTTCAATATCAGCAGCTTCAACCGTACTTAATTTTTGCAACTGACCCGTAGCAGCCAACCCTTCAAACTTATTGGCATATCGATTGGTGCTAGCCGTTTCTGCAATCCCTTCAACTAAAGTATTCCAAGCCATGCAGCCTGGGCACTGGCCTTGCCATTTTGGTTCGCTAGTACCGCACTCGGTACAAATATAAACACTTTTTGCTTTTGCCATCTTTATGCAACCACGCTTATGGGTACACGTGGTGCCACGGCACAAAGCAACTCATAACCAACTGTTCCGCTCGCTTCGGCAACCGCGTCAACTGCAACTTTTGCACCCCATAACTCGACACTAGCGCCTACATCGGCTTCTGGCAGATCGGTCACATCACAAAACAACATATCCATGGATACGCGCCCCAAAGTGGTTGTTAGTTTGCCATTCACAGCAATTGGAGTGCCATTGGGCGCATGGCGTGGATAACCATCTGCGTAACCACACGCAACAATACCGATACGCGTTACTTTGGTCGCAGTAAATTTTTCGCCATAGCCTGCGCTTTCGCCTGGCGCTAAGGTTTGAACAGCAATAATTTTTGACGTCAATTGCATGGATGGTTTTAAATCAAAATTGGCTGCAGGCATTCCAGTTACAGGCGTTGCGCCATATAACATTATGCCAGGCCTTACCCAATCAGCATGCGCTTCAGGGTGAAGTAAAATGGTGGCGGAGTTAGCTAAAGAAATAGGTGCATTAATGCCTTTAATAGCTTCTGTAAATCTAGCGAGTGGTTTTGCTACACCAATAGCATCATCGTCTGCTGTTGCAAAATGGGTCATTAGCGTGATGTGGTTAACATTGTCGCAAGCTCTCAGTTGCTCATACGCAGCTAAATAAGCAGAAGGGACGAAACCTAATCGATTCATGCCTGAATTCATTTTCAGGTGAATATTAATGGGTTTTGGGAGTTTTGTATTTTGTAGCATCTTGATTTGTAGTGCATTATGCACTACCGAGCTGATTTCAAAACTAGCTGCAATGCGCAACTCCTCTTCGTCAAAAGCGCCCTCTAACAGCAAGATATCCTGTTCAAAACCTGCTTCACGTAAATCAATTGCTTCGCTCAAATTGAGTGTTGCGAACGCATCTGCACTATTGAGTGCATGCGCAACATGAATCAAGCCATGTCCGTAACCATTTGCTTTGACAACCGCCATCACTTTAGCCGTTTTTGCATGTTGCCTTACGACAGTAAGGTTATGTTGTAAGGCGCTGGTAGAAATCGTTGCTCTAATAGGCCGCATGGTTATTCTTCCATGTAATTCGCGTTAGCAAAATCCTCAAAGCGCGTATGCTGTCCAATAAAGGTTAATCGAACGCGTCCAATTGGACCGTTACGTTGTTTACCGATAATAATTTCTGCGGTGCCTTTGTCTGGGCTATCAGGATTATAGACCTCGTCTCGATAGATAAACAAAATCAAATCTGCATCTTGTTCAATCGCGCCAGATTCACGCAAATCACTCATAATAGGTCGTTTATCAGGCCGTTGCTCTAAACCGCGATTAAGTTGCGAAAGCGCCACAACTGGCACATCTAATTCTTTTGCCAAGGCTTTTAGTGAACGGGATATTTCGGAAATTTCGGTTGCCCTATTCTCGCTTCTTGTGCCTGCTGGTGCAGCCATTAATTGCAAGTAATCGACGACAATCAATCCTAATTTACCTGTTTGACGGTGTAATCGCCTTGCTCTTGCCCGCACATCAAAACTGCTTAAACCCGCGCCTTCATCGATAAAAATAGGCGCTTCATTTAATTTACCTAAAGCCGTAGTCAGCTTTTCCCAATCTTCATCTTCCAAGCGCCCAGTTCGCATACGGTGCTGATCCAAACGACCAACAGAACCTATCATCCGCGTTGCTAACTGCGTAGCACCCATCTCCATTGAAAAGACAGCGACTGGCAAACCAGTATCCAATGCCACATTTTCTGCGATATTAATGGAGAAAGCTGTTTTTCCCATCGATGGACGACCAGCGACAATAATTAAATCACCACCATGCAAGCCAGAAGTCATTCTATCTAAGTCGGCAAAGCCAGTTGGAATACCTGTTACTTCGCTTTGGTCTTCACGTGAAAACAATTCATCAATCTTTTCTGCGACTTGCGGTAACAGTAATTTAATATCTTGGAAACCTTCGGTACTTTTATTACCGTTTTCAGCAATCTGAAAAATTTTAGCTTCCGCTTCATCCAATAATTGCTGTGCATCACGTCCGTTAGGGTTGAATGCACTCCCTGCTATATCCGATCCGACGGTGACTAATTTACGCATAATCGCACGTTCGCGGACAATCTCTGCATATCGACGTATATTAGCGGCAGTTGGTGTATTTTGAGCTAATGAACCTAAGTAAGCGATGCCGCCAATACCAGCAAGCTCGGCAGTGCTCTCTAATGACTCTGCAACCGTCACAATATCAGCAGGACGGTTACGCTCGATTAACTTAGCGATATGTTGATAAATGGTTTTATGATCGTGCTGATAAAAATCCTCAGCATTTAAAATGTCCGCCACTTTGTCCAAGGCTTCATTTTCAAGTAGCAAGCCACCAATCACGGATTGCTCCGCTTCAATTGAGTGTGGGGGAAGTTTTAATGCATCTAGTTGTTCATCAGCCATAAGCTGTGATTATACGCATAAACAAGTCACTCTCACAAAACCCAGACAACAAAAAAGGCGACCTCAGTCGCCTTTTTAAAGATGAAGCTAAAACTATATTTCAGCAACCACTTTAACAGTGATATCAACCACTGCATCATGGTGTAATGCGATGCTCACTGGAAACTCACCAACTGCTTTTAGTGGGCCAGATGGCAAACGCACTTCTGATTTAGACACTTCAGTACCAGCTGCTGTTAATGCTGCAGCAATATCATGATTAGTTACTGAACCGAATAAACGGCCATCTTCACCCGCTTTTTGTGCGATTTCAACTGTTTGACCCGCTAATTTATCAGCACGTGCTTTAGCAGCTGTTAAGATATCAGCTTGTTGCTTTTCTAAATCAGCACGACGCGCTTCAAACTCAGCCTTGTTAGCCACTGTTGCACGTTTTGCTTTGCCTTGTGGGATTAAAAAGTTACGACCAAAACCATCTTTAACTTTAACGATATCGCCCAAAGTGCCTAAATTAGCTACTTTTTCTAATAAAATAATTTCCATTCTTATTCTCCTTAGCCTGGGTGTTTATCAGTGTATGGTAACAACGCTAAGAAACGCGCACGTTTAACCGCTGAGGTTAATTGGCGTTGGTATTTAGCTTTTGTACCCGTCATACGAGCAGGGATGATTTTTGCATTTTCTGAAATGAAATCTTTCAGTAAATCTACATCTTTATAATCAACTTCTTTAATGCCTTCTGCACTAAAACGGCAGTAACGGCGGCGTTTGTACATATCTCTTGCCATGTGTAACTCCTAATTTTTTTTCGTTTAGATAAGGCTTAAATTAAGCTATATCAATTCAATATTCTTTATATGCATTACCAATTGTGTGCTTTTTGCGCTACGTTTAGCTAAAAATCCTAGCGCGCGTAGTGTTGTGCCTAGTTGAATGTTGGTGTTAGCTAAATCACCTATGGCAACCGCTTTTATTTCACATTCCACTTTACGCTTTAAGCCAGCTTCAACATCTTCTGAAACATGGCTAATTACAAAACTCAACAACGGCAAACCTGCTGGTGTATAGCGCAAAGTCTCAATTTGAGTCACTTCCCCGCTTATTGCCAGCTTATTCACTTCTATTCTGCTGCAGCCTCTTCTTTAGCAGGCGCTTCTTTAGCTGACTCATTGCTCAATACTGATTTAGATTTCTCTTCTTTCATCATTGGGCTAGCAGCAGTAACGGCTGTTTTTGTGCTGAATGTTAGATGACGCAACACAGCATCATTGAACTTAAAGCCTAGCTCTAGTTCTGCTAGAGTTTCTTGATCACATTCAATGTTCATTAACACGTAATGTGCTTTATGAATTTTATTGATTGGGTATGCTAATTGACGACGACCCCAATCTTCTAAGCGATGAATATTACCTTTGGTACCGGCAATCAGTGTGCGATAACGCTCAATCATTGCAGGCACTTGCTCGCTTTGATCAGGATGCACGATAAATACTACTTCGTAGTGACGCATGAAATCTCCTTGTGGTTAAAGCCACCCAGCAAGCCCTTTCATGTAAGGCAGCAACTAAAAAATTGCTTCGTGGTGTGGCAAGGTTTATGTAAGGGCGTGATTATAGTAAAAAAACGTTTATTAATCAAATGCTTTTTAGACATTCATCTAAAAATGACTTAACGCCATCAAAAATTAACTAAAAATGTCTTTGGGCTGTGTGCAAAGGCAGTGCATAATAAGCGCTCTTATTAAGAGGTAGGGCAAAAAAGCCTTATTAAGATTTATTCATTTAATCAATATTTAAAAGGAATTAACATGGCAGAAGCAAAAGGTTTAGCAGTTCCAGTCAAAATGAAAAGCGAATTAGCAGCGCTATGTGGCGCAGATTCACTTCCACGTACTGAAATTACTAAAAAAATCTGGGACTACATTAAAGCCAATAAATTACAAACTAAATCTGTTAATGGCAAACCTGAAAATGCAGGTAAATATATTGTTACAGATGCTAAATTATTACCTATCTTCAAAAACACAAATTCAACAAGCAAAACAGGTAAATTAACAAACCTAACCAACATCAAAGAAGGCGAAACTGTCGACATGATGCAAATGGCTGCTATCGTTGGTGCTAACTTAGCATAAGTTTATCAATAAAGCTTAGCGACAAACGTTGAGAATCAACGTCATCGCCATAAATGAGTCATCAAGTGGTTACATGGTTAATCACTCATGACTCATTTTTTATTATGTAGAGCCTAAATTATGAAAATTTCTGCAGTTCTTTTTGACATCGGTGGTGTGTTGATTGAGCTTAACGGCCTGCCGTCATTGGCAAAGCTATTAAGTAGCCAACAGTCTCATGACGAAATTTATAAAAAATGGATGGCTTCACCTGCGGTGATTGGACATGAAACCGGTCAACTCTCTAGCGATGTATTTGCTGAGCAAGTGGTCAATGAGTTAAATATTGATTTGAGCCCAGATGCCTTTATGGCTAACTTTTCCACCTGGATAGTTGGCACATTTCCAAATACTTTTGAATTGTTAGCGTCTATTCCATCCACATTAACTGTTGCCGCGCTCAGCAATACCAGTGCGGCGCATTGGGTGCAGGTTGAATCAACTGGCTTAACCACTCAGCTAGACCATCTATTTTTATCACACGAGATTGGTCATTTAAAACCAGATCATGCAGCGTTTCAAGCCGCAGTTGATGGTTTGCAACTACCCGCTGAAGAAATCATTTTCTTTGATGACAATATCGATAATGTGCATGCAGCCAACGCGTTCGGCTTAAAAGCACATCAAGCGTTCAATCCTTCACAAGCGAAACAAGTGTTGAATCAATACGGATTGTTATCAATTTAAGTCACTTGCATCCATAGCGTTGGCATATTAAGCTAGTCATCATAATAAATGACAACGCTGAGGAGCAAACAATGAAGCTAGAGTCCATCGCACTACATCATGGCTACACATCGGAAGCCACGACTAAAGCTGCTGCTGTCCCTATTTACCAAACGACTTCTTATACATTTGATAATACGCAACATGGCGCGGATTTATTTGATTTAAAAGTAGCTGGCAATATCTATACCCGCATCATGAATCCGACCACGGATGTATTGGAACAACGTGTTGCGGCAATGGAAGGTGGCATTGCAGGTTTAGCGCTTGCTTCTGGCATGGCCGCAATTACGTATGCCATTCAATGTATTTGCGAAGCTGGTGATAATATTTTAAGCACCAGCCAACTTTATGGCGGCACATACAATTTATTCGCGCATGCGCTGCCTAGACAAGGCATTGAAGTACGTATGTTTTCACATGATGACTTTGCTGGTTTTGAAAAAGCGATTGATAGTAAAACCAAAGCGATTTTTTGTGAGTCTATCGGTAATCCTGCGGGCAATATCGTTGATATTCAAAAACTGTCAGCCATTGCGCATAAGCACGGCATTCCTGTCATTGTTGATAATACGGTTGCAACGCCCTATTTATGTAAACCGTTTGAACTAGGTGCTGATATTGTGGTGCATTCATTAACTAAATACATCGGTGGTCACGGCACTTCGATTGGCGGCATGATTGTTGATTCGGGCAAATTTGATTGGGTGGCAAACAAAGAACGCTTTGCCATTTTAAATGAACCAGATCCTTCTTATCATGGCGTTGTTTATACTGAAGCATTGGGCGCTGCTGCTTACATTGGTCGTTGCCGCGTTGGGCCTTTAAGAAATACTGGCGCAGCCATTTCACCAATGAACTCATTTCAAATTTTGCAAGGACTAGAAACCTTAGGTCTGCGCATGGAAAGACATTGCGAAAATGCAGAACAGCTAGCCGACCATTTACAAAAACATCCTAAAGTAAGCTGGGTCAATTATGCTGCTTTAAAGAATAGTCCATATCATGCCAATTGCCAAAAAATCACCAGTGGCAAAGCTTCTGGCATTTTAAGTTTTGGTATTAAAGGTGGCGCAAAAGCAGGTGAACAATTTATTGATGCGCTTGAGATGATTCTGCGTTTAGTAAATATTGGCGATGCAAAATCATTAGCTTGTCACCCCGCTTCCACAACGCATAGGCAACTAAACGAAGAAGAACTGAAAAAAGCAGGCGTTAGTGCTGATTTGGTTAGAATCTCTGTTGGCATTGAAAATATCGACGATATTATTGCTGACGTTAGTCAAGCGTTGGATAAAGTCAAATAATTTTATTAGCTAAGCAAGTCTGTGGTTATTATTTCAGTGGTGATCATTTTAGTTGTGTCAGTAATCCAACGATCACCACAAATAACATTAAAGAGACTCCCTTCCAAAAAGCAACTGGATTACGCTCAATTAACGGCGCTCTAGTCTTGTTTAAGAATGTTTGATTAGGCTGTTTCAGATCAAAAATAAACTCAGACAAAGCTTCATAGCGTTTATAAGAATCAGGATGCACGGCTTTCATGATTGCATCGTCCACCCAAACTGGAATCTCTCTTCTATCGTAACGAATTGAGTTGTAAAAAAGTTTATTCCGCCCTGATTTAGAATTGATTTTGGCGACATTAGTACCATAAGGTAGCTTGCCAGTCAGCATTTGATAAGCAATCACGCCTAATGAAAATAAATCGGATTGCACAGTTCCTTTTTCACCTAAAAAGTATTCGGGCGCACTGTATTGCGCAGTGCCCAAAATCGGATCTTGTTCGATGGGTGATGTCATTTCAGTCAAACCTGCCACGCTAGTTGAACCAAAATCAATAATTTTCACGGTGCCTGTATTATCGATCATTACATTCGCTGGCCGCAAATCTTGATGGAGCATTTCTAACCGGTGAAACGCACGCAAACCTTTGGCAATCTGCTCAATAATAGCTCTCACCGTTTGCAGGTCAGGCTTTGGATTGTCTAACATCCATTGCGTTAACGTCTGCCCTTCTATATATTCTGTTGCCACATATAAGTAATGCCGTTTTCTTTGATGAATGCACGGCTTCATCACATGTGCGCTATTCATGCGCTTGGCAATCCACTCCTCTAATAAAAAGCGCTCTAAATAAGCCGCATTTTCTCGCAAGTCGATCGACGGTGCTTTTAGAACAACTTGCTCTTTTGTCTCGAAATCTGATGCTAAATAGACGTGACTGCGGCTAGACACATGAATCTCTCGAATAATCTCGTAGCCATCAAATAACATGCGAGGCTCAAGCTGCGGGGGAAATGGCAATTCCGTCAATTGCTGATATAACTCATCAACATTTTGATCAGGTAAATCATTTACGCGTACTATCTGCAAGGTAAGATTATCATCGCTACCTTTTGCTAGCGCTTCATCCATAATCAGTTGCGCAGCCTGTTGCAAATTAGTTTGATGATTGGCAATGGTATCTGTAACAAATCGCTCACCAACAAACTCATAAACACCATCGGTTGCAAGTAAAAAAGTGTCTCCCTTACTTACATTAAATGTATGGTAATCAACATCCAAATGTTCATCTATGCCTAAGCCGCGGCTAAGATAACTCTTACCTTCAGACACCCAAACGCGATGATCTTTTGTTAACTGTTCTAATGCGTTTTGATGCACGCGGTAAATGCGTGTATCACCGACATGTAAAATATGGGCTGTGGTCGATTTAAACACCATTGCGCTAAACGTACACACATAACCTTTGTCTTTATCGTATCGGCTAATTTGATTTTGTCGCGTTTGGCTATACAGCCAAGAATTGATTGCTGTTAATACGCGGAGTGCAGCCGTTTTAACAGACCACATTTCTGACGTGCAAAAATAATCAGCTAAAAAGCCTTTCACTGCCGCTTCGCTGGCCTCTTGACTAACATCGCTACTACTAATGCCATCTGCTAATGCAATCGCAATCCCTTTTGCAGTTAGTTGCGGCTCAGGTGGGATGGTAATAGCATGAAAATCTTGATTAATTGCCTTGAGACCTTTGTCCGTCAGCTGCGCGACTTCAATTTGTAGATTATTCGACATTCTCATTCATCCACTTTATGCTAAAAAAGCGCTAGATACTATCCAGCGCTTTTAATAATTGTTGCCAGCCTACCAAGACTTATAAGCCAAAAACTTACCATTCATGGTCAACACGACGCGATCGCCTTTTGGATTTTCTTCTTTTTCAACTTCCATAGAAAAATCAATCGCACTCATAATGCCATCACCAAATTTCTCTTGGATCACTTCTTTTAATGTTGGGCCATAAACGCCAATAATTTCATAAAGGCGATAAATTAACGGATCTTGCGGCACCAGTTTATCCCACTCTTTAGTTGGATATGCTTCTAAAGCAATAGCTACCTCATCATCCAATCCTAAATATTGTGCAATTGCGCCAGCTTGCTCTTTGGTCGCACTGTTCATACCCAAACAAGCGGAAGTCAACCAAACAGGTGACAATCCTAACGCTTCGGCGATCTTTTCCCACGTCAGTCCTTTTGCTACTTTTGCCATCACAATGGCATCGGTCATACTTTGTTTATTCATTCAAAACCTCCTATGGATAATTTTTATTTTATTTGCATCAAAAAGCCTCAGCATTCACTTAAAAAACATTAATGCTGAGGCTACGCTTAAAATTAAAGAGTGCGTTTTGGTTTGGTTTTAATGTGTGTTGTGTAAAGGGTTAATCCTGTAAACGCAAGGCCACCAACCAAGTTACCCAAGGCCGTTGGAATTTCATTCCAGATAAAGTAATCACTGATTAGGAAGTTGCCGCCCATAATCATGCTGAATGGGAACAAGAACATATTGACCACTGAATGCTCAAAACCCATGAAAAAGAATAAGAAGATAGGCATCCACATTGCAATCACTTTTCCGCTAACGCTAGTTGAAATCATCGCACCAACCACACCTAATGAAACCATCCAGTTGCATAACATGCCGCGAACGAAAATAGTGAACCAGCCAGCAACACCATATTTTGCATAGCCAATTGTTCGCGCTTCACCGATGCTTGCTACTTTGGTGGCAATATCGCCACCGTCGGTATTAAAGCCATAGGTAAAAATAAATGCCATCATCACCGCAACGGTTAATGCGCCCATGAAATTACCAACAAAAACCCAACCCCAATTGCGTAGAATTTGTGGCCAAGTAACACCAGGACGTTTATCCAACCAAGCCAATGGCGTTAACATAAACACACCCGTCAATAAATCAAAACCCATCAAATACAACATACAAAAACCGACTGGAAATAGAATAGAGCCGATTAAATGAGAGCCTGTTGCAACGGCAATGCTAACTGCAAAAACGGCAGCTAACGCTAAAATGGCACCCGCCATAAAAGCCCTGATAATGGTGTCTCTGGTAGACATATAGATTTTTGCTTCTCCCGCATCGACCATTTTGGTCACAAACTCAGATGGTGCTAAATAAGACATAATTTTTTCCTCTTTTTTCGTCATTTTAAATAAAAACTGTTTAATCTCGATACAACTTACTTCAGGTTGCTACACAAACTTTGGTTATTTAAGCCGCCTTATCTCGACCCTTTTAAACTGCGTTATCAATAAGTCATTAACCAAATAAAAAAGGCGTCTTGAAACACAATGCTGTTGCACTGAATTTCAAGACGCCTTTGTCTTGCTTTTTCTAATTAACTATTAATTAGATTAAGTTTTCAACTACCCGCCTTTGGGTAAATTAGCTTAATTATGCTGTTATATCTGCGTACGCATTACGCACCAAGTCTTTCACACAAAGTCTCAATGTTTTCGAACTTCGCTTATCATTCAAACAAAATACTCAAACTAATACTTATTAATTAAAAGCAAAGCACATGCCAACTACAATATAATCAAGTTAACCATATGATTAATATTAAATTATTAATAAATACATCAGTTAAGATGGTCCATATTCCAAATGTCTTTTTGCACTAAATTAGTGCAAACGCACTACGGTCAATCTAAAACTAGTTGATATCTACTTAGCGCCCTCCCTCTAAACGTTTATCCTCCTTAGGTAATTCATAAGCATCAGCTACATAGCTGGGGCCTTTCATGAGCATCATCAGTACGCAACCAATCGCTAACACGCCAACAAAAAACCAGTAGGAAAATAGCGCACCTAAACAGATATAAATCGTTTTATATTGGGCTGCAGAAATCACCGCATGTTTAAAATAAATGACTATAGCGGGAGAAAGAATTAATAAAGTACCGGTGATCAAAATCAACGGCATCCTTTTCAAGATTGGCCACTCAATTCCAATTGGATATTGAGTGGTATTCGGTAACTTTTTAAAAAAATCAATCATCGTTATACTCTTTTATTGATCAAGCTTATTAAATATACGCTGCTCATTGAGGCTAAACGTAATTCAATGCGTTGCAAATCATTTTATTTGATACAAATCAACATTTCAGCTTTTAACTGCACTGTTTAGGCTTTAAAATCTGCGCATGACCGATCAAACACGTTTTAATAATACGATTGCCAGCTTCGATGCAATTAATGCGCAAGATCCAAATTACATCAGCGTAGATGGCAATCAACAACCTAAAGAACTCGTCTACGCAGAGCGCTTAAGTGAAATGCTTAATCGTTACGAACCAAGTGCGTCAGAGGCGCTTAAACTTGCAGTCCGCGCGCAACATATCCAACGCTGGATATCGCCACGCATCGATTATCCAATGACTAAACCTGGCTATATGCAATGGCGTAGCAATCTCAAAAATCACCATGCTGAACTTGCTAGTAAAGTGATGCAAGAACAAGGTTATGATGCAGAAACCATTCAGCAAGTTGCAAGCTTATTAAAAAAAGAGAATCTACGCACCAATCCCGATACGCAAACATTAGAAGATGTGATTGTTTTGGCGTTCTTAGAACACGATTTGGCTGATTTTGTTGAAAAGTATAGTGATTATACCGAAGAAAAATTTTTAACAATCTTGCGTAAATCTTATCTGAAAATGTCAGAAGCTGGCCGCGCAGCGGCGTTGAACATCATTAACATTCCAGCGCATTTATTACCAGTGGTCATTAAAGCCGTTACGGCATAAAAAATTGTTTTTTCAAAGCAATCATTTCTTTTTTATGTTGTCGTAATTTCATCAACACTTAGATTAAGAGAGCAATGATGCATTTAGAACAACATTATCAAGCTAAGCACTATCAACCTAGAGACTTTTCGGACCGGTTAGCATTATCGCTAACTAAGCTTTTACGATTTTTTGCTGACGCTTTTTTTAGCGGTCGTTACGGTCATCGAGCAGTTGTACTCGAAACAGTAGCCGCAGTGCCGGGCATGGTCGGCGGCGCTATTCAACATTTGAAATCATTAAGATTGATGAAGTCTGATGATGGTTGGATAAGAACCTTATTAGATGAAGCGGAAAATGAACGCATGCATTTAATGACGTTTATAGAAATTGCGCAACCTAATCGTTTTGAAAGAACACTGATTATTATTGCGCAAGGCGTCTTTTATAATTTGTTTTTTATTCTTTATATTTTTTCAAATAAAACAGCGCATCGTTTAGTCGGCTATTTTGAAGAAGAAGCGGTTTATAGTTATTCTGAATATTTAGCTGGTATTGAAGATGGCACTTATCCAAATGTTGATGCGCCACAGATTGCGATTGATTATTGGCATTTACCAGCGGACGCCAAGCTAAAAGAAGTGATTATTGCGGTGCGACAAGATGAAATGAACCACCGCGATGTGAACCATGATTTTGCTAATAGACTTCAGTAAGTTGAATTTATTCTTTGATTACTGAAGCTAATTGCTCAGTAATCTGCACAAAAGGCTCAGGAAACTCACCTTTATACTCCAGCAAACGAAGCGTTACATCTCGCAGCATATCTTGTATTTGCCAACCAACTTCATTGGTTGATATTTCAAGCTCTAGCCCGATGATTTGATTATCATCTGAATGTAACCAGCTATTGTCTTCTAAATAGTACTGAATACCTGAAGAGTATATTGCCTGCTTTAACTTCAGCATTCGACGCTTTAAGTGATTAGCACTTTCCACAATAAGCGCAGGCATGTCTTTTTTGATTAGCAAATCATCTAAACTCAGCAACACTGCATTCAATGTTTTAACTCTATCGGTTAGATGATTAATAATCGAGTTTTTATCGTTTTCGCTACGCACAAACATCAATGATTTAAGCATCTGATTAAATGCATTTAATGGTGATTCAGGATAAACATGCGATGCTAGTTTAAATGCAACGAGCACATTTTGCGTTTCCACACCTGTTTTTAATATGCCAGCAATGGCTTCTGCAAGGATTAGAATCTGCCCGTTCACCGAACAATTATTGGCATCTAATTTTCTTGGATATCCAGTATTATCACAGCGTTCATGATGTTCTAAAATAGCAGTAGAAACATCAATATCATAGTCCATATAAAGCTTAACAACAGAGCTGCCAACGACTGGATGCGCCATTACTTTGTGCCAATCCTCCTTCGTCAGAAGGCCACTATCTGGCACGGATAAATACAAATCACCAACGTCATGTAAAAGGCCAGATAACGATAAATTAGTCATGTCCTTATTGCTTATCTTCATATTTCTAGCAATGCTGCGCGCAACTAATGTGACAAGCAAAGCGTGATTGAACCGATTACTGCCGCTATCCCTCATCACCGTTAACAACATAGATGCTAAGGGCTGAATTTTCAAATGGGCTAGTTCTTTTGCTTCCAACTCAATATTGGATGCAATGGCTTTTAGTAAAGGACTATTTTTAATTAACTCAAGTCCAGCTTCAGCAATCGTTTTACCTGTGATTGGATTATCAGACTGAATGGAAGTTTCGATTGGTTTCTTTAAAACCCGATCGAATAATTTATCTCTAATTTCTGGTGTTATTTTATAACCTTTAGCCAGTAACTTATTGTTTGCTTGATCATAGATATCTTCCGCAACGTGAAAGTCTGAGTTTGCAGAAGCTTTGATAATGCTATCAAGCATGTCGTTATTCTGATTGTTGGTTGTTTCGCTCATTTTAAATATTGACTAATCGTCGTATCAAAGTTGATAACGTAATCATAACTGAAACAAAGCGCTTTATATGGCAGAAAAGAATACTAAAATCTAAGGTCTTATCAAGATGAATAAACCTACTCTGCAAAGTTGCTCACTTAAATGCAACTTCAGCACCCATCCGTTTGCGTATAATGGACTTAATTGAGTAAAACTAATCGTCATGCACACCTCATCATATTCAACAAATCATCAACGCTTCAATCATTACGCCAAGCGCTATCAGCTCGCTAGAACATTAAATCGTCAACATCATTTTTATTTAGGACCAACCAATTCTGGCAAAACTTACCATGCACTAAATGCATTAATCGCCGCTAAGAGTGGTGTTTACTTAGCACCGTTGCGCTTATTGGCGATGGAAGTGCGCGATAGACTCGTGCAAGCAGGCGTGCCTTGTAACTTAATTACGGGTGAAGAACGCATCTATATGGAGGGCGCGCAACACACGGCTTCCACTATCGAAATGCTACATAGCACCCACGCAATTGATGTTGCCGTGATTGATGAAATTCAAATGTTACAAGATCCCGACCGCGGTCAAGCTTGGACAGCGGCTTTAGTTGGCGCGCCTGCAAAGCAAGTGTTTATATGTGGTTCTAATGCGGTCACGAGCCTTTGTACTAAGGCTTTAAATGCTTTAGAAGAGCCTTATGACATCACTTATTTAGAACGAAAAACACCGCTCATTTTTGAAGTAAACAGCATTTGTGGCAAACGCTATAACAAAGCTAAGCTCAAACATCAATTGCAAAAAGGCGATGCGATTGTTGCGTTTAGCCGCAAAGACGTATTAACTCTTTCAGCACGATTTAGAAACTGGGGCTTTAAAGTTGCTAGTATTTACGGCGCATTATCCCCTGAAGTGAGACGGCATGAGTCGGAACGCTTTTTATCGGGCGAAGCCGAACTATTAGTTGCTACCGATGCGATTGGCATGGGATTAAATTTACCGATTAGACGCGTTATTTTTGCCAATATTCATAAGTTTGATGGCATCGCTTCACGTTATTTAAACGCGACCGAAGTACGCCAAATTGCTGGCCGTGCAGGTCGTTATGGCGTTTATGAAACTGGCTATGTCAATGTGTTAGAAGATGATGAACAAGTCCATATCGAACAGATGTTGAATGTGGACGATACTGCCACTATTACGCATCTTCCTATCGCCATGCAAATGGGTGATTGTGAGAGTATCGCCAATCAGTTGCATACTAATCGGCTAGCTGAATGCATTGCCTACTTAACTGAGCGCCATCATCACCAAGATGACCTGTGTGAACATAGCCATGCCGCCGCACAATATACGCAGGCGCTGATTGTTGATGAAGTTGCGCCCAATATGGCACTCAAAGATAAATTCGCCCTAGCCTGCGCACCGTTGTCAATCCAAGTACCCATTGAAAAAGATTATTTTATCCAATGCATTCAAAGTATTTATTTAGATAAACCACACCCAATTCCGTTTGCACCAAATTGGCTCAATGGCGGCAGCGAAAAACATTTACAACAAGCTGAAATTCTAAGCCAACATATCAGCCTTTACGCATGGCTAAGTTATAAGTTTCCAACTATTTTTACCAAGCAAGCGGCAGTTCCTGCGTTGAGAGGTCAAGTGGCGAACTATACGAAACTGGCTTTGCTAACGCAAAAAGGGTATGGCGATACGAGCAAAGAGATAGAGTTAAATAGTGGTTTCAAACAGCGATAACTATTTGCAGGAAGTCCAAGTGGAGGGCAACGCGGCATATCTGGCTAAAAAGTCAGATGAATTTAAAAAAACTTAGTGATTTTTTTCTTGAGTATTTTGCACACTCGCGTCAAAAACACATATTCTATTTTTACCTAATCTTTTTGCTTCATACATAGCAGTATCCGCTTCTTTCAATAAATCTTTTGTCGACTTTAAATGATCATTGAACATCGAGACCCCAATGCTGACAGATATATTAAATTCAAATTCATTAATGCTGAATGGCTCACTCAATTGCCCTCTAACCTTCTCGGTCAAGAGCAAAACCTCTGCTTTCGCTATTTCAGCATTTTCATTTAAACTTTCCATTACTATAATAAATTCATCTCCCCCAAAACGGCCAACTAAATCGGTACTGCGAAGATTAGATTTTATTCGTGTAGCAACTTCAATTAACAACATGTCCCCATAATCGTGTCCATGCGTATCGTTAACTGATTTAAAATTATCTAAGTCTAAAAATAAACATGCGCTATATTGTTTACTTCTTGCAGCTCTTGAAATCGCAAGATTTAATTGATCTAAAAAATAAGTTCTATTGGGAAGCCCAGTTAATAAATCATAAAAAGCAAGCCTTTCAATCTGCTGCTCCATGGACTTACGCTTAGTTACGTCGCGCCCAACGCTTTGAATTTCAATCAATTGATCATCAGAATCATAAAAACCTCTGTTGCAAAATTGCATCCAATGTATATGACCATCAGCAGAAAATACACGATTTTCAATCATTACAATCGGGTTTGTGGCGCTCATCGTTGTAAGTTCACTGATCACACGATCAACATCATCAGGATGCACTACTGGTTGCCATTTTTTTCCAACAACTTCATCAGGGCTCTTTCCAAAAAATTTACTGTAGGCTTCATTAATAAAGATATATCTTCCATCTGCGTAAAATCTGGAAATAACTTCAGTTTGTCCCTCTACAATTGCTCTATACCTATCTTCACTTAATTTCAGTTGAAACTCTGTATCTTTTAAGGAGGTAATGTCTGTCACTAACGCAATAAAACCTTGCACTTCTCCATCTCGAACATCTGGGATGTAATTTGCGAGAGAGTGTCTGTAGCCGTTACCGTTTTGATTAGGAATAGAACGTTCAAATTCTTGGAAATATCCTTGCAGAACAGCCTCAATATAGGGGAGATTAAGGTTATAGAGATTGTCTCCAATCACTTCACGTATGTGTTTGCCAGTTATTTTTTTAGCATCAACGCTAAACCAGTCTTCATAAGCTTTATTAACAAATCTATTTCTTAAGTCTTTATCCCAATAGCCAATCATGGAAGGCAAATTATCAACGACAGTTTTAATAGCCTCGTTAGGCAGGAAGGATTTTATGTGAGACATAATTAATCATTGTTCTGCATATAAGTTTACGTAAGTACCTGAGAGAAAATAAAAAAGTGAACTATAAATTGTTAATTTTTTTATTGTTCAATTACAAAAAAACAACTATATCATTATGGTTATATTTGTGAAAGAAATATGAATTTCACTTATCATTAAATTTAAATAAGTACATTGAGTGAAAAAAGGAAACTATTTATAGGGGGATTACAATCTTTGCTTCTTAAGTCACCATATTAGCTAATATTAAGCAGATGGTTATATTCAACATTTAAACGATGATGATTGACTTATTTAGAATAAAACTTAAACCTGTTTCTACCTTCGCCCTTGGCCATGTACAAAGCCTCATCTGCATTTCTCATCAAGGCTTTGAAATCAGTATTTTCATTGGGCGAATTAATAGCCACACCAATGCTTACTGTTATTTGTATATTTTTATCTAAAACAACTTGCTCTGCTTGGAAGCTTTTAATGATTTTAGTGGCAATTAATACGATATCTTTTTCAGACTTTAGATTGCCAATCAACATAACAAACTCATCCCCGCCCATCCTACTCAAAGTATCCGAGGTTCTGATTTTTAGCTGTAGAAGTTGCGCAACGCGTTTAATGACTTCATCACCAAAATGGTGTCCATAAGTATCATTAAAGTGCTTAAAGTAATCGACATCAATGAGCATCACTGCGAACATCTGTTCATTGCTGGTCGCATCTGAAGAAGCTTCTAATAATTTTTTATCTAAATACCTTCTATTTGGCAGATTAGTTAAACTATCGGTGAGTGAATGACTGGTTAGCCTAAACCATTCTTTTCCATAATAATAAAGCGCTAAGCCTACAAGCAACGACAATATGACAATGACTACGTCCATCACTAAAAAATAGAATGGTAGCTTTAAATCATTACGTTCGATTGCCAACTCCCATTTGTTATTTGGAAGGTGACTTTGAATCAGAGCAATGCCTTTATGCTTAAATAACGCTGGATTACCATAGAACACTTCTTTGTTCTCTGCGCGAATCGCAAAAGTATATTGACTGTCAACCAAGCGTTTAAAAGCAGCATCTAAGAAGGCATCTGTATTGATAACGGTTGAAATGATTCCCCAATATTCATCATCAATAAATACTGGATAACGATAAATAATACCCTTTCCACCTTGTATTAGATTTAATGGGCCATCCAACACACCTTCACGCCTTTCAATCGCTAATTTAACCTTTTGCCATTGCGAAGGAAATCGACGAAAATCCTGTCCAATCACCTTTTCATTGCCTGTGATGGGATATACATAAGTTAATTTATAGCCAACAGCAATACCTAAATTCTTAACATGCTTAGCCTTAGTCCATAAATCTTGGAGCATTTGATTAATTTTTTCAGGGTCTAATTCGTCTTTATATACGGTCAAGTAACTTGAAAGCCCATTTGAGACGAATAACAAAGAATTGAGTTCGCGATCAACTTCAGCGCGTAGCAGTTGGCCATAATCGTAAGCAGCCTTACGCTCATCATCAAAGTATTTGTCTTTTTCAAAACCGCTTAGTGTGTGCAACACAAAAAATATAACAACGCTAGCCGTGCAAGCGACTGCTAAGCTAATTAGCTTCGTTTTAGGGGTCTCATCATGCATTGTTGCCACCTTTAATATCCCCATCTCAATCATTTATCTCTATCTATTTAATAGCACATTCATCATTATTTTTTCTCATTATTATTAACCAAAAAACCTAGAAAAAACTTAACAAAAATATAGATTATCCAAGAAAAAAATCGCTTAAATAAACTGGTTTGTTCCCATGTTTCTAGGGTCACTGCATCGGAGCTTAGAATCGTCTGCTCAATATCCGCTTTTAATTCACTGGCAAACTGCGCATCTTGTATCACTACGTTAGCTTCATTAGCTAACATTAAGCTCAGTGGATCTATATTAGATGAACCCACCGTTGCCCAATAACTATCGATAACCGCTACTTTGCTATGCAAAAAGCTTTTTTTATACTCGTATATTTCAATGCCTGCGTGCAAAAACTGACCATACAAGGCATGCGTTGCAAACATCAGCAAATACTCTTTACGGCCTTGTAATAATAGTTTAATGCTTACGCCACGAGCGGTTGCGCCTAATAAGGCTTTGCGGAATCGTTTACTCGGCAGAAAGTAGGCATTGGCAAGAATAATCTCTGATTTTGCTCCTCGAATGGCTTGTAAATAAGCAACTTCAATATCATGTCGATGCAAAACGTTATTGCGGATGACAAAAGCGGCTTTTGTATCGCCATCATGCATGATTTCAGATGAATTTAAAGTTGATTCAGACGATTGTTTTGATGACCTGTTTAACGCCCTTCTTGATACCTTTCTCGTTAACTTTTTCAGCTTATTCATCCAAGACATATGTCGCCATAAGGTATGCACGCTATCCAACATATCGATCAAAATAGAGCCCTGTAACTGCACCGCATAATCAACCCGTGGCGGCATTTCATCCGAACCATCGTTGTCATCTAATATATTAATACCACCCACAAAACCAAGAGCGCCATCAATCACACTTACTTTTCGATGCATACGAATTAATCGTCTTTTTTGTAAGGTCCAAGGTGAGATCTTTGGCCGATAAAACATCACGTGTACGCCGCTTTTTTGTAAGTCGTCGACAAACGCATCAGGTAGCTCTTTGCTACCAAAGCCATCTAACAAAAGATTAACAGTAACACCACGTGCGGCGGCGCTTTTTAAAGCATGACTAATGCGAACACCTGTTTCATCATCTTGATAGATATAGGTTTGCAAATAAATATCCACTTTAGCTTGCTCGATGGCTTGTTCTAAAGCAGGAAAATATTCCGCGCCGCTGCGCAATAGTTTTACGGTATTGTCGACTGTAAAATTTATCATGTTTTGGCTAATGATGCGGTGAGAATGGCATGGTCAGAAAGGGTTAAAAAACGTGCGCCAGCATGCACTTTTGCTTGTTTAACATCGAAGCCTCGCACATAAATACGATCGACTTTTAAAATGGGTAATATGGCTGGAAAACTACGGGCATGAGAGCCGTGATGGTGCTCAAAAACCTCTTTAATGTTTAAACGCTTCGCAAATTCACGTCCGGCGCGTTGGCTCCAATCATTAAAATCACCTGCAATAATTAAAGGCGCATCCGCTGGCACTTGTTGCTCAATAAAATTGGCGACATCAATTAACTGTTTTCGCCGCCAAGTGGCGAATAAACCTAAATGCAAACAGATGGCATGCAAAGGTTGCTCCCAATCGGGCACTTGGATTTCACAATGCAGCATGCCGCGCTGTTCGGCTGTGTGAGCGGAAATATCTTGATTGTAGGTTTTGATTATCGGGAATTTTGATAAGACGGCATTACCATGATGACCTGATGGATAAGCAGCATTTTTACCATACGCGTGGTCAGACCAAATAGAATCGGCCAAATACTCTAATTGCCCTGAAGTTGCTGATGCATTAAGTCGCTTAGTATGCTTGATATGTGCGTCTTGCACTTCTTGCAAAAAAATAATATCGGCGTTAAGTTTTCTTAATATGTCGCGTTGACCTTGCAAAGCAAAGCGCGCATTAAAATGGGTAAAACCCTTATGGATATTAAAGGTTGCAATATTGATCATATATACTTTTTTAAACTGTTATTAAACTGACTTATTTGCACCAAAATTTGATGCTAATTGATTATAAATCACTGTGCGCGCGTTATCCTATTTGCATTTAACTGACTAAATTAAGCATACTAAGCGTTAGTAATAGATTGAATATTTTGCGGTTTAAGCATTTCAAACGCACTCACAGAAACTGGTTTAGAGAACAAATAACCTTGCCCAAAATCACATCCAGCAGCGACTAATAAATCTAGTTGAACTTGCGTTTCAACACCTTCTGCTATCACTCTTTTATCTAATTTATGTGCCATCACAATAATTGCTTCGCACAATGCCATGTCACTAGAGCCTTCACTGATATTGGCTGTAAATGACTTATCAATTTTAACAAAATCAACACTAAATTTTCTTAAATAAGCCAGTGATGAATAACCAGTACCAAAGTCATCGATAGATAGTTTTATCCCAGCATCTCTAAAATCATTGAGTTGATTGATGACAGCCTCACGTGCATCTAATAACAAACCCTCTGTGATTTCAATACAAAGGCTATCACCTGGTAAATGGTGTGTTTGCATCTGCTCAACCCAGTTAACTTGATGCACTGTATTAGCTCTAAACTGTAAAGGTGATCGGTTAATACTAATTTGAAAGTCAGGCTTAATTGCTCGCCATTTTTTCAATTGCTCAATCGCCTCTGTAAATACCCAATCACCAATTTCAATAATTAATCCAGTATGTTCTGCAATTGGAATAAACTCCATAGGGCTGACTAAGCCATGCACTGGATGCTGCCAGCGAATAAGCGCTTCGGCTTTTTCGATGGTGCCAGTTTTGAGATTAACAATCGGTTGATAGTCTATAAAAAATTGACTCTCCGCTAAGCCAGCACGTAAATCATTGGAAAGTTGCATGCGCTGTAGTGCGTCTGCCTGCATCGACGAGGTGAAGTAATGGTAACCATTTCTACCATTGTCTTTAGCCGCATACATGGCTTGATCTGCATTTTTTAAGAGCACTTCAACTTCTTTACCATCATTTGGGTAAATACTAATGCCAATACTAGCCGAAATATAGGTCAAACTTCCCCTTAACAGGTAAGGTTGAGTGAGCTTACTTAGTATTTTTAGCGCAACACTATCGGCATCCGCATGGTCATCCATGTTGTTCAAAATAATGGTAAATTCATCGCCACCCATGCGCGCAACTGTATCTTGAGCTCGCACACATTCCAGTAATCTTTTTGCTACTTTTTGCAATAATACATCACCCATTTCATGCCCAAGCGTGTCATTCACCTCTTTAAAATGGTCTAAATCCAGAAATAACAACGTAATCTGTTGTGCATCTCGTTCACTCGCTTTTATCATTTGTTGAAAACGGTCAGCAAACAAGATTCTATTGGGCAAGTTTGTGACTGGATCAAAATGAGCCAGACGAAACATTTTGTCTTCATCATTTTTTCTTTCACTGATATCCGAATGTGTACCAATCATCCGGGTGGGCCTACCTTGTTTATCTTTGCTGACAATCATGCCTCTGCTTAAAATCCATTTCCATGAACCATCTTTACACAACATGCGATATTCAGATTCATACACATTATTTTCGCCTTGAAAATAGCCTTGCGTATCGTCTAATTGTCGCGCTTTGTCATCAGGGTGAATCAGCTGCCGCCCACCCTCTGCTGTCGGCTTTATCTCATGCCGTTCATAGCCAAATATTTCACACCATCTGGCCGAGCGGATAACGCTGTCTGTCGTAATATCCCAATCCCAAACCCCTTCTCTTGCACCCTCTAATGCAAATTGCCAACGCTCTTCATTAGATTTAATTTCAGCTAAATGATTGGCATCTCGGCTGACTAATTTTCGGGTAAAGAATACCCCTAAAGTCATTAACAACAGTGTTACAACCAAAGTGATGATGACTATCAATATTTGTGCTTTGCGTGAAGCTTCACTAATTGAGTTAGAAAAAGCATCTTGTATTGATGTAAGTTCAATGCTGACTTTATTAATTTCTTTAATAATGGGGTAAATACTAGTCGAGGATGCCCGCCCAAACGTCACATGTTGTTTTAGGTTGGTGGCCAAGTGTAAAATTTTGGCCACCAACAAATCGGCATGCATCCAATGTTGAATAGAAGGCTCAAGTAAGCTTGTATGCTGAAACAGTCGGAACAAATCAATCATTCCTTGAACATCGTCTGGATTATTTTTAGCTTGGATAAATCCTTGGGCTGCAATCTCGAAATTAGGATTGGCCGACTGCAATTGCTCGCGTGCCATTTTATCGCTCAGAGGAACATCAATCGCCTTCAAAAATTGCTGGTAGTCAGACTCCTTGTGCGTGCGTGCGTAAACATTAAGATAAATAACGGCTTCTTTCTGTGCTTTCGAATAAAAGCTCTCACCGCTAACATAGGATCGCACTGAATGCAGCACTTGCATGCTTGCAATTCCCAAAGAAAGTAGCAGCACCACAATAATACAAAAAGGCCATATTATTGTTAGTAGTTGTTGATTGATAGTACGAATTTTTGTGCCTCGAAAGCCAATATTAATGATTAAAAAAGCTTACTGTTTGACTACTAATGGTATCGCTAAAGTGAAATTTCAGAATGCATAAACAGAGCTGTTTTAAACAGCCAGTTTAGTTATTTCAGTCACGTTTAAGGCTTATATTTCAGAAACTTTTAACAAACTTAGCACAATGACAAAACAGAGTAGAATAAACGATTACTACTTTTAGTAAGATAGTCTTAAGTGATTTGAAATTAGTGGAAAGATTGAATAGATTAATCTTGTGCAGTTAACGGATGCGCATATGCGCCATAATCTGCCCATGATCTGATGCTAATTTATTATAAGGCGCTTCGGAATGCGCTCCATCGGTAATATGGTCGTTAAACACACTGTAGTAATCCATAACCCCAATATTATTGGCCGAGCCTTCGATAAAGTGTTGTGACATAAAAATCTGGTCAATACTTTCATATACACCACCAAAAGCCGAGGTATACACCATATCTCGTTGACTTTTCTTAATAAATTGCATCTCTGCGCTATGTAATTGATATTGCTCAATTTGAGCGTGAATAATCAAATCTTCTTGCTCGGTATAACGATCACTTTTATGTTGCGCATCATGACGGCGCATCCAAGCATAATTCTTAAAGGGTCGCTCACCTTTAATCATGGATGATGATACAGAATATTCACTGTCGTTAAAGTCGCCCAATACCATCACGGGATTATCTTTAACTAATTCATCCGTAATCAGCTTGCGTAACACATAAGCCTCGGCACTACGACGCAATAAAGCACGCAATTGACCCAAGGCCCTTTGTACAGGTAAATAATGCACCAAATCAGCTTCTGGCGCAAAAGTGGCGCCTGCTGGTTTGATGTATTCACCCAATTTAGATTTTAGGTGGCAATTAAAAACAGTTATGATTTGCTGACCAATTTTAATTTTAGCTTTAATAATCGGTCGCGATAACCGTTCTAGCGTATAACTGCCTGCCTTTTCGTTACTATCATAACCAGCACTCGGAAAATCAATCACCACTGGGTGCGCTAATGTTTGAATAATTTCAGGCGTGCCCTCAAAACCAAAACGAGATAGCATGGCAATGCCAGGACGTCGATGCCCTGCGATACCGTCATTGACGTTAGGTGCAAAAAATAATTGCTCTTGACTATAAGCTTCAGTATTCAACTTCTCAAAAATAGCTTTACGATGATAGCGTTTAGCAGTGCCTGGTATAACTTCCAAATTAAGTTGTTTACCCGCCTCGTTGGCTTCATCAACAACAGCTTGCAAAGCCGCTTTATCGAAAATTTCCTGAAAACAGACGATGTCGGCATTCATAGTGAGTAATTGGTTCGCTAGCCAATTTTGCTTCCAAGCGTGTTCTTCTTGGCTATAAGATTCAAACCGATAATATTCTTGATCTGCGCCAATTAAATTTTTAACGTTAAAGCTGGCAATGGTAAATTCGGTCATCGCGTTGATTTAGTTAGGCTTTGGTCTTGTATTGACCGTCTCTAATCCTTGCTTGTCCCAAGCCAAAATGCCGCCCTCAAGATTGTAAACTTTAGTGAATCCCGCATCAATCAGTTTAGCACCCGCTATATTCGAACGCTTCCCACTGCGGCATTGCACGATAATTGGGCTATCCTTATATTGTGCTAACTCACTCATGCGGCTTTCTACTTGGTTAAGAGGAATAAAGATAGCACCATCAATATGCTGCTCATCCCATTCTGCCTGCTCACGCACATCAACAATCACCGCTTCCTTGTCGGAAAATAGCTGAGCCGCTTGATTTGGAGTAACGGTTGGCACATCGGTAGAACAAGCAGTAATAACAAATACCAGCAAAATTGCAAATGCGGATTTAATAAAATTAATCATATACATAGCATGTTTCTCCATTTGTATTTTAAATCAGACTACAAAAATTAATCTTGTTTTTGCGCTTAATTTTTCAGTTACTTTTTAACTGTTTCTATTATTTTAAGCGTCATAATCATCGCAGATAAACCAACGGTAATGGTATTGGCAATAATAATCGGCCAATCTTGCTTGAGTAAGCCATATACCAACCAAAGTGCAACGCCTAAAGTAAAAATAGTATACATGGGCAACGAAATGCCTGATAAATCGCGCGTGCGATAAGATTTTATCGCTTGCGGGATAAAAGCAGCGGTGGTGCAAGTAGCAGCAAAACTGCCGACGTAGTCTACTATATTCATAATTTACTTTAAATAACACATATAATTAATTGATTTATATAATTTAAATATTATTAATATAGTTTATTAACTAACTTCCAGTAGTTTCGCTTTGAGCGTTTTTAGCTGATCTCTCAGTTCTGCCGCTTTTTCAAACTCTAAGTTCTTCGCTGCGTCGTGCATGGTTTTTTCGATACGTTTAAACTCTTTGCTTAGCTGTTTCACACTCAAGCTTTCATAGCTAGCTTGCTCTTGCGCTGCTTTACGCTCACGCTTACCTTCATCCATATCATATACACCATCAATGATGTCTTTGATTTTTTTAGTTACGCCTTTAGGAATAATACCGTGTTCTTTGTTAAAAGCGGTTTGGATCGTACGTCGACGCGTAGTTTCATCCATCGCCGCCTTCATACTTTTGGTAATACGATTAGCATAGAAAATGACTTTACCATTTAAGTTACGAGCGGCACGTCCAGATGTTTGAATCAATGAGCGTTCGGAACGTAAAAAGCCTTCTTTATCTGCATCCAACACTGCTACTAATGAAACCTCTGGAATATCCAAACCTTCGCGCAACAAGTTAATCCCAACCAATACATCAAACTCACCCAAACGCAAATCGCGAATAATCTCAACGC
The DNA here is from genome assembly GCA_041612255.1 of Methylophilaceae bacterium. Taxonomy (GTDB): domain Bacteria; phylum Pseudomonadota; class Gammaproteobacteria; order Burkholderiales; family Methylophilaceae. Next base: position 116,495 of record JBFJJN010000005.1, on the reverse strand, counting down.
GCTCCACCGTATCAATATCACTATGCAAATAACGTACTTTTACGCCGTGGTCGCTTAAATAATCAGTCAAATCTTCTGCCATGCGCTTAGTTAATGTTGTGGCTAAGACACGTTCACCAACATCCGTTCTCAGCTTAATTTCACTCAATAAATCATCTACTTGCGTATCGGCTGGTTTAACAAAAATTTCGGGATCAATCAAGCCAGTTGGCCTTGCAATCATTTCCACTACTTGCTGCTGTTTCTCTGCCTCGTAAGTAGAAGGAGTGGCAGAAATAAATACCGCTTGGCGCATGATTTTTTCAAATTCTTCAAATTTTAGCGGCCTATTATCCATGGCAGAAGGTAAGCGCCAGCCGTAATCAACCAAGTTCGCTTTACGCGCCCTATCGCCCTTATACATCGCGCCGATTTGTGGAATTGTCACATGACTTTCATCCAAAATCATCAATGCGTCATCGGGTAAATAATCAATCAATGTCGGTGGAGGCTCACCCGCTTTTGCGCCTGATAAGTGACGTGAATAGTTTTCAATGCCTTTGCAAAAGCCAATTTCATTCAGCATTTCCAAATCAAAGCGCGTTCGTTGCTCTATGCGTTGTGCTTCGACTAATTTTTGCTCTTTCACAAAAAAATCAATGCGTTCGCGCAACTCTAATTTAATCGTTTCTACCGCACGAACCGTCGTATCGCGCGTCGTTACATAATGACTTTTAGGATAAATGGTGAAGCGCATGATTTTGTCAAAAATCTCGCCAGTGAGCGGATCGAATAATGAAATCGTTTCCACCTCATCATCAAACAAGCTAACGCGCACAGCCGTTTCATTGTTTTCAGCTGGGAAAATATCAATGATATCGCCACGCACTCTAAAACTGCCGCGGCTAAAATCAATATCATTACGCTTATATTGCATGCCAATCAGAATATCAATCGCATCGCGCTGCGACATCTTATCGCCTTGCTTTAAATGCAACACCATAGCGTGATAATCCTGCGGATCGCCAATACCGTAAATAGCAGAAACAGAAGCCACAATAATGGCATCCTCGCGCTCTAATAAAGCCTTAGTAGCAGAAAGCCGCATCTGCTCGATGTGGTCGTTAATGCTAGAATCTTTTTCGATAAAGACATCGCGCGATGGCACGTAGGCTTCAGGTTGATAGTAATCGTAGTAACTAACAAAATACTCAACCGCATTATTCGGAAAGAACTCTCTAAATTCACTATAGAGCTGCGCAGCAAGCGTTTTATTCGGCGCCATCACAATCGCTGGACGACCAGTCCGTGCAATCACATTCGCCATGGTGTAAGTTTTACCAGAGCCTGTTACGCCTAGCAGCGTTTGGTATTTCAAGCCATCATTAATGCCTTGCGTTAGCTTATCAATCGCTTGCGGCTGGTCGCCAGCAGGTTGAAACGGTTGAAAAAGCTGATATTTGCTATTGGGAAAGGTAACGAACACGCATCTACTCAATTTATTAAAAACAGCTTTCGATTTTAACAGGCTTTATTCAGATTACTCACGCTAATCCAATGAAAATAATAGTCAATAGGGAACCTAGTGCTTTGATTAAAGTCATTAACATACCCTTTATGATTAGGCATATCTGATGAGAACAACTCTGATTACTTTAACAGTATTATTAAGTACAACCTTGAGCACTAGCACTGCATTTGCTTATGATAAAAAAGCATTGATGGAATCCTACTTTAGCATTGTCATGGTGCGTGGTTTTAACGACAAAGGCGGCATGGCTTATGGCTCTGGCGTTGTCGTTGATACGGATAAAGTCATTACCAATTGCCATGTATTGCGCACCACCAAACAGCCTTGGGTGTCACGCGGCGAAGACTCATATGAAATTACGAGCGTAAAAGCCGATACTTGGCACGATCTCTGTCTAGTGACCACTTCTGGCTTACCAATTAAAGCAGCTAAAATTGGTAAAAGCACGACATTAAAACGCGGTCAAGAAGTGGCTGGCATTGGCCATTCTAGCGGAGCACCTGCTCCACTCACCTCACAAGGTAGCGTTAATGGTTTGTATGCAGGCAATCCAGGAAAAGTTATTCGCACAAATGCTAAATTTTTAATGGGCGCGAGCGGCAGTGGTTTATTTGATTTAGATGGCTATCTTGTTGGTATTAATACTTTCAAAACAGCTGGACGAGGCGGCAGCATTCATTTTGCATTGCCAGTAGAGTGGATTCAAAACCTTGAAACATTACCTGAAATTAAAACGTTTCCAATTTCTGGCAAAGCATTATGGGAAGAGGATGAAGATAAAAAACCATTCTATATGCAAGCCGCAGTGCCTGAATCGCGTTACGACTGGCCAAAACTAGCGGAAGTTGCAGAACGTTGGACTAAGGCTGAACCGCTAAGCCCTGATGCATGGTTTGCGTTAGCACTCAGTCAAGAAAATATGGCTAAGTTAGACTTGGCTAATGAAAGTTATCACCATTCATTGAAACTCGATAATCAAAATATCGATGCTTGGATCAAAGTCGGTGATTTGGCTAAGAAACGCGGCGACGACAAAGAACTAAACCACGTTTATGCAGAGTTAAACAATATTGATAAAGAAATTGGTGCGCAATATAAGCAAATTATTGAGTGCACTGTAAACTGCTAATCATCCTTCAAAAAAGCGGCTTAAAAGCCGCTTTTTGCATTCTATTAATGAGGTTGTGTCTAAACTTCATATCTAAACTTCTTTTTTTTGCGTAAAATAGTTAGGTTTATCACACTCATATTTTTGCATTAAGGGAAGCATTTTGGTCAATTCATCATCTAAGCTTGCACTCTCTAGTAGAGTATTAAGCATCAAAGAATCTCCAACTTTAGCCATTACCGCTAAAGCGGGCAAATATAAGGCAGAAGGTCGCCCGATTATTGGGCTTGCTGCTGGCGAACCAGATTTCGATACACCGCAACATATTAAAGATGCGGCAAAAGCAGCGATTGATGCAGGCTTTACTAAATACACACCGGTTACAGGTATTCCAGGCTTAAAAAAAGCCATTGTCAATAAATTCAAAAAAGACAATGACTTAGATTACACCATTAATGAAGTGATTGTTGGCGTGGGCGGCAAGCAAACTATTTTTAACCTGTGCTTAGCGGTGTTGAATAAAGGTGATGAAGTTGTCGTGCCAGCCCCTTATTGGGTCAGCTATGCCGACATTGCCTTAGTGGCAGAAGCAACACCGATTATTGTGGAATGTGGCATTGAGCAACATTTTAAAATTTTGCCAGCGCAATTAGAAGCAGCTATTACCCCAAAAACAAAATTGGTCATGCTCAACTCCCCTTCTAACCCAACAGGCTCTGTTTACACATTAGATGAGCTAAAAGCAGTGGGTGAAGTGCTAGTTAAATATCCGTATGTACTAGTCGCAACTGATGATATGTATGAACATGTCAATTTAACTGGCGACAAGTTTTACAATATTCTTAACGCAACACCAGCATTAAAAGACCGTTGCATCGTGCTCAATGGCGTTTCTAAAGCCTATTCTATGACAGGCTGGCGCATTGGTTATGCCGCAGGCCCTGAATACATTATTAGCGCCATGGGCATTTTGCAAAGCCAATCAACTAGCAACCCAACTTCTATTTCACAAGTAGCCGCACAAGCAGCGCTTGAAGGTCCACAAGATTGCATTACACCGATGTTAGACGCTTTTAAACTACGCCATGAGTATGTAGTCGACCGTTTTAACGCAATGCCAGGTTTAAGTTGCTTAAAAGCAGGTGGCGCTTTTTATGCCTTCCCCGATGCGCGTGGTGCCATTGCCAATTTGCATCAAGCAGGGAAAATTGCAGAAGCTAGCGATATGGCATTTGCTGAATATTTATTAGAACAATTTGATGTTGCCGTGGTGCCAGGCTCAGCCTTTGGTGCTGAAGGCTACTTCCGCATTTCATTTGCAACCTCAATGGAAAACCTACAAACCGCGCTCGACCGCATTGAAAAAGCGCTGAATTAATTAATTTATATGATTTAGGTGAAATTATACGAAAATTATCACTTCTAGTTATTGACCAATAAGCGCTTAGCCAGTATTATCACGCCTTCGTTAAGTGCTAAGAAACATTAGCAATAACCGATTCCTCAATAGCTCAGTTGGTAGAGCAATGGACTGTTAATCCATGTGTCCCTGGTTCGAGCCCAGGTTGAGGAGCCAAATTCTAAAGGCCTCACAGCGATGTGGGGCTTTTTTCATTTATGCTCCTGTAACCAAATTGTCACCAGTTAGACATTCATAAAGTTTTCTAACCTTCTAGTTGCTCCTTTAAGTTGCTCAGGAGCGATATGCGCATACCTTTCGACCATAACTGAGGTTTGCCAACCGCCCAACTTTTGTAACTCATGCGTTGGTGTGCCAGCCTGCCTATGCCAAGTTGCCCAAGTATGTCGCAAATCATGCCAACGAAAGTTCTCAATACCCGCTCTTTTTAATGCTTTATGCCAAGCGCGTGTATTCAAGCAAGAAATAGGTTGGCCTTTGTAAGTAAACACAAATACTGCGTGTTTATTTAATTGTCTGCTAACTATGTTCTTTGCTGTTTCCTCAAGATAAATTGGGATTGGTCTGCCATTTTTCGAGTTTTCAGCTGGTACCGTTAAGTATCCAGATGGCAAATCAATCCATGACCATTGCAGCTTAGCAATATTGCCTTGCCGCAATCCAGTCATCAAAGCGAATAAAACTATATCTTGTTGATGAGGTGCTAACTCCCCCATCAATCGCTTAAATTCATCTTTTGTTAAAGAACGTTCTCGCCCACGTGGTTCAGGATAGAGCTTAATATAAACAATCTTATCAACCCAATCCCACTCGTTTTTTGCTTTACGCAAAATGGCACGAATTAATGCAAGGTGTCGATTGACTGTCGATTTAGTAGCCTCTTCTAGCTTTGCAACTTTGACTTTATCTATCACTGTCAAAGTGACTTCATCCAATGCTAAATTACCTAAAAAACCATCAAGCCAGCGCAGTTTTTTTATATCTTGGTAATGCGTGCGCTTTTCACTTGTTTCATTTAACCACCTTACAGCTGCTTCTTGCCAGTAACGCTTAGGTTTAACGCCTAAGCGCTGCTGCTCCCATAAACTAACTTTCAGTTTATCGTGATACTCCTGCGCTTTCATTTTGTCAGACGTGCCCGTAGTGCGCTGTATAACCTGACCCTTAACACTCACTTTCACCCACCAGTTAGGTGAGCCTTTCCGTTGATATAAAGACATTTATGTTTCCTTTCTATGTCCTTACGTCATCCGCGGATCTATTCTCACATAGTCGCGACTTGCCCACAAGCTCCACAGCCTTGCCTGCGGCAACCTGCTCTACTGCATTTGCGCGGCATTCGCCACGCAGCAGATCAGGCTTCGAGCTATGGATTTGTGGACAATCGCTTAGGCCGAGTAATTGATAGTATTCAGATTTAGAAGGCGTTACATGCAAATCTAGATTTTCACTCGCAGGGCTTTTACTATTATCATTTGTCATAAACTGACCTGATAAGAAGTCGATTAAGTGCGGCTTATAGAATCGCCATGCCTTACCTAACTTCTGGGCGGGAACAAGCCCTGCTTTTGCTTTTTTGGTAAGTGTGATTGGGTGTATGCCTAAAAAGTTAGCTGCTTCTTTTGTATTTAAAACAATCATGATTAGCCACCCTTCTTAATATCAGAAAGAAAGGCAGCATAATTTTCCAACTTTTTAGGAATACCCTCTCGCCTTAACAATTGAATAACTTTGTAAGTATCTCCTTGATGCTCTTGCAACAAGACATTGATTAGTTTCCCTCCCATATTTCGGAGGTGATGTGTCGATGAATTAATCGTTGTTTTTATAGATTTATTTATCGTTTTAATTTTGACTTGCTTTTGTGACAAATAACTTAAGCAAGGGTATGCAGCAGCGAGGTAAAGAGATGGACTTGTTAGAGCATCCCATGGAATCACGCGGCTTTTGTCTTTTAGCTCGACTTCTGCTCTAGTCCACAAGCTTAACTTGTCGCCCAACTGTTTACCTTTTTCATAGATACGAAGAAGTTTTCCTGAGCCTCTGCGCCCTACATAAAAGGTTTTACCTTCTCCACTATCCAAATCATCGATTAATAGGGCTTTAACAGCTGTTTGACCTTCTCTTGCACCATTATGGCTAAACATCCCTTGTCTATGCCATTCCAGTGCTTTATTGATGCTTAAATCAACTCCATCGTAGTCATCATGTGCCAAATCAATACGAGTGATTTTTTTTGCGTGTTTAACGCACCAATCTTCGAGCAATATCCAATCAACAATCATTGCACAACCTTGTGCATTGAGTTGAATAGATGCCGTACCTCGTTGATTTACACCACCATATGCAACTAGACCAAAGTTAGCCTTATTTTTGCCATGTTGATGAATATCAAGCCTTACTTTGTACCCATTCCAACCGTAGCCAGTTGATTGCAATTCGATTAATGGTAAAAATGTGCGTAGCTGGTTTGCTAACCAAGTTATATCGCAATTTTCAGATAGTTGTATAGTAAATCCGAGCCAGTCAATGTGTGCTATTTCAGATATAAAGATTCCCCCCGTAGTTACTGATTGGGGGGATGTTGATGCAGTTGTGTTTGTCATGTTCTCAACCTCAAAATAAGTTTGGGTTGAAAACAAAAAGATCTGTCACAACCCAATGGTTAAATGGATTGTTAACAGATTTCAGTCTTCTTTTCGGCTTGTTAACTCATCAAGGGCTATCCCCGTGACGGCCGCCTTGCTCAAGGGTCTTTCGAGCCGTTGTCGTATCGTTAAATACTCGCTATGAGCTAATATTAATTCTTGTGCTGGAAAACGTCAATATATTTCGAGTCAAACTCAGCTCACCAATTCAGATAAAATGAGAACTGGATAGTCCAGTTCTTTATTACTTAATGCGCTGATTTAGCAATTCGGGAATCGCAATAACTAGTCACTACACTAATACTCAATTAAGCTAGTTAGCTTTATTGAAGTACTTCTAATATTGGAATGCCTAAAAAGCTAGCTATTATTCCTAGTCTTTCTTTAATATTTGATGAATCATTCGTACCCTGCTGAGACAGTCGGTCAAACTCTAATAATTCAAAGCTTGCATCTGCATAATTAAATTCTGCATCAATTCTATTTTGCTGAACAGCATTCCGAAATTCAAAGAGTTTTTGACGTGTAATATTTGCAATCAAGTGATTTTCTATGGCGCATTTGAAAAGCAAATAATACAGAACCATATTGCCTTGTGATCTAAGCAATTCATCGTTATCCAAAAAAACGTTAGACATAAAACCAAGATTAATTTTTACTAGTTCTTTAATTTGATCTACAGTTTCTGATTTTTCAGACTTATACACTTTTGCAAAATTATCTAAATAAACCTTTTTAGTATCAATAATTTTACTCAAAGTAAATAAAGTTTCTTCAATAAAAAGAAACCTAGCTGCAACCTCCATATGCTGATATCTTTTATTTGAGAAAGCAACTTTAGAAATGAAAAAACGATGTTCAGCTGTGTTTCTGATTGCTTGAACCAGATATCCTCCTAATGCATTTCTTTTTTCTGCAGCATTTAATGGAACAGCCTCGTTCAACCTTGAAAACATATCTTCAATTAAATCTAAATCATCTGTTGAAACTCCTATTATAGGTAGCACAAATGAATCAAATTTTATTTTTAATTTTGGGTAGTTTGCCGCTATATCGGAATAACCTAGTCGTGCTAACTTCAATGATTCATCATCTTGATATATAAAATCTTCTGATAAGGAATAGTTCCCTTCAATAAATTGCCAAATTGCCTCTAATCTTTGTCTTCCATCAATAACAGCATAGCTATATCCACTGGACTTTCTCTCCTCCCTGGAAAATTCATGTAGATATATTTTCGGAATATCGTAATCGTTGAGTATAGAATCCATTAAAAGCTGTTTTTTCTCTAATGTCCAAACTCCACCGGATCTTTGGTATTCAGGATTAAGTAAAATTTCATCCTTCTCCGAATAGAGTCTCAATATAGTACTGTGCTGTACTGGGAATGTTTCTATATAACTCATGAGCAACCTTTCTTTATATTCTCACCAATGCTAGATAATTCAGGGAACATTGTAAATTTCGAGAATCCCAATAAACTTAATTGTTTATATATAATTGCTCGTCGGTCTGATGGAATTACGTATTTAATTACATGGCTTTGATCGCCAATTTCCTCAATTCCCCTATTATCAAGGTGATGGATTGTGAAAACTCCCAGCTGAGCCTGTATTCTCGAGTTATTTCTTGTGGCTATTGATGCAACTGGCAGTTGTTTCAATCTAGGGTTACTTGCAAGAGTTTCAACTTTGTAATTTACCAACTCCTCATCTTCAAATGAGGGTATAAAAAATTCTTCATTTTCATCAAAAATACTAGCGTTCTTATTGAGTTCACTAGGCCTGAGTGACCAAACTACAGCGTCTTTATCAAGATGATTTTCAAGATTACATAAAGCGAAATAGAGTGCAACTAGTGGACTTTCTGTCCAATCTAACAATCTAGTTGGTACACCATGATGTTGCATTAGGAATAACCAATCAAAATTATCCTTTGGATCTTTTTCTATAAGCATAACTGCGCTTTGTTTAAAGCGTTTGACTAAAGTTGATTCTGAAATAAATTTTGTGAGCCGTAAATATCCAGGCTTTAGAGACCACTCCTTCTCAGCATGACCTCTATACCAAAGAGAGCCCTCATAATCTCCATGATCTTCTTCTATTGCGGCTATCAATTCTTGAATAGTTGTTATTATTTTTTCTTCCATTGGAATGGTTTCCACAAGTTAATTTTATAAAACCCCGTTTATGTAGCACGGGTGCTATATATACATTACTCTTACAGGCTAAATGTAGTCACAACTTTTATGATAACCTAAAGTGCTATATTTTGCTTATCCTGTGCGTACACTGGCGTTCACAAACAGGATAAGCAAAATATTCATTACTTTATCTTGTAGCCATTATGTAACTTTTTCATCATTAAAATGAATAATTGTATCGCTATATACCGTTATGTAAATAATTTGCGGATAACGTAAGTATCTGTTTTATATAGTTAATACAAATATTCCTAAAAACTGTTAATCCATGTGTCCCTGGTTCGAGCCCAGGTTGAGGAGCCAAATAGATACAAAAGTGGGTACTGAGAAATCAGTACCCTTTTTTGTGCCCATCATTTCGGCTCCATATTTCATGACTGCATGATATTTCGGCCTCTTCTCCGTTAACTTTCATCTCACTTACTAACGCTTCTAGATAGTCTTTTTTCCGCACCAACATCATCAAGTGCAGAAGCCATTCACCAACATCTCCGTAGTACTACCTGTATATCGAGCGTCTTTTAAAGCGTATGGTAAAGACGTAAAACAAGTTTTCTACTTAAATTATCTAAAAGGCACAAATGCCTACTTAAAAAAACGACTATCCATCATGAAAGGCAGAATATTAAAATGAAAAACTCTCTACTAACAATTGGCTCAATATTATTAAGTTTATTTTTAACTGGGCCAGCAAATGCATTAAATGTACAGATAACAGAGGATATAGCATCTGTTGATGTTATGCACGACGGTAAAAAAGTAACAATCATGAGAAATCAAGACCCAAAAAACACTATCAACACTGACTATGCAATAACCTCTCGCGATTGCCCTCCATTTTGTATTCGTCCAATTAAGCTTGCGGAAGGGATTGAAACACTAGGCGAATTAGAGGTTATCCAATACTTAAAGATGAAGAGTGAAGGCGCGGATAATATTGTCATTATCGATTCACGGACAACAGATTGGGTTATAAAAGGGACTATTCCAGGTAGCATCAATATTCCATGGACTAAATTGGAACCAACTAAAGGTGCTAGTTTTTTCGAAATTAGAGATATTTTACAAAAGCAGTTTGGCGTGGTTGAGGAAGAAGGCTTATGGAACTTCTCTAAAGCGAAAACCCTAGTATTCTTTTGTAATGGCATGTGGTGTGGCCAGTCTCCAAGAAACATATTTCAGTTGATTAAAATTGGATACCCTGCAAAACAAATAAAATGGTACAGAGGTGGGATGCAGAATTGGGAAGCACTAGGTTTAACTACGGTGAAGGCAAACTAAACTATTGCACCTAATTTATTTTTAATCCAACTAAAACCAATGTTCGCGATGAATGTATCGCGCGCATTGTTTCTTGATACGTTTTAAGTCTAAAAAGATAGTACTGCCTCATAGAATTAACTGTCTTTATTAATACTTCCTACTTAGAAATTCCTGTATTTTACATAAGCTTATAAACTTTTTTAGTTTCAACTCAACTACCTACTACCACAGCGTAAGAATCAAAATAAATGGTTGGAATGAAATAGTTAAAATATTAGTCTCCAATTTAAACGCACTCACACGCTGCGTGAGGCATTTTTGTATCCATCGCCAGTCTTAAATATATTACGCCCTTAGTGCTAAATAATCGGGGATTAAAACGTAAAAACAATAATCGTATAGAGTAAGAGTGATAAATGCCTACTTTTAACTCAATTCATAAATCCATTAGTTAAGATAGTTATCGCACATTACCCTCGCGATACCAATTGATTAGAGAATTATTGAAAGACCAATGGCATTAAATTGTAAGACCATTTTGTTTGATTGGCTGAAGCCCAATCTCCCCACAGACATTTCCGCTATGGTTATACTGTGGAAGAAGAACTTTAACCTCCGCAGGTCTGCTAAGAATATTTAATAGCCAATAAGAATAAGACAAATCCAGTTCTTAGTTTTGTCCAAGTTGGTGACCTAACTTTTTAACAAACTCTCAAATTTATCTACTTGCAAAGGTCTGGAAAAGAGATAGCCCTGAGCATAGTCACATTTTATTTGAATCAATAAATCTCTATGTTCTGTTGTTTCCACTCCCTCAGCAATTACTTTTAAACCAAGTTTATGTGCCATAACAATCATTGCTTCACATAGTGCTAGGTCATCAGAGTTAGGCGCAAGATTACGTACGAAAGATTGGTCAATCTTAATGTAGTCGATATCAAATTTCTTTAGGTATGACAAAGATGAATAGCCTGTTCCAAAATCATCTAACGCTAATTGAGTTCCCGCATCACGGTACTCATGTAGTTTTTCTATAATTGAAGTGTTAGCTTCTAGTAGCAAGCCCTCAGTGATTTCCACTACAATACTTCTACCGGCTAAAGCTAGTTTTTTTAGCTGTTGATGCCAAGATTCCTTTTTACCGCTTTTGTCATTAATCTGTACAGGTGAAACGTTAACGCTAGTTTGGAACTCGCTGTCGTAAATTTTTTGCCAACGTTTAGTTTGATATGCCGCCTGAAGGAACACAAATTCTCCTATATCATTGATAAGTCCGGTATGTTCAGCAATTGGTATGAACTCCGCAGGGCTAACCAAGCCAAGTTTGGGATGATTCCATCGAATTAATGCTTCAGCTTTCACTATTCTTCCTGAGCTAAGTTCAATAATCGGCTGGTAGGCTACCCATAATTGTTTATACAACAAGGCACTACGCAAATCATTTGCCAGCGCCATTCGTGCTTGTGCTGTGGCTTGCAAAGCTGGAGTATAGTAATTAAAGCCATTACGCCCCGCAGCTTTAGTAACATACATTGCTTGGTCTGCATTCTTAAGTAAGGTCCCTAGATCTTTGCCATCTTTCGGATAACATGTGATGCCAATACTGACAGATACATACGCAACATCATCATCTAAATGAAAAGGCTCTGATAGAGCCTGTAGGATATTTTCTATTACTCGATCAACATTATCAGTATCATTTACTTCGCTAAGTAGGATGGTAAATTCATCCCCCCCAAAACGGGCGACAGTGTCTGACTCACGTATACAATTAGCGAGGCGTTCAGCTGCACGTATTAGTAGCATATCGCCTTTAGCGTGACCCAAGGCATCGTTAACTTCCTTAAAATTATCAAGATCTAAGAATAACAACTGTAGTGACATTTTGTTTCTACGCGCTTTTTTGATTTCCTGTTCCACCCTATCTTGGAACATTCGTCGGTTGGGCAACCCAGTAAGATAATCAAGGTTAGCGTATTTCCAGACTAAGGCATCGGATGCTTTTTTATCAGTAATATCCCTGACAAAGAAAAAATTGTACTCCTTACCTTCAAAATTGACGTAATTGGCAGAAACCTCGACTAAACGAGTTGTTCCATTTTTACGAGAGTGCGTAGTCTCAAAGCGTTTTGCTTTTCCCTTAACTAAATCTTGCCAATGAGCACTCCACTTTTCATCTCGAATAGTCTTGTCAATATCAAAAATTGTTAATGACAACATCTCGGCTTCAGAAAACCCCATTTCCTTACAAGCTGTTTGATTCACATAAAGAACACGCCCTTCTGTATCAATTCCATAGGCTTCAACAGATGAGTGATCAACAACAAATTGAGTAAGCTTTAGAGCACTTTCGGTTTTTTTTCGTTCTGTGACATCTTCCGCGTACACAAAACTGTACTCTTCCCCAGCAATAGTAGTAATACTGCCAATCACTTCTACAGGGAAAATGCTCCCATCTTTACGCTGGTGTTGAGACTCGATATTAACTATTTTAGTTTCTTTCAACTCCCCCCATAACGAAGGCCACGCCTCATGAGGAAGGTTTGGGTCAAAGTCCCACACGCACATATCGACCAGCTCATCTCTGCTATATCCTAAGCTTCGGCAGGCAGCTTCATTAACAGAGACCACCTTGCCTTTACTACTCACCCTAAAAAAGGCAGTCTGACTTGTCTCAATGGTGGCTTGCGCTAGCTGTAGTTGTTGTTGAGACTTAGCTTCTGCTTGATTATCCCAGTTTGTCCCAATCACACTGACTGCATTACCAGCTTCATCCCTGATGACTTGTGCATGTCCCAAGATGAAGTTCACATCACCATTAGGCCAAATTATACGGAACTCAGGTTTATATTCACTGAGACCTTTAATTGCGTTCTCTAATGCAGTTTCAGTCGCTGCTCTGTCTTCTGGATGCAATAGTGTTGACCAGGCTTCATATGCTCCATTGAAGTTCTCTCTTCTTGTTCCATACAATTCAAACATGGTGTCATTCCAGATGAGTTCATTGGACTGGATGTTATATTCCCATATACCAATTCGACCTGAAGCAACAGCGAGCTTTAGGCGCTCTTCGGTATTGCTCTGATTAGCTTTACTCTTTTTCATTGAAATAACCTATTTAATTAGGTAGCTTGAGAAAACACTTTATTGAAGCCATCTAAGATACATTAACTGTTTAGGTTACTCTGTGTGGCATTGATTGATTTTAGAAAAAAGAAGTGAAAAGTTACTTAATTCTTTTGATTTAAACCAGCATTTATACAAAAGTCCCCAGCAAGGCTATGAGCATCATACAATAATTTAAACCAACACTTTCCATTTACTAGATTTGTCCGAATTGGTGAGCCGCAAAAATTAGAGGCTAGCTTATAATAAGCTAGCCTTTTCTATTTCATAACGAATGACTTTTAAGGGGACAAACCAGCCGCCCAGATTTAATCAATCTACTTCAGTAAACAGCCACAAGCGCTCATTTATGTAATATTATCAAAATAGTACATAAATGAGCGCCTCTGTTGCGTCCGACTGCATGAGTTATTACCTTTCTAGTATGCACCCTGAGAATAGGTCAATTCATAACTATGTGAGTAGACCTCAAAAATAAGTCCAAACGGGTCTTCAACGTAGCACATCTTGTAAGGCTTCTCTCCAGGATAGTATTCACGAATTGGCATTCTCTGTTTGCCACCATGTTCGACAATTTTTTTTACAAGTCCTTCAATGTCTGGATCTTGAACGCAAAAGTGAAAAGTACTCGTCTTCCAATACTCAAAATCTTTTGGAGTTTCATTGTTTTTAAATTCAAACATTTCAACACCGATTTTATCACCAGTAGACATGTGTGCGATTTTGAAAGAACCCCAACCCTGACCAAATACATCAATACACATTTGTCCTATTGGGGTGTTTGACTCTTCAGAAATCATAGTAGGTTCCATTATGTGATACCAACCCATAACTTCACTATAAAATTTGGCGGCTTTATCTACATCTGGAACGGAAATTCCGATATGCGAGAATGTTCTTGGATATGTACTCATTGTTATTTCCTTTGCATTAAACGTTAACTTATTAAAATTATATAAAACTATTGTGATAAAATTAAATTATCATTAATTATTATTGTGATAATTATAAATTATGATTAATCCTGTTTTTCTTCGCACCTTCATGCATCTGGTGAAAACTAATCACTTTACTAAGACGGCACAACAGCTCCAGATGACACAACCAGGAGTTAGTCAACATATCCAAAAGCTTGAAGGCCAACTTGACAAACCACTGTTAAATAGACATGGTAAAACATTCCAGCTAACGGCTGCTGGTGATAGCTTGTATCAATACGGTTTGCAGCAGGCTGAAGCGGAAGCGGAGTTACTCAACTCTATCGCTAGAGATGATTTGCATATAGGTGAGTTTAGGCTAGCTTGTTCAGGGTCTATGGCAATGCAGCTTTACCCAGAGCTATTAAACCTGCAAAAGCAATTTCATGGTATCACTGTCAGTATTGAAGCGGCACCTAATGCAGCTATTGTTGAGAGAGTTAAGTCCAATCAATCCGATATAGGTATTGTTACGCAACCAGTTAACGACCCGAAGTTAGTACAAGAGCAGATTGGTCAAGATGCACTCTGTTTGGTAGTGCCTGCTGGGGTAACAGCAACATGGCAAGCTTTATTGAAACTTGGTTTCATCAACCATCCAGATGGTTACCATTATGCGATTCAACTTTTAAATGTTAATTTTTCAGAAGAGTTTGACGGGATGGAACGTATTCCAGAATCTGGCTATATCAATCAATTAAGCCAAATCTTATTGCCTGTTTCTCAGGGGTTAGGATTTACAGTCATTCCAAGATCTTCACTGAAAGTATTTCCTTATCCAGGTAAAATTTACAGCGCGATTCTAGCAGTCCCCATAAACGAAATGGTTTATCTCATAACCAAGAAACATCGCATATTACCCTCTCGATACCAATTGATTAGAGAATTATTGAAGGATCAATGGCATTAACTTGCAAGACCATCTTGTTTGATTGGCTGAAGTCCAATCTCCCCACAGGCATCTCCGCTATGGCTATACTGCGGAAGAAGAGCTTTAACCTCCGCAAGTTTAATAGCCAATAAGAATATGATAAATCCAGTTCTCAGTTTTATCTGAGTTGGTGAGCCATCAGTATTAAAGGCTAGCTTATATTAAGCTAGCCTTTTTCATTTCAAAACCAAATGTCTGCTCTCGGGACAAAGCAGACAGGCAAACCAGTGTTAATCAGAAGAAATAAATTCAATACCCTACTTTTCTCTGCGTTTATAAGCATTGTTGAATAATGCAAGATTTTACTTACCTGTTTACATCTACTACGACACGGCCTCTGATCTCCCCATTAAGAAGTTTCGAAGCAAGAGGCAAAACTTCACTTAGTCCAATCTCAGTGCTAATGGCTGATAGTTTTGAAATATCTAAATCACTAGCCAAACGTCGCCAAGCTTCCAATCGCAGAGCGCGTGGACACATCACACTATCAATACCCGCCAAAATTACACCCCGCAATATGAATGGGGCAACTGTGGCTGGTAAGTCCATTCCGCCCGCTAATCCACAAGCTGTAATTACTCCTTGGTATTTCGTTGTTGCGCATACATTTGCTAATGTGTGGCTGCCGACCACATCTACTGCACCTGCCCAACGCTCTTTGCCTAGGGGCTTACCTGGGATTTCAAAAGCTGCTCGATCTAGTACTTCGACTGCACCCAACCCCTTAAGATATTCCGTTTCTGATGGTCTGCCACTAACTGCAACAACTCTGAAACCAAGTTTTGATAGTATTGCCACTGCCACACTTCCAACTCCACCTGCAGCGCCAGTTACTACGACCTCTCCATGAATAGGCTTGACCCCATATCTTTCAAGTGCAAGTACGCAAAGCATTGCGGTGTAACCTGCAGTGCCTATTGCCATTGCTTGATGTGGCGAGAACTTATCTGGCAGCGGAACCAGCCAATCTCCGTTCAAGCGTGCCTTCTGAGCAAGCCCCCCCCAATGCGTTTCTCCAACGCCCCATCCATTAAGGATAACCGCATCACCACGTTTATAATCGGGATGGGCAGTATGTTCTACTATGCCGACCAGATCAATTCCTGGGATCATTGGAAACTTACGTAGCACAGGTCCTTTGCCAGTGATGGCTAATGCATCTTTATAGTTAAGCGTAGAATGACTTATTCGAACTGTTACATTTCCTTCAGGTAAATTAGCTTCATCAATATCTTTTAACGAAGCTCGATAACCTACTTCATCTTTTTCTACTAAAACTCCTTTAAACATAAGGGTCAGTACTTTCCAATAAAATTAAATATTAGGTTAAATAAATAGAACACATATGATTTATATTTTATCTATATTAATGTAAATTAAATATTAAGAATGTAATAAATTGTTCACTATAAGTATAGATTTAATATTACATAGCATATGAATTTTAATGTCCGCTATGGGGATTAACTGTCAATAAAAATATGGTAAATTCAGTTCTCTGTTTTGTCTGAGTTGGTGAGTCAGGAATAAAAAATGCCAGCTTATAATTAAGCTAGCATTTTTCATTTCTAAACACTCCTCTATAAATAGTTTAGTGTTTTTTAAATGTTACCAATTTACTGAAATCAGTTTTTTGATCGCGGTGATCGCCACCTACGGTTGCAGCCCACCAAGAAGCTACTGCTGATACAAGTGATGTTGAGCCCAAAATAAAGGCATAAATCACTGCCATATTTTGCTCTTTTTGCGACAATGTTGTTGGTAGCTCTAGGCCGCCATTCATGCTGTCAATAAGCACACCAAATGCCGCTACTAAACCAACCACTAAAAATATAACTAGCGTACTGATAGCCCATGTAATAAGTCCATTAATGCCATCTTTAAGCTCATTATCATGCGCTGAAGTGTCAAAGGAGATTAAGCGCATACGCCCTGAAATATATCCGCCAGTCACCGATGCAAATAATTGCACCCACAGCAACCATATACCAGTAGCAATAACAGCCCAATTAGCTAATGTTACTTTTCCAGCGAGCATGCCGTCTGATGATAGACCGATAATAGATCCGAATTGAGAAAGGATTAATGTAGTCGCTACTGCAACGGCTGCGCCAGCAAAAATAGCACTCCACTCCATTGGATTTTGATCATTGGAATTAATCATAATATCTCCCTTAACCTAATCCTACGAATGACAAAATTGCCATAACAATTACGACTAATCCTACTAAGTAAATAATTTGATTCATTTTTTTCTCCCTAATGTTGAATAAAGCTTTTATAAATATAGCCAGAAAATTAAATTACAAAATTAAAAGTAAAATAATAATGACTGGAATAGGTATTCCAATCATCCACATAAGTATTGCTCCCATACTCTGTCCTTTCGTTAAATTAAATATAAATAATTTAGTACGTGACTTTTTTTAATCAGCATCAATATCGTTAATAGGTAACTGATTAATGAAAACTTTAATCGTTAACGATTGCTGCACTGATAGGGGTAAATCTGAATTTGATGTAAGAATAATCTTACATTTGTTAGTTTTATGAAGTAGTAAAGGTTTTTTAGGGTTTACAGCTTAGCGCTGATCAGCAATAAAATCATGCTAATTACGCAATTTTTTATTAGAGCTGTAACGATGAAAGACTTAGATATTTGATGGGATTAGCTTTTTTGTTTCAAAGTATGAATCGCTAATCATTCGCAAGATAGCTTATAGAAGTGCTGAAGTTACTTTGAAGCAAGCCCAACCATTTTTACTGCTTTGATTACTTAACAAGATAAATTGCTATCAATGAAACTGCCAATGCCAATATTGATATGATCAAAGCAAGTGTCGATTTAATATCGCCACGATTAGTCGCATTTTTTTGTTGCTGTTCAGGATTCAAGTCTTTATTTAATGATGTAGGTGGTTTTAATTCACTACTTACATCATAGGCATTGAAAAGTAAACTTAGAAATTGATTAGTGACTTCACCTGAGAATAAATACGGATCGAATTTTTGAAAATTATTTTCTTTAAGAAAGTTTGTTATTTCTTTATCTAAAGGCGCAAACTTCATGGCCCAGCCGCCAAAAGAAAGCTGGTTAATATAATTTTTTGATATAACTTTTAAATCTTTATGACGGTTATCAGCTTCTAATTTTACAAGTAGCGCATTTACAGCCTCTTCTTCGCCCTCAAGACATTGAAAAAAAACACTATTTCCAAAGTAAAGCACACCGACTAAGCCATTTTTACGATTGTTTATTCTGGATTTAGCTAAGATTCTAGCGACATTTGGCTCTATTATATTTGCCCCATCTGATGATTCAAATGTTGATCGACTAATATAGATTATTTGTAATAGTTTTTTCATTATTTAATTTTCATCTTAATTAAGGGTCAATTATTTAAATAAAGAGAATGGCACTAATTTCTTGGGAGGTCAAATGCTCACAAAAAAACACCTTCTCTTTTTCATCACTTTAGAGCTTTAAAAACCTGACTAATCAGTACCACAGAAAGTCCTTATCTATTTAGCCTTAGCTTTTCTGATCGTTAGGCAGCAACTTTAGCAACACAAATCAACTATCTCAATATTGCGCTGTTAATGATTGCTATGTGTCTTTAAGGCTTATTCCTAGACTTTTACTGAGCCGTTGATAATGAATTTACTGAGTAAGTGTTCATGAACTTAAATAGCGTGTTTTTTACTACATAGCCGATAATGTTCTTAACGAGGAAGACATCTTGTTTACTCGAACCAAATCACTCAGGAGAATTATTATGTGGACAACACCAGCAGCTACAGAAATGCGTTTTGGCTTTGAAGTAACAATGTACGTAATGAACAAGTAATGCGTTATCGACCAGCGAAGATAGAAGCATTTTGGCCCTTTCATGGACTAAGTTGTACTTGCCCAATCTGTCATCACTAACGCAATAAATGTTTCAAACAAAGCCTAGCTTATTGCTAGGCTTTGTTGTTTTAAGGCTTTCTTATTTTAAGGCTTTCTTATTTCAAGGCTTTGTTGTTTTAAAGCTTTGCCAGTTCTAAAGACTTTTAATCGTCTAAAACCTTCTAAACGATCCTGTCACCACACCCCATATTTCAAATGACATCTCTTCTGTAATATTAATCACTGGGTAATCAGCATTTGCGGGAACAAGTCTTGGCGCACCAGCTTTTGTTTTACCCAATGTTTTAATCGTAAACTCGCCATCAATCACCGCCATTACAATATCACCAATGGAGGCTTGCTTAGAGCGATCTACTACGGCTTTGTCACCGCTTAACAATCCTGCATCGCGCATTGAGTCGCCAGTGATTGTGGCAAAGAATGTAGTATCTGCTTGCTTAATCAAATATTCCGAAACATCTAAGCGCTTTTCTACGTGATCATCTGCTGGACTAGGTAACCCCGCACGGACTTTTGAGGTAAACAAAGGTAAAGCAAGACTAATTGGGTCTAACGCTGGGGGCAAAATTGATCCGATATTGCTTGATGCTAAGATATTCTTCCGCTCTTGGTAGTGAGATAGATAGCTTACTATTTTATCTTTCTGACTCTCAGGCACCCTAACGACAGATGTTGGTTCACCATATTTACCACTGCCCGCTTTACGGCCAGCATTAAGGCGTTTACCGCCGCGTATGTTTTGAGTATCTTTTTCCATTTTGAATATTGTAACTTAATTCAAAATAGAAGCTAGCTTTTTTAAGGTAATTGAATAAATCTTTACTTTAAAAAAAACAAATAAATCATGAGTCCAAAATATAGGATTGCAAATACAGCAACTATCCAGAATACTTTTAGCATATTGGTATTAATCTCAGCTAATCTACGATTATTTTCTTCAAGCAACTGCGTAATCTTATCTTCAGTTTGCATCAGTCATTCTCCAGTTTTATTTGATTGTTTTATTATGTTTTTCTGCCATAAATTCTGCGACTATATTCCTATGACGCATGCATTCAGGACTATTTTTATCTTTGCATTCTTCACGCAATTTACAAAAGCATGTATTTTTAACCATTTCTTCTAACGAGGTTATTGCAGCGTTTTTATTCCGATTGTTTGTCATACCTTACCTTATTGATCGTTCAAATACTTTTCATAAAAACTAACATAATAGTTTGCTTTACCGTTTATTTAACTGAATATCTCAGCAATTTAAGCATATTAAAGCAGTCTTGCCATCATACAAATTGGACTTCTATATTACCAGTTTGCTTGTGCTTTTAACGCAACATAACAACACTAAAACGCACAAATTTTAATTAATCGAATTAAGGCAGTTTACACGGAACCTTGTACTCATCTGAAAATCCTATTAAATTGTTTATTTTATTTAATAGCATATGGACTCGCTTAATATTGTTTGGTTTAAACGCGATTTAAGAATTGAGAGTCATGCTGCACTTTCTAGCGCCCTTAAAAAAGGTCCAATACTAGCGTTATTCTGCTGGGAACCTGCTGTTTGGAAAGCAGAAGATGCCTCATTATCGCAACAAGTCTTTGTCGGCGAGTGTCTGAAATCGCTCAGAATTGCATTAAATAATCTCGGTATTTCTTTGCATATTTCTTCTATGGGAATTGTGGAAACACTCACTTTCATTAGCCAACAACAATTAATATCCGAAATTCACAGCCATGAAGAGACTGGCAACCTAATCACTTATAACATCGATAAATCGGTTACAAATTGGTGTAAAACCTATCGGGTTGTCTGGCATGAGTATCCACAAAATGGCGTGGTTCGCGGCTTAAAAAATCGTGATGAATGGCATACTAAGTGGGAGGAGCATATGCGTTGCTCACCAATCAATATACAACTTTCCGCTGCCAGCCATCCTGTCATCGCCCTGCCTAGACCGCCTGTTACCAGAGCATTAGGCGAAGATAAACCGCAACGACAAATAGGTGGAAGAGAATCTGCGCTGATTACACTTAATAGCTTTCTCACGCATCGATCAAATCGTTATAGGGGCGGCATCTCTAGCCCAATCAAAGCCAGTGAAGCCAGTTCGCGTTTATCGCCTTATTTGGCTTGGGGTTGCTTATCGATGCGGGAAGTTGTTCAAGCAACAAGAGCAACAACTGCACAAAATCGCGCTGACGGTTTAGCGACTAAACATCCAAGGATATTGAATCTTAACAGTTTTGAACGGCGCCTACATTGGCATTGTCACTTTATTCAAAAGCTTGAGAGTGAGCCAACGCTGGAAATTAAGCACATGCATACTGCGCATATTGGGATGAGAGACGAACAACTTAGTGATACTGAATCGCAGCGCCGTTTAGTTGCTTGGTGCAAAGGTGAAACGGGATGGCCAATGGTCGATGCTTGTTTGGCTATGCTAAGAGCGCAGGGTTGGATTAATTTTAGAATGCGCGCCATGCTGATGAGCTCAGCCTCTTATTTATTATGGCTGCACTGGCGAGAAACTGGTCTGCATTTAGCACGAGAATTTGTCGATTATGAGCCTGGCATTCACTGGCCACAGGTTCAAATGCAATCGGGATCGACGGGTATTAATACCTTACGCATCTATAATCCAATCAAGCAAGCTCAAGATCAGGATCCGCTTGGCCAGTTTGTTCGGCAATGGATTCCTGCGTTAAGACAGGTGCCAGATGCTTGGATTTTTGAGCCATATTTAATGCCGGCTCAGCTTCAATTAAAGTATGGTTGCGTAATGGAAAAAGATTATCCATTGCCTTTAGTGGATATTCGACAAGCCATGCATCATGCAAAATTGCAAATTGGATTGGCTAGACAACAGCATCAAAACAAACGAGAAACTAAGCATGTTTTGCTTAAGCATGGCTCACGTACATTTAGAAACAAAAAACCAAGCAAAAAACAAAAAGAAGATGCTACCGATGCTCAAAAAATGAAACAAACTTCGCTTTTCTAATGTCCTTTTTTACTCAATTTAAAGCTAGTGATTATGATAAATAACAATATTGCTTGGACAATACCAATCTGTGCTGAAGCGCGTGATGCAGCAATCCATCAATTTTTTGCTGATTCTCAAACGCCATCCAATCGGTTATTAACCTCTTTTCGTGGAGGACGCAAAGAAGCGTTATCTAAATTACACCATGCAAAAGGCGAGACTTATCGCCACACAAGAAACTTTCTAGATGGTGATGTAACCCACCTATCACCCTATCTAAGACACGGCTGTATCACGATAAAAGAAGCAGTCACTTATATTAATGAGCGATTTGGTTCACAAAGTGAAAAGTTATTAAATGAATTTGCATGGCGAGAATATTGGCGAACGGTTTGGTATGCCCATGGCATGGGTATATTGCAAGATATGCAGGACCCAAAAGTTGAGTTGTCGTTCAATGCGCTGCCAGCAGATGTGCAGACTGCCGATACTGGGCTTCCTTGTATGGATAGTTTTATTCAGACCCTCAATCATGAAGGCTACTTGCATAACCATGCACGCATGTGGCTAGCCGCTTATATCGTGCATTGGCGAAAAACTGATTGGCAAACGGCTGCCTTTTGGATGCATGATTTACTGCTAGATGGAGATTACGCAAGCAACCACCTGTCATGGCAATGGATAGCCTCGACATTTAGCCATAAGCCGTATTTTTTTAATCAAGAGAATTTAGCTAAATACACCAATAATCAATATTGCACATCATGTCAGGCAAACTGCCCTTTTAACGATCGTTATGAAAACTTAGAAAAGCAA
This sequence comes from Methylophilaceae bacterium, assembly GCA_041612255.1. Classification (GTDB taxonomy): domain Bacteria; phylum Pseudomonadota; class Gammaproteobacteria; order Burkholderiales; family Methylophilaceae. The sequence goes on along the minus strand of JBFJJN010000005.1, from coordinate 93,599 downwards.
CTATTTGCGGCAACCGAACAAACCGCTCGCCAACATAAAATAAGCCACCCTATCATTCACAATAAAATAATCGGCCATCTACCGATTGTTTTTATTCATGATGAAATGCTTAATAGTGCTCATCCACTGCTAGCGCTTCCATATGAAAAAGTGTTTATTTTTGACCGTGATTATTATCAAAACTGGTCGATAAAGCGCTTACAATTTATTGCAGACTGTTTAGTTGAAATGCCATCAGTGAATGTTTGGATAGGCGACACAAGTACGATATTGGCACAGTTAAATACGCAACATATCTATACCCAAAATACGCCGAATCTCACATTCAAACAACGCATTGCTGGCTACCCAACCACTTGGCAACCAGAAGAAAAAGTCTGCCAAGCCAATTTGACGCCAGCAGATATTAAGAGCTTTTCACGCTTTTGGAAAATCGCTGCTCAAGATTTTATTGGTGTCTCTAAAAAATAGAAAGCGCTGTAAAACAAGATTATGCCAATTGTGCTTTTTGTTCAGCAACTATCGTGTCAGCAAGCAGTCGTAAGGTGATGAAACAAAATACAATAGAAAAGTTAACTATATTTTATGATGGTAATTGTCCGCTTTGCCTTGCGGAGATTCATGTCTTAAAAAATAATAATCAACAACAGCTACTGCGGTTTATTAACTTACATGATGAAAACCTTGTTGATTCATCTATTAATTGTGCTACGGCGTTGCAAGTAATTCACGCGCAATTCGAGAATGGTAAAGTGATAAAAGGGCCAATCGTTTTTGCAGAAGCCTACAAACGCTCCGACTTAACTGTGATGAAATGGTTTTTTTCATTTAAGTTGTTTCAACAAATTTATGCGATGTTATATGTTTACTTTGCACAATATAGGCTTCAAATTTCAAAACGAATTGGGCCGTTTATGTTAAAACTTGCTAGAAGAAAATATCCAGATTAGCGATTAATAAACGTTCAAAAAAGCTAATTAAAGTACCAAAGACTCATTAAAATACGGTAAAGCGATGATAAAACCAACTAAACGATTAGTGAATTCTAAAAAATTGCTGCATAGTAAATGGACAGCGGTGACTCCTATGAATAAAGAGAAACATTTTATGATTTTGAAGCTAATGACGCCAGATACGCCGAATGAACCAATTACGCTGATTGCATTGGAAGCCATTCACTCGAAACGCATTCAAATGTTGCCTTGGCAGCAATTAAACGACCAAAATAAATGGTGTCAAGGGTGGGTTTAACCAATGCCTAGTATTCATAAAGTTGCTATTATTGGTTCAGGTATTGCGGGGCTTAGTTGCGCCACCGCTTTACAACAAGCAGGGTTTGATGTCACTGTATTTGAGAAAAGTCGCGGCGTATCTGGGCGGCTAAGCACCCGCGACACTGAGCAATGGCAATGCGATCACGGCGCGCAATATTTTACCGCTCGCCATCCAACTTTTAATGATGAAGTAATACGTTGGATAAATGCGAATGTTGCAAAACCATGGCATCCTCGTTTAATGGTGACAGATGGCGTGCACTTTTCAGTAAAAGAGAGCGAAACACACCGATATATTGGCTATCCGAAAAATAATTCACCTGCAAAGTGGTTAGCACAATCATTGAATATTCAGACCGAACACACCATTACTGGTCTAGTAAAAACTGTCGATAAATGGCAATTAACTTCAAAAGAGCATGGGCTAAAAGCTGAACAGTTTGATCATATAATATTGGCGATTCCTGCACCGCAAGCCGCTGTTTTGCTTAAAGACTGTGCGCCTGAATTGCACGATTTAGCTGCAAGCATCAATATGCAGGCTTGCTTTGCCTTGATGGTTAATCTTCAACAGAAGATTAATTGTGACTTTGATGGCTTATTTGTCAATAATGGCATCCTTAGTTGGCTAGCAAGAGACAGCGCAAAGCCCGGCCGTCTTGATTTAACCAGTCGCAATAGTCTAATAAATAGTGACGACAATCATCCTATTCGTGAAACATGGATTTTGCATGCCAATAGTGAATGGAGTGCTTTGCATGTGGATGATGATAAAGAAGCAGTTGCGCAACAAATGCTGACTGAATTCAAAAACCTCATCAAGTTAGCTTGTTCAGTTGAAATGCAACTACAAGGTTATCAAATGCATCGCTGGCTTTACGCAGATTGCGAGCAGTATTTGAATTGCGGCTATCAACTAGACACCAAGTTAAATATTGGCTTATGTGGCGATTGGTTAAATGGTGGCAAAGTGCAAGGCGCTTGGTTAAGCGGCTTACAACTTGCTAACCAATTAAACTCAAGCATTTAGTGCTAGTGGTTATAGAGAGTCAATAAATACGCGTTGTTTGTATTTTGAGAATGCTTTTTAATTACTTTTTATCGATTACGTTTGATTGATTCAACATTCAAACCTTTTTCTTTTGTAGTCACCACAATGAATTGTTTATTTTTTGTTAATACAAACTGGCACTGATCTCTTTCCATCGAAATACAATCTAACACTTCTGCATACCCACGTTCAAAAATCTCGTTCGCATATAAGCTACTATCTTCAATTTTTTTATTGTCGACGCCCTGCCAGCCTTGGCTCATTAAGTCTGTTCTTACTTCTGAATATGGCTTATTAATATACCCATCAAATGCTACCTCTTTAGCATTAACAGTAAAACACGTAACACTCATTAACATTGCAATGGTTACTAATAACTTCATTGATTACTTTCTATTGATTAAACAATTAATAATGAGATTGACAACGCTAAAAAAGGTTGCAAACTATTAATATTAAAACCAATACTAAGTTCTGATATGGTTCAAATTGATACGATTTAAATTGTTATGGTTCAAAAGCCGCATTAAAACAGCTTAATGAATTAGAGAATAACTAGCGATTGAAATTGTTCATAAAGCTTTCAACCTCTTCCAAACAAATGGCTTTGCTGAACAAATAGCCTTGAAATTGGGTACATCCGAGCTCAATTAAACATTGTCTTTGCTCTTCGGTTTCAACGCCTTCAGCAACGGTTTCTAACCCTAACGTATTGGAAAGCTTGATGATTGCTTCTGCAATCAAAGCGTCATTGCTATCAATTAAAATATCTCTTACAAATGATTGATCAATTTTTAATTGATTAATTGGAAAGGCTTTTAAATAAGATAATGATGAATAGCCCGTTCCAAAATCATCCAATGAGATGGTTAGTCCCAATTTTCTGATTTCATTCATAATTGCAATCATTGCATTAACATCTTCTGCCAACATGGTTTCAGTTAGTTCTAGCTTCAAGTTTTTACGTTTAAAACTGTAAGTTTCTAACATTTCCGCTAAACGGAAAACAAAACCCTCATTTTTGAATTGAATCGCACTGATGTTTACAGAGAGCGTGATATCTTTAAATGCATCCACTTGTGACCATCTTTGTAATGTGGCGCAAGCTGTTTCCAATACCCATCGTCCGATTGGTAGCATTAAGGAGGTTTCTTCAGCGAGTGGAATAAATTCACCTGGTGAAACGAAACGGCCTAGATCATCACTCTGCCAACGGATTAATGCTTCACAACCAAATATTTGATTATCTGCTTTTATTTGCGGTTGATAATAAAGTTCAAAAGCTTCATTATTAACTGCCTTTCTGAGAAGGCCTTCCAAGTTAGATTTATCTAAAACTATTTTTTCTAGATTTTCATCAAAAATTTGAACATTATTTTTTCCTTCTTTTTTGGCTTTATACATAGCCAAATCAGCTTGTTTAATTGCACTAATAATATTTAAGTCTGCGTTAATGAAATTTAAACCAATACTCATAGAAGAGAAAGTTTCAAAATTATTTAAGTTAAATGGCAACTTCATGGCTGAAACTATTTTGTTTGCTAGCAACTTGGCTCTGTTAAACAATGCTTCAGCATTGTTTCTTTTATCCGTCATTACTAATACAAATTCATCGCCGCCAAAACGACACATGAATCCATCAACTTCAATCAGTGCTTTCAATCGCTCTACGAGCATTTTGATAAAAATGTCGCCAATATAGTGTCCAAAAGCATCATTAATATTTTTAAAATTATCCACATCCATTAGTAATACAACATAAGCCATTTTCATCTGCTCAGTAGACTTTATTTCTTCAAGATGCTCGCCTAGTGCTGCTCTGTTAGGCAATCCAGTTAAGCTGTCAGAGTAGGCAAGCCTCTTCACTTTTTCATTCAGTGCTTCACTCTCTGCTTGAGCTAATTTACGCTTAGTGATGTCATTTTGTATTCCAACGAAATGCGTTACCTTACCCACTTCATTTCTAATGGGTGAAATCTTTAAATGATGCCAAAACTCGATGCCATCTTTTCTTTTATTGAGAATTTCAAGTTCTATCGGTTGATGATTATTGAGTGCCGCTTTAAGTAAAGTCAGTTTTTCTTCATCTCTAACTGAGTCACTTAAAAAACGGCAATTCTTACCTAAAACCTCAGATTCTTTGTAACCCGTCATTTCCTCAAAAGCAGGATTAACATAAATCATTGGGTTATCGGGCTGGTCTGCATCCACGATGACAACACCAGATGTTGATGCCTCAATTGCTGACTTGTTTAATAACAGCGCAAGCTCTGCTTGTTTTCTTTGCGTAATATCAATTTGTATACCAGAAACCCTAATTGGACGACTATTGACATCAAAAAAGAACCGCCCTTTTGACCAAAGCCAATGCAACGATTTATCGGGCCAAATAACTCTAAACTCAACATCATAATCAGCGCCACCTTGCATGGCGTATTGATAAACACTTTCTACTCGTTCGCGGTCAAGTGGATGGATATGAGAAATAAAAGTGTCGTAGCCCCAGTCTTCGACTGGTTCGTCATAACCAAAGCATTGATCATGTATCAATGACCGTCTTGAGCTGTTTGAAATAATGTCCATATCCCAGTCACCAATGTTGGCGGCATCTAAAGCAAATTTTCTTTTTTCCTCACTTTCTAAAATCGACTGCTCTGCCAATAATTTAGCGCTTATATCATGCATGATCATGAACACGTATTGCTGATTATTAAACTCTACATAATGTGCTGAAATGGCAACTGGAATAAACTGCCCGTTTTTAGTAGTTACAGTCGAGTTAAAATCAATATGATTACAAATGGACAGATTGCGCCATAAATCTTCCCATGTTGTCTTAATTGTTAGTGATAAGTTATCTAATGTTAAGTTAGCTAACTCAACAGGCGAGTAACCTAATTGTTTTTCTACATAATCATTATGGGCGATTATATTGCCCTCTTCAGAAAGCCAAATAACACTATCGTTAATTTTATTAATTGAATGTTCTATTAAGTAGAGCCTATTAAGCAACATCCTATTATCAGTGACATCAAGCGCAGTCGTCATCCGCACTTTTCTTCCATCATCCAAGCTACCAAGCGCAATCGAATTCATATGCCAATACAGCGCTTGATTATTGTTACCGTGAATTAATACTTCCCCAAGGTTATAGGTGTCATTGGTTTTGAAACTACGTAGAATTTTAGTATGCATGACTTCTGCATTCGATTGATAGGCTTTATCCAACCAGTCTTTTATGTTTTTTATATCTTTTCGCGCATAACCTGTTAACTCCAAAAGCGTATCGCTAACCGATAAAATTTCTCCGTCTTCTGTATGGATCAATATTGGGTTCGGCGAATACTTGACCGCTACGTTTAACTTTAATTCTGAGTCTTTTAATTGTTCTTTAAGCGTCGTTTCATTCACAACCAGCCTAGGTAGCAAATGTTTAATTAATAGAAAAACAATCAGTAAAGCAGCCGCTAGATTGACTAACTTTGGGAAAATAAAAAAGCTAGGTTGAAAAATGAGACTATTTGCAATAAATGCAAATGGTTGACTAAAGTAAATGCCAAAGTAGATTGACTCAAAAAAGGTTCTTAATGCATCGATTGCTAGAATAAAAATTAACATCGCTATCGTTTTGTTATAAGGACGAATTTTGACGAACTTAACTACATAAAGTCCTAATATCACCCCCCAAACCAAAACGAGCAACCCATAGATTAACGATGTCTGCATTGACACAGGCGTCGGTATATTTAATTTAGCAATGTGGGAAATAGGATCCATTAAAGCGGTTGGTTCTCTAATTTATTTCTTCAATTTTATACTACAAGCCACTTTTCAAATCAAAAGTAAAAGGTAGAAAAGTACTAGATTGATGCCATTCAAGTCATTTTCTAATCTTGTGGATACTGCTAAAAACAAATTAAGTCTATTACCCCTTTAAGTAGCTGGCATCTTAATAGTCGAATGTTCTTTGAAAGCATCCAGTTAAATAAAAATTTACTTAACTCTTTTTAAATGTCCTATTGCCTTTGTTTCAATTCCAGCGCTTGCCATCGATTTAATTGAAGATCAATTTATTTAAGGCTAACTAGTTAAGGACAACATCTGAACAGGATTTTTTGTCACCTAAGCTATCGATCACTGATTACATGACTCGATGAAGTTCTTGCCCCAACATATCGGGCGTCACTAGGACAATTCCTTTTTCTGACACATGAAAACGTTTTCTATCTTCATCTAAATCCACGCCTATTTGCATGCCTTCTGGTATATAACAGCCTCGATCGATGACCACATTTTTTAACGTTACATGTTGATTAATGGTAGATTTTGGCAGAATAATAGCCCCTTCAACCATACAAAAATCTTCTATATGTACGTCTGAAAATAATACTGAATTAGTGACACAAGAACCACTAATTAGACATCCGCCTGATACTAGCGAGTCGGTTGCGTTTCCTGTTCTTCCTTCATCATTAAACACAAATTTAGCAGGCGGCAATTGCTCTTGGTATGTCCAAATTGGCCATTCACTGTCATATAAATTCAGCTCTGGAACCACTTTCGTTAGTTCCATGTTCGCTTCCCAATAAGCATCTATTGTTCCAACATCACGCCAATAATAGTTCTCGTTGCGTGCACCAACACAACTTTCTGTAAACCGATGTGCTTGCACTCGATATTTATTAATCACATACGGAATAATATCTCCACCAAAATCATGTGACGATTTTTTATCGTCAGCATCTCTAATTAATTGTTCATACAAAAACTTCGCATTAAACACGTAAACGCCCATGCTCGCGAAAGCCTTCGTTTCATCCCCAGGCATGTGCTTAGGCATTTCTGGTTTTTCTGCAAACTCAATCACGCGATCTTCATTATTGACTGCCAAAACGCCAAAGCCCTTTGCATCTTCTAGTGGCACATTAATACAAGCAATTGTCATATCAGCATTACTATTAACGTGCGTCGCTAACATTTTGCCGTAATCCATTTTATAAATGTGATCCCCTGCTAATATTAAAATATATTCAGCACCACTCTCTCGCATTAAATCTAAATTTTGATACACCGCATCTGCGGTTCCTTTGTACCATTCTTTAGACAATCGTTGTTGTGCGGGAATAATGTTGACATATTCACTGAATTCGCCACGTAAGAAACCCCAACCACGTTGAATATGCTGTATCAAGCTTTGTGACTTATATTGTGTCGCCACATTAATTTTACGAATGCCAGAGTTAATACAATTTGAAAGTGGAAAGTCGATAATTCTAAATTTTCCACCAAAGTGTACCGCGGGCTTAGCACGCCAATCGGTGAGACTTTTCAAGCGACTTCCACGACCGCCTGCGAGAATAATAGCGACTGTATTTTTTGTTAGATTACTAATGAAACGATCTGACATGCTATCTCCTATCGACCACTCAATTAATTTGGAATTACTTAGCGTTAAAGCTAAAAATAATCATTAATAACTACATTTTGATACTATTTGTTACATTTGGATACATTTTTTTATAAATAATATTAGTGATTGCTAAATAAAAAAAGAAGTGCAAATTTAAAGCAATTTAAGTGTGCATTAAGACGCTATTTGTGGATTTTTCATATAAACGAATCATTTCAAATATTCTTAGTTTGAATCTCGATTATTTCAATCTTATTTATCAATTTGTAGAGTTACTCATATTCAATGATTAACTCAACAATTTAGGTTAAAATTTGATTAACTATTATTTGGTGTGCTAAATGAATGAATATGAAAATCTAAAGCTAGATCATCAACTATGCTTTGCCCTTTATGCCGCTTCACATGCACTAACAAAAGCCTATAGAAATGCTTTAGAAAAATCTGGGCTAACCTATGCGCAATATTTAGTAATGCTGGTTTTATGGGATTCTAATGGTGTTAGTCTCAACTATATCGCTCAAAAGCTAGCGTTAAACTCTGCCACGCTAACACCAATGCTAAAGCGTCTAGAAGCTGCTGGCTTTATTAAGCGAACCAGAAGTAACCAAGATGAGCGCACATTAGAAGTTAAATTAACAGAGCTTGGCTCAAACTTAAGACACGAAGTAGCAAAGGCTCAACAAAGCGTCGAATGCCAAACCGGATTATCTGAGGAAGAGTTTTTTCAGTTAAGAGGCTCTTTACACTGCCTTGTTGAAACGATGGCTAAAAATTCAAAAGATAAACAGGTTGCATAATCAGCAAAAAATAAGGTCATAATACTGACCTTATTTTTTTCGTGCTAACTTACCAACCCCAACTTTATTTAGTGCGATACTCTACGCCATCTCTTTTTAATCGTGATGTGAAAGGCGCTTCACCTTTTCTTGTTACAATTACTTTACGATAACTTTCTAAATCATCCATCAATTGATCAATCTCATGATTGCCAACATTAAATTTGTAGAAAGTTGCTAAGCATAATGTTTTGATAATATCGAATTCACGGTCGCTAATATTTAAATGTGGATGACTATCTTTCATTGATTTACCACGGCCAAATGGATCCGCCACATAAATTTTAGGTCCGCCAGTTTCTTGAACGACCCAGTTAGTCAACATGACTTTAAATCCAGCTTTAGTTTGAGTTCTGTCGTGCACACCTTTTAGCATAGGGTTTGCGTTCAAACCATCATTTTCATAAATTAAATCTACTAAATAGTCTACTGTTGAAGCGATGTTATAAGTACCGCCCAAACGTGTATATAAACTTTCTTCCTCATCTGCAGCTGTTGATGGCATTGCAAAAGTAAACATCATAAAAAACAAACCGATTAAAGCACTCACTGCACGATAACTTTTAACTTCTCTGATTGCGTAGTTCATTATTGATCCCCAAATAAAATTTTATAATTTATTTACAACCACTCCGAAATGTCAGATGAATTTTCATCTACCACATTTATACCATGTGAATAGTTAGTAGGCAACTATTTAGTGCACTAATTGTTTGTGAAGTATTCATTAGGTTAAAATATGTTTTAGAGAAAAAGTCTTAGCCAGAATGTAACTCTGGTAGTAAAAAAGCATTAAGCATACGAAAAATTGCGGCAGTAAAGCCTCTTTAATGTAGTTATTACATTAAACTTATTGATGTACGCTAAGAATAACTCATGAAAACTAAAAAAATATAAACTACCTATGCTAAAGCGTTATACAAAACTAACTGTTGAAGGCGTAATTGGCGCAATTATTGTGCTAATTATTTTGGTTTTTTATTGTGAAAAACTTCATGCAAAGCAATTAATTAAGCATCAGAAACAAACCAGGGGCATTGAACAAGAAGTTCTATTAACCCCAATTGAAAAACAGTGGCTAAAAAAGCATGACCCTATAAAAGTTGCAGTTAAGAGTGGTTGGATGCCGATAGAGTTTCAATTGGAAAATCAATTGCACCGCGGCTATACAATTGATTATTTAGAAAAAATTGCCAATCTTCTTCAAATTGATTTCGAGATTATTCCATTTTCGGAAGACTTCAATGTCACTACGCCCGATATAATTTCTAGCGTCAGTGGTGATAATGTAAATCATGCTAATTTTAAAGTATTAAGTCAGCCATATTTAGTCTTACCTAATGCGGTTTATATGACTAGCGAGCAAGCGAGTAAAATAAACTTTGATGAATTAGAAAGCTTGCAGCAATCTAAAATAGCTGTTTATAAAAAAGGGAGTTTAATCACAGCGCTGCGAAAAAACTATCCAAAACTAAAAATCATCACTGTCGATATTGCCGACGAAGCATTTGATTACCTTAGATTTGGTAGTGTCGATGCATACATTGGTAACGAGTTTGTTATTGATTATCACATCGAAGTTCATAGACTTGGCTTTGTTGAAAAAGTTGGTTTAACCCCATTTACATCCGAAGTTTCAATGGCCGTCAGAAAGAATGCGCCTGAATTAATTGGCATTTTGGAAAAAGCAACGACCACAATAGGCCAAAATAATCCATCGTTACTAAATCACTGGGTAAAAAAGAAAAGTTATGCAGAAAGTTTCTTAATAGCTGCTTTAGTGTTGATCTTATTAATAGTAATTATTCTTACTTTTCGCTATTTCCGCTTAAAAAACAAATCTAAAATTGAACAAGCTGCCATTCTTGAAAAAATATGGCACCAAGCAAATTTTGATTACTTAACCAACCTTCCAAACCGCTATCACTTTAAGAACAAACTTGAAGAGTCTATAGAACAGGCAAAAATAAAAAATACTCAAATTTGTCTAATATTTATCGATTTGGATCAGTTTAAAGAGATTAACGATACATCCGGCCACTCTGTGGGCGATAAGTTATTACAACATTGTGCAGTCAGAATCAGCAATTGTGTGTCAGAAAACGCGATCATTGCTAGGCTTGGTGGTGATGAATTTATGGTTTTACTACCACAGTTCGATAGTAAATCTCACATTGATGCAACTTGCGAATGCATGCTTAAGTCGATTCAATCCCCTTTTGAAATTGGTAGTGAAACTTTTTTCATTTCAGCGAGTATCGGCGTTACCTTTTTTCCTGATGACAGTGAGTTTCCAGAGGAGTTGGTGCGCTACGCTGATCAAGCGATGTATGAAAGTAAAAATCTTGGACGGAATCAATACCAATATTTTAATCAATCGATGCAAATGGCAGTGAGTAAAAGAACGGAGATGATTAATGATATTCGGTCAGGGATTAAAAAAAATCAATTTGAGCTTTATTATCAACCCATTATCAATATTAGCAATCGCTCGATAATCAAAGCAGAAGCACTGATTCGCTGGAACCACCCTTTACTCGGCCTAATAAGTCCAATCGAGTTTATCCCTTTAGCCGAAGTGTCAGGCTTAATTAATGAGCTAGGTGACTGGGTTTTCAATCAAGCAATAAACAACTTAGTAACCATTAATAGTGAAATAAATGGATCGTTTAGTTTGAGTATCAATGTTTCTCCTTTTCAATTTTCCAAACCTGAGATATTGATTAACTGGATTAATGTAATGCAGCAGAAAGAAATTAATGGTGAAAATATCTGTTTAGAAATAACAGAGGGTTTACTTTTAGAGCCAAGTGAAACTGTGACTGAAGTCATACATTCTCTAAGCAAACATGGCGTTCAATTTGCGATTGATGACTTTGGCACTGGCTATTCTGCGCTGGGCTACTTACAAAATTTTAAGATTGATTTCATCAAAATTGATAAATCATTTACTCAAAATTTAGATTCGAGCCATTTCAATTCAACGTTGTGCAATTTTATTATACAAATGGCACATCAATTGGATATCAAATTAATTGCTGAAGGTGTAGAAGTCACTACACAAGAAGATATTTTAAACACTCTTAAATGTGATTATGCACAAGGCTATTTTTATGGAAAGCCTATGCCACTCAATCAGCTTATCAACCATTTAAAAGAGCTCAACACTTGATACAGCGCAAAATACAAAGCAACACAGCACTGTATATTGAGAAATACTTATCTCAATTAGCTCATTTATTAACTAAAATCGGCTCAAGCCAGCATTGACATTAGCATGAAATTAACTGTTAATTCATTGATGAAAACCCTGTCTCCAGCATTGCTCTACAATGCGGTCAAACGTAATTTTTTTCTGATAGCCATTCCTTTAATCTCGTTTATTTTTCTACTCTCTCTTTTGCAGAGCTTAATTGATGCAGAGCTAAAGAACATAAAGGCAATGAGAGCTATAGAAAAAGCGAATTATGCAAATAACTTAAAAAATCATGTTAGTACCAAGCTAGACGCGCTTATTTATCTTTCTAACGGTTTATCAGCCTATTTGAGCGCCTATCATAATGAGCTCGATGATAAGAAAGTTAATCAGGTGTTGGCGGCTTTGTATAAAGACGCAAAGCATGTTCATCACTTTGCTATTGCTGTTGGTTATCAGGTGAAGTATGTTTATCCAATTAACGAAAATAAAAAAGCGCTTACATTAGATTACCGCAATAATCCGGAACAATGGCCAGCTGTAAAAAAAGCAGTAGAAATGCAACAAGGTATATTAGCTGGGCCAGTTAATTTAGTTCAAGGTGGGAAAGGTTTAATCTATCGCTATCCAGTTTATATCAAGAATGAATATTGGGGCATCTTAGCCACTGTTGTTAATACCGATCGTTTTTTAGCAGATACCTTTAGCGACATATCAACTAAGGAATACGATTTTTCAATCAGATTAAAATCTAGCGCAGGCCAATCAGACCAGATAATTTATGGAGAAACTGTACTATTTAATCAGCCAGATGCATTTATTTCTAGTAGCAAAGTCCATAATGCAGAGTGGGAATGGGCTATTGTTGATAAAGTGGAGCAGTTCTCACCGCTAGTTTTCTTAGCAAGGCTAATGAGTTGGATTGTCAGTTTTTCAATAGCATGTATCTTATTTTTAATGTTAAAAGAGCGCAAAAAACTCGCAACACAAGCAAAAAGTGACAACTTAACTGGCCTGCCAAATAGGCAAATGGTTAATGAAGAGATCAATCGTGCGTTATTCAGTGCTTTGAAACATCAAAAGCTAATGGCTGTTATGTTTATTGATGTGGATAACTTCAAAACGATTAACGATAGCTTTGGGCATGACATAGGAGATGAAGTACTCAAAGTGACTTCTAGAATGCTATTAGAAAACATCAGGTATGACGATGTGCTTAGCAGAATTGGTGGTGATGAGTTTATTATTTTACTCAATGAGTTAAATCATGCGCAAGATGCTGCAGAAATTGCCAAAAAAATAATTGCAGCATTCGTAAAACCTGTTTTAATCAACGAACATCTCATTGATATCAAAGTGAGTATCGGCATTGCCATACATACACTTAATCAAAAAGAAACATCGCACGATATAATGAAGCGCGCTGATATCGCATTATACAAAGCGAAAGCGACAGGTAGGAATCGATATATTGTTCATGACGATTAAATAATGACATCCTACAAGACGTAGCCATACACTCAAGAATTAATCCTTAACATCCCCTATAATATCGCCTATGAAAAACAACGAAGTTGATATTCTCCTCATCGGTGGCGGCATTATGAGCGCGACGCTGGGCGTATTGTTGCATCAGTTAGATCCTAGCTTGCGTATAACGATGGTGGAAAAACTATCCGCAGTCGCGTTAGAGAGTTCTGATGCAATGAATAATGCGGGCACTGGCCATGCTGGCTATTGCGAGTTAAATTACACGCCGCAAGCCGCAGATGGCACTGTTGAGATTAATCGCGCACTGGCGATTAATGCCAACTTTGAAACGTCTCTACAGTTATGGACTAGCTTGGTGGAAATGGGCGCACTGCCCTCACCTGAACATTTCATTCGTAAAACGCCGCATTTAAGTTTTGTTTGGCATGATGAAAAAAGTGATAGCGATAATATTGCCTTCTTAAAAGAGCGTCATGCCAAATTACAACAGCATCATTTATTTAAAGAAATGCAATTTAGTGAAGATTTTAACCAGTTAAAAACTTGGATGCCGCTCATCATGCAGGATAGAAATGCGACAACGCCTGTTGCAGCAACCTATGTAGCGCATGGTGCAGATGTCGACTTTGGTGTAATTACATGTCATTTAGTCGCTTATTTAAAACAGCAAGATAACTTTACGCTACTCACCGATACGGGTGTTAAAAGCATTAAAAGAGTAAAGATTCCAGTGGAAGATAACAGCTGGCATGTTGGGCTTAATCACGATGTAACAAAACGCAGCCATACAATTAATGCACAATTCGTATTTATTGGCGCTGGCGGTGGCACACTACCGTTATTACAAAAATCCAATATCGATGAGAGCATGGGTTATGGCGGCTTTCCTGTGAGTGGGCAATGGTTAATTTGCAATAATCCTGACGTGATAAAACAACATTACGCAAAAGTCTATGGCAAAGCCGCTGTTGGCGCGCCGCCAATGTCAGTGCCACATTTAGATACGCGCATTATTGATGGCAAACCACAGTTATTATTCGGCCCTTTTGCTGGCTTTACCACTAAGTTTTTAAAAGCAGGTTCTAAGCTGGATTTAGCTAAATCGATTAATAAGAGCAATATAAAAGCAATGTTAGGTGTAGGCAAAAACAATGCAGATTTAACCAAGTATTTGATTAAAGAAAGCACGCAAACGCATGAGCAACGCATGAATACCTTGCGTACATTTTTACCACAGGCTAATGATGCCGACTGGCATCTTGAACAGGCCGGACAGCGTGTGCAAGTGATTAAAAATTGCGAAGAAAACTGGGGAAAATTAGAGTTTGGTACTGAAATTGTTAGCGCTAAAAACGGTTCTTTAGCAGCGCTATTAGGCGCATCACCTGGAGCATCAGTGAGCGCAAAAGCGATGTTGGATGTAATTGAACGTTGCTTTGCTAAACAATTATTACAAGATAGTTGGCAAACAAAATTAAAGCAGTTAATACCTGCTTATGGTGAATCGCTCATTGACAATGCAGACCTATTAAACCGCGTGAGAAAGCAGACCCACACGGTATTAAAGCTGTTTTAAGTTACTTAATGTTTTAATTTATTTGTCATTTAGTTTATAAACCAGCATGGCGTCGCCCTGCTTAAAGCCCATAATCCAATTACCGCCACTGGCAACCGCAATATATTGCACGCCATCAACCATATATGAAATAGGTGGTGCATTCACACCAAAATCTGATTTGGTTTGCCACAACAGCTTACCTGTCTGGCTGTTATAAGCATTAAAGTTGCCATTGCCCTCGCCCATAAATACTAAGCCACCAGCCGTAGCTAAAGAGCCGCCAAGCAAAGGTTGCTCGGTTTTATTTTGCCAAGCAATTTTTCCTGTTTTTAAATCAACAGCTGATAATAATCCCCAGCTTGGGTCATTTGTCGGTTCGCTAGATGCATAACGTAGCGCAGGACTCGTTTCCGTAGCAGCCGTTTCGTGCAAGGTATATTTAATTGGCGCGTGTATACCTGATACAAACGCCAGCTGTTTGCTTTGATCAAGACTAACTGGCGACCAATTAGAACCACCTAAAATACCTGGATAGAGCACTTCTCCTTCAAAAGTCGCTTTAGCAAACATATTTTTTTGCGGCACAAATGCATCAGACTTATTCAGCAACTTACCCGTTACTCGATCATGAATATAAAACCAGCCTGTTTTACTAGCTTGGCCGACCGCAGGAATAGTACTTCCATCTTCGGCTTTGTAATCAAACAGCACTGGTGGGCTAGCTAAATCATAGCCCCATAAATCATGCGGTACCTGCTGATAAAACCATTTTAATTTACCTGTGTTGGTGTCTAGAGCAACCAATGAAACGGTATATAAATTATCGCCAGGTCGTGAAACATCGTTCATTTGTGGCGATGGGTTGCCCGTGCCAAAATAAAGGGTGTCACTTTGCGTATCAATCGCTGGCGTACTCCAAGCAGAGCCACCGCCTAAGCTCGCTGAATCGGGATAGTTAGGCAGTGCTGCTTTTTCCTGCGCAATATCACGATCCAAAGTAATTCCGTCAGCAGTTGTTACTGTAAAGTCACCTTCCCAACCTTGTGCAGGAATCGTATCAAACTGCCAAATGCGCGAGCCATCATTGACATCAAATGCTGCCAAAAAGCCTGGTCGACCAAATCGACCCGCAACGCCAATCACCGCGCCCAATGGTGCATCTGCTATGGGATTATCAATATGCAAGCCATAACCCACACCCGTAATACCAATAATGACTTTCCCTTTATAAACCACTGGCGCCATGCCAATACCAATGCCTGTGCCGCCTGTGACTTTGCGTGCCTTATTAGGGTCATCTTTGCTTAAGGTCTCTTGCCCTTCTCGGCTAATGGCCGCTTCGACCACATCAATATCCCACAGCTTTTTTCCACTTCTAGCATCTAAAGCAATCAACCGCGCATCGACGGTGCCCATATAGACCTTACCATCACTAACGGCCACGCCTCTATTTTGTGGACCACAGCACATTTTCCAGTCTTCACGTCGATCATGCTCATAACGCCAAAGCTCTTTACCAGTGACGGCATTAACCGCAACCACATGATTAAATGGTAAAGAGAAATACATAATGCCGTTTTGCACAATCGGTGTGGTTTGATAACTGGCAACAACGCCACTATTATGTTTCCATGCTAGGCTTAAGTTTTTTACGTTGTCTGTATTGATTTGACTAGCGGTAGAAAAGCGTTGGCTGGTATAGTCATTACCATAACTCGGCCAATCATCTGCGCGATTAGCTGACTTGGTTTGTGCGAGATTACATGCCGTTAAACTAACGAGCGGTAATGCCAGCACCAAAAAAACTAACACAGATGAAAGAGATAAAATGCGTTTCATGTTGAGTCCAATAAACATTAATATATAAAGTATACCGATAAGTATACCCGCAAACAAAGTCTAAATACGAATTGATTATTTCACGCAACCATCTTTCATTATTATCATGAGATTGCATTAAACATGACAGATAAAAGCAACGAACAAACAGCGATTATAGTTGGCGCAGGTATCGCTGGTTGTAGCACTGCTTATGCGTTGGCGAAGCGTGGCATTGCTGTTACGCTCATTGAGCGCCATGATGCAATCGCGCAAGAAGCCTCTGGCAATCCTGTCGCCATGCTCTACCCTAAATTCAATACGGGGATGAGCATACTGAGTATGATAGCGAGTCATGGCTTTGCATTTACGCTGGCGCTGCTTAAACAGTTGCCTAATAACGACTCTCTTTTTCAGCTGTGTGGTCAAATTCAATTGGCGTTTAATCAACGCGAGCAAGAAAAACAATCGGCGCTATTAGATACCATTCATCAACAGCCGACTGTTCAATTAATCTCTGCCGCTGAAGCGAGCGAGAAAGCCAATATAGCATTATCGTCTGGTGGCTTATATTTACCTGATGCTGGCTGGGTAAAACCTCAACTTTTCTGCCATGCGTTAATTGAATCCGCCCTAATTACTCGCTATGTTGCTAGCCAAGCCATGACGATTCATCAGCATGAAGCTCATTGGCAAGTAACGTTAGCGAATGAACAAGTACTAACTGCCGATATTGTTGTGCTGTGTAACGCTAATGATTTGCATCAATTTGAGCTAACTAAGGACATTCCAATTACACCCGTCAGAGGGCAGGTTAATTTTTTTAAAGAGAATGATGCCAGCAAGGGAATTGGTGCTGTTATTTGCACTGACCATTATTTAAGCCCATCCGTCAATGGCATGCATTCGATAGGCACTAGTTATGCGCCAAATGATTTAAATTCTGCAATTTCCCCTCAAGATACCACTGCCAACTTGCAAGCATTAAAACAAATATCACCCGCTATTTTTAATGATATTAATCCATCAGAACTGACTGGACGCGTTGCATGGCGAAGTGCAACGCGCGACTATCTGCCTTTAGCGGGACAATTAATTGATGAGCCTGCTTTGCGAAAAACACTGCCGCGTTATAACGATAATCCGCTTGATTTACCATGGCTGAAAGGCTTATATGTGAATGCAGGTCATGGCTCAAAAGGCATGATTACCGCGCCGTTATGTGGTGAATTGATTGCTAATCTGGTGATGAGCGAGCCATTAGCGATTGAACAATCCTTAGCGGCAAAGCTAAACCCTAGCCGCTTTTTACTGAGAGAAATGGGCTTAAAACAGATTGCGCAAAACTTGTATGATTTTTAGATTAAAATAATGTGATGGTCGATGTCAACAAACTAATCAAAGACGCTCAAACAGCGCAATCTAAAGGTAATGACGCACTTGCTTTAGAGTATTTTCAGCAAGGATTATCGCTATATCCAAACGAATCAAGCCTACTGATTGCTTGCGGCAATCTTTGCATGAAGCTGACTCACTTTGAGAAAGCCTCAACGCACTTTAGAAACCTATTATCGGTAAATAGAAGCCCAGAAGTAGCGAATGCACTTTGTCATGCTTTACAAGCGCATGGCAATCAGTCCGCCAATGAAGGCCGCGATAGCATTGCAGAAGTGTGTTTTACTGAGGCGCTACAATACCAACCAAATCATGCTATTTTTTGGTATAACTTAGGTAATGCGCAACGGAATTTAGGCAAGCTTGAAGCCGCTGTTGCAAGCTATAAACAGTCGATTCAATCTGATCCCAATGATGCTGATGTCTACAATAATTTAGGCAATGTGCAACGTGAACTTGGTCAACTAGACTTAGCTATTGCCAACTATGAAAAAGCCATTAGTTTAGATGGCAATATGCACCATTCGCTAGCGCATTTAATTCACCAAAAACAGCATATTTGCGATTGGCGAGGCATAGGAAAAGACAGCCTTGAACATCAAATTATCACGCTCCGTGAGATTGTAAGAACAACCCCGAATGCGGCAATCGCACCCTTTGCTTTTTTAGCGATGCCAAGCACCACGGCCGCAGAACAAAAACTGTGTGCGAATCATTATATTGCTCAAAACTATAGGCGATTGACAGCTCCACGCGACAAAATTGTCTTCACTTATCATTTGCAAAACAAGCCTAAATTAAAAATAGGCTATTTATCTGCTGATTTCCGACTGCATCCGCTGGCATTTTTAATCACCGAGTTAATAGAAAGCCATGATAGAAACCAATTTGAGCTTTATGCTTACTCCTATGGTGTAGATGATAAAACCAATACTCGCAAACGACTGATTGATGCATTTGACCATTTTATTGATATTCGGCCGCTAAACGATATTGAAGCCGCAACCAAAATCAATCAAGATCAAATTGATATTTTAGTCGACCTAACAGGTTATACCCAAAGCAGCCGCACTGGCATTGCCGTATTAAAGCCAGCACCGATTCAGATTAACTGGCTAGGGTTTGCGGGCACCATGGGAGAACTTTCCGAAGATGCGCCATTATTTGACTACCTATTAGCCGATGAAATAATTGCGCCTAATCAAGCTGATTTTAGTGAAAAGTTGCTTTATTTACCCTGCTATCAGCCAAACAATAAACGCACTTATGTTCAAATTAGTACAAAAACGGATCATCATTTACCTAATGAAAGCTTCGTTTTTTGCTGTTTTAATCAAACATTTAAAATTACGCCCGATGTCTTTGCTGTTTGGATGCGTTTATTGAGACAAGTACCCAATAGCGTGCTTTGGTTGTTGGCTTGCAATCCGTGGGCAAAAACCAATTTGGAAAAAGAGGCAGAAGCTGCAGGGGTTGATAAAAGCAGACTGATTTTTGCCGCCAGAACGGCATTAGAAGCGCACATGGAGAGGCAGCAACATGCCGATTTATTTTTAGATACGATGCCTTACAACGCCCACACTACTGCCAGTGATGCATTGGCCGTTGGTTTGCCAGTATTAACCTGCAAAGGTGATACGTTTGCCGCCAGAGTAGCCGCTAGCTTGCTTAATCAAATTGAGCTACCCGAATTAGTTTGCGACACATTAGCCACATATGAAGATAAGGCGCTTTATTTTGCACAAAATACGCAAGCATTAGCTGACATAAAAGCTAAGTTGAAACGCAAAGTTGAAAGCACTGATTTATTTAACGCGAAAAAATTTGCCCTGTCACTAGAAGGTCAATACCATTCAATATGGCAATATGCGTGCAAAAAGCCTCTTAATTAGACGCGCTTTAAAAACAAGGTTTGTGATAGAGTAGCTTCAAATTAAAGATAAGCATATTTAAACTTTCTTAGGAAATAAAATGGCAGCATTTGATATCGGTCCCGTTTTGGAATTAATGGTCAAAAAAGGTGGCTCAGATTTATTTTTCAGCACGAATGCTGCTGTCAATATCAATATTGAAGGAGAGCTTTATCCTGTTAATAGTCAATCACTTGCGCCTGGCATGATTAAAGATATTGCTTATGAGTTGATGAGTGCGCAACAAATTAGCGATTTTGAAGAAACTTTAGAAAGTAACTTTGCATTGAGTAAAAAAGGCCTTGGTCGCTTTAGAGTCAATGTGTTCCGCCAGCGTGGCGAAGTAGGCATGGTCATTCGTCATATCAAAACAGAAATACCAAACTTTGAAACACTCGGCTTACCTACTATATTAGGTGATTTTGTGATGCGTAAACGTGGACTAGTCTTAGTCGTCGGCGCAACTGATTCAGGCAAATCGACGACATTAGCTTCTATGATTGATTACCGTAACACACACGCAAATGGCCATATTGTCACAATCGAAGACCCGATTGAGTTTGTTTACCATCATAAAAAATCGATTGTTGACCAACGAGAAGTCGGCATTGATACCCTGTCGTTTAATAGCGCATTGAAAAACGCCATGCGCCAAGCGCCAAATGTTATTTTGATTGGTGAAATTCGTGATATGGATGCGATGCAACAGGCCTTGGCCTATGCTGAAACTGGCCATTTATGTTTAGCCACCCTGCATGCTAACAATGCCAATCAAGCGTTAGAGCGCATTATCTCATTCTTCCCAACGGAAGCTAAAGAGGGTTTATTACTTAATCTTTCTCTAAACTTAGCCGCCGTGATTTCGCAACGTTTAGTTGCAGGTAAACTGAAAAAACGCGTTGCGGCTTTTGAAGTGTTAACGAATACGCCTTATGTTTCTGAACTCATTAAAAAGCAAAATCTAACCGAAATAAAAGAAGTGATGGCGGATAGTAATGACATTGGCATGAATACTTTTGACCAAGCCCTATATGAATTGTTTACCAATGACCAGATTGATGAAAACAGTGCATTAATGAATGCGGATTCGAGGAATGACTTATCCCTCAAAATTCGCTTTAGCTCTGAGCGTGAACTGAGTAGTTTTGGTCGCTAATTAATAGGTTGATCAACGGCAATCATTGAGGCATAAATCGCGGCGGAAATAATCAATAGACCGCCCAACCACTCATTCCAAGCCATGGACTCACCTGCTAAAAAATAAGCCGCAAATGCTGCTATCACCAACTCGAATAAAAAGATAACACAGGCTCGTGCTGCAGCTACATGAGTAACGCCATACTGGACCAGTAAGGTACTTATGAATAACATCAATCCGACTGCCAACATCATTAACCAATCATGAGCGCTAATCGCGTTGGATAATGTGTTTAGCTGTCCGAAAAATAAAATACCGAGCAATGAAATGACTGTCACGCCAAACCAGACGGCAAATGACTTGGCGGTCAAACTTAAATGGATCGATTTACGTGTGATGACGTTGGTCAACGCAAAGCCAATACCAGCTGAAACGGCTAACCAATCGGATTGACTACTCGGTATAGGAACGCTTTTGGTTTCATCGTAAAGCATGATAAAAGCACCTAACAACGAGGTTATGATTACGACGATGTCTTTTAAAACAACCCGTTCTTTCAGCCAAAAATGCGCTAATAATAAGGTCCAAACTGGTGATAGGTAAAAAAGCAAAATAACGCGCATCACTTCGCCATCAATTACCGCAAGCACATAGCTTAAATTGGTCCATCCAGCCGCTAACAGCAACCAAATAATACTGATTGGTTGGCGGAATATCTCGCGCCAATATCTTCCAAAAACCAAGCATCCGATTAACATGGCAATACAATAAGTATAAAAACTAGCAACTACACCCGAAACACCAGCCTGCTGTAATAAGCGATAGGGAAACCAAATAATACCCCACACAGTTGCACCAAAAAGCAAACCAAATATTGCAAAAAAGTTTTTTTTATTGCTGATGCTCACTATAATACTCACCTATGAACGAAAATTTAAACCTGCTTCAACCCTACCCATTTCAGCGCCTTAGAGATTTATTTGAAGGCATTGCACCGAACACACAATATACCCCAGTTAACTTATCAATTGGCGAACCTAAGCATGAAACGCCGAGTATCATTCAAAAAAGTTTGATTAATCATATTGTGGGCTTAGCCAGTTACCCGACGACACTTGGTTCAGCTGAGCTTAGACAAGCGATTGCAGACTGGGCAACTCGTCGTTACGGCATTCCTACACTGGATATTGATAAAGAAATTATCCCAGTGAATGGCAGTCGTGAAGCTTTATTTGCATTAGCGCAGGCTGTGATTGATACAAGCAAGCCTAACCCTATTGTAATTAGCCCGAATCCGTTTTACCAGATTTATGAAGGCGCTGCCTTTTTAGCTGGTGCAGAACCCTATTTCATCAATACGCTGCCTGACAATCAGCATAAGATGGATTTTGGTACCGTGCCAAAAGCAATACTTAATCGCACGCAGTTAGTTTATGTTTGCTCGCCAGGCAATCCATCTGGCAAAGTGATGTCATTAGATGACTGGCAAAAATTGTTCAACTTATCAGATCAGTATGGTTTTGTGATTGCAGCAGACGAATGTTATTCTGAAATTTACTTTGATGAAGCTAACCCGCCTTTGGGTGCACTGGAAGCAGCGAAAAAACTGGGTCGTGACTATTCTAGACTCGTTGTTTTTAGCTCATTATCCAAGCGCTCAAACGTGCCTGGCATGCGCTCGGGGTTCGTCGCAGGCGACTCTGCTATAATAGCTAAGTTCTTACTTTATAGAACGTACCATGGCTGTGCAATGAGCCCAGCAATACAAGCGGCCAGTGCGACTGCTTGGAATGATGAGTCGCATGTCGTGGAAAATCGCCGCCTCTATGCAGAAAAATTTAGCACCATCACTCCCATACTCAAAACAGTGTGGTCTGTAGTAGAAATGCCAGATGCAGCGTTTTACCTTTGGATACAAACAAACCAAGATGATACCGCTGTTGCAATTCAATTAAAACGTGATGCCAACATTACTGTATTACCTGGTAGCTATTTAGCCAGAGATGCACATGGCATTAACCCTGGTAAAGGCTTTATTCGTATGGCACTCGTTGCACCATTAGCCGAATGTGTTGAGGCAGCTCAACGCATTGAACAACTTTATTAAGTTAAGATTTCTTTTAATTAATGATTAAGGAGTATCAATATGAGTGAAAGAATTATTATGCGTATAGGCGAAGCATTGGTCGCTGGCGGCCCATTAAATACCGCAGCAGAACCAGAAGTGGCGATTGGTGAAATGGATGGACCGATGGGTGTAGCATTTGCCAACCAAATGGCGAATCAATCACAAGGGCATTCAAAAGTATTGGCCATAATGAATACGGATATTCAAGTGCGTCCAGCAACCTTGATGGTGAGTAAAGTAACGGTTAAAGACACGGCTTACACCAATATTTTAATGGGTACTGTGCAAGGTGCGATTGCCAATGGTGTATTAGATGCAGTGCGTGAAGGTTATATTCCAAAAGAAAAAGCCAATGATTTAGGTATTATTGTGTCAGTTTGGTTGAACCCTGGTGTCGTAGGTCAAAAAGATTTAGATCATAAAGCGTTATTCGAAATTCATCGTAAAGCAACGACATTAGCAATTAAAAAAGCCATGTCAAACGAACCTAGTATTGATTGGTTATTAGAAAATCAAGACAAAATCACCCACAAGTACTACCAAATGGGTTTAGACGGTAAAATCTAACTGTCTTAATAAGTTTTGCACTATAAGCCGCTTATTCATTAAGCGGTTTTTTACGTCAAAAAATCTTTAACAATCTGACTACAATCACATTTTATTTTGTCTGCATCCAAACAATCGACCATCGAAAGTGCCTCCATTCCTCGCAGCCAAGTCAATTGTCGCTTTGCTAACTGGCGTGTCGCGAAAATGCCTCTGTCGCAAAACTCATCAAAATCATACTCCCCGTCCAAATACAGCAAAGCTTGCCGATAACCAACACAACGCATGGCTGTCGTTTCTGCGTTTAAAGTTGGATATTGTGTCAGCAACTGCTTAACTTCATTCACAAACCCACCAGCTAGCATTTGTTTAAAGCGCTGGGCAATCCGCTCATGCAATACTTTTCTATCACTCGGAGTTAACGCTATTTTAAGTACATCGTAAGGTAAAGCTAAATTCACTTGGTCAGCCTGCTGTTGTTGATCCTGCTGTTGTTGATAAAGTGTGGTCATCGTTTGACCTGTAATTACGTATACTTCTAGTGCGCGCTGGATGCGTTGCATATCATTCGGCTTTAAACGTGATGCACTTTCAGGATCGATTGCCGCAAGTTTTTGATGCATCGCAGGCCAGCCAATTTGCTCGGCTTCTTGATCCAACTGCTCGCGGATAATTGGATTCGCTTCAGGTAAACCACTTAATCCATTTTCTAGCGCTCTAAAATACAGCATCGTGCCACCAACCAACAAAGGCACTTTGCCACGCGCGGTAATATCTTCCATTAAGCGCAAAGCATCTTGTCGAAAATTAGCCGCTGAATAAGCTAGCGTTGGCGGGATAATATTAATCAAATGATGTGGTGCTATTTTTAAAATTTCAGCATCAGGTTTAGCCGTACCAATGTCCATTCCCTGATAAACCAACGCAGAGTCAACGCTAATAATTTCGACTGGATATTGTTGTAATAACGCAACTGCAGCATCGGTTTTTCCGCTAGCTGTGGGCCCCATTAGAAAAATTGCTTTTGGTAGAGAATTGTTATTCATGCTGTTAATTATTGATTGAAGTTATATAATAACGCTTTAAAGTGTAATTAATTGAGTCGCTTTTGTTGCGCTCAAAAAGAGATGGTGGATTATTATGAATATGGAAAAAGTTGTTTTTGGTTTTTTTATTGTACTCGCAATGACGCTCAATTTCGGCTTCTTTATCGGCGATATCGATAATGCTAGCCACCACCATGTCTATGAATTATACGCGGCTATCATCGTGAGTTTAATTGCGACTGTACTTAAATTTGGTGACCGTACACAAGTTGGTGCGATTTTACTCTCCACTAGCTTAGCCGCAGACTTACAACTCATTACGGCAGCTATTTTATGGGCTGCTTTTGAAGATTCAATGCAAACCTCTAGTTTAATGGTCTATATCGTCTCACTTTCGGGCGGTGCATTGATGGCCAATTTCGTTTCAGTTGTACTCCTCATTTCTGAAACTATTAGCCAACGTCGTTAATCCAATCACTCATACTGATTCAATAAGAAACGCTATGCTCAACAATGAATAGCATTCTCTTCATGATTCTACGGCGCTTAAGGCGCCCGATTATTCTGATTATTGTCAGTTTTGCTATTGCGACAATCGGCCTAACCATAGTGCCTGGCCTAGATGACCAAGGCAATGTTTGGCACATGAGCATATTCCAAGCGTTTTATGTCATTAGCTATACAGCAACCACTATTGGATTTGGCGAAGTGCCTTTTGCATATAGCCAAGCGCAACGCTTATGGATGACTTTTTCAATCTATTTCACTGTTCTGCCTTGGTTTTATGCAGTTGGTAAAATTATCAACTTATTGCAAGATGTCAGTTTGCGCCAAACCATCTCTGCAGAACGACTTGCGCGCAATGTGCGTCGACTACAAGAGCCTTTCTTTATCTTATGTAGCTATGGTCAATCGGCCAGTTTGCTCGCTCATATTCTTGATGAAAAAGGGATGCGCGTAGTTGTCATTGAGCAAAATCAAGAACGTCTTAACGAGTTGGAATTATCCGACACCAGAAACATCATGCTCAGTCTTTGTGCTGATGCCAAGATTCCTGAAAACTTGATTCGCGCAGGCATTTACAATCCTTACTGTAGTGGCGTTGTAACGCTCACTGATAATGACGAAGTCAATCTTGCTGTGGCTGTTTCGGTTAAGTTAATGAATCCAAGTTTACGTGTACTAGCGCGTGCAGAGCGTAAAGATATTGCGGCAAACATGGCTTCGTTTGGTACTGATCACATTATCAATCCTTACACTTTATTTGGCGAACAACTTGCCATGCGTGTGCATGCGCTGGGCACTTACATTCTGCATCAATGGTTGACTGGCGTGCCAGGCGATACACTACCGCCACCAGAAAGTCCGCCCAGAGGTAATTGGTTAGTGTGTGGTTATGGTCGATTTGGTAAGTCGGTTGTAGAAAATTTAGAACGTGAGCAGCTAACCACTACCATTATTGAGGCAATGCCCGATCTTACAGAATGTGAAGAATGTGTGATTGGTAGCGGTACAGAAGCCTGTACCTTATTAGAAGCAGGTATTCTAGATTCTTGTGGCATTGTTGCAGGTACCGATAACGATATTAACAACTTATCGATTGTCATGACGGCTAAAGAGTTAAATCCCAACCTGTTCTTGATTGTGCGTAAAAACAATCGCAATAATGGTGCGCTATTCAGAAAGTTTGGCGCCAATATCACCATGCAGCCAACGGACATTATTGCCCATGAGTGCTTGGCTCATATGTTAACGCCATTATTAGCAGAGTTTTTAACCTTAGTTCGCAGTCAGAATAATCAATGGGCAAATAGTTTAATTAGCCAGTTGGTTGATGTGGTTGGGGAAACTGTGCCTGAAACATTTGCTGTGACAATCAATGCAAATAACACCATTGCGGTAAGTGAATATATTGAAAGTGGTGTGCTGGTTAAGTTGCAAAACTTGATGCAAGACCCCGCTAATCGAGAAAAAAATCTCGAACTAGTCCCTTTATTACTGGTTAGAGGCGGTGTTTCTCATCTTGTGCCTGATCAGGACATGGTCGTGCTAGATGGCGATTGTATTTTATTCTGTGGTACTTATGATGCAAAAACAACCTTACCTGCTTCAATGAATAATACGAAAACATTCAATTACATTATGAATGGACTAGAAGTGCCTGATAGTATTGTTTGGCGCTGGATTAGGCGCATAACTGCTTAATCAAAACGATTTAATTAAAACCATGTAATTAAACCGATTACTTACCACGCATAAACATCTTATCTAAATCTCCCATGCTCACTTGAAACCAAGTTGGGCGACCATGGTTGCACTGACCTGATCGCTCAGTTGCTTCCATATCACGTAATAATGCATTCATTTCTGTAATTGTTAAACTGCGATTCGCTCTCACTGCCGCATGACAAGCCATTGTGCCTAATAAAGTGTTACGCTGATCGGTCAGCACCCTACTCGCACCATATTCACTTAACTCACGTAGCACATCACGCGCCAGTGCAACGGCATCAGCCTTTTGCAATAAAGTTGGAACAGCGCGCACCGCTAAGGTTGTAGGCGATAGCACGGCAATATCAAATCCGAGTTGCGTTAATGTTTCTCCACCAGAAGCTAATAAATCACTCACGGTTACCACTTCTTGTCGATCCGCATTAAAACTAACTGGTAACAATAAAGGCTGCATAGGCACTGCTTTATCATCTAACGCCTGCTTTAAACGCTCATACATAATGCGCTCATGCGCTGCATGCATATCAACCACCACTAAGCCTTGTGTATTTTGCGCCAATACATAAATACCGTGCACTTGCCCTAAAGCAAACCCTAATGGATATTCTGTAACCTCTTGTTCAGGCACATTATATTGAGGCTCAGTTGATTTGAATAAACTATTGTTGTTATTCGGCGATGCATTCATCTCACCATACAAGTTCTGATAAAAATCAGTTGTTTGGTTTGCCGATAACGGCATTTGTGATTGATATCTAGGATATGGTTGCGAAAATGAATTTGATGTGTTTGCTGATAAGTTACTTGAACCAAATGGATTGTGTGTAGCTTGGCTAGCAGTCACCGCATTCGACTCGCCGGTTGGCGTGGCTAATACTTTATTTAGCGCATGAAAAATAAAACGATGAATCGCCTGCCCATCTCTAAATCGCACTTCAGTTTTCGCGGGATGAACATTGACATCAACTAAATGTGGATCCAACTCTAAAAATAAAACAAAAGCAGGATGTCTATCGTGATGCAACACATCTTGATACGCTTGACGTATCGCATGCGCAATCAATTTATCGCGCACAAAACGTCCATTCACATAAACATACTGCGTATCACGTCGCCCGCGATTAAAGGTCGGTTTTGCCGCCACACCCCAAAAGCGCAAACCAGCAGCCTCTTCGTTTACCGTCACCGTTTCTGCTGTAAACTCAGCGCCCAGCACATCTTTAAATCGCTTACTCGACTCTGATGCAACATAGCGACTGATAATGCGACCATTATGTTCTAAAGTAAAAGCAACATCAGGACGTGACAAAGCCATGCGTGTATAAGCATCTTCACAATGCCCAAATTCTGTCGCTTCTTGCTTTAGAAATTTACGTCTGGCTGGCGTATTAAAATATAAATCATTCACTTCTACTATCGTGCCTGCATCTAAAGCGCTAGGCTCCAATGCAGAAATTTCACTGCCATAGGAATGAATGGTCCATGCATGTTTAGCCGCTTGAGCACGACTAACAATCTGCGTACGAGAAATTGATGCAATACTCGCCAACGCCTCACCACGGAAACCAAGACTGGCAACTGACTCCAAATCATCTAAAGAATTAATTTTGCTAGTCGCATGCCTTGTTAACGATAAAGCTAAATCATCTTCGATAATCCCATTACCATTATCAGCAACACGTAGCTGCTTAATACCGCCCTCTACTAAAATCACTTTAATATCGGTACTTTTTGCATCCAAGCTATTTTCCAATAACTCTTTTAATGCAGAGGCAGGTCTATCCACCACTTCGCCAGCGGCAATTTGGCTGATGAGTTGGTCTGGTAATACTTTAATAATATTCATTGCAATTATTCGTTGTTCGCTACTGTTCTTGCTAATGCAGGATTAGCCGCGAAATATTTTTTAATACCAGACAGAATAGATTTGGCTAATTGATGTTGATGGTTATTGTCGTTCAATTTACGCTCTTCTTCTGGATTACTAATAAACGCTGTCTCAACTAAAATAGAAGGAATATCAGGTGATTTCAATACCGCAAAACCAGCTTGTTCTACATGCTTTTTATGCAATACATTAATTTCTTCCACATACTCTAAAACAGCTTTGCCCAATTTTAAACTGTCATTAATCGTGGCTGCTTGTGATAAATCCAATAGTGTTTTTGCCAAAATAGGATCTTTATCTTTCAAACTAACGCCACCAATCAAATCAGACTCATTTTCTTTTTGCGCCAAATAACGTGCCGTTGTACTGGTTGCACCACGTTCTGATAAAGCAAATACAGAAGAACCACGTGCAGAAGATTTTGTGAATGAATCGGCATGAATCGAAATAAACAAATCAGCTCGCAACTTACGCGCTTTAACTACTCGGCCGCCCAAAGAAACAAAATAATCACCATCTCGTGTTAATACGCCCCGCATATTAGGCTCAGCATCAACATAAGCTTTTAGCTTTTTAGCAATCGCTAACGTAATATCTTTTTCACGCGAACCACTCGCACCGCCAGCCCCAGGATCTTCACCGCCATGACCAGCATCAATCGCAATGGTAATCATGCGATCGTCTTGCTTTTTATTGGTTGATTGCGTTTCTTTCTCAGCTTCCTTTTGGGTCGGATTTTCTGTTAACGAAGGTTGCTCTTCAGCAATGGGTTGCGTTTTTAGATTTTTATCCAGCTTATCTAGCATCGCCATGACGGGGTCTTTTAACGGCAAAATATCCAAGACTAACCGATGCTTATACTCACCAACTGGGCTTAAAGAAAACACATTAAAATTGACTTCTTTTTTCAAGTCAATTACCACCCGTACCACTTTAGGTTGATATTGACCAATACGTACTTGTCGAATGTAAGGATCATCCGCGAGAATTTGAGACGGTAAAGCATTTAGCACTTCGTTAAGGGAAATATCCTCAATATCTAGCACCAAGCGCTCTGGCTTTTTGAGTGATAATGTTTGGTATTTAAAAGCGCCAGCCGCTTCAAATGTCATCCTCGTATAATCCTCAGCAGGCCAAACGCGGGTAGCTGTGACGAGGTTTGCAGCTAGCGTCGATAAACTAACACTGAGCAACATTCCAACTAACATTAATTTTGTAAACAATAATCTCACCATACGTCTTTATTCTATTTCAACCGTTATTGTTAAGGTTCGACCAAGCGCTTGCTCGTCATGATTCGATAGCTCCAATGCCACATCAAAACTTGGTTTAGGCAGTAGTGTACCTGCTTTTTCAGGCCACTCAACCATGCAAACACTCGTCTCATTAAAATATTCACTAAAGCCTGCTGCGTCCCATTCGTATTCATCGGCAAAGCGATATAAATCAAAATGATAGACAGTTAACTCAGACAATTCATACGGCTCAACTAAAGTATATGTTGGACTTTTTACTTTACCTTCATGTCCTAAACCTTGTAACACACCGCGTACAAATGTGGTTTTACCCGCACCTAAATCGCCATGCAAATAAACCGTCATACCTGCAGATAACTGCTTAGCAAAATCACGACCCGCTTGCAATGTGGCTGCTTCATCCGCTAATTCACGTGTAAAATGTTCAGCCATGAATAGCATTTCCAATACTAACGAGTTGACAACTGATGAGTTGACGCATCTTGATTTGACTAAACTTGCTGATGACATCAAACGCTGGGGTCGCGAACTTGGTTTTGCTGACATTGGCATCACCGATACGGATTTGTCGCAGGCTGAATCTGGTCATCAAGAATGGATAGCAAAAGGCTTTCATGGTGACATGGATTATATGGCAAAACACGGCACGAAGCGAACCCGCCCTGCTGAATTAGTGCCAAATACCATTCGGGTTATTTCAGCGCGATTAGATTATTTACCACCTAAAACCAAAGACAGCTGGCAAGTCATTAATAATGGCGAGCAAGCGTTTATTTCGCGCTATGCGTTAGGTCGCGATTATCACAAAGTAGTCCGCAATAAATTGCAAAAACTATGCGATAAAATTCAGTTAGCGACGCAAAACGTTGAATATCGCGCCTTTACCGATAGCGCACCTGTATTAGAAGTCGCTCTAGCAGAAAAGTCAGGACTAGGTTGGCGTGGTAAACACACATTACTGATTAATAAAGACCACGGCTCATGGTTCTTTTTAGGCGAAATCTACACCAACCTACCACTACCAATAGACAATCCCGCCACTAACCACTGTGGCACTTGTAACGCCTGTATTGATATTTGTCCCACACGAGCCATAACAGCGCCATATGAAGTGGACGCAAGACGATGTATCTCTTACCTAACCATCGAGCTTAAAAACAGCATTCCTGTCGAATTGAGACCACTGATTGGTAATCGTGTCTATGGCTGCGACGACTGCCAACTCACCTGCCCGTGGAATAAATTTGCCGAAACCACACAAGAAGATGACTTTCATGTACGCCACGGCTTAGATGATATTAGCCTCATTGAATGTTTTAGTTGGAGTGAAGCAGAGTTCAAACAAAAAATGGCGGGTAGCGCGATTTATCGTATTGGTTATGCACAATGGTTGCGTAATATTGCGGTTGGGTTAGGTAATGCGCCGACAAGTCCAACCGTCATTGCCGCTCTGCAATCTCGTGTACAAGATGCGAGTGACTTAGTTAAAGAACATATTCAATGGGCTTTAGCGCAACATCAATAAAAGCATTCTGACATACCAATATTGCATTTATACAGAAATGCTGTAATGTTTAACGCGTATCTTATCGCGAAAGACATCGAGCAACTTAGGCTACCCAGCCTCAATAGATGTATTTTTCTGCATAGTTTTGATGAGATTAAATAATAATTTATATAAAAACAGGTAGTTAATATGAATAATAAAATAAATTTACACCGCTTTAAATCTAGTTATACACCGATTTCGGTGTCTACTTTACGTTAGACGTAAGGCGCAATGAGTCTCTCCCCGTTTGATCGACAGTGCAAAGAGCTACTTGACGAATCGCCGAAACGGCATTCGCGTAGCTGCTTTCGTTCTGCCTTTCACCACCTAGAGCGCGCCCAAAAGATTGAGGAGATTGACCCAGCCATGGCAGCGTTCCGGGGCCTGACTGCGGAGGAAGAAGCCGCGTCTGGCTTGATGCACTGCCTGAAAGAGCGCGGATACCAGAACGCCGACCGTCTAAAGACTCGCGATCACGTTCACAAGAATGCGATCGTTCCATTCCTCGACGTTCTTGGCTTATTCTTCGCTGAGACGATTGCTGCCCACGTAAAGAAGCCAGCGCTGATGTTTCAAGGCGAAGGCTCCGATCGCCGCCTGATGCTTGGCCTGCTGATGCAGGTGAACGGAGTAGATCAATGGGTGCATCCGATACCCCCTCTGAACTTCAGCGTCACCAGCGAGGCAAAGCGGTTGTCGTATCGCCCACAAATTGAGGCTCTTACAACTCATCGGGAGGCGAAGAATATTTCTGCCTACATCCGTGCTCAAGCGAACCTCAGGAATAAGTTGCTCTATGCTAACCCCCAAGGATATCCAGGCCATGTTGATCTAAGACCCGACTTTTTCGAAGTACGCAAGGTCCGGGTGATGGCGCTGGTACGCGCCTATCTGCTGGTGGAGCCATATCAGGAGCAACTTTCATTCGTGCAAGACGCTCTAGACGCTTATCTTGCAATGCTGGGCGAACTCAAAGATAACGACCTGCATGAAGACGTCTAACCTATCCATCAAGCGGGACTGGTGAAAAAGTTCTTCGATGAAGCGATTTTTGACAACGAGGGTTGATAATACGTTGTCGACAGCCCCTTAATTCAAACGTTAGAGCTTACGGGAAATCATCATGGGAACTATCCACTTAATTGAACGCCTCGGAAATATGGAGCGTATTGAGAAAAAAAACGAATGGAAAAGTGGCAAATGAGCGGTGAGTGAAGAAACAGCCCAAAAGTTAGTTGGCGGCAATTTATATCTTCAGCACTGTAAAGACAAGCCATCTCACTTTGGCGGTCTATAAAGAGTCCGTTCTACGATGGCAAAGATGGTTTTATTTGAGAATCAACTAAATCAACATAATTTTTTATATTATTGATTTTAAATAAAATATTAATATCATCATTTAAAGAAATCAGCTCCTCAGTTGAAGATTTTGTTTAAAACTTCCTATGTTTATTCTATGTTTTGGAATTTTGTTACCTTTGTAAGGTCGTATTTTAGAGATTACTCAAAATTTATACTCAATCCAGAAAGGAAATACAATGAAAAAATTAGTTGTACTATTGTTGTCACTTTCAGCAACAACAGTCTTTGCAGATGTTGTTGTTTCAATGAATTCAGTATCAGAAAAAGGCGTTGGCGCTAAGGTTGGCGAAGTTATTATATCTGAATCTCAGTATGGTCTAGTTTTTACCCCATCTCTTAAAGGCCTCAATTCTGGTGTTCATGGGTTTCATTTACATCAAAATGCAAGCTGTGAACCTAAAGAAAAAGATGGCAAGATAGTTGCGGCTGGTGCTGCTGGTGGGCATTATGATCCAAAGGCTAAAAATACCCATAGTGCGCCATGGGGAGAAGGTCATTTGGGAGATTTACCGCCCTTATATGCAGAGAAAAGTGGCTCTTCTACTCAGCCTGTATTAGCGCCAC
This sequence comes from Methylophilaceae bacterium, assembly GCA_041612255.1. Taxonomy (GTDB): domain Bacteria; phylum Pseudomonadota; class Gammaproteobacteria; order Burkholderiales; family Methylophilaceae. The sequence goes on along the minus strand of JBFJJN010000005.1, from coordinate 59,948 downwards.
GTTTGAAACTGAGTGATTTAAGTGGCCGCGCTTTAATGATTCATGCGGGTGGTGATAATCACTCTGATCATCCAGCACCATTAGGTGGTGGAGGCGCACGAGTTTCCTGCGGCGTCATCAATTAATCGTTAAACAGATAGTAAGTTTTTTTATTTGAGGGCATTCAGTAAACGGATGCCAAATAATAAGTGCGAGTTGAAGTTTATTGATAATTGGCTAGCATTGCTGCACCCAGCATTCCGGCAATATCTTGTGCAGTGGAAATTTCTACTTTAATCTTGTCGCGCAATACAGGGATTAAGTCGTGCTGTAAACGCTGATTAAATGCATTTTCCATTAAAGCCCAAGCGCCAACCATGCCACCACCAATCACGATATGTTGCACATCAATGACTTTTAAAATAGTAGCGAGTGCTTGTGCTAATGCGTTTGCGGCAATGTGATAGGCGTTAATTGCATTGTGATCACCTGCTTGCGCGAGTACAGCAATTTCCGCCGCTGTATGTTTTTGTTGGGTTGCTTCGTAATAGCTTAAACTAACGCCACTTGCAGAGGCATATTGCTCCATACATCCTAAATTACCGCAACCGCATAAGCGCCCTTCTGGCACGACGGTGATATGACCAACTTCCATCGCGCAGCCGTGATGGCCGACATGTGGCCGACCATTTAAGATTAAACCGCCACCGACGCCTGTGCCTAAGCCAAGATAAATCAAGCCTGATGAAGGTTTGCCTGCTAAACAATATTCACCAAAAGCAGCGGCATTGGCATCATTTTCTACGATGACTGTTTTCTGCAAAAGATTGGCAAGGTCATGCGCTAAATTAACATTATGCAAACCTGGTAAGTTTGGCGATTGTGCAACGGCATGAGTATAAGGGTCGATAAACCCTGGGAAACCAATACCGACATGCTCGACATCAGGATGCTGTAAAAGCACACTATTAATAGCATCAGCAGTAACATTCAATATCGTTTGCCAAGCAACTTCGGGAGGATTGTTTTTACAAATGGTAGAAAAGTCAGCTTGAAGTCGGCTTTCTGCTATTAAATGCATTTCTTCAAACACACCAATACGAAGATTAGTGCCGCCCACATCAATACCAATGGCTTTAGCCACTTTAGGCATGAACTGCGCGTCCTGCATCATTAACAGCCTGTTTAAACTGTTGTTGATGGTCTTCTGTCAACTGTTCCCAGTTAAAACGCCATGCCCAATTATTTTCGATTGTGCCAGGCGTATTCATACGATCCGCACTATCGAGCGCCAAAATATCTTGCATTGGCACTATCGCCAATTTGGCTTTAGTTGAAAAAGCCAGCGTGATTAATGCGCTAGGCATGTCAGGCTGATCGTTTTGCAAGTAATGGTGCAAATGATCTTTGGTTTCCTGCCCCGCTTGTTGATACCATCCAAGCGTCGTATCATTGTCGTGAGTACCGGTATAAACCACGCTATTTTCCTCAATATTTTCAGGTAAATAAGGGTTGGTTTCATCGCCGCCAAAAGCAAACTGCAAAATCTTCATACCCGGCATATTATATTTCAAACGTAGGGCATCGACCTCTTCGGTGATAATACCCAAGTCTTCTGCCACCAAATGAATATCAGGGCATTGCGCATAAATAGCCGTCAATAGAGCATCACCAGGCGCGGTCACCCAAGTGCCATTCATCGCGGTTTCTTCATTAGATGGAATCTCCCAAGCGGCTTCTAAACCTCTAAAATGATCAATTCTGACCAAGTCAAACAGTTCAGATTGCGTATGCATACGTGCTACCCACCATGCGTAATTATCCTTCGTCATTTCATCCCAGTCGTAATGCGGATTACCCCAGCGCTGACCTGTTTCAGAGAAATAATCTGGTGGCACACCAGCCACGACGGTCATGTCATTATTTTCGTCCAATTTAAATAAGCTAGGCTTCGCCCAAACTTCTGCACTGTCGTAAGCGACAAAAATTGGAATGTCACCAAACAATGTCACGTTGTTTTTATTGGCATACGCTTTTAACACATCCCATTGTTTAAAAAACAAATATTGGTGAAATTTAACTTGTTCAATTGCAGAGCCATGCTCGTTTTGAAATGCATTTAATGTTGCAGAATCACGATTTTTGTAAGGCGCATCCCATTGATTCCAGCCAGCGTTGTTAAACTTTTTTCTTAACACAGAATAAAGAGCAAAATCGTTTAACCACGTTTTGTGTTGCTGGCAAAAAACATTAAATGCTTCTTGCAATCCATTTGATACTAAGTTGCTATAAGCGAAGTTAAGCGCCTCGACGTGCTCTAATTGAAGATCCGCTTCACCAATTAAACCTTCTTTTGCTAATCGTTGTAAGCTAATAAAAGCAGTATTAGCTGCATGTGCTGATACACATTGATAGGGCGAGTTATCTGCGTGTGGCATATTAATCGGCAATGTTTGCCAAACGCTAACGCCACTTGAGGCCAAAAAGTCGATAAACCGATAGGCGTCTTGACCTAAATCTGCTGAAGGTAACGAGCTAATATGCAATAAAACACCTGCTTGTTTTTTATTGTTACCAACGTCTTTAACCATCATGCCCCCTACGCATCGTCCCCGCGTTTTCTGAATCTCCGCCACCTTCACTAATGGCTTTGTATAAGCTGTCTGGTACCGATTGACCTAGTAATTCATAGAGATTAATTAAATTTCTACGATATAGTTGGTCAAAACTTTTAACGCTATCGGATGCGTTGTAATCACCAAACCACCAAAACCAGTCTGATCCTTCGCATATGGCTAACTGGCGCTCACAAGCCGTTTGTTTTTCAACGTTTAAAGTTTGAATAATATTGTCGTACACCTTTTTAGCATCACACAACAAATCCCAAGCGGCGTTTTTGTCCGTATCCCCAATCCAAGTACTGAACGTGCCATAAACCCAGCTACCGGCTGCAATTTTAGGCAAAACAGGTGTTGTAGGAAAGTGTCCTGATTTTTTCAACTCAACGATATCGGTAAAAGTAGACATAATAATATCTGGATGATTAACTAGCGCTTCGTATAACTCTTTTAAAAAGTAAAAACCATTATAAGGATAGTATTCCCACGCATTTTCACCATCTAAAATGACACTGACCACTTTTGGTTTTTTGGGATTATTACTTCGAATATTTTCTAGGTTGGCAATAAAATCCTTCACCGCATCTGACGAATGCATTTTGGAATACTCAAAACCAATTTTATCGGACAAATGATCGTCTCTAAAAAAGCATAGAATGTCATCCTTACCATTAGTCACGCGGTATGGCTCGTAAAGGTACTGGTGTTTATCCACCACATTTTCACCCGATTTAATCAGACTATTGGCCAACACGCCTTGCCCTGTAGCTGCCCATTTAACGCCATGTTCGGCCATTAAAGACAATGCAGCATGCGATACACCGCCCTCAGCAGGCCACATCCCCTTTGGCAACTCACCAAAGATTTCTTGATGATATTCTTGTGCTGCTTTTACATGCGCTTTTGCACGAATAGCGCCACCTGCATATTGAGTATGCACTGGTAGTGGCGCATCAGGCATAGCATCTTTGGTTGAGGCAAAATCAATCAACAATGGCAAAATAGGATGGTAGTAAGGTGTCGTTGTTATTTCAATTTGGCCACGTTGCACTAATGCTTTATATCTTGGAATAAGACCACTAATCGTGTTTCTAATCTCAGCGAAAAGCTGTTGTCGATCCTCAAGCGTAAACAACAGCCCTTTTTGCATTAGCGCTTGAATGACCTTGCTTTGCTGGCGTAAGCTTTCTCCACACCAAGCTAAATGATACCAAACCAACAAATCGGCCTTATATTGCTCTGATAAATAATGAAAGTCGTAATCTTCCGTCATAATTGGCTCAACTTGCCGATAAATATTCAGCAAGCGTTGGTAATGAGGGAACGGATTGAGCATTTTTTCGTGGTGCGCTTTAAAGCAACTCTCCACAATCAAACGGCACTGCTTCTCATTGATATCAGCTAAATTTGGCTCTATTAAAAGCGCTAATAAAGGATCACGGATCTTGTTATTGTTGAGCTGTTCCGTATAGTCTAGTAACTGCTCTACCAAGATTGGAACAAAATTAAAACTAACGCGGGCTTTTGGGTGCTGCTCTAGATGAAAAGCCATATCGCTATAGTCTTTAATTGCGTGCAGGTAAGTCCAAGGCAACACATACTCACCAGTACTCAAATCGCGGTAGTCTGGTTGATGCATGTGCCAATACAAATTAAGATGGAGTTTGGGCGGTTGTATGGCCATAAATATTCCTAACAAATAACATTAAATTATTTGCATAAAGCTATGTTTTAACTAAATAACTCTATACAAATCTTGCCCCAACATGTCTGGCGTAACCAGAACAATCCCCTTCTCTGAAACATAAAAACGCTTTGCATCCAATGCTAGGTCAACGCCTATTTGCATACCTTCTGGAATATAGCACCCACGATCAATGACAACATTTTTTAGGACAACATTACTATTAATTGTTGATTTCGGCAAAATCACTGAGTTTTCAACAACGCAATAATCATCCACATGCACATCAGAAAATAAAACTGAATTAGTGACGCAAGACCCGCTAATGAGGCAACCGCCTGAAACCAATGAATCAGTTGCTTTACCTGTTCGTCCTTCGTCTTTAAACACAAATTTTGCAGGTGGCAATTGCTCCTGATAAGTCCATATTGGCCAATCCATATCATATAGATTTAATTCAGGAATCACCTTAGTGAGCTCCATATTGGCTTCCCAATAGGCATCAATCGTCCCAACATCACGCCAGTAATAATTATTATTCTGGCCAACACAACTATCAGTAAAGCGATGGGCTTGCACATGATATTTTTTAATCACATGCGGAATAATATCTGCGCCAAAATCATGTGATGATTTTGGATCATCCGCGTCTCTAATCAGCTGTTCAAATAGAAACTTTGCATTAAAAATATAAATACCCATACTAGCAAAAGCTTGTGTCGGATCATAAGGTAGCGAATCTGGATTGGCTGGCTTTTCTGAAAAACCAATTACACGATCAGTCTCATTCACGCCTACAACGCCAAAACCCTTCGCTTCTTCTAATGGCACATTGATACAAGCAATCGTCATATCGGCATTACTATTTGCATGAGTAGCGAGCATTTTGCCGTAATCCATTTTATAGATGTGGTCACCCGCTAAAACCAAGATGTACTCTCCGCCATTTTCTCTTAACAAATCAAGGTTTTGATAAACAGCATCTGCTGTTCCCTTATACCATTGTGCAGACAATCGTTGCTGCGCAGGAATAATATTGACGTATTCATTAAACTCGCCACGCAGGAAACCCCAACCACGTTGAATGTGTTGAATGAGACTTTGCGCTTTATATTGTGTCGCCACATTGATACGGCGAATACCAGAGTTAATGCAATTGGATAACGGGAAATCGATAATTCTGAACTTCCCACCAAATTGCACAGCTGGTTTTGCGCGCCAATCCGTTAAGTTTTTCAGTCGACTGCCGCGACCACCAGCAAGAATAATAGCAACTGTATTTTTTGTTAAATTACTAATAAAGCGATCTGCCTGCGGCTGTGGCTTGGCGTTGGTTTTTTGGCGATTTTTGTGTTGTTGACTAGACATGGAAATTCCTAACAAAGCTGGCAATTAAGCAGCAAGATGAACCACTTCTGCTTTATAATCACATTACATTAATACAATCTACTTTAACAGTGATTATTTAAAATTCTTGGAAAAAACTTTGCCCGTGAAAAAACCAAACGCCATAACAAGCAGTGATGAGCAACATTTACAACGCATTATGGATGCACAACACCACGATCCATTTAATTTTTTAGGTGTGCATCAAGTAGATGGAAAAACTGTACTTAGAGTATTCCATCCGCGTGCGAACAATATTGAACTAAAAGTCGGTCAACAATGGTCGCCGCTAAAGCAAGTCGCTAACAAACCCTTATTTGAACTAGAAAGCAAAACGGCCATTCAAACGCCCTGCTTGCTTAAAATTGAAGTTGATGGCCATACGTTTGAGATTTATGATCCTTACACTTTTATTAACAGCATCAGCCAAGATGACTTATATTTATTTGGCGAAGGCACGCTGAAAGAAGCCTACAAAATGCTTGGTGCGCAAAGCATTACGTTGCAAGGGGTTGCTGGTGTGCGGTTTGCTGTTTGGTCTCCAAATGCAGAAAGAGTAAGCGTTGTTGGTAGTTTTAACGATTGGGATGGACGCATACACAGCATGCGCTCTCTTGGCGGCAGTGGCGTATGGGAGCTATTTATTCCACAATTGACCACAAGTGATTTGTATAAATTTGAAATTCGCAACCGTCATACTGGTAACATTTTGGTTAAAACTGACCCTTATGGTTTTGAGTATGAGCAACGTCCTGGCACTGCTAGCAAAATTAGCAAAAGCACTCACCAATGGGCTGATGCAACTTGGTTAAAAAACAGACAAGAGCGAGATTGGCTACACGCACCCTTCAACTGTTATGAAGTTCACTTAGGCAGTTGGCAGCGCAATGCACAGGGTCACTTTCTAAACTATCGCGAACTGGCAGAAAAGTTAGTACCTCATGTGGTCGAAATGGGCTATACCCATGTTGAACTATTACCGATTACAGAACATCCGTTAAACGAATCTTGGGGCTACCAAACGACTGGTTATTTTGGAGTTACCAATCGATTTGGAACACCCGATGACTTACGCTTTTTGATTGACGTATTTCACCAAGCCAATATTGGCGTTATTTTAGATTGGGTGCCGGGCCATTTTCCTAAAGATGATTGGGCGCTTGCACGTTTCGATGGTACGGCATTATACGAGCACGAAGATCCAAGATTAGGTGAACATCAAGATTGGGGCACGTATATTTTCAATTACGGCCGCAATGAAGTGCGTAACTTTCTGATTAGTAATGCCCACTTTTGGTTAAATGAATTCCATATTGATGGTTTGCGCGTTGATGCAGTTGCATCGATGTTATACCTAGATTACTCACGCAAAGCAGACGAATGGCTACCCAATAAATATGGTGGTCGCGAAAACCTCGAAGTAATTGAGTTTTTTAAGCAGTTGAATATGATGGTTGGCGAAGATTTTCCTGGTGTACTCACGATTGCTGAAGAATCAACTGCATGGCCTGGCGTTTCCAAACCTGTTTATGCTGGCGGTTTAGGCTTTAGCATGAAGTGGAATATGGGATGGATGAACGATACCCTGGCCTATATGGAAGAAGATCCTGTTCATCGCAAATATCAGCATAACAAACTGACGTTTGGTCAACTATATGCTTACAGTGAAAATTTTGTGCTGCCGTTTTCTCATGATGAAGTGGTACATGGTAAAAAATCATTGTTAAACAAAATGCCAGGCGATGAATGGCAAAAGTTTGCTAACTTACGCCTATTGATGTGTTTGCAAACAACGTCTCCCGGTAAAAAGCTTAATTTTATGGGCAACGAATTTGGCCAAACGAGCGAGTGGAATGTGAATGCCAGTTTAGATTGGCATTTGCTAAATGATACTAATCCTAGCCACCAGTTTCATCGCGGCATCCAGCAATTAAATCGCGATTTGAATGATTTATATCAATCACATGCCGCCTTGCATGAACTAGACTTTGACCCTACTGGCTTTGAGTGGTTGGAATGTCAGGATGCTGACCAATCGACACTTAGTTTCATCAGACGCGGCAACAACAATAGTTTTGCTATAATAGTACTCAACTTTACACCTGTTCCAAGAGAAGGACAGCGCATTGGCGTGCCAGTTTCAGGCCAATACAAAGAAGTATTAAATACAGATGCAAGTTATTACAGTGGCAGCAATCTTAGCAATGGCAACCATATACAGTCTGAAAATATTGGATGGATGAATCAACACCACTCAATCAGCGTTACGATTCCACCATTGGCGGGCATTGTAATCACATTAATTTAATAATAAACCGTTAGAATAACTTTTAAAATTTACTAGAAAAATATTGATCAATGGCAATACTAACTCAACACCCTAGCTGGAAAACACTTTGTAAACATCAAGAAACGATTTCAGCATTGCACATGCGCAACTTGTTTGAAGCGGATCCAAAACGTTTTGAAACCTTTAGTTTAAAACTAGATGATCTATTGTTAGATTATTCAAAACATCGCCTTACTAAAGAAACCTTGGGTCTATTGTTTCAAACCGCGCGTGAAGCAAAAGTGGAAGTGTGGCGTGACCGTATGTTTGCTGGCGAAAAAATCAATATTACAGAAGACCGCGCCGTATTGCACACTGCTTTACGCAACCGTAGCAATACACCTGTTTATGTTGATGGTCATGATGTAATGCCTGGTGTGAATGCTGTGTTAGCACAAATGCGTACTTTCTCAGACAAAGTGCGTAATGGCGAGTGGAAAGGCTATACAGGCAAAGCGATTACCGACATTATCAATATTGGTATTGGTGGTTCAGATTTAGGTCCAGTGATGGTTTGTGATGCATTGAAACCTTATGCACGCCCTGATTTAAACGTACATTTTGTGTCTAACATTGATGGCGCGCATCTAATACGTGCATTGGAAAAATGCAATCCAGAAACAACCTTAGTAATTGTTGCATCAAAAACTTTCACCACGCAAGAAACCATGACCAATGCGCGTTCAGCACGTGTATGGTTCCTCGATAGCGTAAAAGACGAGGCGCACATTGCTAAACACTTTGTTGCTTTATCAACCAATGCAAAAGCAGTGACTGCTTTTGGTATTGATGGCGCTAATATGTTTGGATTTTGGGATTGGGTCGGCGGTCGTTATTCTTTATGGTCTGCGATTGGGTTATCAATTGCACTCTATGTTGGTATGGATAATTTCGAAGATTTATTAGCAGGCGGACATGAAATGGACAACCATTTCAAAACCGCTCCTTTAGAACAAAACATGCCAGTTATCATGGCGCTGATTGGTATTTGGTATAACAATTTCTTCCATGCAGATTCTCATGCTATTTTGCCGTATGACCAAAGCATGGCGCGCTTCCCTGCTTATATGCAGCAAGCGGATATGGAAAGTAACGGTAAGTTTATGTGCCGCGATGGTAAACGTGTCCATTACAAAACTGGCCCTGTCATTTGGGGTGAAGCAGGTACTAACGGTCAACATGCGTTTTACCAATTAATTCACCAAGGAACGCCGGTTGTACCTGCTGACTTTCTAATGCCTATCCATAGCCATTATGCAGTAGGCGAAAACGGTAATGAGCACCATAAAATTCTGTTAGCTAATTTCTTAGCGCAAACACAGGCGTTGATGCTAGGCAAAACAAAAGAAGAAGCACGGGCGGAGTTAGAAAAACAAGGATTATCAGGTGAAGCATTAGAAAAACTATTGCCGCACAAGATTTTTGAAGGCAATCGTCCGACTACGTCGATTCTATTTGATAAGCTTACCCCAAATACATTAGGCAGACTTATTGCGTTATATGAGCATAAGATTTTTGTGCAGGGCATTATTTGGGACATTAACAGCTACGACCAATGGGGTGTTGAGTACGGCAAACAAATTGCCAGTCAAATCTTACCGCAGCTCATTAATGATGAGTTGGTTTCTAATTACGACAGCTCAACCAATGGCTTGATTAACTATACAAAATCTAAAAGTTAATTTTAATTAAACCGCAACAAACAAAAAAGCTGGGAAATCCCAGCTTTTTTGTTAGCTAATTACTGTTAAAAACTTAACGTAATTTGATGCCAGTTGATTCAATATCAAAACCAATATTTTTAGCAATGCTAGCACCTAAGCGCTTAGCAAAACGATCAGCAAAGGTTTCACGATAAGTAAAGTCAACAATTTCTTTTTGCTTGATCACTTCTCTCGCCACATAATCTGAGCTACCTAGTGCATCGGCCAAGCCAATATTAATACTTTCTTCACCACTCCAAAATAAACCACTAAAAGTATCTGGTGTTTCTTTTAAGCGGCTACCACGACCTTCGCGTACGACCGCTTTAAACTGTTCATGAATTTCGTTTAACATGTTTTGTGCAAAAGCTTCATGCTCAGGATTAACAGGAGAAAATGGATCTAACATGGCTTTATTTTTACCCGCAGTTAATAAGCGACGTTCAATACCCACTTTTTCCATCACACCAGTAAAACCATAGCCATCCATTAATACGCCGATCGAACCAACAATACTGGCTTTATCTACATAAATTTTATCCGCTGCAGCAGCAATATAGTAACCACCAGACGCACAAATATCTTCAACTACCGCATATACAGGAATATCTGGATGCAATTTTCTTTGACGTTTAATTTCCTCATTAATCATACCCGCTTGGACTGGGCTGCCACCCGGGCTATTAATTCTTAAAATAATGCCTTTGGTACCTTTATTTTCGTAAGCATCTTCTAGGCTACCGATAAATGACTCTGCATTAACCTCACCTCCAGGCATAATCACGCCAGTAACATCAATCAACGCCGTGTGTTCACCAACGGCAGACTTACCATCCTTAACCACCCAGCCAACCGCATAAGCAAGGATGACAAACAAATAAATAAAGGTTAATACTTTAAAGAAAATACTCCATCGCCTAGCTGTCTTTTGCTCTTTTAAACTAGACATCGCTAATTTTTCGATTACGTCCTTCTGCCAGCGATTATCTTGAGCGTTGTTTTCTACTGCCATATTTTTTTCCTATAGAAATATTATTGTAAAGTTTTTCTGAATTAATCAAGATGAATAAGTACTTGATTATTTTCTTCTGTGACTGTTAATACTTGCAACTGCTTACCCTTGCATGGTCCAAAAGCACAATGTCCACTGTCTGGAACATAACATGCTCCATGGGTTGCGCAGATTAAAAAATCTTTTTCTCTTGTAAAAAACTCGCCTTCATTCCAATCCAACTCGACTGGCATGTGCGCACATTGGTTTACATAGGCATGTGGCTTACCCTCAAACCGAATCACAAACCCTGTGGCATGCTCACCTAAATGAGGCAAATCAAAGCGCAAGCCACGCGACTTTTCTTGCAAGTCGTTGCTGTTAAAAACAATGGTTTTATTATGCATTTTGCAACAACCATCCACTTAGTTCATCAAACGTATTAAAAATTCCTTTAGGATCAAACTTTAATAATTGTTCGCTAGTATGCGCACCAAAAGTAACAGCTAATGACTGTACGCCTGCATTTTGTGCCATTTGTAAATCATAGCTACTATCCCCAATCATCAGCGTGCGTTCGGATGTTGCTACCAACGCATCCATTAATTCATCTAGCATTTGTGGGTGTGGTTTAGAAAAACACTCATCAACGGTACGTGTTGCCTGAAAGTGTTTTGCGATTTCTAAACGCTCTAAATCCGAATTTAGCCCACGCCGTCCTTTTCCTGTGGCAACCGCTTGTTTATAACCGCGTCTTGCTAGCTCGGCAATCAGTGCCGCAGCACCATCAAATAGTGGAATGTCTTGCTCACCGGCATAATAATTCACTGTATATTGCTTAGCCAAAGCCTGCGCTTGGTCATCTGAAAGACTGCCGAATAAAGTTTGAATCGATTCACGCAAACCCAAGCCGATAACATTACGCGCATCTTGCAACGCTAGCGTTGGCAAACCAACTTGGGCAGCGGAGGCAACTAATGCGCGCGCAATCATACTTGTAGAATCAGCTAACGTTCCATCCCAATCCCACACGATTAAATCAAATTGTTTTTCGTTAATTTTAATCAACTAGTCTCTTTCTTTTTAATCTCATTACTTTTTATTTAATGACTGCAGAAACTGCTCTAACGGTTTAGGCAAAGGCGCATGCAAATGCAAGCGCTCGTTAGTAATTGGGTGATTTAATTTTGTTTCAATCGAATGCAAAAACATACGCTTTAGCCCCTGCTTTTGCAATGCTTTATTTAATTCAAAATCACCGTACTTATCATCGCCAACAATCGGAAAACCTAAGTGGGCAAGTTGCACTCTTAATTGATGCGTTCGCCCGGTAATTAATTTTGCCTCTAACAAACTAAACCCATCAAATGCCTGTTTAAGATAAAAAATGGTCTCAGAGACCTTCGCTTCATTAAATTTATCTTTTGCTTTATCTGTCACCACATTAACGCGCCGCTCACCGCTCGGGAGCATATATTTCTGCAAATCTAACACCACATGCTTCTTAGCATCTTGCCACTCACCTACAACCAAAACAGCATAGCGTTTATCAGTTTTATTCTCTCGAATCGCCTCATGCAGGGCAACCAATGCCGAACGTCTTTTAGCGAGCATTAATACGCCTGATGTTTCTCTATCTAGACGATGCACCAACTCTAAAAATTTAGCTTTTGGTCGCTCCAAACGCAACTGCTCTATAACGCCGTGACTAACACCGCTACCGCCATGCACTGCGAAACCTGCCGGTTTATTAAGCACTAACATTGCATCATCTTCATAGACAATCGCGTCTGCAAATTTTGAGGTAACAGGCGCATCATCAGCAGAAATTGGTTTTGCAGAAACGCGCATCGGTGGCACGCGCACTACATCATTTATTTGCAATTTTCGTGAAGCATCCACACGCCCTTTATTAACGCGCACTTCACCACTGCGCAAAATGCGATAGATGTGGCTTTTTGGTACGCCTTTGAGAATTTTCGTTAAAAAATTATCAACGCGCTGTCCTTCACTGGCCTCATCGACTAATATTTGCGCCGCGGCATGCTCACTTACTTGTTTATTTTCACTTACTTGTGCCATATTTTTTGCTTAAAATCTCAATTACGCCTATACTCTAGTGTCGTTTTAATTTAGTTAAAAACTACATTAACGATACTCATTTAATTGAATGAGTTTTAAAGAATATTTGGCTAATACCGCTCGCCATATTTAAGTAGCGATAAAATAAAATAGCGCTCTAGCCGCCGCAGATAAAAAGTATAAAGTGCGACTAAAGCTACTGAAGACACGATTTTAACGAATTTATAACGATAACAGGCATCATTTTAATCTATTTAACTGACATATTAATTAATCATTCCGTGTTGACCGCAACAAAATAGTGGGTAACCAAAGGCGCACATTAACGCCAAAATGATTATTTAGCATAAGTAATAACGAGCTTATGTCACGTAAAGTAAATCAAAATAGTAACCCCTGCTTCTTCTTACTATTTGTTAATGGCACACAGCGTGTGCCACCCTCTTCATAGCTTTAATCCTGACTCATTCATCTGCCTGCTAAGCGCGGGGGTATCCAATGAAACGCATGTTATTTAATGCAACGCAGTCAGAAGAATTACGCGTTGCGATTGTAGACGGTCAAAAACTTATCGATTTAGATATTGAGCACGCCGGTAAAGAACAACGAAAAAGCAATATCTACAAAGGGATTATCACCCGTATAGAACCATCACTAGAAGCGGCTTTTGTCGATTATGGTACCGATCGTCATGGCTTCCTGCCATTTAAAGAAATCTCACGTTCTTATTTTAATAACAATAAAAATGAAGGCGGCAAAGTTCGCATTCAGGATGTGCTTAAAGAAGGTCAAGAGCTCATCGTTCAAGTGGATAAAGATGAACGCGGTACCAAAGGTGCTGCATTAACAACTTACATTTCACTAGCGGGTCGTTACTTGGTGTTAATGCCAAACAATCCTAGAGGCGGCGGTGTTTCACGTCGCGTTGAAGGCGAAGAACGTAACGAATTACGTGACACGATGGCTGCACTTGAAATGCCTAAAGGCATGAGTATTATCGCGCGCACTGCAGGTATTGGTCGCTCGGCTGAAGAATTGCAGTGGGATTTAAACTACTTATTACAGTTGTGGACGGCGATTGAAGATGCATCTACCTTGCAAAAAGGTGCATTCTTAATTTACCAAGAAGGCAGTTTAGTGATTCGCGCGATTCGCGATTACTTCAGTGCTGATATTGGTGAAATCTTAATCGATACCGCAGAAGTGCATGAACAAGCCGTACAATTTATGAATCATGTCATGCCAGCTAACGTATCACGCGTTAAGTTGTATGAAGACGAAACACCACTGTTCTCTCGCTTCCAAATTGAACATCAAATTGAAACTGCACATTCACGTGAAGTGCGTTTGCCTTCTGGCGGCGCCATTGTCATTGATCATACCGAAGCATTGGTTTCAATTGATGTTAACTCAGGCCGCTCAATTAAAGGTGCGGATATTGAGCAAACAGCATTTAATACCAACATTGAAGCGGCAGAAGAAGTTGCTCGCCAATTAAGATTACGCGATCTTGGCGGCTTGGTTGTGATTGACTTTATTGATATGGAAAGCCAGCGCAATCAACGTGAAGTTGAAAACGCATTGCGTGAGGCACTTCATCCAGATCGTGCACGCGTGCAAACGGGTAAGATTTCACGTTTTGGTTTATTAGAACTTTCTCGTCAGCGTTTACGCACCAGTTTAGGCGAAGCCAATCATGGTGCTTGTCCACGTTGTCACGGCACTGGTCACATTCGTGGTATTGAATCAACTGCCCTACACATCTTGCGCATAACGCAAGAGGAGGCAATGAAAGATAATAGCGCGATTATTCAAGTGCAATTACCGGTTGATGCGGCTACTTTCTTGCTCAATGAGAAGCGTGCAGAAATTCATAGTATTGAAGAGTTGATGGGTGTAGAAGTTGTGCTTATCCCAAATATTCACATGGAAACACCTAACTATACCGTGGTTAGAATTAAGCAAGATGACGTTAAAGAGGATTCAGCACCAAGCTATAACTTGGTTGAAATTCCAGCAGAAACTGATTATGTGCGTGGTTTATCTGAAGAAGCGAAACCAGCAGCTGCAGAGGCACTAGTAAAAGGTGTAACCGCATCAACGCCAGCTCCGACACCAACGCTAGTTCCGATAGCAATCGCTGCAATCGAGACAAAAACGTCATTTTTAAGCCGTATAAAAAAATGGTTCAATGGCGAAGGTGAAGTAAAAGCAGTTGTAATAACGCCTGAAGAAAATGCAAATACTAATCGTGATCGCAATAAAAATCGCAACCGTAATCGCAATAAAAATCGTAATAATCGTGATCGCACTGATAGTCCGTTACAAAATACGCCTAGTCAAGCAAAGCCAGAAAGTCTATTGAAACCACAAGTAGCTGTTGAAGTGAATCTTTCGCAAAAAGCGGAGCCTGTAACTAGTAATTCAGCCAACCCTAATCAAGCTGAAAAACCAAATGGTCAGCAAAGGTCAGAGCGTGGAGGTAGACGCAATCGCAACAGAAGAGATCGCAGACCGCGTGATGAAGCAGAAAACACAGGTGCAACTGAGAATGTAGAATTAACAAAGCAAACAGCACCAACAACAGCTGAAGTTGCGAAACCTGTACCTACTATTGCACCAGTTAAAGAGGATGCGACACAAGCTAAACCAGCGAATACGCAAGCGGTACAAGCAAAGGAAACTGCCGAGAAAGAAGCGTCAGGACCAGTTGTTTCAGTCAATACGACTTCAGAAAACGCAAACTCAGCAACTAATGATGCTACTGCCAATAAGAAGCCTGCATCAAAACGTCGTAGATCGGCAAAGCCTAAGCAAGAAGCAACAGAATCACAAGATGCCTCTATTGAAAAAGCAAGTGCTAAAAATAGCAACATTGACGCTAACGCTGGCAATACTGAAACGGCAGAGACTAAGCCTAAAAAAGCGAGGCCACAACGCAAACCTAAAACGGAAAAGCCAGTTAATTTGGCTGATAGTGGCTTGCAATTAGTTGAAACAAAAAGCAGTCCTAAACAAGCACCAGCTGCACCAGAGCAAGTAAAAGAAAGAGCGCCACGCAAGACGGCAAACTGGAAAAAAGAAGCAGAAGCTGGTAAAGCCGAAGCGCCTTTAGTGATGGTAGAAACACAGAAATAAACGACGTTTGTTTATTAATAAAAAAGCCCGACTCATCGGGCTTTTTTATTGCTATCTAATTAACTTTTAAAGGCATGGAACAACCAGAATCCAATTGCTGTCATTAGTAAAGAACCGAATAAATGCGTTAAGATATGTGTTGAAGCTAGTATGTATTGCTGTTTATGCAAAAAACAAAAAGCCTCTGCTGAGAACGTAGAGAATGTGGTCAAACCGCCTAAAGCGCCCGTCATCACAAACAATCTTAATTCATTATTAGCAGGTGTTGCGACAAAAAAAGCCAATGCTAAACCCATTAAAAAACCGCCAAGTAGATTTGCCGCCAATGTACCAAAGGGGAAAATACTACTGTTTAAAACGATGCTTAATCCCCACCTGAGCCATGCGCCTACAACCGCTCCAAGCCCTACCGCAACAAATTGTCCAACTAACATGCCATTCCTTCATTTAGAAATTAATCATTACGCACTATAATATCGTTCAATATAACATCTTTCATAAATTCCCATAAGAGAGCAAATGTGCACGTCTTATTTGTTACATCAGAAGTATTTCCATTGATTAAAACAGGTGGCTTAGCCGATGTCAGTGGCGCACTACCGAAGGCGATTAAACATGCAGCTCAGTTAAATGGTGATATTAAGATATTATTACCAGCATATCGCGGCGTGTTATCTAAATTAACGGCTGCTAAAGAGGTTGCTTCTATCGAAGCACTAAAACAACCTTGCACGCTGTACTCAGGCTATTTGCCAGACTCTGATGTTGAAGTGATTGCCATCAAAAACGATGCGCTCTACGACCGTGTAGGCGGTCCTTATAGTGATGAAAGCGGCGCTGATTGGGTTGATAACGCCTTGCGATTCGGCGTGCTATCTAGAATCGCCAGTTTACTCTCCAAACAAGGCTCACCGCTTAACTGGCAACCTGATATTGTGCATTGTAATGATTGGCAAACGGGGTTAACGCCAGCTTATATGAAGCTGGTTGACCAAGTGCCAATTAAATCAATTTTCAGTATTCATAATATGGCGTATCAAGGCAATTTTGATGGTCGCGTATTAAGCCAATTGGAACTGCCAGCGCAACATTTTAATATGAATGGTTTTGAGTTTTATCAGCAACTTTCGTTTATGAAAGCTGGCCTTTTTTATGCGGACCAGCTCAGTACCGTTAGCCCAACTTATGCCAAAGAAATACAAACCGTTCATTACGGCTTTGGCCTGCAAGGCTTGCTAGCAGCACGTGCAGACCAATTAACAGGTATTTTAAATGGTATTGATACAAAAGATTGGAATCCTGCCACTGATCACCATTTAATTAAGACCTATTCGGATAAAAATATAGCAGGTAAAAAAGCAGTTAAAAAAGAATTACAACAACAGCTTGGACTTAGCACCAATCCAGATGTGCCATTATTAGGCATTGTGAGCCGATTCGCCTATCAAAAAGGCTTAGACTTATTGCCGCCTATCATTCCACAATTAGTTACTGATGGTTGCCAACTGGCTATTTTAGGTAGTGGTGAAAAAGCATTAGAAGATGGGTTTATCGCCTTGCAAAAAAAATTTCCCAATAACGTCAGTATTACCGTCGGCTATAACGAACCAATGTCGCACAACATTATGGCGGGTGCTGATTTGTTTATCATGCCCTCTCGTTTTGAGCCTTGCGGATTAAACCAGTTATATGGCTTAGCCTATGGTACACCTCCAATTGTTTCAGCAACTGGCGGTTTAGCAGATTCTGTATGTGACACAACGCCAGATACCATTAAAAATAATACCGCAACTGGATTTGTGCTCAAAAATGTCACTGATGCATCATTATTGGGCGTAATTCAAGCTGCGGTTAGGCTTTGGCAAGATAAAAAGGTATGGAGAAAGATTCAGAAAAATGGCATGCAAACTGACGTCAGTTGGTCGTCTAGTGCTAATCTATACCTAAATTTATACAAAAAAACATTGGAATGACACAAAAAATATTGTCAAAATAAAGAGGGTTGGGAACTTGGCACGCTGTATGCTTATTATTAATCAGCTTCTCCAAAGCTAAAATCTCCTCCCTAGGGGCGACATTTAATGTAAATGCCGCCTCATTTTTTTAGCGCTTTTATTGAGTTAACTTTTATTTAATTAAAAAGTGTTCACGATAATACTTTAACTCGTCAATCGACTCATACACATCTGCAAGCGCTTCGTGTCTAGATGACTTTTTAAATCCTGCATAGAGTTCAGGTTTCCAACGTCTAGCCAACTCTTTAAATACACTCACATCTAAATTACGATAGTGAAAAAAAGCTTCCAACTCTGGCATATAACGCGCCATAAAACGTCGATCTTGACAGATAGAATTGCCCGACATAGGCGACTTACCAGCGGGCACATATTGCTCAAGAAATGCAATCATTTGCTTAGAAGCAGCTGCTTCATCAGTAGTTGATGCTTTTACTTTCTCAATCAAGCCACTACGACCATGTGTGCCTTTATTCCAAGCATCCATACCATCTAATACTGCATCCGATTGATGCACCACAATCACTGGCGATTCACCTAATACATTAAGCCCAGCATCAGTTACGACGGCCGCCAACTCAATGATGCGATCAGAATCAGGCAATAAACCTGTCATTTCCATATCCAACCAAATCAAATTATCCTTATTTATCACATTGTTCTCAGCTTCCATCATGATTTCCATTAAAATAGTAAAAAATTGTGTTGCACTAGAACTATCAACACGTAAATGCTTCAAAATACATCAATAGACATCATATCAGGTTAGTAGAGTAGTTTAAAAACATGGCACATACACTTACATTTATTTTCATCGGTTTACTCGCCTTCAGCACCATTATTCGGTTTTGGTTAGGTAGACGACAAATTAGTCACGTACAAGTGCATCGCAATCAAGTTCCTGCTGCATTTACGCAAAATATAACCTTAGAAGCGCATCAAAAAGCAGCGGATTATTCCAGTGCAAAAACTAGCTTGGGCTTAAGCGAAGTGCTTGTACAAGCGCTGTTACTACTTGTGCTAACTATCGGCGGCGGTTTGCAATGGATAGATACAGTTTGGACGGCGATTGTGCCGAATCATGAAATATTAAGAGGTGCGATTGTCATTTGCAGTGCTCTATTAATTAGCAGCTTGATTGACTTGCCTTTTGACTATTACAAAACTTTTGTTGTGGATGAACGATTCGGCTTTAACAAAATGACGCGCCAAATGTTTTTTACCGACTTGATTAAACACAGTGTAGTCGGCCTATTACTAGGCACTCCACTCTTGTTTGCTGCATTATGGCTAATGCAAAGCGCAGGTGAATATTGGTGGTTCTATTTATGGGTGGTGTGGACTGTGTTTAACGTTTTAATGTTAGCGGTTTATCCAACCTTTATCGCGCCATTATTTAATAAATTTACACCCCTTGCTGATGAGAGTTTGAAAGCAAGAATTGAGTCTTTATTGACTAAATGTGGTTTCAAATCACAAGGCTTATTTGTAATGGACGGCTCAACAAGAAGTAGTCATGGCAATGCTTACTTTACTGGTTTTGGTAGTAGCAAACGCGTGGTTTTCTTTGACACTTTACTTGAACGTTTAAACACAGAAGAAATTGAAGCAGTGCTTGCACATGAGTTAGGTCACTTTAAACATCATCACGTCATTAAGCGTGTAGCAATGATTTTCTTTGTAAGCTTTATTGGTTTAGCTTTGTTAGGCTGGTTAATTGACCAATCATGGTTCTTCCAAGGCTTAGGCGTCACAACGGAAAGCACTTATATGGCATTGCTCTTATTTATGCTCGTTTCACCTGTGTTTTTGTTTATTATTCGTCCATTGATGGCCAGTTATTCTAGAAAAAACGAGTTTGAGGCAGATGATTACGCCGCAAAAAATGCAAGTGCAAAACATTTAGCAGAGGCATTGGTAAAACTATACCGTGATAATGCATCAACATTGACGCCAGATCCATTGCATTCGGCTTTTTATGACTCACATCCGCCAGCAAGTATTCGTATTTCTAAATTAGCGGCGTATACTGGTTAATCGTATTTTAATAATACTTATCTAAAAGAAAACATGAATAAGCTGATATGGATCGTTTGCAGTACGATTAGCTTTAATGCTGCGGCAAATGACTTGTTTGCAAATGCGGATGTTAAAGCAGGTAAAGCGCTAGTTGAGCAAAACTGTGTCAGCTGTCATGCATCTAGTTATGGTGGTGATGGCTCAGAAATTTATACCCGCGCTTTTCATAAAGTGGAGTCTCCTGCAGCTCTTGTTGCACAAGTACGCGCTTGCAATACTAATCTAAATGTAAAGTGGTTTGAAGAAGATGAATTAAATGCTTCGGCTTACCTTAATCAGCAGTATTATCATTTTGAATAGTCAGTCCTCTACTTTGCAGGGCTTGGTTATTGCTTCCTATGGCAAACGTTATCAAGTAGAGCTGCCAAATAAGACCAAAATTAGCTGTGTTACACGCGGTAAAAAAACAGATTTAGCTTGTGGCGACATTGTTAACATCAAGTTAACGGCTAAACGCGAGGGCGTTGTTGAATCAAGTGAACCGCGCGATAGTTTACTCTACCGAAGCAACGCTTTCAAAAGCAAAATACTGGCTTCAAATGTAACGCAAATCGTGATTGTATTGGCGACACAGCCAAGCTTTTACGAAGCGCTGCTGAATCGATGTTTAACAGCAGCTGAAGCGGCTAACATCAAACCACTGATTGTGTTAAATAAGTGTGATCTAGCGGAGGCCAATGATGCTAAAAACAAGCTAAAAGTCTATGAAAAACTAGGCTATCAAATTATTTATCTATCAGCAAAAGAAGACGTTACACCACTGCTGCCCTATTTAAAGCAACAACAAAGCGTATTAGTTGGACAATCAGGGATGGGGAAATCGACTATCATCAACGCATTATTACCCAATGAAAATGTACGCACACAAGAGATTAGTAATACGCTAGATAGCGGTAAACACACCACAACAGCAACCCACTTATATTATCTTGATGCTGAAAGTACCTTAATTGATTCGCCTGGATTGCAAGAGTTCGGGTTAAACCATTTAACCCACGAAGATTTAGAGCTTTCTTTTATTGAATTTAAACCTTATTTAGGTCATTGTCGTTTTAACGACTGTAAGCATCAAGTTGAACCAGATTGTGCCGTCAATCAAGCTGTAAGTGAAGGTAAAATCAATCCAGTCAGAATGACTTTTTTTAGAGAACTTTCACAGGAGCTTTTATCTAGTAACATTAACTATTAGAGACGCCGTGCCTAAAACCGCATTTATTTCCCATCCTGATACATTGCTACACATTATGGATGGTAACCACCCAGAATCTCCCGCGAGAATTACTGCAATTAAAAACGCAGTGCTCGCCTCCGTCTTATCAAAAAAACTCAATTTTTACGACGCACCTAAAGCCACAAAACAGGATTTGCTACGTGTACATAATCATGCTTACGTAGATTATATTTTTGATGTCTCTCCTAAAGCTGGCATTGTTAGACTAGATAGTGATACCGCAATGGGGCCAATGAGTCTAGAAGCGACATTGCATGCTAGTGGCGCTGTACTTCACGCAGTTGATTTAGTCATGCAGGGAAAAGCAGACAATGCCTTTTGCTGTGTTCGTCCGCCTGGTCATCATGCAGGGCGTACTAATAGCGCTGGTTTTTGCATTTTTAACCATGTTGCAATCGGTGTTGCCTATGCGCTAGAACAATACAAACTAAAACGAGCCGCTATTATTGATTTTGATGTGCATCATGGCGATGGTACCGAAGATATTTTTAAAGATAATCCAAATGTTATGCTTTGTTCTACCTTCCAGCATCCTTATTATCCACATAGCGGCGCCGAGTCGGTTAGTACGCATATACTGAGTGCGCCTTTGCCAGCTAAGAGCAATGGTGGGTCAATCAAAAAAGTTTTTGAGGAAAAGTTCAGACCTGCGTTAGAGCAGTTTAAACCCGATATTGTTTTCATCTCGGCTGGTTTTGATGCACATATTAACGATCCATTAGCAGATCTTGCCTTAACAAAAGATGACTATGTTTGGATGACTGACTTCGTCAAAACGATTGTAAATAATTGTAAACATCAACGTATTATCTCTTCTCTTGAAGGCGGATATCATTTACCATCATTAGCTGAGAGTGCAGTCGCTCACATTAAAGCTTTGAATAGTTAACATGGTTGATATTAAACGTGAAAAGATATTAACGAATCAATTAGCACTCGGGATGTTTGTCACTGAGCTGGATAAGCCTTGGATAGAATCTGACTTTATGCTCCAAGGATTCATTTTAGACGATCAAGCCGATCTCGATAAAATGATCGCCACTTGCTCTCATGTTTATATCGATAGAACGCGTTCAATAGGCAATGAATTTGCTGAGGTTAAAAAGACTAAGGAAGCCATTACAAGGCGCTCAGCGAGTATAGTCACCCTCGCATCCGAGCTTGATAGTAAAAAAAATCCAGTTCTGAATAAAGCGAGACATGGCGAAAAAGTATCTTTTATGGATATCTTACGAGAAGTAAGAAATTACAAAGCACCTATAAACACCACTAATCACCTAGATACGTATAACGCAGCAGATAGCTCAATGCGTTCTGGCCTTGCTACAAAAAATACATCTCTGCTAGACAATAAAACGCTTGAAGAAGACAAAGCATCTAAACCAGTAGCGCAAACTGGCGGCATCGTTAATCACTTCAGCAGCCTTGTGGTGGGGTTATTTAATCGTGATAAGCTAAAAGAGTCGAATACAACCATAGTAAAAGAAGCTATTCAGCATGATCTAAATAAAGATGAACTCATTACCTATGAGTCAGAGCCATCAGTGGAAGAAGAAATGGCAACTATTTACCCAGTCTTCGAGCAATCTGAGATTATGACGCGTGGTTTATTTGATGCTGTTGCCAACGACCACCATATGGATATCAGCAAAGTCAGCGAGGTGTTAGACAATATGGTTGAGAGTGTTGGTCGAACGCCGGATGCATTACTATGGCTAGCAAAATTAAAAAAAGCAGATGGTCATTCTTATAACTTAGCGTTGAATGTTTCTGTGACTTTAATGGCATTTGCTAGCTTTTTAGCACTCCCAAAAGCGCAAGTAAAGCTGGCCGGTTATGCAGGTTTATTACAAGATATAGGTAAAGCGAAGTTGTTACCCGATGTGTTATTAAAAAAGGGGAAATTAACAGCTGAAGAATATGAGCATGCACAAACTCATGTTAACAAAAGTTTAACCATTCTAGAAAAAACGCCGAATATTCCGCCTAGCGTGATGCAACTGGTTTCAGAGCATCATGAACGTTTTAATGGTAGTGGTTACCCATTAAAACTATCAGGCAATCAATTAAGCCTACTCTCTCAGTCTACAGGGTTGATTGATACTTATTGCGCTATGACCAATGATAGGAGTTATGCTGACGCCGCTCATCACCAGCAAGCGCTAGATCAAATTCACGCACTTAGTGGTGAGCAATTCTCAAATGAAATTATCAATCAACTGATTCAGTTTATGGGCATTTATCCTGTTAGCTCTTTAGTTGAGTTAAACACGGGTGAAATTGCTGTTGTTGTGCAACAAAATCAAGTTCGCCGCCTCATGCCACGAGTGATGTTATTGCTTAATCAGAATAAAGAACGCTATAGTTCCCCTGTTGTATTGGATTTAATTTATAAGCCAACTGCGCCAAATGGTGACGTATACCGTATTATAAAGGGCATTCCTGCTGATAGTTATGGACTTAATCCAAATGAATTTTACGTTTAGCTTGTCTATCTATCATGGCTGAATCCTACAAAAAATCTGATGAAATAACAATAGCTTATACTACCGAATATTTGGTAGAAATACTTGAACAACATCAGTTAAACCCATCCACAGTATTTGCCAAACTGAATGCAGACATAGTTGGCTTAACTAAGCTACAAAATAAGTATCAAGAAGATCATTTTCTGTTTGATTTATGCGAAGCAATAAAAAATTGGTCTTCAGATGGGACTGCTACTCGCTTTGCCAATAATCTCAATCAACTTACGTTTTTT
The DNA here is from genome assembly GCA_041612255.1 of Methylophilaceae bacterium. Taxonomy (GTDB): domain Bacteria; phylum Pseudomonadota; class Gammaproteobacteria; order Burkholderiales; family Methylophilaceae. Next base: position 35,952 of record JBFJJN010000005.1, on the reverse strand, counting down.
TGGTTAAACGCTTTCCATCACCATGCGGAAATAGACTCGATTCTCAATATACTTAACTGTTTTACATTAAATCGGTTTGCGCTTTTCTCACAGTCAACAAAGTTTCATTTGTTCATTCACCATCTCTTTATTGACTCTCTCAATCAGTATCACAAGGTTGCATTAGATAATGCCGTTAACTTTGATGAAAATAGCCAATTACCGCATGCACATCAATTAGAATTCCAATTAAATACTATTTTAAATCAATCAGATATCATCCAAAAAATCGCCCTATTTTCATTACAGTTTCAAATAGACAGTAATGCTTTTTTATTGCCAAAATCAACTTCGCAAGACTTAAACAAACAATTAGCGCAGATTTTACAAAAAAATATATGTACCAATAGCGAGTTATATTTTAACGGCGATTATAAATTTGATCTGCTAGTAACACAGATTGAAAACGTAACCCAAATAAATCTGCTTATCGCAAAAATATTTAGGGCTTTTGAAGAGCTTGTATTCATCAATAAGCAATCTATTCTAGTCAAACCATTTATTGGCTATTCATGCGCAGATTCCCATCAGTTAAGTGCAAGTGAGTTTTATCGTCAGGCCAAATCTGCGCTAGAACACGCCATCAACACCCAAAAACCTTATTATGTTTACAGTGATTCACTTGAGCAAACGCTGCAGGATCAAATTATTTTAGAATCTAAGATATTGGATGCATTTGATAACAATAATCTAACGTTAAGTTTGCAGCCAATTGTCAGTTTAAAAAATACAAAATGTGTAGGTGCAGAGCTACTTTTACGCGGCTCTGATCGTTCTGGAACTCCTCTTGCACCCAACATCATTGTGGCGGTATTAAACAATGCAGGCAAAGGCAAACTCTTAACACGCTGGTTGATTAACACTGCTTGTCGTTATGCGCATGAACTAAAAACATTACACAAGCTTAATCTTTATTTATCTCTTAATTTACGTGCAGAAGATTTACATGATGTGGAACTGCCCGCTTTATTTGCTAACGCTTTGTCGTTGTGGCAGCTAGATCCTAAAAATATCATTTTAGAAATTAATGAAAATGGTATTTTGGAACAAAATGAGCAATCGACTAGCGTTATTAAAGCACTTTCTTTATTAGGCTTTAAGTTTGCATTAGATGATTTTGGCACGGGTCTTTCCTCTCTCGCCCGTTTACGAGCGCTGCCGATTGATATGCTCAAAATTGATCAGTCTTTTGTTAAAAACATACCTCACTTACAAGAAGATTATGAAATTGTGCAATCCATTGCCATGCTAGCAAAAAGTTTAGGTAAAGAAGTGGTTGCAGAAGGTGTTGAAGATGAAGCGTGCTTAAATGCACTAAGAAAATTAAAAATTGATAAATGCCAAGGTTATTTTTATTCCCCAGCACAACCTTATGAAACATTTATCGCTTGGGCACAAGCACATTAAGTTGAGATGTTATAATCTTCATTTTTAGCACAGCGTTGATCTCATAACTCCAACAATCATGGAAATTACCACACGTTTAGAATTCGATGCAGGACACCGTATTCCCAACCATAAAAGCCAATGTCGCAACTTACATGGGCATCGTTATGTGATGGAAATCACCCTGGCTGGCGATATTATCAATAATGAAAAAGCCTCTGAAGATGGCATGGTTATGGACTTTTCCGATGTTAAACGCATTGCGCGGGAAAGTGTGGTGGATATTTGGGACCATGCATTTTTAGTTTATAAAAATGATGCCGTTATCCTCGATTTTTTAAAGTCCTTACCTGATCACAAAACTGTTATTTTTGAGACTGTTCCAACCGCAGAAAACATGGCGGCTGAAGCATTTAGCATCTTAAAAGGACAATATCAAGATACTTACGGTAATCACTTAAACTTGGTTCGAGTGAGATTATATGAAACACCTAATAGTTGGGCAGATGCTATTGCTTAAGGGAGAAATCCTGCATCACAGCCTGCAAACCTACTTGCCAACCTGGTAACGTCATACCAAAATTCTGTTTTAGCTTAGCATTATTTAAGCAAGAATTAGCAGGTCTTGATGCAGGTGTTGGGTAATCGGCAGTCGTTAGTTGATTAATCGCTTGTACGTCAACGGTTAAAGGAGGCTGTTGATTTAAAGCTGAATATTGCTGAACAATTTCACAGGCAAACCCATGCCAAGATGTATAACCTGTATTAGTAAAGTGGTAAACTCCACTTTGCAGGCCATCCCATTGCGTTACTAATTGGTCTAACGCAGATGCAATACTTGCACTCGATGTTGGCGCGCCAATTTGATCGGCAACAATGCCAAGTTGTTTTCTTTCAAGCGCTAATCTTAAGATTGTGTTGAGAAAGTTTTTACCGTAAGCGCCATAAACCCAGCTGGTGCGTAAGATAAGATGTGGTAAACCAACCGCTTGTATCGCCGTTTCGCCAGCTAATTTACTCTTGCCATAAACACTTTGCGGGTTAACCTCATCCGTTTCAATATAAGGCGTATTTTTGCGTCCATCATAAACATAGTCAGTTGAAAAATGAATGAGCGCACTCCCAAGTTTTGCCGCTTCTTCAGCCATCACTTGTGGCGCTGTCGCATTAATCGCATAGGCCAAATCAGACTCAGACTCTGCTTTATCAACAGCAGTATAAGCCGCTGGATTGATAATTAAATCAGGTTTAATTTCTCGAATAACGTTTCTAATGGCATCAACATTACTTAAATCAAGCTCATCACGAGAAAGCCCGACAACATCATAATCAGACAACTGTTTTAGCAAAGCATGTCCGACCTGACCGTTAATACCAGTTAGTAAAATTTTATTTGAATTTAGGTGCATCAGAAAAAGCCATGCCTGCGCTATCTTTTTCAGAAAGCGATGGCGCGCCAACTAAAGGCCATTCAACACCAATGTCCGCATCATTCCAACGAATACTCACTTCATGTTCAGGCGAATAAAAATCGGTTGTTTTATATAAAAACTCAGCGGTTTCCGATACCACTAAAAAGCCATGCGCAAAACCTGCTGGAACCCATAACATGCGCTTATTGTCAGCAGACAATCGGCCTCCTACCCACTGCCCAAACGTACTGGAAGATTGACGCAAATCAACTGCCACATCAAAGACTTCACCTTGCGTCACCCGCACCAGTTTTCCTTGTGTATGCAGCGTTTGATAATGCAGACCACGCAATACGTTTTTAGCCGATTTAGAATGATTATCTTGGACAAAATCAATACTTAATCCAACCGCTTGCTCAAACACCTTAGCATTAAAGCTTTCATAAAAAAATCCGCGCTCATCTCCAAACACTTTGGGCTCAAAAATAATGACGTCAGGAATACTTGTTTTAATAGCTTGCATCTAAAAAACCCGCTCTTCTAACATTTGACTTAAATACTGACCATAGCCATTTTTGGCATATTTCTCTGCTAATACTTTTACTTGTGTTGTATCGATAAAACCCATGCGATAAGCAATTTCTTCAGGACACGCCACTTTCAAACCCTGACGTTTTTCTATGGTTTGGATAAAGCTACCCGCTTCGAGCAAGGAATCATGTGTTCCTGTATCCAACCACGCCATGCCTCTGCCCATTACTTCAACTTGCAAGTTGCCAGCTTCTAGATAAATGCGATTTAAATCCGTAATTTCCAACTCACCACGCACGGAAGGCTTGAGATTTTTAGCCATTTCTACCACGCTATTGTCGTAAAAATACAGGCCTGTTACCGCATAGCGAGATTTTGGTTTTGCTGGCTTTTCTTCTAAGCTAACGGCTACGCCATCAGCATTAAATTCAACAACTCCATAACGTTCTGGATCATGTACAGGATAGGCAAATACAGTCGCACCACTTGACCGTTGCGCTGCTTTTTTTGTCATTTCCGCAAGTTCATGGCCATAGAAAATATTGTCCCCTAACACCAAGGCACAGGCGTCATCACCAATAAAACTTTCACCTAAAATAAACGCTTGCGCTAAGCCATCTGGCGATGGCTGTACGGTATAACTAATCTTCATTCCCCATTGGCTACCATCGCCTAACAGGCTTTTAAATCGTGGTGTATCTTGGGGAGTAGAAATAACCAATACTTCTCGAATACCGCCTAGCATCAATACTGATAATGGGTAATAAATCATTGGCTTATCGTAAACTGGTAATAATTGTTTAGAGACAACCTCAGTCACTGGGTATAACCGTGTGCCAGAACCACCGGCTAAAATGATGCCTTTCGTCGCCATTATGCTTTCTCCCTAGCTTGATAGTTGTCACCTATCCATTTTTTATACTCGCCGCTCGTTACATGTTCAACCCAGCTTTGATGGTCCAAATACCATTGCACAGTTTTTTCTATACCAGTTTCAAACGTTTCAGTTGGCTTCCATCCTAATTCGCGCTCAATTTTAGTTGCATCAATCGCATAACGTTGGTCATGTCCAGGTCTATCTTGCACATAAGTAATTTGATCGCGATAACTACCTGTGGCTTTTGGTTGTGCTTGATCTAATTTATCGCACAAAGTATGCACAACTTCTAAATTAGTCATCTCATTCCAACCACCAATATTATAGGTTTCACCAATTTTTCCCGCCTCAAGCACCCGGCGAATCGCACTACAGTGATCTTCTACATATAACCAATCGCGCACATTGCTACCATTGCCATATATCGGCAAATCTTTACCTTTTAAAGCGTTGTGAATCACAAGTGGAATGAGTTTTTCTGGAAAATGATAGGGTCCATAATTATTAGAGCAATTAGTCGTCAACATCGGCATGTCGTAAGTGTGGTGATAGGCACGCACTAAATGATCAGAAGCGGCTTTTGATGCGGAGTAAGGGCTGTTTGGTTCATATGGGTTTGTTTCTTTAAATGCAGGATCATCTGTTGTTAAAGAGCCATACACCTCGTCTGTCGATACATGTAAGAATCTGAAATCACGTTTAGCATCATCCTGTAATGCATTCCAATAAGCGCGCACTTCTTCTAACAAGTTAAACGTGCCAACAATATTGGTTTGAATAAACTCGCCAGGCGAGTGAATAGAACGATCGACGTGGCTTTCTGCTGCAAAATTAAGCACAGCTTTTGGTTGATATTGCTTTAATAACGCTGCAACGGTCTCTTTATCCCCAATATCAGCTTGCACAAATACATGATTTTCATCACCGCTGATTTCCGCTAAATTTTCCAAATTACCTGCATAGGTTAATTTGTCTAAATTAATCACTTTACCTAAGCCAAACTTAACCCAAGCATTCACAAAATTACTGCCAATAAAGCCAGCGCCACCAGTCACCACAATACAATTATTCATTTTTATTGACCTAAGCCATCTCTAAATCTATCACCAAAAACGCTTCTCAGCATCAACTAACCCTGCCAAGTAAGCCTCATGTGCAGCCCGCTCAGTTTCATCAGCCATTAACACCTTTAATTTTACCTGACTGTCACTAATCACGATGTTACTTGCTGAAGGCGCTTCATGTTCTAAGTCTATCATTAAGCTATCTTGGCCGCGGGTCAACGCCATATAGACTTCTGCTAGCAGTTCCGCATCTAACAAAGCTCCATGTAATGTACGCCTAGAATTATCAATACCAAAATGTCGACATAAGGCATCTAAATTGTTGCGCTGTCCAGGCCGAGCATCTTTTGCCATTTTAAGCGTGTCAATAATGTTGTCACAGCTTTTTTGCACAGGATCCAAACCCATGCGCCCTAGTTCACTATTGAGGAAACCAACGTCAAAAGGCGCGTTGTGAATAATGACTTCTGCTCCTTTAATAAAAGTCAGAAAGTCATTTGCAATTACTTCAAACAATGGTTTATCTTGCAAAAATTCTAAAGTAATCCCATGGACTTGTTGCGCGCCCATATCAATTTCACGCTCTGGATTAATGTATTGATGAAAATGATTGTTGGTTGGACGACGATTAATCGTTTCAATCGCCGCAATCTCAATAATACGATGACCTTGATCGGGATATAGACCTGTGGTTTCCGTATCTAAAAATATTTGTCTCATTTTATTTAATTAGCCTTATTTAATACTTGCTCAACGCCTGCATTCGCCAATACATCGGCTCGTTCATTACCGTCATTGCCATCATGACCTCTTACCCAAAGCCACTCTATTTGGTGCTGACTAGCAAGCACATCTAACTGTTTCCATAAGTCATCGTTTTTCACTGGCTTTTTGCTCGCCGTTTTCCAATTCTTCGCTTTCCAGCCCACCAACCACTCTGTCATGCCTTTTTGTACATAAGAAGAATCGGTATAGAGTTTAACTTTACTTGCCCGTTTTAAAGTCTCTAATGCCTTAATCACAGCCATCATTTCCATGCGGTTGTTCGTGGTATTTTCTTCGCCACCAAAAATTGATTTTTCATGTCCGTTGTAATGAAACCAAGCACCCCAACCACCAACGCCGGGATTTCCTTTACATGCGCCATCGGTATAAATTTCAATCACTTCATTCATTGCTTATTTTCTTTCAAACTTTTCTGCTGTTTTTGTTTATTTTGATTCATATTCTTATGGCCGCTAATAGCCAATCCAGATTGCAACAAACTACGCTTCCATTTTGGTTTTAACAATGTAATATTTACTACCCGTTTTTTAGCCACAATCACATATTGCCCGCCCATCATAGGACACCATTTGCTACCGATTTTCTCGATACAAGATAAGCGTTTTAACCACTTTTCATTATTAATCGGTACTTCATGCGAGAAAAATTTTGCCTCGACAAACTCTAATCCAAGCAATGCCAGCCAATCTTTAATCCGTGATAAAGAAAAAAACTGGCCGTGCCAAGGATAACGATGTGCTTTTATCATGCGTTTTTTAATCCCCCAAAAACCCATGGGGTTAAAGCCAGTCAAAATCACATAACCTTCTGGGACCAATACTCTTGCGGCTTCTCTTAATGTTTGATGCGGATTGTCGCTAAACTCTAAAACATGTGGCATACACAGCAAATCGATACTGCTTTCAGCAAAAGGCAAATAACTGCTTTCGCTTCGGATATCTCCAGTTGTATTACCTGTGGCAATGAGATTAGGGATGCGAGATTGTTGCAAACAATTAATCTGCGGACAGCCAACTTGTACAGCATAAAAACCAAAGACATCGCCGACTGCACGATCATAAATCGCTTGTTCACGCGATAATAGACGTTGACCTAAAGTCGTTTCAAACCAAACTTTTTGCGTAAATGATTGCATTAATTAATTGACAAAAGTAGGAATCAATCCAATAGTTAACATTATATTTTAAGATGTAAAACGCTTAAGGACTAATAGAAACCGCATGCAACATCAACCCTTACAGATTGAACCGATTCCAGCCTTTAAAGATAATTATATATGGCTTTTACATAATACGCGTGATGCAATTGTGATTGACCCAGGTGATGCAGAGCCAGTTTTAGCCGCTTTAAAAACAAAAAACTTATCACTAAGCGCTATTTTAATCACGCATCATCATGCCGACCATATTGGCGGCGTAGCGACTTTGATCGAGACTTACCCAGTCCCAGTTTATGCGCCAAGCTATGAACACTTTGCGTTCAATCACATTGCAGTTAAAGAAGGAGACGTGATTGAATTTGCGCAACATGATTTAAAATTTAAAATCATGTGGTTACCTGGCCACACCTTAGGTCATATTGCTTATGTTAATGATGCATATTTATTTTGTGGCGATGTTTTATTTGGTGCAGGCTGCGGACGTTTGTTTGAAGGTACACCTGCGCAAATGTTGGCATCGCTCAATCGATTAAAAAAGCTACCTGGTGATACACAAGTGTATTGCACACACGAATATACTGCAAAAAACATTGATTTTGCGCTCACTTTACAGCCTGAAAACCGAGCGCTAATCGATAGAAAACAAATGGTTTCTCTTTTAAGAAAAGATAATAAACCCAGCTTACCCAGCACCATTACATCAGAACTAAAGACTAATCCCTTTTTGCGGTGCAATGAATCTAGCGTCATCCGTCATGCAGCGGTAATTGAAGTTGACGAGTTATCAGTTTTCACAAAAATAAGATTGCTAAGAAATCATTATTAATCATAGTGATAAATTACAATCTTAAAGCAAATTTATCCTTGACTACGCGAAATGAGCTAGCTAATATGTAGCCTACTTATTTTAAGAATTTTTCCCAATGAATCGTAAAAAATCATTCTCAGCCGCAACTACTCATTGGTGCAATTATTCGGTCGCATTTTCCAGTATTTTTCTATTAGCCACAAGTCTACTTCTTTCTACTCAAACGATGGCAGCAACCAATGCACGCGGTATTGAAATTGCTTATCTTTTAGACAATGTTCTGAGCGAGCCATTAGTTACAGAATCAACATTAGCTACAGAAACAATAAGTGCAGAAGAAAGTAATTTATGGGTTCGCATCTCGCGAGGCTATGCGATGTCAAATGTTGAATCGGCATACTCTAAAAAATTCGAAAACTTCTACGCAGCGCGTCCTGACTACGTCAATCAAATGATGGGGCGTACTGAGAAGTATTTGTTTTATGTGGTTGAAGAAGTGCAAAAACGTGGGATGCCAACTGAAATTGCACTGCTACCAATGATAGAAAGTGCCTATAACCCGCAAGCACAGTCTCGCAGTCGCGCTGTAGGTATTTGGCAATTCATTCCTTCAACAGGCAAATACTTTGGATTAGAACAAAACTGGTGGGCAGACCACCGCAGAGACGTCGTTTCATCAACGCAAGCGGCTTTAGATTATTTAGAAAAATTACATACCATGTTCGGCAGCTGGGAATTAGCACTGGCGGCTTACAATGCAGGAGAAGGTACGGTAAGTCGTGCGATTGCGCGTAATGCAAAGGCTGGCTTGCCTACCGATTATGACAGCCTCACCCTGCCGTTAGAGACTGAGCAATATGTGCCCAAATTGCAAGCCATTAAAAATATTGTGACCAACCCTGAGCAATTTGGCCTTTATATCAACACGATTCCAAATCAAGCTTACTTTGCTGAAATTGATCCACCGTTTCAAATCGATGCAAAATTGGCGGCCAGTCTTGCTGAAATTCCGGATGAAGAATTTGCATTATTAAACCCCAGCTATAAGCGCCCGATTATTGCTTCTAAAAATAATACACATAAAATTTTACTACCTGTTTCTACTATTGATACCTTTAAAACTAATTTAGCCAACAACGACGAGTCACTGACTAAATGGTCTGTTTACAACGCTAAGCGCGGAGAAAATATTGCCAATATTGCTAGTAAATTTAATATTTCATTAGATAAATTACGCAATATCAATAGCCTTTCTAATAACAATCATTTGACAAATCCATTGCACCTACTGGTTCCATCAACTGAAGATAACTCAGATGAAATTAATATTACTCAACTAGCAACACAGACAACAGAAATAACTGCCTTTAGTGCCAAAATTGTGCAGGTTACCCATAAAATAAAACGCGGTGAAACATTAAGTATGGTTGCTAGAAAATATGGAACAGACACAAGAACTTTAATGAAAGTAAACCGTCTTAAATCATCAAAAATAAAACCTGGGCAAATTATTAAAATTTCAACAACCCCAGAGAGAGCTAAGACAAAAAGAATTTAGTGTTTAATCAAATGTGCTCACGATTAACCAAATTAATAATCTTTTAGATTAACAATTTTTAGCGACCTACTGGATAAGCGCAAATAATTGTTAACTATATAAATATGAATTCACCTGCATCCACTATTAATACGTCGCTTGTTCATATTTCTAGATTAGTCTCTATCGCTTCTGTGCTAACTTGCTTAACGCTCTTTGGTTGTAGCCAAAAGCCAGAAACAACCATTGATTACAGCAAGTCATATCCGAGCCAAGATGGCGGCACTATGATTAGTGCGATGACGGGCGAACCTAGTGGTCTTATTTTCATGGTTGCTGGAGAGTCTGCGTCAGCAGCAATTGCCTCTAATATATTTAACTCACTCTTAAAATATAACGGTAACTTAGATATTGAAGGTGATTTGGCAGAAAGTTGGCAAATTTCAGATGACCAAAAAACCATTACTTTTAAGCTCAAACCTAATCTACTATGGGCCGACGGCACGCCGCTCACTAGTGCTGATGTGTTATTTACCTGGAAAACAGTGACTGATGAAAATACCCGTAGTCCCTATGCTTCCGATTATCAATTAATTAGCAATGCTGAAGCGCCTGACGCGCATACTTTTAAAGTGACTTACGGCCAAGTATACGCGCCAGCACTTGATAGCTGGGCAAGTTTACATATTTTGCCAAAACACTTGTTAATGGGTCAGGATATTCGCAATACTCCGTTTGCGCGCAAGCCTGTCGGCAGCAATTATTATCAATTATCGCAATGGAATCATGGTGAGAACCTCAAACTCTCACGCAACCCAAACTCAGTGTTAGGTCAAGCGGCTATTGATCATCTGGTCACACGAATTATTCCTGATAACTCTGCGCAATTCTTAGAGTTAATGGCTGACAACATCGATAGCATGGGTTTAGATCCTATTAAGTATTCTCGCATTATTCCAGCCAGACCTGAATTAAAAAAGAATCTGAATCTATACAAAGAGTTAGGCAATAGCTACACCTATCTAGGTTTCAACCTTAAACACAAACCATTTGATGATATTCGTGTACGCAAAGCCATCAATTATGCGATAGATAAACAAGAGATTATTGATGGTGTTTATTTGGGATTAGGCATCAACATTGCTTCGCCTTATAAGCCAGGCACACGTTGGAGTAACCCAACACTCGAGCCTTATTCTTACAATCCAAAAAAAGCGCGTGCATTACTCAAAGAAGCTGGATTTATCAACAATGCTGATGGTATCTTAGAGCGCGATGGCAAACCTTTTGCCTTTGAAATAATTACCAATCAAAACAAAGAACGTGAAAAATCAGCAGTCATTATTCAGCGCAGACTAAAAGAAGTTGGGATTGACGTTCAAATTAGAGCGATTGAATGGGCAAGTTTTATTAGCCGATTTATTAATACTGGCGATTTTGATGTTGTGGTACTTGGATGGGGTTTAGGTTTAGACCCTGACCAATATAATATTTGGCACTCCAGTCAGCAAGCACCTGGTCAATTCAATTTTATTGGGTATGACAATCCAACTGTCGACAAACTTCTAGAGCAAGGTCGCACCGAACTTAATCCTGATAAACGGCAAGAAATATATCATGCTTTCACTGAACAATTATTAGCTGATAGCCCTATTGTCTATTTATCTGCAGGTTATGGCCTGACTGCGATACATAAACGTATTGAAGGGATCGTCAATCCGATTCCACCCGCTGGCGTGGGCTATGACTCCCAAAAATGGTATATTCCTGAGTCTTACCGTAGAAATCAAATAAGCGCTAATTAACATGTTGAAATATTCAATCAAACGTGTGTTGTGGATGATTCCGATGCTCATTGGCATTAGTCTTATTTCTTTTTTTATCATGCATTTAGCACCAGGTGACATTACCAATAATGAAGCAGCTTTTAACCCAAAAGCAAGCGAAGAATCCCGCCAAAAACTGCGCGAGCTGTACAATTTAGACAAACCAATTATCGTGCAATATAGTTTGTGGCTAAAGCGCATGGTGCAATTTGACTTTGGCAACTCGTTTGCCACCCATCAAAAACCAGTACTTCTAGGCACAACTGATGCTGATGGCAACTACATAAAAGGCATGATTGAAGAAGCGCTACCCATTACTTTGATGATTAATTTACTCGGTTTAGCTATTACACTGACACTAGCGATACCACTGGGTATTTTAGCTGCACGCAAGTATCAACAATGGCAAGATAAATCCATTACCTTATTTAACTTTATTGGCTTTTCTATTCCTGGATTTTGGTTATCGTTATTATTGATGTATTGGCTTGGTGTTGCCAATAATTGGCTTCCAATTTCTGGATTACATAGTCTTAATTATGAAAATTTAGATACTTGGGGTAAATTAAAAGATAGTATCAGCCATCTTATTATGCCAGTGATTATACCTTCTGTTACTGGACTTGCTGGGATCACCTTATTTGTCAAAAATGGCATGTTAGATGTGCTTAATCAAGATTACATTACAACTGCGCGCGCCAAAGGACTGAGTGAACACACGATTGTTTATACCCATGCGTTAAGAAATGCATTACTTCCATTAATTACCATTATCGGATTGTCTATACCTGGCTTAATTGGCGGCTCTGTAATTGCCGAAACCATTTTCGCCATTCCCGGCATGGGCAAATTATTTTTTGATGCTGTGCTAATGCGTGACTTCCCTGTTGTGATGGGCGTGCTCACCATCGGTTCTGCCCTCACCTTGATTGGCAACCTACTGGCTGATATCGCCTATGCGTGGGCGGATCCGCGTGTTCGTCGTGGAGTAGCGAAGGGATAATATGCAAAGAAATATACTTGCAAAAGCACTTTCAAACCCACTGGCTTTAGCAGGATTCATCATCATTATGATGATGTTTTTACTTGCCATGCTAGCGCCGTGGCTAGCCCCCTATGACCCTGATGCTTTTGATGTTAAAGCCATTTTATTAGGCCCTTCATGGCAACATTGGATGGGCACTGATGGACTAGGGCGAGATGTATTAAGCCGTATGCTATTTGGTGGTCGCATTTCTCTACTCGTCGGCTTAGTTGCCGTTGGCATTTCCACTGCCATTGGCATAGTGCTAGGCGCATTAGCTGGTTACTATCGTGGCTGGGTCGATACCGTCATCATGCGTTTAGTAGACATTATGTTATCGATTCCCAGCTTCTTTTTAATCTTAGCCGTCATTGCTTTTCTCACCCCTTCAATTATCAATATTATGATTGTCATTGGCCTAACCTCTTGGATGGGCGTGACTCGCTTAGTTCGCGCAGAGTTTCTCAGTTTAAGTAACCGTGAATTCGTCTTAGCCTCGCGTACATTAGGCGCTAAAGATATGCGCCTTATTTTTATCCATTTATTACCTAATAGCCTAACGCCAATTATCGTCAGCGCAGTATTAGGCGTTGCTGGTGCTGTGTTGTTAGAGTCAGGCTTAAGCTTTTTAGGGCTTGGCGTGCAAGCGCCGCAAGCATCATGGGGCAATATCCTAACTGATGGTAAAGAGTATATTCAATTTGCTTGGTGGTTATCGCTTTATCCTGGCATGGCCATTTTATTAACGGTGTTAGGGTATAATCTTCTCGGAGAAGGTTTACGCGACGCGCTTGATCCTAGAAGTCAATCTAGCTAATCAAGAACCAAACGTGCGCAGATTCAATAATATTAAATAGGATTAACTATGGGATTTTTAGCAGGTAAAAAAATATTGATTGCTGGCTTACTCAGCAACCGTTCAATCGCATACGGCATTGCCGCTGCCATGAAACGCGAAGGTGCTGAACTAGCGTTCACCTACCAAATGGAAAAGCATCAAAAGCGCGTTGCAGATTTAGCAGCAGATTTCGATTCTACGATTGTATTACCTTGTGACGTTGCAGAAGATGCGCAAATTGAAGCCTTGTTCACAGAATTAGCAAAACAGTGGGATGGTTTAGATGGTGTTGTTCACTCTCTTGCGTTTGTGCCAAAAACAGCATTGATGGGTGATTACTTAGATGCCGTTGACCGCGAAAATTTCCGTATCGCGCATGACATCAGCTCTTATAGTTTTTCAGCATTAGCAAAAGCCGCTTATCCGATGATGGAAGGTCGTAAAGGTAGCTTACTCACACTCAGTTATTTAGGTGCTGAACGCACGATGCCAAATTACAACGTGATGGGTGTAGCAAAAGCCAGCTTAGAAGCTAACGTTCGTTATTTAGCGCAAAGCTTAGGTCCAAGAGGCATTCGCGTCAATGCCGTTTCTGCAGGCCCAATTAAAACATTAGCTGCTTCAGGTATTGGTGATTTTGACAAAATGATTGGCTTTAACGAGAAACATGCAGCCATGCGTAGAAACGTTACCATTGATGAAGTAGGCAATGCTGCCGCGTTTTTATGCAGCGATCTAGCCTCTGGCATTACTGGTGAGATTACTTACGTTGATGGCGGCATGAACATCACTGCAGCAGGTCAAATAGATTAATCTCTTTCTTTAAAATAAAAAAGCTGGCTAAAGCCAGCTTTTTTTATTAATAATATTTTCTCAGTTATTACACTTATCAGTTATTACAATAAGCCAAGATTAATGGTTATTACGGTTTAAGGTTGCTGAGCACCTTCTAACAACTGACGACTAACATTGATATCAGCTTTCGCTTTCAGCGATTTACCATAAGCGGCTACATACTCTTGTGCTAATGCAGCTTCATATTCGGCTTTGGCCCTTTGTTTAAGCGCTTCGTCTTCATCCAAAGCATTCGACACACTGGCTACTTTTACTAATACATAAGCGCGATTAATATCAACAAAACCATCATAAGCAGGTAACTTGGCAGTGTTCATTTTAAACACTTTATCCATCACTGGCTCAGTCAAGCCTTGTGCATTCTTACGATCAACCGTCACTTCAGGAATCCACTCTAACGTTTCGTCTTGTTCACCCGCGTTTAATTTAGCGATGACTTCCTTACCCTTAGCCTCAGCCAATTTCATTGCTTGCTCTAATTTTAACAAAGCCTCAATACCCTGTTTAACGTCATCAAAAGTCTTAGGTGCTTCAGGTTTGTACTCTACTACACGTGCAGCAATTAAATTATTAGCCGAAACTTCTACTGCTTCAGTATTACGTTTTTCTTTTAATACCTCGTTAGAAAAAACCATATCCATTAATTTACGGCTATCTTTAAAATACTTAGCACCCTCTTCATAGCTTAACCAATCTGTGGTTTGCACAGTTAAATTAAACTTCTTCGCAACAGGTTGTAAGCTACCAGATTGCTCGTAAACTAAATTGCTAAACTCTTCCGTTAATTCCGCATATTTAACTTGCGCTTTTTGGAAAATAAGCTCTGCTTTTATTTGTGGCTTCAGACTCTCAAATGATGACGAATTGCCTGTGATGCCGTCCAACCGAATGATATGGTAGCCAAATTCCGATTCCACAACATCACTTATTTGATTAACTTCCATGGCAAACACGGTATCTTCAAATGGCTTAACCATTGCACCACGGCCAAAACTACCTAGACTACCGCCTTTTGCTGCCGAACCCGGATCTTGTGAGAACTTTGCAGCCAACTCTTCAAAACGTTTAGGATCTGCTTTTAATTGCGCTTCAATTTCAAGTGCTTTCTCTTTGGCCTTTTCTTTATCTGCATCCGTTGCGCTAACACCAAACCCAATCAAAATATGACTAGCGTCGCGTTGCTCATCCCCTTGAAATTTGTCTAAGTTCTGATCATAGAAAGCTTTTACTTCTTCATCGGTCACGCTCACACCATTAATTAAACTCGCTGCTGAAAGTAAAGCAAATTCCATTTTTACTTTTTCAGGCACTCTAAATTTATCTTTGTGCTTTTCATAATAATCGTTGACTTGTTCAGGCTTTACACTTACCTCGGCAATAAAAGCTGACGCTTTAATCTCCGCTTTGCTCGCATTACGTTTTTGATAACTATACTGCACTGATTGCTCAGCTAGTGATTTAGATGTAAAAGCTAAACTAGCTAAATCATCACGCGCTTGCTGTACAACTAAGTCATTACGAATGCTTGCTTCCAGCTTGCTAGCTGTCAAGCCATTTTGCTCCAATGTCTTTTGATAAACCGCTTCAGAAAACTGACCGTTCTCTTGAAATTCAGGCATCTTTAAAATATGATTGCTAAGCTGTTTATCGCCAATTTGAAAGTTTTCATTCACCGTTTCAGCATTCACCAAACGTCGCATAATTAAACCATCTAAAATAGACTGCTTAAAAGCTGGGCTATCAAAAAGAGCAGCGTCGTACTGCTCTGATTGAGCTTGCATACGTGTTCGCACAGTTTCAACTGTATTACTATATTCTTGTAGTGATATTTCATCACCATTAACTTTTGCAACAGCTACATTCGCACCAGCACCACTCAAGTACTGATCAATACCAAACAAAGCAAAAGGAATGGTAATGGCTGCTAAGATCAATTTTGCCAACCAGCCTTTTGAATGATTACGGATTAGTTCTAACATAAGTCTACTTTCAATGTTTTATCGCTACAGGATTGCCATTTAGGCTGAAAATCAACTTAATAATATACCATAATTAAACGCTAGAAGCACTCTGAAATTGGCTTGCATGCTAGGGTAATAAACATGATTGCATGCAATGGAAAAACGAATAAAAAAAGAGTGCTAAGATAATTCTTAGCACTCTTTTTAGATGTTGGCGGAGCGGACGGGACTCGAACCCGCGACCCCCGGCGTGACAGGCCGGTATTCTAACCAACTGAACTACCGCTCCAGTTAACTTTTATTGCAACACACAATTAGTGTCAAAAATAAAGAGTGCTTTGTTAGGCACTCTTTATTTGTTAAAGCAAATATTCGAAAGTATGGTGGGTGCTAACGGGGTCGAACCGCTGACATTCGCCTTGTAAGGGCGACGCTCTACCAACTGAGCTAAGCACCCTGCTTCACTTTAAAACGATACTTCCGTAACACTTGCCCTAGTATTTAATTAATCTATCTAATCAAACAAGTCGATTAGTTTACCGCATCTTTAAGCGCTTTACCAGCTCTGAATTTAGGAGAATTTGCAGCACTGATTTGAATAGTTGCACCTGTGCGAGGATTACGACCACTACGTGCAGCACGTTTACCTACATAAAACGTTCCAAAACCAATTAAAGTAACTAAATCACCTTTTTTCAATGACTTAGCGATGGCATCTGTTGTTGCGTCTAGTGCGCGTCCAGCAGCAGCTTTAGAAATATCTGCTGACTTTGCAATCTGATCGATTAATTCTGATTTATTCACGTAAAATCCCCCTTAGATTATTAAGAAACAGGCTCGACCTGTTATGTCTTTATATCAAGCGATAAAAGTACCTGTCAAGCTGTTTCATTATATTTCGCATCATTATTTAGCTAATCAATCAGAATTTCCAGCTAAATTAGTGAGTAATGGCCGTTTTAGGATCTTTTTCTGCTTCTGCAACAGAGGTTGGCACTTCTTTTCCCTCTTCATCTAACGGTTTTGGCATTCTCTCCAACGCATACTCCAGCACTTGATCAATCCATTTCACAGGGTGAATATTTAAATGATTTTTAATATTCTCTGGAATTTCCGTCAAATCTTTTACATTTGCTTCCGGAATTAATACGGTTTGAATGCCGCCACGATGGGCTGCTAATAGTTTTTCTTTCAATCCACCAATTGGTAACACCTCGCCGCGTAATGTAATTTCACCCGTCATTGCCACATCAGCACGTGCTGGTATATTAGTTAAAGCGGAAACTAATGCTGTCGTTAATCCTATGCCAGCACTAGGGCCGTCTTTTGGCGTAGCACCTTCTGGCAAGTGAATATGAATGTCTTTCTTTTCATAAAAATCTTCTGGGATTCCTAAACGACTAGCACGGCTGCGTACAACACTCATGGCTGCTTCTAGCGACTCTTGCATGACATCGCCTAGTTTACCCGTCTTAATCATCTTGCCCTTACCAGGCAATACAACGGTTTCTATCGTAAGTAGTTCACCACCAACTGAAGTCCAAGCTAAACCTGTTACTTGCCCAATTTGATTTTCTTTCGCCGCAACACCAAAATCGTAGCGATAAACACCAAGATATTGATCTATATTCTCAACTGTAATTTCGATTTTTTTAACCGCAATTAACTCCACGCCATCATCAGCACGTTGGAATTTTTGCGCCTCTGTTTTACTCTGCAATAATGCTTTAACCACTTTACGGCATAGTTTAGCAAGCTCTTGCTCTAAGCGTCTAACACCTGCTTCTCGGGTATAGTACTGGACAATATGACGAATTATTTTTGCATCAACCTCAATCTCAGTTGATTTTAAACCATGTGCTTTTAACTGTTTAGGCAATAAGTAACGTTCAGCAATATTTACTTTTTCATCTTCTGTATAGCCAGCAAGGCGAATTATTTCCATACGGTCTAATAATGGCGCAGGAATATTCATGCTGTTAGCCGTAGCAACAAACATCACGTCAGATAAGTCGTACTCTACTTCAGCATAATGGTCTGCAAAAGTATGATTTTGCTCAGGGTCAAGCACCTCAAGCAACGCAGAAGATGGATCTCCACGCATGTCTTGTCCCATTTTATCAACTTCATCTAATAGGAATAATGGATTTTTAACGCCCACTTTAGCCATACTTTGCAATACTTTGCCTGGCATTGAGCCAATGTAAGTACGCCGGTGACCCCGAATTTCAGCTTCATCACGCACGCCACCTAAGGCCATACGAACAAATTTACGATTAATCGCTTTTGCAATACTCTGTCCTAATGAGGTTTTACCCACACCTGGCGGACCCACTAAGCAAAGAATAGGCGCCTTCACCTTACCAACACGTTGCTGAACAGCTAAATACTCAATAATCCGTTCTTTAACTTTTTCCAAACCATAATGGTCGGCATCTAAAATCTGTTCTGCTATCAATAAATCACGACTAATTTTCGTTTTCTTTTTCCAAGGCAGACTCACTAATGTATCGATATAATTGCGAACAACAGAAGCTTCTGCCGACATTGGCGACATTAATTTAAGCTTTTTAAGTTCAGCGTTCACTTTGGCCAACGCTTCTTTTGTCATACCAGCTGTTTTAATTTTAGCTTCAAGTGCTTCTATCTCAGCATTATCATCTTGCTCACCAAGTTCTTTTTGAATCGCCTTCACTTGCTCATTCAAATAATACTCACGTTGGCTTTTTTCCA
Source organism: Methylophilaceae bacterium (assembly GCA_041612255.1). Classification (GTDB taxonomy): domain Bacteria; phylum Pseudomonadota; class Gammaproteobacteria; order Burkholderiales; family Methylophilaceae. The sequence goes on along the minus strand of JBFJJN010000005.1, from coordinate 17,116 downwards.
TTTGGCGCTTAACGCGACCACGGATACGTTTTTCCACTTGAAGAATATCAATCTCTGACTCCATCAAATGGAGCAAATGCTCTAGGCGTTCAGTGACGCTGAGCATTTCTAGTACATTTTGTTTTTCTTCCAGCTTTAAAGTTAGATGTGCAGAAATAGTATCTGCCAAGCGCCCTGCTTCGTTAATCGTTGCAAGTGAGGTAAGAATCTCTGGTGGAATTTTTTTATTGAGTTTTACATATTGGTCAAACTGCGTCATCACAGTTCGCATCAGCGCTTCTACTTCGTTACCATTTTCTTCAGCTTGCTCAATCGTTTCTGGCTTAGCCCAAAAGCTACCATCAATTTCTTCAAACTCAGAAACACGAACACGATGCAAACCTTCAACCAGCACTTTGACCGTGCCATCAGGCAATTTAAGCATTTGCAGCACAGTGGCAATCGTACCAATTTCATAAATATCATCAGCATCAGGCTCATCTTTAGTTGCTGATTTCTGAGCAACTAGCATGATTTTTTTATCCGCATCAGAAGCGATTTCAAGCGCCTTAACTGATTTATCTCTACCGACAAATAATGGAATGACGAGATGTGGGTAAACGACCACATCACGTAATGGTAACAAAGGCATTTTGCCGTCTGTTAATGGGTTTTTTGGAGACACTTCAGTCAACGTTGATTCAGTCATAGTTACCTTAAATTTCACACGGGCTTATCTACCCTATGTTCTTAGAATGGGACCATTCTTTGGCAGTTCAAGAGCAAGCGATAATATTAAAGTATTTTATTAATACAAAATTACTGCGTATTTATACCTACTATAAGCCACTCAATTAGGATTGAAAATAGCTAATGCAAAATAATTATATTAGCTTGCTTTTTCTTCGAGTGCTGGAGGGTCTTGAAAGATCATTGTTGGCGCTGCTCCATCAATGACCACATCATCATTAATAACAACTTTAACTAAGTTTTCCATTGATGGAATGTCATACATCACATCTAGTAGCGTTTGCTCTAAGATTGAGCGAAGTCCACGAGCACCAGTCTTACGTTCAAGCGCTTTTTTAGCGACTGACTTCAATGCGTCTTCTTTAAACTCAAGTTCGACGCCCTCCATTTTAAAGAGTTTCGCATATTGCTTAGTCAGTGCATTTTTAGGTTGTGTCAGAATGGTCATCAACGCTTCTTCATCTAGCGACTCAAGCGTTGCGACTACAGGTAAACGTCCTATAAACTCAGGAATCAAACCAAATTTAATTAAATCTTCTGGCTCAACATCGCGCAAGGTTTCACCTACTTCACTAACATCATCTTTGCTCTTAACTTCAGCGCTAAAACCTATGCCGCCTTTTTCAGAGCGTAAGCGAATAATACGCTCTAAGCCATCAAAGGCGCCGCCGCAAATAAATAAGATATTAGTGGTGTCTAGTTGGACAAACTCTTGGTTTGGATGCTTACGTCCACCCTGTGGTGGAATCGAAGCGACTGTACCTTCAACTAGCTTCAAGAGCGCTTGCTGCACGCCCTCACCAGACACGTCACGAGTGATAGATGGATTTTCAGATTTACGTGAAATCTTATCGACTTCATCAATATAGACAATACCCCGTTGCGCTTTTTCAACATCGTAATCACATTTTTGCAATAATTTTTGCATAATGTTTTCAACGTCTTCACCAACATAACCTGCTTCTGTCAATGTTGTTGCATCTGCCATCACAAAAGGCACGTCTAACAAGCGCGCCAACGTTTGCGCAAGCAATGTTTTGCCTGAACCAGTTGGGCCTATTAATAAAATATTGCTTTTTTGGATTTCCACATCGTCTTTCGTTGTGCTATCACCAATGTGATTATGCTCAAGACGCTTGTAATGGTTGTAAACCGCTACTGATAGATTTCTCTTTGCTTGCTGCTGACCAATGACATATTGGTCTAGAATTTTTGAGATTTCTTTAGGACTAGGCAGTGACTTTTCTGTCGTTTTAATATCACTAAGATTCGTTACCTCTTCTTTAATGATGTCATTACACAAATCAACGCATTCATCACAAATAAATACGGAAGGACCGGCAATTAATTTTTTTACTTCATGCTGACTTTTTCCGCAAAATGAGCAGTAAAGTAGTTTTTCATCTTCAGACTTAGTTGCCATTCAATATTCCTGTTACTTGATTAATATTATGCTACTGCTGAGCGGTCTGTAATCACTTTATCGATAAGACCATACTTAACAGACTCTTCAGCACTCATAAAGTTGTCACGTTCTGTGTCAATATCAATGTCTTTTGCAGATTTACCTGTGTGGTTAGCTAAAATATTATTAAGTCTTTCGCGCAAATACATGATTTCTTTGGCTTGTATTTGAATGTCAGAAGACTGACCTTGGAAGCCGCCAGAAGGTTGATGAATCATCACGCGTGAGTTTGGCAAACTAAAGCGTTTACCTTTCGCGCCTGATGCTAGCAAGAATGCACCCATGCTTGCAGCTTGACCAATACATAGCGTACTAACATCTGGCTTAATAAACTGCATGGTGTCATAAATAGACATGCCAGCAGTCACTGAACCACCTGGTGAATTGATATAAAAAGAAATGTCTTTATCTGGATTTTCTGCTTCTAAAAACAATAACTGAGCAACGATTAAGTTTGCTGAGGCGTCATTAACTGGGCCAACCAAGAAAATGACGCGCTCTTTAAGTAAACGGGAATAAATATCAAACGAGCGCTCACCACGCCCACTTTGCTCAATCACCATCGGAATATAACCGAGATTTTGAGTGTCTAGTGCGGGGTTAATCAAGTTTGCTTGTTCACTCATTGTTTATGCCTCTTTTATCCAGCCATTAATTCATCAAATTTAATTTTAGATTCTGAAACCTTTGCTTTTGCAAGCACCCATTCGACAACATTCTCTTCAGTTGCCAGCGCCATCGGCTCATCTAAACGTTTTACATCTGCATAATACCAATCAACCATTTGTGCAGGTTGCTCGTAGTTTTGTGCAAACCCTTCAACCATCGCTTTTATTTGATCAGCATCAGCTTGTAAGTTCTCAGTATTCACTAATTCTGACAATATTAAACGTAAAGAAGAGCTACGTTTTGCTTGCTCTTCAAACATTTGCGGCTGTAAATTAATGGATTTTGGATCCATACCACGTTGCTGTAGGTTGCGTGCCGTCATTTGCATCATGCGCTGAATTTCTGAACTAATCATCGCTTTAGGCACTTCCAATTCGGTCACCTCGACCAAACCCTGGAACACTTGTTCTTTTACACGTGATTTAATGCGTTTTTCAACTTCTTGTTCTAAACTTGATTGAATTTCAGCACGCAATTTTTGCACGTCACCGTCTTCCACACCTAATGTTTTTGCAAATGCCTTATCCACTTCAGGATAAACTGGCTCAGAAACAGCGTTATACACCACGCTGTAACTGACTTTTTTACCAGCGAGTTGTGCAGGTTCATGGTCTGCTGGATAGTCAATATCAAAATTTCTAGTGTCGCCAGTTTTACCACCTGTTAGCTCTTTATCAAAAGCTTCAATACGGCCAACTTCACCTAAAACAATGTCCATACCTTTGTTGTTTGTGCTTTCAACTTGACCACCATCAATTGATGCTGTCAAATCAATATTAATACGATCACCTTTTTTAGATGCGCGTTTTACTGGCGAATAACTCACACGTTGCTTGACCAATACATCAATGGTTTTATCAACATCTTTGTCAGTAACGCTTAACGTTGGCTTTTCAACGTTAATTTTTTTAACATCGCCAACTTTAACTTCAGGAACAATTTCAAAGGTCGCTACGTATTCAAGCTCAGTTGCTGCTTCAGCAAAAGGTTTATGCTGGATGTTAGGAAAACCTGCTACACGCAGATTGTTCTCTACTACGGCATCACTAAAAGTAGTCTCAACCGCTTTTGCAAACACTTCATCACGTGCTTGTGCACCGTATTGCTGACTGACCAAGCCCATTGGTGCTTTTCCTGGGCGGAAACCTGAAAATTTTGCTGTGCGCGAAATTTCCAAAAGACGTCTATTAATAACGCTTTCCAATTCAGCCAGAGGAATAGTGATTGTCATACGACGCTCTATATTACTGATTGTTTCAACAGATACTGCCATGTTGCGCTTCCTGATTAGTTATTCATTGAAGGTAGGTATTTTTGGTGCGAAAGGAGAGACTCGAACTCTCACGCCTTGCGGCGCTGGTACCTAAAACCAGTGCGTCTACCAATTCCGCCACTCTCGCATATGTTTTGTAAACGTTAAATTAAAAACGTCATAAACACTAAAGGCGATATTGTATATCAATGAAACAGTCTGTAAAGATTAATCTTACATAAAACCTACTATTTTTAGTTATGCTGTTGCTTAATTGGATTTGTTTTAGATTTGTTGATGAGATTTAATTTACTTTTTTAACAACGCTGGTTAAAGTATGGCATTGATTTAAGGGTGATGAGTACATTAATTGCCCGCTGTTCCTTACCTACTAAAGACTGAGACGTACAAAGACATGACCCAAACTGCTGAAACCAATATGCTTCGCGAAGAACTAGAATTACTCATGAAAGAGCGCGAGACCTTACTTATTATTGCTGGCGTTGCCGCTGGTCTTATCGCAGAAATAAGAACGGGTGACTTGCCAATTCGCACCGTTGAGGCGGCTGATTTGTTAGCTACGTCGATCAATCAACTGCCAGAAGAAACCTTGCAAGATGCGCTCAATGCTGTGCATGCTTCAATCGCCTCATAAAACGCCTTATAGATTAAGCACGTCTATTTATAAGCAGTGCTTTAATTTACCTTGTTATGTCAATTAAAAAACAAACCCTCATTACTTTTTTTCTCTGCTTTTTTTGCATAAGCTGTACTTATGACTATGTAGCTAAGCCGTTAGATGACAAGGCGAGTGCTACCAAAATCTTATCTAAAGATCCGACTAGTGCTATATTTAATGAATATCTTTTAGAAGTTGGTTACCCATCAGAAAATTTGCCGTTAACGAGTTGGGGTATTGATGAACTAACTTTGTGCGCCCTCTTTTATCACACTAAATTAGAGGTTGCTAAACAGCAAATAGCGCTCTCTGAACTTGAGATTAAGACAGCGGGCATTAGAAATTTACCTACCATTAGTGGTGGTATTGCGCAAAGTAATCAAGGAAATGGCGATATAAGTCCATGGTCATATGGTTTATCGTTAGATATTCCAATCGAAACGACTAATAAACGTAGCACTAGAATTGAAAAAGCAGAACAAAATGTTGAAGTAGCGCGTATGGACTTGGCAGAAATCGCATGGCAACTGCGTAACCAAATTGCGATTGATTTAATTGACTATCATCAAAATTTGGCTGAAACCCAATTATTAACGCAAGAGGTTGCAACACAAGAGAGTATTGCAAGTATGTTAGAAAAACGTGTGAATGCTGGTTTAGCTTCGAGAACTGAGCTAAGCACTATGAACCTGTTGACACTCAAAGCCAAACATCAGCTTAACAATAAACAAACAGAGTCTCGGCTTATCAAAACAAAATTGGCAGCAGACGTTGGATTAACACCAGAAAGCTTTGCCTCTGTTCAAATAAAGCCGTTATCAATTGAGACTACATTATCACAACAAGCCATCGCATTAGATGCGCCATTGGAATCAAAACTCTTGCAACAGGAAGCGTTGCTGAATCGTATCGATATTCGCCGCAGTATTGCACAATATACGGTGGCAGAAACTGAAATTAAACTGCAAGTGGCGCAACAAACGCCTGATATCACGATCAGCCCGGGCATTTTGTATGAATTTGGCGATAAAATTTGGTCGCTAGGTTTTTCTAGTTTATTAAAGTTATTACACAAAGATAACACGCTTGTTGACCAAGCAAATCAATTACGCGAGGTTCAAGGCGCTCAGTTTGAAGATTTACAAGCAACAGTCATTGCACAAATTAATCAACTACATGCTCATTACCAATCGGCAAAACTAGCAAGCGAACAAGCTAAAAAAACGCTAAATGCAGAAGTGGCGCAAGAACAAAAAATGCAAAAGCAATTTGACTCAGGTTTAATTGGCAAGCTGGAATTTGCGCAATACTCACTCAATACACTGATTGCTAAACAGCAACAATTAACGGCGCAATTCACCTTATTGCACATTGCTAATCAAATAGAAAATGCAATGCAAAAACCAATTTACAGCACCTTTAAAATGCCCAATTCAACTGTTACAAGGCTAAGTGATGATGAATAAAAAATCTGCCATTATTATTGGCTTACAAGCTTTATTAATCGTCATCCTATTTTGGATGTTGATTTTTTACGGCAAAGATGAATATGAACATTTTCGTACCGAACAAGAAGAGGAAATTGAAAGCCTAGATCGCGTAACAGAAAAAGAAGGGATTAGCACTGTAGTTTTATCGCCTGCTGTTCAAAAGAATAGTGGCATAAGCACCGCCAAAGTGATGCCAATGGCCTATCAAAATGAGATTAAAAGCTTTGGTACCGTTGTTCCTATTGATGCATTAGTTGAAGCAAAAACACAACTACTCAACTTAAAAGCCTCATTAGCAGCCGCCCAAGTAAGTAGTCAGCAACACCGCACACAATATACAAGATTAAAAACACTGAATGCGGATGATAAAAACGTATCAGACCTTACCGTTCAACAAGCACAGGCATTAGTCACTAACGATAAAACCTTGATTGAAAGCAAAGCATTAGAGATTCGCAATTTGGAATCTAGTATTAACCTGAAATGGGGTAAATCATTAGCCTCATTGACATTAGGCAATCAAACCAAACCCCTGTTTAATGAGCTGCTTGCACGGAAAAGTGTATTAATTCAAGCCAGCTTACCTTTTAGCGCATTAGACCCAATACCTGGCGATTTTATTGCCATCACGCCGCTGAATGGGAACAGTCCAATTAAAGCTAGGTATATTTCTGCCGCTACGCAAGCAGATAGCAATGGCGCTGGCAAAACATTTTATTACAGTGCGCCTGCAGATAATTTACGCATTGGTATGCGGGTTGCAGTAGAAATGAATGCTAAAAACACAGCAAGCAATGGCGTTGTGATTCCTAGCAGTGCTGTCGTTTGGTATGCAGGAACGCCTTGGGCTTATTTTAAAGAAAGTGACAACCAATTTGTTCGCAAACCAATTTCTGCTGATGCTGAAGTCGATACTGGCTGGTTCAATTCAACCTTTGATCCTGATAGCGAAGTGGTGGTTAAAGGTGCGCAGTTATTACTTTCTGAAGAATTTAAATATCTGATTAAAAATGAAAATGATGATTAACCGCAATCACATCAAAATGCCTAGCTTTAAGACTATGTTAGTAAAGACCCAATCAGCATGATGTCGGCGATTGTACGTTTCTCTATCCGCTTTTATGGCGTCATTATCGGCTTAGCGGTTCTGATTGTGGTATATGGCAGTTATAGTCTAACGCGTAGCAATTTAGATGTTTTTCCTGAATTCTCACCGACCCAAATTATTATCCAGACTGAATCACCAGGTTTATCTGCAGAATTAGTAGAAAGTTTAGTCACTCAACCAATTGAAACATCAATATCGGGTACGGTTGGCGTTGCAGATATGCGTTCCCAATCGATACCGGGTTTGTCAGTTGTCACGGTTATTTTTGATGAAAACTCCGATATTTACCGCAACCGGCAAGTAGTTGCTGAGCGTTTAAGCACGCTTAGCAATCAGATTCCTTATGGCATTACGCCCAATATCACCCCACTAACTTCATCGGCAAGTACGGTTTTAGGGTTTGGGCTGACTTCAAAAGACCGTAGCTTAATGGAGCTACGCACGCTAGTAGATTGGACAGTTACGCCACACTTATTATCGATTCCAGGTGTCGCAGATGTGAACGTATTCGGCGGTGATGTGCGTCAATACCAAGTACAAATTGATCCTTCAAAATTACTGCAATATCAACTCAATATCAATGATGTAGTGGATGCGACAAGGAAAGCAACTGGTGTAAGTGGTGCTGGGTATATTCAAAACAGCAATCAGCGCATTATCGTTAACACCCAAGGTCAAGCGGCTACGCCTGAAGCGCTAGCGAAGGCAACCCTTATTCATAAAGATGGGCGCACCATTCACATTGGCGATATTGGTCGTGTTATTGAAGCTGCTGCACCTTCAATTAGCGCTGCAGCAATTAATGAAGAAACTGGCATATATTTATCTGTACAAGGTCAACTAGGCGCTAACACGCATGCTGTCACACTGGCTATCGAAAAAGCATTGCAGGAGCTGAAGCCGACATTGACAGATGAAAAAGTCACGTTGCATGAAGGCTTGTTCCGCCCTGCCAACTTTATTGAGACCGCCATACAAGGCGTTAGAACTGATATTTTAATTGGCTCGGTTTTAGTCATTACTATTTTATTTTTATTTTTATTTAATGTTAGAACGGCTTTTATTTCTGCCACGGCCATCCCATTGTCGCTACTTACCGCCATTGTTGTACTCAATTATTTTAATATTGGGCTTAACATCATGGTGCTAGGTGGCCTCGCGATTGCACTGGGTGAAGTGGTTGATGATGCGATTATTGATACTGAAAATATCTTTAGACGCTTACGTGAAAATCGATTACTAGACAAACCGCTATCCAATTTCAAAGTTGTGTATGAAGCTTCAATGGAAGTTCGTAGCTCCGTCGTCTATGCAACGATTATTGTGGCATTGGTTTTCGTACCGCTACTCACCTTAAGTGGCGTGGCTGGAAAGCTTTTTGCACCGCTAGGTATGGCTTATATTGCGGCTATCATGGCGTCATTAGTCGTCGCGCTGACCATCACACCTGCTTTGTGTTATTTATTGTTAGGCAACGCTAAATTAGAGTCAGAAGACTCTCCTATTATCAAAGCGATTAAACAATCTTATGTGAAATTATTACATCGAATTGAGCGTAACTTTATAGCGGTGCTGGCGGGAAGTTTTGTATTCATCGCCATCGGTTTGGGCATCTTACTGTTATTTAAAAGTCAGTTTATTCCTGCTCTGCACGAAGGGCATTTTATTATGCACATGACCGCAGTACCAGGCACATCAGAGCAAGAGTCGCTCAGGTTAGGTAAAAAAGTCTCTAGTGTTTTGCGTAAAATTGATGGCGTTAAATCAGTCACGCAATGGGTTGGTCGTGCACCAAATGGCGCTGATACTTTTGGTACGCATTATAGTGAATTTGAAATCGAAATTGGCACCTTATCTGGCAACGAACAAGATCGCATTTTAGCGGATATCCGAGAAGAGTTAGCTGGTGAAGTAGAAGATCAAGATGATGATGGTGTCGCTGAGATTGGTTTTGTTGGTGTTAATTTTGCCATAAACACCTTCTTAACCGAACGTATTGAAGAAACCATTTCTGGTTATGCTGCATCGACCGTGATTAATCTTTATGGCACTGATTTAGACGCGTTAGACCGTGATGCACAAAAGATTGCCGCAGTTGTTGGTGATGTAAGAGGCGCTGAAGATGTGCTGCTACAATCGCCGCCAGGCACACCTCAAGCGGTTATTCGATTAAGACCTGAAAAGTTGGCTGAATGGGGTTTAAAAACAGTTGATGTATTAGATGCGCTACGCGCCTCTTATGAAAGTGTCCCTATTGCTCAAGTCTATCTGGGCAACCATGTAGTTGGCTTAACCGTTATTTTAGAAGAGGAAGCGCGCGATGATATTGGCGATATCAAAAACATTCCTTTCTTTAATCCAGAGGGTAAGTTGCTTTACCTAAAAGACATCGCTTTTATTACCCAAGAGAACGGGCGTTCTAAGATATTACATGCAGGCGCCAAACGTATCCAAACCATTACTGCCAATGTGGAAGATCGTGATATTGCCAGCTTTAATGAAGAAATTCGCGACCGTATTAAAAGTGACATTAAACTGCATCAAGGCAATTATTTAGAGTTTACTGGTGAAGCCGAAGCCAATGCACAATCTCGCGAAGACTTATTAGTACATTCCATTCTAGCTGGCGTCGCTATCTTCTTAATGCTCTATGTGGCTTTTGGTCAATTACGCAACTTGCTACTCACTTTTGTCAACTTACCGTTTGCCTTGATTGGTGGCGTGATTGCAGCATTGTTGACTGGCGGCTGGATTTCTCTCGGCTCACTGGTCGGGTTTGTCACCCTATTCGGCATTACGCTAAGAAACTCGATTATGATGGTCTCGCATTTTCAACATTTAATCGATGAAGAAAATTGTGTTTGGAACCTAGAAACGTGTATCAGAGGCGCGACCGAGCGCTTACCTTCTATTTTAATGACCGCATTAGTCACAGGCTTAGGTCTATTGCCATTAGCATTAGGCAGCAATCAACCAGGCCGAGAAATTGAAGGACCCATGGCGACTATTATTGTTGGCGGTTTAGTTACTTCAACTATTTTAAACTTATTGATATTACCAACCATAATGTTGCACTTTGGTCGATTTCAAAAGAGGTTATTTGATTAAAGATTAGTCGGGAAGTATTGAGAAGGATAGATAAAGGATTCAATTCAACTACGATACCTACATTATCTTTCCCGCCACGCTTTGCGCGCGATGACTGTGACAATGAATATTCGCAGTGTGAATAGTTTAATCGTATTTGATATATTTAAATCGTGCATCGTCATTTGGTGTGCCGGTTAAAGCACCCTCTTCCAATGCGGGCTGCCATGCAATCACTTGCTCAATCTTAGCCGCTAATTCAAAATCTTTATCGGTAATGCCTTTTGCATCATGTGTACACAGTTTAACAATCACAAAAGCATATGAAACAGTTAAATCAGGATGATGCCATGCAGCTTCTGCTAAATGACCTACGGTGTTAACTACCATCAAGGTAGCTTTCCAGCCACTGGTTTTATACTTGCGACGTATCCAACCATTTTCAAAATACCAATGTGGTAACTCTGCCGATAGTTTCGCAGCAATTGCATCTTCAGTATAAACATTATTATCTGTCATTAATGAAGCGATCCTGCTACTTTACCCAGTGTTTCATAATTAACGCCTTCTAAAAAGTATTCACAATCTGTTTTTTTAAGCACCCAACGACCAAATGTTTTATTCAACACAAAGTCACTAAAAGCTTCGTCGACAACACCAGTTTCCGACATCATTCTCAAACTCAGTTGTGCGCCATCAGGCTTATCAGATTTCACTAATACAAGCTGTTGTGCATCTACTTTTTCCGCTAACCAAGCAGCAATGCTATCCGATGTTACATCCCAACTTTTTGGAATACTGTCATCGGCTAACACCATCTGACTAGGCAGCCAAACAATACAACGATGCTGCCAAGTCCGTTCGTCAATTTCCATTTCTGTTCTAGCAACAACCAACTCATTATTCATATTCGCCAGTAATAAACCAAATTGATCCATTGCTAACACGGCAAGTTTGTGCGCACAAGCATCGCTAATTTTTGATACTTTTTGCGCTTCTCGTACAGCATCCGCAAATACGCCACCGCCGGGCACAATAATAATATTGCCATCGCTAAATTTAGCAAATAAGCCCAGCCAACGCTCTAGCTCAGATGATCCTAATAAACTTCCACCAACTTTAACTACCCACACGGCTTTTCCTTTTTTATTATTCGTCTTATCTATCCATTTGCTTAGAATGCTTGGATTCAGATAGTTCAGCAAAGAAATATAATTTCTTAACTTTCTTATCAATTTCATTATACGAATAGTAACATCATTATTCATTAGCACACTAATCAAGAATTTAATCACATTCATCAAAAAACTTCAAAAGTTTTACCATGGTCGACGCTTTGTCTAGCGTTTCTATATACTCTTTAGATTCAATTGAATCAGAAACGATGCCCCCGCCGGCATAAAAACTTAATTTTTCATTGTTAATCACCGCTGTACGTATCGCAATATTGGTATCCATATTGCCATCAAAACCAATATAGCCAATCGCACCGCAATAGAGACCACGTCGATTTGGCTCTAACTCTTCAATAATTTCCATTGAACGTACTTTAGGCGCGCCTGTAATAGACCCGCCAGGGAAACACCCTCTTAATAAATCAATCACAGTCGCGTGCCGCTTCAGCTTCGCCGTCACAATACTGACTAGATGATGCACGTTAGCAAAGCTTTGTAATTGAAATAACTGTTCAACTTTTACGCTACCAATTACACAGTTTTTACCGATGTCATTTCTCAACAAATCTACTATCATCAAGTTTTCCGCTTGATCTTTTTCACTTTCTTGCAACTCTTTTGCATAAGCTAAATCTTGTTCAATATCTTCTGACCGTGGTCTTGTGCCTTTAATTGGACGTGTTTCTACATGGTCTCCTATCACTTGTACAAAGCGCTCTGGCGAGTTTGATAGCACATGTAAAAATCCGTTCTGATTATTTGGCAACTGCATAAAAGCCATAAAAGGTGCAGGGCTAATCTCACGTAGTTTCTTATAAGCCACCCAACTATCTCCGCTCACTTGGGCAGAAAATCGTTGCGCTAGATTGACCTGATAACAATCACCTGATTGAATATAAGCTTTGATTTTGTTAAATGCCTTATAATAACTTGACTCAGTAAAATTTGACTTTGTCTCTGAGTGTACTTTAAATGCAGATTGGTTAGGTTCAATTACACTTTCAAACAAATGGATGAGTTCAGGCCAGTTCTGCTTTGTTTTTTCAGAAAATCCATGTGAAATCAACATCGTTTTCTTTATTTTATGATTAACGACCACCGCCCAATCATAAAGACCAATCATCATTTCAGGCAGATTTTCAGGCTCGTTTTTATCGTTTATTTTTTCTACTCTTCGTCCTAAGTCATAAGCAAAATATCCGACTGCACCGCCTGCAAACGGCACACCGATATCCTTTGCTGGATAACGCTGTAGAAATTGATTGAGTAAGGTAAATGGATCATCCGTAGAATTGTTGTTTGCTTCGCCTTCATGAATCGTCGTCACCTCACCATTAGTAATCAAGGTAGTAATTGGCCTTGCGACGATAATATCGTATTGCCCATATTGACTACCAGCCTTGCCAGTATTGGCGTTGAGCATTTGACCACTGTCTAATAACATTGCCCATGGCTCATGTGCAATGCGCTCGAATAATAGTGCACTATCGTGATGGTAAGCTAGTAGATGTTTTAAGATTGGCATTAAATTACATTCTCTTTAGCAGCTAAAACGGCAACTGCATAAGCGGGTAAGCAAACACCAATATCTGCATGTCGGTGGGGCAATATTGACGTGAGCTGCGCATAAGGTTGTTGCAATGATTCGGCAATTACTTTCACTAAAAAATATCCTGCTCCAGCGCCTAGAATTGTCATATTGTCTGTTAACTGTTTGCTCATGGCTGACTGAATTTGACTACATTGTTTCACACGGCAAGCTTGCGCCAATTGCCGCCAGCTTTCAAGCGGTTTATCTTCTACATCATGTCCAACCATACGGGCTAAACGCCTCGCTGATGCCAACATGGTCTTTGGAGCACCATCTGCGGTTTCTGCCATATCAACAGCCTCAGAGAGCTCACCTGTTAGCCGATAAACATCCGCCATCGTTGCAAAATACTCAGCCGCCACATTCGTTTCAGCAGAATCCAAAGGCAGCTTTTGTGCAACCGCCATCACTGGTGTACGTACCACGCCTGTATAAACTAAGACATCCTGTTGCATACGTTCTGCATCCGTCAACGCTTGATTGGTAAACTTGCCATTCTCAATCGCAATAATATCGGTCGTTGTGCTGCCAATGTCGACTAATAATGCAAATGGCAAGATTTGAGCAATTAAATATGCACTAGCATGCCAATTGGCAGAGGCAATCATTTTGGTATGGTTTGGAACCTGATTGATGTTGACAAAATGCGGTGTATTAGTCGTGCTATTGATTGAATAAAACAGAACATCACGTCCTAATAAATGACTAACAAATTGCGCTATTTTTATAACACCCTCATGTCGATTGACAAACAAATCAACTAACTCACCCGTCATAGTCACTGCATGATGCACTTGCTCTGATTCAACAGCCATGGCTTTCAACATGGCGAGCATGACCGTTTTAAGCTGATCTAAACCCAACCATAAAGGACAAGCCATTTGCTGAACATGAACAACATTTTCATTCTCGTCCAGCAGCACAGCCTTCACATGCGCGCCACCGATATCCCAACCGATGATTTTATGCATGCACCACCTCAAGCAACACTTCTTTTTGTTGCATTGTTGGCCAATCAAAATCTGCGTTTGTGAGTGTATTGATAATAAGTTCAGCCGTGTTGTAACCTGTCGCTTCCCGCAAACCAATATAACTAGTCGTTAATCGTGGATTAATCTCAATCACTGTGATTGTTTCTTCTGCTTTTTCAGCATTACTAACGATAACATCAATACCAATATAGCCTGCTAAATCAGGTAATAATTGTGCGATTTGATTAGCTAAAATAGCAAACTTTTCCCAGTGTTGCCGCATGCCATTCACCACACAACCTTGATAAGTCAGCACATTATTTTCTAATGTAATCAACTGCTTATTACAACTTAACATGTGTGCTTTTCCTTGATGCATCACACAAGAAATACTGCCCGCAATGCCAACCAAATAAGGCTGAATCACATGCGTTTCATCATGTTCATACTGCAACAACCATTGCGATAAAGCCTTAGCTTCATCAAAGCAAACCGTTTGCTCACAGCCTGCTCCATCATCTGGTTTAGCTAGCCATGTTATGCCACTTGTTTTTGGCCATTCAGTATAAGAGTAGGTTTCTACCATATTGACGCCGCTATGCTTGAGTAACTGATACGTCGATAATTTACTACTACAAACCTTAATCGCGTTTAAGCTGCACCCCAAAATAATTTTATTTTGTTGTAAAGCCAACGCGGTTAATTTAGCTAAATCACCATCTGTTTCTGGCGCAATCAACCAAACGGCATCAACACTATGCATCATCTCAGTCCACTTCTGCCAAGCATCGTCTTCTGCTGCAATTGCATAACACACATGACAATCACTAGGCTTTGTTAATCGCGCATCAACTGTTGTGACGACTTGATATGGCAAATCAGACAAGTCACGCAATAAAGCATCGCGCATCGCCGTCCCTTGTTCTAAAAGTGATTGCGACAATGCATGATGATTTAAGCCGCCACCAGTGATAAACTCACACACAAAGATTGTTTTGATTGGTTTATTTTGCACATTATTCCTGTGATAGATTTATTAAATGGTGTTGTCGTTCACGCTAAACAAGGCGCTCGTGCGCAATATCGCGCCATTCAATCATCATTGACCAGTTCCAGCCATCCAGCCGACATTGTAAAGAGTTTTATGGCTTTATATCCATTTAAAACACTCTATATCGCAGATTTAAACGCCATTCAAAAGTTAGCTAATATAGGTCAATGTCATCAACAAATATTAGAAGAAATTCATCAATTATTTCCACACTTAACTTTATGGATTGATGCTGGCATTAACCATAAAGTGGAAGCAAAAAAATGGCAAAAATCTTATATGCAACTCGTATTAGGCAGTGAATCTTTTACCAGTTTATTGCAGTACCAAACACTCATTGCTGAACTCAATAATCCTTATGTGTTGTCTTTAGATTTTCTACCAAAAGGTTATGCAGGGCCAATTGAATTATTGCAAGAATCTCAACACTGGCCCTCAGAAGTGATTGCGATGACATTGGCAAAAGTCGGTGCAAATATCGGTTTCGATAATATGGCGATTGACAGCATTGTAAATAAAGCTAAGCATCATCAAATCTATGCCGCTGGTGGCATTCGTGATCTTAAGGACTTAACTCAGCTCAAACACTTATCCGTCCATGGCGCTTTAATTGCCTCGGCATTGCACAATCTACAATTATCTAGTCAAGATTTAGCTAGTTTAGACGCATAAAAAAGCCTGAGTAAACTCAGGCTTTTTAATCAAAAAAATAACTATTCTAAGTTAGCATGCAATGCGCGCATACCTTCTTCTGTTAGGTTTTCTGCATGAATCAACTCAGAAATTGCACCTTCTAAGAATACTAAGGTAGAAAGCTCAAACTGTGAGCCCATTGGCATGCCTTTTACTAATGGGAAGCTGTCATCTTGACCGATTTGCACTACTAAATCAGCTACGTCAGCCATTGCTGAAGATTTCTTCATTGAGATAACTGCTAATTTAGCACCTACTTCTTTAGCCTTTTTCACGAATGGTAATAATGTTGCTGTACCGCCAGAACCTGAAACCAAGATAAGCAAATCACCTTCTTTAATTGCTGGTGTCACTACTTCGCCAACCATAAATACTTTGTGGCCAGAATGCACTAAACGCATTGCAAAAAAGCGTGAAACTAATAGTGAACGACCTGCGCCGCCAATAAATGTTGCACCAGAACTTTTAACTAAGTTAACTAACTCAGCCGCTTTGCTTTTATCGGTTACATCTAAGATGCGTTTTAAATTATCTAAAATAAATTGTTGATGATCCATCGTCTTTTCCTTTAAATCTAATTGGTTAGCTTTCCTAAACGCTTAAATAAAAATCCCGACACATTACTGGGTCGGGATTTGTATGCTCATATCAATAATAAATTATTGATAGTAAAAATTATCCGTGAGCAATTTTTGTGATTTCTGCAGCAGAAGCAGCAGGATCAGCAGCACCGTAGATAGCAGCGCCTGCAACGATGATCGTTGCACCAGCATCACGTACTTGAGCAGCTGTAGCAGCTTTAACACCACCAGCAACTGAAATCTCAACGCCTAAGTTTAAAGCAGCGATAGCAGCTAAATCAGTAAATGGTGTTTGACCAGCAGCTTGTTGGTCTAAACCAGTGTGAACACCGATAATGTGAGCACCTGCAGCAACAACTTCTTTAGTCAAAGCAGCTTTATCAGCAACGTTGATCAAGTCAACTTGTGCTTTTTTGCCGTATTTGTTAGCAACATCAATTACACCTTTGATTGTACCGATATCAGCACAACCTAAAACTGTAACAATGTCAGCACCAGCTTTGTAGAATGGCTCAGCTTCGTAGAAACCAGCATCCATTGTTTTCAAATCAACTAAGATTTGGTTGTTTGGGAAT
>JBFJJN010000004.1:0-179622 GCA_041612255.1 Methylophilaceae bacterium | reverse complement strand
TAGCGCAAGTACAAGCGAGCAGTGTAGCGATTACTGCAGCTAACCCAGGTGAAGGTCAAACATTAACAGTGGATGCTCGTGTAGTAGATGTTGCGGGTAATGTGGGTAATACTGGTAGTGATAGTGCGATTATTGATACTACTAGCCCATTAAATGTGTCTGGTGTATTACCTACAACTTTAATTGATGATACTGGTGTGAGCCAAGTTGATAACATAACCAGTAATAGAGCCCCTACACTGACTGGTACAACTCAGCTTGGAACAGACAGAGTTGTTGTAACGATTGATGGTAATGCTTATACAGCCACAGTCGCAGCTAATGGCACATGGTCAGTGGCATTAGCAGGGGCAAATTTAGCCGACAATACGTACACACCGAGCATTGCTTCGACTGACTTAGCAGGAAATACAACGACAGTTTCAGGTGAAACATTTAGGGTCGATGCAACAGCACCAGATGTGAATAAGATTTCTGGAGTGTTGCCAGAAAACGCTATTGACGATACTGGTGTGAGCTTAAGCGACAACATCACAACAAATAGAACGCCGACTTTAACAGGTACTACTGAGTTCGCTACCGATAAAGTGGTACTGACCATTGCTGGTACAACCTATACTGCAACTGTAACCAATGATGGAACTGGTAAAGGTGTATGGAGTATTCCATTAACAACAAGCTTAGTGAATGGTACATATACACCAAGTATTTTAGTAACCGACATTGCTGGTAACACAACGACTAAAGCGGGTGAAACATTCCAAGTGATTCCGCCGGCAGCAACAGCGGTTGTTTCAGAAGAAGGTTTGGCAAATGCAAATCCTGATAATATTGGTAATCCAGACACGACCAACGCTACTGTTGCATCTGGCAATATTGCCGTAAATTCAGGCGCAACAGTAACATTAACAGCACCTACTGAGACATTAACCTCAAATGGCGCAACAGTAACTTGGAGTGGTGTTGGAACTAACACAATTACTGGTTTTGCTAATGGATCGGCTGTGATTACCGCGACGATTACTAATAGTGGTAATTACACTGTAACGTTAAATGGTCCAGTTGATCATGCTATTGCTGGTCAAGAAGATGTTAAAAATATATCGTTTGGCGTACAAGCTAATAATGGCGGTGTAATCAATAACGGTACGTTAAATGTTAGCATCGAAGATGACTCACCAATTGCACAAACGACAACAGCAGTAGTAACTGGTCAAGACTCTAATACCAACCTAAGTATCATTCTTGATCTTTCTGGTTCGATGGCTAATGCAAGTGGGTTGACGAATGTTAATCGTCTAGATGTCACAAAAGTAGCTATTAATAAATTAATTGATGGTTATGACAGCTATGGTAATGTGATGGTTAATATTACTGTTTTTGGCTCTACTGCTTCGACAACGAGTGGCGGCGTATGGATGACAGCAACTGCTGCGATTGCATTTATTGACACGTTATCAGCTAACTTAGGTGGTACTAATTACGATGCAGCGTTGGCACAAGCAATGATTGATTTTGGAAAAGGTGGAAAACTAACTGCTCCTAATGCAGAAAATATATTGTACTTCTTGTCTGATGGACAACCGCAAACAGGTGACGGCAATGATGGTGCATTATTAAATGTAAATGGAGGATCAGCTGGTTCTGAAATTAATGGAACAGAAACTACGATATGGCAGAATTTCTTAAATGCTAATCAAATTAATGCTTTTGCTTTTGGTTTGGGCACAGGTGTAACTGTTACTGCAATGAATCCCGTTGCATATGATGGTTCAACTGGAACTGATCGCAATGCGGAAGTCATTAGTGATTTGAACGTCCTATCAGATAAATTGGCAAGTACAGTCATTATTTCAACAGGAGGTAACTTAAGTACTAGTGGTACTCTCGCTACCGATTTTGGTGCAGATGGCGGATATTTGGCGCAGCTAGTCTATCTTAATAATACATTTAACTACGACAATGCGACTAATAGCGTAATTAGGACGGGTGCGGGTACAACAGCATTCTCCTATAATCAAGGTACACGTGTGTTAACTGTCACGGCTTTAGGCGGTAGCTATGAACTAAATGTGTTAACAGGGGCTTATAACTACATTACAACAGCATCAACGACTGGGGTACCTACAGAAACTTTTGGGTTTACATTGTCCGATAATGATGGTGATAGAAGCAGTGGTACGTTAACTCTTAATTTAGCTGACTTTAAAACAGCGCCTGTTGCAAATGATGACAATGTTATTGTGCAGCTAGGAAATGGTAATGGCGGAAGTGTAACAGTTAGGGATTCATGGTTATTGTGGAATGATAGTGACCGAGATGGCGATGTGCTAACAGTTTCATCAGTGACTAACGCAACTTCACACACCAATGGCCAAGTCGTTGATGCTCTTAGTGGTAGTAACACTAGTAGAACTGGTGTATTTAGTTATGAAGCATCAGATGATGATGGTAATAGCAACGGAGCAACTGTAAAAACTTCAGTAGTTAATAGTAATACCATCGATGGTAACGGTCTAGATAACATCATTATAGGTAGTGATGCTGGCAACACTATCAACGGTAATGAGGGTGACGATGTCCTAGTTGGTAATGGAGGTAACGATACCTTGAATGGCGGTAGTGGCCGAGACTGGTTATTAGGCGGTTCTGGTAACGACACCTTGAATGGTGGTACTGGCAATGACTTGTTAGAAGGTGGAACAGGTAACGACAATTTAACTGGCGGTACTGGTGCAGATGTCTTTAAATGGGCGCTTGGTGATAACGGTACGACAGCGGCACCAGCTACTGATGTCATTACTGACTTTAATGTTGCTCAAGGTGATGTACTTAACTTGAAAGATCTGTTGATTGGTGAGAATGCGGGTAACTTAACTAACTTCTTACATTTTGAACAATCAGGGGCTAATACAACTTTATTTGTCAGCCATAATGGCGGTTTCACTAACGGAGTATTTAACACTAACGCAGATACACAGATTATTACATTGAATAATGTAAGCTTGACTGATCTTGGTGGTGCGAATGATGCTGCTATTATTCAAAACCTACTAGCTAATAATCAATTGATTGTTGACCAGTAAATTGATTGAATAATCAATTAGTCATTAGTGAAATGAAGTAGTAAAAAAGCTCGAGCTTGCTCGGGCTTTTTTATTAATTTGAATAGTTAATTTAACCTTGATTTAATTGCTTGTTTAATTGAATGGTTTTAGATAACCTTGATTAAGATAGCTTAATTAAATTGTGCTTGGAGAATAAGTATGCCTTACGTATTGAGAGGTTCAGATGGAAAAGTGCAAGCTGTGAGCCAAGTTGCGATTGCAGACTGGCAAGAGGTGCAGGCTGGCGATGCAGATTATATTGACTATTTGGCAATGGCGATCAGCAAAGAAGATAAGTTTCGTGAAAGTGATATACAACTAGCAAGGGTATTAGAAGATTTAATATCCCTATTGATTGACCGGGATTTTATCCGTTTTACAGATTTTCCTGAGCCAGCACAGAAACGGCTCATTGAGAGAGAAGGTTTGCGTGTAAGAAAATCTGAGCTCAATCTGTTATCGGATGAGGATAGTTTTTAGCGTTCAGTCATGTTTAATGGACAATAAAAAAGGTAGCTGAGCTACCTTTTTTATTGTTCGCTGTTACCTTGCTTATTTAATCAGCTCAGCGAATTTGAGTAATTCGCTATTTAATAAGCGGGCCTGTAGATGCATCAATGCCAAGTTCAGGTAGCGCTGCTAATTCTTGCTCACGCTGTACGCCTTCTGCAATCGCAATTAAGCCAATTGAATGTGCAATTAAGCAAAGGCCTTTTAAGAATGCTTTATTACCTGGGGTTGTATCAATATTGCGAATAATAGAGGCATCAACTTTAATGTAGTCTAGATTTAAGTCGTGCAGTTCGCCTAAACGACTAATCTGTGAGCCAACATGTTTCACGCCAAGTTTGCAGCCCAGCGGCTCTGCAATCTCACAGAACACACTATATTGTGGCAAGTTTTCAAATGCACTCTGTTCTGTTACCTCTAACCAAAGCCTGCTTGCTAATGACGTATTGTTTGATAACAGTTGCATGAGGCGACTGTGGTAGTTTTGGTCGAACATGGCATTAGCTGAAACATTGATTGCAACAGATAGACTCTCATCTTGTTGTAATGTACGAATCGCTGTTTCCAACACCAATAAATCTAACTGCGCCGCTAAGCCAAGTTGATTCGCCCATGCAATAAACTCGCCAGCATCAAGCCATGGGCCGCCAACAATTAATTGCAATCTGACTGGGCTTTCGTAATGAATCACTTTTCCCGCGTTAGAAATGGCGGGAAAAGACGCGAGTTTTAATCTTTTCGCTTCAATAGCCGAGCTTAGCATCGCACGCCACTCAGCTACATCGTGGCTTTCATAAATCGTCGCATCTTCTTGATGCATCCAATGCATGATATCGGTTTCTGCCGTATTAGTTTTACTTCTGATTGTTGCAATCAGCTGTTTGAGCCCATCCAGTTGCCCAGATTTCTTAACGCCACTTGATCGTGTGTGTAGCGCAAAGGCATCAAATTGTGACTGTAGCCCTGCTGCCTCGATTAGTGCCGCTTCAACTTGTGCACATAAGTGATGATGATCAATCGGCTCGGTTGAAAATACAGCAAAGTCGGCACCAGTTAAGCGCCCAGAAATGATCGTTGGATATTGGTTGCAATAGGCTTGTAAAGCCAGTCCCATTCTTTTCAACACGCTATCTGTAACAGCCGCACCAAGCGCTTCGTTGATTTCTGCTAAGTTACTAATGTGGGAAACAACCAATACACCTTGTGTAAACTCATCATCATTTTCGATATAAGTGGCTACCCGACTACTAAAATATTTACGATTCATTAAGCCTGTTATTTCATCATAGTTAGCCTCTAGACGCATTTGCTCCAATAGTGTTGACTCATCTTTAAGCATGTCTTTGATTTTTTTTGATAATCGGTTTAATGCACGTGCTAATGATTTAAATTCAACCGTATTAGGTTCTTTAATCGAAATAAACTTCTTGTCGCCAATCGCTTCAGTCATGGCAACCATGTCATGTAATGGTCGGACAATTATTTTTAACATTAATGAGCCAATAATGCCGCATACAAGGGCAATAATTGCGCTCCATAACAGCATCCAGCGTGTGCCATTCCATAAATCTAAATAAGCAAAGTTAGTTGAGCTGGCCAATGAAAGCGTGCCATATTGTGTCCAACCATCTTGAATCTGCGCCATGCCAGGATTGGGTGAAATATGGATTAATTTTTTAAACCAGCGAGGCACCGTGTTATCTTTCTCTTCACTCACGCGCTCTGTCATCAGTTGATTATTCGGATCAGTCAGTCGAATATATTCATAATGTCCATTATCAAACTGTGCCGACAACATTAAATTAACGCCAACAGCATCTTTTTCCATTTGCGAAATAGAGAGTGCTAATGAAACCGCATTGTCCGTATTCTTCATTTCTAACTGCTGTTCTAAGTAATTTTTACTCGTCGCGGTATTAATAATAAAGCTCGCACCAAATGCAAGTGCCATTATTAATAAGATTGCTAACCATAATTGTTTAATCAGTGACATATTTATTCCTAACCTTTAAATTACTCAATACCATCGATTCTAATCCGTGTTAATACGTCACCCCATCGAGAGAGTGATTTTAACGACCCGCCTTTTTGATTGGTTGCATTGCCAACCCATAAGCCTGCGCTATTAAAGCTAAAAACCGGCTTCAAATCACTGCGACGTGAACTTTTATGTATTTCTGATATAAGATTATCCAAAATTAACGGCTCTGCAGTTGGAGACTCATAATAACTCAGGACCATATGCGCTTGAAAAACTTTACTGTGTGAGCCGCCAATTTGTGCTCTAACATAAGTCAGCTTTAAGCGATCATCTGGAATGCCCAGCGCGCGTAGAAATGTGTATTTGGCGATGCTGTAATCCTCGCAATCGCCTTGGTTTTTACCTAACGATTCCAAGGGAGTTGCCCAATAATCACTAGCACCCCAATTATCTTGATCGCTGACAAAATCAATATGGTCATTAAAAAAAGTGTTGATGCGCTGTAATTGCTCTTGCTCTGAGGCGGAACGCAGGCTGTTAAAAAGAGACTCAAGCTCAATGACTCTCTGCTTTGCTAGATTGCCATAACGCTGATCGGCCAAATTAGCTAAGCGTTGAAAGTCGGTGGCGAGAACATAATTAAATACAAAACTGCAACAGAATAAGGCGATTACAATGCGCTTCATACATGAATTGTAAATTGAATTTGTAATGTTGGACTCTATGTATTATTATCTTTGATAATATGTGTTATGTGTATTGAAAAAAGTTCGACTTACTAATAATAAAAGAATTGCAGCCAAGTTTAGTATGGTTGACATGGATTTGTAAAATAACATTAAGCAGCGACTGCAATCTACATGATGTTAATACGGTTAGATTAGAATCAATTCATCGATTAAAGCTTGATTTCGAAGGGTATTTGAAATCAAGCTAATAAAAAATATATAAAAATAAACTACCAAATTAATTTAATTTATAGAGAGAATAAAATGAAAAAAATGTACAGAGCAATGTTAGCGGCTGGGATAATCTTAGGATTCAATCCAGCACATGCTGAAATTCCTCAAACATATAAAGAAATCGTAGAAAAAACAATCTCAAATAATCCTGAAGTGCAAGCGAAACTGCATGAATACACAGCGTCACTTGAAGGTCAAAAAGTGGCGAAAAGTAACTACTATCCAGTTGCTGACATCATTTATAAAGCAAGATCTCAACAAAGCATGACACCTAACATCAACAATACTGAAACACCTGAAAGCCAAGCACAATTTGTGATTAGCCAAATGTTGTTTGATGGTTTTGCAACCCCCAGCCAAGTGAATCGTTTAGGTCATTCAGCACGTGTCCGCTATTATGAGTTGCAAGCGGCTATGCAAAGCATTGCATTAGATATTAGCAGAGCTTACATTGATCTGCAACGTAACCGTCAGTTAGTAGAATTTGCAGAAAGCAATTATGTTGCTCACAAGCAAATGTTCGATAAAATTGAAGAGCGTGTTGTAGCAGGTGTTGCGCGTAAGGTTGATTTGGAGCAAGCAAGCGGTCGTTTAGCTTTGGCTGAAGCAAACTTATTAACTGAAGTAACTAATCTACAAAACGTTACAGCGCGTTTCCAACGTTTATATGGTGATTTGCCTCCAACTAGTTTACCAAAACTAGACATGAACGAGATTAGTGATGGGCTTAATGCCAATCAGTCACTAGAAACCGCTTATAAAATGAACCCAACTTTTTTAGCTGCTGCAGAAAATATCTTAGCAACAGAGCAAGAAGTACGAGGTAATCGTGCAGGTTACATGCCACAAATTAATTTAAGAGGCACGGCAAACCCATATACAAGTACCAATGGTGAAAATAGTAGCTTGGCAGCAGATACGTTAGAGCTAACAGCATCATTCAACTTATTCAGAGGTTTTAAAGATCAAGCAAACGTTGCGCAAGCTGCGGAAAACTTGAATCGATCTTTTGATTTGCGTGATAAAGCTTGTCGTGATGTTAGACAAGAAGTTTCAATTGCACAAAATGATATCGTAGCGTTAAAAGAGCAAATTACTTACCGTAACCAGCATCAACTTTCAATTGAAAAAGCAAGGGAAGCATACAGAAAACAATTTGATATCGGTCAGCGTTCATTGCTGGATTTGTTAGATACTGAAAATGAGTATTTCCAAGCAAGACGTACCTATACCAATGCGGTTAATGATTTAAACGCGGCATATGCAAGAACTTATGCCGGTGAAGGTACTTTGTTAAACAAAGTTGGTGTTATTCGTGGTGATTTGCCTGAAATTAGTCAATCTGAAGATAATCAAAACTACGCTATCTGTACCGCAGTAGCGCCAGAAATGATTGCGGTTGATAAAGCAGCGTTATTAGCTGCAGCTTCAAGTAATGCAAATGACAAAATGATTGAGAAGAAAGAAACGATTGTTTTAAGTGACAAAGTAAAACCACCAGTCGAATTTGAAACAAACAGTGCTAAGCTTAAATCAGTATCATTCCCAGTGTTAGATAATGCAGTAAGAATTTTAAAAGAGTGGGGTGATGCTAAGGTTGAAGTGGCTGGTCATACTGATAAGAGAAATACCTCTAAAGCTGATTACAATTTAAATCTATCTCAAAAACGTGCCCAAGCTGTAGCAGATTACCTAGTTAAAAAGGGAATCGACAGAAGCAGACTAACAGTCATTGGTTATGGTTTTGATATGCCAATTGCAGAAAATGATCCAATTAATGGTAATAATGACAACCGTCGTGTTGAGTTAATTAGACAGAAATAAGTAATGTAAGTAACAACCAAAAAGGAGGCTGAGGCCTCCTTTTTAGTCGTTCAATAATAATGATAATATAAAAATATTATTTTTTAGCGAGTAGCTTAAAAAAGCTGAATTTTAGCTTATAAAATAATCGGTATGGTGTTAGAATACGCTCCGCGCTGAAAGACACGCGTACAAATTCAAGTTCTTTGGAACTAGTCACCCGCCCGGGTGGTGAAATTGGTAGACACAAGGGACTTAAAATCCCTCGACTTTGCGGTCGTGCCGGTTCGATTCCGGCCCCGGGCACCATTATATAAATTCAGTATATAAAATCAGATGCTTTTGGCTCAGTCCGATTGCACAAATTTGATTTATCAAAAAGTCCAAAGTTCGTAATAAAAAACTAAATCAGTTAGTCATCAACTTCCATATTTGATGATTGTTAACTTGTATGCTGAAAGAGATTCTGTTTAGCTCACATAGCCTTTGCAGGCCAATCAATCGCATTGTTTGAGTTAGATTCTTATGTCAACTAATCGCATCCCCAATTTTTCTATTTTCCAAATTGTTAAAGTCTGGTTATCTGTTGCCGTTATATCTATGAAGTGATGAGATAGATTAGAGCCAACATTTACAGTGAACAATTAATGTTTGGATAAGATTTTCTTTTAAAGATAGACGGTTTTTAGTGCCTTATTTTAAGAATTGATTTTCTTTTTGGTCGGATACAATAGATTTTAAGATTGAAACTTAAATAGGTAAGAGGAGCTGATTATCAATATTCAACATCATTATTTTGTACGCTTTTTGTGCTGCATATTAATGAGCATACCTGTAATTACACATGCTGCGACTAAAGAGCAGGCCGTCAAAGCAGGTTTTGTTTATAACGTGACGAAGTATGTGATATGGCCAAATCGTGTAAGCAATGATGAGCAGTTTAATCTTTGTGTTTTTGGCGATGCTAATTTAGGCGGTAGTTTAAAAAGCTTGCAAGGTAAGTTGGTAGGCAATAAGGCTTTAGTCTTGCGTCGTTGGGTTAAGAGCGAGAGTTTTGAGTCATGTCATATGGTCTTTATCTCAAAAGATAGTACTGACGACATTAGTGCGCTGTTGCAGCAGATTAGTGCGCTGCCAGTATTAACGATTAGTGATAGCCCTGATTTTATCGACAACGGTGGCATGGTTGGCTTGATAAGAGATGGAACGAGAGTGGGGCTTGAGGTGAATTTGAAGACCGTCAGAACGTCTGGATTGAATATGAGTGCGCAGTTGCTGAAATTGGCGAAAACTGTAAAGGGGTTAGAATGAATAAAAAGTCATCAACATTAAGTGAATTAAAGCAGTTTTGTATTGATAATCTCTGGTTTGTTATGTTGCTTGCACCTTTATTAATCATAGCGCTTATGATGTTTAAACACTTTCAATCAGCTGAAAGAAAGCATGTTAATAGCAGTTTAGCTATGGTTGTTGGATCGGTAGAAATATCAACAGCCGAATTAGCTTCTATAGTAGCCAAGCCTTTGAGTGAGTTGATTGCGATAGAAGTCTATTCCGTTGTTAATCAGCGCGCTGCGATGACAGGGCCAATTAGAAAAAGTGAATTAAGACAAGTGAGTTACAATCACCTATCTGAAATTAGACGGGCAGAAGACAACCCAATTAGAGTCATTTCCTATGCGAATAATGAAAAAACAACAACAAAAACCATGAGAGAAGCTTCTTAGTGACAAGATTTTTTGCCGACCAATCAATCAAAAAAAAATTAATGTTAGTGGTCTCAATGACTGCTGGCATTGTTGTGCTTGTTGCTTTTTTATTTTCTACGATAAATGATGCTAATAGTGCACGTGCGGTTGCTAAAAAAGATTTAATTACATTAGCAGACGTGATTGCTAGAAATAGTGCTTCAGCAATCACCTTTGATGATGCGGTTGCTGCCAAAGTGACATTGGATGCGCTGCAGGCAGATAGCTCCATCTTGACTGCTGAAATTATAAACAAACAAAATAATCAGTTTGCATCCTATATCAATACGAATCAGCAAACTAACTGGCTTCATACGCTATCAATCTTTGATGCGATAGAGATTGAGCGGCCGATTATTGAGAATAAAAAGCAAATAGGTACGATACGCGTGACAGCCGATTATGATCACGTTTTTACTGATGTGTTTGTAAGGATGGTGACTAATTTATTAGGCATTTTTTTGGCGTTTTTTGTTGGATATTGTTTTCTAAAACGCGAACTGAAACATGTATTAGAGCCTGTTGAGCGATTAACGAGTGCAATCAGTAAGATTATCGAACAGCAGCAATATACCCATCGCGTTAAAAAAATATCGTCAGATGAATTGGGTAATTTAACCGACGGTTTTAATTTGATGTTAAATCAAATTGAGTTGCGCGATGCAAGGCTAAGACAGAGTGATGAGGCTTTATCACAAACGTTAGAGGCGATAGCCTTACTGGATATGGATTTGCAATATCAATACGTAAACCCTGCCTTTGTTGCTTTATTTGGTTATGAATTAGCCGAGCTGGGTGATAAACCTTTTTCGTTATTGCCTAACGATAATGAGAATAAGCTAACCAAAAATGAAATATTCTTGATAGCCAGAAGAAAAGGTAGTTTTCGAGGAGAACTGACGCTTAAAACCAAATCCGGTCAATTGCTGCCTATTTCAATGCATGTTAGTCCAATTAAAAGCGACCAAGGTGGCATCACAGGTTATGTGACTGTTGCATCCGATATTTCAGAGAAAAAACAAGCAGAAGAGTGGATACTGCGTCAAGCAAACTATGATTCGGTCACTGATTTACCAAATCGACATATGTTTCATAATCGCTTACAAGCTGAAGTGAATGCCAGCAATCAAACTGGCAACCCATTCGCTTTAATGTTTTTAGATCTAGATGATTTTAAAGAGGTCAATGATAGTATTGGCCACGATATGGGTGATTTGTTGTTAAAAGAGGTGGGCGTGCGATTGCTCAGTTGCTTACGTTCAACGGATACGATTGGTCGAGAAGGCACAATTGCGCGTTTAGGCGGTGATGAATTTACGATTATTCTTAGCCACTTTAAAACCAATGATGATATTCATCTCGTTGTTCAGCGTATTTTACAGGTGTTAGCACAACCTTTTCAATTGGGATCTTATGTCGTTAATATTTCCGCCAGTATAGGTGTTACGATTTATCCACAAGACGCGAGTGATGCAGAATCACTGATTAAGAATGCCGATCAAACGATGTATGACGCCAAAAACAAAGGGCGTAATACCCACAGTTTCTTTACCCCATCGATACAAGAAGCTTCTGCTAAACGTAGAGAAATGACGCAGGATATGCGGATTGCGATTGAGCAAGAACAGTTTAGCTTGGTTTATCAACCGATTGTTGAGTTAACCACTAATAAAATTCATAAAGCTGAAGCTTTATTGCGCTGGCATCATCCCGTAAACGGCATGGTAAGCCCCGCAGATTTTATTCCGGTAGCAGAAAAAGCGGGCTTAATTATTGATATCGGTAATTGGGTATTTTACAAAGTGGCTGATCAGTTAGCTGCGTGGCGCTCAAGTATTGATAAAGACTTCCAAATCAGTATTAATAAATCACCTGTTCAGTTTTACGATAAAGCGAATCAACATGTGAATTGGTTTGACTACTTAAATAAGCTTGGCATTCCTGGTTCAGGCTTAGTGGTTGAAATTACCGAAGGCTTGATGCTCGATAAAAATCCAGAGGTAAGTGAGAAATTACTGGCATTTCGCGATAAAGGTATACAAGTAGCGGTTGATGATTTTGGAACGGGTTATTCGTCGCTTTCTTATCTTAAGAAGTTTGACGTAGACTATATTAAAATTGATCAATCGTTTGTGCGTAACTTATCTGACGGTTCAGAAGACATGATTTTGTGTGAGGCCATCATTGTCATGGCACATAAGTTGGGCTTAACAGTTATTGCAGAAGGTATAGAAACGGCTGAGCAACGCGACTTATTAATGTCCGTTGGCTGTGATTTTGGACAAGGCTATTTCTTTTCTAGACCTGTGGAGGCCAGCATTCTTGAAACGCTGTGTATTAAGCAGAATAAAAAAAGTAATGTGCATTCGATAGCCAAGCGTCAGTAAATAACGCCAATAAGCGTTATAGCGCTTTGAATGTTACTGAGACTGTCAATCCTGTTCTTGTCGTATTATTTTCCATCAATACCTTCGCATCATGCTTATTGGCGATTTCTTTAACAATCGCTAACCCTAGTCCTGAGCCAATGACTGCATGATTTTCTGAGCGATAAAACCGATCAAATACACGCTCCATTTCATCTGCCACTATTCCGAGACCGTTGTCTTCGATTTTTATCGTGATACTGTCATTTTTCCTAATTGTACTAATATTAATTAATCCATCATTTGGTGTGTGTTGAATAGCATTGAGAATCAGGTTTTTTATCAGAATCTCAATCTCATCTTGCACACCCAGAATCATCGCTTCATCTGCTTGTTCAAAACCAAGATCGATGTTTTTAGCGCTGTATAAGCTCGTTAATTCATTGACTACATTGATAATACAGTCTTTAAGATTAAATTTTGTTGTCGGCGTCAGTAAGGCATCAGGTTCTACTTTCGCCAGTGTGAGCAATTGATTAACCAATCGCTCAGTGCGCTTGATGCTTGCATCAGATAAGATCAGAATTTCCTTTATTTCGTTAATATCATTGCTGTTAGACATCGCCTCAAGCTGTAATTTGATCGCGGTGATGGGTGTTCTGAGTTCATGCGCAGCATCAGCAGTAAAGCGCTTTTGTAGATTAATCAGCGCTGCAACTTTGGTCATCCATTGATTCAACGCTTTTATAATAGGTTTAACTTCAACATGTGTATTGTTTAAATCAAAAGGTTTTAGATAGTCCGATGTACGACTTTGCAGATTTTCAGAAAGTGTAATCATTGGTTTAAATGTTTTGCGCACAATCAAAAACGAAATCATGATTAAAAACGGCACGATAAGGAGTTGCGGAATAATCTGATTAATCGCGACTTCTTTAACCGTTTTGCTCCGTAGCTTTAAATCTTGTGCTGCGATAAAAGTCGTTGATGCTTTTTCTAAAATATAAACACGCCACTTTTTGTTATTGATCCGCTGTGTACTCATGCCTAATTGAGTTAAATCTGGTTTGAAACTGGCTTGGTGAGAACTATATAACAGCTCATGTTGATGATTAATGATGGTTAGTAAATAGTCTTCTTCGCCATCAACTTTTATTTTTGCTGCTGTTTGAGTAACCGACTTACCTAGATACTCCGCGCGATGTTGATCCGCCATGCTGATGGCCATTTTCTCCAAATTAGCGTCGTAAAGCTCACCTAATTCATCCGCGACAGATTGATAGGAAATATAGCTCAACAAGCTAATGATGAGCAAAATGGCAACGGATAAATAGCAAATTAATTCAACTCTTAATGATTTCTTCATTTATTTGGTGCTTCAGGAAAGGTGTAGCCAATGCCACGAACGGTTTGGATAAGGTTTGTGCTGAATTTTTTTCTAATGTGATGCACATGCACTTCGACCGCATTGCTTTCCACTTCATCACCCCAGCCATAAAGTCTTTCTTCTAGTTGTGATTTGGAAAAAATAACGCCAGGACTACTCATTAATGTGTGCATGATGGCAAACTCTTTATTGGAAAGTCTATGGCTATTGGCATTAGTTGATAGCGTAAAGCTAGCCGTATCTAACGTTGCATCGTTGATCTGAATTTTATTAGAGTGCTTCTCAACTTTTCTTCTGGCAATTGCTCTTAATCGCGCTTCTAACTCTTCAATAGAGAACGGTTTTAATAGATAGTCATCGGCGCCAGCATCCAACCCTTTTACTCTATCTTCAATAGAGTCTTTAGCGGTAATAATGATGACAGGCGTGCGATTGCCAGATTCTCTTAATTGTTGCAAAAACAGTAAGCCTGATTTTTTTGGCAATCCAAGATCAAGCAAAATCGTGTCATAGCTTTCTCTATTTAAAGAGTCTTCTGCTTGAAAGGCATCGGTTGCCCAATAAACAGCATGTGACCGCATGACTTTTTGCAAGCTTTCACCAATCATGATGTCATCTTCAACTAGCAACAATTTCAAACGCGGCTCTCCTCATTAATTGACGCTATTTTTACATTACAACCTTAAGGTAACCTTAAGAAGCACCTTAAGATTACCTTAAGGTTCAATGATTAATATGCACGCTAATTTACTTATTGAGCGACAAATTAGTATGCAAGTTTATTATAAATGGGTTTTGTTTTTCTTGGTTGGGATGCTGGTATCCGCTTGTCAAAGCATGCCAAAGGCGAGCTCTGTCGACGACGTGGTTGAACAAATTAAACAATCAGATCAACAATTAAAGCAAGTCAGCTTATCTTCAGTTGCAAATAATAAGCTTGATTATTTAACAGAAAGCGCTGCGGTGCTGCAAGCGCTGGAACGTAATCCTGCTTTTAAAGCGCAATTACAATCTATCAATTTAAGCCGTGCAGATATTCAGCAAGCCAGTCAGCTAGCTAATCCAGATTTGTTTTATGCGTTTGGTGTGGCAAATAAAGCCTATCGCTATGCCATTGATTTTCCGATAGAGGTATTGTGGTTACGTCCGATACGAATGAAACAAGCAGAATATAAAGCGAAATCAGTTTCTTATCAAATGATTCAAACCGGCTATAACTTGATTAGAGATACGCGCTTGGCTTATGGGCAAGTGGTGATTGCACGTGAGCGATTAAGAACACTAGATGAGCTTTATCACTTAAAAAAAGTCATTTATCAGATGGTTGAGACCAAACAGGTGTTGGGTGAAATTAGCCAGCAAGAAGTGCTGTTGGCTAAGAACGCAATGCTAGTGGCTAGCCGTGATTGGGAAGTGGCGAAGATAGATGTGAAAATGGCAGAAGTCAAGTTATTCACGCTGATTGGCGAAGATAATCAAACCACTTCTTTGGCACTAAGTCAGCAATTAATTCCAGCTTGCGAAGTAGCGGATGTGCGCAACATTAAGGCGGAGGCACTTGCGAGTCGTCCAGATATTTTATCGGCTGAAATGACTATGATGGCTTCTCAATCAGCTAGCAAGCTATCGCGTAGCGATTGGATAAAGATAATAGCCTCTGCAGATGCGACTAGCGGTCAAAAGACTGGGCATACATTAGGACCTGCCTTGCGGTTCACATTCCCCATTTTTAATCAGAATCAAGGCCAAATTGCTCGTGCAGATGCTGAGCTTAAAAAAGCAGAGTTTGACTTGGCGGCAGTCAAACAACAGGCGGCATTAGAAATTGACACTGCTCATCTTCAATATCAGCGAGATTGTTTTGATTGGCAACAGTTACATGAAAAGTTGCTACCTAATGCTTTACAAGCCATTCGATTTTCTGAAGAAGCTTATCAAAAAGGCGATATTGCTTATCTGAATATTCTGGAGAGTGCTAAGGACTATTCAGATGGCTTGCTTAAAGAAGTGCAATTAAAAGAGAGCTTAATTGCGAGTTGGTCAAACTTAATGAGAAGTAAAGCTCACGCACAATAAGAACCATTACTTGTTAAACAATCAATTATTTTAGGTAAAAACCATGAAGAAAAGTGATTATCAACGTTACAAAATTCCACTAGCTGTTAGCCTTTTTTTACTGCTCGGTTTGATAGCAGTGATGCGATTTTTATCGGCAGCGGAGGCGCCAAAGATTGCGTCTGTACCACCGCACTCAACCATATCAGAAGAGCAACTTAATCAATTAACGCTATCAAAAGAGGCGGTGATTAAGTTGAACATTACAACGGCGATTGTTGGCAAGCATGATGGTATCGCTTATGCGCAGTATCCTGCGCAGATCAATTTACCGCCATCAGGGTTGGTGAGTTACAGCACGCCATTAACGGCCAATATTTTTTTTGCTAATCAACAGCCTTTAAAGGTAGGCGAACAAGTAAAGGCTGGACAAGTATTGATCACTTTAAAGCCGATTATTAGCCCTGAGGCTACGCTTGGCTTTGTTACCGGATTATCCGATGCTGAAGGGCAGTTAACAGCAACTAGTAGTCAATTAGCGGCATCTAGTGTCACATTAAAGCGAGCTAAGCAATTATTTGAACAACATGTCGGCAGTCAAAAAAATGTCGATGATGCACAAGCCAACGTAGCATTAGCACAAAGTGCATTTGATGCGGCGCAACAAAAGCATCGCTTATTAAAGAAAACCGTTGCAGACGGCTCAGCAGGTAATCTAACCATCAAGGCGACGCAATCGGGTGTTGTTTCTAATATTTACTTCAATCAAGGGCAGGCCGTTTCTGCTGGGGCACCGTTAATCGATATTCGCAATCAAGAAGATTATTGGGTGAATGTGTTTGTACCGCATGGGCAAGTAGAAAAGCTAGATCTTGCTAGTGAAGCTTTATTATCTAATGAGGATGATGCTAGCGCAGATTATCGCTTAAGGCCTATTGAGACAGCACCGCTCAGCGATTTAAATAGCGGCACTCGGCAGTTAGTGTATGCCTTGCATGCTCCGTCCAATCAAATCGCTCCTTTGCAAAGAGTAACGGTCAAGCTTCCATTTGCAACATTAGCCACTGCACAATTAACGATTCCATGTGCCGCGGTAGTCGTTGATATTTATGGCAATGAGTGGGTTTATCTCGCTCTAGATAAAAACCACTTTGAACGGCAACAAGTGTTTATCACGCAAGCTTCTGCAAACGAATGCAGACTCTCTAGCGACCAATTGGCTGGAAGTGAAATTGTGACCAATGGCGCCCAAGAACTATTCTCAGTGCAAACTGGGTTCACTCATTAAGGCTTTAAGGATATTGCATGTTAAAACGAATTACCATACAAGCGATTAAAGCACGCTATTTAATCATGATTGGCGCTGTCATTCTGATGATGGCGGGTCTTAATACAGCGCAAAAAACACCGATGGATGTGTTCCCAGAGTTCGCACCGGTCAAAGTTGAAGTGCAAACAGAAGGGCCTGGATTATCGAGTATAGAAATTGAGCAATTAATTTCTATTCCCATTGAACGCGCCTTTAGTGGCATTCCTAATGTAAAAACCATCCGCTCAAAATCAGTATTGGGTTTATCTTCAGTAGTATTGTTATTTGCTGAAGGCGCTGAGATGGCTGAGGCAAGACAAGCGGTACAAGAGCGTTTATTAATTGTCAGCAGCACGTTGCCAAAGTTTGTTAAACAACCAACGATGATGCCGCGATTATCGTCACTGTCTAGAATATTAAAAATTGGTTTATCATCTGACAGTCATTCTATTGAGCAATTAAGCACTTCTGCTTTATGGACGATTAGACCACGATTAATGGCAATTGCTGGCGTTGCGAACGTGGCATTGTGGGGATTACGAGATCCTGAATTACACGTAAAGTTTGATACTCGCAAGCTAACACAGCATAACCTGACCTCATTACAAGTCAGTCAGCAACTTTCAGCCTTTATTACCCCAAACGCCGGCGGCTATTTAGATACGGCGCAACAACGATTTGCTATCACTCAAGACAGTCCTAGTACAGATATTACGGCTTACGAACAACTAACAGTCGGTTATAACATCGCAATTCCAATTAAGCTCAATCAAGTAGCCGATGTCGTTTGGGGACATGCGATTGCCATTGGCGATGCGGTGATTAATCAAGGTGATGGCTTGTTATTAATTGTCGAAAAAACACCTGGCGCCAACACACTTAGCGTAACAAAAGATATTGAAGCAGCGCTTGAAGAGCTAAAACCAGCATTATCTGGAATAACCGTTGATGCCAGTATTTTTAGGCCAGCAACCTTTATCGAAAAAGCACTACAAAATTTACAACATGCATTATGGCTAGGCGCAGGCTTAGTCGTAATTATTCTATTTATCTTTTTGCGCAATCCCAAAGCGGCCGCTATCAGTCTCATTTCTATACCGCTCTCGCTCACCACGGCTATTTTATTACTCACTTGGTTGAATGTCAGCGTCAATACCATGGTATTGGCAGGCTTAGTCATTGCCTTAGGCGAGGTGGTAGATGATTTGATTATCGACTTAGAGAATATCCTGCGCGCTATCTATGAAAATCGCTTACTTCAGCAGCCAAAAGCGTTAATCAAAGTGATTGCACAAGCATCATATGAGGTGCGCGGTGCGGTGCTTAATGCAACCTTAATTGTGATGGCTGTATTTATGCCGATTTTCTTTTTAGAGGGGGTTGCAGGCGCCTTTTTTAAGCCATTAGCCTATGGTTATTTGTTAGCTATTTTTTCCTCATTATTAGTCGCTTTAATTGTGACGCCTACGCTTGCCTTTGTTTTTCTAAAGCATGAAGAAGAGGAATCAAGCGGCGCGAATCGCTTACAAGTGAGCATCTTATCTTTTATTAAACGCGCTATTTTTCGGGCGCGTACGACGATAGCAGTGGCTGTTAGCTTAATGGTCGTTTCTTTATGTATCGTCCCTTGGCTTGGTTCTGAGTTTTTACCTGCGTTTAAAGAAACGGATTTTTTAATGCATTTTATTGAACGTCCAGGCACATCGATAGAGCAGATGAAAAAGACCAATTTACTGGCTAGTGAACAATTAATGCAAGTGGATGGCGTGCTGAATTTAGGCGCACACATTGGGCGTGCTGAATTGGCCGATGAGGTGGTTGGCCCTAACTTTGGCGAGTTGTGGGTGAGCATTGATCCTAAAGCGGACTATCAAAAAACTATACAGCAGATTCAACAAAGCATTGCTGGGTTTGCAGGTATTTTTACCGATGTGCAAACCTATTTAAAAGAGCGGACAAAAGAAGTGATGTCGGGCAGCAGTGCCAGTATTGTGATTCGTTTATTTGGCAGCGATGTCGACCGCTTACGCACGCAAGCTGAACGCATTCGTCAGACAATTCAAGGTGTGAATGGATTAACGGATTTAAAAGTAGAATCGCAGGCGCTCATTCCGCAAATTCATGTCAAATTAAAAACCAATGTTGCCGACCAATATGGCATTACGGAAAGCGATGTAAAAAGAATGCTAACACTGATGACATTGGGCGAGAAAGTTGGCGAAATTTATATTGGGCAAGAGCGTTTTAATGTACAGCTGATTGGTGAAGATAAAGTGCAAGGCAGCATCCAAGCCTTGCGCCAAATGCAGATACAAAGTGTTTCTGGCGCTTTAGTGCCGTTAGCCGAGGTCGCACAAGTTTATGTGCAGCCCGTCCAAAACGAAGTAAAACGTGAAGCAGGCTCTCGCAAAATAGATGTGATGGCTAATGCTTCAGGGCGAGATTTAGGCACGGTAGCAAAAGAGGTTGAGCAGTTAGTTGGTCAGATGCAATTGCCAGAAGGGTATTATGTGCAGTTTATGGGTGAGTACACAGAGCAAAAATCAGCGACTCGGACGTTGCTAACCTATACCTTATTAGCATTGGTGTTAGTATTTGCGTTAATTTTCATGAGTTTACAATCACTTAAACTAACGCTCATATTATTTGCAATTTTACCAATTGCATTAGCGGGTGGTATTTTTGGGATTGTACTTTCAGGTGGCGTGATTTCTCTAGGATCCTTAGTTGGGCTTATTGCCGTCCTTGGTATTGCTTCCCGTAACGGTATTTTGCTAATTAGCCGCTATACGCAACTGAAGGCGCAACAGTCTGTCTCACACTATGATGCCATTTATACGGCGGTGAGCGACCGACTAAGACCCATCATGATGACCACATTAGCCACCAGTATGGCATTGATGCCGATTGTATTTAAAGGCCCAATTTCTGGTTATGAAATCGAGCATCCGCTAGCTGTAGTTGTGGTTTGTGGCTTGCTGTTATCTTCTATTGTTAGCCTGGTTGTGCTACCTGCAATCATCTATCGATATGATGCTCAGTTTAAAGGCATTTAAATCTATTATTGAAAGAATGATGAAATCAATATAAAAACAAAATTGAATGATTTTAATTAGTGTAAAATCCAGCGTTAATGGATTCCAAATGTATCCAAAAATGATTATTTTTATTGCTTTAAATGGTATCCTCACCAGGAGTCGAACCTGGATCTAGGCCTTAGGAGGGCCTTGTTCTATCCATTGAACTATAAGGACACTAGCAAAGTGATATTTTACCGTTTTAGTTGTATAAGTGAAAATTAAACGATGAATCAAGTAGAAATAATTGATTCTCTAAAATGTAATCAGGTTGCAAATCAGCAATATCGCCAGAACAATTTGCAACAAGAAAACGCACTATTTACAAAGCAGCAGCCTATTCTAAAAATGAAAAAATAGACTACCAATTCCTCATAAAAATAGGTCGCAGTGTTCTGTAATTAATTTTATATATTCCTGATTTTAATTGATGATGAAGTATATACAGCGCCTGATAAAAAACATGAATCTAAGCCAGCAACTAAAATTTCAATAAACATTAGTTATGCTATTGGGGGCTGGTCAATGTAAATAAACACCTGCCGATGAATGACTATTAGAATATATAAAATGAAGACAACATTATTTCAAAGACTATCACTGGCTCTATTTTTCTTAATAGCGATTTTTATTCTAGTTACTTTTAAGCAGTACGGCATTAGTAATGATGAGCAGGTGCAACATGTTTACGGACAGCTACTACTTAATTTTTACAGCTCAGGTTTTGTAGATAAAGCTGCTTTTTCTTATAAAAATCTTTATTTATACGGCGGCTTGTTTGATTTAATGTCCGCTTTACTTGAAAAAATGCTCCCGATTTGGGTATGGGATGTTCGTCATTTACTTTCCGCATTATTTGGTTTGGCTGGTATTGTTGCTGTCCATAAAACCACTCATGAACTTGCAGGTGCACGGGCGGCTTTTTTTGCCGCCTTTTTATTGGCAATTACTGGCGCATGGAGTGGTGCGATGTTTACGCACACCAAAGATGTGTCGTTTGCTGCTTGCATGGTTTGGGCCCTCTATTACACGTTATTAACTGCAAAGAGCCTGCCTCGTATACCTTTGATATTGAGTTTAAAGCTTGGGCTTACTGTCGGCTTGGCGCTTGGATTAAGAATAGGTGGCGCTTTTGCCGTTATTTACTTATTGATGGTGGTGTTTATAGCTGGTTTATTAAACACGCATACTTGTAAACTAACCCTTATGTTTTACTGGCGTAGCTTTTTGAGTCTATTGCCAGCAGGTGTTGTCGCTTTTTGTTTAATGGCATTTTTCTGGCCTTGGTCTGTCATGGGCTTCGACCATATTTTTATTGCGGCAAAGTCTTTTTCACACTTTGCTTTTGATATGAACACTATTGTAGATGGCCAGTTTGTTAGCATAGGCGCTGTACCGCGTAGTTATCTTTTTCAATATTTAGCCATTCGCCTACCTGAGGTTTTTCTGCTTGGCTTAGTGGGCTTAGTGATCATTTTGATGATGAGATTTAAGCAATTACGCCCTATTAATGCTGAAAATCTGCCTGAAATGACGATTGCAATCGCTTTAGTGATTCCTCTTGGATTTGTAATTTTGGATCGCCCAGCACTTTATAATGGGGTGAGGCATTTTACTTTTGTTATTCCTACATTAGCAATTATTGCTGGTATTGGGCTATCTAAGGTATTTGATGTTTTAGCTGCTTATAAGAAATTACGTTTAAGCTTTATTACACTTTGTGTGAGCTTAAGTGCGAATACATTATCAACATTGTATGCGCTTCATCCCTATGAATATATTTATTACAATCACTTTGCTGGTGTAGATTTTAAACACAATGAGCATGACTGGGAAGCGGATTACTGGTCTAGCAGTTTCATTGAAGCATCTAGGGTTTTAGAGCAATACGTAGATGCTGAAGAGGCTAGATTGCAACATCCAAAAGCGACACGATATTCAGTTGCTGTTTGTGCTGAAACTTTTCAGGGTCAGGCTTATTTAGATAATCGATTTTATATTACAAAAGATTGGATAAAGGCTGACTTCTATCTTTCTAGCACAAATCTGAATTGCGATAATGTCCTGCAAGGTAAGATGGTTGGGGTAGTAGAGCGTTTAGGGGCGACTTTAGCCGTCGTAAAAGATCGTAGAGAATTAACAGGTGAAGCGCGCATGCCTCATGCCGCAACAAGAGATTAGGGTTATGAATAAAAATATTTTCCCAAGGTTGGATGTTCAAGCCAATATCAGCGTCATTGTACCGGCTTTTAATGAGGAGGCTGCGATTGTTAGTACGGTGAACCTGATTGCAACGCATCTCAAGCGCTTAAGCAGCCAATGGGAAATCGTCGTGATCGATGATGGCAGTCGCGACCAAACAGCCAATATTGTGCGTCATTTACCTGAGCACTTACAAACAACATTAGTGCGTTTTTCACGTAATTTTGGTAAAGAATATGCCATTACTGCTGGATTAGAATATGCAACGGGTAATGTAGTGATTTGTATGGATGCCGATGGTCAGCATTCAACCGAATTGTTAGTACAAATGCTAGATAAATGGCGCGAAGGTTACGACATGGTCTATGCCTATAGGCAAAATCGTGCCGTTGAATCTCGTTTTAAACGTTGGGGTTCTCGTATTTTTTACCGTGCCATTAGTCTCGGTGGCCAGATTCACATTCCTAGAGATGCTGGGGATTTTCGTTTAATGGATAGGCAGGTGGTTAATGCTTTACTCTCATTGCCGGAGCGTAATCGCTTTATGAAAGGTATTTATGCTTGGGTTGGTTACCATTCAATCGGCATTCCGTTTACACCATTACCACGCTCTCATGGCGAAAGTGCATTCTCAAAATTAAAGCTAATTCAGTTGGCTTGGACCGGCGTCACTAGCTTCTCGGTGATGCCATTGCGCTTAGCTAGCGCAGTGGGGGCTTTACTCGCTTTATTATCATTTACTTATGGGGCTTACATAGTGATTGATCACCTATTTTTTAATCAATCTGTTCCTGGTTGGCCAACCATTATTGCCAGCATGATGTTTTTTGCAGGCGTACAGTTGTTGTTTATTGGCATTTTGGGCGAGTATTTATCTCGTATTTATGATGAGGTGAAAGGCCGCCCCCCTTATATTGTGGCTGAGGTCATCAAGCCAAAAAATAAAGCATACGTAGAATAATGCAAACACATAAACACGCTATTTCATGGTTTGCTGTGATTGGTGCAATTGCAGCAGGCGTGCATTATTTTATAGCAGTCGGTTTGGAGTT
Organism: Methylophilaceae bacterium; assembly: GCA_041612255.1. GTDB lineage: Bacteria > Pseudomonadota > Gammaproteobacteria > Burkholderiales > Methylophilaceae. The sequence goes on along the minus strand of JBFJJN010000004.1, from coordinate 156,063 downwards.
TACCCAGCTATTAACGGCCGTTTATGCAAACGTAGCAGGATTTCTTTTTGCCTTTCCTGTTAGTTACTTTGGTCATCGTAAATTCAGTTTTTCTGGCCAGCGTTCATCACATTGGTACGCATTTCCTCGCTTTTTCTTCGTCGCCTTATTAGGTTTTATTGCTAATCAGTTTTTAGTCATTAATGCGTTGCGCTATACCAATATCCCATTTTGGCTGACGTTAGGTATTGTGATGGTTCTCGTTGCTATTTCTACTTATTTACTCAGTCGATATTGGGCATTTAAAGGCTTGTATTAATGAACCTCATTATTTGCGCGGATGATTTTTCGCAGAACCCGGAAATTGATCATGCCATTATTCATCTCATACAAAATAATCGGTTGAGTGCAACTTCTTGCATGGTGAATAGCCCATACTGGGCATCGTCTGCTAAGTTGATCACAGAAGAGATTCGTAATAAGGCTGACATTGGCTTACATCTCGATTTTACTTTGTTTGGGTATGGTTATTCACATGCCATGATGACCTTAATGAGTGTATTGCACTGTTTACCAAAGAAGCTTGTTCAGCAAAGTATTGAGCAGCAGCTGGATCAATTTGAAGAAAAATTAGGCACCATGCCAGATTATGTTGATGGGCATCAGCATGTGCATCAATTACCCCAAATTCGCCAAGCGTTACTCACTATATTAAAAAAACGATATGCGCACCAATTACCATGGATACGTATCGCTAAACCAAATAGTCGAAGTGGTATTAAAGGATTTATTATTAAACTGCTTGGTGCAACTGCATTAGCCAGAGAAGCGAATGCGATGGGTTTTAAATGTAGTAATACGTTGTTGGGGGTGTATGATTTTAGTGGTAATGCTAGCGATTATAAAAAACGTTTAGCTGATTGGGTCATGCAGGCAGAAGAGTGCTCCAGTACACCCGTGTTAATGTGTCACCCATCCATGGAACGTGTGGATTGGCAGGACGACCCTATTTACCCTGCCAGAATTAATGAGTTTAGTGTGCTGAGCAGTGATGCTTTTAGCATAATGTTCAATACGATTAATCTGGTACGAAAGCCATGACTTACCGAGGGAATGTTAAAGTATCTTGCTCTGTGCTTTTCTGAGTAAAACAAGTTTCTTTTCTATAAGTACCAACAGATCAATTTATTCAATAATAAATGAGCGAATTTTTTTAACTACTTCGCTATTACTCATTTCTGTGTTGTTTAATATCGGCTACTGAGTTCCTAGCTATTTGTTAACGTGTCGTCAGGATTAAACCTTAAGCTGTGCTACGATTAATCTAATCATCAATACCACTAAGCGATTGAATGACAACAATAGTAGAAAATAAACTTATTTTGAATGAAATGGTCATCAATAAAACTTGGTTTCTATATTTAATTGAATGTCAGGATGGCAGTATTTATACTGGTATTACAGTAGACGTCGATAAACGCTACGCCACACACAAAGCAGGAAAAGGCGCTAAATACATGCGCTCGCATCCGCCTAAACGATTGCTCAAAGTATTTGAGTTTGCTAATCGTTCCGAGGCATCAAAAGCAGAATATAAGATTAAAAAGTTATCCGCGCATGAGAAGCGCGTTATAGTAGAAACAATGGCATAAATTGTGCATTGTTTATGCTTTACTGTATCAACAACTAGTACAGTTTTCAATTTAAGCAAATGAATCAAAAGGAAACGAATGGCAATTCGCGTCGCATTACACCATAAAACCAGTTATCAGTTTGATCGGCTAGTCAATCTTTCACCGCATGAAGTGCGCTTAAAGCCTGCTGCACATTCGCGTACACCAATCTTGTCTTATTCGTTAACAGTTACGCCTAAAGAACATTTTATTAATTGGCAACAAGATCCTTATGGTAATTATATTGCGCGTTTTGTATTCCCCGAAAAGGTGCGTGCTGTTGATTTTACGGTCGATTTAGTGGCAGATATGACGGTGATTAATCCGTTCGACTTTTTTGTGGAAAAATATGCAGAGCATTTTCCTTTTAATTATACCAATCAACAATCAGAAGAATTAGGCGCTTATTTAAAACCAGAGCCGATGGGCGAGTTAACGGCGGCATGGGTCAAAAAAGTGCAAGATGAGTTTGTGCCACAAAAGCTAGGCACCGCTAATTTCTTAGTTGCAGTAAATCAACAGCTACAGCAAAAGATTAACTATTTAGTGCGGATGGAACCTGGCGTACAAACGCCCGAAGAGACGCTCTCGCTGGTGCAAGGCTCTTGCCGTGATAGTGCATGGCTATTAGTACAAATAATGCGTAATTTAGGGCTTGCTGCGCGTTTTGTCTCTGGTTATTTAATTCAACTGACAGCGGATATTGAGGCTTTAGACGGCCCAAGTGGCACCACTGTTGATTTTACCGATTTGCATGCTTGGACTGAAGTATTTGTGCCAGGCGCTGGTTGGATTGGTTTAGATCCGACTTCTGGATTAATGGCGGGTGAAGGACATATTCCGTTAGCTTGTACTGCATTTCCATCTTCTGCCGCGCCTGTAACCGGTATGACCGATTTTGCTGAGGTGACGTTTGAACATGAAATGACCATTACGCGTATTCATGAGGATCCGCGTGTGACTAAACCTTATTCAGAAGAAGATTGGCTTAAAGTTGATAAGTTAGGCAAAAAAGTCGATGCAGACTTAAAAAAGCAAGATGTAAGATTAACGCAAGGCGGTGAGCCAACCTTTGTATCAATTGACGATATGGAAGGCGCTGAATGGAATACTGAAGCGCATGGCGATAAAAAGCGTGAATTAGCAGGAAAGTTAGCTTTAAAACTAAAACAGCATTTCACTAAAGGTAGCTTGTTGCATTATGGACAAGGTAAGTGGTATCCAGGTGAGCCTTTGCCGCGTTGGGCAATCTCGATGTTTTGGCGCGTAGACGGCAAGCCTATTTGGCAAGATGAGTCTTTGTTTTCAGATGAAACAGTCAAAGGCCAATATGAGGCAAAACATGCTGAACAATTAGCTAAAGAGCTGACCAAACAGCTGGGTTTTCCGCAAGCTTGTTTAATTCCGGCTTATGAAGATGTGCTGTCTTTAGCGCAGATGGAACAACGTCTGCCTGAAAATATCGATCCCTTAAAAGTGGATGCAAAAGATAGTGAAGAAAGACGGCGCTTAGCCCGCTTATTAGAAAAAGGTTTAACGGAGGTGGTCGGTTATGTGATGCCGATTAAACCAGCTGAAGTGAAGGTTAAGGGTAAAGCGAAAGCTAAGAAACAGGACACAGAGTGGTTAACCAGTAAATGGCCGCTTAAACGTGAACACTTATATCTATTAGAAGGCGACTCTCCTTTAGGATTGCGTTTGCCTTTATCGTCATTGCCTTGGGTTTTGCCAAAAGATGTCGATCCTGCATTTCCAGCCGATCCATTTGAAGCAACAGAAGCACTAAGTGATGACGAAACGATCACGGTTAAGCTTAAACATAAAAAGGCTAAACCCGAGCCAAGCGAAGTCGTGCATACGGCTTTGTGTGTTCAAGTGCGCGAAGGGCGTTTATTTGTTTTTATGCCGCCAACAACGACACTTGATGACTACTTGGCTTTGTTACGAGTGGTCGAAGCATCTGCTGCTGCGCAGAAGCTGACGTTAACTATCGAAGGTTATACGCCGCCAAGAGATGCACGCATTAAAATGCTCAGCGTGACACCTGATCCTGGCGTCATTGAAGTGAATATTCATCCTGCCTCATCATGGGCTGAGCTGGTTGATAACATGACGATATTATATGCAGAAGCAAGATTGACGCGGCTAGGCACTGAGAAATTCATGCTCGATGGGCGACATACAGGCACTGGCGGTGGCAATCACGCAACGCTTGGCGGCGCAACAGCCGCCGATAGCCCGATGTTAAGACGGCCAGATGTATTAAAAAGCTTGATTACTTACTGGCAAAATCATCCAGCGCTTTCATACCTATTCACCGGCACATTTATTGGACCAACCAGTCAAGCGCCTCGCGTAGATGAAGCGCGTGACGATAATTTGTATGAGCTAGCCATTGCCTTTCAACAGATGGAAAAAGTATTACCGGAAACGGAAGAAAGTGAACGGCCTTGGTTAGTCGATCGATTATTACGTAATTTATTGGTTGATTTAACCGGTAATACGCATCGTTCTGAGTTTTCGATTGATAAACTCTATTCACCAGATGGGCCGACAGGTCGCTTAGGTTTAGTCGAGTTTCGCGCATTCGAAATGCCACCACATGCACGAATGAGTTTGGTACAGAGCTTGTTATTACGCGCTTTGGTTGCCCGTTTTTGGAAAGAGCCTTACCAAGGAAAATTAATCCATTGGGGCACAGAATTACATGACCGCTGGATGTTGCCACATTTTGTGGCGCAAGATATTGCCGATGTGGTTAAAGATTTACGTGCTTTTGGTTATCAATTTGAACAAAGTTGGTTTGCTCCTTTTGTCGAGTTCCGCTTTCCGCGTTATGGCACAGTCGCTTATGAAGGCGTTGAGTTGGAATTACGCCAAGCGATTGAGCCGTGGAATGTCTTAGGTGAAGAAATGAGCGGTGGAGGCACGTCGCGCTATGTTGACTCATCCGTCGAGCGTATGCAATTGCGAGTGCGTGGATTAACGGATGGACGCCATATTGTGACGTGTAATGGTCGACCATTACCATTGCAACCAACAGGCACGGCAGGTGAATTTGTCGCTGGTATACGTTTCCGCGCATGGAGTCCTTGGTCTGCTTTGCATCCAACCATTGGTGTGCAAGCACCGTTAACCTTTGATTTGGTCGATACCTGGAGCAATAAAGCAATCGGTGGTTGTACTTATCATGTGTCGCATCCAGGTGGACGTAACTATGATGCTTTCCCCATTAATGCTAACGAAGCAGAAGCAAGACGTTTTGCCCGCTTTTGGAATTATGGCCATAAACCTGGCAAGTTAAAAATTGAGCCTGAAGTGCGCAATCCACGCTTCCCATTTACTCTAGATTTAAGATGGCAAGGCTAGCGTTTGTCTTTTAACAGGATACGTTCGTAGTCAATAAAAAAAGCGCTAATAGGATTAGCGCTTTTTTTATTGATGCAAATCCAATTAATTAAAGTTTTGTTGAGCCGTGTCTGTATTGGTTGTTGCGTCTTCTTCCCACTCAAACTTAGGCAAACTCATCAATGCATTCACTAAACCATTATTCCATTTTTCTGCAAGCTCTTTGGCAAACGCATTATCTTCAGTTAGATGCATTTTTCTACCATCAGTTAAGCTATCTTTTTGATAAAGCATCAAATCGATTGGCGGTCCGACAGTGAGGTTACTACGGATGGTTGAATTCATTGAAACGAGTGCGCAACGGCCAGCGCGGTTAAGCGATGTGTCGCGTTTGATTATGCGATCTAATATTGGTTTGCCATATTTTGTTTCGCCAATTTGCAAGTAAGGGTGCTCGTCAGATTCGCTAATAAAATTACCCTGTGGATAAATAAGTGAAATTTCTGGTTTATCGGAACCTACTTGACCAGCAACGATAAAGGTGGCTTGAAAGCTAGTCGTACCAGCATCACGCACGACATGGACATTTTGTATTTTTGTGCTGGTGCTCGCAATATAGTCAATGGCTTCATGCATGCTAGCAACGCTGAATAGATTAGGTAAAACATCTTTATCAATATCGTTTTGTAGCTTCTTTAACACTTGTTGCGTTGTTGCTAAATTACCTGAAGACATGATGGTAATAAAACGATTATTGACGCGAAAGAACGTGTGCATTTTATTATAGGTCGATACGTTATCAAAGCCAGCATTTGTGCGTGAGTCTGAGCACAAGACTAACCCTTCATTGGTATTAATGGCAAGACAGTAAGTCATAGTTAAGTAATCCCGAGAGCGCTAAATATGCACTGTAGTTTGTAACACTATTATCATTATTTTTAACCTGCATCAATTGTATGTCATTAGACGCAAAATCTAAAACAAAATTAATGAATTAAATCAGCCTTAGTTTAGCCTTTTATCATTCCCAATGAAACGGCGGCAAATCATCAATTGCCGCAGTAATTCCATCATTCCAAGCGTTTGACATGTTAGTGAAAAAATCACTATTTTCATCCAACATTAGATGATGAGATATTGTTAAGCCATTGTTTTTATATATCAATAGTTCTGTTTTTATTTTTCTACTAGGGTTGCTCTGAGTCGTGGAATCAACTGATACAAGCGCGCAATGTGCAGCTCTATTGAGGTCAAGATTACGTTTAATCATACGGTCTAAGATGGGTTTGCCGAACTTCATTTCACCAATTTGTAAAAAAGGTGACTCGTTCGACTCATGAATATAGTTACCTTCTGCGTAAACCAGTAATGTTTCCATTTTATGATGATTAATTTGACCAGAGACGATAAAGTTAGCCTTATATGCTTCAGCATCTCCATGTTTTTCAATCAATTCATGTTGGCGCTTCACGCTGAGGTCAGCAATATAGTCGCTTACTTCATCTAAACTACTTGCTGATAGCAGATTCAACGGCGTTTGCTTATTTAAATCTTGCTGAATTTTGCTTAAAACACCATCAATCGTCAACTGATTTCCTGACGACAACACAGAAATAAACCGATTGCCAGGCCAAATAAACCGCTGCATATTTGAATGATCAAGTAGTTTATTTGGCTGACTATTTGGCGATTTTTCTGGCAGATCAGAGATAAATGAAGAGGCGCATAACACTAAGCCTTCATACGTGTTAATGGATAAACAGTATGACACCTTAGTAAATTTACTTAATTTTAAAGTATTGTTCTGTTATTGCATTATTGATATCACCAATAAATTGTTGTGATAAATCAATGTGTTCATGCAATTTCTCTTCGCTCATTCTATGCTCATCTTTTTTGGCTAACGTTTTCTGCGCTAATCTAACCGTTTTAAGTACACTTTTATTGTTAGGCATATCAAGTAAGCAACTCTCTAACTCGCCAATGCAATGTAATATACTGCGCGGGAAGTTTTTTTCATTGAACAAAAAATCTACAACGTCTGGCATGTTGACGTGAAAGTTTTTTAGACGGCGATAGGTTTGATAGCCAGAGAGTGATTTTAGAATACTTGCCCATAACATGCCTTTTGCAACTTCGTACAATGGATGGTCTTCTGGTAACGAAATGGCGTAGTTCACATCCATGATACGGGTTGTCATATCGGCGCGTTCTAAGTTTCTACCTATTTTCATAAAGTGATAGGGTAGGTTACGCTCCATTGCACCAAAGATTAAGCCAATGATGGCTTGTCTTTGATAAATGACTTCTTGCAGAAAGATATATTTTTTACGTCTTTTATTCGATGTATCTTCAATGTTTTTAGCGATATATAAATACAAACCATTGACGCGTTCCCATAGTTCTTCTGGCAGCATTTCGCGTAAGGTACGTGAATTTTCTCGTGCATATTTAATGCAGGAAAAAATTGAGCTTGGGTTACGCTCATCAGCAATTAAGAAATGCATGATGTCATTTTCTGTCGCTGTTTCGTAATGTTGATTGTAGAGACGGTCAACGCCGACAATAGCGAGTAAGGTTTTCCATCCGACGGCAGCATCGGTCGGCATATCTAACAAAGAGTCGGTAATTTTAATAATCAACCGCGCTGTATTTTCAGCACGTTCAAGATATCGGGCTACCCAATAAAGGTTCTCAGCATCGCGAGCAAGCATCATTTAATTGTCTCCTTCCACAATCCAAGTGTCTTTGCTGCCACCACCTTGTGATGAGTTGACCACTAATGAACCTTTGCGCAAAGCAACGCGGGTGAGACCTCCCATGGTCACTTGAAGATCTTTGGACTGTAATACGAAGGGTCGTAAATCTAAATGGCGGGGCACAAGCTCGCCATTAATCAGCGTTGGTGAGGTTGAAATATTGAGCGTTGGTTGCGCCATATAATTGCGTGGATTATTGCGGATAAGCTCTGCAAACTCTTCACGTTCCTTTTTGGTTGCGCGTGGACCTATCATCATGCCGTATCCACCTGATTCATTCGCTGGCTTGACGACCAGTTTGTCGAGATTATTCAAGACATATTCACGCTGGTCTTCATACATACATAAGTAACTTGGCACATTTTTCAGCAGAGGCTCTTCATCTAAATAGTATTTAATGATTTGTGGCACATACGTATAGACCACCTTGTCATCCGCTACTCCTGCACCAGGGGCATTGGCAATCGCCACATTACCATTGCGCCAAGCGCGCATTAAGCCTTTTACACCTAAGACAGAATCTGGGTTAAATACCTCAGGGTCAATAAATTCATCATCAACACGGCGATAAATCACATCGACACGCACTAAACCGGTAATGGTTTTGATGTAGACAATATCTTTATCATCCACTACTAAATCTGATCCCTCAACTAGGTTGGCACTCATTTGTTCCGCTAAATAACTGTGCTCAAAGTAAGCTGAGTTATAGATGCCTGGTGTTAACACAACAATGACTGGTGATTTATTTTTACGAGGAGATAACGCCGCTAAGGTGTTGTACAACATCGTAGCGTAGTTATCGATTGGCTTAATGTTGGTAATTTTAAATAGCTCTGGAAAAACCCGCTTCATGATTTGACGGTTTTCAAGCATATAAGAAACACCAGAAGGAATTCTTAGATTGTCCTCTAAAACATACATTGTGCCGCTGTCATCTCTGACCAAATCAGTGCCGCAAATATGCGCCCATGCACCAAAAGGTGGCGTTATGCCGATACATTGTTTAAGGAAGTTTTTTGATCCACTTAGCACTTCAATCGGAAAAACGCCATCTCTCACGATGTTCTGATCATTGTATAAATCATTGATGAACATATTCATTGCAGTGAGTCTTTGCTTTAACCCTTCTTGTACAAAGTCCCACTCAGTACTGCTGATAATTCTGGGCACAATGTCAAATGGCCATGCTCGATCAATATTGCCTGCATCGGAGTAAATCGTAAAGGTAATGCCCATGGCGAGAATCGCAGAATCTACTGCTTGCATCCTTGCCGCAAGCTCATCTCCATCCATCGAGGCAAAGTAGTCGAGCAAAGGTTTGGCGATTTCACGCGGTAATAAATTTTTACTGATGAGCTCGTCGTAGGCTGTATTTGCGGTGTATTCCGTTGTGGATATCTTCATATGTCCTATCTTACACAATGTTTTTTAATTAAACTAGCGAATATCGTGCCAGTATTTATTAGACTTATTACTTATTTTTAACTAAATATTGAGCGCTCTAACGCCTTCTTCAACACCTGCTGCTTCCGTTAATGCAGCTACGTTTTCCTTGGTAAAGAACCCATCAAAATCACCGTAGCGTTGTACATATTCAATAATTAAAGAGGAGTGCTCTGAGGCATTTGAGAATATTTGTTTTAATCCTTGTTCCTTAGAGCCTATCACATCTAACAAAAAGCCTTTGCCTTGTTCAGCAATAGAGTTCACCACAAAATCAATATTTTCAATCCCATCACGTTCACCATCTTTTACGGCTAAAGCCATATGGTGTAAGCGAGGGCCGTAATTACGGACAAAAGTTTCAGTGGGTGAAGGTAGTTTTTCTAAGTGATTAACAAAGTAGGGCGTGTTATTGGCAGTAAACACTTTTGCAGGGCTTTTTGATTCAGGCACTGCATGCACACTTTTCGTTACATTAGTCGATGAGTTTTGGTCTTTAATATTATAAGCACCCCAGAAATGGTAGCTTGATAGTGATAAATATTCCAAAATCGCCACTTCTCTATTTTGGCTATAAACCCGCGTAGCTAGGTGATCAACAGGTAAAATTAAATCATCAATCCCACACTTAGTTTGTAAGTCTTTCGCCGCCTCATAAGCCGATTGCACATCGCTTCTAATCACACTCATGCCTAAAGCGTAGACACGAAGGTCGCTAATTTTACGCTCTAAATAACCCACAATATTATGGGTATAAGGCGATGGTTTGCTTATGGCTAAATTGCCTGGTAATTCCAGTTTACGAATATCATTTTGATTAAAAAACCTAAATTCACGTGCTTGCTGAATTTGTTCTACTTCATGCTTATTCGTTACTCGAATGATTTCACCCATATAACGGCTATTTGGCTTTTGTGAGCCGACAGGATAAATTTCATTCAAAGAGCGAAAAATGCCTCTGAAATTCGCATCTTTGACTTCGCGCACGATTAAATCAGGTGAATCTAAATCAATACGTAAAATATGCGTCCAGTGCGATTCACTTTCTAGCGTAACTAGATAATGATAAGGCGTCATCAAACACAGTTCGGCAATGTAGCGAATGGAATGGTCAGGATCGACCGTTATCATCAGCGCATCAATTTCATGCACCATTTCGGTGAGGCCTAGACGATCGCGCTCTTCTAAGATGCGTTGTAAATATTCTTCAAAAAAGGCAGAATTTTCTTTATCGCCGTGACGGACGGAGGCTAGGGAGTTAATCATGTGAGTTGGCAGTTCAGTTTTCTATTCAAAGTTAAAAGCTAACTTGAATATAAGCTAAATGCATGCCAAGCATGATTATTTGTTTGAATTAATTTATTTAGAATTAATTCTTTACGATTATTTGTTTAATTGGTCTAACAATTCCCATCGTTCCATCTTTTTTTCTATCTCTGTACCAATTTTGACTAGCCTTGCCTGTAGCTTATCGACAAGCTCGGGTTGGTCGCGATAAATATCAGGATTGGTGAATTGCGCGGTAATTGTTGATTGCTCAGTTTCTAATGCTTCAATTTCTAAAGGTAAGCTATCTAGTTCTTTTTTATCATTAAAGCTTAGTTTTTGAACCGCAGTTTTTGGTGCCTCAGATTTCTTTTGTTCCACTTTTTGCTGCGCAGGTTTATTACTAGCTTTCTCAGCATCTCGTTGTTGGCTAAAGCGTAGCCAATCATCATAGCCGCCACCAAACTCATCCAATACGCCGTTGCCTTCAAACGCAATGACTTGAGTGACTGTGTTTTCTAAAAACTCACGGTCGTGGCTGACTAAGAATAATGTGCCTTTATACTCTTGTAATAAGCTTTCAAGCAATTCTAGCGTATCAATATCTAAATCGTTAGTCGGCTCATCTAATACCAATACATTGGTTGGGCGAGCAAATAAACGCGCTAATAATAAACGGTTACGCTCACCACCAGACAACGATTTAACCGGTGAACGTGAGCGTTGTGGTGGGAATAAAAAGTCTTCCAAATAACTAATTACATGTTTACGTTCTGTGCCAATTTCGACAAAGTCTGAACCTGGACTAATGGTGTCCGCTAAGGTCGCTTCTTCATCTAACTGTTCGCGCATTTGATCGAAGTAGGCGATATTTAAATTCGTACCACGCTCTATGTTGCCGTTATCTGGTTCAATTTCGCCTAAAATCAGTTTAAGTAGTGTACTTTTCCCAATCCCATTTGGACCTAATAAACCAATGCGGTCGCCTCGTAAAATACGGGTGCTGAAGTCATTAATGAGTGTTCTGCCGCCATAAGCTTTATTGACGTTTTCTAATTCAGCCACTAACTTACCAGAACGTTCGCCTGCATCAATATTGAGTTTGACATTGCCTTGACGATCACGACGTGCAGCGCGTTCTAAGCGCAATCTTTCTAGTTGGCGCACACGGCCTTCATTACGCGTACGACGCGCTTTAATACCTTGGCGTATCCATGCTTCTTCTTGTGCCAAGACCTTGTCAAACTTAGCGGCATGCGTCGCTTCAATTGCCAGCAACTCTTCTTTTTTAATTAAATAGTTTTGATAAGTACCAACAAAATCAGTTAGTTTGCCACGGTCAAGTTCGGTAATACGAGTTGCTAGGCGATTTAAAAAGCGGCGGTCGTGGGTAATAAATAACACTGCGCCTTTAAAGTTTAAGAGCAATTCTTCTAGCCATAAAATCGCTTCCAAATCCAAATGGTTGGTTGGCTCATCGAGCAGTAATACTTCAGGCTCTGCGACTAAGGCGCGACCTAACGCCACCCGTTTACGCCAACCGCCAGAAAGCGTCGAAACCAAGACATCAGCATCTAAACTTAAGCGCGTCAAAACCGTTTCAATTTTAGATTGCATCTCCCATGCATTTTGCGTATCAAGTTCATGCTGCAGGATTTCCATTTCTTTCATTAAAGCATCGAAATCTGCATCTGGCTCACCCATTTTGTGGGTGACATCATGATAAGCGACCAAGGTTTTTTGTAGTGAGCCTAGGCCTTCTGCCACCGCTTCATAAATCGTATGATTAGCATTCAATTCAGGTTCTTGTGGCACATAAACGGTGCGAGCAGATTGCGCTGTCCACACTTTGCCATCGTCTAATTTAATCTCGCCCGCCAGTGCTTTTAACATGCTGGATTTACCAGCGCCATTGCGCCCAATTAAACCAACACGTTCGCCAGCATCTAGCTGAAAAGCAGCCTTATCTAATAAGGCGTGGTGACCAAAAGCGAGGGAGGCATTTTCTAAGGTGATGTAAGGCATACGTTCAATTATCTTTATGTTGATTTGTTTTGGGCTAACATGGCGCGAATATTCGCCATCTTTTCTTTGCCAAAGTCTTTGCTAATTTCGGGATCGTTAAATGGATTACCAAAGTGACGCACATCGTCTTTTGGTAGTTCTGCAATAAAGCGGCTAGGTTCGCACATTTCCATTTCGCCTGCGCGTTTACGCTTTTTACACCATGAAATATTCAATGATTTTTGCGCACGGGTAATCCCCACATACATGAGTCGCCGTTCTTCTTCTATTTTATCATTATCAATCGATTCACGGTGCGGCATAATGCCTTCTTCCACGCCGATTAAAAACACATGACCAAACTCCAAACCTTTTGCCGCATGTAAGGTGCTGAGTTTGACCGCATCAGGTTCGCCTTCTTCGCGGCCTTCTAAAATGCTAATGAGCGCGACCATTTGTGTTAATTCCAACAAGGTTTTGTCATTGGTTTCGTTGCCAAACTCGGTGCTGCCTTTGCTTTTATTGGTCAGCCATGCGATAAATTCCAACACATTATTCCATCTGTTTTCAGCCGCCCGTTGCTCTTCGTGGTCATATAAATAGCTTTCGTATTGAATGGCTTTGAGTAAGTCATTTAATATTTCTTCTGCTGGATCTTTTAAAGCTCGCGTTTGTAACTTATTGATATATTGCGTAAAGATAAGAAGGTCATCTAATTGTTTTTGCCCAACGGTCCTTTGGAATCCGCCCTCAAAAGCAGCAGCAAATAAAGATAAATGATGCTCGCTGGCATACTCACCTAATCGTTCTAAAGTGGAACTACCAATGCCTTTTTTCGGGGTCGTCGCTGCACGGATAAACGCAGGATCATCATCTTCATTGGCAATCAATCTTAAATAGCTAACAATATCTTTAATCTCGGCTTTATCAAAAAACGATTGGCCGCCAGAGATGGTGTAAGGAATCTTATTATTGCGTAATTGTTGTTCAAAAATACGCGATTGATGATTGCCGCGATACAAAATCGCATAATCTTTATAGTGCGTTCGATTCTCGAACTTATGCGCCATCAGCTTGGTTACTACATTTTCAGCTTCGTGACTTTCATCACGTGCTGCGCTCACTTGTAGCATTTCACCAGTGCCTAAGTCACTCCATAGTTTTTTTTCAAACAGTTTAGGATTATTGGAAATCACTTTATTGGCGGCACGCAAAATACGGACAGTCGAGCGATAATTTTGCTCTAACTTGATGACTTTTAAATTGCTAAAATCTTTGGTTAATTGATTTAGATTTTCAACATCAGCGCCACGCCAACCATAAATCGCTTGGTCATCATCGCCAACAGCAGTAAATTGCTTAGAGAAGCCTGTGAGTAATTTAACCAGCTTGTATTGGCAAGCGTTGGTGTCTTGATACTCGTCTATGAGTAGATATTTCAACTTCATTTGCCATTGCTGCAACGTGTCAGGATTCTTTTCAAATAGCTCAACGGGCAGCTTAATTAAATCATCAAAATCAACCGCTTGATAAGCTTTTAATGACTGTTGATATAGTTGGTAAACCTTAGCTGCGACCACCGTTAATTCTTCTTCTGCCGTTGCTTTAGCTTGATCTGGATTAATAAATGCATTTTTCCAGCCCGATATTTGCCACTGCGTTTGTTTGAGCAGCTTCTTATCAGTTGTGGCAAGAATATCAGACAGAATTTTAAAACTATCAGAGGAGTCTAAAATTGAAAACTGTGGCTTATAACCGAGTAAAGCCGCTTCTTTGCGTAGAATTTGCAATCCCAATGAGTGGAATGTCGCAATCGTTAATCCTTTGGTCTTTTTGCCTACCATTAGTTTTGCAACGCGTTCTTGCATCTCTAAGGCCGCTTTGTTGGTAAATGTAATCGCCGCAATTTCTTTTGGCGAGTAACCAACATGCTCTATCAGATGCGCTATTTTTTGCGTAATGACGCGCGTTTTGCCGCTACCAGCACCCGCTAATACCAGCAAAGGCCCATCGACATAATTCACCGCTTCACGCTGCGGCGCGTTCATTGTATTCAGCATGGTTAAACTTCTGTATCAGGGCTTGATTCTAATGATTCTTCTGTAGATGGCTCTTCTTCAGATAGCGCTTCTGATGTGTTTACTTTATTTGGCTGCTCTTGTTCCAGCATCACTTGTCTGCTCGCAGGCGTTTCTAAACTAATGCGACCAATTGAGCCATGACGATAGTCAGTTAAGAAAACCATCGCTGTTCTTTCTAAGTCCCATACACCGTCACGGCGTTTATACGCACGGCGTTTGGCTATCGCTTCCAGCAAATCCACGCCATCAAGCTCTTGCACATTGAGTTTCATCGCATCTAACTTGTAGCGTGCATTGAGTAAATCAGGATAGCTCGCTAATAAATTATTACCTAAAAATACCGCAATATCTTCATCAATCACTGCATTACGCCCAATGGCATGACTTGCAGCCAGCATAAAGCCATCACTTTCATGTGCAATTTTTGGCCACATCATGCCTGGCGTATCGGTAATGCTCATGGTCGGATCTAATTCAAACCGCTGTTGGCTTTTAGTTACAGCAGGTTCGTCGCCTACTTTAGCTACTCGGCGATTGAGTAGTGCGTTCATCAATGTAGATTTACCTACGTTTGGAATACCCATAATCATCATGCGTAACTGTTTAATATGCGTACCACGATGCGGCGCTAACTGCTTGCAAAGGCCTGGAATCTTTTTTGCATCGCCCGGTTTTTTACAAGAAAGCGCAACGGCTTTGGTATTAGGCTGCGCATTAAAATAATTAAGCCACGCTTGCGTCGCTTGCGGATCAGCTAAATCGGCTTTATTGAGGATTTTTAAATTAGGGCGTTGACGAAATAAACGCATCTCATCAATCATCGGATTATGACTAGCGGCAGGTAAACGCGCATCCAGCACTTCAATCACCACGTCGATAAACTCCATGGTTTCTTCTGCTTTTTTACGAGCAGAGGTCATGTGACCTGGGTACCATTGAATTGCCATTTTTACTCCGTTTTAATACATAAAAATATTGTTTGCATTTTGTCAGTTTGTTTTATTTAATGCCGAGAAAAATCGGTATGCGCACAATCAGATCGCGTATTTTAACATTAGCTAGAGTTGCCAACGGATTTATTGCAGCTGACTAGGGTTGTTGTTTTATATCATTTATTCAGGAAGAGATAGCTTCTTGCCTGAAGCTAATAATATTGTTGCTGCATCCACTGGTAAGGGCTTGCTGAAGAAGTAACCTTGTATTTGATCACAGCCTTGTTTTTTAAGGTAACGTACTTGCTCTGCAGTCTCGGCGCCTTCAGCGACTACTTTAAGGTTTAGATTTTGCGCAAAAAGAATAATGGTATCCACAATCGGTGCTTTTTGCGTAATGCTGGTTACTGTATCAATGAAAGCCTTATCTATTTTTAAAATATCAATGGGTAATTTATGTAGATAAGAAAGGTTGGAGTAGCCAGTGCCAAAGTCATCAATAGAAAGTGTTATCCCCAAAGACTTAATTCTATTTAATGTATTGATTGTTTGGTCAGAACCATCCATTAAAATATTTTCAGTGAGCTCCAGTTCTAAGTTGTCAGCTTTCAAGCCTGATTTTAATAGGATTGATTGTATTTTTTCAACAAAATTTTCTTCTTGAAATTGTCTAGCAGAAACATTCACTGACAATAATAATGCCTTAATTCCTGCTTGTTGCCAGACAATCATTTGCTCACAGGCTGTCTGTAATACCCACTCACCAATTGGAATAATTAGACCCGCTTCTTCAGCAACAGGGATGAATTTATCGGGCGGGACATTGCCTAGGGTTGGAGTGTGCCAACGTAATAATGCTTCTAAGCCGACAACTTCATTACTACCTAGATCAACTTTTGGCTGGTAGTGTAATGTTAATTCATTTTGTGGAATGGCTTTACGCAACAATGAAATCATTTGCATCCGTTCAGCGGCTTTGTCATTAAGATCTTGCGTGAAGAATTGATAATTATTTCTACCTAATTCCTTAGCCCTATACATGGCTATATCGGCATCCTTAATCAGTGTTTCCGCATTGTCGCCATCATTCGGGTAGACGGCGATGCCAATGCTACAACTCGTAATAAGCTCGATGTTATTGATATTGGCAGGTTCAGCTATCGTCTCCATAATGCGATTAAGAACACTTAATTGAATGTTTTCGCCTGCATCTCCAGACAGGATAATCACAAACTCATCGCCACCAAAACGTGCCACGGTGTCGCTATCTCTTGTTTCTGCTAACAAACGATTGCCGATTTCTTTTAACAATTGATCGCCTACGGTATGCCCCATACTATCATTAACCACTTTAAAGCGATCAAGGTCAATAAAGACAACCCACATGGCTTTGCCAGTGTAATCACTATGCTCTATTGCCAGTTTAAGGCGGTCTTGCAGTAAGATGCGATTGGGTAAGCCAGTAAGATGGTCGTATTGTGCTTCTAATAGTAGCTTTTGTTCATGCTCATAAGTTGATATAGCAATGCCAATACGGCTTGCTAAATCACGAAATTCAGACCAGTGTGGATTACTGTCTTTTAGTTCGACTTTACTACCAACGGATAGAAATGCACATATCATTCCTTGCCAAAAAACAGGGTAAACCCATATGTAATTTACACCAAGCTCCGCCATGAACTTTTCATGGCTAAAGAGACTAGTGAGTTTGCTACTCTTTATTTCACCTTGTTGATACAGGCTGATACTTTCAATTTCATCTTGCTTAAGAGATAGGCGGATGTTAGTAAGTGACGAATGACCTGCTACAGTGCAATTGCATTGGATGTTACTGGTCGACAGACTTTCCAAATTAGCAATTAATATGATGGCTTCTGGCTCTAATATTTGCATTCTATTGATCACAAGTTGGATGACCTGTTCAACATCAATTTTAGAAATAATTTCTCTATCTATGCTAGAAAACGATTGCAGTGTATTAAATTGTTGTTTGATATAGGTAGACATAGCATTAAATGCAACAGCAAGTTCAGAAAACTCTGAATTTCCATCTACGTTGACGGTGGTGAAATCTCCTGTAGCAATCTTTTTGGTCCCTTTAATTAGTTGCTCAAGTGGCACCATGGTTTTTCTGATTTGAATCAAGCTTAGCAAGCCAATTATTAATAAACTAAGCAATGCAATGCCTATGTAAGCCTCACTGCCGACCAAATCTTTTAAATCTGTTGAAGTGATAGGGTAGAGTCTGTTGGTTTCAAATAACCAAGGTTTGTCATAAAACTCACCAGCTAGAAAAAGCTCCCATGCGCCGCTATTGATTGGCGCTAGTTTGATATTTTGCGTGTTTTCGGTAGAGCAAAATAGCTTATTTTTTGCATCATCGTCGAGTTGATAAGCGCACATGCTCAAATCTGAAGGGTGATCTGCTTGATCGCCCCATAAATAGCGTGGATTGATAGTTGCGACGTAAATGTTAGATTTATTATTTTCAACTTGGCGCATGATGAGGTTAATGAAGTAATGATCTGTAGCGCTTTGATTAGGCCATATCATTAAATGAACGACATCAGGCTTAATGCGATCAAGGTTTTTTAAAAATTGCTGTGGGATGTCAATGGGATTTTCACTATGAAGAATAGTGCCATTCGGTAAAATCTCTGTAACTGAGTTAAATATATCTACGTTTTTAAGCGCAAAATTAATTGATAGTTTAGTTACTCGATCAATATTTTGGTTGGCGTTTATTTCATCTTTAAACTTACTGCGTGCAAAAGTGAGATTCGAAAACACAGATAAAGCATAACTGCGACTTTTCTCTATCAATCCTTTGTGTTCATAGTTGGTAATTAATGTATTCAGCTTTTGATTAGATAATAGCGTCATCAGCATTGCTGGAACGATTGCGGATATGAATAACAATAGTGCAATCCGTTGGCTTACTTTGCTCTTTAAAAATGTTCCTGAGATGAACATTAATATTTTTCAGCTAGATCAATAAACTTTCCATCATTCGCCCGTATTACATCATCTAGGCTCTCTTTGTTAGTAATTTGCGTTTTAGACTGACCGTCTTTGCCCATACTATATAAATCAAAGTCGGAATTTAATGGGTTTAACTTTCTGTCTTTGCGGTTGCCGCCTTTGCCTTGTTTATCAAATAAGTTGAGGTATTGATACGGGTTATCCCATGGGTCAAGCATGCCAGCAGCGCCGATATCAGCTAAGATATCAGGATATTTTCTAGCATCATTCCAATAGGCCTCTGCTTTAATCGAAATAGAGGCAATGTCAGAGACGGCATTTGCAACCCGCGCTTTCTCTGTATAGTCTTCATAAGCTGGTGTTGCAATTGAGGCGAGGACACCAATAATGGCGACGACAATCATCAGCTCAACTAAAGTTAAGCCGCTTTGCATCTTATGAAATTGAGTTTTAGATAGGAATCTAGTCATAGGTTCGATGTTGAAACGAATAGAATTTAAAACATACTATATCGTTAATAAGCTAAACAAATGGCTAAAAAGACTTGTTAATCATGCTTTAATCATACGCTTATAAAGTTTGATAACAAACTTGTGGAATTTGACAAACATTTTCGCTCAACACTAATTATTAATTAGTGCAGCTAGCACGTTTTGTATTAAACGTTTCTATGTGTAGTTTAATCGCTGCATAATTAGTTTTATGTTTGGTGTGATGCCATATAAAATAGCTGTTATGTCGTTACCGCCAGAAATCAAACCAAATCAATCTTTGCCTCTGCTCAAGGCACTTCATATCCTCACGCGCGATGGCAAACTCAATCAAGATAGC
Organism: Methylophilaceae bacterium; assembly: GCA_041612255.1. Classification (GTDB taxonomy): domain Bacteria; phylum Pseudomonadota; class Gammaproteobacteria; order Burkholderiales; family Methylophilaceae. The sequence goes on along the minus strand of JBFJJN010000004.1, from coordinate 136,762 downwards.
CGTCGCAAACTTAAGCAGGTTTATCACTTGGTTAACTTTATTGAGCCTTTGCTGCAAGACGTGATGACCAAGCAAGAGAATCCAACCTTAGTTGATCATGGCGCAGGTAAGTCGTATTTGGGTTTTATTTTGTATGATTTGTTACTTAAGCAGTTGCCGCAGGGTCAAGTGATTGGTATTGAGACGCGTGCAGACTTGGTAGAAAAATCACAGGCCTTAGCTGAAGAGTGTGGCTTTAATCGTATGTTGTTTGAGCATTTAAGTGTAGCGGAATCGATCGTTTCAACTAACATTCCAGACAAAGTTGATATTGTTACCGCGCTACATGCTTGCAATACCGCGACCGATGACGCTATTCAGTTTGGCTTAAAAAAACAAGCGCAATATATGGTGTTAGTACCTTGTTGTCAGGCGGAAGTAGCAGAGGTGATGCGTAAGCACAAAGCGCAAAGTCTAAGCAAAACACCGCTATCAGAAATTTGGCGTCATCCGATTCATACGCGTGAGTTTGGTAGTCAAATTACCAATGTATTGCGCTGTTTACAACTTGAATCTGCAGGGTATAGCGTAACAGTAACGGAATTGGTTGGTTGGGAACACTCGATGAAAAATGAGTTGATTATTGCCAAATATACAGGCCAAAAGCGTAAAAATGCACGTGAGCGGCTAGAAGCGATTTTAGAAGAGCTAAATTTAACCGAAATGCAGCAACGGTTTCTATCTTAGTGTATGTTTTTAATAAAAATATTGATGTTATAAAGGAAAATAATGCAGCCAAAAACAGTAAGTGTAGACACTGATTTGCAGCATTATTTGGAAGGCGTATTAGGCATTCCATTCACTAATGGCAACAGTATTCAGTCATTAAAAAATGGTGATGAGATTTTTCCCGCCATGTTAGGCGCTATTAATGCGGCTGAGTCTTCTATTGTTTTCGCAACCTATGTTTACTGGACTGGTGAAATTGCAACTAGTTTTGCGAAAGCGTTAGCCAGCAAGGCACAGCAAGGTGTTTCAGTTGATATTTTGTTAGATAGCTTTGGTGCTAAAGTGATGAAGCAAGCGCTACTTGATTTGATGGAAGATGCTGGCGTAAACATTAGGTGGTTTCGACCATTATCTTCGTTTCGAATCCATTTAATCGATAATCGAACACATCGTAAAATTTTAGTCATTGATGACAAAATAGGATTCACTGGCGGCGTGGGGATTGCCAGCGAATGGACCGGTAATGCAAGAAATGAGAATGAATGGCGAGATACTCATTTTAAAATTACCGGTGCTGCAGTAGACGGTTTGCGCGGCGCTTTTTTTGCGAATTGGGCTGAAACAGGCGACATCGATATTATTCTTAATCGCAAACCGGTTGAGCATCAGCAAGATGGCGATGCATTAATACAAGTCATCCGTAGCACAACCAGTGCTGGTTGGAGCGATATTGTTACTTTGTTTTATGCATTAGTGTCTTCTGCTACACGTTCGCTGAAAATATCAACCGCTTACTTTGTGCTGAATGAAAAGATGCTGGCTGCATTAACACAATGTGCTAAACGCGGTGTTGAAATTGACATTCTGATTCCGGGTGATAGCACCGATCAACATTTATCAAAGATTGCAGGTCAGGAGATGTTCAGCGAGTTGATGGAGGCAGGTATTCGACTGCATCAATATCAACCAACCATGCTTCATACAAAAATAATTATAGTAGATGATGTGTTAGCTTGTATTGGATCGCCTAATTTTAATCAGCGCTCAGCCGCTAAAGATGAAGAAATTGCATTGTGTGTCATCTCAAAACCATTGATTAACACGTTAAATAAAAACTTCAAAGAAGACTTAGAAAAAGCTGAACCCTATAATCTTGAACGTTGGCAAAATAGAAGTGTTTGGCAACGCTTAAAAGAGTTTTTGGTTTTATTAATTAAGAGGCAGTTATAGAGGGATATAGACATTGAAGCGTTTTGTATAGTGTTTCTTTATGGCGAATAACAAAAAAGTGAGTAAAAACTCACTTTTTTGTTTTGAACTAATAATTTAGCGATTCAATTTAATTCCTCTTAATCACTCTCAGTAAGAAGATAAGAATAATGGCACCAATAGTTGCAATAACGATGCTGCCTAGTAAACCACCGCCGACATAAACACCTAGCTGCCCAAATAAAAAGCCGCCTATTAATGCGCCAATAATACCAACCACCAAATCACCAACTAGGCCGTAACCACCGCCCTTCATGATGACACCTGCTAGCCAGCCTGCACAAATCCCAACTATCAAAAAGTAAATTAATGACATTATTATCTCCCTGTTTTAAGAGGTTCTATCTTAATGCTTTACAAGGTTGGCTTTTGTCCTATTTATACTTATCTTGATGTCAGATAATTCTTACGTACATTAAAAATACATAGTGAAAGTATTAGGTAAGTATGCATTACAACGATTAAGCAGTTTTTTGAATCATTGATGATTTATCATTACTTTGTTATTTAATCATCACAAATTCCATTTAAAATACGTTCTATCTATTCACATCTGAGGCTTTTTTCTTGACGACTAATAACAAACTGATTAACAAGCTATTCATTGCGATTATGTTTATTTTTTTTATCCCAAACGTAATCGCAGAAGATCAACACACTTGGATTAACGATGGTAAAGCCGCGCTCGCTGCGACTAAAGCATTACAGCCGAACACTAACAAAGCTAAAAATATCATTCTTTTTATTGGTGATGGCATGGGGATTTCTACCATTACGGGTAGTCGCATTTTTGAGGGTCAGCAGCGTGGTGTTGATGGTGAGCGCAATCAACTTGCATTCGAAAAGCTGCCTTACTTAGCCCTATCAAAGACTTATTCTGCCAATCAGCAAACACCAGATTCTGCACCAACGATGTCGGCGATTATCACTGGCGTTAAAACCAATGATGGCGTACTTTCGCTGAATCAAGTCGTATTGCGAGATGAAACCGATAATGCAGTAATCCAAGCCAATAAAGCGCAAACCATATTAGAGCAAGCGGAAGCGCACGGATTAGCAACGGGGATTGTTTCCACTGCACGCATCACGCATGCGACACCTGCGGCTACTTATGCGCATATCTCAAATAGAGATTGGGAGAATAATGCGGAGTTACCAGCAAAAGCAGTGACATCAGGTTTGAAGGATATTGCGGTGCAATTGATTGACCATTTGCAACAGAGCAAAGGCCTAAAAGTGATGTTAGGTGGCGGGCGTCAGCATTTTATGCTCAATACGCAAAGTGATCCAGAATATACAAAAAAAATTGGTAAACGCACGGATGGTCGTGATTTAGTTGCTGAATTTAAATCAGTTACTCACGGCGAATATGTCTGGAATAAACAACAGTTTGATGCCATTAATCCAAACACAACAACGCATCTATTGGGTTTATTTGAGCCATCTCATCTGCAATACGAACATGACCGTCCAAAAGACCAGGCGGGAGAACCTTCATTAACGGAAATGACAAGCAAGGCAATTGATATCTTAAAGCAAAATAACAAAGGCTATTTTTTAATGGTAGAGGCAGGGCGGATTGATCACGCTTCTCATGCTGGCAATGCTTACCGCACTTTTGCCGAAACAACAGCGCTTTCCGATACGGTGAAAATGGTGATGGATAAAGTTGACTTGCAAGATACCTTGATTATTGTGACAGCAGACCATAGTCATACCTTAACCATTTCTGGTTACCCAAAAAGAGGTAATCCGATTCTCGGTAAGGTGATTGAGCCAGGTGAATCTAAACCAACGCTTACCATGGATAACAAACCCTATACCACAGTTGGGTTTGCCAATGGCTTAGGTTATGCGGAGCATGCAGTCGATGAAAATGTCGCACATGTAGGACGTAACGCTGATATGAGTAATGTTGATACGACTAATCCAGATTTTCATCAAGAAGCATTAGTGCCACTACACAATGAAACACACGGCGGAGAAGATGTTGCGATTTTTGCGGGTGGACCCAATGCGCATTTGTTTCATGGGGTGCAAGAGCAAAGCTATATTTATTATGTGATGGAAGATGCACTTGGTTTTAATTAAATATTTTTTAAATAAGCGCTTATTTAATTAGTTAAACAGCGTAAGAAATAAAGCTTAGAAATAAAGTAATATAAGCAGTAATAAAAACAAACAATAAGAAAAAAAATGAAAAACATCTTGCGTCAGTGCGCTAAGCAACTGATGGTGACTTTTGCCATTGTGTTGCCCCTTGTTGTTCCACAATATACCTTTGCCACCGATCACGACACAGCCGTATTGCTAGCCAAAATCTACAACGATGATATTGATGTTACGCAGTATTTAATCAGTGAAAAGTTCGATGGTGTTCGCGCAATTTGGGATGGTAAACAGCTTATAACCAGACAGGGCAATCTGATTGTTACGCCAGCTTGGTTTACTGCCGACTTTCCTAAAACGCCATTAGATGGTGAATTATGGATTAAGCGTGGGGCATTTGATATCGTATCGGGCATTGTCAGAAAGCAAACGCCAGTGGATGCTGAATGGCGCCAAGTCTCTTATCTTATTTTTGAATTGCCACATGGAAAAAGTGATTTTTCTATGCGCTATCAAACGCTTAAACGCATCATAGATACTGCTAAGCTTAACCATTTAAAATTGGTTAAACAGTTTAAAGTGAGTAACAAAGCGCAACTAAAGCAAAAGATGGAAGCAGTTGTGAAAGCTGGTGGCGAAGGGTTAATGTTGCATCGTGCTAATGCTTTATATCAAACTGGGCGTAGTGATGTTTTGTTAAAGTTAAAACCATTTTTAGATGCCGAAGCAGTCGTCATTACGCATTTACCAGGTAAGGGTAAACACGAAGGCAAAATGGGCGCGCTATTGGTTGAGTTGCCAAACGGCATACAATTTAAATTAGGCACAGGTTTTACGGATGCACAACGTGCTAACCCGCCTGCTATTGGCACTACCGTTACCTTCATTTATCAAGAGAAAACTAAAAAAGGCAAACCACGTTTTGCGCGCTTTTTGCGTGTGAGAAATGAGTAGCTAGCGCAGTAACTCATAGCGAGCATGGTAAAATCACGCCCTTATGAGCGATATGCAAAAAATAATTGCTAATTTAGAGCAACAGTTACCAACGTGTATGTTGGCCGATCGCTTTGTACTGCAAAGGCAGTTAAGACAAGCTAAAGACCTCGTTAAGCAGAATAAACCGGTTGAAAAAGCATTGGCTGACATTCTGCGAAAAGTGCAAAGTTCGTCGCAAAAATATGCGCTACGTTTACAAAAATTACCCAAACCAGAATATCCGCTAGAGTTGCCCGTTTCATCCAGACGCGATGAAATTGCCAAGGCGATTGCTGAAAATCAAGTGGTGATTGTGTGTGGTGAAACTGGTTCAGGTAAAACCACACAGTTACCTAAAATTTGTTTAGAACTTGGTCGCGGCGTATCGGGTTTAATTGGTCACACGCAACCACGTCGCATTGCGGCGCGTTCGGTGGCGAGTCGTATCGCGCAAGAGCTAGATTCATCATTAGGTGAAATTGTTGGCTATAAAGTGCGCTTTAACGAAAAGTCATCAGAAGCCAGTTATATTAAACTAATGACCGATGGTATTTTGCTGGCGGAAACGCAAGGCGATCGATTTTTAAACGCATATGACACCATTATTATTGATGAAGCGCATGAGCGTAGTTTGAATATTGATTTCTTGCTCGGTTATCTCAAACAACTACTACCTAAACGTCCAGATTTAAAAGTCATTGTGACATCTGCGACGATTGATGCCGATCGATTTGGACAGCATTTCAGTGCTAAAAATGCAAAAGGTGAACTGGTAAATGCACCGATTATTGAAGTAAGCGGCAGAACGTATCCAGTAGAAATACGCTATCGTCCATTAGGCAAAGCAGGTTTTATATCGCATGAAATAACGACTGACAATGATGATTTTGATGATGACGATTCAGACAATAACGGTATGCCAAAAACGACCGTGCATGGCATACAGCGTAAAGGCAAAACAGAAGCACGTTGGCTAGCAGAGGATGATGAAGAAGAGGCGATAGAGGAAGCGATTTTAGACGCTGCAGATGATTTATTACGCCAAGGCGATGGCGATATATTGGTGTTCCTACCAGGCGAGCGAGAAATTCGCGACACGGCTGATCATCTGCGCAAATATCAAGGTCGTTCGCCTAAGCTAAAACATATCGAAGTGTTGCCATTGTTTGCGCGTTTAAGCATTGCTGACCAACAAAAAATATTTAAACCGCATGGCCAACGCCGTATTGTCTTAGCAACCAATGTCGCTGAAACATCGCTCACGGTACCTGGGATTAAATACGTGATTGATGCAGGGTTAGCGCGGATTAATCGCTATAGTTCACGTGCCAAAGTAGAGCAATTACAAATTGAGAAAATCTCACAAGCGGCCGCCAAGCAACGTGCAGGGCGCTGTGGCCGTGTGTCGAATGGTATTTGTGTGCGTTTATACTCGGAAGAAGATTTTAATAATCGTCCTGAGTTTACAGATCCTGAAATTATCCGTAGTTCCCTTGCCAGTGTTATTTTACGTATGGGCGCTTTACGCTTAGGCGATGTTGAACAGTTTCCTTTTCTTGAAGCGCCAAGTTCTCGCTTAATCTCCGATGGTTATTTACAGTTGCAAGAGTTAGGCGCGGTCAATGGAAACCGTCAAATAACGGATATCGGCTTACAACTGGCGAGGTTGCCATTAGATCCGCGGGTTGGTCGAATGATTTTGGCTGCGAAAAAAGAAGCCTGCTTACAAGAAGTGCTGATTATTGCCAGTGTATTGAGCATGCAAGATCCGCGTGAGCGCCCGATGGATAAGCGAGATGCTGCTGCCAATGCGCATGCTAAGTTTGCTGGTGAAGGCTCAGATTTTATGAGCTTTCTTAAAATTTGGGATTGGTACGAACATGCGTTTAAAACCAAACAATCGAATAAAGATTTGCTCAATCAATGTCATGCTAATTTCCTGTCATTTTTACGCTTAAAAGAATGGCGCGAGCTTTATCTTCAGCTGAAAGAAATTGCAGAAGAAATGGAATTTAAGCTCAACACCAAAGAAGCGAATTACGAGCAAATTCATAAAGCATTATTAGCAGGCTTGTTGGGTAATATTGGCTTTAAAGATGGCGACAATGATGCTTATTCAGGTGCGCGTAGCATTCGCTTTTATGTTGCGCCTGGCTCATGCTTAAAGAAAACACGTCCAAAATGGGTCATGGCGGCAGAGCTGGTAGATACCTCCAAATTGTATGCGCGCTGTGTAGCAAAGATAGAGCCAGACTGGATAGAGCCGTTAGCGCGTGAGTTAACGAATAGCCAATATAGTGATCCGCGTTGGGATAAAAAATTAGCACAAGTGACCGCTTGGGAGCGTGTGAGCCTTTATGGGTTGACTGTTGTGCCTAAGCGCCGCGTGCATTATGGGCCAATTAATGTCGAAGTTTCACATGAGATTTTTATTCGTGAGGCGCTGGCTAATATGGAGTTGGAGATAAAAGCGCCATTTTTAACCGAAAATAAACGCATTATCGCCGAAATTGAAGAGTTGGAACATAAAGCAAGACGTCAAGATGTATTGGTTGATGAGCATGCTTTATTTGCTTTTTACGATAAGATTGTGCCAAAAGATATTGTGAATGGTATTGGTTTTGAAGCATGGCGCAAAGAAGCTGAAAAGCAAAATCCTAAGCTGCTGTTTTTAACCAGAGATGACTTGATGCGGCATACTGCAGATAGTGTGACGGAAACGCAATTTCCAGAAACCATCGAAATGGATGGCGTGAGCATTAACTTAAAATACCGTTTTGAACCCGGTCATGTGCTAGATGGCGTTACTGCAACCATCCCACTAGCGCTGCTTAACCCACTAGATGCCACGCGTGCCGAATGGTTAGTGCCAGGGATGTTGCGCGAGAAGGTGACGGCACTTGTTAAGATATTACCAAAAACATACCGCCGCGTTTGCGTGCCAGTGCCAGAGTTTGTCACTGGGTTTTTAGATCAAGCAAAAGTCGGCGTAAAACCTATTTTGATTGCCTTAGTTGATTATATTCAGCAACAAACCAGCTTAAAGTTGGGCATTGATGACTTTATGCTAGATAAATTGCCTGAGCATTTTTTCATGAACTTTAGCGTAATTGATGAAAAGCAACGTGAGTTAGGCATGGGGCGAAATTGGCATGCCTTAAAAAGTCAATTAGGCAATGCCGCACAGCTTACTTTTAGAAAAAGCACAAGTAATCACATTGAAAAAACTGATATCAAACAATGGGATTTTGGCGATTTACCGGCTACGCTTACGTTTAGCAAAGAAGGGCATCAACTGACTGGCTACCCTGCATTAGAAGATCATATTGATAGTGTTGCGATTAAATTGTTTGATACGGAGCAAGCCGCTTATTTATCGCATCGCGCGGGCGTTTGTCGCTTAATGCGATTCGAGCTCAAAGAACAAATGAAACAATTGGAAAAAGCGTTACCTAATTTCAATCAATACGCCCTGCAATTACGTAACGTGATTACGCCAGATGATTTAAAAGAAGATTTGGTCGCCACATTAGCCGACCGTGCTTTTGTCGGAGATGATGATTTACCTCGTACAAATGATGAATTTATGGCGCTGAAACAACGTGCTAAAACGCGATTGCCAGCAGTGAAAGATGCATTATTCCGTACCATTGCTATAATCGGCATAGAGTATTTTGCTTTAGCGGATGCACAATCTAAGATGCAAGTAAAAGCGAATCGCCTAAGCAAAGATGTCGATAATCAAGTGCAAAGTTTGCTGTATAAAGGCTGCTTTAGTCAAACACCATGGGAACAATTGCAACATCTGCCTCGGTATTTAAAAGCCTTGAGGTTGCGTATCGAAAAGCAGCCTAGCAACCCAGAGAGAGATGGAAAAAATGCGGCGAGTGTTGGTCTGCTATGGCAAAACTGGCAAACTGAAATGGAAAAGCAAGCGAAGGTTGATCATGTTTCACCAGAACTGCAAAATTTCCGTTGGTTAATTGAAGAGCTGCGCGTATCGCTATTTGCACAAGAGCTCAAAACGCCGTTCCCAATATCGATTAAGCGGCTTGATAAAATTTGGAGCGATTTAGTTTAATTAGATTAGATTTGAGTTCATTAACTTAAGATTTTTTAGGCTAGTTTTGATTTAATCATTAAGCACGCAACGCTCATCAGCCATTTTATCAACCATCCAAATCGCCTCATCACCTTTGCTGTGAAGTGTATAACGCCCATCGCTATATTTATAGCCTGATGCCGTTACTTCCTGCATTAACGTCACCTCTTGATTGTTGCCAAAGTTAACAATGGCAACAGGTGCTTTTTCATGATATCGCCTCTTGTAATGTTTTCCACCTTGAAGGGTGGTATAGCCTCTTTCAACAAAGCTTACATTTAGAATAGTGCCACGCTCGCATTGATAAACAATCTGCAATTTGCTGGACTGTGTTTTGTTGGAAGATGTTGTTGTGCATGCCGTTAGACCTAAGGCGCTAATCCCTAAAAGTACCATCAAGCATCGAATTGTATTTTGATTCATGATATAAAACAGACCGTGAACAATTAGAATTGTTCTACATTTGCGTCAACATTTTTCTAATTGCCGCTTCATCCAATCCTTTTCCAATACACACAACACGACTAGTTGGCTTATCTTCTTTCCAGTCCATAAGCAAGGTTGCAGGATAAGGCGTAAAATGTACAGCGTGAATCGCTAGTGGATGCGGCTGATCATCAACGTGCAAAATGCCTTTTAAACGTAGCAATTGCTCACCATGCGTTTGGCATAGTTTGAGTAATATGGGTTTAAAACTTTTCCAAATAATGGCAGTGGGTAAAGTAACGGTAAAACTGCTGATCGCATCTTGATGTGGTGTCGGTAACTTCCCGCCTAAATTGTTGACTGGTTTCAATGGTGCACGTAACCAACGTTCAGGTTCTGCACGTTTGCCAGTTGGGTCAAACAATCCAACATCAATAATAAAGTCTGGCTCAATTTCACCGTTTAATACTTTATGTTGTGTCGCACCAGGGTTAATGCTAATCAACTTTTCTTTTAATGCGCTGGTTTGCCCAGCCGTGGCAATATCGGTTTTAGTGATCAGTAAGACGTCCGCCACCGCCGCTTGTTTACGCGCTTCGTCATGCTCTGCCAATTGTTGTGAGCCATACATCGCATCTATAGTCACAATCACTGCGTCTAAGCGATAAACAGACTCAATCACAGGCTCATTCATCAAGTTCGCCATAATCGGCCCAGGGTCGGCCATGCCAGTGGTTTCAATCACTAAACGACTAAATTGCGGAATCGCCTCCATCGAACGCTTAAAATACAAATCGCGCATGGTGTCAGCCAGCTCATTACTCAACGTGCAACACAAACAACCGTTCTGCAATAACACGGCATTGTCCGCCACATAACTACTATCCACATTCTGCGCGAGAATATGGTCTAAACCTTCTTCTCCTAATTCATTAATAATCACCGCGGTATCTTTCATACCGGAATGTGAAAGTAGTTTATTGAGTAAAGTGGTTTTGCCTGAGCCTAAAAAACCAGTGAGTAGCGTGACAGGTATGCGGTGGTCCATAAAAAAGTATTTTACAGGTAATTTCCATTACTCCAATCAACCTGAATAGATGTTTTTTATATAAAAATTTTTGTAATATGAAAAATAGTTGTTTCAATTTAGGGTTTATTTTTTTATTATCAATCAACATTAAAAAAATATAAATCCCGCCAATGATAAATTTTATAAATCGCTAAGGTTAATATGAAAGCGCCTAAGGTTCCAAAAAACGAGCTTAATCGCCTTGCTGAGCTCAATAGTTATCAAATATTAGATACGCTTCCAGAAGATGCATTTGATAACCTAACACAACTTGCTGCTGAAATCTGCGGCACACCGATTGCACTCATTTCTTTATTGGATGAGTCACGCCAATGGTTTAAAAGTGCTTATGGCCTTCCAGCTACAGAAACTTCACGTGAAATTTCTTTTTGCGGACATGCAATTCTAGATAATGATTTATTTGAAGTTGAAAATGCGTTGGATGATGAACGTTTTAAGGACAATCCTTTAGTTACAGGAGACCCTAATATACGCTTTTATGCTGGAATGCCGCTTAGAACTGGCCTTGGTCATAACTTGGGGACATTATGCGTCATTGATAGCGAATCGAGGAAACTGGATGCTGCTCAGCGCCGCTCGTTATATAGAATAGGCAAGCAAGTCATTGCTTTACTAGAACATCGCAAAGCACTTTTAGAAATTACAAAATTAACAAAAGCACTAGAAGAGTCCCACGTTTTTCATAATGCACTTCTCAACAGCGCAGATGAATCTATTATTTCCACAACGCCTGATGGTGTGATTACGACTTTCAACATTGGAGCAGAAGATATGCTTGGATACAGTGCTGAAGAAGTTGTTGGGAAAGTCACTCCTGAAATCCTGCATGAAGCCAATGAAGTAGAAGCTTACGCAAAAGAACTTAGTATGGAGTTTGGAAAAACTATTCAACCTGGTTTTGAAGTGTTTGTGTTGAAAGCGAGAGATGGTGATTCTGATAGTCGTAGATGGACTTATATTTGCAAAGATGGCAGTAAGATTATCGTCAATCTTTCAGTCACTGCACTGTTAGATCAGGATGGAGAAGTTCTTGGTTATCTAGGTGTAGCGCGCGATGTGACATCTGCAATTGAAATGCAAAAAGAATTGACAGATATTTCTTCAATAATGGAGCGAACAGGTGAGATTGCCAAAGTAGGTGGTTGGGAATTAAATCTACTGAATAATGATATTAAATGGAGTAAACAAGTTTTTAAAATCCATGAAGTAGAAACGGCAACTCCTCCAGCATTAGAGGATGCTTTGAATTTCTATCCGGTTGAGGCTAGGTCAAAGGTAGAACTAGCGGTTGAACATTGTATTGAGAATGATAAGCCTTGGGATTTAGAAGTTCCATTTATTACGGCAAAAGGAAAGCATATTTGGGTTAGATCACAAGGAGAGGCCCAGTTTGATAATGGGGTACCCGTTAGCTTGATTGGTACTTTTCAGGATATTACTCAACGAAAAAAAACTGAGATTGATTTGGCATGGCTCAATCGTGCACTTCACATGTTGAGTAAAAGCAATCATGCGCTTGCTCAAATTAATGATGAAAAAAAGTTAATGATTGAAATATGCCGTATTGCGGTTGAGTTGGGCGGCTATAAAATGGCATGGGTAGGCTATGCAGAGCACGATGAATATAAAACAGTAAGCCCGCAAGCATACTTTGGAGCGTCAGTAAAAGACTATATTGAAACAGTAAAGCTTAGCTGGTCTGAGAGTTTGGCGATTGGTAATGGCCCTGCTGGTAAAGCGATTAGACTAGGTAAGGCGATGGTAGTTAATGATATTTTGCTTGATCCAACCTTCCCAGTAAAAGAACTAGCAACGCAGTATGGTTATAGAAGCTTAATAGCTGTGCCATTAAAAAATAAATTAGAAACAAAAGGGATGTTATCGCTTTACTCACATGAAGTAAGGAACTTTTCTACTCAAGAAGTAGAGTTGCTTCAGGAACTAGTTGATAACTTGCAAACTGGCCTTAGTAATATAAAAATTCAAAGAGATTCTAGGTTGTTAAATGATGCCATTATAAAAGTGGCTTCTAGTATAACGGCTAATAATAGCTCGGATTTTTTCCACGATATCTTATCAAGCATAACGAGTACACTGAAAGCAGATGCGGGTTACATTGCAAAAGTGCTATCTGTAAAACCGTTCAAAGCAAGTATGCTTGCGGTTTCTTATGAAGGTAAGGTTGAAGATAATTTTGAGTTTTTGATACCCAGTAATATGGCTAAGTCACTTTTCATAAAGGACGACATGATTGTCGTTAATGGTGATGCCGATAAACAATTTCCTCAGTTGAACATGATGAAATTTTATCCATTTAAGGCATTTGCTGGTTTGTATTTGAGTGATGCACATGGAAATGACAATGGGTTAGTTTTTGTGTTTTTCAAACAGCGAATAGACAGTAAATATCTTGATACCATATATTCAATATTGAAAATATTTGCAGCACGCACAGCAAGTGAGCTAGAGCGCCTTAATAGTGATTTGATTATTAGAGAACAAGCATCAATGCTTGAAAAAACTAGAGATGCGATAGTGGTGCGAGATATGAATCAAAAAATCACTTTCTGGAACAAAGGAGCAGAAGCTTTATATGGATGGACATCTGATGAAGTGATTGGTAAGCCAATTCAGGCAGTTTTAAAGCATGAGGAAGCTGTTTTTAATAATGCATTAGAAGAATTGTTCGATACAGGCGAGTGGATGGGTGAAGTTACTGAGCAACATAAAAGCGGTAAAAAGATTGTTATTGAAGGGCATTGGACGCTGCTAAAAGACAATGAGGGTAATCCAAAATCTATTTTTGCTATAAAGACAGATGTGACCCAAAGGAAATTAAACGAAGAGCAAATCCAATTATTGGCATTTTATGATCCGCTTACCTCATTGCCAAATCGCAGGTTGCTGATTGATAGGCTCGAAAAAGCAATGGTAGCAAAAAAGAGAGACAAGCAATTTGGAGCAATATTATTTATCGACTTAGATAACTTCAAGAAGCTAAACGACACACTAGGACATGATAAAGGCGATCTATTATTAAAAGAAGTTTCTAAAAGGCTTATTGAATCTGTAAGAGAGTCTGATACGGTGGCTAGGCTTGGTGGAGATGAGTTTGTAATTTTTGTAGATAACCTAACAGAGGATATTGTGCTAGCAAAATCTCTCGCTATACAAATTGCAGAAAAGATTTTAACAGCGTTAAATAATCCAGTTGATTTCAGTGGTTATCAACATTTTAGTACGCCCAGTATCGGTATCGCATTGTTTAGCCAAGAGACTACAACCACAGATGAAGTATTAAAAAGTGCAGATGATGCAATGTATCAATCAAAGACTACAGGACGAAATAAATTCACTTTTTTTGGGGACACCTCAGTCTCTAATTAATTTCCCCCACCATAGTAATATTGATTAACATGGTTTGTTGCTTAATTTATTGCCTTTGTGTGAGTAATATCCAACAAAAAGCTGACTGCGTATATAATGCGGTCAAAACTTACATAGGAGCATTTATTATGAGCAAAAGACGTTCACCTCGATTATTAAAAAAACTTAAATTAGGCGAGTTCAAAGAGTTTGGATTTGCATTTTCGGCTGACTTTACAAAAGACATTGATATGGAAGCGCAAGAACAGCTTGTTATTGCTTTATTAGAAGATGTGATTGAGCCGCGTAAACTGGCTTTAGGTGGTTGGATTGATGGTGGTTTTGTGACTAAATGGAAAAATGGATCTACTACAGAAGATGATAAAAAAGCGGTTGAAGATTGGTTAAAGACGAACAAAGCATTGAAAGAAATTGAAGTAGGTCAGTTAGTCGACGCTTGGTACGAGTAGTCTAAGATAGCAAATTTTGTTTAGTGCGAGTAGTATTAGTAAAGTAATAGACAATAAAAAACCCAGCCTAAGCTGGGTTTTGTTTTAAGCGTTAAGCTTATTTGTTCATTACGTACATTGTAACTTCAAAGCCAAAACGCATTTCTGTAGCTGCTGGTGTTGTCCACATAATATTTCTCCTTTGGTTGTTGTTTCAAACATTTATCATTGCTGATGTGTTTGTATGAATACTATACTACAGGCATGTTCCAAAAAACACCTATGGAAGTCACGTAATACCCCCTAATGATTTTACGTAATGTTAAATGACATTAAATTATTTGTTCGCCTGACGTTAGCACTTATGAACTACATGAGAGCATAGAACATCCAGCCTTTTGGCGTGCCCAATCTGGACGTTTTTGTTCAAATTGCTCCATGCCTGCTTGTTTAGTGTATGGATTTTTAAGCAGATCAAGTAAGGTAACTAAGCGTGAGTTATCTCCTTTTTCCGTCATTAAATCAATGGCTTCTTGCGCCATATAGTTACGCAAAACATAACGTGGATTGTGTATGCGCATGGTTTCTAATCGTTGCGCAGGTGAAAGATTGCTGTTTTCAATACGGGTTACGTAAGTATTTAGCCATTGCTGTACATCATCACCAAACTGTTGAAAACCTTGTTCGGTATAAAACGCATCTTTAATACTGTCAATACTGGGTGTTGTGAGATTTAATTCAGCTAATCTGGTAAAGAATAAGGTCATATCAACTTCAGCACGGGTCATTAGCTCAAAAATACGATTAACCAGTTCACCGTCTCCGTTTTGATTAGGGCTATCTTGCCAGCTATCTAAACCAAACTTACCAGTCAAGGATTGAGTGAGATGCTTCATATAGGTGTTGTCATAGTGACTCATCGCATCGGCTAGCCCTTCGGTATTGGGTAATATAGTGCTGAGCGCATCAGCTAGCCGTTCCATATTCCAACGTGCGACATCAGGCTGGCGACCATAGCAATAGCGCTTACCTTGTGCATCCGTTGTGTTAGGTGTCCATCCTGGGTCGAAGTTATCAATCCAGCCATAAGGACCATAATCAATGGTGAGACCGATAATAGATAAATTATCGGTATTCATGACGCCATGTACAAAGCCGACGCGCATCCAGTGCGCCATCAAAATGGCAGTACGCTCGCAGACTTCTTCAAACCATGCTTCAATGAGTTCTGATGATGGGTTTTCTTGATCTAAAGCTAAACCTGTTGCGGATAGCCATTCATTAAAGTCTCTATCAATGGTAAAGCCAATAAAGCGTTTAAGGAGGACTAACTCACCGTTACTTGCCATTAGTTCAAAATGGCCGGGACGCGTAAAGCTAGGAGCAACGCGACAAACAATTGCACCGGGTTCCATTTGCGGATTGCCGTCGTAAAACATGTCACGTCTAACTAAATCGCCAGTGGAAATTAAGCTTAATGCGCGTGTGGTTGGTACGCCTAAATAATGCATGGCTTCGGAACATAAAAACTCGCGCAAGCTTGAGCGTAATACAGCGCGACCATCGGCACTGCGGGAATAAGGTGTTTCGCCTGCTCCTTTAAGTTGTAGCTCAAAGCGTTTACCTTCGTGCATGAGTTCACCCAGTAAAATAGCGCGACCATCACCCAGTTGACCTGCCCAATGGCCAAATTGATGGCCACCGTAGCGGGTGGCGTAAGTCACCATACCCGCTAATGCACCATTGCCTCCCAAGGTTTGAATAAGCTCAGGGTCTTGCATGTCGACTGATGTTAAACCAAGCATCGCCGCTACGTCTGGGCTGTAAGCCAGTAGTTGCGGATTCTTAACTGGCGTGGGTTGCGCAGTTGACCATAGCGCATTACTCACTTGCCGTTGATAGGTTTCTGTTATTGGATCTTGGGGAAGTTCTCGCGTAAAGCGATTGTCAAAGCTTAAGTTTCTCATCATTATATTTTAGACGTAATAGCCGAGATAAGTTGCAATTTCTACACAGGAATATGCGCTTGCATAAGGTTTTTAGGGTGCCACTCATGTATCATGGCGACTATCCCAATGTGCGAACAAGAATGAACGAGAAGCATGAACGTATTTTATGAAGAAAGCGGTAGTTTTAAAGCCGCGACAATCAAATCAGAAAATCCTGGTAGCTTGCAGGTTGAAACCACATCAGGTAAGCGCACTAAAATTAAAACATCGAATGTATTGTTGAATTTTGAGAATGCTTTAGATGGCTTTATGGAATTGGCACAAATCGAAGCAGAAACGCTCGATACTGATTTTTTATGGGAGTGTTGTGAAGAAGCGGAGTTTGGTTTTGAAGATTTAGCCAAAGCATATTATGGCGAGAACCCGAGCAATATACAGCTTGCCGCGACCGCCATTAAAGTGCATGCCGCGCCTGTCTATTTTTATCGAAAAGGTAAAGGACGTTACAAAGCCGCGCCAGCAGACACGCTAAAGCTAGCGTTAGCCGCTGTTGAGAAAAAGCGTTTGCAAGCAGTGCAAATGGCAGAGTGGGTTGAGCAGCTTAACAACAAACTGTTACCAGATGGCTTTGCTGATAAGGCAGAGCATTTAATTTATCAGCCTGATAAAAACAGCATCGAGTGGAAAGCGATAGAAGAGGCGGCGGCAAGCTCTGGTCGTCTTGCTTTAACCGTAATGGCAGATGCTGGTTTGATTACAAGTGCGCACGATTACCACCTAGGGGCTTTTTTACGCGAAATGTTTGCAGATGGCACAGATTTTCCTGACTATGAATCGGTCACTAGCCAGCTTGATAATTTGCTTGCAGATTTGCCAATGAGCGATGCGGAAGCCTTTAGTATTGATGATGCAACCACCAATGAAATTGATGATGCATTTAGCTTGGTTACTTTGCCCAATGGCAATAAGCGAGTTGGTATTCATATTGCGGTACCTGCATTAGCAATTGCGCAAGGTAGTTCGTTAGATGCAGTGGTGTTGGATAGACTTTCTACCGTGTATATGCCAGGCAATAAAATTACCATGTTGCCAGAATCGGTGGTGCGGCCGTTTAGTTTGGACGAAGGCGAAATTAAGCCTGCATTGAGTTTATATTGCGAAGTGGCGCCAGATTTTTCGATTGTTGCCAACGAAACCAAAGTTGAGCGCATTAAGGTTAAGCATAACTTGCGTCACGATAGTTTAGAGCCATTTTTTAATGCGGAAACATTCGCAACCGATAGTGGTCATCCGTTGTGGGCAGAGTTGAAATTTCTACATGAATTAGCGGAGTCTTTAGAGAAATTACGTGGCAAAGATGACCCTAATCGTCCGCCGCAGGTTGATTATAATTTTTATGTGACGGATGGCATTGTCAGCATAGTCGCGCGTGAGCGCGGATCGCCAATGGATAAGCTGGTGGCGGAATTGATGATTTACGCAAACAGCACTTGGGGTGGTTTATTGAAAGAGGCTGAACGCCTAGGTATTTATCGCGCGCAAACAGGTGGTAAAGTATTTATGACGACGCAAGCAGCGCCGCACCAAGGCTTGGGCTTGGCGCAATATGCATGGTGTACCTCGCCATTGCGACGTGCGGTCGATTTGGTTAATCAACGTCAATTAATTGCTTTATTAAACCAACAAGAAGCGCCTTATCCTGCGGATGGCGATGCGTTGAAAATCATCATCCGTGATTTTGATCTGACCTATCAATCGTATAGCGATTTTCAAACGCGGATGGAACGTTATTGGTGTTTGCAATATTTGATCCAAGAGCAACTATCAGAAGTAACCGCTACGGTTTGGCGCGAGAATTTAGTTCGAATTGATGGTATGTTTTTTATCACCAAAGTGCCTAGTTTGCCAGTGCTAAAAGTCGGCACCAAGGTTGCGTTGGAGATTAAACATATCGACCCCTTGCTAATGGAACTTAATTGTAAGTTTAAACAAGTCATTGCCGAAGCGAATGATGGTGTCGAAGCGGTAAATGAGACCGAAGAAAATGCAGAAGAATAAGCTGAGGATTAGGGTGTTTGAGAAATAGGGTTTTGGAGAAAAAAGTGCGGCTATTCAATCGTAAAATTCATAAAAGTGTAGCAGAAGATAATGTGGTGGAAGTGACCGAGGTAGATGGCGTGCGCCAGATGCATTTAGGTTCAAAAACCGTGCAAAGTGGTATGCTGGTGAAATCGCCATTAGTGCTCGTGTTTAATTATTCACGCGCCATTATGTATTTTTTACTATTCTCAGAGCAGACAAAAAATGTCCTCACCATCGGTTTAGGCGGCGCTTCGGTCACCAAGTACATCCACGCTTATTGTCCTGAAATGACACAAAAAGTGGTCGAAATTAATCCGCAAGTCATCGAAGTTGCCCGTAGCCATTTCTTTTTGCCAAACAACGATGAGCGACTAGAAGTGATTAAAGCTGATGGTATTCTTTACATGGAAGAGCATCCACTTAGTCATGACTGTTTAATTATTGATGGTTTTGATGCAGACGGCATTCCTGAAGGTTTTTGTACGCCTGATTTCTTTGATAAATGTTTTAATGTCTTGCAAGACAATGGATTATTTGTGATTAACCTGTGGGGTTCTGATAAGAACTTTGATATTTATTTACAACGCATTGAGCAAACGTTTTCAAACAGAGTGTTGGTTTTGCCAACGGGTAAGCCTGGCAATATTATTGTCTTTGGCTTTAAAGATCCACTAAAGCTCAATGAAAAAAAATTAAGAGAACGTGCATTGAAATTAAAACAAGATCACATCATCGACTTTAACGAGTTTTTGGACAAATTGCATGAGCAAAATGGCTACCAAAAACTGTATTCAATATTGGAATCAGCATGAACCAAACATTTTTCGCAACTTGTCCACGTGGATTAGAGGCATTGCTCGTTAAAGAGATACAAAACAGTGGCGCTAAAAACATCAAGCAGACCGATGGTGGTGTCTCATTTTTAGGTGATGTGGCAGTCTGTTATCACATCAATTTGCATTCACGCATTGCAACGCGCGTGTTGTGGCAAGTGACGCGTGGACAATATGCCAATGAAGAAGATTTGTTCCAAGCAGCCTATAAAGTAAGCTGGCCGAATTGGTTTGATGTGAAGCATGACTTTATGGTGAAGGTCACAGGCGTTAAATGTCCGCTGAAAAGCTTGGAATTTGCCACACTTAAAATTAAAGATGCGATTTGCGATAAATTTAGATTATCAGTCGGTAGCAGACCATATATTGATACCAAAAAACCGGCGGTGCGTATTCATGCCTATTTAACAGAGCAAGATTATATTTTGTATATCGATACTTCTGGGGATGCGCTTTATCAACGCGGTAATCGTAAAGCCAGTATTGAAGCACCTTTGCGCGAGAATTTAGCCGCTGGCGTGTTGCAACTAACAGGTTGGCAAGTTGGACAGCCGCTACTAGACCCGATGTGCGGTAGCGGTACGTTTTTATTAGAGGCGGTAATGATGGCGCTGAATATTGCACCAGGATTAAACCGTGACTTTGGCTTTGAGCGCTTAAAAAACTTTGAATCGGATACTTGGAAAAAAGTAAAAAACACAGCACTGAAAAATGTGAAGCCAGTGACATTCCAAAAAATTTATGGCAGCGATATTGATTTGCGCGCAGTGCGGATTGCCAAACGTAACTTAGAGGAAGCGGGCTTTTTAGAAGCAGTGCAATTATCACAGTTTGACATTACCGAAGTGCCACCTGCAGCTGATCATGGTGTGTTAGTGGCTAATCCGCCTTATGGTGTGCGCATAGGTGAAGATGAAGAGTTAACCGCGCTTTATCCTAAATTAGGCGAAGCGTTAAAGCGCAAATTTGCAGGTTGGGATACTTACTTTTTGACTAATGATTTACGTATGCCAAAACTCATGCGATTGTCCCCAAGCAAAAAAACGCCATTATTTAATGGGCCGTTAGAGTGCCGTTTATTTGAGATTAAAATGGTGGCAGGTTCCAACAGAAAACCTCAAAAAGAATCGTAATTTTCTGTTATCTTTATAAGTAAACCATAAAACGCGGTTTAATAATGGAATCAAAGCAATTATGATGTGTTTTACTAAAGGAATTGACTAAAAAATGAATTAATCTGTAAGGAAGTAATATGGACGCTCTCTTGAGTTTTTTAGCGCCAGATAACTTTATGCCGCATGGGCATTGTTATTTATGGACACCTAAATTGCTGTGGCTATATGTCATTTCAGATGGTTTGATTGCCTTGTCATACTTCAGCATTCCTGTTGCGATTCTGTATTTTATACGTAAGCGCATAGACCTATCGTTCAATAGGGTCTTTCTGATGTTCTCCCTCTTTATTTTCCTTTGCGGCATGACGCATCTCATCTCTATTTTAACGATATGGGAGCCAGCTTACTGGCTAGATGCTAGTATGAAAGGCTTAACGGCAATAGCATCGGCAATTACTGCAATTATGCTGTGGCGCCTAATGCCAGTTTTATTAACGATAACCAGTGTTAAGCAACTACAGAATACCGTTGAACGATTGCAACATGAAGTTGAGCAACGCAAGCAAGCAGAAAAAGAGTTGGCCACCCTCAATAATCATCTTGAGCAAAGTGTGCAACTACGCACCTCAGAGCTATCCAATATTAACCGTGATTTATTGATGGAAATTGAACAAAGAAAACTCGTTCAACAAGATTTATTCAGGGAAAAACAATTAGCGCAGGTAACGTTAGAGTCTATTGGTGATGCGGTTATTACAACTGATATGGACTCTAAAGTAACGTATCTTAACCCTATTGCAGAAGAGATGACAGGATGGACGCTGGATGATGCAAAAGGAAAACCGATATTAGAAGTATTTCGTATTTTAAACGAGAGTACGCGCAAACTAGCCGCTAATCCTGTAGACGTTGTTTTAGCTCACGGTACTGTCTGTGGAATTGCAAACCATACGATTGTTGTTTCTAAAACCGGTAAAGAGTATGCAATTGAAGACTCAGCCGCGCCTATTATTAATGTTGATGGCGCGATGATTGGCGTGGTATTGGTATTTCATGATGTTAGCAATGCAAAACACATGGCGCAAAAAATGTCGTACTTGGCTGAGCATGATTTCTTAACCGATTTGCCGAATCGACTATTGTTGACTGATCGTATTACACAAGCGTTAAATTTAGCGCGAAGAAAAAAAACCAGAATCGCTATCTTGTATCTTGACCTTGATCACTTTAAGAAGGTTAACGATACCTTAGGGCATGACGTTGGCGATCAACTGCTGGTTATGCTTAGCAAAAAACTACAAGCTTGCTTAAGGCATATGGATACAATCAGTCGTCAAGGCGGCGATGAGTTTGTCATTATGCTCACTGAGTTTGATGGCCCCGCAACACCCGTCAGCATTGCCAATAAATTACTTGAGGCAACAAGCCTTCCCTTTAGAGTAGGAATGCATGAGTTGAACGTATCAGCCAGTATTGGCATAGCGATGTATCCTGAAGATGGCGAAAACGCTGATGCGTTGATGAAAAATGCCGATGCCGCGATGTACTATGCAAAAAGTAAAGGTAGGAATAACTTTCAATTCTTCACCAAACAATTAAGCGCAAAAATTGCCGAACAAGTTGCGCTTGAGAATAGTTTGTTGAGAGCGGTTAACCAACATGAGTTTAAATTAGTTTACCAACCAAAAATTTTATTAAAAACGGGTGAAATCATTGGTGCAGAAGCGTTGATTAGATGGCATCATCCTGAAAAAGGATTGGTTTCTCCTGATATCTTTATCCCAATTGCTGAAGATACGGGGCTCATTAAATTGATTGGTCAATGGGTATTGAGCGAAGCTTGCGAGCAAAATAAGCGTTGGCAGCAAGCAGGATTGCCAGCTATTCCGATTGCGATTAATGTGTCCGCAATAGAATTGAAGCAGACAGACTACATACAGCAAGTATCAAAAATATTACTGAAATCGGGGTTGGAGGCGCAATTCTTAGAATTGGAAGTGACAGAAAGAGTTGCGATTGACGGCGATGATGAAGGAATTAAAGACTTGATCGAGCTGCACGAAATGGGTGTTAAGCTGTCGATTGATGATTTTGGTACTGGTTATTCCAGCTTGTCTTATCTAAAACGGCTGCCAGTTGACAGTGTTAAGATTGATAAAAGTTTTGTGCGCGATATCCAATCAGATGCCAATGATGCTGCTATTGTGACGGCAATTATTAGAATGTCGCATAGCTTGCACTTGAGCGTGATTGCAGAAGGTGTTGAAACCTTGGCGCAACTACAGTTTTTAAAAGAAGCAGAATGTGATGAAATACAAGGTTACTTTATTAGTCGCCCAGTTTCTGCTGAAGATTTTGCTATGCTGTTGGAATCCAATAAAAAATACGAAATCTAGTGAGATTTAAGACGCAACAGTCATTAACCAATGTTAGGAAATTGATATTGACGGATTCTTTAGATAACCTGCGGGCACGAATTAACCAGTTTGTGGAAGAGCGCGACTGGGCGCAATTTCACTCACCCAAGAACCTCTCGATGGCGATGATTGTGGAAGCGGGAGAACTGGTTGAACATTTTCAGTGGTTGACTGAAGCGGAAAGCCGCAATCTAGATGATGAAAAAAAGAGGCAAGTAGGGCAAGAATTGTCCGATACTTTTGTTTATTTGCTCCGCATTGCAGAAGTCTGTGGGATTGATTTGATTGATGCGGCGAATAAAAAAATTGACTTAAACGCAAAGAAATATCCAATTGAAAAGTCTAAAGGGAGCAATGCAAAATATACGGAATATCAATCAGATAAGGCGTCAGAATAGTTGATGGAACATATAATTGACTCAGCTGTAACCGGGCTATTACAAAAGCAAAATATTGCCTTTGATGTAATAGAAATTCCATTAAGCGACGATAAAAAGCCGATACGCAATTTAGAAGAGTTGCTGGTTGCAAAAGGCTTAGACCCAACTTCAGTGGTACGGAGCGTTTTGTTTCGAGGCGGTTCTGAGCAGTTTTACTTATTAGCAGTCGCGGGCGGTGGTCGCGCTGATTGGGGTATTTTGCGCAAACAACTAGATGAACGCAAATTGCGAATGGCTGAATTTGATGAAGTACCAGGAGTGACTGGTTATGTTGTTGGCGCGGTGCCGCCGATTGCGTTACCTGCAACCTTAAAGGTGATGGTAGACACTAGTCTTCAACATTATGAAACAGTGGTGATTGGTAGCGGTGTATTGGGTTATGCGTTGGCGTTAAAAGGTGCTGATTTATTAACGGTGCTAGCTGGTGCTGAACAGGGCGAGTTTGTGAAGATTTAATATTGAGATTATTGAGGATAGATAAAAAATAAGCCCAGCATTGCTGGGCTTATTTGCTTATTAAGGCTTATATTGCCAAAGCTTATAAAGCAGCAACAGCAGCCTCGTAATTAGGCTCTTGTGTAATTTCTGGCACTAACTCGACATATTTAACCACATCATTTTCATCTAAGATGATCACAGCGCGTGCAGCTAATCCAGCGAGTTTGCTGCTGAATAATAATACGCCATAGTTCATTAAGAAGTCGCGACCACGCATGGTTGATAAGTTAACCACATTTTCGATGCCTTCAGCAGCGCAAAAACGTTTTTGTGCAAATGGTAAATCAGCAGAGATATTAATCACGACTGTATTATCCATGCCGCTAGCACGTTTGTTGAATTCACGAACTGAACTTGCGCAGGTTGGCGTGTCTACACTTGGGAATAAGTTAAGCACTTTTCGTTTGCCAGCATAAGAATCTAGTGTAACGTCTTGCAATGCTTCGTCGACTAAAGTGAAGTTTGGGGCTGTGCTGCCAATTTGAGGTAGATTGCCTGCAACATCGACAGGATTTCCTTTGAGCATTACTGAGCTAGACATAATCATCTCCTAATAGATTGTGTTTTGTTTTAATTGATTAGTCATGATAAAACAAAAAATACGTTTGCGGTGTAGGTGTTTTTCAAAAAAATTAAATAATTGTGTTGAATGGATATTGAACTGATTAAACCGTTTCGCTTAAATAGCCAATTGTCATGGTTTGATTGTGCAACACACTATTGCTAGTGTTGGGACGCGGCGCGATTTCACCATAAGAATAAAAGCCTGCAATATGGGTTTGGCTACCCAATATTTGTTGCACTAACTTTACTTCATCAACTACTTGTTCTGCCATGACGCCTTTGCGACCCACACAGCTCACACAGAGCGCTAAGCCAGTTTGATTGGTTTTTTGACTGCCTAATCCATCAAGAACAAGGTTGGCGGCAGCACCAGCACCGTCGACTAACTTATCGTGATTAGTTTGGCACAAACGAATGGTTTCACCTTCATCAATATTGCCAGCAAATGTTAAGCTGTTATTACGTTCATCAATCGCGAGCAAAGTACGAATTTTCTCAACATCACGTTTGCCATCTTCAATCACAGCTAATGGAAATTTCAAGCCACTTCCTGGCAAATCTTTAGAAAAGGCTGCACCTATATACATTTTATACAGTGGCAATGCAGGTTTTCCATCTAATTCATAGACCACGTTTTTGATGGATTTGGTTACTTTTCTAGGTGGTCCGTATGGTTTCCAGCCACCAAGCGCGCCACTAGCCGTTATTAATGAGTCCCCATACAAGCCAACCGCAATCACCATACTGTCAGAAATGGAATCGTTAAATAACTGTAATGTTTTTGAAAATTCACCACCATCGCCAGCCAAGCCTCCGATAATTGGAATGTCGCCAAGAATTGATTGAAAGCCATTAATCAGCTCAGAGCCGTTCACATGCAAGCCGTCAGAAATTAGCAGCACAGTACGTAATGTCGTTGTTTTTAACTGGGTTGCTAGATTAGCGCCCGTTTCAAATGAGTCTTGCATCTTAGACGTTTTTTTTTGTACAACACGTTGGATGACTTTTTCCCATTCAATCGCGGTGATTTGAATACTGTCATCAAACACTCCATCAGGGCTAATTTCGCCAGAAGTTGTGCAACCCACAATCTGTGCGGTTGGATAACGAGACTTGAGAAAACCTTGTAATTTATTTTCATTAAATCGTTTGATCGAACTAAATACCAATACTAAACTTGCTGTTTCTAGTGGTGATTTACTAGATAGGCCATTCAAAGTAGATTTTGAATCTACTGATTCATGAGCAATAATCATTTACCGTCCCGGTTTTTATAAGCGTTATTAAAATTAATTGTTTTTCAACGCAATCTTACTCAATGCATTTAACTGCTGACATCATTGTCAATACGATATTTATTTTTATAAAGTACTTTATTATCAACATGTGCTAACTTATTAAAATGTATTACAAAATGATGCAAATGTAAAACTTTGTAAATAATTATAATAAGCGTATTATTTAATAGAAATTTTTTTTGGTATTATTCCATCGTTGTGTCACTCATAAATAAGCGAAAAAACGCTTACAATAAATTAGATGATACGACTATTCTTAATAGGGGAGCTTCTTGGCAGAACTAGAGACTACTGGAACAAAGGTGATGGTAATTGATGACAGCAATACCATGCGACGTAGTGCAGAGTTGTTTCTCAAGTCAGCCGGGTTTCAAGTGATTTTGGCCGAGGATGGCTTTGATGCGCTGGCTAAAATAGCCGACCAGCATCCTCAAATAATCTTTGTCGATATCATGATGCCGAGGCTAGATGGCTACCAAACCTGCGCGTTAATCAAACGTAACGAACGCTTTAAATCAACCCCTGTAATTATGCTATCCAGCAAAGATGGCTTGTTTGATCGCGCACGTGGCCGCATGGCTGGGTCTGATCAATATTTAACTAAGCCCTTTACACGCGATAGCTTGGTAGAGGCGGTTAATACTTATGTTAATCAATAAGTTAGACATGAATAATATTTTTGGTTTCGGAGAATAGAATGGCCTTGAAAAAAATACTAATTGTCGATGATTCAACAACTGACCGATTTTATTTGACGGAGTTGTTGGAGAGTGAAGGCTTTCAAGTGGTGGCATTGGAGAGTGGTGAAGCTTGTATCGAGCAGGCGGTTGAGATTAGCCCTGATTTAATTATCATGGATATCATCATGACGGGTTTAACTGGCTTTCAAGCGACCCGTATTCTTAGCAGAGACCCAGTTACCGCGGATATTCCAATCTTTTTATGCTCGGGTAAATTGCAAGTGACTGATCTTACTTGGGCGACAAAAATGGGTGCCAAAGATTGTATTTTAAAACCAATCACGATTGCAGACTTAAACGAGCGTCTTGCTAAGCTTTAGTCTTTCAATCCTTAAATCAGACGATTGATATGGCAGATAAAATAACACTTAAAGATTACCAAAAAAGTATTCTAGATAAGTTAGAAGCAGTTAAAAACAACATCGCTAGTGCACAAGTGAGTTATTTGGGTGTCAGCATCGGCGGACGAGCTGTTTTGGTTGATTTATTAGAAATCAGTGAAACATTAGCAATGGTTGATATTCAGCCTATTCCGTTAGTTAAATCTTGGTTTTTAGGGGTGTCCAATATTCGTGGCGTGTTATATGCCATTAATGACGTGGTCGGACTGCTGGATAATCAACCAACTCAAATTTCTTCTAATACCAGAATATTATTAATTAATAAAAGTATTATTTCTAATGTTGGCTTTGTGGTGGATAAGCTTATTGGCTTACGCAATGCGGAGTCACTGATCGCATTGGAGGATTCGACAGAAGAGAGTATTTGTTTTTCTTCTGCGCGCTTTGAAGATGAGGATAAGAAGTTGTGGATGGTGTTGGATTGTCAAAAAATGGTGAGTTCTAGAGTCTTTGAAACACCTTACGTAACGGTATAAATAAAACTTGTATCAATAACCTGTTTGAATAAAAACCTGTATGAATAAAAAAGGCATCAATAAAAAAGACAATTAATGTCATTTGAATGTAATAAAAAAAGTATCGACCAAAAGGGATAATATGGCTGCAGCACAACATTTAATAAGAAAATTTAACAATCAAGTTTCACAGTTTTTCTCTCGATTAATTGGTGGAAAATTGGGAATGATGCAAGTGATTATTCCTATTATTGGTTTGGTTCTATTTGTATTGGTTGCTTATTATGCCATCTCGCAAGTGCAGGTTAATGGCCCTATTTATAATCAAATTGAAAAAGTAAACGATTTGCGCGGTGATTTAGCGCCGCCTGCATTGTTTATTGTAGAACCTTATGCGCTCGCACAAAATATGCATTTGGCCTTGGTTGAAGGTAATCAAAACCGTATGCAAACGTTGATAGAGCGTTTTGCCGTGAATGAACAGCGTTATGCACAAAGTGTTCAACGTTGGAATGCCACCCCGTTACCTCAGTCATTAATTAAGCCCTATCAATCGGTGGTGGCTTCTGGCGCAGCATTTTTTACGGTTTATAAAGATCAGCTGTTACCTGCATTGCAATCAGGCTATGTTGGCACTTCATCGCGCGCCTTGGTTGATTTAGAAAAAACCTATGTGGAAAACAGTCAACAGGTGCAATCTTTTGTGACCGCTTTAGAAAAAGAAAGTAATGAAACTGCATTAAACGCGAACAATCTACTGCGCTATTTTTTAGTTGGATTGGCTTTGCTAGCTTTGATTATTGGTTTTGCCATTTACTTTATTGGAAAACAACAAATTCAGGCAACCAATGCCGCAATACGGTTGCTCGAAGAAGATGGTCAAAACAACCAATTAGCGGTGTTGGAATTGTTGGATGAAATGGGTGACTTGTCTGAAGGTGATTTGACTGTTCGTGCACAAGTGAAAGAATCCATCACAGGTGCGATTGCAGATTCGGTAAACTATACGATTGATAGTTTACGTGATGTGGTGGTAGAAATTAACCGCGCGACCGAGCAAGTGAATTCGGCAACAGAGGCTGCGCAAGGTACCTCGGTGGCTTTGTTAGAAGCAGCGGAAATGCAATCACAACAAATTGCTGATACAACAAAAGCGGTTGATGGCATGACTAATTCCATTCGACAAGTATCAACCAATGCGAACGAAGCTGCAGATGTGGCACAACGGTCATTACACGCGGCATCACAAGGTTCGCAAGCGGTGCAAAATACCATTGCAGGCATGAATGGTATTCGTGAGCAAATCCAAGAAACATCAAAAAGAATTAAGCGATTGGGCGAGAGTTCACAAGAGATTGGCGAGATTGTTGAGCTCATTTCAGATATTACCGAACAAACCAATATTTTGGCATTGAACGCGGCGATTCAAGCAGCATCGGCAGGTGAAGCTGGGCGCGGTTTTACCGTGGTAGCCGAAGAGGTGCAACGCTTGGCTGAACGTTCGTCAGAGGCGACCAAGCAGATTGGTGCGATTGTAAAAACCATTCAAACCGATACCCATAGTGCGGTTGCTGCGATGGAAAAAAGTACAGAAGGGGTAGTTGAAGGCGCACGACTATCCGATGCCGCCGGTCAAGCATTGACTGAGATTGAAACGGTGACTACTAATCTGGCGCAATTGATACAATCGATTTCAAAAGCGACTGAGGCGCAAACCGAGACAGCATCGCAAGTAACGCAGAATATGCAACAAATTCAAGAAATTACTACACTAACAACCGATGGTACCAAGCAAACAACTGAATCGATAATGCAGTTGACTTCACTAGCTGATGACTTGCGTAAATCTGTTGCTGGTTTTAAATTGTCTTGATTTCTACCTTCAATAACTGGAGTTTGCTAGGTGGATGAATATTTTGATGTAGGCCCTTTGCTTTGGGTAAAGGATGATATTAATCAATCTCTTGATGCCGTATTACAGAGCGCTGAAGAAATTGCCAGTAATCTAGAAGAGACGGGTGGCATGCGCTTTTCGCAGACTTATCTTTATCAAGTTTCTGGCGCATTTGATATGGTTGGGCTTGAAGGCTGTAAGCTTTATTGCAATCAATTAGAGAAATTTGCTGGGCAGTTAGAAAAAAAAGAACTGAGTGCTAACACAGACAATATTAAGCTATTAGTGAATGCGATTAATGCATTAAAAGCTTATATTGATAGGTTGGTTGACGGTGCGGTTGACATTCCTTCGCGTTTACATCCAGCATTGGCGCCATTAATGGCGGCGATGGGCGAAACTATTGACGAAAGTGAGTTGTTTTTTCCAGATACCAGTTCTCTTGTGCCTAATACTGTACTGAGTATAGAGCTGAGTGAACAAGACCTTACAGCGGCAATTCTACAGCATCGCGCCGCTTATCAAAAGTCGTTGCTGATTTGGATGCAAACGCAAAATCCGGATGCAGTAAGCGCGATGTATGAAGCTTTAAGCCAAGTTAGCTTTGCGCAGCACAACAAGCGCGTCAAAACCTTGTGGTGGGCGGCGAGTGCCTTTATCGAAACGCTTCGAACTCCTGCGGCGGCTGGTAATGTAGCGGCTAAAAAAGTATGCAGAAAGCTAGATCAGGCATTGCGGCAACTGGTTGCAGGAGAAAATCGACCTAATAATCAATTGCTGCGTGATGTTTTATATTTTGTCGCTAATAGCGAAGTTGAGACTGACACGATTAAAGCAGTGAAGACTGTTTTCTCGCTTGATAGCTTGGTTGATAAACAAGCGATAGTTAGTGTTTCAACATCGCTAGATGCCGATACGCTCATTCTAATTGCAGACTTGAAAATGGAAATTCAGGCTTTGCATGATATCTGGCAAAGTGTTTCGGATAGCATTGATTCAGAAACCATCAATGCCAACTCAGATGTTGTATTAATCGAATTAGATAACGTATTAATTTCGCAATTTGTCGATAAATTACATGCTAATCAAACTTCGGCAGGCATGTTAAACCAAGATGCATGGGGCGATTGTTATCAAGCATTGCTACAAGCATGCACAGTGCTACGCGACAGTCAAAATAAAGTGACAAAAGGCGCTTTGGTTGAAGTTGCATCGGCATTAACTCTGTTGGATGCTGCGCTAAGCAACAATCAAGTTATTGATGAAAATATGATTCAGCGCTTAATCGTTGAAACTGCAATATTACAATCAATCGAGACGGGGTTTGATTACAGCAAAGTTCAAGTTGTAAAAGAAGCAAGGCTAGACAAGGACACCATAGCAGCCGTTATTAAGGATATTGGGGTTTCACTCAAAGTGGTGGAGCAATCATTAGATACCTTCTTTAGAAAACCAGATGATAAGGCAACGTTATCATTAACGCATAAGCCATTAAAGCAAGTTGCTGCTATTTTTGATATGTTGAATTTGCCGATGCCAATGCAAGTTGTGAAAGCGTGTATTCACACTATCCAATACTTTGAGCAGGATGAATATGATGAGAATCAGGCTGACTTTGAATTGCTTGCAGAGAGTTTAGCTTTGGTTGGCTTTTATGCCGATGAAATGCCGAATGTAAGAGCGAGAACAGTCATGATTTTAGAAGAAAAGCTTAGCGCTTTAAATAAAGTGCTTTCACTTGCAGAGATAGATACATCCGAAGCGCTAGAAGTAACTTTAGTTGATGTAGAAGTTGATGAACTGGTTAATCACTATGAAAACGTTATATTAGAGCCACAATCAGAAGTGGTAGATGCTGCTGGTTCATTATTAGACCAAGCTTTTGATGAAGAACTGCTTGATATCTATTTAACCGAAGCAGAAGAAATTATTGCGCTTATTGCAAAAAATCTACAATCATTAAGGGTGAATGCAACAGCACCAGAACCGTTGATGGATGTGCGTCGTAACTATCATACTCTGAAGGGCAGTGGCAGAACAGTTGGTTTGGTTGCGCAAGCAGAAGTAGCTTCTAATGTTGAACGCTTTTTAAATACTGTTTTAGATCATGCGAAATTTTTAAATGCGAAACAAATCGCGCAATTAGAGAAAATCACCGCCGCATTTGCAGATTGGACGGCGGAACTTAGAGCGAATAATCAAGCGCTAGTTAATCAAGAATATTGGTTAAATCAAGTGGCTTATTTGTATTCACAACTAGAGTTAGAAACAGCTGCAGAGCAAACTTTGGCAGAGCCAACCCAAAAACCGTATGTGCTGATTAGTGGAAAACATAAAGTCAGTCGTGGGTTATATGATATTTTCTTAAACGAAAGTATGCAGCATCTAGTGGTGATTGAACAAGATATTGCTAGGCTACAAGCGAGTAGAAAAGGCGAGCCTGGGCAGCAAGCAAAGCATGCCGTACATACGTTAGCTAGTAATGCACTGGCAGCGGGATTTAAGCCAATGGGAGAGTTGTGTCGCGCTCTAGAGAGTTGGCTTGATGCCGTGAATTGGACGCCAGCTTCTTTAATTTTGTACGAAAATGTGACAAAAGCGATAGCCAGAATGTGGCAAAGTGTTTCTAAACTTAAAATGCCACGCACCGCAAGAGCTTTAGTGAAATTGCTTAATCAAGCATCAGAGCAAGTTGAGCAACCAAGACCTATTAGTGCTCTATCAGATGATAGGCAATTTTCAGAGGACGTTGATTCGGCAATAGCTCAGACAGACGCAATTAAACCCCAAGCTATTCATGATTTAGATGCTATTTCAGAAGACGTTGAAGATGCGTCCAGTAATAAGCAGGTGAGTGCGGAATTAGCTGCCATGTTTGTGGAAGAGGCAAATGTTATTCTGCCAGTACTTGGCGCAACGCTTCGAGCTTGGAAAGTTTCCCCAGCAGAGAAGCAGCATTCTGAAATATTACAACGGTTATTACACACTCTAAAAGGCAGCGCACGCATGGCTGGCCAATCTGAAATTGGTAATTTTGCCCATCAGCTAGAAGAGGTGGTGATAGAGAAGACAGCCGCAACGCCTATGGCCGATGATTTTGAGACAATGATCATTGCCTTGGATGACATTGTCGGCTTCTTCAATCTGCCACCGATCAATGAAGCAGTTGATACAACAGAAACCTCACATTCGGTTGCGCATCATATGCAACCAAGTCAGCCGTTAGCTAATCAAGCGGCAAACTTCTTGCGTGTTCGAGAAGAGATATTAGACCAATTGATTAATGATGCAGGTGAAGTGTCTATTATTCGCTCGCAGATTGAGCGAGAAGTGATGGGTTTTAAAGCTTCCTCCAACGATTTAACTGACAGTATTGCGCGTTTGCGTAGTTATTTACGCGAGCTAGAAATTGAAGCTGAAACACAAATGCAATCGCGGATGGATTTATTGCAAGAAACCAATGAGAACTTTGACCCACTTGAGTTTGACCGCTTTACCCGCTTGCAAGAACTGACGCGCATGATGGCTGAAAGCGTCAGTGACGTGGGCGCGGTTCAAAGCGGGTTGTTATCTAATTTAGGTAAAACAGAAGCCGCATTGCAACAACAAAGCCGCATGAGCAGAGATTTACAACAGGGTTTGCTTGGCGTACGTATGTTGCCATTTCAACATATTTCAGAGCGCCTGCAACGGATTGTGAGACAGACTGCGCGTGAATTAAATAAATCGGTTGAGTTGGTGATTGATGGTGAATCGAACAAGATTGATCGCGGTGTACTCGAAAAAGTAAGTGCCTCTTTAGAGCATTTATTAAGAAACGCAGTGGCGCATGGTATCGAAGCCAAAGCTGAAAGAGTATCGTCAGGAAAGCCAGAAGCGGGTGTGATTCGATTAGCCGTTCGCGCAGTTAATGATGAAATCCAGATAACCTTAAGTGATGATGGTATAGGTGTTAATTTAGCAAAAGTAAAAGCAAAGGCCATTCAAAAAGGCTTGTTAGCGGCTGATACTGAGATAACAGATGGTAATTTGCTGTCCATTATTTTTGAGCCTGGCTTTTCTACCGAAAGCGAAACAACCCAAATTGCTGGTCGCGGTGTTGGTTTAGATGTTGTTCGAAATGACATTAGCGGTCTTGGCGGTCGCGTTGATTTGTCTAGTGAAGAGGGTAAAGGCGCTGTTTTTAATATTTATGTACCTATCACGCAGTCAGTTGCTCAAGTGCTGATGGTGCGTGCTGGCGATAATCGATTTGCACTACCCGTTGTGATGATTGAACAAGCGCAGAAAATTAAACACCATGATTTGATGGCGGCCTACGGCGCTGGAAAAGTACAATGGAATGGTGTTGATTATCCGATTTATCATCTTGCACAACTGTTACAAATACAAGAGTACCAAATTGAGGAGCAGACTTACGCTTCGGTATTGTTGTTACGCAGTGGATTAAACACCATTGCATTACATGTTGATGAAGTAATTGGCAACCAAGAAGTGGTGATGAAAGAGATTGGCACACAATTAGCGCGTGTGCCGGGTATTGTTGGCGCGACAGTGACGGGCGATGGTGACATTGTGTTAATTCTTAACCCTGTGTTGATGTCAAACCGCAACCAATTAGCCCTTGGCAGCGTGTCGGTTAACCATGTGAGTAAACAAAATAAAACACGTGTATTAGTGGTTGACG
Organism: Methylophilaceae bacterium; assembly: GCA_041612255.1. GTDB lineage: Bacteria > Pseudomonadota > Gammaproteobacteria > Burkholderiales > Methylophilaceae. The sequence goes on along the minus strand of JBFJJN010000004.1, from coordinate 102,895 downwards.
ATTCACTGACGATGCGCAAAGTACTGGGTCGTTTGTTAGAGCGTGAAGGCTTTGAAGTGCAGGTAGCAAAAGATGGTATGGATGCTATGGAGTTGTTAAAAGTGACAACACCTGACATTATTTTGACTGATATTGAAATGCCAAGACTGGATGGATTTGGCTTGGCACGTAATATTCGTGATGATGCGCGCACTGTGGATACGCCACTCATTATGATTAGCTCGCGGACCGCCGATAAACATAAAAACTTAGCAAAAGAAATTGGTGTAGATGCCTTCTTTGGTAAACCAGTGCAGGATGAAGAACTCATTGCTGAAATGAAAGTATTGCTCACTTCAAAAAAATAACAACATCAATAACTTCTGCCCGATGGTAAAAAAGCCACTAATTTTTTGGTGGCTTTTTTATTTTTTTGGCATCATTTTCTGGTCAGCAAGGGTAAAATATGGTTATGCAAGATTTAAGTCAGACACCCTCATTTGTTCACCTGCGTTGCCATAGCGAATACTCCATTGTTGATGGTATTGTTAGAATTAACGATTATGTAAATGCCGCTAAAAAAGATGGTATGCCTGCGCTGGCGCTAACCGATTTGAGTAATCTGTTCGGTGCGATTAAGTTCTATAAAGCGGCTAGAAAACAAGGTATTAAAGCCATTATTGGCGCTGATGTGTGGTTGGAAAATACTAAAAAACCACAACAGCCAACAAGGGCGTTGCTATTGGTGCAAACGCTAGCAGGCTATACGCTACTTTGTGAATTGTTAAGTAAAGCTTATTTAGAGAATCAAACAAGAGGACGGCCTGAGCTAAAACCAGAATGGTTTCAAGCCAATAGTGAAGGACTGATTTTATTATCGGGTAATAACGAAAGTGACATTGGGCAGGCTTTAGAACAAAATAATGCTTTGTTTGCTACTGAGCTGGCAAAGCGCTGGTCTGTGCTATTTCCGAACCGTTTTTATTTAGAAGTACAACGCGTAGCTGACGCTGTGCAGACGCCACGACAAGAAGCCACCGTTCAGCAAGTCTTATCAATTGCGAAGGCATTGTCATTACCCGTTGTTGCTACTCAGCCAATTCAGTTTATAGAGCAAGATGATTTTACAGCGCATGAAGCGCGTACTTGTATCGCCGAAGGCTATATGTTGGCCGATAGTCGTCGACCTAAGAAATTTACCGACGAACAATACTTTAAAACCCAAGCGCAAATGACTAGCTTGTTTGCTGATCTGCCAGAAGCGTTAGCGAACACCATTGAAATTGCAAAACGGTGTAATTTAATTTTAACCTTAGGTGAAAATTACTTACCTGATTTTCCAACGCCTAATCAGCAAGATTTGCCTAGTTATTTAGCCGAAGAGTCATTAAAAGGCTTGCATGTACGATTAGACCTATTGTATCCAGACGAAACAGTGAGAGCTGAACAGTTTGATGTTTATAAAAAACGGCTAGATTTTGAGTGCAATATCATTAACCAAATGGGATTTCCTGGTTATTTTTTAATCGTTGCTGACTTTATTAATTGGGCAAAAAATAATGGCGTGCCTGTTGGTCCAGGACGTGGTTCAGGTGCAGGTTCCTTAGTAGCTTATAGCTTGGGCATTACCGATTTGGATCCACTAGAGTATAACTTGTTGTTCGAGCGATTTTTAAATCCAGAGCGGGTTTCCATGCCTGACTTTGACATCGATTTTTGCCAAGAAGGTCGTGATCGGGTGATTGATTACGTAAAGCAAAAATATGGCCTAGAATCTGTTTCGCAAATTGCGACCTTCGGTACCATGGCGGCAAAAGCAGTGATTCGTGATGTTGGACGTGTACTGGATTTGCCTTTTAATTTTGTGGATAGCGTTGCAAAATTGATTCCGCTTGAGCTAGGCATTACTTTACAAAGTGCCTTAGAAAAAGAGCCGCAACTACAAGAACGCCGTGAAAAGGAAGACGAAGTTGCGCAGCTGTTAGAGTTGGCAGTGCGCTTAGAAGGTCTAGTTCGTAATGTCGGCATGCATGCGGGCGGCGTTTTAATTGCACCCGGTAAAATTTCAGATTACTCTCCAATTTATTGCCAAGCTAATGGCGATAGTTTAGTTAGCCAATATGATAAAGATGATGTAGAAGCGGTTGGTTTGGTTAAGTTCGACTTTTTGGGCTTACGTACTTTAACTATACTCGAAATGGCCGTAGCGAATGCGAATGCCCAGCGCGCGTTAACTGGTGAACCACCCATCATATTAGAAAAGCTACCGTTAGACGAAAAAGCCACTTTCAATTTATTAAAGCGCGCAAATACAACAGCGGTTTTCCAGTTGGAATCTAGCGGCATGAAGGATATGCTTAAACAAGCAAAGCCTGATTGTTTTGAAGATATTATCGCCTTGGTTGCTTTGTATCGACCAGGTCCGATGGATTTGATTCCAGATTTTTGTCGACGCAAACACGGGCTACAACGGGTTGAGTATCCTCATCCATCCACCGAATCAATTTTAAAAGAAACATATGGCATTGCTGTTTATCAAGAGCAGGTAATGCAAATTGCGCAAGTGGTTGCAGGTTATAGCCTTGGTGCTGCTGACTTATTGCGGCGCGCAATGGGTAAGAAAAAGCCTGAAGAAATGGTGAAGCAGCGAGAAATTTTTAATGAAGGTGCGCAAAAAAATGGATTAAGCTTACAACAGTCAAATGACTTATTTGATTTGTTAGAAAAATTTGCGGGTTATGGTTTTAATAAATCGCATGCGGCTGCTTATGCCTTGGTTTCTTATCAAACGGCTTATTTAAAAGCGCATTATCCAGCGGCTTTTGCCGCAGCGACCATGTCGGCAGATATGAATAATACCGATAATGTGCGCATTTTGTTTGATGATTGCGCGCCGAATGAAATTGAGGTGTTGCCGCCGGATGTGAATCAAAGCCGATATCGGTTCCAGTCGTTGAATGATAAGCAAGTGTTATATGGCTTAGGTGCGATTAAAGGGACGGGCGCAGCGGCGATTGAGTTGATTGTCGCGGCGCGTGAAGCAAATGGACCTTTTACAGATTTGTTTGATTTTTGCAGCCGATTAGACTTAAGAAAAGTGAATCGACGAGTGATTGAATCGTTGATTAAAGCAGGTGCGTTTGATCGATTAGATGCAAATCGAGCAGCGTTGTTAGCAGGTGTTAGCTTGGCTGTAGGCGCGGCTGAGCATGCTAACAATCATGCAGGACAAGACAATCTATTTGGTGAGGAAATGGGTGTTCAGCACCAATTGCCAGCCGTTGAAGCTTGGCGACCACAAGAGCAACTGCAAGAGGAAAAAGCTGCGTTAGGCTTCTATTTAAGTGGTCACCCTTACTCGGAAAGTAAAGCGGAAATCGCGCAATTTGTGCACGGCACCTTAGCCGACATTGCACCGCAGAAAACACCAAAATTAATTGCGGGTGTCGTGATGGGCGTACGTGTGCGCATGACGCAACGAGGAAAAATGGCAATTGTGACCTTAGATGATGCGGTGGCACGTGTTGATGTAGTGGTTGGCGGTGATTTATTACTTGAGGCTGCGCATTTAATTAAAGAAGACCAAGTGTTAGTCATTGAAGGGCGCATCAGTCATGATGATTTTTCAGGTGGAAATCGCGTTAATGCGAATAAGGTTTTTGATTTACCAACCGCTAGAAGCGCTTATGCTAGCATGCTTAAAATAGCCTGTAATGGGCAATCAGATGCGGCTAAGCTATCGACAATATTGCGGCCTTATTGCAAAAGCGAAGCAGGGGATAAAAAACTGTGTCCGATTAAAATTGAATATCACAATGCGACTAGCCAAGTGGGATTGATGCTAGGAAACGATTGGCGAGTTGAACTACAAGACGATTTACTTCATCGATTAGAAGCTTGGTTGTCAAAAGAAAACGTAAAAATCCTTTATAATTAGCGTCACTAACAAAATGAATATTAATTGAGTTACTAAGATGAGTGAAAAAAAAGCGACAGACATGAAACTAACTTATTTAGAATTTGAACAGCCAATTGCCGAGTTAGAAAAACGGATTGAATCATTGCAAGCTGCGCATGATGAGCATGATGATTTAGATGTGGCCAAAGAGGTTGCGCAGTTGGAGAAAAAGAACGCGCAGCTATTGGCTGATACTTACAAAAATTTAGATGCATGGCAAGTTTCTCAGGTCGCGCGTCATCCACAACGCCCTTATACCTTAGACTATATTAAACATATATTCACTGATTTTGAGGAGTTGCATGGTGACCGCGCCTATGCTGATGATCCTGCTATTGTTGGGGGCTTAGCTCGTATAGATGACATGCCTGTGATGGTGATTGGTCAGCAAAAAGGCCGTGACGTGAAAGCGCGTCAATATCGCAACTTTGGTATGCCTAGGCCAGAAGGTTATCGTAAGGCGTTGCGCTTGTTTAGAATGGCTGAAAAGTTTAAATTACCAATTGTGACACTCATTGATACACCAGGCGCTTATCCTGGTATTGGCGCAGAAGAGCGCGGTCAGTCAGAAGCGATCGCAAGGAATTTGTATGTGATGGCTGAACTAAAAACACCCATTATAGGGGTGGTGATTGGTGAAGGCGGATCAGGTGGCGCACTCGCCTTAGGCGTTGTCGATCAACTATTAATGTTGCAACATTCAACCTATTCTGTGATTTCACCAGAAGGTTGTGCGTCTATTTTATGGAAAAGTGCAAGCAAAGCGCCGCAAGCGGCAGAAACGTTAGGTATTACCGCTGAAAGATTAAAAGCGTTAGGTTTAGTGGATCAAATTATTGCAGAGCCAATTGGTGGTGCACATCGCGACCCTGATGCAATGATGGTAACGCTTAAAAAAGCCATTAAATCTAATTTAGCTACTTTACAGAAAAAAACTACAGAGTCCTTATTAGAAACAAGGTATGCGCGTTTGATGAGTTATGGCAAGTTCAAAGAAACTGCCAGCAAATAATTTGGCAGAAAAAAAAGCTGATTCACTGCAAGGTCATCTTAAGCTATTCTTAGCTAGCTTTTTTAAACAATACAATTTAGCCCGTCCAACCTTATTAGTTGCTTACAGTGGCGGGCTAGATTCAACGGTATTGCTTCACGCAATGCAACAAATAAAAAGCATTATTCCCTTCCACTTAAGCGCAATGCATGTCCATCATGGTTTAAGTCAGTATGCAGATGATTGGGCCAGCTTTTGTGAAAAAAATTGTGCAAATTTAGGTGTTCCGTTTCAGCAAACACAAGTGCAAGTTGAACAAGGCACTGGTTTAGGAACTGAAGCTACTGCCAGAAATGCACGATACCAATCCCTTCAAACAGCTAAAGCAGACTTTATTTGCTTAGCACATCATCAAGATGATCAAGCAGAAACTTTATTGTTGCAGTTAGCCAGAGGCGCTGGCGTAAAAGGGCTTGCGGGCATGGCGCAGGTTGATATCAAGCGCCGATTAGTCCGTCCTTTATTGACTATCCCGCATGGTGATTTAATGGCTTATGCTAACCAGCATCAACTGCAATGGGTTGAGGATGAAAGTAATTCAGATATTGTATTTGACCGCAATTTTATACGCCATGTGCTAATGCCAACGTTTAATCAACGATACCCTAGCATTACTAAAACATTAGCCCGATCAGCCAGCCACATGGCTGAAGCGAATGAAATGTTAGATGAATTGGCGGCGCTTGATGCGGCGAATGTCCTTGATACGGCATATAAGACAGTGAACGTCAATCAACTTAAGACGCTCAGTCAAGTACGGCAAAGCAATTTAATTCGCTTTTGGTTAGCTAATAATCAAGTTCAGTTGCCCAGAAGCGCATTGTTAACCCAAATCTTACAACAACTGACATCTGAAAAAGCCGATGCTGCCATCAAAGTTAAAGTGGCGGAAAATTTGCATGTGATGCGCTACCAAGGCTTGGCTTATTTAGTTGCTGAGACTCAGGCTCTCATGCCTATCAATTTGCTTTGGCAAGATGAAGAGGTCGTTATATTACCTAACCTATCGCGATTATTTTTTATCAAGGAAATGGGCAAAGGATTTGCCTTTCAACGGGGCGGAAGTGATATTAAGTTGCGCATTAAAAATAGAGAAGGTGGCGAACATTTCAAGCCGGCTTTAGGTCGCCCTAAGCGACACTTAAAAGCCATTATGCAATCCAGCCAAACTCCACCATGGCAGCGCGCCCAATTACCGCTTATTTTTATGGATGAAACATTGGTTATTATTCCTAATATTGGTAGCGATGCTGAAATGGAAGCGGAAAGTCATGAACTTGGTTTATCTGTTCGATGGGAGCCTGCAGTTCGTTGATATATAAGCTTGCGATTGAATAATAAAATGGCTGTATACAACCATAATAGGTGGTTGTATACAGCCATTTTTAAGTCTACAATAACCATATTTGATATCAGTAAAACTCTTTCCCATTGATTAATATAGATTTTTTTTATTTAAAATAGATGGTACAGATATTGCAGTTAGCTCAGCATCATAAAAATGATAACTAAATTGAATTTTTAAGGGAATTTAGATGCAAAAACAATGTAAACCTAAACTAATTGTGCTGGCTGTTCTGTCGATTTACACCATGCCGTCTATTGTGTCTGCTGATGAAGCTAAAACACTGAAAACAAAAGAAATTGAAGTGATTAGTACGACACCATTGCAAGGTATTGGACTGTCAAAAGAAATTGTGCCATCAAATATACAAACGATTAAAAGTGAAGAAATACAAAAGCAAAACAACTTATCAATTGCCGATGTTTTGAAAACTGGGATTGTAGGTGTCAACGTTAATGAAATTCAAAATAATCCATACCAGCCCAATGTTAATTACCGCGGCTTTACAGCTTCACCTTTGTTAGGAACGCCACAAGGCTTGTCAGTGTTTGTTGACGGTGTGCGTGTTAACGAGCCGTTCGGTGATGTAGTTAATTGGGATTTGATTCCATTAAATGCTATTGCTAATATAAGTCTAATACCAGGATCTAATCCTGTATTCGGCTTAAATACTTTAGGCGGTGCACTTTCAGTACAAACAAAAAGTGGTCGCACAAATCCTGGTGGTGCTGTTGAGGTGCTTGGTGGCTCATGGGGACGTGCGGCAAGTAGTGCTGAGTTTGGTGGTGTAGCGGAAAACGGTGTTGATTTCTTTATTTCTGGCAATGTTTTTCATGAGCAAGGATGGCGAGATTTTTCTCCTTCAGATGTGCGTCAAGTTTTTGGAAAAATTGGCTGGCAAGGGGAGGCAACTGACGCAAACCTGAGTCTTACTTTGGCAGATAATGAATTGGTTGGTAATGGTTTGGTGCAAAAAGAGTTTTTAAGTGCACAAGGTTATGAATCTATTAATACAAAACCAGATGTTACTGAAAATCAGATGGCATTCTTGAATTTCAATTTAAACCATTATTTTAATGAAGATACGGTACTTAGTACAAATACGTTTTATCGCAACGCACGTACAAAGACCCTAAATGGTGATGTAAATGATGATGTGAATGAGGATGCATTAGTAAACAGTGGTGGCAGCTGTTTAACCGGCGGTTTCTTTGATGATGATGATAATCCATTGACGGCAGACGTGGCAGCTGAAGAAGAGGATAGCTGTTCAGGCGCCTTAAACAGGAGTAAATCGAGACGTTATGGTTATGGAGTCACTACACAAGTGGCATTTAGTCAAGATTTGATGGGTAAGAAAAATCAGCTCATTACTGGCCTTGGCTATGATTATGGACGTACTAAATTTAAGCAAACTTCTGAGTTTGGTAATATCAATGCTTCACGTGGAGTTGATGGTATTGGAGTATTTAGTGATGATGCGCCAGTAGACTTAGAAGCGGAAAGTAAAACATGGAGTATTTTTGCCACAGATACACTGTCACTTAATGACATTTATCATTTAACACTATCAGGTCGATATAACTATACACAAGTTGATAATAAGGATGGTATTACGCCAAAAGGTGATCCTGCATCATTAACTGAAAGTATGAGTTTTAATCGTTTTAATCCTGCGATTGGTTTAAGTATCACACCAAGTAAAAGTTACTCCTTCTACGGTAGTTACAATGAAGGAAGTCGCGCTCCAACAGCGATTGAACTAGGTTGTGCATTTCAAGATTTAAATGGGGATGGCGAAGGCGATACGCCTTGCCGTTTACCAAATGCAATGGCAGGTGATCCACCACTAAAACAAGTGGTTTCTAAAACTTTTGAATTAGGTGTCCGTGGACAGTTAGCTGATAGTCTTGGCTATAGTGCCAGTGTATATCGCTCGCAAAATACCGATGATATTCAATTTATTGCTGCAAACTCTCAAGGTGATGGTAATTTCCAGAATGTTGGAAAAACAAGACGTCAAGGCTTGGATTTGGGCGTTAACGGTGACTTGGGTTCAACATTTAAATGGAATGTTGGCTATAGCTATGTGCGGGCTACTTATCAATCCTCATTTGCAATTGCAAATGAAGTGAATAGCAGTGCCGTAGATGATCAAATTCAAGTGTCGAGTGGTGATTACCTTGCAGGCATCCCTAAACATCAACTTAAACTCCGTGGTGAGTGGCAAGCGCTACCAAATTGGACAATTGGTACCAATATTATTTCGTTCTCTGATCAATATTCATTTGGTAACGAAAATAACAAACATCAAGGTGAGGGTGCAAAAGTCAGTGGTTACACCATTGTTAACTTAGATACACGTTATCAATTTGGTAACACTGGATGGCAATTGTTTGGACGTGTAAATAACCTATTCGATAAAGAGTACTACAGTGCTGGAATGCTAGGTGAAACATACTTTGATGCGCAAGGTGTATTCCAAGATGGTGACGATGATGCTGCTTTCTTAGTTTCTCCAGGCGCACCATTAGCTGGTTGGGTCGGAGTACGTTATGAATTTGGCGGCAAAAAATCATCAACTAATTTTGATAACGATTAAATGAGAAAGTGAATTGACTGCACAATTACAAACAAACACTCAACTAGCTAACGATATTAGTCAGAGTAAAGTGCTAATCGTTGAAGATGAGACGCTGTTTGCACGTGCTGTCGCCAAACATTTAAAGAAGGCTGATTTTGATTGCGAGTGTGCGGAAAACTTAATGGATTCGCGAGCGCTTGTTAAACAATTTCAGCCTGATTTAGTGTTGTTAGACATGCGATTACCTGATGGTAATGGTTTAGATTTAATTGCTGAATTAGTCGATAAAAACATCAAAGTGATTGTAATGACGGCATATGGTGAACTAACCGATGCAGTACAAGCCATTAAATTGGGTGCGGATGATTATCTTAAAAAGCCAATTGACTTGGATGAGTTGCTATTGGTTATTCAAAAAAATGAAAAAGCATTTGAGCTGCAAACTAGTTTAGATAACTCAAAACAGCGGAATACCCATGATAGTGATGGTGTTACCCTGTTAGGTGATAGCCCTGCGATGCAAAGCATACGTATGCAAATTGAACGCGTTGCACAGCTTGGTCATTTGATGGAAGCTATTCCGCCTACAGTGCTCATTACAGGTGAAACAGGTACTGGTAAAGATGTTGCGGCACGTATGTTGCATTTATCTTGTGCAAAAATAGAGAAGCCTTTTGTACATGTAGACTGCGCTTCATTACCTACCGAACTCATTGAGAGTGAGTTGTTTGGTCATGAAAAAGGGGCATTTACGAATGCGACAACGAGTCGGCCAGGCTTAATTGAAGCAGCGGAGGATGGCACTTTATTTTTAGATGAAATTGGTGAAATCCCACTTGCTTTGCAAGCTAAATTATTGAATGTATTAGAAAGAAGAAAGGTTAGACGATTAGGCTCTACAAAAGAACGTCATGTGCCAGCAAGAATTATTGCTGCTACTAATCGAGACTTACATGCGATGTCGAATGATGGACGCTTCCGCTCAGATTTATATTTTAGATTAAATGTCATTAGCCTTGCTATGCCTCCACTGCGTGAGCGCAAGCATGATGCGGTGCAGTTGGCTACCCATTTTATGCGAACAACCGAACGTCGTTATGGATTAAGTCCGCATAACTTTAGTATGAGCGCGTTAGAGGTAATTCAGGCTTATAATTGGCCTGGAAATGTGCGTGAGCTAAAGCATCAAGTTAGCAGAGCTGTATTGTTAAGTAATCAAGCAAGCATCTCCGCAATTGATATTGGTTTGCCTGAAAACCATACTGATTTTGCTAAGCAAAAAAAGGCAGAAATATTGCCAGTCCCAACATTGGATATAGCTGAAAAGCGTATGTTAATTGCAGCGTTGGAAACTGCGCATCATAATGTCTCTAAAGCGGCACGTCAGTTAGGTATAACCCGCATGAAAATGCGTTACCGCATGGAAAAACACGGTATAAGCGGTTAGTTTCTGAGAGCCATCATGGTATGATTTCAGTCATTAAAGTCTGGAGTTTTTCATGAGCGAGTCTGTCATTTTAGGTACCCCTTTATCACCATCTGCAACTAAAGTCATGCTGTTGGGTAGTGGTGAGCTTGGCAAAGAAGTCATTATTGCGTTGCAACGATTAGGCGTGGAAGTCATTGCGGTTGATCGCTATGAGAATGCACCTGGTCATCAAGTTGCGCACCGTGCTTATACGATTGACATGACAGATGGAGAAGCTTTAAAGGCGCTAGTTGCTAAAGAGAAACCTCATCTTATCGTGCCAGAAATTGAAGCATTGAATACCGATGCATTAGCCGATATAGAACAAGCGGGTGTTTCAACTATCATTCCAACAGTCAAAGCAGTGCAGTTAACCATGAACCGAGAGGGTATTCGTCGACTTGCTGCCGAGACATTAAAATTACCCACTTCACCTTATGCCTTCGCTAGAAGCGAAGCGGAGCTTGCTGCTAGTATCGATGCTGGCATTGGTTATCCATGTTTTATCAAGCCAACAATGTCTTCCTCGGGCAAAGGTCAATCGCGCATTACGCAAGCAAATGAAATAAAAACGGCTTGGGATTATGCGGCAAGTGGTGGGCGCGTTAATCAAGGCGTTGTGATTGTAGAGGGCCAAATTGATTTCGATTTTGAGATTACCTTATTAACGGTGCGTGCAAAGAATGCGGATGGCGAAATACAAACTTACTATTGCGATCCGATTGGACATCGACAAGAGCGGGGAGACTATGTTGAAAGTTGGCAACCTCAAGCCATGACAGCCGCAGCGCTGAAAGCCGCACAAGACGTGGCAAAATCCATTACTGATGCTTTAGGCGGTTTGGGTTTGTTTGGTGTGGAGTTATTTGTTAAGGGAGATCAAGTGTGGTTCTCAGAGGTTAGTCCACGCCCGCATGATACGGGCATGGTCACCATGTGTAGTCAGCGTTTAAACGAATTTGAGTTACATGCGCGTGCAATTTTAGGCCTACCTGTCGATGTCTCGCTGACTAAACCTGGTGCAAGTGCAGTTATTTATGGCGGCATGGATAGTGAAAATCTTAGCTATTCTGGATTAGAAGCCGCATTAGCCGTACCCGACAGTGAGGTGCGCTTGTTTGGTAAGCCTGCTGCTTTTGTGCACCGTCGCATGGGCGTTGCATTAGCGACCGCTAATAATACTGATGAGGCGAGAGCCAGCGCGCAGAAAGTCGCTAGTTTAGTCAAAACAAAAGGTAATTGATGTTAGATAAAGTCGAAGAGGTCGGGTCGAGTAAGTCGACTTTTTATGAATTGCTCGGTGGCGCTAAAAGTGGAACAGATAATGTAAGGCTATTGGTCGAAACGTTTTATGACATCATGGATAGTGACCCTAAAGCAGAAAAATTACGGTCCATACATCAGTCCGATTTGACTGAAGCACGTGAGAAGTTGTTTATGTTTTTATCTGGATGGACAGGTGGTCCGCAGTTATATATTGAACGCTACGGACACCCGCGATTACGCGCAAGACACATGCCTTTTGTAATCGGTGAAACGGAAAGAGACCAGTGGATGTATTGCATGATTAGCGCCATGCATAAAATTGGCATAGAAGAACCAACCTTAACCAAGCTGGCAACGCAGCTTTATGGCGTTGCTGACTTTATGCGCAATCAATAATTACTTAAGTAATTATTGATTTAACTACTCATTATTCAAACAAAACCTATTTATTAAGCCCGCCAAGCAGTGCTGCTACAGGCGCTTTACGGTTTTTTGCTAATATTCTTCTAGTTTGATTAGTATTACTATCATTCAGTTTGCTTGGCACATAAGGCTGATCAAACCACGGATCTCTGCTTTTACTCGGTCTATTAGCGCTTGTTCTACTAGCAATTGATGACCGTTGCGGTTTAGATGTGTTGCTTGATGCATCGCTTGCTGAAGTAGATCTGGTTTTTCTTTGCGGAGAAACCACTAAAGTTTCGCGAGGAATCGTTTTTTTAATTAACTTTTCAATTTCAACGAAATACTTTTCTTCATCTTCAGAAACCAATGAAATTGCAATGCCACTAGCGCCAGCGCGACCGGTACGACCAATGCGATGTACATAATCTTCTGGTGCAGATGGAATTTCATAGTTAATCACCATCGGTAAATCAGTAATATCCAAGCCACGTGCAGCAACATCTGTTGCTACTAGCGCTGTAATGTTACCTTCTTTAAATGCATCTAAAGCGGCGATACGTTCCTTTTGTGTCTTGTCACCATGAATCGCATCAGCTTTAATGCCTTCGCGTTCTAATGCGCGACTCAATCGACTAGCGGTTACTTTTGTTTTGGTAAAAACAATGACTTGATTGTCACCTTCTTTTTTCAGCAGCTCTATCAATACGGCTTGTTTATCACCTTGCGAGGTAGAGTAAGCTTTTTGCTGCACATTCTCAGAAGTTGCATTACTGCGCGCAACTTCAATTAGAGTAGGGTTGTTTAAGAACTCATCTGATAATTTTTTAATCTCTGCTGAGAACGTCGCTGAGAACATCAGGGTTTGACGATTTTTAGGCAATAAAGCCAAAATACGTTTCAAATCAGGCATAAAGCCCATATCTAACATGCGATCTGCTTCATCAAGCACTAAGATTTGTACTTGATTAAGTTGTATCGTTTTTTGTTCAATATGATCCAACAAACGACCTGGGGTAGCGACTAAAATCTCCACGCCAGCCTTAAGTGGCGGCAATTGCTTTTTAATATCAACACCACCAAAGACAACCAAGCTACGCAAATCTGTATTTTTAGCGTAAGTTTTCACACTTTCTTCAACTTGAATCGCTAGTTCACGCGTTGGTGCTAACACTAACGCGCGCACAGGATGCTTTGCTGGCGAAGTGCTAGCACTCGCGAAAGGCAATAACTTATGCAAGATAGGTAAAGTAAATGCTGCTGTCTTACCAGTACCCGTTTGCGCACCAGCCATTAAATCTGCGCCGGTTAAAGCAAGTGGAATAGCTTGTGCCTGAATCGGCGTTGGTATTGTATAGCCCGTATCAGCCACTGCTTGCAGCAAAGGTGCTGCAAGCCCAAGCGAGTTAAAGTCGACTACTGCTTGGCTGGCTGGGCTTACTTCTGTTGGTATGGTTTCGTTTTTATCTGTCATAAGCAAAATTAAGCGAAGTTCCGTGAACGTTTAGCACTGTCATTATCCGAACGGCGTGGTGCACTATTGCCAGCAGGATTACCACTACGCTGAGGACGTGGCTTACCAAATTTTTCATTTGATATTTTCGCTGAACCTTTGTTTTCACCACCATTACGGTTTTGTTGACCACGACCGTTGCCTGCGCCGCGTGCCACTTCTTTTGCAAACTGTAAATTAGTGTCTTTTGTATAGTAAACACTATTACCGTTTACTTCTGAACCTTGAGACTCGTTGCCCGGTGTGCGGCTTCTTGCTGGCTTGTCGTTAAAACGTGACTCACTCGGTCTAGCTCTTGCTGGACGATCTGCAGCGGCGCGATCTCCAAAACTACGGCCTCTTTCAGCACCATTGTCGTTAAAACGTGACTCACTTGGTTTAGCTCTTGCTGGACGATCTGCAGCAGCGCGGTCACCAAAGCTACGACCTCTCTCGCCATTATTGTCACGCGAGCTGTCACCAGAGTGATTGCCTGAGTTGCCACGTGACTCACTGCTGCTACGGCCTTTGTAACCACCAGAACGTGAATCGTTGCTGCGAGCAGCACCACGGCCTTTACCACGTTTTCCATCAGGAGCGCTCATATTAATTGGACGCTTAGGTTCAAAACCTTCGATGACTGAAGCTTCAAGACGATGACCTGTGTACTCTTCAATTTTACGTAATACATGTCTATCCAGATTGGTTGCAAATGCAATCGCAATACCTTTTTGCCCTGCACGGCCAGTACGACCAATACGATGTACATAGTCTTCAGCAAACTTAGGTAAATCATAGTTAATGACATGGCTGATGCCTTTAACATCGATACCACGTGCCGCTACATCGGTTGCCACTAGGATTTTAACATCGCCATGACGTAGTTTAGTTAAAGTGCGGTTACGCGCTCCTTGTGTCATGTCGCCGTGTAAAGCAGCAGTTTTATGACCAGCAGCATATAAGTCTTCTGCTAATAAGTCAGCGTGACGTTTAGTGCTAGTAAAAATAATGGCTTGCTCAACATCAGGCTCAATTAAAAGATGTTCAAGTAATTTGTTTTTATGATTCATATCATCAACGTGGTGTAAACGTTGCTCAATATTTTCATGTTTTTCTTTTTGAGCAGCTACTTGAATCGTCACTGGGTTATTCAAAATATCTTTTGCAATACGACCAATGTTGCCATCTAATGTTGCAGAGAACAATAAAGTTTGACGTTCTTTAGGTAAGGCATCGCAAATACGTTGTACATCTGGCATAAAGCCCATGTCTAACATACGATCTGCTTCATCTAAAATCAACATTTGTAAACGGCTTAAGTCAACGCGACCACGTTCCATATGGTCGATAAAACGACCTGGTGTAGCGACTAAGATGTCTAACGGTTGTGAAAGTAATTTGTTTTGTAATGGGTAAGGCATGCCACCAACGATACTTACTGTACGCGCACGGATATATTTACCGTATTGTCGTGCAGAGTCGTTCACTTGCGCAGCTAATTCACGCGTTGGTACTAAGACCAAAATACGTGGGCCACGGCTGTTCGAAGCATGTGGCGTAGCTAATAAGTTTAAAGCAGGCAATGTAAAGCCAGCTGTTTTACCTGTACCCGTTTGGGCTGAGGCTAATATATCGCGGCCATCTAAAACGGCTGGGATGGCTTGCGCTTGAATAGGTGTTGGGTTGATATAACCCGCTTCTGCAACCGCTTTAAGGATAGAAGGATGTAAATTTAATGATTCAAATGTAACTGAAGACAATGTGTGTCCCTTTCAAAAATAACAAAAAGGGCGCAAGCAAAAACGACATGTGTCATTTGTATAGATGATCAACATCCATCAATGAACAACATAAACGCAGAAGGATATCTATAAGAGTAATTCTAAGTAGAAGCTTCTTTTACCGGCGCGCTGGCATAGCCACTAACCGATAAAATAAGATGTAACGTCACTATTTCACGCGTTACGAAAGGTCAGGGCGATGAATCTAAAACTGCTTGATATATTTATAAGATTAATTGGAAATATATCAAACTTCAGTTTTAACTTGTGCGCAGTATAACCAATTATTTTGTAATGTCAATTAATAAAATGCCGTTATTGTGTTAAACTCGCGCCCTTCTGAACATATTGGCAGCTTACTAATGTCTCGCAATCTAAGAAATATCGCAATTATCGCCCACGTTGATCATGGAAAAACGACCATGGTGGATAAACTATTACAACAATCAGGTACGTTTTCCTCCCATCAAGTCGTTACAGAACGTGCGATGGATAGTAATGATATTGAAAAAGAACGTGGTATTACGATTCTTGCTAAAAATACGGCGCTGACTTATGAAGGTACCCGTATTAATATCGTGGATACTCCAGGCCATGCCGATTTCGGTGGTGAAGTAGAGCGTGTGTTAGGTATGGTCGATGGTGTATTACTATTAGTTGATGCTGTTGATGGCCCGATGCCACAAACGCGTTTTGTAACTAAAAAAGCGTTGGCACTTGGTTTAAAACCAATTGTTGTCATTAATAAGGTTGACCGTCCTAGTGCGCGTACTGACTGGGTGATTGATCAAACCTTTGATTTGTTTGCTAATTTAGGTGCAACTGATGAGCAGCTAGACTTTCCAATTGTTTATGCTTCTGCATTAAATGGTTTTGCTATGTTAGACATGAGTGAAACAACCGACAATATGCGCGCTGTTTTCGAAACGATTCTAAAGCACGTTGCGCCGCCTGCCGGCGACTCAAATGCACCATTACAAATGCAAGTGTCAGCATTAGACTACTCTACTTACACAGGACGTTTAGGTATTGGCCGTGTGACCAATGGTCGCGTTAAAACAGGTCAAGCCGTTGCAGTTATGCACGGCGATGAGCAAATCGGAACTGGTAAAATTAGTCAAGTACTTGGCTTTGAAGGTTTAGAACGTGTTGAAATTCCAGAAGCAGAAGCGGGCGATATTATTATTATTGCTGGTTTAGACCAAATTGGTATCGGCTACACAATCTGTGACCGTGATAAACCAGTTGGTTTACCGCATTTAGGCGTTGATGAGCCAACTTTAACCATGGACTTTATGGTGAATACATCACCATTAGCTGGTACAGAAGGTAAGTTTATTACTTCACGTCAAATCCGTGATCGTTTAACAAAAGAGTTATTAGTGAACGTGGCTTTACGTGTTGAAGACACAGAAGATGCTGATATTTTCCGGGTTTCTGGCCGTGGTGAGTTGCATTTGACGATTCTATTAGAGAATATGCGTCGTGAAGGTTTTGAAATTGCAGTTGGTAAACCAAAAGTGGTTTTCCGTGAAATCAATGGTGAAAAATGTGAGCCGTATGAAATACTAACGGTTGACGTGGAAGATGATAACCAAGGTCCTGTCATGGAAGAGTTGGGTCGTCGCCGTGGTGAAATGCAAAACATGGAATCAGACGGTAATGGCCGTACGCGTTTAGAGTACAAAATTCCAGCACGTGGCTTGATTGGTTTCCAAGGTGAGTTCTTAACGTTAACGCGTGGTACTGGTTTGATGGCGCATATTTTTGATGAATATGCACCAACAAAAGCAGACATGCCAGGTCGTCGTAACGGCGTTTTAATTTCATCTGAAAAAGGTGAGGCTGTTGCTTACGCTTTATGGAAATTGCAAGATCGCGGCAAAATGTTTGCTAGTCCAGGCGACAAATTATACGAAGGTATGGTGATTGGTATTCATAGTCGCGATAATGATTTGATTGTGAATCCGATTAAAGGTAAGCAGCTCACTAACGTGCGTTCTTCAGGTACTGATGAAGCCGTGCGTTTGATTACGCCAATTGCCATCACATTAGAAAGCGCGGTTGAGTTTATTGATGATGATGAGTTGGTAGAAATTACCCCTAAAACGATTCGTATCCGTAAGCGTTTCTTATTAGAGCATGAGCGTAAGAGAGCTTCAAAAGACTAATTAAATCACTTAGTGAATGAATCAATAAAACCACCTTTAAGGTGGTTTTATTTTGCGCAACATTTCTAATTGGTAATCAAGCCTTGAGAGAGGAGTGAAAGTGTGCTATCATAAGCACCTGATTTTTAATGATTAATTATATAAAAGCTTTAATTCAATTGATTTACTAAAGCAATTAGCTAATAAACAAAGGAGAAGGTTTGACATTCAATAATGTTAAAGACCCCCAAGAAACACAGACTAATCTCTTTCAATTTGACACTTTACCCTCAGTCGAATTCCGCTCACCAACTGTGCTTGACGGCCATGCTGTTAATGCGCTAATAAAAAATTCACCCCCTTTAGATACTAATTCAGCCTATTGCAATTTATTGCAATGTACACATTTTGCTCAAACGTGCGTGATAGCTGAGTCTGATGGGCGTATTTTAGGATGGCTTTCAGCTTACATTCCTCCCAATCAGTTAGACCATGCTTTTGTCTGGCAGCTTGCTGTTCATCCAGAGGCGAGAGGAAAAGGGTTGGCAAAGCACTTATTGGCCGCGTTGTTCAATCGTCGTGCCTTAGCGCATGTGCGTTATCTCATCACAACCATCACACAAGACAATCAAGCATCGTGGTCGGTGTTTGAGCGGTTCGCAAAGTCACACCAATTAAATTTAGATAAAACGCCATATTTTGAAAAAGAACCACACTTTCAAGGGGTTCATGAAACAGAGTTTTTAGCCAAAATAGGGCCATTCAATATTCAAAAAATCTTAAGCAATCAAGGAGTTTAATATGTCAAAAATCCCAAATCCAAGTCAAAATAACCAAACAAATACTGCTATTTTCGAACGCAGAGAGTCTAAAGTGAGAAGTTACGCACGTGCCATGCCTAGAAAATTCATCAAAGCACAAGGTGTTTGGATGCACGATAGTAATAATGGACATTACCTCGACTTTTTAGCAGGTTGTGCTTCTTTGAATTACGGGCATAACCATCCAGTCATGAAGCAAGCTTTGTTGGAGTACATTGAAAAAGATGGTATTGCTCAAGGGTTAGACTTGTACACTGAAGCGAAAGCAGATTTCCTGAATGCATTTGAGTCGATTATTTTAAAACCAAGAAATTTAGATTATCGCGTCATGTTTACAGGACCTACGGGCACGAATGCGGTAGAAGCGGCGATTAAATTAGCGCGTAAAGTCACAAAGCGTGAGTTGATTGTTTCGTTTACCAATGGTTATCATGGTATGACGCTTGGCGCACTAGCTTGCACAGGGAACGCGACAAAGCGTAATGGCGCAGGCGTGCCACTCAATAATGTTGTACATGAGCCGTTTGATGGTTACTTTGGAGCCGATGTTGATACGGCAGATATGTTGGAACAACGTTTGTCAGACCTTTCTAGTGGTTTAGATAAGCCAGCTGCCATTTTATTAGAAACAGTGCAGGGCGAAGGTGGCTTAAATGCGGCGTCTACAGAGTGGCTACTTAAAATTGCTGAAACGGCAAAACGTCATGGCGCACTGTTGATTGTCGATGATATTCAAGCAGGCTGTGGTCGTACCAATGGGTTCTTTAGTTTTGAGGACATGGGATTCACACCCGATATTGTGACGATGTCAAAATCATTATCAGGCATGGGTTTACCTTTCGCACTTACATTATTTAAACCGAGTTTAGACATTTGGTCACCAGGGGAGCACAACGGTACTTTTCGTGGCAATAATCATGCATTTGTCACTGCAACGGCAACACTAAAACACTTTTGGTCAGATGATCAATTCCAGACTGAAGTGTATCAACGTGGAGAGTATCTATCTGCACGACTAGAAAAAATAGCAGGTAAATACGGATTTAACACACGTGGTAAAGGCATGATGCGCGGCATTGATGTTGGCTCTGGTGATCTTGCTTCCGAGGTAACTGCAGATGCCTTTGATAAAGGCCTTATTATTGAAACGAGTGGCGCATTTGACGAGGTAATTAAAGTATTAGCGCCTTTAACGATTACTGAATCAGAAATGGCAAAAGGCCTTGATATTCTGGAACAGTGTATCCGTGATGCTTGTTCTGAAGACGTTGGCGCTGCGGCATAGGAGATTATTAATGATTATACGAGATTTAAAAGCCATACGCGCCTCTGAACATAATGTGAAATCGGAAGGCTGGGAGAGCGCACGCATGTTGCTTAAGCAAGATGACATGGGGTTTTCGTTCCATATCACAACCTTGTATGCTGGCGCAGAAATAAAGTTGCAATATCTAAACCACTTAGAATCTGTTTTTATTATGCAAGGTCAAGGCACAATTGAAAACTTAGTTAATGGAGAGGTACATGATTTGATGCCTGGCTCCTTGTACGCACTTGATGCACATGACCACCATATTCTCAGAATTAGGCAAGAAATTGTCTGTGCTTGCGTGTTTAATCCACCGGTATCTGGTCGAGAAGTGCATGATGAAAATGGTTCATATCCAGCTGATTTTGACTAACAAGGGATTTAAGACATTAAACATATACACGATATTTACCCTAGTAGACAGTCTACACAAGCGTCATTAATTGAAAGGCAAGATCCAGTATTTTATGGCAAATGGCAACCATCATCACCTTTAACAAAAGCACAAACAGAAAAATTTAATCAAGATGGATATTTGCTTTTAGAAGATGTTTTCACTACAGATGAGGTTCTGTATATGCAAGCAGAAGCTAAGCATACTCTACAAAATGCTGCTGCATTACGTCAAGAAACTGTCATTAGTGAGCTTGCTAGCTATGATGTGAGATCAATATTTGCAATTCATCAACAATCGAAATTGATGGGCCGCTTAGCCTCAGATCAGCGGTTAGTCGGGGTTGCTTCTTTTTTATTGAATGATGAAGTTTATCTGCACCAGTCGCGATTAAACTATAAGCCTAGCTTTGTCGGAAAAGAGTTTTATTGGCATTCTGACTTTGAAACTTGGCATACGGAAGATGGTATGCCACGCATGCGTGCTTTATCGATGTCTGTATTGATGACAGAAAATACATCCCATAATGGCTCACTCATGTTGATACCTAGGTCACATCGCCGTTTCTTAGGCTGCGTCGGGGAAACACCAGAAAATCACTATAAAACATCATTAAAAAAACAAACGTATGGTGTGCCGGATGAGAATAACTTGGAGAGGATGGTAAGTGAGTTTGGTATAGTAAGTCCAGTAGCGAAACCAGGCTCTATTTTAATTTTCGATTGTAATATGATGCATGGGTCTAACAGCAATATCACACCGATGCCCAGATCAAATACTTTTTTTGTTTACAATGCACTGTCCAACCAGTTGGTAGCTCCTTATAGCAACAAATCGCCTAGACCAGACTTTGTCGCCAACCGCACGCCAGAGCCGATACATCCAGAGGGTGGGTATCTCGCGCATCGTTCAGATTTGACCTTTGCCTAAGACTTAGATAAAAAAAGCCCCAAATAATGGTAATTTTGATTAGCTTTGTCGTCTTTCTTGGTTTGTTTTTTATTATTGGCTTAGCTTCAGTAGTCAAAAGTAAAGGCACAGTAAAAGATTATTACTTAGCTGACCAATCAGTAAGCCCGCTGTTTAGTGGGCTTTCTGCTGTGGCAACCAATAATAGTGGCTATATGTTTATTGGTGTTATTGGTTATACCTATGCCGTAGGCTTGGCATCTATCTGGTTGATGATTGGCTGGATTGCAGGCGACTTTTTAGCCTCACTTTTTATCCATAAGAAACTACATATTGCAACCGCTAAAACAGGCGAATCTTCTTTCTCAGGCGTCTTAGCGACTTGGTCTGGTGACAATATGTTGGTTTGGCGTCGAATAGCAGCTGTCTTAACATTGGTTTTTTTAGGCGCTTATGCCGCGGCGCAGATTTCGGCGGGTAGCACGGCCTTAGAAGGCGTGTTGGGCTGGAATAGAACTGCTGGTGCATGGCTAGTGGCTTTGATGGTGCTTTCTTATAGTGTGGCAGGTGGCATTCGTGCTTCAATTTGGACCGATGTCGCACAAAGCGTCGTCATGCTAGCGGCAATGATTATATTGGTTTTTTCAGGCGTAGCGTCGCTTGGTGGCGTTGCCAATGTGATGCAGTCATGGCAAGCAATTCCAGGTTATTTTGATTTAGCACCACCAGGACTGGCGCTTCCAGGTTTGATGGGCGTACTATTGTTTTTCTTAGGCTGGTTAGTAGCTGGACTCAGTGTGATTGGTCAACCGCATATCATGGTGCGTTTCATGGCGCTTAAGGATGCCGCTAGCATCAAGTCTGCCCGCATTTATTACTACGCTTTTTTTATCTTTTTTTATGCGTTAGCAACGGTAGCTGGCATGTTGGCGCGCTTGCATTTACCAGAGTTAAGCAGTCTAGATCCAGAGATGGCATTGCCTACGATGGCTGTGCAATTACTGCCGCCAGTATTAGTTGGTGTGGTGCTGGCGGGCATCTTTGCAGCAACCATGTCGACCGCTGATTCATTGGTGCTGAGTTGTTCCTCAGCCATTACAAACGATTTGTTACCTAATAAAGTAAAGAGCCAAATGATGATTAAGCTAGTCACGTCTGCTGTAACTGGATTGGCATTATTGATTGCTTTATATGCGAGCAGTAGTGTGTTTGATTTAGTCATCATGTCATGGTCGGTGATGGCAGTTGCCTTTGGGCCAATCTTAATTTTATTAGCTGTTAATCGCGTGATGACGGAAAAAGTGGCTATTCTTGTAATGGGGATAGGTATATTAGTTGCCTTGTTGTGGCGATATGCTAACTTACATCATATGGTTTACGAAGGACTGCCTGCTATGATGTTGGCGTTGTTATTAGGTTATATGCTTTCAGAAAAAGCAAAAAAAGAGAATAATAATTAATAATAAAAAAGCCAAATCAGATGCGATTTGGCTTTTTGTTCGAAAAGAAAAGGCTAGCTTTCTTTTAAAACTTCTTGCTCAATTAGCACGCTATCTTGATTATTCATCAACCAAACTTGCCCATCTTGAATATTGCATTGCAACTGCATCGTACGTTCTGCTAATTTAGCAATTGCTTGTGTACAAGTTTGGGATAAGTTAATGACGGTTAGATTTTTTGAGCGTGAAAATTGTTTGGCGTTTTGCTCAAACCATAGGTTTGCAGCATTGCCACCATAACAATAAACAATAACGCGATTTGCTCGCCCACAGGCTTTGCGAATTAACTTTTCATCAGGCAAGCCGACATCAATCCATAACTCAATCGCGCCAGTTAAGTCTTTTTGCCACAAATCGGCCGATTCATCATCAATCATGCCTTCACCAAAGGTTAAATACTCATTGGCATTTAGCGCAAAACTCAACAAACGCACCATCATGCGTTCATCTGTCTCTGAAGGCTGCCGCGATATGGTTAAGTTATGTTCCGCATAATAATGTCTATCCATATCTGCAATTTGCAGGCTGGCTTTAAACACGGTAGCCTTAATGGCCAAGTTTATGCCACGCCTTGGCTAGCAAGGTAGTCTTCATAGTTTCCACTAAAATCAACAATGCCATCTGCTTTAATTTCAATAATACGGGTGGCGATTGAGCTAACAAATTCACGGTCATGGCTGACAAAAAATAGCGTGCCGTTGTATTTATCTAACGCAGTGTTTAACGCCTCAATCGACTCCATATCCATATGGTTGGTTGGCTCATCCATTAATAATACGTTGGTGCGCTCTAACATTAGTCTGCCGTAAAGCAAACGACCTTTTTCACCACCTGATAACACTTTCACCGATTTTTTAGTTGCTTCGCTGCCAAATAATAAACGACCTAGCATACTGCGAACAACGTTATCGTCATCACCTGGTTTACGCCATTGCGACATCCATTCAAATAAGTCTTCACCTGCTTTAAATTCATATTCATGGTCTTGCGCAAAATAACCGATATTGGCTTTTTCAGCCCATTTCACTGAGCCGTATTTAGGCTCTAAATCATTTGCTAAGCAACGTAAGAAGGTGGTTTTTCCAATACCATTCTCGCCAATAATAGCTACTTTTTCACCTGCTTCAAAGATTACTTCGAAGCCCTTAAACAAGTCTTTATCATCAAAGCCATGGCCAAGTTTTTTAAGCTCTACTGCGTTACGGTGCAGTTTTTCTCTATCATCATATTCAAAGCGAATAAATGGATATTGACGACTTGAAGGCTTAAATTCTTCCACTTTAATTTTATCGATTTGCTTAGCGCGGCTGGTTGCTTGTTTTGCTTTTGACGCATTAGCAGAGAAGCGACGCACAAAGTCTTGCAAGTCCGCAATTTGCTGTTTAGCTTTAGCATTATCTTTAGCCTGTTGATTACGGGCTGCTATACTGGCTTCCATATAATCATCGTAGTTGCCAGGATAGCTAGTAATTTTGCCGTAATCCATGTCACAAGTATGCGTACACACTTGATTTAAAAAGTGACGGTCATGCGAAATAATGACCATGGTACAGTCTCGATTATTCACCACATCTTCTAACCAACGAATGGTATTAATATCCAAGTTATTGGTTGGCTCATCAAGCAACAATACGTCTGGATTGGCAAACAAAGCTTGTACCAATAACACACGTAATTTCCAGCCTGGTGCGACTTCGCTCATTGGTCCAGTATGTTGCTCAATTGGGATGCCAACACCCAATAATAACTCGCCTGCGCGCGCTTCGGCTGTGTAGCCGTCAAACTCAGCAAACACACCTTCAAGCTCAGCTGCTCTCATGTAATCATCTTCAGTCGCTTCTAAGTTAGCGTAAATCGCATCGCGCTCAGTCATCGCAGCCCACATTTGATCGTGACCCATCATCACCACGTCTAAAACACGTTTATCTTCAAACGCGAATTGATCTTGGCGCAAAAATGCCATACGTTCATTGGTGTCTAATGAAATATTGCCGCTTGATGGCTCTAATTCGCCAGCGAGAATTTTCATAAAGGTCGATTTTCCACAGCCATTGGCGCCGATAAGACCGTAGCGATTACCGTCACCGAATTTAACGGAAACGTCTTCGAACAGTGGCTTAGAGCCAAATTGCATGGTGATATTATTTGCGGTAAGCATGAATGACTTTCAAACTTCAGAGGAGAAGCATAAAATTAAAAAGGGATAATTTTACATCATGCTGGGTGTTTATACTAAATTTACGCCATAAAAAAAGCCCCTCTTGGGGGCTTTTTCAACTAAAGATTAGTTTTTTGCATCATTGGCAGTATTTTCAATCGCTTCGCCACCTGCCTTAATATCCTTGCCAGCACCTTCAACCGTATTGCAGGCTGAAAATAAAATAGAAATAAGGGAAATTAGTGCAATTTTAGATAAAGTTTTCATGTGACTCTCCAATAAAAATAAGGGGGATTAGTGTTGCAATAACAGATTGTCAATATACCTAAAACTATTTAGCTCGTCACTGATTATCTGTTAGATATGACTATCTTTTAACTATTAATTAATCATTCAAAATTGATTGTAAATAACAACCTCATCCATAGTCAATTGTCCAGCACGTGCGCGGGCTGGTTCTAAAGCCTTGCCAACGACCACAAACATCGTTGGCATATGGTCTTCAGGCAAGTTGAGTAATTTACCAACTGCATCAAAATCAAAGCCATCCATCGGGCAAGTGTCATAATCCATTTCTTTTGCGGCTAACATAATCGTCATTGCAGCCATTCCACAAGAGCGCATCGCTTCGTCGCGTTGCACACGCTCATCACCTTCATAATAATTGGTAATAGCAGGTACCATAAAGTCTTGAACTGGCTGTGGCGCATTCGCCCAATAACGCTGCGGCTGTTTTTTCCATGCCATTAAATCAGCAGTCACCACAATCAGCAATGATGCTTCTTCTACTTGTGCCTGATTCCAACTCACAGCACGAATTTGTTGACGTAGTACAGGATCGGTCACCACCACAAAACGCCAATGTTGAATGTTAAACGCCGTTGGCGATAACATAGCAAGAGACATTAATTTTGCAATTTCTTGCTCGGTCATTTTGTGATGCGGATCATAAGCTTTAATAGAGCGACGCTCGATAATGGCTTCAGTAACATTCATCTATTTGATTCCTAATAATTAATTTCAATAATTGCTAATTCCAATAGGCCAGCAGGGCGCTCCCAACGCACCGTATCACCTACTTTTCGACCAATCAGCGCTTTGGCAATTGGCGAAACATAACTGACTTTGTGCTGTGCAATATCGGCTTCATCTTCACCAACAAGATGAAATTGACGCAATTCACCGGCTTCATCTTCAACTTTTACCGTTGCACCAAACAATATGGTGCTTTTATCTTGCAATTCAGGCTGCACTAAAATGGCATCTTTGATTCGCACAGACAAATAACGTAAATCACGATCAACCACGGCCAGCCGTTGTTTAGCTGTTTCATTCTCTTTATCAACAACCAAACTAGCACGCTCTTTATCGAGTAAGTTGGCTGCCTCTTCTAATTGTTGCAATCCCGTTGGTGTCACATAATTGGGATGTGGGCTAACAGGACGCTCTGGTAAATCAGTACCTGCGTGTTCTAAATCATCCTCTTTAACAAAACCGCGGCTCATTACGCGTTTTTATTCCCACTCAATCGTAGCGGGTGGTTTTCCAGAGACGTCATACACTACTCGGTTAATGCCTCTTACTTCATTAATAATACGGTTTGATACTTTGCCTAATAGTTTATAGGGTAATTCAGCCCAGTGTGCGGTCATAAAGTCGTTAGTTACCACAGCGCGTAAAGCGACTACATAATCATAAGTGCGACCATCACCCATAACGCCTACTGATTTAACTGGCAAGAATACGGTAAAAGCTTGGCTGGTTAAATCGTACCAAGTTTTGCCCGTTTCTTTGTCTACGGTATTGCGCAGTTCTTCGATAAAAATCGCATCGGCTTGTTGCAATAGTAATGCAAACTCACGTTTTACTTCGCCTAAAATACGCACACCTAACCCAGGACCTGGGAAAGGGTGGCGATAAACCATATCGCGCGGTAAGCCTAATGCTACGCCGAGCTCGCGCACTTCATCTTTAAATAAATCACGTAATGGTTCTAATAGTTTTAAACCGAGTTGCTCAGGTAAGCCTCCCACATTGTGGTGGCTTTTAATCGTCACGGCTTTTTTACTTTTTGCACCACCAGATTCAATCACATCAGGGTAAATCGTACCTTGTGCTAAAAAGGTCGCACCTTCATGACCTTGACCGCTGGCTTTTAGTTTAGCTGCTTCTGCTTTAAATACTTCAACAAATTCGCCACCTATGATTTTGCGTTTCGCTTCAGGGTCGCTCACGCCCGCTAGCTTGCTCATGAATTGGTCAGCAGCATCCACACGAATTACGTTGGCATGCAGTTTACCTTTAAACATTTCCATCACCATGTCGCCTTCGTTTAAGCGAAGTAAGCCATGGTCAACAAAAACACAAGTTAATTGATCGCCAATCGCGCGGTGAATTAACGCCGCTGCCACACTAGAATCTACGCCGCCAGATAAGCCTAAAATGACTTCTTCATCGCCGACTTGTTGTTTGATGCTTGCAACAGCTTCTGCAATATAGTCGCCCATCACCCAATCAGGCTTTGCCGCGCAAATTTCTAATACAAAGCGTTCAAGTATGGCTTGACCTTGTTTGGTGTGCGTTACTTCTGGATGGAATTGTACGGCATAAAATTTTCTATCTTCATCTGCCATCGCTGCAAATGGTGTAGTTTCATTGCTACCAATCACTTTAAAACCTGGCGGTAATGCGGTGACTTTATCGCCATGACTCATCCACACATCTAATAAGCCATGACCTTCATCATTGGTTTCATCTTGAATATCACGGAATAGAGCAGAATGACCGCGTGCGCGCATTTGTGCGTAACCAAACTCACGTTTAACCCCAGCTTCAACTTTGCCACCCAATTGCAATGCCATGGTTTGCATGCCATAACAAATGCCAAGTACAGGAACCCCTATGTCAAACACCGCTTGTGGTGCTTTATCGGTTTCTTCTACATAAGCACTAGCATGGCTGCCAGAAAGAATAATGCCATCTGCACCAAATGCACGGACAAACTCATCCGAGACATCGCATGGATGAATTTCGCAATAAACGTTTGCTTCGCGTACACGGCGTGCAATCAATTGCGTAACTTGTGAGCCAAAATCAAGGATCAGGATTTTTGAGTGCGTGATGGTTGATGTCATATGATTTACTTAATATAGTTTATTTAAAATTCTGTTATTAATATGTGATGCTATATAAAAGTTTGGGCAAACAGCTGTTATCAACTGTTTGCCCAATGTTATGTTATTAAATTAACCGATGCGGTAGTTTGGTGCTTCTTTTGTAATCTGCACATCGTGTACATGCGACTCTTGCATGCCAGCACTGGTGATTTGCACAAACTCAGCTTTTTCGCGCATTTCCGTGATGTTTCTAGCGCCAACGTAGCCCATAGAAGCACGTAAACCACCCATTAATTGATGAATCACCGCAATCACACTGCCTTTATATGGCACGCGACCTTCAATACCTTCTGGTACTAATTTATCTGCATTGCCATTGTTATCTTGGAAGTAACGATCGCTAGACCCTTTTTTCATCGCGCCAATTGAACCCATGCCACGATAAGATTTATATGAGCGACCTTGAAAAAGTTCAACTTCGCCTGGGGCTTCTTCTGTACCTGCAAACATGCCACCTAGCATTACACTATAAGCGCCAGCTGCAATGGCTTTTGAAATGTCACCAGAGTAACGAATACCGCCATCAGCAATAAATGGCACACCAGTGCCGCGCAAAGCTTCTTCTACGTTAGCAATCGCCGTAATTTGTGGTACGCCAACACCCGCCACAATCCGCGTTGTACAAATCGAGCCTGGGCCAATGCCTACTTTAACGCAATCCGCACCCGCATCAACCAACGCTCTTGCCGCATCTGCAGTGGCAATGTTCCCGCCAATTACTTCGATATGTGGAAAATTCCTTTTTACCCATGTCACACGATCTAATACGCCTTGCGAATGTCCGTGTGCCGTATCAACCACAAGTACGTCAACACCTGCATCAGCCAAAGCGGCAACACGTTCTTCAGTACCTTCGCCAACACCAACTGCCGCGCCAACACGTAAACGACCTTGGGCATCTTTAGATGCATTTGGATGATCGCTAGATTTTTGAATATCCTTAACGGTAATCAGACCTTTTAAGTTGTCATAATCATCAATCACCAAGACGCGCTCTAAGCGGTGGCGGTGGAGCAATTCAATCGCTTGCTCACGCGGCGCACCTTCTTTAACCGTGACTAAACGATTGCGTGGCGTCATGATGTTGGTGATTGGCTGGTCAAGATTTGTTTCAAAACGCAAGTCACGGTTAGTAACAATGCCAACAACTTTGTCATTATCTACCACTGGCAAACCAGAAATTTTGTGTAATGCGGTGAGTTCTAATACATCTCGCACTGTCATATGACTTTGAATGGTCACAGGGTCGTTCACAATCCCAGATTCGAAACGTTTAACACGTGACACGTGTGCCGCTTGTTTAATCGGTTTCATATTTTTATGAATAATACCCAAACCACCTTCTTGCGCCAGAGCAATTGCAAAAGGCGCTTCGGTGACGGTATCCATCGCTGCAGAGCTCAGCGGGATATTTAATCTGATGTTGCGGGTGAATTGAGTGCTTAGGTCGACTTCACGCGGCATTACGATGGAATGCGCGGGAACTAATAAAACATCATCAAAAGTGAGAGCTTGTTGCAGCAAACGCATGAGTAATCCTTTAATTCCAAAACGCGATTATACAGAATTGGCGATAAAACGCATCATTTTCATTCCAATCATTGTGGTTGTCCGTGTCAACTTTACGCACGTTGAGACGTTTTTATATTGTCAAAATAGCGTAGCTTATTGTAATCTACGTGCATTGAATCAATCTGACTGCAAAAAAGGCCAGCAATGAAATTTAAACAATTTATATATTTAGGTTTGATGATCGCATTGGCGACACCCATGTTGGTGGATGCACAGATTTATAAATGGAAAGATAAAAATGGTGTGACGCGTTACTCAGACACGCCACCAACCAACAATCAACAAGTCCAAAAAATTGGTAAAGAAATAACAACCAAATCAACCTCACCAGTAGAAAAGCAAGCTAAACCGGCCGCTAATAATCCAGCTGCTAATAACAAATCTCAGCCTGATACTGAAGACGAAGCGGCAAAGTTACGGGCACGTAATGCTGAAATAGAAAAGAAAAATAAAGAAGAACAAGCCGCGCAAGCCAAGCTAAAAGCAGAAAATTGCCGTTCAGCTAAAGCGGACTATGAAACTTTTGCCCAAGGTGGACGTATTTACCAAATGAATGAAAAGGGCGAGCGTGAGTATTTTGATGATACTGGTTTAAACGAGCGCAAAGCAAAGGCGCAAGCTGAAATGCAGCAATATTGCAATTAATTAAATGTAATTAATTCAATATAACAAATTCAATTAATTACTCTGAATCAGGCGGTGCATCTCCACCGCCTTTTTTCATGATTTTTCCATCGGCTGCACGCTGTTTTCTTACTTCTTTCGGATCTGCAATCAGCGGACGATAAATTTCAACACGATCTAAATGACGTAATGGTGTATCAAGCTTGGTTAATTTGCCAAAAATACCCACTTGATTGATGGATAAATCAATTTCAGGAAACTTTGCCATAATGCCGGAAGCTTTAACCGCTTGTTCTGCCGTTGTTTCTGGCGCAACTTGCACAGGAATAATCATTTGCTGATGCGGCAACGCGTAAGCGACTTCTACGGTGATGTGGTTGTTAGTCGGCAAAAGTTAATCCTTTTTAACGGTATATATTTTATCTGCTTGCGTCACAAAGCTATCAACAAACGTTGTGGCAATATGGTTAAACACAGGCGAGATTAATCGTTCAAGAAAGCCATTCGCAAACTCATAATTGAGTCTAAACTCAATTTTACAAGCATCTGCGCGCAGTTCAATAAAGCGCCAATCACCTTCTAAATGCTTAAACGGCCCATCTTTAAGCGCAATATCCATGTTGGTAGGAAACACTTTGCGGTTGACGGTCGTAAATTTTTGTTTAATGCCATGATAGTTAATGTGCAAAGTCGCACTCGTACTAGTGTTTGTGCGTTCATGCAGATTCACACCGCCGCACCACGGTAAAAAGCGAGGATAATCTTCTACTGCATCGACTAAATTAAACATCTGTTCAGCCGAGTGCATCACTAAAACTGTTTTTTCTACCTTATTCATTCAAGCGTTCTATTTAAACTAGCGTAAAATAGCTATTTTAAGCTATTTAGCGTTAAGTCATGAGCATTGCCCAAAATAAAAAAGCATTTTTTGATTACTTTATCGAAGAAAAATACGAAGCAGGAATCGTCCTAGAAGGTTGGGAAGTGAAAGCGATTCGTGATCACCGCATCAATATTAAAGAAGCTTATGTGGTGATTATGCGCGGAGAAATTTTCTTGATTGGCTGTCATATCACGCCGTTAGGCATGGCATCAACACACGTACGCCCAGATGCGATTAGAACGCGTAAGCTATTGTTACATAATGAAGAAATTGCTAAATTGATTGGTAAGGTTGAGCGCGCAGGTTATACCTTAATCCCATTAGATATGCATTTCAGCAAAGGCCGCATTAAAGTACAAATTGGCTTAGGGAAAGGTAAAAAACAACACGATAAACGCGAATCGATTAAGCAAAAAGATTGGGAACGTGACAAAGCGCGTATCATGCGTGCGCACAATAAATAAATGATTTACTGATTATGTAACTTTTGAAGTACTTGAGGCAGTAAAAGAGGCAAATCCTCTGCAATTAAGCCCAAACCAAATAGTTTTGCTGCTTCACCATGTATCCAGCTAGCCGCTGCTGCTGCGTGAAATGTTGGCATCCCTTGGGCAATCAACCCAGCTATCATGCCAGCTAAAACATCACCAGACCCCCCAGTAGCAAGTGTTGGTGGTGCATTATCGTTGATAATCGTTTGTCCATCGGGTGCCGCGATAACGGTTTGACTACCTTTGAGCACAATCACAGCCCCGCAATCTTTTGCTGCTTGTTGCGCGGTTAACATACGGTCTTCTGTTAAATTAAATAATCGCTTAAATTCACCTTCATGTGGCGTGAGTACGCAATTGGGATGCAGATAATTACTCAGTACACGCACATCATCTTGAAAAGCTGTGATTGCATCGGCATCCAATACAACAGGGAGTGAAGTAGCTAATAACTTTAATGACTGTATAAGCGTGTCATCATTAACACCCGCGCCTGGGCCAATTAAAAAGCTGGTAATACGCGTATTGATGATGGACTGATTAAAAGATTCAATATCATCAAAAGCCTTAACCATAATGCTGGTTAACGCACTAGCGTAGACTGGAAAAGCAACTTTTGGTACAAGCAAAGTAGTCACACCACTACCTATCCTTGCCGCCGCTGTAGCGGATAGCCGAGAAGCGCCTGTTAATGACTCACCACCTACAATTAGAGTATGTCCGCGCGTATACTTATTACTCGTTTCATCAATTTTGGGTAGTAATGATATCCACTTGTCAGGGCTATTTCTAAAGTTTGCACCATACTTATTTAGCATTACAGCACATCATTTCTGAATAACGAGATGTTAATATTATAGCAGGCACATAAAAAACGTTATTAACATATTTGCGCGTATAATATAGGAATTGACGCGTTAAATATGAACGCGTTAGTCATAAAATGTAATGCAACACACTGGGGATGACTAGGTTTCGACGTGGGTTACAAAGCATGCAGGGCATACCGAGGGTTTCAGGTTTCCTCGTTAATCCATCTGGAAAAAGTATAGTCGCAAACGACGAAACTTACTCTTTAGCAGCTTAGGCCGCTAAACGTTGCTCTGGGGGTTTCCTCGCCCAGGCTAGGTGACTAGCAAGCAACGTCATATAGAGGAAATCGCACTTTATTGGGTTACTTAATACAGTGTTAAATCTAAGGTAACTCGCTTCATTCTTGCTTGCTAGTTGGTGGGAATGCGGTTAAATTTAAACAACACAGCTAAGTATGTAGAACTGTCTGTGGAGGGCTTGCGGACGCGGGTTCGATTCCCGCCTTCTCCACCAATAAATAAAAAAGCTACCCCTAGTGGGTAGCTTTTTTATTGGGTTTCGCAGGCGGGAATCGAACCCGCGGGAGGCGCAATATGATTTAAAAGTCTCAGTAAAGATTTAGAGTCATATGTTAAGAGCCTGTGAACGCTATACACATAGCTGGATGTAGTAGTCGATTTCTATTAGTTGAAATGAATAGATGGTGTTTTTGTTACTAGTGAAAAGAATTGGCTATTAATTTCAAAAGAGATTGTTACGTTAAAAAGAGAATTGAATGGGTATTGAGATAATCATTGCGTTTGTGTTGCTTGGTATTGTTGTCGGCGTCATGGCAGGATTATTGGGCATAGGTGGCGGCGGGATTATGGTGCCAGCGCTCGCTTCTATTTTTATTTATCAAGGCATTCCAAGAGACAGTGTTATGCATCTTGCGTTAGGTACTTCTATGGCTTGCATCATCTTGACTTCATTTTCTAGCATGCGTGCTCATCACAAAAATGGTGTAGTGAATTGGCCGCTGGTGAAAATAATGGCAATAGGAATAGTGGTTGGTACTTTTTCGGCTACTTTTTTAACGACATATCTTAGCGCTAAGGCGCTTGCGGTGTTTTTTGCCGTATTTATGGCTTATGTTTCGATCAAAATGTTCATTAGTCAAAAAGCGCAATTAGGTTCTGGCAATATTAAACGTACCGAATTATCACTCGTCACGCTGGGTATCGGCGCTGTATCGGCGTTAGTCTCAATTGGTGGTGGCTCGCTAACAGTGCCATATCTTACCTGGCGCGGCATCAATATTAGAAACGCCATTGCAACTTCTGCTGCTTTGGGATTTTTTATTGCCATTGCAGGAACGCTAGGCTATCTCATTAACGGCAAACTCAATGCAAGCTCGGCAGAACATCTAGCATATACATGGGGTTACATCTACCTGCCTGCGGTTTTACTTGTCTCTATTCCAAGTTACTTTACTGCGCCTTTGGGTGCAAAGCTGACGCAGAGATTACCGATTAGTGTGTTGAAAAAAAGTTTTGGTGTGTTGTTGATGGTGCTTAGTTTAAAAATGCTGATGTCATTTATTTAGTTTAATACCAATTATTATTATTGTCGCAAAATATGAAACTGAGTGCATTGAGTGTGCATTCATTTAAAGTTACTAAGCTAAATAACATAGCGTTCTGCTTAAATTGGCTTGACTGACCCACAATTTGCATCTAACCATTTACCCGTAATATCTGCTTTTTCGTTAACAGGCGTGCCTTGTGCAGAGCCCTTGAATGTTGTTTGCCCTGTAAAGCTTTCGGCGCTGGTTAAATTTGCTTTTGCTATGCCGTTGCCTTTTAGGTCTGCGCCATCACAGCTAAACTCAACATGATAGTTGTTACCATCTCGAGTAGCTTTTTTACTTGAGCAACCTGCTTGCTCTTGGTAGAAAGTTGGTAGCGTTTTTTGGTTTGCCATTTCTGGCGTAACGCAGACTTTGGAAATAGCAGCACCATCTTCAATTTGCGGCATTTCAAAGCCATACTCTTTGGCCAAATCTTTGATATTTTTCATTTGCTCTGACGGAAGGCGTGGTACTAATAGTAGTAAGTCAGAGGTGGTTGCAATTTCCCACAATCCAACGCGTATATTGTATTCAGCTGCTTCTGCAGTTGGGTTAACTAATGAAAAAGTTAGCGTAGCAACAATCAGTAATTTTTGCATCGAGCTTCCTGTAGGGTTAAGGTAACTCTCTTAATAGAGGGTTTTGCTAATAGAGGACTTAGCCAAATTAAAGTTCATCTCATCATTTTATATCATGACGATGGTGATATCTCTTTATTGCCAATATTACAAAACAGTTCCAACAACTATTATCAAAATTTAAATGATGATTTAAATTTAAATCTTGTAGGACTTCGTCAGTCAATTCCGACGATACATTACCTATTTTGCCTATGTTGTCATTTTTTCAAAAGCCACATACTGCAACCTCATTACTTAAATATATCAAAAAGTTTTATTTTATGAGGAGTATTACTATGATGATGAATAAAGAAGATATGGTATCAACGCTTAATGATTTGATTGAAATTTCAATTGATGGTGAGAAAGGTTTTTTAGAGTCTGCAAAAGTGGTAGATGACCCTGTGCTTAAAACTTTTTTTTCAGGACGTGCGCAACAAGTCAAAGAAAGCGTTGCAGAACTACAACAAACCGTGCGTGACTTAGGTGCTAAACCAGCTCAATCATCTTCTTTCGGCGGTTATTTGCATCGCCGCTGGATAGATTTAATTTCTGCAGTTAAGGGCAACGATACCATCGCGGTGTTAAATGCAGTCGAGCGTGGTGAGGATGTCGCTTTAACTGTTTATAAAGAGGCAGCAGCTAAGGATTTACCGCCTGAGATACGCGTAGTTGTGATGCGTCAATTGATGGGTGCGCAACATAATCATGATCAAGTGAAGCAGTTGCGTAACCATGTAGCCCTGTAAGCTCATTAAGGCTGAACATAGTTTATGTTTTGACTAAGGTGTTTACTTGCAGAGTTATAGCACTAAAGTATAAATCCACCCTGTGCTCGTAATGACACAGTGTCATAACGAGCACAGGGTGGCAGTTCAAAGGGCATCCAGATAGAGGTATAGGTGTTCAATAAATTTATCTTATTCCTTAATATACTTACTGAAT
The DNA here is from genome assembly GCA_041612255.1 of Methylophilaceae bacterium. Classification (GTDB taxonomy): domain Bacteria; phylum Pseudomonadota; class Gammaproteobacteria; order Burkholderiales; family Methylophilaceae. The sequence goes on along the minus strand of JBFJJN010000004.1, from coordinate 67,596 downwards.
AGCCAGGATGTTAACTAGGCTTTTAAATGGCGCTAACTAATTAAATAGCAAGTAAGAATTGGATGACATACATTTAGTTATTTGTCCTATTAGCGGACTCTTTGAAGAAGGGCTTAATACATATTTATAAACAATTTTGTTTATAACAACACCATTTATATCAACATGATAGGAAGCATTAATGAATACATTAATGAAAAACTTATTAGCAGCAACTTTAGTGTTAAGTTCATACGCTGTTTGTGCAGCAACAACTTCGGATAATACAGATGACGCGAGTGCTTTAGGTACCTCATCATCACCCCAAGTAGAAAGACAAGCTGATCGAACAGATAAAGGGCCGACAGGCGTTAATCAAGGTTCGACAGAATCTGATGCTAGTAATTTAGGTAATGCGGAGACGCCACAGATCAAAAAACAAATGGAGCGCTCAAATAAAGAGCTCAGCGAGCCTGTTGAGCCTAACCGTAAAAATAAAGTATTAAAGAATATGGATGATAACCATGGCACAACTAAAGGCAATAAAGTGCAGCCTGCTGAGCTTACACAAGCACCTCCAACAACAAGCAATTATTAATCATCGCTAAATTTATAGCGTTACAAGTGAATAATTTGTAATCTAAAAGCGCAGCTAGTTAGTTGCGCTTTTTTATTAAATTAATATAGATAACCTTACTCAAGTAAATAACCTAATCATTAGCGCTTTTAATATCAGTTGCAAACTGTCATAGATAGACATTTTTCTCCGCGTCGTAATTAATAGTTGTGGTGCAAATACCAAAGGCAAGCAGCCCATTGGTTTATTGATAGACCTCGTTTTATCCTCTCTTTGACATGCTTTAACTTTAAAGCTACGATTCAGGCTTATTCAACTATTCATGGGTATTAATATGGCCTCATATATGCAAAAAACGCGTAATACAAAATCGACGCGCATTTGGTTTTTGGTTTTGTTGGTAGTAATTGTGATTGCTTTGTATATGTTTGGCATCATTAAGAAAGGTTTTGCGATTGGTTTAGGCATTCTTTTGTTGGCAGCAATTGGTATTCAAACCATGGATTATGATTTAGATTTAGGCACATTATGGAAAACTGGTAGTGTTAAAGAGTCGCGCGTACAACATACAAAAGATGGTGTGGTATTGATGGGTGATTGTGTTAAACCTGCCGGAAAATCAGAGTCTTATGACTTAAATTGCAGTAACTTTAGTACGCAAGCAGAAGCACAGGCTAAATATGATTACTGCGCTGAGCAAATTGCTGAAAATAACCAAGGGCTTGATAGAGCGAAAATTATGTCGTTAGATGTTTATGGTTTAGATGGTAATAAGAACGGTGTGGTTTGTGAGTCTTTACCAAAATAATGTTGTATTAAAAGCCGCTTTTTAGCGGCTTTTTTATAAGCAGATAAACAGCGAGGGATGTTCTTGTATTCTAAACTTGTCGTACATCTGTCGATGATGTTAATAATTACTATCAATTTATTAACGATGAACTATTCAATGGTTTACTTTTGTAATAAATTGGATTAATTTGAACGAACAGACGTTAATAAATTGAACCGACTGCGACTACAAAATGGATATGCCTGTCCCACATGCTACTAAGTACGTTTACAGAATTCGCTGCAGTAACGGCGCATTAGTAGAGCATTTGCAGATTTATGGTGAAACAGAGAGTCATGCGCGTGAACGTCTAATGCAGATGTATCATCACTGCGAGGTGCTTGAAGTTGTTGTTGCGGCGGCAACGTCACGCCAATTAAGCACTGAGTTTGTCGATGTTTTGTCTAGTATTGTTAATGTCGAATAATTAGGTATGAATCAGCGAATCTCTAAGCAACTCTTCTGTTAGTAAATGGTAATCCTCAGCGCCTTTACTATTGGCATGGTAACTATAAATGTCTTGTTGGTGATAAGGGCTTTCTGCCAGTGTTACATTAGTATTAATTACTGTTTTACAAAGTTCATCGCCAAAAAAGCTACCGGCTTGCTCCATCACTTCAAATGGCATTTTTCTTCGTTTATCAAACATGGTCAACACATAGCGCCTATCAACGCGTTTTTTTAACACACGCTCTAAGGCTAATAAGGTTTTTTCTATTTTTTGCGCGCTTTTAAGCGACAAAAAATCAGAGGCCATTGGGATAATGATTAAGTCAGCAGCAAAGACAGCATTGAGTGACAGCACACCGAGATAAGGGCAGCAATCCATGATGATGTTGTCATATGGTTGTTGTTCTTCTAGTGAATTTAATCCCAATTTAAGTTTGTTTAGAATCGCAGGGCCTTTGCCAAATACAGAATCAACTTTTATTAGCTCTGAATGCGCTGGAATAAGGCTGCCTAATGCTTCCCATTCTGTCATCAGGTGTGACAACTGTGTGTTATTTTGGTAAAAATCGAATAAGCTTTTAGTAGAATCAACTTTTTCTTGTTGATGAATCTCGCTTAAATGCGCCTGCGGATCCATATCAATGATTAAGTTATTAGCATTTTTTTGATGAAGCGCAGCAGCCAAGTTGAGTGCTGTTGTGGTTTTTCCTACGCCACCTTTTTGATTAAAAACTGCTATGCGACTCATGACTATTTTCCATATTGATATTGCTACCGATTCTGAATTGATAGAATAGTCTATTAATAATGCTCTTTTTATAATGCTATATAGAGAATGCTTAACCCTGCTAAATTGCAAGCTTTAGAAAATTATAGTCTAGTTTTTGCCAAATGTAAGTTCTTCAGCATTGGGCGCATCTTCCCAAAAATGATAAAACTCTCGCACAACATCAAGATAAAGATCACGAATTTCTTTGGTTTTAAATAACGGTAAAGTCAGGTCAACTGATATGCGATAAGCAGCGTGATTGTTTGCTGGCGCTTCTCTTAAGCGCAATAGAATGATTTTCACTAATTTACTTCTGGTTTCGATAATCGTGCGATCAGCGCCAAGATTCGCGATGGCTTGTAGATAACTTTTTAATGATAAATTTTCTGCATCATTAAATATTTCATTATCTAGATTTTTGGTGAGCGCATCTAATGTGGTGTGCTTCGGTTTCCATACGATTTCATCCGTGCTAAAGCCGTAGTGCTCATGAAACATGGCGATAGCTTTAATGTCATTCATCCAAAAAGGAAAATATTCTCGCGCGGTATTGAGGGCGTTATTTTTATCTTCTTGAGGCAGATGGATTAAGGTTTCTTCTAATGCAAAGGCAAAGGCTTTGCGCGTCTGTTCTTTAGTTGTTAGCTTTACCATGAAAGCATCTAAAAGGCGTGAACGCTGGTAAAGCGTATGGGTTGTAGCACCATTACTTTTCAGCAACTTTAGATAAGCATCGGATGCTTGTTTTTCTCTAGACTTAGCCATTGGTTGATTATTGTTCGTTTTCAATCATTTCTATTGGTGAGCAACTTGTATCTTTATGAGTGCTTATGGTTCCTATTGTATGCAAGCTTTTGGCAATTGATAACATAAATAAGGCGTTAAAAGCATGAGTAATCATAGATTTAAAGTGGCTTGCAGTTTGCCATAATTCAGTATGTCATACTGTTTGCCTCTGTTTTTAGACGCAGATGTTAAATAAATGAGAATTTGATAGGGAATGGATGGATGAAAAAGCGTTTGATGAACATTATTGTTGCTATTGTATTGCTGAATATTGCTTTTATTGGCAATGTTTACGCAGCGCAATGGACAACATTGCATGATAATAAACACGCTAAAATCATGTTAGATAAACAATCGATTGTGGAATCTGGCAAGTATCAAAAAGCATGGGTCAAGATTGATTATAAAACCCTGCAAACCAATATGGAATATCCTGAAAAAAGCTATAACAATGCTAAATTATTATGGTACTTCAATTGTGCTGAACAGAAATCTGCCACCGCGCAAGTGTATCAATTGCTAAATGAAGAGCAAATTTATTCTGCAGCGATTGATGTTAAAAGAGCGCGCTTTTTAGAGCCCGTGCCAGAAACGGAAGCAGATATTGCCATGCATTATGTGTGTGAGCAAAAGGAACGTGAAGCAGCGTTAAAAGAAAAAAAAGCGCAGGCCGCTGAAGATGCTAAGAATCAAGCAAACAAACCCCCAGAGCCAGTTAAAAAACCTGTCGCCGCAGTTGCTGCTCCACCTACAGTAGTGCCAGAAACACCCCCGACACCTGACGTTGAAAAAGAGAACTTGGCAGCAGTTGATAAAAAAATAGATGCTGACAAAACATCTAAAAAGGCAGATGAAAAAACATCAAAAAAAGTAGATAAACAAGTTGATTTGAAAGAAAAAAAAGATAGAAAAAAAGAATTAAAAGCTGAAAGTGAAGAGAACGTTCTAAATAGTGATGAACATGACGATATTGTGAAGTCTGATGCAAAAGATAAATCTGCAAACAAAAAAAATCGCGCTGTACCATGGAAATATACAGGGAGTAAGGGCCCTGAATTTTGGGGAGATTTAAGCCCTGATTACGCCAGTTGTAAAGTAGGGATGAACCAATCACCTATCAATATTGATAAAACAATCAACTCTGCGCCAAAGCTGCTAAAAACGTTCCAGCGCTTTCCTGCAGTGGATATTGTGAATAATGGACAGACTATTCAAGCGGATTTTAAACCAGGTAATATCTTGGTGATTGATGAACTGATGTATCAAATGAAACAAGTTACTTTTCATGCGCCGAGTGAAAATCAAATAATGGGCAAGTCGTTTCCATTGGAGTTGCAATTTTTACATACTGATGCCAACGGTAATTTGGCGATATTGGCTGTGATGTATGATGAGGGTAATGAGAATAAAGCCATGGCTAAATTGTGGAGCCAAATGCCAAAAAGAAAAGGTAAGCCAACCAAATTAAACAGCACTGTGCTGGCTGGCGAGTTAATGCCGAGGCAGAAAGAGTATTACCGATTCAGTGGTTCGTTAACCACGCCGCCTTGCAGCGAAGGGGTGGTTTGGGTAGTAATGAAAGCGCCAATGACCGCTTCTAAAGGACAAATTGATGCTTTCAAGGCAATTATGCGAGAAGATAATAATCGACCAGTGCAACCACTCAACGGTAGATTGGTGATTGAATAAGCTGTTATCTACCTTTTTTTACTGCTGAATCAATCGCCGCTCCAATATGTGCTTGGCCACGCTGCTTAGCTAAAACCACTTGTTTTTGCCGTTCAGTTAACGCCGCCTTTTTCTCTTCTGAAGTTTTATCGTAGCAGTGCGGACAAGAAATGCCCGCGGTATATTCCTCACTTTTCATTTCTTCTTGAGACAGCGGCATACGGCACGCATAGCATTGATCATATTCGCCAACTGCCAGCCCATGTTTGACGCCAACGCGCTGGTCAAATACAAAACATTCGCCTTCCCATAAACTTTCTTCTTTCGGCACGCTTTCTAAATATTTTAAAATACCGCCTTGTAAGTGATAAACTTCTTCAAAGCCCTGTTGCTTCATATAAGACGATGCTTTTTCACAACGAATACCACCGGTGCAAAACATAGCGACTTTTTTATTTTTGGTTTTGTCTAAGTTTTGTTCTACAAAAGCTGGAAACTCTCTAAATGTGGTCGTTTTAGGGTCAATCGCACCTTTAAATGTACCGATATGCGTTTCGTAATCATTGCGTGTATCTAATAAAATAACGTCTGGATCGCTAATTAAGGCGTTCCAATCTTCAGGCTTGACATAAGTGCCAACCACGTTGTTCGGGTTAACGCCTGCCACGCCCATCGTCACAATTTCTTTTTTCAGCTTAACCTTCATGCGATAAAAAGGGTGATTATCTGCATAAGATTCTTTGTGTTCTAAATCGCTAAAACGCGAGTCTTGACGTAAATAATTCAAAACAGCATGGATATCTTCAGGCTTGCCCGCGATTGTGCCATTAATTCCTTCTAGCGCAAGCAATAAAGTGCCCTTGATATTGTGGTCTACACAAAAGGTGAGAATCGGTTTTTGTAGTGCTTGGTAGTCGGGCAAACTAACAAATTTATAGAGCGCGGCGGTTAAAAATTGGTCCATTGAGCAATATCGATAAACAATAAAAATGAAATGTTAACATTATTTTGATTTATTCGATTTGATTCATGTCATGAGAATCAAAGTGATGCAGGCTGAATACTTAAGCTTGCAAAACCAATATTTCTGCTTTGCCAAGACCAGAAATATCACCCATCCAACGTCTGATACGTCTATTGCTTAATTGTGCAAACTTAGTGTCAAGCGGTTGAAACGATTGATATAACAGGTTTAAGAACGGTAAGGTGTGTAAGCCACAATCTAACCAAGTCGCTTGTTCGGCTGGATTTTGCGACAACAACAATGTACCGCGTTTCATCCCATAACCTAAATGGGCGCCAGTGCTGCCTAATAAACCAAGTGTTCCGGCGCGCATATTCGAGGCACAATAATCGCCAGTATTCCCTTCTATCAGCAACAAACCACGTCGCATCGTGTCGCCAGTGCGTTCGCCAGTATTGCCTTTACAGATTAATACGCCACCTTGCATTTCTGCACCTGTGAAATCACCCGCATCACCTTCAATCGTAATGCTGCCAGTTTTCATGCGATAACCGATGTAATGTAATTGTGCTGATGTGTTTTTGAAAGTTAATGTTGTTGCATCATCGCCTGTCACGTCAAATAAGTCAGCCACGGTTAGATTGCCTAATGCAATGCTTGAAATAGCGTCTATTGACTTGCCTTGCAAATAATCAGGAGTCAGTTTTTTGCAGTCAATATTGCGATTGTTAGCGGCTTTCAAAGTGAATGTTAATGCGCTCATGCTTTTTCAGCCTCTGATGATAAATTGCCATTGAGAATGTCATGTAATTTAAAAAGGTGCGGACCAAGTTTGCCGCCATAATTACCTGCAGAAATCCGTTTAATACCATTGTCCGGACCTAGAGCGCACGCAGCTTCAATGCCGACTTTCATGGACAGCGCGATATCTTCAAACGTCAATCCATCAATCACAATTTCCATTACGCTTTCAATATCATCACTCAACTCTGATTTAACAGCGCCTTTTAAAGTAGGGCAGAAAGCATCATTGGTACTCGCAAACATTTTTGGATATTTGCTACCCACTTTAGAGCCTGAACGCACCACGCCACCTGGAAAAGGCATAATCACATTTGGCAGTTTTTTCATCGCTTCAATCGCAGCTTCACAAGCCGCGAGTACTTGCGGTTGGCTTTGACCCAACACTAAAAAGTTACCGCCACCAATCGCCCGTACCATGCCAGTTGTTTCTTGGGTCAGAAATTCGCCATCCATCACGGGAATACGCCAATAGCGTTTGTTATTGCCTAGAGCATCAGGCAATAATTTTGATATTTGATTGCCATCACCAAAATAGCGTAGATTTTTACCCAAGCTAATCTGATCTTCACTATCCAAACCTGAGAATGCGGCAGCCGTTGGACAAGTGAGTATGCATTGCCCCATACGCGTTTCGAGTTGCTTCATCAATACAGCACTACCCATCGCAAACATTAAAACACTTACACCAGGCCGACCATCTGGCGTTTCAGATTCAGCTAATTCACGCTCGATTCCTGCTTCTACACCACAACCAATCACGCTAGTGGCAAAGCCAGTCATGGCATTGGCCGCGTTGTATGCCCATTTAAGATTTTGTGCCGTAATCAACACGCGCGTGCCGCGCATATTAAATGCTTCTGCAAAGGTTTCGTCTATTTGTACGCCGTTTAGTTTCATTTGGTATAGGTCGTTATTTTGTATGATTAATGACTTGATTGCGACCATCTTGTGCAATTTCGTCATTACTAATTTTAAAGTTATCTAATTGAATCGTATGGTATTTATCGAAATAGTCTTTCAAACCTTTCTCAATATTTTGATCATAAGCTGGTTTGGCTGTATGCGTTTTACCCCACACCACTTTTATAATTTCACCATCTTTGACTACTAATTCACCATCTTTAAACACATAGGCAGGTTTGGCAAACATGGCTTCTTTATCATCTTGTTCGGTATACACAGTAATATCTGCCGCCGCGCCAATGCCCAAATGGCCGCGGTCACCTAAGCCAATTAATTTGGCTGCCCCAGCGCGCGTCATGGTTGCAATATCATACAAACTATATTCACGCTCAATCGACAATAAATTACTCATGGCTTGCGCATCTAAATTAAGCATTGCAAACGCTTCATCTCTAAACGGTTTATCCATTAATAAACGGATTAAATGTGGATAACAAGTAAATGGGGCGCCATTCGGATGGTCGGTTGTGAGGAAGATGCGCCATGGATCCTCTACACTTAAAAATATTTCTAAACCAATCGCCCATTGCAAGGCATTCACATAATTTTCATCGCGATATTTAAACGGTACAACGCCACAACCTGCATCGCATTCAATATCCATAATGACAGATTTTTTAGGATTTGCATGTTTGGTATTTAAATGTTGCATCATATTGTCGCCTGATGCGGTCACCGTTTGGCCAAACAGAATTTGACCAACATCGGCGGTAATATGTTTATTCTTATTCAGTGCTTCAGCAATTTGCGCCGCTGCGGAAGAGAATTTTTTATCACCTTCTGCTGCGTAACTGTGGAATTGAATATGAGTTAAATGCATCGGAATGCCATCACTCGCACCCATGGTATCAAGTGTGGTTTGAAAGTTACCCGCTGCACCCAAGTTATTACAATGCACGTGTAGCGGTTTAGCTATGCCAATATCGTGCACAGCACGGCTTAAACTTTGTAAAATTTGACGTGGTGAAACTTCATAGTGCGCGTTGTTTTCATCCAAATCTAAGCGGCGTTGATTGAACTTGAAAGCCGAAATGCCACCCGGATTGACCACTTTAATGCCAATGGCTTGCGTTGCATTAATCGTCCAAGCGACGTAATCATTAATGGTTTTTTGATCGACTTTTCCGCTTAATAAACGCAAAAAGTAATCATCGTTGCCCAACATGGCATAGCCGCCTTTATCAATCATCGGCGTATCACCCATTTCCAAATGCGCTTGACGCGCATTAATAGCTAGAATCGCAGGTTCAAACGCTGCGGTATAACCCATTTCAATATAGCGCATGCCCGTTTCGATGGTGCTTGGTGTTGCATGATGAGAACAATGTGGGCCACAAATATGTGCTTCAGGCTCTGAGTATCTCAGCGCCTCTTGATATTCAGGCAACATCATGCGCGCAATATTGACTTTGCCACCACCAATATGACTATGCATATCAATCGCGCCAGCCATTACTACTTTTCCTTTTAAATCAATGGTCTCATTGATTTTTTCAGAACTACTTGGTTTGGAAACAATATGGCCATTACGAATATAAATATCTTCTTTAATGCCATTTTTTAGATGCGCAGGGTCGTATAGCTTTGCATTTTTGAGCAGGGTAATCATGTTAATAATACATCCATTTTTGTCATCACTTCAGACAGGGTCGGTAGCGTACTTTCTCGTGTTTGTTTAAGCGGCAAAACAATAGAAGAATCCACTCTAAATAAAGTGCCTGAGCAATCTAAACCAGGGGTTGCGATAGGAATGAATACGTCTGGTGGCGTTGCAAATTTAAGGTTACTATTCCCAATCACAATTGTCGGCGCCTCTGTAAATGTCATTGGTTTGTCAGGGCTGAAACTATTAATCCAAACCATCGCATCATGTTTGCTTACATCATGTTCAGCTGGTGCTAAAGCACTCAGCCAAGTGTGCGCATAATTTACCGTGGTGTCGCCATCACTGCCACCAAGCGCTAAGCCCATTGCGCGACTTTTTTCATTTAAGGCAACAACACTTTCCGTGATGTTTTGAATCGTCAGTTCAGCGTGGGCAAAATTTAAATCTTTTGCCACCCAAACTATCACGGCATAACTGGCTTCTTTAAGATGTTCAGCAATGGCTTTTAATTCTTTAACGGCAATGCCAGCAACTGCAGTTGCAGTTATTGGCCTGTTTTGTATCAAAGCACGTAAAGTAGCGGTGATTTCTGGGAGCGACTCTATCGCACACGGTAAGACAGTTGGTTTCTTACCGCTAGGTGAAACGCCAGCGCTAGTATCCAAATTTTCACCGCCTAAATAAATAATTTCGCGTGCTTGCGGATCGGTAAATAGCGCTTCTTCATTCCAAACATTTCGTTCAAAAAAGCGTGGATTATGGCTAATGACATCCGTACCGATACAAACAATTACATCCGCGCGATTTTTGACTTCCATTAATGTCGTCGTTTGCCAGCCTTTGCTTTGTAATACTTTGGTATTGCGCCATGTGCTTTGCGCATTGATATGTGTCATAGGCGCTTTTAAAGATTTGGCTGTGTTAAAAACAGCTCTAAATCCTGCTAAATCGGTACTTAACCCAGCAAAAATTGGGTTGTTCACAGCATTTAAAATGTTTGCCGCTTGTTTAATCGCTTCATCTAAATCGACCGTTTTACCTGCAATGGATGGTAAAGCGGCATCAGTTTTTTGTGTGAAAAAGCTAATGCTTTTAGCGCATGCATTTTTTAGGTTATTGCTGATTGAAATATCATCACATAACAAACCACAAGCTGGGCATGTGGTTGAGCTGAGGTTGTTACTTATGTTTTTTTGCATGGATCTAAATTTTTTCAGCCTTGATTGTTTAAGTGTTTTATTTCATCACTGTGATAATTAAATGCCATGATAACTAACTATTGAGAACTCTAAATAGCTTAACAAGCTATGAATTCACACTTTGTTTAAGCGATAGTAATTAAGCAGTGATTTAAAAGTCGCTTAAATGTTAGATTTAATCAACCATCATCTTCAATCACAACAATTGAAGCCAAAGCTCGCCTATATTGAGCATGGTCTTTGTCATGGTGTTGCAACCACCAGTCTCGCAAAAATTTAAGTAAAATCATAGGGTCTTGTTCACTAATTGCTTCTTTTAATGAAGCGTCGGCATTAAAAGAAAAGCTATTGAAAATCTTGCTATGCGCATGCAAAATTTCATAATGAGCACCTAGCTTCTCTAAAATACCTTCTTCAGTTTTTAAGTGAAACCCAATAGTTGCTTTAACAATTTTAAGTGTCGGGCTCAATGCGGAAAGTCCCCACCCTTGGGCTATAAAAAAATACAAAGAGTTAATAGCAGTAACGATTGCATGATGTTGTTCATCAAGAATAGGCACATTGATTGCCTGCTTTTGATTCCAAACGATATAGAGAGGCTCCTTCACAAAAAATCCTTATTTTCATATAAACACTTGCGCAATAACAATCATTACAGTCAAATAAAGTCTGACATAGACAGCTTGGTTTTGCAAAGTATATTAATGAATGACTTTCTTGCTATGCTTTGCAGGCAATAAATTAGTTTGATAGGTAAAATAATAAGGTCAGCAACTAGTATCGCTAAGATAAATAAAGTGTTTTATTGGTTTATTAAAATAGCTAAAAATGTTACGCTTACGCACTTTGTAATATATTCATTTAGTTGTTGTTTTTTATTATTTTTTTGGAGTTAACATGGCAGTAGAACGCACCCTTAGTATTATCAAACCTGACGCAGTTGCAAAAAACGTGATTGGTCAAATCTATACCCGTTTTGAAAACGCTGGTTTAAAAATTGTTGAAGCTAAAATGGCACAACTTTCACAAGCAGAAGCAGAAGGGTTTTATGCAGTACATAAAGAGCGTCCTTTCTTTGCAGATTTGGTTAAATTCATGATTTCTGGCCCTGTGATGATTCAAGCCCTTGAAGGCGAAGGCGCTGTATTGAAAAACCGTGATTTAATGGGCGCAACAAACCCTAAAGAAGCGGCTGCTGGCACGATTCGTGCCGATTTTGCTGAAAGCATTGATGCTAATGCTGTGCATGGTTCAGATTCAGCTGAAAACGCTGCGACTGAAATCAAGTATTTCTTTGGCTAAAATTAACGTTGCTATGCGGCGTTGTAAGTTGAAAATATCTCCTCACATATTTCATATATGCTTCGTCGATATTTTCAACTTACGCCTTGCCTAGCTTAGTTAATTGAATAGTTTGAATTAAAGTTAGATTTTAAAGAGTTAAAAAGCGAACATTGATTAATTTACTGAATTTTAACCAACAGCAATTGGCTGATTACTTTGTGAGTATCGGCGAGAAGCCTTTTCGCGCTAAGCAATTGATGCGATGGGTTTATCACTATGGCGTGACTGATTTAGATCAGATGACGGATATTGCCAAAGTGTTGCGAGAAAAGTTAAGTAATCAAACCAGCTTTAACTTACCAGAAGTGCAGCTAGAGCAAGCATCTGATGATGGAACGCGCAAATGGTTAATTGGCGCGAATAATCAAAAAGACGGAACGTCCAGTAGTGTTGAAACGGTGTTTATTCCAGAGGATGACCGCGGCACATTGTGTATTTCTAGCCAAGTGGGTTGTGCGCTGGAATGTACCTTTTGTAGTACAGGCCGACAAGGGTTTAACCGCAATCTAACGGTATCTGAAATTATTGGGCAGCTTTGGATTGCGAATCAATCTTTACGAAAAGTGGATGGTTACGACATGTTAGCGCCAACCGATCGCATTATTTCGAATGTGGTGATGATGGGTATGGGCGAGCCGCTTGCTAATTATGACAACGTTGTTTCTGCGATGCAGATTATGTTGGATGATCATGGTTATGGACTAAGTCGCAGACGCGTGACGCTATCGACCAGTGGTTTAGTCCCGCAAATGGATAAGCTAAAAGAAGATTGTCCTGTTGCGCTAGCGGTGTCTTTACATGCGCCGAATGATGCCTTGCGCGACGTGATTGTACCGATTAACAAAAAATATCCACTGAAAGAACTGATGGCGGCTTGCGAGCGCTATTTGGTTAAAGCGCCGCGTGATTTTGTGACGTTTGAATATGTGATGTTAGATGGCGTCAATGATACGGTTGAGCATGCACATCAATTATTAAATGTGGTTAAAAATGTGCCGTGCAAATTCAATTTAATCCCATTTAATCCTTTTCCTAATAGCGGTTACGGCACTTCTACTCCTAATCATATTCGCGTTTTTAAAGATATTTTAATGAATGCAGGTTATGTGGTTACGGTGCGTAGAACCCGTGGTGAAGATATTGATGCGGCTTGCGGTCAATTAGCTGGCAAAGTATTAGATAAAACCAATCGCAGCTTAAAACATATTCCGATTGAGGTGATGTAATGCATGCCAATGCAAAACGGTTTTTTATTTTTGTATTGCTTTGCTGTTTAAGCGCATGTGAGTTGATGGATACACAACGCACGAACAACTCAAATTCTGATACCGCAACGGTCGATCGAGCACGTGCGCACACTAATTTGGGCGCTGCTTATTTGCAAAAAAATAAGCTGGAAATTGCGCTAGAGGAGTTTACGGAGGCGATTAAAATTATGCCAACATTCGCCATGGCTTACAACGGCTTAGCGATGGTACGTTCTTCACTAGGGCAAGATGCAGAAGCTGAATTCAACTTTAAAAAAGCCATTCAACTCGATCCTTCTGTTTCTGAGGCTTACAATAATTACGGTACTTTTTTATGCTCTCGTGGCCGTTACGACGAGTCAGTAGCACAATTCCTAAAAGCAGTTAAAAATCCATTGTATGGAACGCCAAACTTAGCCTATGCCAATGCAGGTATCTGCTCTAAACGAAAAGGCGATATTGCAAGCGCAGAGCAATACTTAAACAAGGCGCTTGAAATTGAGCCTTTGACTCATGCCGCCGCACAGTATTTAGCCGAAATTCAATTTAATCGTGGTGATGCGGTACAAGCGAAGCGAACGCTACAAAATGCATTGATTGCAGCTCCTAGCCCAGAAACACTTTGGTTAGGCATTAAGATAGAGCGATTGCTGGGTGACAAAAATAATGAGGCAAGTTATGCTTTGGCGTTGCGCAACAATTTTCCTAATGCTGCAGAAACGCAGCTATTGTTAAGTGGTCAATAAAACATTATTTTTATAAGGGTTTGAAATGGCACGAAAACTTAAAAAAAGTGAAGAGATTGATGCTGAAACCACTAATTTGAAGGATGCTAATGTGTCAGTCAATGTTGATATGGAGACAAAGTCAGAGATGAATGAAACAATGGATGAGCCTTTATTAGCTGACCCAGCTAATGAACAAGTGCAAGATGCTCATGATCAATGCGGAGGCGCTTTACGTGCAAAACGTATCGAGCAAGATATTTCTACCCAAGCAGTTGCAAAACAATTGCGATTAGGTAATGCGCAAATAGAAGCGCTAGAGAATAATAATTTTTCCGCCTTGCCTGAACCGACCATTGTTAAAGGATTTATTCGTAACTACGCCAAATTGCTGAAAACGCCAGCAGAGCCAATATTAGCAGCCTATGCTGAATTAATGCCTAAAACCGAACAGTATGCTTATGCTGTTGGCCGTGGTATTAATATGAAAATATCTGAAAATAAAAAATCAAGTAGCGCACAGTATTTAATAATCACCATATTGCTGTTATTGGGGTTGGGTGCGTGGTTTTTTTATCAGCATTACATTCAAAAACCTGATGCTGTTAACCCGACACCAGAAATCGTTGAGATGCTGCCTGAAGAGCTTGCGTTGCAAATGACGACTCAAGAAGGTGAGTTGCCCGCCATCGAAACACAAGAAGTGACTGATGATGCTCCGATTGAGGAGGAGGCTGTGCTCGATATTGAAGAGCCAGTAGCTGATTCTGATGTAACAGAGACTGAAGTTGTTGCTCAACCACAAAATGAAGCAGAGACTGCCCAAGCTGTAAAAGCTACAAGATTAGAGTTTAATGCAACACAAGAAACTTGGTTAAGTGTTGTCAATAAGTCAGGCAAAGAGGTTTACAACAAAATACTGTACGCTGGTAATCGCGATATTGTTGAAATTGAGCAACCTGCAGAAATTATTGTAGGCAATGCACATGGAGCAACGCTCATTGTTGATGGTAAACCAATGAGCTTGGCACCTTATACGCGTATTAACGTTGCGCGCGTGCGCTTAAAACCTTAGTCATCAATATCTACCTATATTAGTTTAGAGTTAAATCATGCGTAAAAATACACGGCAAGTAATGGTAGGCCATGTGGCTGTTGGCGGAGGTTTGTACGGTACAGTAGTCGCCCCAGTTGTTGTACAGAGTATGACAAATACCGATACGGCAGATGCTAAAAGTACGATAGAGCAGATCTATGCGCTATGGCAAGCTGGAAGCGAAGTGGTGCGCATCACGGTTAATTCGCCTGAAGCAGCTGCGCAGGTTGGTGCTATTCGCCTAGGTTTAGATGCGATGGGTTGTAATGTGCCATTGGTAGGTGATTTTCATTATAACGGCCACAAGTTATTACAAGCTTATCCAGATTGTGCTAAAGCGCTCGCTAAATATCGTATAAATCCTGGCAATGTCGGCAAAGGCAGCAAACGTGACGAGCAGTTTGCTAGCATGATAGAAGCGGCGATTACTTATCAAAAAGCCGTGCGTATTGGTGTGAATTGGGGTAGCTTAGATCAAGCCAAAATGGCACAAATGATGGACGATAATGCGAAATTAGCAACACCGCTATCATCTGATGCATTAATGCAAGAAGCATTAATACAATCTGCCTTAGAAAGTGCGCAACAAGCGGTTAAAATTGGTTTAGATCCCAATCAAATTATCATTTCATGCAAGGTCAGTAATGTGCAAGACCTTGTATCAGTCTATCGTGATCTAAGCAGCCGTTGTGACTATCCATTACACTTAGGATTAACGGAAGCTGGCATGGGCTCCAAAGGCATTGTGGCTTCTACAGCTGCTTTATCTCTACTGTTGCAAGAAGGCATTGGAGACACGATTCGCGTGAGTCTAACGCCAGAGCCGAATGAGTCGCGCACGAAAGAAGTGGTGGTTGCTCAGGAGATTCTACAAACGATGGGCATCCGTTCATTCACGCCTTTAGTCACTGCTTGTCCAGGGTGCGGCCGTACGACTTCAACTTATTTTCAAGAATTAGCGATGCAAATTCAATCCTATTTACGTCAACAAATGCCAATCTGGCGTAGCGCATATCCGGGCGTTGCTGATATGAGTGTTGCCGTGATGGGCTGTGTGGTTAACGGGCCTGGAGAGTCTAAGCTGGCTAATATCGGCATTAGTTTGCCAGGCACTGGCGAAACGCCTGTGGCGCCTGTTTTTGTCGATGGTGAAAAAACAGTGACACTTAAAGGCGATCATATTGCGCAAGAGTTTCAAGCGCTTGTGGAAGATTATGTAAAAAATAACTATGCAGAAGGCGGCAAACTACGTCAGCAAGTGCAATCTAAAATCATTCCAATTCAATCAGTTAGTTAACGTAATGAGTCAAAAAAACCAATTCCAATCCATTAAAGGTTTCTACGATATTTTGCCAGAAGCGACACCGCTTTGGTTTAAGTTAGAAGATATTGCACGCAAAGTGTTAGCGCAATATGGCTACAACAACATTCGCATGCCAATAGTCGAACCAACAGAGCTATTTGTGCGTAGTGTGGGTGAGCATACTGATATTGTCGAAAAAGAAATGTATGCATGGGAAGATCAACTGAATGGCGACAAGCTAGTATTGCGCCCAGAAGGAACGGCTGGTTGCGTGCGCGCTGTGATTGAGCAAAACCTCACCTACAATGGCCCGCAGCGTTTATGGTATGTCGGACCAATGTTTAGGCATGAAAACGTGCAAAAAGGCCGTCAACGTCAATTTCATCAAGTTGGCTGTGAAGCATTTGGCTTTGATGGGCCTGACGTGGATGCTGAACAAATTGTGCTGTTAGCGCGATTATGGCGTGAGCTGGGTATTGCTGATGTAGAGCTGCAGATTAATAGTATTGGCGATGCAGATGAGCGCGCTATTTATCGTCAAACGCTAATTACCTATTTTGAACAGCATGCTGATATATTAGATGACGAGGCAAAGCGCCGTTTGCATGCGAATCCTCTCAGGATTCTTGATACTAAAAATCCACGTATGCAAGCCATGTGTGAAGCTGCGCCGAAGCTAATGGATTGTTTAGGTGAGGCTAGCAAAGCACATTTTGAAAAACTTTGTCAGTTATTAACAGAAGCAGGTATAGCTTATATAGTGAATCATCGTTTAGTACGTGGTTTGGATTATTATAATCGCACCGTATTTGAGTGGGTCACGACTAAACTAGGCGCGCAAGGCACGATTGCAGGCGGTGGTCGCTATGATACTTTAGTAGAAAAACTTGGCGGCAAGTCAACCCCAGCTTGTGGTTTTGCGATTGGTTTAGAGCGTGTGTTTTTGTTGATGCAAGAATACGGTGTGACAGCTAATAACATGCCTGATGTTTATTTAGTGAATGTTGGTGAGCTAGCCGAAGCAAAAGCGTTTAACATAGCGGAAACTTTACGCAGTGAAGGGCTGTCTGTGGTGTTGCATGCAGGCGGAGGTAGTTTTAAATCACAAATGAAAAAGGCTGACAGAAGTGGTGCACGTTTTGCGGCAATTTTGGGGGATGATGAAATCGCTTCAGGTGAAATTTCATTAAAGCCGTTGTTAGTGCAAGGCGAGCAACAACGTTGTCATTTACAACAGGTTGTCCAAAAAATTAGAGATTGAATATGACAGAAAATAAAAGTTTTCTAAATGCAATGACCGTTCTGGGCTTACTGTTAGCTATTGGCATGGCAAGTGCAGCTTTTATTTTAGGGGTTCAAGCTAAGCGTGCTGTGGTTGGTCAACAAAGTATTACGGTGAAGGGTTTGGCTGAGAAGCCAATTAAAGCCGATGCAGCTGAATGGACCATTAATATCTCGGTTGCCAGTGAGACGCAAGCGATAGCATTACAGGATGTGGCAACAACATTAGCAGTAGTTGAAGCATTTTTAGAGAAACAGGGTTTTGCTAGAGAAGCTTGGAGCGTTGATGTGGAGTCATTGGGGCCGCATTATGAAGAAGTGGTTGTTGGCGACAACTACAGGCAGGTTCAACGCGGTTATGAAGGTTATCAAAACATCAGAGTAGTCTCGACAGATTTAAATAAAATTCAAGCGGCCAATAAGGCATTCTTGGCGTTAAGAGCACAGAATTACCCAGTGGTAGCTTATGCGCCACAATATTTGGTGAGTAATCTAGAAGAAATCAAAATGTCGTTGATAGCGGATGCAACTAAAAATGCGCGGGCACGTGCAACAGAGTTTGTTAAACAAGACGGTGCAAAAGTTGGGGTGATGAAATCGGCACAGCAGGGCGCATTTTATATTTTGCCTGTTGGAGGTTCTGATGATAGTGATAGTCAATACGGTGGCGTTTATGATAAATCGACAATTGCTAAAGTGGCACGTGTCGTTGTTACCGTCGTATATAACATTGAATAAGCTTTAGCACGAAACGATAATTAGATGACCGAAATTTTAAGCATAGAACATTTAAATGTGGCGCTAAAAAAAGTGCCTTCGCGTTTATTGGTTAAAGATTCTTCATTTAAATTGTCGGCTGGTAGAACAACTTGCATCGTCGGTGAATCAGGTAGTGGTAAGAGTTTAACGGCGTTAACCATTATGGGCTTACTTTCTAATCAATTGGTAGCAAGTGGCCATGTTTATTTCAATGGTGTAGATTTAACCACGTTAGATAATAAAGCAATGCGGAAAATAAGAGGCGCGCAAATTGGCATGATTTTCCAAGAGCCAATGACCTCATTAAATCCTGTGTTAACAGTGGGTTTTCAAATTGGAGAAGTGCTTACTGCGCATAAGGGACTTAAAGGCGATGCGCTAAAATCAAAAATTTCGGCCTTATTAACGCAAGTAGGCATTCCTGCTGAGCGCGCGAATAGCTATCCAGATGAATTGTCTGGTGGTCAGCGTCAGCGTGTGATGGTGGCAATGAGTATTGCTTGTGAGCCTGCTTTGTTGATTGCAGATGAGCCAACAACAGCGTTAGATGTGACGGTGCAGGCGCAAATTTTAACGTTATTAGATGAGTTAAAAAGTCGTATGAAAATGGCGATGTTGTTTATTACGCATGATTTTGGTGTGGTATCTGATATTGCAGATGACGTAATTGTGATGTTTAAAGGTGAAATTGTTGAGGCTGGCTCTAAAAGGCAGGTATTAGAAAATCCACAACATCCTTACACCAAGGCTTTATTGGACTGTGTGCCAGATGTAGAAGGCAAAAAAGTATTAAAACCAATTGATTATGCTTGGTTAAAAACTGATGAGGTGCCCGCCTAATGCAAGACGCATCAATCATTCTTGAAGCACATCATTTAGTTAAGCAGTATAAGCAACGCAGCGGCGGTTTGGGATATAAGCAAACCACGATTAATGCATTAGATGATGTGAGTATTGCCTTAAAAAAGGGCTCAACACTGGCAGTAGTTGGCGAATCTGGTAGTGGCAAGTCTACTTTAGCACGATGTCTGTTACAATTGCATCCTTTCGATAGTGGTGAAGTGTTGTTTCAAGGACAATCACTTTCCAAATTGGATAGTAAGTCACTACGTCAAGCGCGTAAAAACTTGCAAATGGTGTTTCAAGATCCTTTTGCTTCGTTAAATCCGCGTATGCGCGTGGGTGATATTGTTGCAGAAGGTTTGCTAGTGCATGGCTTGGGCAATGCTAATGAGCGTTTGCAAAAAGTGCAACAAATGTTAGAACGTGTTGGTTTGCATGCGGATGATGTAAAGAAGTATCCACATCAGTTCTCTGGAGGGCAACGGCAGCGGATTGGTATTGCGCGCGCTTTGGTGCTTGAGCCAGAAGTAGTGGTCTGTGATGAGCCCGTTTCAGCCTTAGATGTTTCAGTTCAGGCGCAAATTTTATTGCTGCTGAAAACCTTGCAAAAGGAAATGAAGCTAAGCTATATTTTCATCACACATGATTTACGTGTAGTCAGACATATTGCTGATGAAATGGTGGTCATGAATAAAGGGAAAATAGTTGAGCAAGGTGATGTGAGTAGTATTTATCAATCGCCAAAGGAAACCTATACAAAGGAATTGTTAAAAGCAATTCCTGGTCAGAAATTAGTTGGTTTGTAATAGTTAATCGTTTTAAGAATCAGTACTTTAGGATAAAAAATGGCATTAGATTTAGATGATCAAGAGCAGTTAGATGAAGTTAAATTGTGGTGGAATAAGTACGGCAAGCTGACTATAAGTTTAGTTTTGGCGGCAATCATTGCTTATGCTTGTTGGCAAGGATATCAATACTTTACGCATAAAAAAGCAGTAGAGGCTTCAGAAATATATCAAAGCTTGGGTCAGTTAGATCCAAGTAAATCAGCAGAAGTAAAAGAAATGACTTCCAAATTAATGGCGGACTATGCGGGAACGCCATACGCGGGTAGAGCGGCTGTTATGCAAGCGAGAAGTCAATTTATTGCAGGCGATATTGATGGTGCAAAAACGCAATTAGAGTGGGCTAAAGCGAATGCTAAAGAAACCCCTGTCAAAGCAATTGCCAGCTTACAGTTGGCGAGAATTTTACTTGATAGTAAAGATTATGCTGCTGCGGAAAAAGCATTAACAGGTGATTTTGATTCTGGTTATGTTGGACTAAAAGAAGACTTACAAGGCGATATTCTCTTGGCGCAAGGTAAAGTTGATGAAGCTAAAAAAGTATATGCAGATGCATTAACAAATCTAGATTCAGAGGGCCGTTTATATTTATTTACCAAGCAAAAACTTGAGTCACTTGGCAGCTAGGTGAGTTTTTTCATGATTAGTCCATTATTAAAGCGTTGCCTAGTCGTCTGTGTACTTTTGTTAACGGGTTGTAGTGCGTTGACAGAGTTAAGGCTGGATATGGCGGATAAACTGTTCGGTCGCGAGCCGTTAGATATGCCAGCAGAGTTGCCAGCAATTACTCCGACCAATGAAGTAAAGTTGAATTGGTCGAGCGAATTAGGCAACACAGGCGAATATGATTACACGCCAGTACTGGACGCTGGGTTTGTTTACGCGGCTAATGCAAAAGGTGAGTTGACTAAACTCAATGCAGATAATGGCAAGCAAGAGTGGCGAGTTGAGACAACTGAGCCTATAAGCGGCGGTGTAGGTTTTGGTGGTGGTTTAGTTTTGGTTGGCACTAGTAGAGGTGATGTATTAGCTTATGATGTCAGCGGCAAGTTTATCTGGAAGTCGCATATATCAAGTGAGGTGCTAAGCGCTCCACGCTATTTTGAAGGGAAAGTGATTGCGCGATCTGGCGATAATCATATTTACGGATTAGATGCGGCTGATGGTGTACGCAAATGGGTTTATACCCGAAAAGTACCAGCACTTAGTTTAAGAAGTAGCGCTGGCATTGCTGTAGATAGTGGTGCAGTGTACGCAGGATTTTCAGGCGGAAAAATGATTGCGCTCAACGCAGAGAGTGGTCAACTATTATGGGAAGCTACAGTCGCTACACCAAAAGGAGTGACAGAGATTGAGCGCATATCGGATATTACAAGCTTACCTGTTGTTGTCGGTCCGGTTGTCTATGCAGTAGCGTATCAAGGGCGTATTGCCGCCGTTGACCGGCGTAGCGGACAAGTGTTGTGGAATAGAGAGATATCTAGCTATACTGGTATGACTGCTTCTGATAACAAGCTCTACGTCTCTCATACATTGGGTTCTTTTTATGCTTTAGATGATACTGCGGGTAAAACGTTATGGCGACAAGGCGATTTGCTTAACAGGCGATTAACAACACCTTTAGTTGTAAAGGATTTTGTTACAGTAGGTGATTTAGAAGGTTATGTGCATTTTATCAATTTAGAGAATGGTCAGTTTGCCGCGCGCATCCAAGTTGGCGATAAAGCAGTGATGTCTCTGATTGCTGGCAATGCGCCTTCACAATTGATTGCCGCTACGCGTAATGGTAGCTTGTATGCGGTAAGTATAGAAGGCTCTGCTGTGTCAACATCAATTGAATCTCGTCAAGCACCGCCACCTGTGATTGAAGAA
The DNA here is from genome assembly GCA_041612255.1 of Methylophilaceae bacterium. GTDB lineage: Bacteria > Pseudomonadota > Gammaproteobacteria > Burkholderiales > Methylophilaceae. The sequence continues at coordinate 45,687 of JBFJJN010000004.1, read as the reverse complement.
ATAGAAGCTGAAGAGAGTGAGTCAGAACAGCCAGTCCGTGAAAGTGCTGAACAACCATCACGCAGTATTTTATTCCAAAAGCAAAAACCGCTTTTATCCCCAGAAACAGAAGAAGGCAGTGGACCGGGTATCGTTTTACCTAAGTCGCAATAATCATGTTACCTACCATTGTATTAGTTGGTCGACCGAATGTCGGCAAATCCACTTTATTTAACCGTTTGACCAAAAGTCGAGATGCGCTTGTTGCTGATCTGCCTGGCCTAACTAGAGATCGCCATTATGGTCGCGGTATTGGTGCGAGTCAGCCGTATCTGGTAATTGATACTGGCGGGTTTGAACCTACGGCTGAAACAGGCATTTTGAAAGAAATGGCACGGCAGACTTTGTTGGCCATTGATGAAGCTGATTTAGTTTTATTTATAGTAGATGCTCGAGCGGGATTAACGCCTGAAGAGTATACGATTGCAGATAAGCTCAGAAAATCACAACGTCCTGTGTTACTGGTCGTGAACAAAACTGAGGGGATGCAAAGAGCGGTCGTAACGGCTGATTTCTATGCGTTAGGGCTCGGTGAACCGCTCTCTATTTCTTCAGCACATGGCGAAGGTGTTAAAGATTTAATCGAGCTGGCCTTAGAAAATTTCCCTGCGCCAGTAGAAGAAGAGAAAAAACAAAAAAATATTCCTAAGATTGCTATCGTTGGACGTCCTAATGTTGGTAAATCAACACTTGTAAATGCATTGTTGGGCGAAGATCGCATGATTGCATTTGATGAAGCGGGCACTACGCGCGATTCCATTTATGTGGATTTAGAGCGAGAAGGCAAAACCTATACCTTTATCGATACCGCAGGAGTACGTAAACGCGGACGTGTTTTTGAAGCCGTAGAAAAATTCTCAGTGGTGAAAACCATGCAAGCAATTGAAGATGCCAATGTTGCGATTTTAGTTGTTGATGCGCAAGAAGGCATTACTGAACAAGATGCCCACGTTGCCGCTTATATTTTAGATGCAGGGCGTGCGTTAGTTGTTGCAGTGAATAAGTGGGATGGTTTGAAAGAAGACGAACGCGATTGGATTAAGAAAGAAATTGATCGTAAATTGGTTTTCTTGGATTTTGCTAAATTTCACTATATTTCTGCTTTACGTAAAAAGGGCTTGCCAGAATTATTTGACTCAGTTGATGGTGCATTTAAAGCTGCATTTGCCAATTTATCGACACCGCAAATTACCAGAGTGCTATCAGATGCGGTTGCACAGCATCAACCGCCAGTCAGTAAAGGTATCCGACCAAAATTGCGTTATGCGCATCAGGGTGGTGTTAATCCGCCAATTGTGGTTGTGCATGGTACACATATCAGCGGCATTAAAGATAGCTATAAACGATTTTTAGAAGGTGTTTTTCGCAAGACTTTCCAATTGGTTGGCACGCCGCTTAGAGTGCAGTTCAAGCAAGGCGACAATCCGTATGCGGATAGTGATAAACGCAAAGCTGGTGAAGGTATTGTAACGATGCGTAGACGTAAGACAGAGCGGCGAGCAGAGTTGAAGTCTAAAAAAGATCAAGAGAACAAAAAAAGATAAGCCTAGCATCATATGCTAGGCTGGTTATATCGTTATAGACTTTCCCAGAATTTCCACCAGACACGTTCATCTTGAACCAATTTTCCATTAATTAACGGATTCTCAGGATAGTTGGTTTTAAGTACACGGATGGAGTCTTCTTTTAAATCGGTTAAATCCATAAAGTCATAAGCGCTAACCATTGTTACAAGCGCCTCTTCGACTGCATCTGATTTTGGGTAGTATTCCAATACATATTTAGCGCGATTAAGTGCTGCTAAATAAGCTTTTCGATCCATGTAATAACGTGCCACGTGCATTTCATGCTGAGCTAAAGTATTAACGATATATACCATGCGTTGCGTAGCATCTTTGTAATAGCGGCTTTTTGGATAGCGCTCAGTTAGGTCTTTAAACGCCGCGAAAGATAACTTGAGTGCTTTAGGATCGCGGTCGTTAATGTTTTGTTTAGTTAATTTTTCAACAATGCCACGCTCATTGAATGTCGCTAAGCCTTTGAGATAGTAAGCGTAATCAACATTGGGATGATTTGGGTGAATTTTAATAAACCTATCTGCTGCAACAAGGGTAGAAACTGGATCATTTTTCTTAAAATTGGCATAAATAATCTCTAGCTTTGCTTGTGTTGCATATTTGCCATGTGGGAATCGAGATTCCAACTTTTTAAAATAACCTAACGCTTTATCATAATCTTTATCCGACATTGCCGTTGCGCCAGCTTCATAAATACGCTCAGCTGGCCATCCTTTGGTATCGTCTAACTCGGTAGGAGCCCCGAAAATTGCACATCCACTAAAGAAGGTACTTATCAATAAAGCTAAAAATAAAGACTGAATAAGCGGTAAAATACGTTTCACTAGAAGACCTGCCAAATTATGTTTGCACTATTATAACTTAAGCTATAACTTAAACACTATATAACAGACGCATCATACAACTGAAGCATCGATAAAATAAACATTTAAAAATGACACAAAGTACAATTGAAACACTCACTATTCCTCAAAGCTTAGGCGGAAAGCGCATCGACTTGGCTTTACAGCAGATGCTGCCAGAGCATTCTAGAAGCCGTTTGCAAGCTTGGATAAAAGAAGGATTGGTTACGGTTGATGGTGCAAACGTAGTTGCAAAAACCAAAGTTTGGGGTGGCGAGAAGGTGACTGTTAATAAACCGCCCAATCTGCAAGAAAATGCATTTAAGCCAGAAGATATTCCTTTGGAAATTGTTTATGAGGACGATGCTATATTGGTAATTAATAAAGCTGCTGGTTTGGTTGTTCACCCAGCCGCAGGCAATTGGGGCGGCACATTGCTCAATGCTTTGTTATTTCATTACCCCGCAGTTGCCGATGTGCCCCGTTGTGGCATTGTGCATCGTTTGGATAAAGCAACTACTGGTTTACTTGTTGTTGCAAAAACGCTGGAGGCACAGACGAGTTTGGTTCGCCAATTACAAGCCCGTACGGTGAAACGTGAATACCGCGCGATTGTTTGGGGACAAGTATGGCGCAACGGCAAAATTGATCAGCCGATGGGACGTCATCCACATGCAAGAACCAAAATGGCGGTATTGCGAAATGGAAAGCCAGCGGTGACTCATTATGAAGTGCTAGAGCGTTTTGGCACAAATACCTATATGCGTTGCCGTTTGGAAACTGGTCGCACGCATCAGATTCGTGTGCATATGCAATATATTAAAGCACCAATGGTTGGTGATCCGCAATATGGGATAGGTAATATTATTCCGCATACCAAAATGTCCAATGTATTAAAAGAGGCGATTGCTGGTTTTAGCCGTCAAGCCTTGCATGCCGTTAAGTTAGGTTTAATTCATCCTGTTACTAATGCGTTTATGGAATGGCAAATAGAGTTGCCTGAAGACATGAAAAACTTGTTAGAGGCCATGCGCCATGAGGATGCGCCAGAGTGGGAAGGTGGCTTTGATCTTGCGGTGGATGAAAATGGATTATATATTGGGGAGGATGACTGGGATGATGATTTAGATGGCGAGGACTCACTAGATGAGGATTTGGCGGATGAAGATTTATTAGGTGAGGATTCAGAGGATGACTGATGCATTACCTCAGGCTTTTATCACGCCTGATTGGCCGGCGCCGTCGAATGTTTGCACGATGCAAACGACACGCACTGGCGGTATCAGTTTAGCGCCTTTTGATAGTTTGAATCTTGGCAATCATGTAAACGATGATCCTCTGCATGTGGCGCATAATCGACAATTGCTGGCACCTTATGTGCCAACTGAACCTGTATGGATGAATCAAGTGCATGGCATTCGCGTGTTAGATGCCGCAAAAAGTAACTGTATTGAATCTGCTGATGCAGCGTTTACCAAGCAAAGCTATGTGGTTTGTGTGACGATGACAGCAGATTGTCTACCAGTATTAATCTGTGATGAAAAAGGGACAACTGTTGCAGCAGTGCATGCTGGATGGCGTAGTCTATGTGATGGAATAATTGAAGCAACTGTTAAAGCTATGACAGAAAGTCCCGACCAATTAATGGCCTGGCTAGGCCCTGCCATTGGTCCTGATGCGTTTGAAGTGGGTGCAGAAGTCCGTGCACAGTTCATTGAAAAAGATGCAGATGCAGCCAGTGCTTTTAAAGTGAGCGGAGATCGCTATTTAGGTAATTTATATACCATTGCTAAACAGCGCCTTAATCAGCTTGGGGTCACGAAAATTTATGGTGGGGGTTTATGCACCTATAACGATGCTTCAAGATTTTTCTCTTACAGGAGAGATGGTGTGACTGGTCGCATGGCAACGCTCATTTGGCTTACTTAAGTTTGACAGGCCTAAAAACAACTTAGTTGCCATGTGGCTACTAGTCTATAATACGCAACTTATTGAAATGATAGTTCTTTAATGATGATTCCTGATTTTTCCACACTGACCTGGATTGTGCTGTTTAGCTTGATTGGGGGCGTGTTAAGCGTGAGCGGTGCTGCGTTTGTGGCTTTGAATGTAACTAAAGTTCGTGTGCCTATGTTAATTAGCTACGCGATAGGCGCAATGCTGGGCGCCGTGTTTTTAGAAATTTTACCGCATGCGATAGAAGCAGCTAGCTCACCCAAAGTAATGACGACAACCGTGCTTTTTGGTATTTTATTATTCTTTGCGTTAGAAAAGCTGGTTATTTGGCGCCATTGTCATGGTGATCATTGTGAAGTGCACGCTGTGCATACTGAGCAAGATTGTCCGGACAATCAACTAGCGGAGCCCGCTGATTCAGCCATTAAATTTAAGCCAGTCATCCAGACAAAGCCTTCAATCACTGCTAAGCATTCTCATACGCACGAGCATGATTTTGGTCGTAGTGGCATGATGATTATGATTGGTGATACTTTTCATAATTTTGTAGATGGAATTTTGATTGCTTCTGCCTTTATGGTCGATGTTAAAATTGGCATTGTGACGGCGATTGCGATTGTGGCGCATGAAATCCCACAAGAGGTCGGCGATTTTTTTATACTGTTACATTCGGGCTATACCAAGAAGCAAGCGTATATTTTTAACCTCGTTTCAAGTTTGGCGACCATGGTTGGCGGGCTTGCAGCCTATTATGCATTGCAACAAATGCAAGGCTTGGTTCCATTTGTATTAGGTGTCGCAGCGGCGAGCATGCTCTATGTGGCAGTGGCAGACTTAATTCCGAGCTTACACAGAAAAACTGAGTTAACCGCAACCGTATCGCAGTTGCTGCTAATCGCGTTAGGTGTTAGCTCTATTGGCCTGATTGGCTATTTTTTACATTGATAATGAGTTTATGAAAACGAATATTCCAAAAGTTGGTTTTGTATCACTTGGTTGCCCCAAGGCTGGCTCAGATGCTGAACGCATCTTGACGCAATTACGTGCTGAAGGCTATGAAATTAGTAATAGTTATGAAGACTCGGATTTAGTCGTTGTGAATACCTGTGGCTTTATTGATAGTGCCGTAGAAGAATCGTTAGATGCCATAGGTGAAGCAATTAGTAAAAATGGTAAAGTCATTGTGACAGGCTGTTTAGGTGCGAAAAAAGGCGTTGTGGAAAGTGCACATCCTAGCGTATTGGCCGTCACAGGCCCGCATGCATTGGAAGAGGTAATGGCTGCTGTACATGCCAATTCACCAAAGCCACACGATCCATATACCGACTTAGTGCCACCGCAAGGTGTGCGCTTAACGCCGCAACATTATGCATATTTGAAAATATCTGAAGGTTGTAATCACCGTTGTAGCTTCTGCATTATTCCAAGTATGCGCGGCGATTTAGTCAGTCGACCGATTGGCGATGTGTTGAATGAGGCTGAGAATTTAGTCAATGCAGGTGTTTCAGAGCTTTTAGTGATTTCGCAAGATACTTCAGCCTATGGTGTTGATATGAAGTTCCGCAAAGGTTTTTGGAATGGCCGCCCGATTAAAACGCACATGACAGAGTTAAGCCAAGCCTTAAGTGAGTTAGGTATCTGGATACGTTTGCATTATGTTTATCCTTATCCGCATGTAGATGATGTGATTCCGCTGATGGCAGAAGGTTTGATTCTGCCTTATTTAGACGTGCCATTCCAACATGCTAGCCCGCGCATTTTAAAATCAATGAAGCGTCCGGCAAGCAGTGAAAATAACTTAGCGCGCATTAAAGCATGGCGTGAAATTTGTCCTGATATTACTGTGCGTTCAACTTTTATTGCAGGCTTTCCAGGTGAAACAGAAGATGACTTTAAGATATTGCTTGATTTCTTAGAAGAAGCCCAATTAGACAGGGTCGGTTGTTTTGCTTATTCTGCAGTCGACGGCGCTAAAGCAAATGACTTGCCTGGTCAAGTGCCAGAGGAAGTGAAAAAAGAGCGGTTAAGCCGCTTTATGGAAGTGCAAGAACGTATCAGCAGTGCTAAGTTGGAGCGCAAAGTTGGCACTATGCAAACAGTATTGATTGATGAGTTAACTACTGATAGTGATGACAACATCATCGCGCTTGGGCGTACCAAAGCAGATGCGCCTGAAATTGATGGCATTGTTTATGTGCAAGATGCAGATGGTTTAAATCCAGGTGATTTCGTTGAGGTGCAAATTTTGGCCGTTGATGGACATGATTTAGTGGGCGGGCCACCGACAGAGTAAAGCCTAGTAATTACAAGGCTTACAGCGCAGCTTGTGTAAATAAATCAGGCAATACTGGCGCAGGACGCTCACTATCTGCGCGTTCTTCTAAAAAGTCTAAAGTGAGTGGGCAGCGCGTTGGTTTACGTGTTGCTTTTCGTTTTTTTGAGCTTGATTTATTTAAGTTTATATAAGGTGTTTGGCTAATGCGTACATAGCCTGAGCTAGCGAGTTTTTGCATCGTCGTTTCAAATAAACTTAACGGATTATCAATGTTTTGTAGGGTGATGGAAGCTTTACCTACTTTAAGGACGTTGTACATCACCAGTTTGTTCGATGATGTTTTTTTTCCATACACTTCACCAGTATGTATATCCATAAATTTCTCCTTACAGCAAACGTTAACAACGTGTTGCTACTTATATATCATAAGCTAATTTAATTGACAACAATAAATCATTGAATTCAAACAATAGTTGACTTTAGTTCATAAGGCTTGCTTTTATTGAGACTCAGGCAAATTGTTGCTTACATGTTAGAATGCATTGTTTTCAATTCTTAGCATTTATTATGACGACTGTACGCACACGATTCGCCCCTAGCCCAACTGGCTTTTTACATATTGGGGGCGCCCGCACTGCGCTTTTTTCTTGGGCTTATGCCAAAAAGCATGGTGGTCAATTTATTTTGCGCGTTGAAGATACGGATGTGGAGCGCAGCACACCTGAAGCAGTGCAAGCAATTTTGGATGGCATGACATGGTTAGGTTTAGCGCATGATGAAGGTCCATTTTACCAAATGCAACGTATGGAACATTATAAAAAGCATTTGCAAACGTTGTTAGCTTCTGGTCACGCTTACCATTGCTATAGCAGTAAAGCAGAATTAGATGCCTTACGTGAACAACAAATGCAGGCAGGACTAAAGCCAAAATATGATGGTAAATGGCGTCCAGAAGATGGAAAAGTATTGCCTGAGATTCTTGCTAATGTGAAGCCAGTGATTCGCTTTAAAAATCCAAAAGAGGGCGTAGTTGCTTGGCATGATATGGTGAAAGGCGATATCGAAATCGCTAATACCGAGCTTGATGATCTAATCATCGCACGTGGTGATGGTACGCCGACCTACAACTTTTGCGTGGTCGTAGACGATTGGGAAATGGGTATTACGCAAGTCATTCGTGGCGACGATCATGTGAATAATACGCCACGTCAAATCAATCTATTCAAAGCGCTAGGCGCAGACGTGCCGCAATATGCGCATTTGTCGATGATTCTGGGTGATGATGGGCAAAAGCTGTCTAAGCGCCATGGTGCAGTGAGTGTGATGCAATATCATGAAGAAGGTTATTTGCCAGAAGCGGTGCTGAATTATTTAGCGCGCTTAGGCTGGAGTCATGGCGATGATGAGATATTTGATATGGTGCAATTTTGCCAATGGTTTGATTTAGACCATATCACGCCTTCGGCCGCACAATTTAATACCGAAAAATTAAATTGGCTGAACGCGCATTACCTTAAAACAGCCGATTTAACTGTATTAGCGAGCGACATTACTGAACGATTAGCAAAGCAAAATGTGACAGTGCTAGCGGAGCCATCAATGATGAGCGTGTTGGAATTGTATCGTGAGCGCGCAAATAATTTGAACCAATTAGCTGCTGATATTGCCTATTTCTACCAAGTACCAGTGGCCAATGCCGCAGATGTTGAGAAACATATTACCGACGATATTAAGCCAGTGTTGCAAGCTTTGTATGTAACATTAAGCAAAATTGAATGGACGGCAGAGCAGATACACGAGGCAATTAATGCTGCAGTTAAAGAGAATGAACTGAAGTTTCCTAAGGTTGCAATGCCTTTGCGCGTAATGTTGGCAGGGATTGCGCAGTCGCCAAGTATCGATCAGGTGATGGCAATTTTAGGTAAGGAAGAAGTAATCACTAGAATGAATGCTTATTTGCAATAAAAAATTTATTTTGCACTTGAAATTAGAACAAAAAAGCACAATGATAGTCATATCGTGACAGATAATTCATAAAAAGAGCTATCTCCAATTTATTAAAACTACAAGGAGTAAACCATGACACACAAAGGCCAAATGCTGCAAGATCCATTTTTAAATGCACTTAGAAAAGAGCACGTGCAAGTTTCTATTTATTTAGTGAATGGGATTAAGCTACAAGGACAAGTTGACTCATTTGATCAATACGTAATTTTGCTAAAAAATACCGTGGTACAAATGGTTTACAAACACGCAATTTCTACCATTGTACCAGCGCGCGCAGTAACAATTGCTATGCCAGACCAGGAAGAAGCTTAATTTGAATACAAAGTATACGCATGCTTGATAGGCCAGAAAGTACAGACGCGGTCATACTCGTTAGCATCGATTTTAATGAGCCTGATTACGAAGAAAGCCTATATGAGTTAAGGCAGTTGGTCACTACAGCAGGGCTGAAGATTACTGGCACAATAGAAGGTAAAAGAAGTGTGCCAGATGCAAAGCTTTTTATCGGTTCAGGTAAAGCTGAAGATTTAAAGTCGATGCTAGAGGCCAGTGAAACCAAGCTAGTTGCTTTTAATCATGATTTAAGTCCATCACAACAACGTAATTTAGAGCGTTTTTTAAACGCGCGAGTTGTGGATAGAACTGGCTTGATTCTAGATATTTTTGCCCAACGCGCACAAAGTCATGAAGGTAAGCTGCAAGTAGAATTGGCGCAACTCGAACACCTTTCAACCAGGTTAGTTAAAGGTTGGAGCCATTTGGAGCGTCAAAAAGGTGGTATTGGTGTGCGCGGTGGCCCTGGTGAGACGCAGCTTGAACTTGATAGGCGACAGTTACGGGTAAAGATCAAGCAATTGCGTGAGAAGCTAATTAAGCTTAAATCACAACGTGGAATGCAACGCAGAGCGCGTAAACGTTCAAATTTAATGTCTGTTTCTTTAGTTGGCTATACCAACGCTGGAAAATCTACTTTATTTAATCGTTTAACTCGCTCTGAGATTTATGCGGCTGACCAACTATTCGCCACCTTAGATACGACCTCGCGAAAAATGCATTTGCCTGAACTTGAAGGTTATGGGTCAGTGCCGGTTGTGTTATCAGATACGGTTGGGTTTATTAAGCATTTGCCTACCAAGTTAATCGAGGCATTTGGTGCTACATTAGAAGAGGCGGCACAAGCAGATTTGCTATTACATGTGGTGGATATGGCTAGTACCAATCGCGATGCGCAGATTACTCAGGTTGATAAGGTGTTGAATGATATTGGGGCAGACAAAGTGCCGCAATTATTGATTCTAAATCAGATTGACCGTATTGATTGTGAAGCGGGTTTTGACCGCGATGAGTATGGTAAGATTGCGCGCATACGTGTTTCAGCTAAAACTGGCGAAGGTATGGACTATATTCGCTTGGCGCTGCAAGAACATCACGCTTTTTTGAAAAAATTAAGCACAGAAAAAACAGCTTATGCCTAGTTTTACGTAAACGATTATTGAACAATAACATTAGCAATTTGGAGTAAGAAAAATGAAACTTCCCGCTTGGGCGCAACGCAATAACGAAGGACCGCCAGACTTAGATGAAGTATTCCGTGACTTAAACCAAAAGATTAACAATCTTTTTGGAAAAGGTGGCGGTAAAGGTAATTCACCGCCAAGCAGTAATGCTCCGATTAACTTACCTATTTTGCCTATTATTGTCGTGATTTTATTAATATGGCTTGCAACGGGGTTTTATATTGTTGATCAAGGTTCATTAGGCGTGAAACAACGATTTGGTACTTATGTTGAATCAACAGAGCCTGGCCCAAGATGGCACTGGCCGTATCCGATTGAAACAGTAACAGTTGTGAATATGGAGCAAGTACGTCGCTTAGAAGTGGGCTACAGAAGTGGTACAAACGGTAGTAAAACTAAAGTGCCTGCAGAAGCGTTAATGCTAACGGAAGATGAAAATATTATCGATTTGCAGTTTGCAGTGCAATATAACCTTAAGAATGCAAAAGATTATTTATTTAATAATCGGAATACTGATGATTCAGTGATGTCTGCAGCTGAAACGGCAATTCGTGAAGTGGTTGGAAAAAATAAATTAGATGATCTTTTACAAAAGGGTTTGCAAGACACTTCTGAGCAAATGCAGGCATTGTTAGATTTTTATAAAACTGGCGTAAATATCACGAGTGTCTCTTTACAAGCGGCATTGCCACCAGAGTCTGTGCAAGAAGCGTTTGAAGATGTTAACCGTGCAAACCAAGATTATCAGCGTCAAATTAATGAGGGCGAGGCATATGCTAATGCGGTTGTCCCTAAAGCGCGCGGTAATGCGGCACGTTTGATTGCCGAAGCAGATGGTTATAAATTAAAAGTGCAAAGTGAAGCGAAAGGTAATGCGAATCGTTTTGAAAGAATTTACGCAGAGTATGTAAAAGCGCCAGAAGTAACGCGCAAACGTTTATACCTTGAAGCGCAGGAACAAATCTTATCAAGTGTCAGCAAAGTGATTGTTGATCAAAAAGAGGGCGGTAGTTTGCTTTATTTGCCTTTAGATAAACTGATACAGGCTTCTGAAACGCAACCGAACAGCAGAAATACGACCCAATCGTCAGCAAGTGTGGCGAGCGATAAAAGTGCGGAGTCGATTGACGTTGAGCGTGCATTAGAACGTAGTCGTGAAAGAGAAGGTAACTAATTATGAAAAATATTGGAGCAATAATAGTCGGTGGTTTTGTTTTAGTTGTCTTACTGAGCATGGCGGCTTTTACCGTTGATCAGCGTGAGTATGCGTTGGTGATTCGCTTGGGTGAAATTGTTAAAGTACAAAAAGAGCCTGGACTCTACTTTAAATTGCCATTGGTGGAGAGTGTTAAATACTTTGATAACCGTATCGTGACACTAGATGGTGGCGAAGCAGCAAAGTTTATTACCAGTGAGAACAAATATATGCTGGTCGATTCTTTTGTGAAATGGCGTATTATTGACCCTGCTAAATATTATGTTTCGATTAAAGAAGGTGGTGAGGCAGCGGCTGAAGATCGGCTTGCTAAAGTCATTAATGCTGGTTTGCGTACTGAGTTTGGTGTACGTACGGTGCATGATGTGATTGCTGGAGAGCGCACCACAATCATGGATACTTTACGCAAAAAAGCCGATAAAGAAGCGGGTCAGATTGGTATTCAGATTGTTGATGTCCGCCTTAAACGGGTTGATTATTCAGAAGAAATTAGTAAATCAGTGTTTGATCGCATGACTTCAGAGCGTAAAAGAATTGCTAATCAATTACGTTCAGAAGGTGCTGCTGCCTCTGAGAAAATTCGTGCAGATGCGGATAAGCAAAGAGAAGTAATTATTGCTGAAGCATTCCGTGATGCGCAAAATACAAAAGGTGAAGGTGACGCAATTGCCACAGAAATCTATGCTAAAGCCTATGGCAAGAGTCCTGAGTTTTACGCGTTTTATCGTAGTACAGAAGCCTACAAAAATAGCTTTAAAAGTAAATCAGATGTCATGGTGTTAGATCCACGTTCAGAATTCTTTAAATACATGCGCACAGCTGATGGAAAGTAAGCATTGTTTATTTAAATCGATGAACTTAATCTTATCAATTTAATGCGATTAAACTTTACAAGATGAGCTCAACATTGCTTGCGGCATTCGGACTAATGTTGGTCATTGAGGGCTTAATGCCTTTTATTGCGCCGCAAGCTTGGCGAGAGACCTTTAAGCGATTAATAGCGCTAAAGGATGGGCAATTACGTTTTGTCGGATTGGCTTCTATCGCTGGCGGCATATTGCTGCTTTTCTTAAATCATTAACAAATCACTAGCGAGCGCGCTGTTGTTATGCGCTGTTTAGGTCGTTTACCAGTATAATACCCGCATGCGAAATTGGTTACTCCCAGAATTTATTGAAGATGTCATGCCTGCAGAGGCGTCGCGCATTGAGTCATTGCGACGTCAACTGCTTGATTTATTTAAAGTACATGGCTATCAATATGTCATTCCGCCAACCTTGGAATATGTAGAATCCCTGATTACTGGTACGGGAAGTAAATTAGATACCGCAACATTTAAAGTGGTTGATCAGCTCACTGGCCGCATGATGGGTATTCGTGCGGATACAACACCGCAGGCAGCGCGAATTGATGCACACATGCTTAATCATCAAGGGGTTTCTAGATTATGTTACGCTGGTACTGTACTACGTACAAAACCTAGCGGTCTTGCACACACCCGTGAGCCGTTGCAAGTAGGCGCAGAGTTGTTTGGTCACGCTAGTGTTGAAAGCGATGTTGAAATTCAGCGTTTGATGATTAAAGCGTTAAAGTCAATTGGTATCAATGACTTGCATGTTGATTTTAGTCACGTTGGTGTTTTTGAAAGCTTGATTGAAGCCGGTAATGTTAAACAGTCATTAGAACATGATTTGCATGCGGCTTTGTTGAGCAAAGATAAAACGTTGGTTGCCAGTTTGGCGAATGGTTTAGACGCGACGATTAAACAGGCCTTAATAGACTTAACCGATTTAAATGGTGATGTAAGCGTGCTAGCGCGTGCGCAAGCACTATTACCAACACTACCAAAAATTTCAACGGCTTTGCAAGATTTAGCTGCTGTTGCTAAGCAGTTAAGCGATCTCGATTTAGACATGGGGTTTGACTTAAGTGAGCTCCGTGGTTATCACTACCATAGCGGTTTAGTATTTGCAGCTTATGCACAAAACTATGCAGGCCCATTAGCATTAGGTGGTCGTTATGATGAGGTTGGTGTTTCTTTTGGGCGCGCGCGTCCTGCAACAGGATTTAGTTTGGATTTGCGTGGTGTTGTCACTGCGTTGAATCATCCCGATTTAACCAAAGGCATACTGGCACCTGTGGATAATGACGATGCTTTGAAAATAAAAATAGAAGCTTTGCGAAATGCAGGGCAAATTGTTATTCAGGCTTTGCCGAATGACCAAACTAGTTTAACCGAGTTGAACTGCGATAAAGAGTTGAAACTCCAAAAGGGTGAATGGCAAATTGTGCCATTGGCTGAATAACACTCAATTAAAAGTACATTATGGCAAACAATACAGTAAAAAATGCAGGTAAGAACGTTGTCGTCGTTGGCACACAATGGGGCGATGAAGGTAAAGGCAAAATTGTTGACTGGTTAACTGACCAAGCACAGGGAGTGGTGCGCTTTCAGGGCGGACACAACGCAGGGCATACTTTAGTTGTTGGTCAAGGTGATGCGCAACGCGTTTATAAATTAAATCTTGTGCCTTCAGGTATTGTGCGTGCTGGCATCAATTGCTATATCGGTAATGGCGTTGTATTAGATGCTGGACATTTGCTAAAAGAAATAGATGCGCTAGAAAAAGATGGTTTAGAAGTTAAAAGTCGTTTAAAAGTGAGTCCTGGTTGTCCATTGATTTTAAGTTGTCATGTTGCTGTTGATGTAGCACGTGAAGCTAAACGTAGTGCAGAGAAAAAAATTGGCACGACAGGTAAAGGCATTGGCCCAACCTATGAAGACAAAGTTGCGCGTAGAGCATTGCGTGTCTACGATTTGTTTTACCCAGAGCGCTTTGCTGAAAAGTTAAAAGAAGTGATGGATTACCATAACTTTGTGCTAACGAATTATTTAGGTGCGGCGCCAGTTGATTTTGATGAGCAACTAGCATTAAGTATGCAACAAGCTGAGGCTTTAAAGCCAATGGTTGCTGATATTTCAGCTGAGCTTTATGGCGCTTATGATAGAGGCGACCGTTTGTTATTTGAAGGTGCGCAGGGCACATTACTGGATATTGATCATGGTACTTATCCTTATGTCACCTCAAGCAATTGTATTGCTGGGCAAGCTTCAGCAGGTACTGGTGTTGGCGCCAATATGTTGCATTATGTGTTGGGTATTACCAAAGCGTATACAACGCGCGTTGGCGGTGGTCCTTTCCCAAGTGAATTGGACATTGATGCCGAAGGCGCGCCAGGCACGCAAATGTCAGTAGTTGGTCAAGAGATTGGCACAGTTACTAAGCGTAAACGCCGTTGTGGTTGGTTTGATGCGGCTGCATTACGTCGCTCAGCGATGATTAATGGCTTAACTGGCTTGTGTATCACTAAACTTGATGTGATGGATGGCATCAAAGAAATTAATATTTGTATTGGTTATGAACTCAATGGCGAAAAAATTAATTTATTGCCAGTTGGTGCGGATGATGTAGAAGGTTGTGTGCCGATTTATGAAACATTACCTGGTTGGACTGAAAGTACGTTTGGCGTTAAAACATGGGATGGCTTACCTAAAAACGCACAAGACTACTTGAAGCGATTAGAAGCAGTTTGTGGTGTGCCGATTGCGATTGTTTCAACTGGGCCTGAGCGCGATGAAACGATAGTGATTGAACATCCGTTTAATTAATCCTTTGTTAATGTTGTTAGAATAGGTCGCCGTTAATACCGCGGCCTATTTTTTTAATTATTAATATCAATGTGGCTAGTTAGTTTGTAATGACCTGTCTGGCTTGATGTTGATTTATATTCACTAATTCGATAAGCTGAATTGATGCGAGAAAAGAGTAAAGGGTTATATTGAAAAATACAAATAAACGCCTAGCATGGGCAATTACAGGTTCTGGGCATTATTTACGGGAGTGTTTACAAATTTTAGCCTCTATTCAAGAGGTTGATATTTTTTTGAGCAGAGCCGCGGCTGAAATTATTAAACAATATGGGTTTCAAGCGCAATTATACGCAATGGGACATCGCGTTTTTCAAGATAAAACGGCCAGCAGTGTGCCAGTAGAGTTTTTTTATGAAGGGCTCTATCACACGTTGGTCATTGCACCAGTGACGTCGAATACAGTTGCTAAAATGGCTTATGGCTTTTCTGATAGCTTAGTCAGTAATTTGTATGCACAAGCGGGAAAAACGCGCGTGCCGAGTATTGTGTTTGCCTGCGATACTGCGCCAGAGTTGGAGTCTGAAGCGCCTAAAGACAATATGGTGAAAGTGTTTCCACGCAAAATTGATTTAGATAATGTGCAAAAATTAGCGCAATTTGAGGTCACGGAAGTGGTGGCTAGCATTGCAGAATTACAATCAGCGATAGAACGAAGGTTGCAGAGTCACTAATTGGCATATCAATGAATATTGAGAATTTACTCTTTGTAACGGGCAAGCTAGCTGAAAAAAGCTTAGATAAAGTATTACGTCAAATCCAAGCTAATAGCAAAACGCCGCAGTTTAAATATCGGATTGAGCAAATTGGCGTTTCAGTGGCGGCACTCATGACGCCAGAGTTGATTGCTAAACGGCTCAAGAATGTTGGGAATGCAAAAAAAATGATTTTGCCAGGCTTGTGCCAAGGCGATTTAAGCATGCTCCATCGTCAATATGGTATTCCAGCTGAGCGAGGGCCTGATGATTTGAAGGATTTGCCACAATATTTTGGGCAGCAAGGCATGGCGCCCGATTTAAGTCAGCACAGTGTTACTATTTTTGCAGAAATTGTCGATGCGCCTGATTTAAGTTTGGATGCTATCTTAGCTAAAGCTGAGCAATATAAAGCGCAAGGCGCAAATGTGATTGATTTAGGCTGTTTGCCTAATCGACCATTTAAACATTTAGTTGACGCAATTCAATTGCTGAAAAGTCATGGTTTTAAGGTGAGTGTCGATTCTATTCAGCCAGATGAGCTGTTATTAGCGGGTAGTGCAGGTGCCGACTATTTGCTCAGTCTGACTGAAAAAACAATATGGATTGCCGATGAAGTGCCGTCGACTCCAATTCTGATTCCAGCAAAACCAGGCAATATGGCCTCGTTATATCGCGCGATTGAGTACTGTTTAGCACGCAATAAACCATTTATAGCCGATGCAATTTTAGACCCGATTCATTTTGGGTTGACACAGTCTATTGTTCGCTATCATAAGCTGCGAAAAAAATATCCTAACATTTCCATCATGATGGGTGTTGGTAATTTAACAGAGCTGACTGATGCTGACACCACTGGCATTAACGCGATGTTATTTGGGCTGATAAGCGAGATGAATATTAATGCCGTATTGGCTACCTCAGTCAGCCCGCATGCAGTCAATGCAATCGCAGAAGCGGATGTAGCAAGACGTGTCATGTATCGAGCAAAACAAGATAATCGTCTGCCGCGTGGCTATGGAAATCGATTATTAGGCTTGCATGATAGAAAGCCGTTTTCTTATAACAAAGTTGAGATTGAAGAAATAGCCAGCCAAATAAAAGATCCAAGTTTTAGGATTATGGTCAGTGAAGCAGGTGTACATGTGTTTAATCGAGACGGTCACCAACTAGATATTGACCCCTTTGCCTTTTATGCAAAATTGGGTGTGGAACAAGATGCTTCGCATGCGTTTTATTTGGGTGTGGAGTTAGGGCGTGCACAAATTGCATGGCAACTAAAAAAACGATACGTGCAAGATGAAGAGCTGGGCTGGGGAATTAATCTGATGACTGATACACAAGAAAAGAAAAAACACAGAGAAGCCTCTTTAGCTGAAAAGAAGCTTAAAAATAAATGATTTTTGAAACCATTATTATTAGTACCGATATTGATGGCTCACCACATGTCACGCCATTTGGTGTTAAGTATGAAGATGATTTAGTGATTATTTCACCATTCAAACCATCAAAAACACTTAGCAATATTTTAACCACACATTGCGCCACTATGAATTTTACTGACGATGTACGTGTATTCGCTGGAGCCTTAACTAAACGACAAGCTTGGACGCTATTACCTGCAAAAGAAATAAAAAGTCAAAGGCTTGAAGGTTGTCTAACGCATACAGAGCTATTGTTGGTTGAAGTGCGAGAAGATGCGGTGCGACCACAATTAGTGATGCGGCAACTTGCTACGCAACATCATGCGGGCTTTAAAGGATTCAATAGAGCGCAAGCGGCTGTGATTGAGTTAGCGGTATTGACCAGTCGACTACATTTATTGCCACCAGAAAAAATTAAAGAGGAACTGACTTATTTACAAATTGCGATTGATAAAACGGCAGGTGAGCGCGAACTGGAAGCTTGGGGATGGCTAATGGATAAAATTAATCAATACTATAAAGAAAACGGCGTATGACGCAATTGTTAATCAGTGTTAAAAATCTGGAAGAGTCTCGCATAGCTCGGTACGCTAAAGCCGATGTTATTGATTTAAAAGATCCTAGCGTTGGTGCATTGGGGGCGCTAGATATTAATGTGGTAAGACAGGTAGTGCAAGATGTGGATGGGCTCGTACTTTTAAGCGCAACCGTAGGTGAAGGTCATGCCACGATTGATGCACTCATTCATGACATTGCTTTGTATGCTAGTTTAGGGGTTGATGTCGTTAAGATTGCAGTAAATGAACTATTTTTGCAAGCTGATTTTTTTAGTGAAATAAAGCAATTAACTGATCAAGGCATTAAGATTGTTGCCGTTTTTTTTGCTAATGAGCCAATCGATATTAGTTTGCTTAAAAACATGAAAGATGCTGGATTTTACGGGGCCATGTTAGATACGCAAACGAAACAAACTTCATTGCTTGAACTGCAAACGAAATTGTCATTAGAAAATTTTATCCTTACTTGCAAGAGACTTATGCTTATTTCTGGATTGGCAGGATCAGTCAATAAAACGCACATTGATCCATTACTAATGTTAAATCCTAGTTTTATTGGTGTACGCGGTGGGGTATGTCATCGGCGAGACAGAAAATCAACGCTGGTTGGAGAAGAGATAGTTGAAATTAAAACGATGTTGTTAAACTACAACAATATATTAGAACCGCTTGAAATATAACTAGTCAAGTTGCAAAGTAAGTTTGGATTAAGTATAGTTCAGTTAATAGATTTTTATACACTGCGCATAGCAGTCAATTTTAGGAGTTAATATGAATAAGAAACTAGTTAGTCTTGCTGTTGCAGCAACACTGAGTTTGTCAGCATTTTCTGCAGCTGCAGAAGATATGTATCGCGGTGCTTGGTACGGCGGCGCTGGTATCGGTGCTATGGATACAGACAATGATGTTGATTCAGACAACGGTGTAGGGGCATATATAACGATTGGTAAAGAATTAAGCCAAAGCTGGGATTTGCAAGGTCGTTTTGGATATACAGAAGCGGATGAGTCGAATTTAGGTAGTACGAGTGGCGAATACAAAAGCACTACTCTTGAGTTAGATGCGCTATATATGTTTAGCCGTGATAAATTTCGCCCATTCTTACTCGCTGGTATCGGCGCTACAAAAAACAACTTGGATTATTCGCCGCGTGATGAAGACAAAACATCTTGGTTAGCAAGTGTTGGTTTAGGTGCTCAGTACTTAATTACTGAAAACTTCGGTTTTCAAGCTGACTTAAGACACCAAATGAGTCGTGCAAAAGTTCTTAATTCAACAGCAACTGATTCTAGTACAGAAACAATCGGTAACAATATCTTGAGTTTAGGTGGTTTTGTTCGTTTTGGCGCACCAGCAGCAGTAGTTGCAGCTGCGGCTCCAGAACCAGCTCCAATGCCAGTTGCAGCTGAGCCAGCTCCAGCGCCAGTGTGTGAAGAGAAGCTTGATACTATAACGATTGATGCTTCAAAATTATTCGGTTTTGATAAATCAAAATTACAAGACGCAGGTAGAGCAGAATTAGACATCGCAGCAGATAAAATTAAAGCGAATGCTGATATTACTAACGTGATTGTAACTGGCCATACCGATCTTTTAGGTACTGATGAATATAACCAAGCTTTATCAGAGCGTCGTGCAACGGTAGTTGCTCAATACTTAGCTTCTCAAGGTGTGAATTCAAATATTATTGCAGCAACAGGCCGTGGTGAATCAGTGCCAGTAGTGTCATGTGAAGGCATTAAATCTAGAAAAGCATTAATCGAGTGCTTAGCACCTAATCGTCGCGTAACAATTGAAGCTAACGTTAAAGAAACAGTTTGTAAATAAGTACAAATAAACTTATTTTATTTAAAAAGCCTCGCTTCTGCGGGGCTTTTTTTTAGTCACTATTAAAGCGTTATAATACACAAATGAAACAACAGGTCAGTTTAATTATTGAAGCACATTGGGTTTTACCAGTTGTGCCTAGCAATACGCTTCTAGAGCATCATGCTGTTGTTGTTAATGCAGAAAAAATTATTGCTATTTGTCCAATTACAGAAGCATATTCGCAATATCAAGCACGTGAAGTTATTAAACTCAATCATCATATCTTAATGCCAGGTTTAGTTAATTTGCACGCGCATGCAGCGATGAGCTTAATGCGAGGGTTAGCTGATGGTGTAGCGCTTCAACCTTGGTTACACAATCATATTTGGCCTGCTGAAAGTCAATTAGTATCGCCAGATTTTGTCTGTGATGGTACGGTGTTGGCGGTGGCAGAAATGCTGAGTGGCGGCGTGACGACATTTAATGATATGTATTTCTTTCCTGCATCTGCAGCTGAAGCAACAACTAAAATGGGGATACGTGCTAATTTAGGACTGGTTGTAATTGAATTTCCAACCCAGTATGCAAATGATGCGGATAATTATATAAAAAAAGGGTTAGATGTTCGTGATCAATATCGAGATCAATCTTTACTTAGTTTTAGTTTTGCGCCACATGCGCCCTACACCGTTGCTGATGAGACGTTTCAGAGGATTTCTACGCTTTCTAACCAGGTTAATATTGGTATACACACGCATTTGCATGAGACTAAAGAAGAGTTGTCTCAAAGTGATAAAGAACATGGTTTGCGTCCATTGGCTCGCTTAGCAAATTTAGATTTATTAGAGCCTAACGTCACTTTTGCCCATTGCGTGCATATGAATGAAGTTGAAATGCGCTTGTTAGCTGAGCATGGTTGCAGTGTTGCGCATTGTCCAAGTTCTAATTTAAAGCTTGCGAGTGGTATTGCACCAATCAGCCAATATATTCAATATAATATTAATGTTGGGCTTGGGACTGATGGTGCTGCCAGTAATAATCGTTTAGATATTTTCACTGAGATGCGGCTGGCTGCTTTGTTAGCTAAGGCAGAAAGTGGCGATGCAACTGCCGTGCCTGCGCGTACGGCGATTGAAATGGCAACAATTAATGGCGCTAAAGCACTAGGATTAGAAGATAAAATTGGCTCAATTGAGGTGGGTAAATGTGCAGATTTAATCGCTGTTAGTTTTTCTGATATTGAAATGCAGCCTTGTTTTGACCCAGTATCGCATTTAGTTTATGTGGCAGGACGCGAACACGTTAGTCACACCTGGGTGGATGGCGAACTGCGTTACCATAAACCAACAGAAAGTACCGCAGTTTATAGTGGTATTGAACCACGTGAGTTAACCGCTATTGTAAGTAAATGGGAATCGAAAGTTAGTGAGTTTAGATGAGTGAGACGATGAATAAGACTAATGCGGATGTGGCTGAATTAAATAAATTTAGTGAGCTGGCGCATAAATGGTGGGATAAAACCAGTGAATTTAAGCCTTTACACGAAATTAACCCATTACGATTAAATTATATTAATGCTGCTGTTTCTCTTAGCGGAAAGCGCGTATTAGATGTCGGTTGCGGTGGCGGTATATTATCGGAATCGATGGCGGAGAAGGGTGCTATCGTCACAGGAATCGACCTCGGTGAAAAAGCACTTAAAGTTGCACAGTTACACAGCCTTGAAAGTGGTGTTGAAGTTGATTATCGGTATATTTCAGCCGAGGCACATGCTGAAGAAGCAGCGGGACAATATGATGTAGTCACTTGCTTAGAAATGTTAGAGCATGTCCCTGATCCTGCGAGTATTGTAAGCGCTTGTGCTAAGTTGGTTAAGCCAGACGGCCATGTCTTTTTTTCTACCATTAATCGTAATCCAAAAGCGTATCTTTTTGCAGTATTAGGCGCTGAATATATTTTAAAGATGCTACCTAAAGGTACGCATGATTATGCTAAGTTTCTTAAGCCGTCAGAGTTGGCGCGCTTTGCTAGACAGGCTGATTTGTCGATTATCGGACAAATTGGCATGAGTTATAACCCGATTACTCAGCGCTACTGGCTTAATGATGACGTTTCTGTCAACTATCTCGTTCATACGCAAAAGCTACCACGCTAAATGATGCAAAATAAGATTAAAACAATCCTATTTGATTTGGATGGCACTTTAGTTGATACTGCGCCAGATCTCGGTTATGCACTTAATTTACAGTTAAAAATGTATGGCAAGCAAACATTAGCTGATGCAGAAATTCGACCTTTTGCATCGCATGGCTCAAAAGGTTTATTAGCTTTAGGCTTTGGAATTACGCCTAATGATGCTAATTTTATTCAAATGCGTGATGAGTATTTAAATCTATACGAAACTGTTTTAACTCGTTCGCCACTTTTGTTTGATGGTATGCAAGCTACACTAGAAACTATTGTAAAAAAAGGCTTTAGTTGGGGGATTGTCACCAATAAGCCTAGCCGTTTTACAATACCTTTGGTCAAAAGCTTAGGGCTTGATAAAGCAGCTGTTTGTGTGATTAGTGGGGATGATGCGCCTCAGCCAAAGCCATCACCAGCAACGCTATTATTAGCCTGCAAACAGGCGCATGTGAAGTCTGAAGAGTGTATGTATGTTGGCGATGCAGAGCGCGATATTCAAGCGGGCAGAGCGGTTGGCATGCAGACTGTTGTTGCGATGTACGGCTATATTGATGAAACTGATCAGCCATTAACTTGGGGCGCAGACTTCACTATTGCTACACCTAATGATATATTGACGTTAATTAATTAACGCGTTTCCGTTCCACAATCGCTTGCGCGAGTGTACCACTATCTACATATTCAATTTCACCGCCCATCGGCAAGCCGCGTGCAATTCGACTTACTTTTATATTGCGTGCTTTTAGCAGTTCCATAATGTAATGTGCTGTCGCTTCACCCTCTACTGTATAATTAGTTGCTAGGATCACCTCATGCACGGTTTTATTTTCAGCGCCAATTTGAGCGCGTTTAATGAGCTTATCTAAGTTTATTTCTTTAGGGCCAATCCCATCTAAAGGTGAAAGGCGACCCATTAACACAAAATAAAGACCATCATAGGATTGCGTTTGCTCCAGCATCATCACGTCCGTTGGCATTTCCACCACACATAATAAGGTGCTATCACGCTTTTCAGAGGCGCATGTTGTGCAAGTTGGCTGTTCACTAAAGTTGTTACATAGCTGACAATGTCCAACCGTTTCAAGCGCATTACTTAGCGCATAGGAAAGCCCGCTGGCACCTTTTCTATCACGCTGTAATAGATAATAAGCCATGCGCAAGGCAGACTTTGGCCCAACGCCTGGCAAGCAGCGAAGTGATTCAATTAACTGTTCTAAAGCGGGAGGGTTTTTCACGTTTATTATTTGATCTAAAAATTTACTTTTACAATTTACTAACGATTAAATTTAAAAAGGTAATTTCATACCAGCTGGCATCAAACTACTCATACGCGCTGTTGAAGTCGCTTCAGCTTTTTGATTAGCATCTTTAAGCGCAATCACTAATAAGTCTTCTAGTGTTTCTTTGTCATCCATCACGCTATCATCAATCGCAACGCGTTTCACTTCATTGCGACAAGTCATCGTCACTTTGACTAAGCCATTGCTAGCAACACCTTCTACTTCTACATTGGCTAACTCTTCTTGCGCCTTTTGCATATTGGCTTGCATCATTTGCGCTTGTTTCATCATATTGCCCATACCACCCTTCATTTAACTCTCCTTTTATGTTGTGGGTTTAATACTGTTTGGAATAATTTTAGCATCTAAATTTTGGATGAGGGCCTGAACAAAAGCGTCATTCATAATTGCTTCTTCAGCAGTTGATTGAATCACTGCTTTCTCTTCTGCTTGTTGTTTGGCTGGCGTATTCGCATCACTATCAATCTGAAAATTCAACTTTATAGTTTGATTAAAATGATTGTTAATCGCTGTTGATAGCTTTTCCTGATACGTGGCACTGACTAAATGCTTTTGATTTTCAGCAACACGCAAAGTAATACTATTTGCATCATAAGACAGCATTTCACAATTCTGTGCCAGCGCACGCGCAATACCTAGTTTTAAATGCCTTTCAATTAACATGCGCCAGTTACCGTCAAATGCGCTTGGCTCATGACTTGTTGGCGTTTCATACTCATCATTCGTCAATGCAGAGGTTTCAAATGGTGCTTCTATAGCAACTGCTTCAACCTTTATTGGGAAAGTCTCTATTTGACTGTCTTCAACGTCATCACTTGCTGCCAGCTGCTGTTTTTTTTCTTGCAGCGCTACGGCAGCATTACGCACAGGTATCTGGTTTACAGTAGATTGAGGTGCAGGTAATACGGTTAAACTAGTAGGATTTACGCTATTTTTTTTTTGAGCAGATAATGACTCTGCTGGCGAAAATGCTAGCATCCGTAGCAGACTCATGGTGAATCCAGCATATTCATCGGGCGCTAAACTGATGTCACGACCACCTAATAAGGCGATTTGATAATATAACTGTAAATGCTCTGCCGATATCGTTTGCGCTAGTTGTAATATGGTTTCACGTTCTGGTAAATCAGGGCTAATACTGTCTGGAACAGTTTGCGCAATTGCAACTTGGTGCAATAATTTAGCTAAATCATTCAATGCTGCTTCAAATGAAATGCTACGAGCTTCCATTTCCTGCGCTTTCGCAATCAGCGCTGCACCATCTTCATTGATTAATGCGTTAACAATATCGAACAAATAACTTTGATCAATTGCGCCTAACATGCCACGCACATCAGCCTCGTTGACGGCTTGATTGCCATAAGCAATGGCTTGGTCAGTTAGCGATAAAGCATCGCGCATACTGCCTTCTGCTGCTCGTGCAATCAGTTGTACAGCAGTTATCTCAAATGGAATATTTTCTTGCGTTAGCACGTCTTGTAAATGCGCAATAATAATCGGGCTAGCAATTTGGCGCAGATTAAACTGTAAACAGCGCGATAGCACCGTTACAGGCACTTTTTGAGGGTCAGTAGTCGCCAGTATGAATTTAACATGTGCAGGCGGCTCTTCTAGCGTTTTGAGCATTGCATTGAAGGCGCTCTTTGAGAGCATGTGTACTTCATCAATGATATACACTTTAAAACGACCTAATGTCGGTGCGTATTGTGCATTTTCCAGTAATTCACGCATTGCATCGACTTGTGTATTACTAGCCGCATCGACTTCTAATAAATCAACAAAACGCCCTTTATCAATCGCCGTGCAAGCATTGCAAACACCGCAAGGCTTTGCGGTAATGCCAGTTTCACAATTGAGCGATTTTGCAATAATACGCGCTATGGTAGTTTTTCCCACACCACGCGTACCAGTAAACAAATAGGCATGATGGATACGTTGTTGCTCAAGCGCATTGGTTAATGCGCGCACAACATGTGGTTGTCCAACTAGGGTTTCGAATGATTTAGGACGCCATTTGCGCGCTAGAACTTGATGTGACATAAGCCTATTTTAGCTGATAAATGCATGTGAATAACAGAGCGCATAAAAAGAATCGGGTCTCATTAAATCAATTTTAAGGAGGTTCTAACTAAACAGAGGTTAATTAGACTAATTAGATGATACCAGTTAGAAGGTGGCGAGCCTTACCTCGGCACTTGCGCAATAGTTGTGGCTGCTTGCTTCCGCATCTGACCAGATTGGCTACATTACAATGCGAGGAGACCCGCCGCGTCTATTCTACAATATTTCACTCAATATCCGCAGCGTTTCGCAGGATTTTTTTCTAAATAAGCCAGTTCTTCATCGCTATAAAGCCGTCCGCGTGTGATAAACGCCATACCACTACCGCAGTCTAGTGAGAACGAACCGCTAGAACCGGGCACCGCGTCCAGGATGGTATGCATGTTTTCTGCAAACGAATAATGGCTGTCGCTCATATAAAAAATAGCGCCCTCTAAGTTGCCTAAAATCACATCTACTGCGCTTGGACGCATCTCATTAGCAGGCATACATAAAGGGCCGCTACCTTCGCAACAACCGCCAGATTGTAGAAAAGCAATTTCCCCATGTTCAGCGATTAGTTTACGAATCAGCATTTTTGCAGACTCTGTGGCAGATACTCGTTCAGCAATCATGTTTTCTCCAAACAAAAGGGGCAATCAATCTGCCCCTTTTTTATTCACTCAATATCAACTAATAATTAGAAGAAACCCATTTTGTTAGGGTTATAACTGACTAATAAATTTTTGGTTTGTTGGTAGTGATCTAACATCATTTTGTGATTTTCACGACCAACACCAGACTCTTTATAACCACCAAAAGCAGCGTGTGCAGGGTAGTGATGGTAACAGTTTGTCCAAACACGCCCCGCTTTAATGCCACGACCCATGCGATAAGCAGTGGTACCATTACGGCTCCAAACACCAGCACCTAAACCAAAGATAGTGTCGTTAGCAATGGCTAATGCATCTGCTTCATCTTTAAACGTTGTTACTGCAAGCACTGGACCAAAAATTTCTTCTTGGAAAACGCGCATTTTATTGTGACCTTTTAACAACGTTGGTTGCACATAATAACCACCTGCAACATCACCAGTTAACATATTGCGCTCGCCACCAATTAATACTTCAGCACCTTCTTGTCTACCAATATCAATATAGTTCATGATTTTGTTCATTTGGTCTTCAGAAGCTTGCGCACCAAGCATGGTATTCGGGTCTAACGGATTGCCTTGCTTAATCGCTTTAACTCGCTCTAGCACACGTTCCATAAACTTATCGTAAATGGACTCTTGAATAATCGCACGTGAAGGACAAGTACAAACTTCACCTTGGTTAAAAGCAAATAAGACTAAACCTTCAATTGCTTTATCAAAGAAAGCATCATCTTCATCCATGATATCAGCAAAGAAGATATTAGGTGATTTTCCACCCAATTCTAATGTAGCAGGAATCAAGTTGCTCGCAGCCGCTTGCGCAATGGCACGGCCTGTTGCGGTTGAGCCGGTAAAGCCGATTTTAGCAATACGTTTACTGTTTGCCAGTGGAGCGCCAACTTCACGACCATAGCCATTCACAACGTTAACAGTACCAGGTGGTAATAGGTCGCCAATCACTTCCATCATGATTAAGATAGAAAGTGGTGTAAATTCAGCAGGCTTTAATACAACACAGTTACCTGCAGCTAAAGCTGGAGCTAGTTTCCAAGCAGCCATTAAAATTGGGAAATTCCAAGGAATGATTTGACCTACAACACCTAATGGCTCATGAAAGTGATACGCAACCGTATCATTATCGATCTCACTAATTCCACCTTCTTGCGCACGAATTGCACCCGCGAAATAACGGAAGTGATCGACGGTTAAAGGAATATCTGCATTCATCGTTTCACGAATAGGCTTGCCATTATCAACCGTATCAGCTGTTGCAATTAGCTCCAAATTTTGTTCAATGCGATCAGCAATTTTGAGTAAGATGTTCGCGCGCTCAGCTACCGAAGTCGTGCCCCATTTATCCGCTGCTGCATGTGCCGCATCTAATGCAAGTTCTACATCTTCCGCGCTCGAGCGAGCTGCTTTTGTGTAAGGCTTGCCTGTAATTGGCGAAATCACATCAAAATATTCACCTTTTACTGGCGCAACCCACTTGCCGCCAATGAAGTTGTCGTATTTTTCTTTATAAGGGATTGTGACACCAAGTGCTTTTAAAGTCTCCAAACTCATACTAACTCCTCTAGTTTTTCTAGTGATTATGTGGGTTATCTAGCTGCTCACCCGCAATAAACAAATTCGTTTTATAATTAAATCTAAATAGACAGCTAACTCATCTTGACCCCTTACTAATTAAGGGTTTAAATTCACTTGCCTAACCAAAACAATAAACCTAAATGATGGGCAAAGCAAGAAAAGCATTGACCTAGTTTTTAGTTAAAGGTTCTTAAAAAGAAGGCTTAATTAGCATGGTAAATGGCTTAATGTTATTCAATTTATCTTTTGTTGAAATAAAGGCTATCCGTTATAATGCAGCGCTTGATTGGATCACAAAAAACAATCAACGCGGAGAGATGGCTGAGCGGTCGAAAGCGCCACCCTGGAAAGGTGGTATAGGGGCAACTCTATCGAGGGTTCGAATCCCTCTCTCTCCGCCAAAATAAAAAGCACCTCGAAGGTGCTTTTTTTATTCGGTAAAACTGAATTAGGGACGCTAGTAATTAAATGGCTTTGTCTCAAGGCCTCGAGGCATAAGCTTTATCAAAGGCTTTTTCTAACTTCTTGTTTGCACCACGTATTACGTCAACCACTTCCTTAGCCCAATCAAAATAGGCACGTTGAAGTTGAATATCCCAACCAACAGGCGGTGAATAAATGATGTCGCGTAAGTTACATGTTTTATCTGCCAACTTGACTAATTTGGCACCTTTACTTGCTGTGTTGGCATGCGCTACTTGAATGCGCCTTCTCTCTGCATCAGTTAACGATTTATCATCCGACACTTCCCATACGATATCGCTTATTTTCTTGCCAAAATGTGTTTTTAATTCTGCATAAGTAGTATTGGTATCTTCGAGCGTGTCATGCAACAATGCTGCGCAAATGATCTTGCTATTCTCTATGCCAACCTTAGTCAACAAGTTAACTAGGGCAATAGGATGGTTAATGTAAGGTGAAGCCGCTACATCATCCTGGCGCTGGTGGCGATGTTTTTCGGCAGCAAACGTTAGCGCTTTTAAGATTAATGCTAGTTTGGTTTTTTTATTAGACATTTTGCGATTTACAAGATTGATACTGGATTTTAGATAAAAAATGCGCTGGACATAGCTGCGCGGATACTGTTTTTATTAATGCAGAATTATAATTGCTTTTTCTATTGCCATCAGACGCAAAGATAATTGATACAAAGAAAGTTGCAGAAAGTAGCGTTAATACTTAGTGATAGCTGTCAATATCAACAAACTCATCCACTTCTGAATATTTGCTGAACTCTGCATCTAGTGCATTGTTGTCATTGAACTCACTGATTTCTTCACCGGCTAAATCTTCTAGTAGCTGGTCTAGTATTTGAGTTTTTTCAGTCATGATAGTCTCACTTTCTTGTTTGGTTATACCTCATACTTTAGGTAATTAGGTATCAGCATATTGCATGCCAGATTCTGGTTTGTTTGTTATGCAGGTGTTTGATTCTGTGATTTTGCTTGGATGATTGTTGCTTTTAGTTTTTATCACTTATTGTTCAATGTTTTAAATAATTGATTTATATATTTATTTTAGTAAAAATTATTGTAGTTTATTTAAATTGATAAATTGAGTTGTTAATATTTTTTAACAATCCTTTATTTCTGTAACGAAGTATTCATTGTATGGGCGGGTTGGATATATAGCAATATTGGTCACATTACTATTAATATTGGGCACTTATGATTAAAAATAAATGTGATAAAAAATAAATGACTGATATGTTTTCAAATGAATGGAACTGGTTGCTTGTTTATTAATCGAAGCTAAGTCAATCATCTTTTAGGGGTTATTTCAATCATGACAAAACACTTTTTAAAAAAAGGATTTGTTGTTTTATTTTTAGCTGGAGTAAGCGCAATGGCGAATGCGAGTTGTAATGCACTTTATGATCATCAATTCACGACCTTAGAAGGTAAACCATTTAATTTATGTGATTATCAAGATAAGCCTATTTTAGTGGTGAATACTGCGAGTAAATGTGGCTTTACGCCGCAATTTGAGGCGCTAGAGGGCATGTATGAAAAGTATAAATCACAGGGTTTCTTGGTGATTGGTTTTCCATCTAACGACTTTAAACAAGAGCTGACTGAAGATGCAAAAATTGGTGATTTTTGTAAAATGACCTATGGTGTCAAGTTTCCGATGATGTCTAAAAGTTCAGTAAGAGGCGCTGATGTGAATCCATTTTATAAGCAACTGATTGATAAAACAGGCACCGCGCCTAAATGGAATTTTTATAAATATGTGATTGCGCCAAACGGGGCAAAAGTGACCGCTTTTTCTAGCATGACTAAGCCGGATTCAGACAGTATTATGAAAGAAATTAAGCCTTATCTAAAATAATCACTCATTAGAACAAATGCATTAACTGACTTGATTTTGATTGATTAATGCATTTGTTTTTTTGGCTGTTTAATCTTTTGTAAGATAATTGCAGAAAGCTCTTCAACAGAACGTGTTGTTGAATCTGCCCAACTAATACCTGCTTTACGCATCATTTCTTCAGCCGAATTAATTTCATTACGACAATTGTCTAAAGAAGCATAAAAACTATCTGGGCGGCGCTGACTTCTGACGGAATGCAGGCGTTCAGGCTTAATAGATAAGCCGTAAATTTTATCCATATTTCTTAATAGTGAAGCAGGCAGCGTGCCGCGCTCAAAATCTTCTGGAATTAACGGGTAGTTGGCGGCTTTTATGCCAAACTGCATGGCTAAATACAAGCTGGTGGGCGTTTTCCCGCAACGTGAAACACCAACGAGAATGACTTGCGCTTGATCAAGATTAACGTCGGTTTGACCATCATCATGATTGAGCGAAAAATTAATCGCTTCTATGCGCTCATCGTAGCTATGTCCCATCACACCATGTGCAATGCCTGAACCAGTAAGCGGTGTTTCGGCAAGCTCATCACCTAGAGGGTCAATAAAAGTGGTAAACAAGTCAATGTAATAAGCTTTTGTTTCTTTTAGCTTTTGACGCAAAGCCATATCACCTAAAGACATAATCACAATCGGTAGCGCATCATTGGCTTCTGAAGCTGTTTGAATACTTGCTTGAGCCGCTTCAATTTTTTCTAGATTATCAATGAATGGCATTCGTGAAATAGTAAATTCAGTATTAGGAAAATGCTCTAATAATTTACTCAGCGCACCAGCAGTTGTACCAGTGCTGTCTGAGACGATAAAGACTGAACGTTGATTCATTTAGCGTTACGACTCATTGAATGTTTAATGCTTTATTTAGTTAAACGTTGCCATGTAGCAACGACTGTGTCTGGATTTAATGAGATTGATTGAATGCCTTGTTCAATTAACCATTCAGCAAAATCAGGATGGTCAGATGGGCCTTGACCGCAAATGCCAACATATTTACCTTGTTTATTACATGCAATAATCGCCATTTTGAGTAGCTCTTTAACAGCATCGTTACGCTCATCAAAACCAGCTGCTAAAATGCCAGAATCTCTATCCATGCCTAAACTTAATTGCGTTAAATCGTTTGAGCCAATTGAGAAACCATCAAAATATTCCAAGAATTGATCGGCAATTAGCGCATTCGATGGAATTTCACACATCATAATAAGGCGTAAACCATTTTCGCCACGTTTTAAGCCGTTTGCGGCCATGATTTCAGTCACTGCTTTTGCTTCATCTACCGTACGCACAAATGGAATCATCAGCTCGACATTAGTAAAGCCCATCACATCACGAACGTGTTTCATCGCTTGGCATTCCATATCGAAGCACTCTCTAAAGTCCTGATCGATATAGCGCGCCGCACCACGGAAGCCAATCATTGGGTTTTCTTCGTCTGGCTCGTAAATATCGCCACCAATCAGCTTTTTATACTCATTAGATTTAAAGTCTGAGGTACGTACAATCACTGGTTTTGGATAGAAAGCCGCGGCAATGGTAGCAACGCCTTCTGTAATTTTGTCAATATAAAACTGTTTAGGACTGGCATAGCCACGTGCTCTGCTCTTAATTTTTGCTTGAATAGCACTGGGCATAGCATCAATATTAAGAATCGCTTTTGGATGAATACCAATCATATTATTAATGACAAACTCTAAACGTGCTAAACCAACGCCATCATTCGGTGTTTGCGCAAAGCTAAACGCCATATCTGGGCTACCAACGTTCATCATGATTTTGCAAGGTGCTTTTGTTAGCGGTTCGTTTTCTTCGGTGGTGACTTTATATTCCATTTCACCGTGATAAACAAAACCAGTCTCACCTTCCGCACAGGAAACGGTGACTATTTCACCTTCACGTAACAAATCAGTTGCATCAACAGAACCAACAATTGCTGGAATACCAAGTTCACGTGCGATGATCGCAGCATGACAAGTGCGGCCGCCGCGGTTAGTCACCAAAGCGCTTGCACGCTTCATTACGGGCTCCCAATTGGGGTCTGTCATATCAGCAACTAAGACATCACCTGGTTGCACTTCATGCATATCGGCAGGATCTAGGACAATACGCACTGGACCAACGCCGACTTTTTGCGTCACGGCACGACCAATGACGATAGGTTTGTTTTGATGTTTTTTCAATGCATAGGTTTCTGTCACATTGCTTTTTGCTTCTTGTGATTTAACCGTTTCAGGACGTGCTTGCAAGATATATAGCTTGTTGTCTAAACCATTTTTACCCCACTCAATATCCATTGGACAGCCATAATGCGTTTCAATAGTCATGGCGTATGTGGCTAATTCTAAAATATCTTCATCAGTTAAAGAGAAACGTTCGGCTTCCACTTTATCCACCTCAACAGTATTGGTTGATTTACCTGCTTGGGTCGCATCTGAAAACACCATTTTGATAAGCTTTGAGCCTATTGTGCGACGGACAATCGCAGGTTTTCCTTGTGCTAGCAAAGGTTTATGCACGTAAAATTCATCTGGGTTAACTGCACCTTGCACTACTGTTTCGCCTAGACCGTAAGACGAAGTAATAAACACTACATCTTTAAAGCCAGATTCTGTATCAATTGTGAACATTACGCCTGCGCAGCCAATATCAGAACGCACCATTTGTTGGATGCCTGCTGATAGCGCCACATCTGCATGCACAAAACCCTTATGTACACGATAAGAGATTGCGCGGTCATTATATAAAGAAGCAAATACTTCTTTAATCGCATGATTAATATGGTCTAAACCATGAATATTCAAGAAACTTTCTTGTTGACCAGCAAATGAAGCGTCTGGCAAATCTTCCGCTGTTGCAGACGAGCGAACAGCAAAAGTAGTGCCTTCGCCTGAACGCTCGATTAAGCGTTTGTACTCTGCGGCAATCGCCTCAGTCAATGCGGCTGGAAAATCGGCTTCCATAATCCATTTGCGAATTTTTTCACCACAAATAGCCAGTGCCTGTGTGTCATCTGCATTGAGCGCGTCAAGTTCTGCATTGATTTTTGTGTCTAATCCATTTTGAGCTAAGAACTCGCGATAAGCATCTGCTGTTGTTGCAAAACCCGTTGGAACACGTACGCCTTTTGCGTTTAATTGAGAAATCATTTCACCTAACGAAGCATTTTTTCCGCCAACTGATGGCACATCAGTGTTGCGTAGGTTTTCAAATGGAATGACATAGCTAGACATACAGTACCTCTAAAGTTTTGATATTCATGAAATTTATAAGTTGATTGTTACACTTTGTTACAAGTTGTTCAATCGTTATTTTTAGACTGATTTCATTATGCCAAATTAGCTTAGGCATGTCACGCTGGAATAATAGCCTTTTGTGACGATAAACAAGCCTATATAATGCATGATCATCCCGCTTATCACTTACCGACATATTATTTAATGAATAATCCGCAAACCAACCAGCCTGTTTTTGTGAATGCTTTTGCCCGACTGCATATGGGATTTTTAGATTTAAATGGGACGCAGGGCAGACGGTTTGGTAGCTTAGGCGTGGGCTTAGATGCATTAGATACATTGATTGAGTTAGCTATTGGCGATAATATATTTGGTGATGAGATGCCTTATATTAAACACAATAAGCAATTGATATTGCAACACGCCAATATCAAGCAAGCGGTTAGTATTAAAGTGCATCGAGAGATTCCACGGCATTTTGGGTTAGGGTCTGGTACGCAAATGGCGCTGGCTATTGGGATGGGGATTAATCAGTTGTTTGATCTCAATCTCAGTCTGACCGATATTGCCCACATAACAAAACGCGGCTTACGATCTGGTATTGGCATTGGGACTTTTGCTAAGGGTGGTTTGGTCTTAGATGGTGGTAGAGGAACTAATACGATTGTTCCGCCGATAATCACGCAACAGCCATTTCCAGAAGCTTGGCGTATTCTATTAGTCTTTGATCACGAGCATATAGGTGTGCATGGCGATGAGGAAACGCAGGTTTTTGCACGATTAGAGGATGCTGGATTAGAAGAGACGCAAGCCGTGAATCACCAAGTACTGATGCGCGCATTGCCAGCCCTACAAGAAGGTGATCTGGCTGTATTTGGTGAGGCGATTGCCGCATTGCAAGCGTATACCGGAGATTATTTTGCGCCTGCTCAAGGTGGACGCTATGCGAGTCAATCTGTCGCGCGCGTATTGAATTTTTTGAGTGAACAGCAAATTAACAGTGTTGGACAGAGCTCTTGGGGGCCTACAGGTTTTGCTGTTTTTGAGAATGAGGCGATAGCGACGCATTATTTAGCGCAATTGAAATCCACTTTTAACAAGCCAGAATTAAGTTGGGTTTTATGCAAAGCACGCAATCAAGGCGCAACCATTACTACTTAAATCTAGCAAAGCTGAAATTGACCCGAAAATCAGTAGTTAATCATCAGATTGAACGAATAAGACTAGCGTTAAAGTGGGGTAATGCGTAATAAAATAATCATAAAGGATAAGGAAAAAAATATGGAAAAAGTGTCGATATTGCATCTCATCACAGCAGCCAGTAACGCTAGCCCATTTGACGTTAATATGGCGTTTGATGCAGGTTTTGAAAAGGTCATGCCTTATACCTCCGTCTCATTAGGTGAAATATCTTCGTTAACGCAAGATGCGATTTTTTCTCGTAGCCCGAGCGGTGTTAAGCGTGAAGCTATCTTTTTTGGTGGTCGAGATGTGGGTTTGGCTATTGATATGCAAAATGCGGCTAAAAAGGCTATGTTTCCTCCGTTTGCTGTGTCAACAATGACGGATCCTTCAGGTTCGTTTACGACTAGTGGTTCTTTGCTTGCAAAAATCAGTCAGCATTTGGTGCGCTCTCATGATGCGTTGGCAAAGCAGACATTTGCTATTTTTGGGGCAAGTGGAACAGTTGGCTCAACCTCCGCGCTGATTGCAGCTGCACAAGGTGCTAAAGTAAAATTAGTCGCCCATAATGGAGTTGAATCAATGCAGGCACATGCCAATTTGCTAGAGAAAAAATACGGCTATCAATTTGAAGTAGTTGATGGCGCAACGGATGAAGCTAAAATCAATATTTTAAACTCAGCTACTGTGGTCATTACCGCAGCACCAATAGGCTTGCGTGTATTAGAAACTAAGCATTATATCGGATCAAAGTCACTAAAAGTAATGGCAGATGTGAATGCCGTTTCGCCTTCTGGAATTGAGGGTGTTGATGCCCCATTTGATGGCGTTAAGCTAGGCGAAACCGATATTTTAGGTATTGGTGCACTTGCCATTGGACAACTCAAATATGTGACACAAACAAAGTTATTACAGCAGATGTTGCAAGGCGATAAGCCTGTACATTTAGATTATAACCACGCATTTAATATCGCGTGTGTTCACAGCCAATAAGCCAAAAATCATCATTGCCGCGATTGCTTGCAGACCTTATGTGCAAGCGGCGGTAGCGTGCGGTTATGAAGTGGTGGCAATGGATGTGTTCACTGATATTGAAGTGAGTAACTTAGCAGAAAGTTGTTATCAGCTAGGGCTGAGTAATGGACAGCTAAACATGCATCAGCTGATTCAGGTGATCAGTAGTTTAGATTTACAGCAGTTTATTGGTTTCTGCTATGGCGCAGGTTTTGAGAAAGAGCCTACAGTGCTCTCGAAAATCAATGCATTATTGCCAGTTATCGGCAATCTAGAGCAAGTAGTCAGGCGCTGTAAAGTGCCAGATGATTTCTTTTTGTTGTGTGAGCAGTTGCAAGTGCCACATCCTAAAGTGCTGTATCCAGAAGAGATGCTCAAGCTGCCGCCAAATCCAGCTGGATGGTTACGAAAAGAAATTGGCGCGAGTGGAGGTGCGCATGTTAAACCGATGGTTGATATGCAATCCTTAGATTTAAAAGAGAGCAATGATCAAAAA
The DNA here is from genome assembly GCA_041612255.1 of Methylophilaceae bacterium. GTDB lineage: Bacteria > Pseudomonadota > Gammaproteobacteria > Burkholderiales > Methylophilaceae. The sequence continues at coordinate 10,000 of JBFJJN010000004.1, read as the reverse complement.
AGAGTGTTTGATTCTGTTTACTATCAACAGTTTCAACAAGGTAAGCCTGTTTCTTGTTTATTTATCGCAAATAATAAGCGGATGCAAGAGCAAGGTGTGCAAGTGGTTGGTTTTAATGAACAATTAGTTAATCCTAGCAATGATTCGCCATTTCGTTATGGTGGCGCGGTCAGTAATGTTGCCATGAATGATGAGGCAAAAGCACGTTTAGAGCAGTATGTTAATCAGCTGTCGCAAGCCATTGGTTTGGTTGGACTGAATAGTTGTGATGCGATTTGTGATGGCGATGCTATTTACGTTTTGGAAATTAATCCACGGTTAAGTGCAACGATGGGTCTATATACGGATTACCAGTTATTTGAAAAACATATTGCGGCATTCGATGGAAATGCGGTTGAGTTTGAACAGGGTGATACAAAAAATCATGCTCAATACGTTATTTATGCAGAATGTGAAATGACGATAAAAGACGATATCACTTGGCCTGCTTGGGTATATGATAGACCAGTTTCTGGTAGTTTTTTAGTAGCAGGAATGCCAGTGTGTACCGTGATTGCGGAAGCAGAAACAGTCGAGCATGCAATAGGCTTGGTGCATGAAAGAGCGGTCGCGATGACGCATGAATTTTTAAATTAATTTTGATGGACATGGAAAAATGAACGCTATAGATGATAATAATGTCAGCATTAATCAACGAACCAATGTATTAATAAAGGATTTATTAATCAATGCCAGTGCGTTGAATTTACTGGTGACTGAGCATGATTCAGGAGCAATGATTGTTGACGCAGGCATTAAAGCAATTGGTGGCTTGGAAGCGGGGCGACGCATAGCTGAAATCTGTATGGGTGGTTTAGGGTACGTCGCTTTGCAAAACGATAGCACGTTTAAAAATTGGCCATTAAGTGTAAAAGTGCATGCAAAAAGCCCAGTCATTGCTTGTTTAGGCAGTCAATATGCAGGTTGGGCGTTATCACATGAGAAATTTTTCTCGTTAGGTAGCGGACCTGCACGCGCAATTGCGCAGCGTGAAGATATTTTTAAAGAGTTGGCTTATAAAGATCAAAGCTCACATACTTCTTTGGTGCTTGAAACGGATAAAATGCCGCCGATAGAAGTGATAGAAAAAGTCGCACATGACACAGGTATTAGAACGTCAAATTTAACGTTTATTCTTACTCCAACTAGAAGTCTTGCTGGTACTGTGCAAATAACAGCCCGCGTGTTAGAAGTTGCTTTACATAAATTACATGCCGTTCACTTTCCGTTAGAGCAGTTTATTGATGGCTATGGCGTTGCGCCAATTCCTGCACCATCGCCAGATTTTCTTACTGGTATGGGTCGAACTAACGATGCAATTTTATTCGGCGGTTTTGTGCACCTTTATGTGCATTGTGAAGATATTGCAGCAGCGGAGCTTGCACAAGCAATGCCAAGTAGTGCTTCTAAAGACTATGGACGTCCATTTGCCGAGATTTTTAAAGCAGTTAATATGGATTTTTATCAAATTGATCCTTTGCTCTTTTCGCCTGCTAAGGTCACTGTGACCAATATGAAAACGGGCAACAGCTTTTTTGCGGGTGCATTTAACGAGGCGCTTTTGGAAAAGTCATTTAACTGATTTATATGATTAAAAATCATATATTTAATTACTATAATTAAACAATAACATTAAGTTTATTTGCAATAGATGAAAGTGCCCATAATTACGGATGAGGCTGCGCAAGCGGGTGGCTGGCATGGTACTGCTTTGCAGCAGGCATTTGCAGTGCGCGGCATAGAGGCTATTTTTGTAGAGCTGCAAGACTGTATGATTGATTTGTCAGGAATACAGCCAACAGTCCATATCCCTAGCTTTCATACATTGCCAAAAATGGCGTTTATTCGCGGCATTGCGGCCGGCACGTTACAACAAGTCATTACGCGTCTCAATATTCTGCATATGCTCCGCATGCAAGGCATAAAAGTGTATAACGATGCAAAAGCCATCGAACGCACTGTTGATAAAGGCATGACTAGCTTTTTATTAAAACAACACAATGTGCCTACGCCTGCTACATGGGTTTGTGAATCAAGACAGATTGCCCACCAAATCATTAGCGAGCAACTTGCGCAGCAAAGTACTTTAGTGATTAAACCGTTATTTGGCTCACAAGGGCAGGGCGTTCGTTTGGTTGATAAAGACAGCAAGCTACCGCTGCCAAAAGATGCCTTTGTTGATGGCGTATATTATTTGCAATCGTATATAGATTCAGGTGATAGTCATCATGATTTCAGAGTGTTTGTTGTCAATAATCAAGCGATTGCAACCATGCGGAGAAGTGGTTCTGGTTGGCTTAACAATGTAGCGCAAGGGGCTAAGTGTAATAGTGAGCAAGATAGTGCGATTGAGACGCTGGCAATTGCAGCAGCAAAAGCGGTGGATATTGATTATTGTGGCGTTGATATTATGCGCGATAAAGACGGTCAATTATGGGTGCTTGAGGTTAATAGCATTCCTGCTTGGCGCGGCTTACAGAGCGTGACGCATGTTAATATTGCGCAAACCTTAGTAGATGATCTGATGAATAAATCAATCAACAAAACAGATGACTAATCATATTGCATCAGGTTTGCCACAGCAACTTGCACAAGCTTACAAAATCGCCTGCTTAGCAGAAATCGAAGCGCTTAAACCCGGTAACGTTCATATTTTTGCAGATGGTCATGGCATGCAAGTGCAAGACTTTATCCAAAGCGCAGAAGCTTCTTCTGCCGTTATCACACAGCCTGAGTTGGTGTTGGGTGAGCGGATCTATCTTAGCGTTGAAGCGACTTGGGGTGCAGTTAACTGTAATACTAATCTTGGTATTATTTTGCTCTGCGCACCAATTATTCAAGCAGCCTTATTGTCAGCGACTACCAATCTCCGCAGTCGATTGGTGCAAGTGTTAACCAACACCACACAATTAGATGCAGAATGGGTGTTTAAAGCGATTCAAATGGCTAAGCCAGCAGGCTTGGGCCATGCGAAGATGCATGATGTCAATGATTCAGCAGATTGTACTTTGCTTGAAGCGATGCAAGCGTCTGCCGAAAAAGACTTTATTGGTCTGCAATATGCGAATGGTTTTTTGCAACTATTTGAAGAAGGTTTGCCGCACTATGAAATAGCATTGTCACGTTGGCAACGGCCTGCTTGGGCAACAACTGCTTTATATTTATATTGGTTGAGCCATTATCCTGATAGTCATATTGCAAGAAAGTATGGTGATGCAATGGCAAAGCAGGTTCAGGCTGAGGCGGTTGTACATTATGAAGCGCTAAACGTATTAGAAAATCCTAAGCTGTATTTATCGCAATTGTTAGCATTCGATCAATCATTGAAATCACGAAACATTAATCCTGGCACTAGCGCCGATTTAACGGTTGCCACGCTATTAATCCATCACTGTAATAATCAAATCTGACAATTTTTGGGTAAAATAGCGCGTTTCTATCTGTTTTCAAGAAGTTGTGTAACAATGTTGAATCGTTTATTGTAAAGTCCATTAAATGAATATCGTATTTCTAGAAGATGATGTTTCTTTTGCCGCTAGCACTGTTGCTGAGTTAGAAACAGCAGGGCATCAAGTGGCACACTTTACAGCTGGCAGAGCATGCCTTAAAGCAATAAACGAGTTTCAATATGACCTTGCCTTGCTAGATTGGGCAGTGCCAGATATGTCAGGCCCTGAAATATTGCAGAGCCTTAAAATAAAAGGCAACTGTCCGCCCGTTATCTTTTTAACAGGACGAAATGCCGAAGAAGATGTGGTTGCCATTATGAACGCCGGTGCTGATGACTATATCGTTAAACCCCCGAGTAGCAGCATCTTAATTGCGCGTATTAATGCCGTATACAGAAGGTCTAATCCGCAAGCTGAACTCTCGTTTAAGGTCTTTGATAATCTAGCGATTGATTTTGCGAAACGCAATTTTACAATTGATGGTCATGCAGTTAAATTGACAGAAAAAGAAATTGATTTGGCTTTGTGTTTTTTTAGTCAAATAGGCTTGCTGCTCTCTAGAGCGCATTTAACGAGAGTAGTGTGGGGAACGACGCCCGATATTGATACCAGAACCTTAGATGTGCATGTTAGCCATTTGCGTAACAAACTTAAACTGATGCCTGAACACGGCTGGCGTTTAATTTCTGTTTATCATCAAGGCTATCGATTAGAAACAGTAGAATAAATGAAGAGTATCACGAGAAAAGTGCCAGTACTTATCAGTGGTCTAATGAAATTCACTCAACCATTATTACTTGTTAGCGCGGTGCTGTTTTGCTCGTCTGTATCTGCAGCTGAAACCATGTGGCGCTACACCGTAAGGCCTGGTGACAATCTTATTACCTTAGGCAAAAAACATTTAATTAATGAAGATGATTGGACGGTGTTGCAACGCATTAATCGTGTTCAAGACCCTTATCGATTACCTATCGGTAGCGTGTTGCGCATACCGCTGGCTTTGGTTAAGCAGGCTGCAACAAGTGCGGAAGTTATTTTTGTGTCAGGGCAAGCGCAATGGCAACAATCAGCAACGGATTGGGCACCTTTGCAGGCTGGCAAACAATTAGGCCCTGGCGCCGTGATTATGACTAAAGACAACAGCAAAGTCGTGATTCAATTTGCCGATGGCTCAATCTCCAATATTGTCTCAAACTCAACCCTATCACTAGATGCGCTCAGCTTATACATTGGCGGCGCGATGGTTGATACTAAGCTTCGGCTACAAAAAGGGCGGATAGAAACGCAGGCTAACCCAAAACATATTGATGGCAATCAATTGCAAGTGATTACCCCAAGCGCCATCGCTGCTGTTCGTGGTACAAACTTTAGGGTCACAACTGATAAAGAGGTCACTACACAAGAAACACTGGATGGACGCGTAACGTTGAATGCCGCCAACCAAGAAGTGATGGTGAATAAAGGTTTTGGTAGTAAGGCGGAGCAAGGTAAAGAACCGATTCCCCCTGTTGTTTTGTTACCAGCCGTTGATACAAGTAAGCTTAATGCGCAATATGCGGCTTTACCCGTTAGATTTGAAGTACCGCAAATGAAAGGCGCTGTTACTTGGGTGGCAAAAGTAGCAACAGATGCAGCGTTTAATCAATTGGTTGCCGAGGGTGAATTTAATAGCCATCAACTGGCTTTTGCTGATTTGCCAGATGGTCAGTTATATTTGAATTTACGGGCAAAAGATGGCGAAGGCATTGTTGGTTATGAGGCTGTGCATGCATTCAATGTCAATGCTAGACCTTTTGAACCTGAGATTATTTCGCCTGCGGCTGATGCCATCGTTAGAGAAGCGCAACCTACTTTGCAATGGCAAGCGGTTGCAGATGCACAGCAATATGTGGTTGAAGTGGCTAGCGATGCGACATTTAATCAATTGATAGAAACAAAACAATTGGATGCATTGAGTGTTCAATTAGACAAACCGCTGACGCCAGGTCAATATTATTGGCGCGTCATTAGTCTGGCAAAGGCAGAGAATGGTCAGTTAGAAAAAGGGCCTGCTTTGCAAGTGAATGCTTTTAGTTATAAATCCGCGCCAGCCATGCCTGATATTAGTCAAATAAGCGTTAATGTTGCGCGCAATCGCGTATTTGTACAGTTGCCACCACCATTGAGTGGACTAATCTATCACGCTAGTTTAGAGAATCCGTTTAATCAACAAACGAATGTTTGGCAAGGCGCTGATGTAGCCAATCAGTTTGACTTTTTGCTAAGAGAATACGGTCAGCAAACGCTCAATATCCGCCATGTTGATAGTGATGGCATTGAAAGCGAGCCTGCTATTTATGAGTTTGATGCGCAACCAGAATAGTGTTTGGTTTCTCATTTCATCGGTTTCAGCTTAATGATTTAGCCTCTTCGGCGCTGATTTTATTGACGCTAGCTTTTGTCATTCACACTACTCAATTATTCTCTCGCGTCGATAATTTGATTTTCGATTATGGGCAAAAACTCACAAAAACCGTAGCCCCAGATGATGTCATTATCATTGCTATCGACCAAGCCAGCTTGTCTCAAATAGGGCGCTGGCCTTGGTCTAGAGAGGTTCATGCCAACTTATTACAGCGCTTAAAATTAGAGGAAACTGCAGTCATTGGCTTAGATGTGATTTTTGCAGAGCCTGAGCAAGCGAATCCTGCCGCAGACGCTTTATTGGCAAAAGCCATCGCCGAATCAGGCAAAGTGGTATTACCAGTCTTACTAGAAACAGTTAGAGCGAATGGACAAGTAATTGAAACATTACCATTGCCAGCGTTGATGCAGTATGCCGCCGATGTTGGACGCGTGCATGCGGTGTTAGATGAGGACAGCATTGCGCGCAGTGTTTATTTGCACGAAGGTATTGGCGAGCCTATTTGGCAATTGTTTTCGCAAGCGGTGTTGAATGTTGCCAGTAATCAACCAACGCATAACAAGTTTGCATCCGATAGGGCCGAAACAAGCATTAACGCATACGGGCTGGCAAGAGAAAACCAACGGCGGATTAATTTTTTAGGCCCTTCTAACCATTTTAATAGCATTTCTTATGCGCAAGTCTTAAGTGGCGATTTCCCACAAGGACTATTTACCAACAAGATTGTGCTGGTGGGCGCAACTGCGCTAGGTATGAATGATTTGCTAACAACGCCAGTTTCAGGGCGGAGCACGCCAATGGCAGGTGTCGAATTTCATGCCAATGTGCTGCAGTCCATTCGAACGAATAAGCTAATTCATTTGGTATCGCCTTACATTAGCCTAGCCGTATTACTCACGTTATCAATCATGCCATTGCTATGGATGCCCAAAGCATCTGCCTTAATTGGCTTTTTAAGCACTTTATTATTTATGGGTTTAATTGCGCTAGCCGCTGGTTTATTGCCAAAATTCAGCGGTGTTTGGCTGCCGCCATCTGCCGCACTGGTTTCTTTATTGCTGGCTTATCCTATTTGGAGTTGGCGTAAGTTAGAAGCGGCCCAGCGTTTTTTGGATTTTGAACTTGATTATTTAAAACAAAATATGGTGGTTTTGCCAGATCAGACCATTCATCCATCATTCGCTGGTTATGATCAATTTGATGCGCGGATTGCTCAAGTGCGCACGGTTACGCAGCAGTTACGATTTTTAAATGCAGAAAGAAAAGAAACCTTAGCGTTTATCTCACATGATTTACGCGCACCAATTGCTGGCGCGCTATCTGTGTTAGAACAGCATCAAGAAGCGAAAGAAAAACTACATAAGCCATTGTCGCAGGCACTTAATTTAGCCGAAGATTTTTTGCAGGTTTCACGTGCAGAAATGATGGATAACACTTCCTTTGATGAGCTTGATTTTACTGGGCTGGTGCATCAAGCCATTGATGATGCCTATGATGCGGCGATAGAAAAACAAATTGTATTAGCGCGTAACATAATACAAGGCGTTGTGTGGGTGAACGGTAATTTTGGCTTATTACACCGTGCAATGCTTAACCTTATTTTAAATGCAGTAAAATATGCACCACATCAGACAGAAATTAAGGTGGGTGTTGATTTAAACGTCGAACATACACAAGTCATGTGCTCAGTTAGCAATAAAGGTGCTGGTATTCCTATCGCGGAACAAGAGGATTTATTTAAAAGATTTTCGAGATTAAAAAAACACGACAAACAAGCCAATGGTGCAGGCTTAGGTTTGTATTTTGTGCGAACGGTAGCTGAAAAACATCATGGATTCGTTGCTGTAGAAAGTGACGTTGACGCCATGACAACGTTTAAACTGCAATTGCCAGCGGTGGATTATTGGGTTGATGAAAGCTAGATAAAGCTTCATTTGATTAGCACGCTTGCGTTGCGCCGCATCAATCAATGTCGTTTGTTACCGTTCAGAATGAGGTATAAAGTAGTCAAAAATTAAGAATAAATCGTAATGATTCTAAATATTGCCATTTCAAACATCTTCGATCAACTTCCAAACCAAGCTTTGAATAGCCTCTGCTGTATCAATTATCTAAATATCAACAATAAGCTGTACTGCAAGCAATTTGCCCTAAGCGGACCAGTGATGGAGATTGGAGGATGAAACAGTGAAAAAAAACATTATTAGCTCTGTTTGCAGTTGTGTTTATTTACTTTGGCTCAGGAGTAGTAACAGCATTTTTATTAAAACATAACGCTGAAAATTATATGCAACTGGCATTAGAAGATATTTCAAAGCCATGGAGCATCATTAAACTAAACAACCGTGCTTCAAATTGGATGCTGAAAAAAGCAAAATTAACGCCCTCTAAAATAATTAATTTAGCCAATCAAGAATTAGGTAGCTTTATTAGATTTAACCAAAAACCTGAATGTATTCTGCAACAGGGATTTGAACCATCTTCAGGGACTAAACATACATGGGCTATTTGCGTTAATGATGCAAAATTTGAAAAAAAGTCTGTTGTATTAAAGATTAGATTAATACAAGAATATAACGAGTGGAAAATAAACGATTTCATTTCAGTCAACGAAATATCTAAAGAAAAATTTGACTAATATTATTATAGATACGTCTTCATCATCTCAGAAGGTACATTTTATATCTTGCTCTCTACGATAAAAAACGAAGCTGAAGTTTGCAGTCACCAACTCTAATTTACGATATAATGTCGGAGTTCGATTTTCGTAAAAGCGATTTTCAATCACTCTTTCAATAAACCCAAGTTTCAATAAGCTCAAGTTTCAATAAAACGAAGAGCAAGAAATTTTCTAGGAGGATGCAATGGCAAATTTATTAGACCAACTTAAAGCAATGACGACTATCGTGGCTGATACAGGCGACGTAGAAGCGATTAAATCAGTTAAACCTGTTGATGCGACAACCAATCCATCATTAGTATTAAAAGCAAGCCAATTGCCACAATACGCACACTTGATTGAAGAGGCGATTGCTTATGCAAAAGCTGAGGGCGGTAGCAAAGAAGCGCAGATTGACAATGCAGCTGACAAATTAGCTGTGTTAATTGGTACAGAAATTACAAAAGTAGTGCCAGGTCGTATCTCAACAGAAGTGGATGCACGTTTGTCATTCAACTTAGATGCAATGGTGGCTAAAGGCCGTAAATTGATTCAATTGTATGCAGATGCAGGCGTGAGCAAAGACCGTGTGTTGATTAAATTAGCATCAACATGGGAAGGCATTAAAGCTGGCGAGATTTTAGAAAAAGAAGGCATTCAATGTAACTTAACATTGTTGTTCGGTTTTGGCCAAGCGCGTGCTTGTGCTGAAGCAGGTGTATTCTTAATTTCTCCTTTCGTTGGCCGTATCTTAGATTGGTACAAAGCGAAAACTGGCGAAACGTATGACCAAGAATCAGATCCAGGTGTGATTTCAGTACGTGCTATTTATCAGTATTACAAAGAGCATGGCTACAAAACAGTAGTAATGGGCGCTTCGTTCCGTAATACTGGTGAATTGATTGCTTTAGCTGGTTGTGACCGTTTAACTGTTTCTCCAAATCTATTACAAGATTTAGCTGCAACAGAAGGCACATTGACTCAAGTGCTAAAAGACAATGGCGCAACGAAAACAGCACCTGCAAAAATGACAGAGCAAGAGTTCCGTTTTGAATTAAACCAAGATGCAATGGCAACTGAGAAGTTAGCTGAAGGTATCCGCGGTTTCGTTGCAGATCAAAACAAACTAGAAGCAGCTTTAAGCGAAAAACTATAAGTTTTTGATGTTATAGCAGGTGGTTGCAGATTGTTAAAGTTGCTTTATGACATGTAATAATCTTGTAACAAACCCGCTTTAACATTGACATAAATCTACCGGGCACTTATCATGAGTGTCCAGTTTTTTTGTAGTAACAAAAAATAACACAATAAGTCTGCAAGGCTTATTGTAATAATTAACTTTTTATCGGAGATTAACCATGGCTTTAACCCAAATGGCATTAGATTCATTAGATTTTGACGCAACAGTTGCTTTAGCAGCTACAGTTGCACCACACGTTGACATCCTAG
>JBFJJN010000003.1:0-215333 GCA_041612255.1 Methylophilaceae bacterium | reverse complement strand
TAAAAAATCAACACTTTCCTGATTCAGCTGATCCAATTCAGCGCCGCCGTGATATTTTAATGCACGTACCGTGGCCACCAATACCACCGCATCTGGCTGTAAATGCGCTTGCCGACATTTAATATCAAAGAATTTTTCAGCGCCTAAATCAGCGCCAAATCCAGCCTCTGTTACAACATAATCTGCTAGCTTAAGCGCGGCTTTAGTCGCGACAACAGAATTACAACCATGTGCGATATTAGCAAATGGCCCACCATGAATAATGGCAGGACTTCCTTCTAACGTTTGTACCAAGTTAGGCTGAAAAGCATCTTTCAATAAAGCAGCCATCGCGCCCTCTGCATGAAGATCACTGGCATAAATCGCCTTTCCAGCATGATTCTTGGCAATCTGGATGTTACCTAATCGGTGCTTTAAATCATCTAAATGCTCTGCTAAACAGAAAATCGCCATGACCTCACTCGCGACGGTAATGTCAAAACCAGTATCGGTTTCATGTCGTAATTGATTTAAATGTAGTTTGCGGAGCGCTCTATCATTCATGTCCATACAACGGCGCCAAGTAATGGATGCGATATCAATATCCAGCGCATTACCATGGTGAATATGGTTATCAATTAACGCCGCTAATAAGTTGTTCGCTGCACTAATCGCATGAAAATCCCCTGTAAAATGCAGGTTAATATTCTCCATCGGGACGACTTGCGCATAACCACCGCCTGTTGCGCCGCCTTTCATACCAAACACAGGACCTTGTGATGGCTCCCGAATACATACCATCGCTTGCTTGCCAATATAATTTAATGCATCGGTCAATCCGACGGTCGTGGTCGTTTTGCCTTCCCCTGGAGGCGTGGGACTAATCGCTGTGACTAAAATTAATTTGCCATTGGGTTTGTTTTGCAACTTGCTCAAGCCAGCATAACTCAGCTTTGCGATATGGTGACCATAGGGGATTAAATCTGCATCCGCAAAACCGATTGATTTTGCAATGATTTGGATAGGTTTTAGTGTGGCTGCTTGTGCTATTTCAATATCACTCAACATGCTATTTTTATCTAAACCTTATAAGTTGAAATGGTCAAAATAATAGTACGATGAAGTCGCCGTTTAAAGCAACCTTAAAAGTAACAATATGCCAAATTTAGTATCGTCGACCTTATGCTGCCTTAAAATAATAACAATTTCGACCATTATTTTTACCTTGATACAACGCTTGGTCTGTTCTTAGGATTAATGATTCAACCGTGTCGCTTTCCACCATGGTTGCACCGCCTACTGTCACCGTAATTGAAATTTCTTCATTTGCATAAGTAAAGACGGTTTTCATCATTGTAAGGCGCAAACGCTCTGCCAGCATCGCCAAGGTTGTCGTATCAGTGTCTGGCAAAATCACCATAAACTCTTCACCGCCCCATCGTCCAATCACATCTTGGCTTCTCAACGCGCTGCGCATTATGTCGGCTACTTTTGATAAAACATAATCCCCACATAAGTGGCCATGCTGATCATTAATCTCTTTGAAGAAATCAATATCCGCTATTAGCATAGAAAGTGGTTTGCCAGTCTGCTTACTTTGAACCACATTCGCTTCTGTAAACGTTTCTAGACTATATCGGTTATTTAAACCAGTTAGTTTGTCAAATGTCGCCATTGCAATCAGAGCATCTTGATTCAAACGAGTCCCTTTGACAAAGGCAAATGAAATGCTGCCAGAAAATAGAATAAAACAGGATAAATTGGCGTATCGAATCATTTGCAGTGTATTTTGATTGACCTTAACGATAGGAGTAGCATGATCTAACCACGCTTCAATAAAAATATAAGCTGCAACAATAATCCATAGCCTTAGCACGCTTAGGATTAAATGACTGTTTTTTGTAAATAACGGATACGCTGTTAGCGTTAAAATATAATATTGAAAACCACTCGCTAAACCCATGTAATAGCTGGCCAAATATGCATGCAAAATAATTTCAACCGTAATCAACCAAACTAATAACCCAAAGTCGTTTTGTATTAACGATCGAACAAATAACTTCAAGCCAAAGATATAAAAAATGACGCTAAATAGGTTGAAAACAGATAAGACAGGTACATCAATCGCATAAAATAGAAAAATAAAGAAAAGGTGCGCAATCATTGCAGCGAGCAAGACATAATAAAACACCTTAAAGTCTTCTCGACAACGCTGAATAATACTGATTTCTTCTTGGAATTTGCGAATCATCTAAGCTCCCTAAATCTTGATGATCAAAAGCACTGATAACGTTACTTTTTACGGCTTCAACTTAAGAAACTGATCAGTAGAAACTTGTTAGTAAACATTTTGGCTTTTTATCCCGACTTTTAAGTCGTTCAATCTATAGTACGCTTGTGCTATTGATTCAAGCAAGACAAAGTTATGGCGTTACATGGAATATCTTAAGAAAACAATAAAAAACAGTATCAATCGTTCATTCTGCAGCGTTAGGATGCCTTCGGTATCGTTAAATTAACTAAGTGAATTATCAGAAAAGCTAGCGTCTCTCTAATCTAACGTTTCCCTAAGATTGTTCCCAATATACCGCGCACTATTGCACGCCCAATAGGAACACCAAATGATTGCATGGCTTTTTTGGCAAGACGTTCTATCGTTGAGTCTGATTGCTTTACCCTTTCACCTGTCAGTACGCCACCCCAATCAAAGCGACGGGTATCTGCATCTTCACTCGCAGTTTCTTTTGCTGCAGTGACCTCCTCTTCTGTTGGCACCTGCGCTTCAGCGCGCTTAGTCAGCATTTCATAAGCGGATTCTCTATCAATCAAAACCGCATATTGATTATTAACCGATGAGTTGGCAATAATAGCCGCGCGCTCCGCTGTTGTGGCGGGGCCAATACGACTTTCTGGCGGACAAATATAACAGCGCTCAACTGGGCTAGGTGCGCCCTTTTCATCTAAAAAAGAGACCAAAGCTTCGCCTACACCAAGCTCGGTAATCGCGGCGCTCACATCAACGTTGGGATTGACTCTAAATGTTTCTGCTGCCGCTTTTACTGCTTTTTGATCACGCGGCGTATAAGCTCTTAAAGCATGTTGTACACGGTTACCCAGTTGGCCTAAAACGACATCTGGAATATCGAGTGGATTTTGACTGACAAAATAAACACCCACGGCTTTTGAGCGTATCAGGCGAATCACTTGCTCAATTTTTTGCATTAATGCTTTTGGTGCGTCATTAAACAACAAGTGCGCTTCATCAAAAAAGAAAACAAGCTTTGGCTTTTCTAAATCTCCAGCTTCTGGCAAGTTTTCGTATAACTCCGATAGCATCCAAAGCAACAATGTACCGTACAATAATGGCGAATTAAACAGCTGATTGGACGCTAATATATTAACCAATCCGCGACCCTGGCTGTCTGTTTGTAGCATGTCGTCAAAGTTAATTACTGGCTCGCCAAATAGCTGGTCACCACCTTCCATTTCAAGTTGCAACAAGCTACGCTGAATCGCGCCTACACTTGCTGATGAGATATTGCCATAAGTCGATTGATATTGTTCTGAATGCTCAGCAGCATATTGCGCCATGGCACGCAAATCTTTTAGATCCAATAACAATAAACCTTCATCATCGGCGATTTTAAAGATGGCATGCAACACACCCATTTGTACGGCGTTCAAATCTAACATGCGAGATAATAATAACGGGCCCATTTCTGAAATCGTGGTGCGAATAGGATGGCCTTGCTCGCCAAAAACATCCCAGAAAGTAACAGGGCACGCTTGTGCGTTATAGTGATTTAAACCAAGCAGCGTGATACGCTCCTGTACTTTTTTATTGTCTCCAGCTGGTTGACACATGCCTGACAAGTCGCCTTTCACATCAGCCATGAATACTGGAACACCAGCCTTGGAAAACCCCTCTGCCAATGTTTGCAAAGTGACGGTTTTACCAGTGCCCGTTGCACCTGCAATTAAGCCATGGCGGTTAGCCATTTTTGGCAACAAAAAGTGACTACTTGTTAATGTTTTGGCAATTAAAATAGGTTCTGACATGCTTGCTCTTTCTATTATTCGGATGCATCTATCGTGCGTAAGACCGCTTCTCTTGTCTGGGTAATCTGCTGACTAATTTGTTGCTCAACTTTAGGATTGGAAGCCAACTGCTCCCAATTCTGTTGCCAAACACCATATAGCAACTAACTCTGCTGTTTAGCCGCTGGCTTTAACAAATAACTTAAATCTCGCACCATCGCCACTTGCTTCCAGCCTTCTATTGGATTACCACGTGATTGATTATCGCTAAAATGCGCATAATTAACCACGGTTTGAAGCTCTCCCAAATTTTTAAGTACTTCAAATGCGGCGACACGCATATTCTGATTAATCTCATTTTGATTCGCTTGCCATGAGTTATAACTCAAGCCCACAACGGCGGTGATTAAAATTATGATAGCGACACTCTGATTCAATAATGCTTTAACCCAGCGGCGCTCAAAAAAATTCATCTTAGGCTGACGATTCTTAGCTTTTTTGTTAAGTGGCAACATACTAAAAGTCTCCCACGCTCGCTCTTTGTATGAGTTTTATCAAAGCATCTTCTAGTTGCTGTGCTGATTTTTTTGCGCGTTCGGTCGGGTTTTTTATGCTTTTTAAATCATAGGTCGGTCGATCTAAACCAATAAATAATTTCAGTTTTTGATTCACATCTGGTTTTTCATATAGCGCGATTCGGCATGGTGCAAAGACTAAAAATTCTGGATGATCAAGGATAATTTCTGTCCCCATGCTTAGGTTACAAAAGGAATACACTTCTTTGACGCCTTGCGAATCAATCCCACGTAATTGCATATGTTCGCCAATCGGGAAATTAGCAGGATTAACAAAGTTCATGCCTTCTGAGATCGTTTTTAGACTATCAACCACCTCTTGATAGCTAACGCCCTCTTTGACGGCGACTTCATAAATGGCACTGTCTGGATTGATTACTGCTGATTCGGATACATGCGTTTTGTTGTTAGCGCAGCCCACCATTGCCCATGCCATTATTACAATACAGCACCTTCTCAACATATCATTCCTTATTGAAAAATATTATTCATTCTAACGTGTTATCTTAAATACTTCATCTATTGCTGCGCGATCATATTGCGGCGAAAGCATCTTAATAAAATCGTATAAATAGCCACGCATAAACGTATCCTTGCGCATGCCTAAATAGGTTGTGCTTTGTGGAAACAAATGACTACAATCCAGACGAACCAACCCTTCGTCTCGCTTATCATCAAAGGCCATGTTCGCAATTAATCCTATGCCCAAACCTAAGTTGACATAGGTTTTAATCACATCAGCATCAATAGCAGTGAGCACTACATTCGGTGTTACACCAGCATCATGAAACACTTTTGATACCGTGGTGCTACCTGTAAACGCAAAGTCATACGTAATCAAAGGATAGCTCGCAATATTAGCCAAGCTCAATAAAGGGACGCGTTCTAAGTCATGCCCTTTTGGCACCACAACACTTCGATTCCACTCATAACACGGCAAACAAATCAGTCGCTCCTCTTGTGCAATAGATTCAGTCGCAATGCCAATATCCGCTTCACCTGTCGCCACCCAATCCGTCACTTGTGTCGGATTACCTTGATGCAGGTTTAGTTTTACTTGCGGAAAAGTTTGCATAAATTGCTGAATTGCTGCGGGTAATTTATAGCGCGCTTGGGTATGCGTAGTTGCAATAGTCAGCATGCCTGATTCAACCTTACTAAACTCATCACCGACTCGTTTAATATTTTCCAACTCGAACATCACACTAGATGCAAGTTTTAGAATTTTTTTACCTGGCTCGGTAATGCCGGTGAGACGCTTACCGTTGCGTTGAAAAATTTGCAACCCTAATTCCTCTTCAAGCAACTGAATTTGCTTACTCACCCCAGGCTGAGAAGTATGTAAAGCCTCTGCTGCTGCAGAAACACTCAGTCCTTGTCGCGCTACTTCATGCATATATTTTAGCTGGTGTAATTTCATTACTCGACCTTTCAAGCATTATTCAACAATACACATTGATTTCTATATAACAAAATAACATAAATTAATAATAAAATAATATTAAATGATTATATAAAAGGCTGTTATATTACGCGCCTATTAGCAATTAAATGAATTTCGATAGGTAAGCATACATGGATATCTTTCACATTTTAGCTGGGTTTGTGGTCGGTTTATTAGTCGGCATGACTGGTGTTGGTGGCGGCTCTTTAATGACGCCAATCTTGCTGATGTTTTTCCATCAACCTGCGGCTGTAGCGGTTGGAACTGATCTGCTATACGCAGCCATTACCAAAACTGCTGGCATTTTCGCCCACGGCAAGCTTGGTAATATTGATTGGCACATCGTCCGTTTACTCGCTTACGGTAGCGTGCCTGCTTCAATTATTACAACGCTACTGTTGGCTAATATTGATATATCTTCTGAGAGCGCTGTAAAGACCATTAAATTTTGGCTAGGTATTGCACTGATACTGACAGCATTTTCTGTCATCTTCCGCAACCAATTAGCTAATCTTTCTAAAAATGGCCATTGGGTTAATCCAAAATATGTACCTGCCCTTACGCTCTTATTAGGGATTGTTTTAGGCTTTTTAGTGACGCTGACTTCTGTTGGCGCAGGTGCACTCGGTGTAACCGCATTATTAATTCTATATCCTAAAGTGCCTATTACAAGGATCGTTGGCACAGATGTCGCACATGCTGTACCGCTTACGTTGGTTGCAGGATTAGGCCACGTTAGCTTAGGCACAGTTGATTACGGTTTGTTAGGGACTTTATTAATCGGCTCTATTCCGGGCATTTGGATAGGCAGTCATTTAAGCGCAAAAGTAGCCGAGCATTGGATACGCTTATTGCTGGCATTGATTTTAGTTTATGTAGGACAAAAATTAGCATTCCCGCAAATGCATGTAGCAATCGGCCTTGCTTTACTTATTGCAATCATTGTATTAAAGCAAGTTAACTTTAAACGAAGTTAAAAAAACATTAATTCAGATAAAGAAGAGTAAAGCATTATATAAAAAGGTGTTTTAGATTAAAATAAAGGGCTAACTAAATTAGCAAATGACATGTATAAATACGACAAAATTGATCAACAACTCGTCAACGAACGTGTCGCACAATATCGCGACCAAACGCGCCGCTATTTAGCAGGCGAATTATCAGAAGACGAATTCCGCCCTATCCGCTTACAAAATGGCTTGTATATTCAACGCCTTGCGCCAATGTTGCGCATTGCGGTGCCTTACGGTTTACTTTCTAGCAAACAATTGCGCAAACTTGGCGATATCGCGAAAAAATACGATAAAGACTATGGTCACTTTAGTACGCGCCAAAACTTACAGTTAAATTGGCCTAAATTAGAAGATGTGCCAGATATTTTAGCTGAGTTGGCAACGGTTGAAATGCATGCCATTCAAACATCTGGCAATTGCATTCGCAATATTACAACAGACCAATTTGCTGGTGTTGCACCTGATGAACTATTTGATCCACGTGCGATGGCCGAAATCATGCGTCAATGGAGCACTTTCCACCCTGAATTCGCATTATTACCTCGTAAATTCAAAATAGCTGTCTCTGGCACCAAAGAAGACCGCGCTGTTGTGCAAATGCATGATATTGGCATGGAGTTCTTTAAAAACGAGAATGACGAAATCCGCATAAAAGTGTGGGTGGGTGGCGGTTTAGGTCGTACACCGATTTTAGGTTCCGTGATTCACGAAAACCTAGAATGGCAACACGCGCTGAGTTATTGCGAAGCGATTGTCCGTACTTATAATATGCATGGCCGTCGTGATAACTCATACAAAGCACGCATTAAAATTTTAGTTAAAGCCATTGGCATAGAAACATTTAAAGAACAAGTTGAAGCTGAATGGGCGCATTCAAAAAATGGCCCGTTGACGATTACGCAAGCAGAATTTGACCGTGTATCTGCTTACTTTGAGCCGATGCCTTACGAAACTTTACCTGCTAATGATGCAAGCTTTGATACGCAACTTGCTAGCAATCCTGCGTTTGCTGCTTGGGTAAAACGTTGTGTGCATCCGCATAAAACTGCTGGTTATCGTGCGGTGACTTTGTCACTCAAAACACATGGCGAGGCGCCAGGCGATGCTTCAAGTGCACAAATGCATGTTGTGGCCGATTTGGCTGATGCTTACAGTTTTGGTGAGCTACGTGTCTCACATGAGCAGAATTTGATTCTTGCTGATGTCAAACTGAGCGATTTATTTGCTGTTTGGGAAAAAGCACGTGCTGCCGGGTTAGCGACACCTAATATTGGCTTGCTCACCGATATTATCTGTTGCCCAGGTGGCGATTTCTGTAGTTTAGCTAACGCAAAAAGTATTCCAATTGCTAAGTCTATTCAAGCGCAATTCGATAATTTAGATTATCTACATGATATTGGTGAGATTGAAATCAATATCTCAGGCTGTATGAATGCTTGCGGTCACCACCATGTTGGTCACATTGGCATTTTGGGCGTCGATAAAGGCGATAGTGAATGGTATCAAGTTTCACTTGGTGGAAAACAAGGCAATGACGCGAGTTTAGGTGATGTCATTGGCCCTTCTTTCTCTGCAGATGAAATGCCTAATGTGGTACAAAAATTAATAGATGTTTATATACAAGAGCGCACACCTGAAGAGCGTTTTATTGATACCGTGAGACGTTTAGGCATGGATCCTTTTAAAGCACATGTTTATGCAGAAAAAGCAGAGGTTACCGCATGAGTCAATTAATTAAAGGCAATCAAATTATACAAGATGAGTGGACACGTGTGATTCCACCTACTTTTGGTGATGAACCTGTGCGTAAACAAGCGGGTAAAGTGGTCATGTTTAAATTGCATGACGAAGAAACGTTTACCCAAAAACAAATTGATGCGACTGAAATTCCAGCAACGGGAAAAATATTATTGCCGTTAACGGTGTGGTTAGCAAAAAAAGAAAGTTTAGCTGCACGCTTAGCCGCTGGCGAAATTGGAATTGTGTTGCAAACACACGAACCTATCGAAAAGCTGGTCGAAGCCTTCGACGATTTAAACTGTCTGCCAGTGATTGCCGTTTATGTGCAAATCTTCGCGGATGGACGTAACTTTACCCTAGGTAATTTATTGCGCACGCGTTATGGTTTTAACAACGAATTGCGCGCGGTTGGCGACATTATGCGCGACCAATTGTACTTCCTAAAACGCTCTGGTTTTGATAGTTATTTAATCAAAGAAGGCCGTAACGCAGAAGAAGCCATTGCCAGTTTAGATGATTTTAAACAGCCTTATCAAGGCGCAACAGATGATGTTCCCGTCTGGCGCAGGGTGACTCGCTAATGACATTCGGCGTAACCATGCTCAAACCAACTGCGAGCAACCCTGCTACTTCGCCTGAGTTAACAGATGCGCTAAAACAAAGTGTGACGACTAAACGCGCGCAAGTAGTGGCACTACTGCAAGCGGCTAGCACTGAGTTTTCCGCCATCACCTTTGCTAATAGCTACGGTGCTGAGGACATGGTATTAACCGACATCATTGCCAAAGAGCCATTAGCGATTGAAATTTTTTCGTTAGATACAGGTCGTTTACCAGTTGAAACTTATACGCTAATGGGTGAAGTAGAAAAAACATACGAAATTAAGCCCGTTGTATTTTTCCCTAAACATGATGCTGTCGAAGATTATGTGCGTAGTAAAGGCATAAACGCTTTTTATGAAAGTATTGAGTTGCGTAAAGCATGTTGCCATATGCGTAAAGTAGAGCCGCTAAAACGTGCGTTAACGGGCAAACAAGCTTGGGTAACGGGCATGCGCGCTGAACAAGCTGCAACGCGAACTAGCTTGCCAACCCGCGAGCTTGATGCAGGCAATCAACTAGAAAAATTTAACCCATTAAGTGATTGGACTGAGCAAGAAGTTTGGGCTTATATCCGTTTGTTTGACGTGCCTTATAACGCATTACACGATCAATTTTACCCAAGCATTGGCTGTGCACCTTGTACGCGCGCTGTAGCGATGGGTGAAGATGTTCGCGCTGGTCGCTGGTGGTGGGAAGACCCTAACAGCAAAGAATGCGGGTTGCATGTAAAGAAATAAGGTTTTAGATTAAAGATTTTCTATCAAAGAATTTAGATTAAATACTATAAATAAATTATTGAATATTATGACAAAAAAAACACTATCTCATTTAGATTGGCTCGAAGCGGAAGCGATTCATATTTTGCGAGAAGTAGCCGGACAATGTAGCAACCCTGTGTTGTTATTCTCAGGCGGCAAAGATTCGCTATGTATCGTCCGCTTAGCAGAAAAAGCATTCAGACCGGGCAAATTTCCCTTCCCTTTAATGCATATTGATACTGGTCATAACTATCAAGAAGTGGTTGAGTTCCGTGACCGTCGTGTTGCAGAAATTGGTGAGCGCTTGATTGTACGTTCATTAGAAGACTCAATGGCGCGAGGTACCGTTGTACTCAAGCACCGAGATGAACCACGTAATAAACATCAGTCAGTGACCTTATTGGAAGCGATTGAAGAGTTTGGTTTTGATTGCTGTATTGGTGGCGCACGCCGTGATGAAGAAAAAGCGCGTGCCAAAGAACGCATCATGAGTTTCCGTGATGAGTTTGGTCAATGGGATCCGAAAAACCAACGTCCAGAATTGTGGAATTTATATAATGCGCGTTCACATAAAGGTGAAAATATACGCGCCTTTCCTATTTCCAACTGGACAGAGATGGACGTATGGCAATACATTGAACGTGAAAATTTAGAATTACCAAGCATTTATTTTGCACATGATCGTGATGTCATTATTCGCAACGGCGACATCATTCCAGCTAATGTTAAATTAGTCAGTGGAGAAGTGATTAATAAGCCAAAAGATGGTGAAACCATTGTGAGCAAACAAGTGCGTTTTAGAACGGTTGGCGATATCACTTGTACTGCGCCTGTTTATTCTGATGCGGATACCACCAAAAAAATAGTGATTGAAACAGCGACTTCAACCATTACTGAACGTGGTGCAACCCGTTTGGATGATCAAACCTCTGATGCTTCGATGGAGTTACGTAAGAAAGAGGGTTATTTCTAATGACAACAATAAACCAAGAAAACAATATGCAACATAACGACTCTCTATTACGCTTTATGACCTGCGGTAGCGTAGATGATGGTAAAAGCACCTTAATTGGCCGCTTGCTATTTGATAGCAAAACAATCCTTGCCGACACGATGACTAACATTTCTAATACGTCTAAAAAACGTGGTATGGAAGCCGTTGATTTATCGCTACTAACCGATGGTTTACAAGCAGAGCGTGAGCAAGGCATTACCATTGATGTTGCCTATCGCTACTTCAGCACAGGCACCCGTAAATATATCATTGCGGATGCGCCAGGCCATGAGCAATATACCCGCAATATGGTAACAGCTGCTTCTACTGCCAACCTTGCAATTATTTTGATTGATGCTCGCAGAGGTGTATTAACTCAAACACGTCGTCACAGCTATTTAGCACATTTGGTGGGCATTCCGCATATTGTCGTTGCCGTTAACAAAATGGATTTAGTTGATTATAGCCAAGAAGCTTACGACAAAATATGTGCCGATTATAGTCAGTTTGCAAAAGAAATCGGTTTAGCTGGCGCACGTGACATTCGTTTTATTCCCATGTCTGCACTGAATGGCGATATGCTAGTTGATCGCTTAGAGAACATGCTTTGGTATCAAGGTGAAACGCTATTAGAAATGTTAGAAAAAGCACCTGCTGCACATACAGAGCAATCTGAACAGTTCCGTTTTCCGGTGCAATTTGTTTGCCGTCCACACGCTAGTGCAGATGCAGAATTGCATGATTTTAGAGGCTTTATGGGTCGTGTAGAATCTGGTGAAATAGCCGTTGGCGATGCAGTGACTGTTTTGCCAAATGGCTATCAATCAAAAGTAAAAGCGATTCAAATTGGCGATGAGCAACTACAAAATGCCACCACCGAGCAAAGTGTTACTTTGCTACTAGAAGATGAAATTGATACTTCGCGTGGCGATATGATTGTTAAAAGCAATGAAGCAATTGAACCAGTCAAGCAAATCGAAGCGTTTGTTTGCTGGTTGGGTGAAACGCCGCTATCGACTGCACGCACTTATATTGTGCGTCACACCACACGTGAATCGAAAGCCAAAATTGGCGCGATTCATTACAAGGTAGATGTCAATACATTAGAAGAACAGCAAACAAATGATTTAAAAATGAATGATATTGCGCGTTTAAGCTTTAAACTAGCACAACCATTAATGATAGACAGCTACAAAACTAACCGTGCAACTGGTGCATTCATTGTGATTGATGAAAGCACGAACAGCACTGTTGGCGCAGGCATGATTGTATAAATCATTGCTATTAAAACCGTAAAATAGATTAACATTACATAAGATTTAAAAAGGAACGAAAATGACGTATGTAGTCACCGAAAATTGTATTCAATGTAAATACACCGACTGTGTAGATGTCTGCCCTGTCGACTGTTTTGTAGAAGGCCCAAACTTCTTGGCTATTAATCCTGATGATTGCATCGATTGCACACTATGCGTTGCAGAGTGCCCTGCTGAAGCGATCTTTGCTGAAGATGATGTACCGGCAGACCAACAACACTTTATTGAGCTAAACGAGCGTTTAGCTAAAACTTGGCCGATTATTTCTGCGCGTAAAGAACCGTTAGAAGATGCAGATGCTATGAACGGTGTACCTGGTAAATTAGATTTACTCATTGAGTAAATTTTATCCAATAAAAAAAGAGGCCTTGAGCCTCTTTTTTTATAACGAAAAAATTAAAATACCTTAAAAGTTGTGTGTATATTGCAAACTTAAAATATCTACACTGTTTTTATATTCACCTCGTACAAGACCATTACCCATCGCTAATTGGTCATCATTTATTTTCGCATTATTAACGAATAAATGAGCGTAACCAACATCCAAAACAGAAACTGGCGTTACTTTATAACTCGCTCCAAATGAAAGCCACTTTCGATCATTGCCTGGAATACGCGCTGTGCGAAACTCATCTTTTATTGCCTCTTCATCATAAGCTAAGCCAGCACGTAATTTAACGGCATCGCTGTAGTGATAATTTACACCAATAGAATAACGCATTGTATTTTCCCAATTTTGGGGCGTAACAGTCAATGTCGAGCCATTATCTCTGAGCACTCTTAATTCCTCAAAACGACTCCAGCGCGTAAAGGTAACATCGGCCATAACATCCCATTTGTTAGTTACTCGACTAAAAATACTCGCAGAAAAAGTTTCTGGTAAATTAATGCTTGCTGTCACGTCCCCATCAGCCGCTGCACCTGCATTAGGCACCAGCACTGGTCGTGTAAACTTTGCTTCACCTTCAAGCTTTTGTTTGACTTTAGAACGGTACGCGAGGCCAACACGTGTATCTGTTGTGAATTGGTAAATTGTTCCTAAATTAAATCCATATCCCCAATCATCACCCTTAATTTCAACATCGCCCACACCAGCACCACCAAAGTTAACTGACCTAGTCAAAGTCGCCTCAGCGCGCATTAATGACAGCCCAGCTCCAAATGATAGTTGGTCACTAATCTTGAATGCAATTGAGGGATTAATATTAATCGTTTTAAGTTCGGATTTATCTGCCTGAAAGCGACCTAACCACTTATCGTCATACTCTGTTTTAAGTCCAAATGGCACATTGATACTAATACCAGCCTTTATAGATGGTGTAAGCTCAGTCATAAAATAAAAATTGGGAACGAATGCTAAATCACCAGCGTTAGGTCCTTCGTCACCCATTACTCCAAGCGATCCTTTATTTTCAAACTCCGCATTCGGCTTGATCAAATGCAGCGCACCAACTGCTTGTGTTCCATCAATATAGGTCATACCAGCAGGATTGAAAAAAATCGTACTAGCATCTTCCGCAATAGCAGCGGCGCCTGCATAAGCATTACCCATCCCGCTCGCACTTTGTTCAATCAAGGCAAAGCCTGCAGCTTGCGTATTATTACTAACAAGCAAAGTCAAACTGATCATTACTATTTTTATTTCAACTTTTTCCATTCATACCCCCCTAACTATTGATAGTTTAACTTCATCTTTTTCTCAGTTATTAAGCATATCCTACTAATTTTTATAAACTAAGTACAGCTAAAAGTAATCAGAATGCTTTATAAAGATTCAACCTAGGATCAAAATGAAAAGTATCAAATAATCATTTGATTTATACTCTCGCTTACTGAACAACTTAACAAGGTTCAAAATGGATGCAGTCTCAAGCATTGCACTTGCCAGCGGCTTAAGTTGGGCGAGTGGATTTCGGCTTTATGCAACCGTTTTTACGGTTGGCGTCTCAGCAAAATTTAACCTAATTCCACTACCTAATAGCTTAGATATACTGAGCAATCCCATCATCATTGGCATCGCTGGCATCCTGATGGTCATAGAGTTTCTCGCTGATAAATTCCCTTACATTGATAGCCTCTGGGATAGCATTCAAACGTTTATTCGTATTCCAGCAGGCGCATTGCTCGCCATGGGCGCAATTAATAGTAGCGACCCACTGATTGCAGCCTTAGCCGCATTATTAGGTGGCTCGCTTACCGGAATCACACACGCGACTAAAGCAAGTAGCCGCGCAATGATCAATACCTCACCTGAACCCGTTAGCAATATGGTTACCTCGATTGGCGAAGATGAGTTATTCCTCGCTGGCGGATGGCTAGCTCTCATGCACCCTGCTATTTTTATTGGCTTCTTAATTGTGTTGATAGCATTGATGCTGTGGCTATTACCTAAAATTTGGCGAGGTCTGCGATCGATTCTTACTTTTTCAACTAAAGCAGTTTCGCTCAAAAACAACGAATAAATATGCTGCATGGAGTAAATGAGTGGTTATTTCGTTATGCGATAATGCAAATGATGACTCTAACTCATTTGAATAACTAAAGATGTTTAAAACCATTTTGATGGGCTTGATTCTACTTTCACTCTTTGTTTGCACGATTATGCTAATGTCTTACAACATTTGGCATAAAGCCATATTTTTGATTGAAAAAATACCGAGCGTGATTAGCATTAGTTAACTCTTTAAATCATGACAGCATTCAACTATATTCAGCACTATTCTTTAGTATTACAAGCGCAAATTAAACAGCTGCAAGCACAGGGTAAATTAGGTGATTACTTGCGAACGCGCTATCCAGAATCGCATACGATTCAAACCAGCAAAGCACTTTATGTCTATTGCAACGAAATCAAACAGCGCCACATGCGTAATGTGTCAACACTGGATAAAGTGGCTTACGATAGTCGCATTACCATACAACACCATGCCTTAGGATTAAACACAGCGATTTCTCGTGTGCAAGGCGGTAAGCTTAAAGCCAAAAAAGAGATTCGTATTGCGGATACATTTAAAAGCATGCCCGAAGCTTTTCTCCGTATGATTGTGGTGCATGAGCTTGCTCACCTAAAAGAACGTGATCACAATAAAGCGTTTTACAAACTCTGTGAGCACATGGCGCCAGACTATCATCAGCTTGAGTTTGACTGCCGCGTGTATTTGATTTGGAAAGAAATGGCTTAGCTAAAATGAGTAGATTCTGATTAAACAGGTTCTGTCTTACTTTTCCATAATTGCGTCGTCTTCATCACCAACAGCCCAAGCAAGATATACCCTAACATAGCAATCGCTAAGCCAGACGGCGCATACCAAACAAAAGGCACCACGATGCCTGCAGATACAGTAGATAACAACATTTGCATAAAGGCCTGACCAGAAGCCGCAGTACCGCGTATTTTAGGATAAAGGTCTAAAGCAGCTAACGACAATATTGGCATTGCAAATGCCATACCGATATTAAACAATGCAATTGGCAATATGTTTGCAATTAAACCAGTTGGCAGCGTGTAGCAAACGATAACGTTCGCTATTGCCATCAGTAGCATCCATGCATAAGCCAATTTGACAACTTTTTGTGGCGCAAGCCACCCTGCTGCTCGTTTTGCGAAATAAGATCCTAGCATCATGCCAATTACAGTCGGAATAAATAAGTAGCCATATTGCTGGGCTGACAATCCCAAATGCTTCGCTAAGAAAACAGGACTTGCTAGGACGTAAATAAAAAAACCTGAAAAATTTGCGCCAATCGCAACAACTAATTTGGTATATTCATGATCACTAAAAAGAGTTTTGTAGCTATTAATCACATTGCTAGCAGAGAGCTGCATGCGTTTTTCTGGCGGCATAGTTTCGGGTAAAAATTTCACTGCTGCCCATAAACTGATACTGGCGTAAACGGCTAAAAAAATGAAAATAATATGCCAGTTAATCCCTAATAAAAAGCCGCCAATAATCGGTGCGACTGCAGGCGCAATACCAAACAACATTTGTACCGTTGCCATGACACGCTGTGCTTGTGCGCCTTCAAATAAATCACGCACCATGGCACGTGCAACAGTGTTCCCAGCACCTCCAGCAGCTCCTTGTAATGCTCTGAAAAACCAAAGCGTTTCTATATTTGGTGCAAAAGCACAACCAATACTAGCAAAAATAAAAATGCCCAACCCCCATTTAATCGTCGTAATTCGACCAATCGCATCAGAAATAGCGCCATGCCATAAAGTCATAGCAGCGTAAGGTAATAAATAGAAGGTTAAGCTTTGTTGCACTTGAACATCAGTAGCACCTAGCGATTCACCCATAATGTGAAATGCTGGTAAATAAGTATCAATGGCAAACGGTGCTAACGCTGCTAAGGCAGCTAAGGAATAGGCTAAAAATATAGAATGTTTTTTCACTCGTCACTTCTTAAAAAAATTAAACAATAAAAAAGGCGCAGTTTATGCGCCTTTGATTATACCTTTTTAACTTTACGGCACTGCGTGGAAATCACCAATACGCTCTTTATCACCTGCAACATATTTTTTAGAATTTTTATCTGTTCTAAATATAATCGGCTGTTCAGAGATGACTGGATTCTTAGAGTCTTCAATCGCTTTTTCAATTAGATGGTGGTTGGGTGAGAGTGAACAAACTGGATCAGCACTTTCAGCATCACCAGACAATAAAAATGCCTGACAACGACAACCACCTAAATCATTTTCTTTTTCTGGACAGCTACGGCAAGGCTCTTTCATCCAGTCATCACCACGGTATTTATTAAATGCTGGGCTTTCTTTCCATGCATATTCCAAGCCATGCTCACGCACGTTTGGAAATTCCATATTAGGCAATACACGTGCTGAATGACAAGGTAAAACGTCGCCATTTGCCGTCACAATCATAAAAACTTCGCCCCAACCGTTCATGCATTTTTTTGGTCTGTCGCCAAAATAGTCAGGCACAACAAAGAAAATCTTCATTTTACTGCCCGCTTTTTGTCTAAACTCGTTAGTAATGCGTTCAGCTTCTTCTACCTGCTCTTTTAATGGCATGAGTTGACTGCGATTCACCAAAGACCAACCATAATATTGCGTATTAGCTAACTCGATATAATCAGCACCTAACGCTTCGGCCATTTCTAAAATTTCTTTCATATGACCGATGTTATAGCGATGGATGACTACATTAAGCACCATCGGGTACCCATGATTTTTAATCATCGCTGCAACTTTTTTCTTCAACTCAAACGTTTTGGTATTAGTGATGAAGTTGTTAATCTCTTCCGTAATATCATGCATAGAAAGCTGAATATGATCTAAGCCACCTTCTTTAAATGCTTGGATACGCTTCTCAGTTAAGCCAACGCCTGATGTGATTAGGTTGCTGTAATAACCAAGATTTTTAGCTTCGATAACAATCTCTTCAATATCATCACGCAATAGTGGTTCACCGCCTGAAATGCCCAGTTGAATAGCGCCCATTTTTCGCGCATCACGCAAAGCCTGTATCCATTGCTCGGTTGATAATTCATTTTGTGTATGCTTATCATAATCGGTCGGGTTGTAACAAAAGGCACAATGCAAAGGGCAACGATAAGTGACCTCTGCTAACAGCCACAAAGGTTGTGTTTGCGTGATGTTAGCTGCGACGCCATTATTCTTAGACTGTGCCTGCACTGTCTTTTGTACCGCTGATTCACCTAATGAATTTTGTGTCATGTATTACTCCTATGTACTTAGTTAACTTTACGTAACCAAGCTTTACCCACAGCCATTTCAAACATACCGATAATGTCTGCTTCAATGTTTTCAGCATCTGGAAATGCTAGTTTTAATTCATCAACAATCTCACCTACAGTCGCTTGTCCATTGACCCTTTTAATGACTTCGCCCGCACCACCATGCAATTTAACCATACCTTCAGGAAACAAAATCACATAGCTATTTTGTGCTTCTTCCCACTGAAAACGGTGATGCAAGGCAATGTTGTAAATGTCAGCATGTTGAATATCATTTTCCATTACTTTTGCTTTTCTTCTATTTAAAGTTAATCACAGGCTGACGAAAATACTCACGCCCTTCTGTTGTTATCGTTGTTGATGCCAGCATAATAGCGTCCGCAATCACCCAAAGTACATTCAATTTAAATTGCAAAATATCTAATGCCTTCATTTGCATTTCACGAGAAGTACTAAAGTAATCAAGCGTCACGCCCAAACCTTGCTCAACATCACGACGCGCTTCTGTTAGTCGCTTTTTAAAGTAAGTTAAGCCAGTTTCATCAATCCATGGATACATACTTGGCCATGAGCTAATGCGTTGCTGATGAATATGTGGCGCAAACAGTTCAGTCAGACTAGAACAAACACTTTCTTGCCAAGGACGTTGCTTAGCAAAATTAATATAAGCGTCAACCGCAAATCGAACACCAGGACTTACCATTTCCAAGCTAGTCACTTGTTCACGTGTCAGCCCAACCGCTTTACCCAACTCAATCCAAGCTTCAATGCCACCAACTGCACCATCAACGCCATCATGGTCTGTAATACGCACGATCCACTGCTTACGTACTTCGACATCTGGGCAATTAGATAAAATTGCACTATCTTTCATCGGAATCGCAATTTGATAATAAAAGCGATTCGCCACCCAACTTTGTAACTGTTCTTTACTCAACTTACCTTCGTACATCATCACATGAAATGGATGATAAATATGGTAGCCCTTGCCTTTTTCACGTAACTTTTCTTCAAATTCAGCACGTGTCCAAGGTTTTAAATGATTGTTTGCTTCACTCATCTGTTGATTCTCCTAAAGCGTGATATCCATACCGTCATAAGCCAACTCAATGCCTGCTGCATTCAAAGTCGCTCGCTGAGGTGAATCTTCATTCAAAATTGGGTTTGTGTTATTGATATGAATCAAAATTTTTCTTGGTTTTTGCATCTCATTTAAAATGCTCATGATGCCACCCGCGCTAGATTGATCTAAGTGTCCCATTTCACTGGCACGCTTGTTACTAATACCTTCTTTAGCCATCTCATCATCTGTCCAAACAGTGCCATCCACTAAGATACAATCGGCATTGCGCATATACTCCAACACGTGCGGCTCAGCTACACCTAGACCTGGCGCATAAAACAGGCTTTTATCTGAACGCGTATCTTTAATATTCATCCCAACATTATCGCCTGGCACTGTATTGTCGCGGTGTGGCGAATATGGTGGCGCATTACTGAGCAACGGCACTGCAGTAAACTCAATGCCCTCTGCAGTTGGAATTGTAAAAGTAGACTGATTTGTTGCAATTGTGTGGTGATTAATGCCACGGAAATGACCCAAAATATTAAACACTGGAAAACCAGTCGTTAAATCATCTTTCACTGCGTCTGTGCAATAAATGTCCCACGGTTTATTATGTTCGCGTAGGGTTAATAATCCAGTCACGTGATCGATTTGCGCATCAGTAATGACAATCGCAGTAATTGCAGTATCTCTTACTAAGCGCGCTGGTTGAAATGCAGGAAAGTCATCAAGTTGCTTTTTGATATCTGGCGAAGCGTTAAACAATATCCAATCCGTACCATTTGCACTCACTGCAATTGAAGATTGCGTACGTGGTGTGGCTTTAATAGTACCAGCGCGAACGCCTTTACAGTTTTCGCAATTACAGTTCCACTGTGGAAACCCGCCGCCAGCACCTGATCCTAATACGTGTATATACATGAATTTTTTTGACTTATTAAAATTTAAAAATGAAAAAGACCGTGTCGTTCAACGGTCTTTATAAGAAGTTACTTATTCATTACGTACATGGTAACTTCAAAGCCAAAACGCATTTCTGTTGCTGCTGGTGTTGTCCACATAATAATCTCCTTAAGTTCAATAAGCATCAAAGTGATGTACTTAATAAGAACCATATAGTACGCAATGGTTTCAATTCACCCCTGCAAGCTTCAATGAGTTCACACTAGTGATTTTCATGATGCTAACAAAACAAGCTTTCTTTACTAAAAACACCTAAAAGAGGCGTCTAGATGAAGCAGTATTATTGTTTTAGACGACGTTGCCTTACAGCCTCAGCTAAGCTTTTTAAAACGACTTCAGTGTCTTCCCAACCAAGACAAGCATCAGTAATCGATTGTCCATAGACCAACTCACATCCTGGCGTATGCGCTTGTTTGCCAGCTTTTAAATGTGACTCTAGCATCACACCTGCAATTCGCTTATCGCCATTGATGATTTGAGCTGCAATATCGTCTGCTACATTGATTTGCTGTTCATACTTTTTCTGACTATTTGCATGACTGCAATCAATCATAATTTTAGGTGATAATCCGGCTTTTTCTAATTGCGTGCTGACATCATTGATATGCTCAGCGGCATAATTCGGCGCTTTACCACCACGTAAAATGACATGGCAATCATCATTACCGGATGTAACAATAATGGCAGACTGCCCGTCTTTTGTCACCGATAAAAAGCGATGCGGGCTGCTGGCTGTTTTAATTGCATCAATCGCGACTCCAACGCCGCCATCGGTGCCATTTTTAAAACCAACTGGGCAAGATAAACCAGAAGCTAGCTCTCGATGAACCTGCGATTCAGTTGTACGGGCGCCAATTGCACCCCAACTGACTAAATCGGCCGTATATTGTGGTGTTATTGTATCTAAGAATTCCATACCTGCTGGCATGCCTAACTCATTGACATCTAATAAGAATTGACGGGCTTTTTCTAGCCCTAAATTGATATCATAACTACCATCTAGATGCGGATCATTAATTAAGCCCTTCCAACCGACCGTCGTTCTTGGCTTTTCAAAATAGACGCGCATCACAATGAGCAAGTCATCCGATAAATGCTGACGTACAGCTAGCAAACGCTTTGCATACTCAATACCAGCGTTTGTGTCGTGAATGGAACAAGGGCCAACAACCACAAGTAGACGATCATCTTCACCATGCAATACGCGATGAATAGCCGTACGCGTAGCTAGAATATTTTCTGTGCTGACATCGCTCTCTTTTAGCTTTTCGATAATCTCAGCTGGCTTAATTAACGCTTTAATTTCGACAATGCGAACATCATCTGTTGCCAGCTTATCTAGTTTTTGTTTCTCGTATTCAGTCATTGTCTTTTACAATTATTGCGAGCGCTTCTAAAAAGCGCTGATTCTCAGAAAATAATCCTATACTAACCCGTAAATAATCAGGTAATTCATAATTAGCGATTGGTCGCACAATAATGCCGCGTTGCAATAATTTTTGATTGACTGCTGCTGCCTCTTTAATCGCAAAACTGATAAAGTTTGCATAAGGTTGAATATAACTTAAGCCTAAATTATTAAGACCTTGCGTCAATTGCAACATACCTGCTTGATTAGCCGCATAACTTTTTGCGACAAAATCATCATCAGCCAACGAAGCGACTGCAGCTGCTTGCGCAATTGAATTCACGTTAAATGGCTGACGGACACGATTTAATATATCAGCCACATCGGCATGCATTAAGCCAAAGCCAACACGCAAACCAGCCAAACCATAAGCTTTAGAAAATGTGCGCGAAATAATGAGGTTATCAAACTCAGCCAACCAAGCAATCGCTTCAGATTTATTATCGGCTGATAAATACTCATCATAAGCTTCATCTAATACAACCAATACATTGCTAGGCACTTGTTTTAAAAATGTTTTTAGGCCTACTTTATCGATTAATGTACCCGTTGGGTTATTCGGGTTAGCGATAAAAATCAAACGCGTTTTTGCAGTAATTGCCTTTAAAAAACCATCTAAATCGTGCGCAAATGCTTTTGCTGACACCACAACACCGGTTGCACCAACGGCTTGCGTGACCAACGCATAAACAGCAAAAGCATGTTGAGAATATATAACCTCATCACCCACTTGTAGAAATGCACGTGCTGTTAACTCTAAAATATCATTTGAGCCATTACCAAACACAATTTGCGTTGGCGTGACGTTGAATTTTTGACTTACCGCTGCACGTAAGGCATAACTATTACCATCAGGATAACGCGCAATATCAACGAGTGCATCATCAATGGCTAGCTGTGCTTTAGGGCTAATACCTAATGGATTTTCGTTGGATGCCAATTTCACAATATCAGCTTCATCAATACCAAACTGGCGAGCAATTTCAGAAATTGGTCTACCGCCTTGATAAGGAGCGATGGCACTAATATAAGATGGCGCTAGATTAGAGGATAAGGTCATAAGGGGTTAATAATAAAACGTTAATATAATTCGGAAAAATCAAAAATAATCCAATTAAACAATTTAATTAAATCATCCAATCAAACAATAGCAATAGGATAAGACCCAAGCACTTTAACAACCGAAGCGCGCTTTTCTAATTCAATGATAGCAGCAGCTATTTTTTCATCAGTCCGGTGCCCTTCGATATCAATATAAAACACATAGTCCCACAAACCTTGTTTAGACGGTCGTGACTCTAGTTTAGTCATACTGACACCATGACGCGATAGTGGTTCTAGTAAATCAAACATAGCGCCCGGTTTATTCCTTGTGCTTAAAGCCAATGAAGTTTTATCTTTACCTGATGCAGCAACATCATGCTTACCTAGCACCAAAAAACGGGTTGTATTTTTTGGGTCATCTTCTATATTTTCAGCCAAAATATTGAGGTCAAATAACTCTGCTGCTCGCTTGCTTGCAATCGCTGCGGCAAATGTCCCATCTGTTGAAACCAACTCATGAATCATTTGTGCCGCATACGCATTACTGGTTACCGCTTCTCTTTGCACCATCGGTAACGTTCTATTTAACCATTCGTGACATTGCGAAAGAGATTGCCCGTGTGAAAAAACATGAGAGATTTGGCTAATATCCGTTTGTTTTGAGAGCAAGCAATGATGAATAGGCAATGTTACTTCACCACATATTTTTAGCTTGCTAGAAAGCAATAAATCTAAGGTCAAGCCAACCGCGCCCTCTGTCGAGTTCTCAACAGGTACAACTGCATAGTCAGCTTGATCAGCTTCTAATGTTCTAAACACTTCATCAATGGTGCCACAAACAATCGCATTGCGACCTTGGCCAAACTGTTTGAGTGCAGCCTCTTCTGTATACGTGCCAAGTGGTCCTAAAAAAGCGATTGATAGTTCTTTTTCTAAGGCGCGACAATTTGACATTACAGCGCGAAAAATATGACTTACTGCCTCGTTAGAAAGTGGCCCTTCATTCGTCCCTTGCATGGTGCGCAATACTTGCGCTTCCCGCTCAGGGCGATAAATAACACCATCTTCTTTTACATGACCTATTTCACGCGCAAGCTTTGCCCGCTCATTAACAAGTTTCAGCAACTGCGCATCAATTGCATCAATTTTTTCTCTAAATTGTTTCAATAAATCAGCCATTTAAAGATTTTACCTAATGTGAATTCTCAAATGATTGCATATACGCAACCAGCGCTTGCACACCTTCTAAAGGCATTGCATTATATATGCTAGCGCGCATGCCACCAACGGAACGATGGCCTTTTAATTGCAATAGCCCAGCAGCCTCAGCACCTGCTATAAAGGCATCATTTAAGGTTTCGTCTTTTAAGAAAAAAGGTACATTCATCCGTGAGCGATTAGCTACAGCAACTTGATTAATATAAAAATCTGTTGAGTCAATATAGTCATACAACAATGTGGCTTTAGCAATATTCTGCTGTTCAATCGCGGCAACACCGCCCTGCTCCAACAGCCATTCAAATACTAAACCTGCCATGTAAATACCATAGGTTGGCGGTGTATTCACCATGCTTTGGTTTTCCGCTTGCTCTTTCCAGTAGAAAACGCCTGGCGTTAATGGTGATGCTTGATTCAGCAAATCTTCTCTGACGATAACAAGACACAAACCTGCCGGGCCGATATTTTTTTGTGCGCCTGCATAAATAACACCATACTTAGACACGTCTACGGGACGAGATAAAATATGCGAAGACATATCCGCTACAAGTGGCACATTTCCAGCATCTGGCAAACCATCAAACTCCACACCGTTGACTGTTTCATTGGTACAAATATGCAAATACGCAGCCTCTTTATTCAATGTCCAACTAGAAAAGTCAGGTACATGGGTAAAAGGCTCACTTTTCGTGACAACATCAATGTCTCCGAATGCTCTTGCTTCCTTTACACTACGCTGACTCCAGCTACCTGTGACAGCATAATCAGCGCGTTTCCCATTGAGCAAATTAAGTGGAATCATCACATTCTCAGCAATGGCGCCACCTTGCAAAAATAACACTTTGTAGTTATTTGGCACATTCAACAAGGTTCTAAAATCAGCTTCAGTTTTAGCTAAAATACTCAAAAACTCTTTGCCACGATGTGACATTTCCATCACAGACATACCGCTACCATGCCAGTCCAGCATTTCAGCCTGAGCGCGCTTTAATACAAAATGTGGCAGAACGGCGGGTCCAGCAGAGAAATTATAGATTTTCTTCATCTAACTATTCACTATCTTCTTCATCATCGGTTTCAACTACTTTTTCAAGACCAGACAATTTTTCACCTTGACCCAAGTTAATCAACGTCACGCCTTGCGCAGCACGTCCCATATCACGAATCTCTTTTACACGCGTACGGATAAGCACACCACCAGTGGTAATCAACATAATTTCATCGTCTGCAGTCACTAATCTTGCTGCAATCGCTTTACCATTACGCTCGCTAATCGCAATCGCTTTAACGCCTTGGGTGCCACGACCGGAGTGACGGAAATCAGATAGTTTTGTGCGTTTACCATATCCATTTTCAGTTGCCACTAATACTGATTGTTGATCATCATCGGCAATTAGTAATGACAACACTTGTTGTCCCGCAGCGAGCTTCATACCGCGTACGCCACGCGTTGCACGACCCATTGGGCGTACATCATCCTCTGTAAACCAAACGGCTTTGCCGCCATCAGAAACTAATACTACATCATTTTTGCCATTGGTAATTTCAGCACCAATCAGATAATCACCTTCATCCAGCTTAATCGCGATAATGCCTGATTTACGTGGTTTATTAAATTCCGTTAGAGCCGTTTTCTTAACGGTGCCTTTGGCTGTTGTCATGAAAATGAATTCATTTTCAGTAAACTCTTTAACTGGCAAGATTGCGTTAATTTTTTCGCCTTCAGCCAATGGGAATAAATTCACAATCGGTTTGCCGCGACCAATTCGACTACCTTGCGGCACTTCATATACTTTCAACCAATACACTTGGCCTAAGCTACTGAAACAAAGAATATAGTCATGCGTATTAGCAATAAATAATTTATCAATAAAGTCATCTTCTTTTGTTGGTGCAGCTGTCTTGCCACGACCACCGCGTTTTTGCGCGCGATACTCTTCCAACAACTGAGACTTCACATAACCTGTATGCGACAACGTTACCACAACATCCTGCGGTGTAATTAAATCTTCCAATGATAAATCTTGCGTACTCACAACAATTTCGCTACGTCGCTTATCACCAAAGCCTTTACCAATTTCAGTTAACTCGTCTTTAATCATCGCAGTTACACGCGCTGCGTTTGCCAAAATATCTAATAAATCAGCAATCACATCCATCACTTCTTTATATTCATTAACGACTTTATCTTGCTCTAAACCCGTTAACCGTTGTAAACGCATTTGTAGAATTTCTTGCGCTTGCACACCAGAAAGTTTGTAGCCATTTGGCGTCAGACCAAAATCAACTGACAAGCCATCTGGACGAGAAGCTTCCATTGCCGCACGCTTTAACATTTCCTCGACCACTGGCGATGTCCATGCACGTTCCATCAATTTTTCTTTAGCTTCTGGCGGCGTTGGTGCGGCTTTAATAATCGCAATCATTTCATCTACATTAGCTAATGCGACTGCTAAACCTTCTAATACATGACCACGATCGCGTGCTTTTTTGAGTTCAAACACGGTTCTACGCGTAATCACTTCACGACGATGACGTAAAAACGCCTCAATAATTTGTTTAAGATTCAACAATTGTGGCTGACCATCTAACAGCGCCACCATATTCATACCAAACGTGTCTTGCAGTTGTGTTTGTTTATATAAGTTATTCAGTACAACTTCTGGTACTTCACCGCGCTTTAACTCAATCACTACGCGCATACCAGATTTATCTGACTCATCACGCAAATCAGAAATACCTTCTATTTTTTTATCATTAACCAGTTCAGCGATTTTCTCAATCAGCGTCTTTTTATTTACTTGATACGGTAACTCATCAATGATGATGGATTGTCGGTTACCCGCTTTATCCATGTCTTCAAAATGCGTTCGACCACGCATCACCACACGACCACGACCAGTGCGATAACCTTCTTTTACGCCTGTGGTGCCATAAATAATACCCGCTGTTGGAAAGTCAGGCGCAGGAATTAAGTCGATCAACTCATCGATTGTCGTCTCTGGATTTGCTAGTAAGGCCAAACAAGCGGCTAACACTTCATTTAAATTATGTGGCGGAATATTAGTCGCCATCCCCACTGCAATTCCAGAACTACCATTAATCAGTAAGTTTGGAATTCGCGCAGGCATGATGAGCGGCTCATGCTCAGAACCATCATAGTTGGGGCCAAAATTGACAGTCTCTTTATCAATATCCGCTAATAGCTCATGTGCGATTTTTGACATACGGATTTCGGTATATCGCATCGCCGCCGCGTTATCACCATCGACAGAACCAAAGTTACCCTGACCATCAACCAACATATAGCGTAACGAGAAGTTTTGCGCCATCCGAACAATGGTGTCATACACTGCTGTATCGCCATGCGGATGATACTTACCAATCACATCACCAACAATACGCGCCGACTTCTTATAAGGCTTGTTGTAATCGTTGCCCAATTCGTGCATGGCAAACAACACGCGCCTATGCACAGGCTTCAATCCATCTCGAACATCTGGCAATGCCCTACCCACAATTACGCTCATTGCGTAATCAAGATAAGATCGACGCATTTCATCTTCTAAGCTAATCGGTAGGGTTTCTTTTGCGAATTGATCCATGATTTATTCCGTAATTATTCCGTTTTTTTATAAGACAGTCGCTTTTTTGCAAGCGCATTTTATAAGATTTTCAATCATTAAATTTTAGCATGATTACGTTGCTAGGACAGCCTTTTAAGCAATTATTCCCATTAAAACGGGGCTTAAAGCCCCGTTATAAAATCAACCCGATTTTACAATGATTCGATTACGTCAATAATGCAAGATCCGCTATTAAATCATCCTCATGTTCCAAGCCCACTGCGATTCTAATTAAGCTATCTTTAACACCCGAAGCATCTCTAGCCTCCTTGCTCACACGACTATGCGTTGTAGTTGCTGGGTGGGTAATCGTACTTTTTGCGTCGCCAAGATTCGCCGTAATCGAGATCAATTGTGTTGCATCAATCAATGCCCATGCTGCCTCTTGTTCTGATTGCCCATTTTTCGGTTTCACTTCAAAACTCACAATCCCGCCACCACTGCTTTGCTGTTGCATCGCTAACGCATGTTGCGGGTGTGATTTCAACCCAGGATAAAATACGCGAGCCACTTGCGGTTGCGCTTCTAGCCAAGTCGCTAATGCCAATGCTTTGCGCGCATGTGCTTCCATTCTGATTGGCAGCGTTTCTAAACCCTTCAAAAATACCCAAGCATTAAATGCACTCATAGTGACACCTGCTGTGCGTAAAAAACCATAAACAGGCTCCATTAGTACTTTTGAACCAAGCACTGCACCACCTAAACAACGACCTTGCCCATCAATATATTTAGTGGCTGAATGAATAATAATATCAGCGCCTAATGCTAATGGCCGCTGAATCGCTGGCGTACAAAAACAATTATCGACGACTAAATATATCCCCGCCTGATGCGCAATATCCGCTAAGGCTTGAATATCGCAAACCTCTGTTAGTGGGTTAGATGGCGTTTCTGCAAAGAACAGTTTAGTTTTAGGTGTAATAGCCGATTGCCAAGCATTAACATCCGTTAATGACACTAGCGTCACCTCCAAACCCCAACGTTTTAATATATTGGTAAATAGCTGTACTGAAGTACCAAAAATACTTTGTGATGCTACAACATGATCGCCCGCAGAACATAAACCCATTACACAAGCCAAAATAGCAGACATACCACTAGCGGTTGCTACACATTGCCCAGCATTTTCCATTGCCGCCAGCTTATCTTGGAATGCTGTCACGGTTGGATTGGTAAAACGCGAATAGATATTGCCCGGCTCTTCACCACTAAATCGCGCAGCCGCTTGTGCAGCACTTTCAAACCTAAAACTAGAGTTCAAAAAGATAGCTTCTGAGTTTTCACCCAGCGCGGTTGGTGCATTACCAGCGCGGACGCTTAATGTATCTGGATGGTATTTTTTATTCATTTACTTCTCTTCATTATGTTTATCAAACCATGTTTCTCTATACATGAAAAAACCCACTTTAGCAGATTTGCTAAAGCGGGTTTTTTTGTCTCGCTTTAGCAGAATTTATATTGCGCTCGCAAGCTGAGTTAGGCTTTGTTTAATGTTGGCCACTCAAATCAGCGCACTTTCATTTAACGCTCAATCTATGCCAATGTCAAGCCTGTTTTGGTCGATCACATTAAGTCGTTTGTGCTAAAAACTCATCATCCTCACTACCCACTAAGTTTAAATCCATCTGTGTAGTTGAGTTAGGCGGCATTGTTTTTTGTGTAGAATCACGACGTAATGATTCAATGCGACTTAGGTAAGCGACATCTACATCACCGGTTACATAATGACCATCAAAACAACTAGAATCAAAATCTTTGATGTTAGGGTTTAATGCCAACACATTTGCCTCTAACGCTTCTAGATCTTGATAAATCAAACCATCAGCACCAATTTCATCGCAAATCTCTTGGTCAGTTCTATCTGTCGCTAGCAACTCGTCTCGGCTTGGCATATCAATGCCATACACATTAGGAAAACGCACTGGTGGCGCAGCAGAAGCAAAATACACTTTTCTAGCCCCTGCATCACGTGCCATTTGCACGATTTGTTTTGAGGTTGTGCCGCGGACAATTGAATCATCGATTAACAATACATTTTTACCTTCAAACTCTACTCTAATTGGGTTTAGCTTTTGGCGAACTGATTTTTTACGTAACGCTTGCCCAGGCATAATAAAAGTACGGCCAATATAGCGATTTTTAATAAAACCCTCTCGGTATTCCAAGCCTAATGCAGTGCCAACCTGCAATGCACTTGGGCGACTAGTATCTGGAATTGGAATCACCACATCAATATCTAGATGACCCCACTCACGCTTAATCTTCTCAGCTAGACTAGCACCCATGTCCAGACGAGTTTGATAAACAGAAACGCCGTCAATGATTGAATCAGGTCTAGCCAAGTAAACATACTCAAAAATACAAGGCGTTAATTGTGGATTTTCAGCACATTGTTTGCTAAACAAATTGCCCTCCATATCAATAAAGACGGCTTCGCCAGGCTCAACATCTCGCATAAACGAAAAGCCAAGCACATCCAGTGCAACGCTTTCTGAAGCGACAATATATTCAGTTCCTTTTTCGGTATCCATTTTGCCAATGACCAATGGTCTAATGCCATGCGGGTCGCGAAAAGCAAGCAATCCAAAGTCTGCAATCATGGCAACAACCGCATAAGCACCTTTACAGCGGCGATGAACACCAGCAACCGCATCAAATGCCATGTCATTATTCAGTACAGCGCTTTTTGATGTTTTTTCAATTTCATGCGCGAGTACGTTAAGCAATACTTCAGAATCTGAAGTGGTATTAATATGACGCAGATCTTGCTTAAACATTTCTGATTTTAGTTGTTCAGAATTGGTTAAGTTGCCATTGTGGCCAAGCACAATACCAAATGGCGAATTCACGTAAAATGGTTGAGCTTCAGCCGCACTTGAAGAGCCAGCTGTTGGGTATCGCACATGCGCGATACCTGCATTACCAATCAAACTCCGCATGTGGCGTGTTTGGAATACATCTTTCACCAAGCCATTGCTTTTATGCATAAAAAATGTATTGCCATCACAAGTGACAATACCAGCAGCATCTTGACCGCGATGTTGTAACACTAACAAACCGTCATACAACAGTTGATTGACTGGGTTTTTACCTACAATCCCTAGAATTCCACACATATTATGGCATCGTCCTTAAAACAATTAAGCTATTTAATTACAAATTTAATCAAACTTAACATGCTTGCTTATTCCTTCAGGCAACCATGGCAATGCCGATTTAACTAATATTTCAAGTGGCTCGCTGAGCACCGCATCCGTCCACATTTGTTCTTTTGGCAAACTGGTTAATCCCGCTAAAAAAACCAATACACTGACAATTAATGTCCCTTTTGCAAAACCAAAAATGATACCAAAAACTCTATTTAAGCCACCCAGCCCGACTTTGCTAACGACGCCAGAAATAGCCATTGCCAATAAACCACTCAAAAAAAGCACAGCAATTAACAAAATCAAAAAAGCAATCAGTGTTTTCAAGCCTTCAGTTGGAACACCTTCTGGCAGTAAAGCCGCTAACATTGGTGAGTAGATTTTTGCGAAATAAAACGCAGCAACCCATCCCAAAATAGACAACATTTCCTTTACCGCACCGCGCATCATACTCACCACAACACACAAAACAACAATCGCTATTACAATATAATCAAAACCGGTCAAACTAACACGTCCTTATTTTTGGCTAACAACCATGCCAGTTAATCCTGCGTCTTTAATATTTTGGAGTGCGATAACCGCTTCATTTTTACCCGTAAAATTGATTGTGCGTAAGCGCGTTTTTACACCAGTATCGGTTGTTATTTTTTCAGTAAGAGGTCGGTAGCCCAGCTCATTAAGTTTAATCTCTAGTTTTTTAACATTATCTGGATCAGAAAAAACGCCGATTTGTACATAAAATTGGTTATCACTATTTTTTGCAGGCACTTTAGTTGTTTCTTCTTTTGACGCCACTGGTTTTTGCTCGACTGGCTTAGTAATTACTTTCGGCGTCTCTTTTTGCTTGGTAGTTTCAACTGCTTTTTCTGGTTCAACTTTTTGTTCTGGCGCAACATCTGCTTCCTTAGACTTTGGCAACTCTATCACTTCTTCATAAGCAGTAACACCATCAACCTCAACAGGAACAGAATTATTGAGCGCATCTGTAGTGCTATCAGGCATCACAATGGCAATTTCTTGTTGTGGTGCCATTTTTGTACGGTCTTTTAGTAACATTGGTAACACAATAACCATCAGTAATGCCAGCGCGATTGCACCAACTAGACGACGGCGAGCACGCTTTTTAAAAATTAATTCCAGATCAGATTGATCGTTCTGCATTTACATCCCTTGAATATTTAAAACATCAATCGCATCGGCTACCGTGTAAAACGAACCAAAGACGATTATTCTATCATTTTTGTCAGCTTCTATACAGGCTGAACGCAATGCATCGGCTACGCAATCAAACTGTTTTGTTAATCCATTTTCAGACTCTAATCGTAAATAAGTGACTAAATCTTGCGACGTTGCGCCACGGACATTATGGTTATCGGCTAAATACCAAAGTGAAATATGCGGTAAAAGTGCTCTGACCACCTGTGCAATATCTTTATCTGCCAACATGGCAAAAACACCCAATGTTCGCCCCTTACATGGGTTATTTTTTAGGTTGTTCGCTAAAGAAACTGCTGCTTGCGGATTGTGTGCGACATCTAAAATAATGTCTGGATTTTGGCTTACGCGAAAAAAGCGGCCTAGCAACGTTACTGTTTTAAGTGCATCTCCAATACTATCCATATCGACTGGCAGCTG
Organism: Methylophilaceae bacterium; assembly: GCA_041612255.1. Classification (GTDB taxonomy): domain Bacteria; phylum Pseudomonadota; class Gammaproteobacteria; order Burkholderiales; family Methylophilaceae. The sequence goes on along the minus strand of JBFJJN010000003.1, from coordinate 183,047 downwards.
CTTAGTTAAATTTTCGACTGCACAAATAGCGCAGGCTGCATTATTTAATTGAAAGTCACCTTCTAGCGCTAGCGATGGTAACCGCAGTGTGTGTGTGTTTGTTTTATATTGCCAGCCATTGGATAATTGAGTGACTGAAAAATCACGGTTTATTAAGCGTAAATCAGCGTTAATTACATTTGCATGATTAATCACCGTTACAGGCGGGTCCAAATCACCACATATTGCTAACTTGTGCGGCCGATATATACCTGCTTTTTCAGTACCAACCTTCTCTCTTGTGTCACCTAAATACTCTAAATGATCTAAATCAACACAAGTAACAATCGAGCAAGTTGGTTCAAAAACATTAACCGCATCCAAACGCCCGCCCATTCCAACTTCTAAAATGACAACATCTAAATTGGATTGCGCAAAATGCCACATCGCCGCCAATGTACCCATTTCAAAATAAGTCAGCACAATATCGCCACGCGCTTGCTCTATGGCTGAAAAGGCAGTGCATAAATCTTCATCTGACACATTTTGATAATTAACCCGTACACGCTCGTTATAACATGTTAAATGCGGAGAAGTATAGGTACCGACACGATACCCAGCAGCGATATAAATACGCTCAAGCATGGCGCAAGTCGATCCTTTGCCATTGGTTCCAGCGATACTTATAATAGGAAATGTTGGCGACAAGTCCATGCGAAGCGCAACATCACTCACCCGCTCTAAACCCATTGCTATGGATTTTGGATGAAGTGCTTCTATATAAACCAACCACTGCGCAAGTGATTGTGGGATTAAATCATTCACAAAATTGGTCGCCAAACAAAAAGTAGCGGTTAGACAGCGTGCATTAAGTTAGATAGTAAATTATGTAATTTTTCCCGCATTTCGCGTCGATCAACGATCATATCAATCGCGCCATGTTCCAATAAAAATTCAGCACGTTGGAAACCATCAGGTAATGTTTCACGCACAGTCTGCTCAATTACACGCGGACCAGCAAAGCCAATTAATGCATTTGGTTCTGCAATGATAATGTCGCCTAACATGGCGAAACTAGCCGATACGCCGCCCATGGTTGGATCCGTTAAAATCGAAATAAATGGCAAACCAGCTTGAGACAGTTTAGTCAAAGCTGCACTTGTTTTTGCCATTTGCATTAATGATAGCAAGCCTTCTTGCATGCGTGCACCACCGCTGGCAGCGATACAAATGAAAGGTGTTTTATGCTCAATGGCTGCATTAACGCCGCGCACAAAGCGCTCACCAACCACAGAACCCATCGAGCCACCCATGAATTTAAATTCAAAAGCAGCAACCACAACAGGCAATTCTAAAATAGCGCCTTGCACCACAATTAAAGCATCTAACTCTTTGACTGTTTTTTGCGCTTCTTTCATGCGCTCTGTATATTTTTTGCTATCTTGAAATTTCAATGAGTCAACTGGCGCTACATTTGCGCCAATTTCCACTTGAACCCCTTGATCCAGCAAATAGCCAATTCTCCCTCTAGCAGAAATGCGATTATGGTGATCGCATTGCGGACACACTTCTGAATTAGTTTCTAAATCTGTTTTATACAATACAGACTGACAGGCATCACATTTACTCCATAACCCTTCAGGCATACTGCGCTTTTGCACATTACCGACAACATGTTGAATCTTCTGTGGAATCTTATCTAACCAACTCATCGCTTACCCCAATATTGTTTTAATCGATTGCTAAACGCAATTCTTCTATTAATGCACTGATATTTACAACTAATGTTTCTTCACTTGATTGCTCAATTGTTAATACTGTACGACTGCCAACTACAACCGCATCGGCAAAAGCAGCAACCGATTTTGCCGTTGCTGCATCTTTAACACCAAAACCAACGCCAACTGGCAAACTAGTCTGTTTGCGTATATTCGCAACACGCGCTTTTACTTCTTCAACATCCAAGTTAGCTGCACCAGTTACGCCTTTTAACGACACATAATACAAGAAACCGGTTGCTTGTTTCACCACTAAATCAATGCGCTTTGCTTCTGTGGTTGGTGATAGTAAGAAAATGCTATCGATGTCATGCTTATTTAGCTCGGCAATAAAACCTTCACATTCTTCTGGCGGATAATCCACGGTCAACACGCCGTCAACACCAGACTCTTTAGCACTAGCCGCAAAAGTCGCAGTACCCATCGCTTCAATCGGATTGGCATAGCCCATTAAAACAACGGGCGTTTTATCATCATTAAGCCGAAATTCTTTGACTAACGACAACACTTTACGCAAACCAACTTTATGCACTAAAGCGCGTTCACTTGCACGCTGGATTACAGGACCATCTGCCATCGGGTCAGAAAAAGGCACGCCTAGCTCTATGATATCAGCACCTGATTTGACCATGGCATGCATCAACTCAACCGTGAATTTAGGATGCGGATCGCCCGCTGTAATATATGGAATGAGTGCTTTTTTATTATTGGCTTTTAAGGTTGCAAAGGTTGATTGTATTCTTGACATAAGTTAAGTCTATTTTATAAAGTGATGTTAGCGAGCTTGGCGACTGTATTGATGTCTTTATCACCACGACCAGAAAGGTTGACTAAGATAATCTCGTCTTTACCCATGGTTTTAGCCATTTTCTCTGCATGCGCTAACGCATGGCTAGACTCTAATGCAGGAATAATACCCTCAGTGCGACACAAGCTATGAAAGGCAGTCATTGCTTCATCATCGGTAATACCTACATACTCTGCACGCTTAATATCTTTTAACCACGCATGCTCAGGACCAACGCCTGGATAATCTAAGCCAGCCGAAATAGAATGTGTTTCAATAATATTACCATCTTCATCTTGCATTAAATAGGTGCGGTTACCATGCAAAACACCAACTGCACTGTTCGTGCTCAGCGGTGCTGCATGTTTTCCCGTTTCCAAGCCAAGTCCAGCTGCTTCGACACCAATCAAACGCACATTAGGGACATCAATATACGGATAAAAAATACCCATCGCATTAGAACCACCACCTACACAAGCCACAATTGCATCTGGTTGACGTCCAACCATCTCTTGCATTTGCTGTTTAGCTTCAATGCCGATGATGGCTTGAAAATCACGCACCATCATCGGATAAGGATGCGGACCAGCTACTGTGCCGATGATATAAAACGTATCTGAAATATTCGTTACCCAGTCGCGCATTGCTTCATTTAACGCATCTTTAAGTGTTTTAGAACCACTTTCCACTGGCACCACTGTTGCACCAAGCAACTTCATTCTAAACACATTAGGCGCTTGTCGTTTAACGTCTTCGCTGCCCATATAAACCACGCACTCCAATCCTAAACGCGCGGCAATCGTTGCAGTCGCCACGCCATGCTGACCTGCACCTGTTTCAGCAATCACTCTAGGCTTGCCCATGCGTTTAGCCAATAATGCTTGCCCGATGGTGTTATTCACTTTGTGCGCACCAGTATGATTTAAATCTTCTCGTTTTAAATAGATTTGCGCACCGCCAACTTTATCAGACCATCGCTGGGCATGGTAAATTGGGCTTGGACGGCCAACAAAGTGTTTTAAATCATAGGCGTACTCAGCAAGAAACTCAGGATCATGGCGATACTTTTCATACATCAAACGTAATTCATCCAAAGCTTCAACCAGTGTTTCTGCGACAAAAGAACCGCCGAATTGACCAAAGTGACCACGTTCGTCTGGCATATCGTATAACTGCATTACTTACCCCTTAACTATTGGCATGCATAATGACACACCCAATTAATCATATTTAAATCATTTAGCTATCCATTAACTGCTGCCATAAAAGCAGCAATTTTTGTTGCATCTTTAATGCCTTTTGCTAGCTCTACACCACCGCTGACATCAACGGCATAAGGCTTAACTTGCTGTATCGCCTCTTTTACGTTATCCGGCGTTAAACCACCTGCAAGAATAATCGCTTTAGCAATATGCTCAGGAATTAAATTCCAATCAAACACTTGGCCAGTACCACCAACAGCGGTTTCAGAATGCGCATCCAACAACAAGGCCTTAGCACTCATGAAGGATTGAGCGTATTGTATCAAATTTGTGTCAGATTTAACGCGGATTGCTTTTAAATAAGGCAATCCGAATTGTACACATTCAGCCTCTGACTCATCACCATGAAACTGTAATACGTCAACATTCAGATTTGCTAAAACCTCGTTCACTTGCTGTTGAGTGGGATCAACAAACAAAGCAACCACACTAACAAAAGGTGGTAGCGCTGCACTTATTTCAGCTGCTTGAGCAATGGTTACGCAACGAGGGCTAGGCGCATAAAAAACCAAGCCAATCGCATCCACACCTTGCTCAACAGCTGATAATGCATCTTCTACTCGAGTAATACCGCAAATTTTGACACGCGTTCGCATAAATCTATTCATTTGTTGATTAATTAATCTGTAAGCCTATCTCAAACTTAACAGGCTGTCACAACTTCCTATCATTAGTTAAGCCTAAATCAGCGAAATATGCCGTTCTTCGCTTGGTAGTTGCCATTGTTGATCATATACAACCCCAGTTAAATACAAACCATTAGCAGAAAAAGTTGGCGGAGAAATAGTTCTATCTTGCTGTATCAGCAAATCTCGAATCAGCTCAGGTGGATTTTTCCCATTCCCCACATAAATTAGCGCACCAAGCATATTACGCACTTGATGTTGCAAAAATGCATTTGCAACAAACTTAAAGACAATCTTATAACCATACTGTTCAATACTGGCTTTATGTAGAGTTCTAATGGGCGTGTTGGCTTGACATTCGCTGGCGCGAAAAGCACTAAAATCATGCTCGCCAATTAGATAATTCGCCCCTTGTTGCATCGCTTGCAGATTAAGTGGTAAATGATACCAACCTGCTTTAGTTGCTAAGATAGCAGGTGCAACTGAATGGTTAACTAGTAAATATTGATACTGACGAAGTTGTGCTGAAAATCTTGCATGAAAATCTTCCGTGACAACCTTTGACCAAACAACACGAACAGTTGGAGGCAGAAATGCATTAACCCCTCGTGCCCATGCGTTATTAGGTCTCACCGCATCCGTATCAAAGTGCACAACCTGCATCAGCGCATGCACACCTGTATCCGTTCGCCCTGCAGCATGAACGCGGATGGGATGCTGAGCAATTGAAGCAATCGCCGCCTCTAAAACATCTTGAACGCCACAACCATTGGGCTGACTCTGCCAACCGCAATAATTTGCGCCATCATACTCAATGCCCAGTGCAATGCGCATCTAAGTAACCAAAATAAAACTAGCGACAAACAATAAAAACATCAAACTGAGCACAATATAATCAATCTTAGTTTGTTCTGGATTCACTAAGTGAATGACAACATCGTCATTTTCTATCTCGGTTGTCACATCCAAATACTGAGAGAGTCCTTTTGTCATTGATAGTTTTTTTCCGCTAGTTTGTTGTAAATCAACATAATGAAGCGTTAACCATAAGCGCGCAGCAAAGCGTTTTATATCAAGCCCAAAAGTGGATAATGGTTGCAGTATGAAATAAATGCCTGAGATTAATTGTTGTTGAGTATTTTGCATTAATATCATCGACAGCAGCGCCAACATAGTTGCAATCCGCAACAATTGTTCTAGACCCATCAAAACACCCTCGTAACTGGGCTTAAAGCTAAAAGGCCAGATGGCTATATGCTCACCTGGCGTATTGAACGCGAAAATAGTAAACATCACCAAGTAAAACCATTTCAGGCGATAACTTAACCGAAAATACTGTCGATTATTAACATAAACTAATACTGTTAACAATAAAGGCATGAGCATCAATAAAACAGCGATATGCCATCTATTCACCATCAATGCAAACAGGAAAAAAGTGATTAGCTGTGTTTTTGTATTCACTTTAAACATTCACTTTCCTTACCCAATTTTATCCATATCATTATAAACCATATAAAAAGCCGGACATAAGCCCGGCTTTTGAAAAGTAGCTAACATTATGTTAATGAAGCGAATATCTGCTCGGCGCGTTTACGCTGGCCTGTGTTACCTTCTTTTAATACTTCTTCTAACAGCTCTTTTGCACCATCTTTATCTTCCATATCAATATAGGCTGCGACCAACTCTAGTTTAGTCTCAACCTCCTCATACGCAGGCGTCATTGGATCTTCAAAAGTTAGCTCTTCACCGCTTTCTGGCGCTGTTTCAGCATCTGTCACAAAAGAGATTTCATCACTCATGTCTAAAGAAATACCAGATACATCCAATAGGTTAGCTTGTCTAGAATCGAATATAATCTCGTCACTTTCTTCTTCAACGCCAAAATCAAAGTCTTCAACAGCACCGTCGTCATCAATGTCTGACGATATTTTTTTAGTTTCCAATTCGTCTGTTATTGGCATATCAACTGTCAATTCACTAGGCAATTCAAACGCCATATCTGATGTTGACACTTTTGCTTCTAAAGGCTTTTCAGTTGCAAATGATGGAAAATCTAAACTAGGCGCAGCACTAACCGCATTTGCTGCCACTGGTGAAATGTCTGATTTATCTAAATCAAATTGAAAGGCGGAATCATGCTTGTTTAAAACAGATTCAGTGGTGTCATCTAAACCTACCACCATTGCATCTAGGCCATCATTACCTTGGTCAGTATTATCTGAAATTGAAAAATCCAAATCAACATCGGCTGCTAATGGTGAATCAGAAAAATCTGAGGCATCTAACTCTTCTTCATCAGCATAATTGCTCAGTGCTGGAGATGTCTCTGACTCGGATTTGGCGGCTTGCAATGTCGCTATTTCAGATGTCACTATTTCAGGCGTAGAAGGCTTAGCTGTAACTAAATCAGGATCAGCCATATTTATTGGAGCGAGCTTTGTTTCAGCTAACGTTGTTTCAGCTGATTTAGCAGCAACCGCTTCTTTTAATTGGTAGAGCGGATTAGCTGGTTCTAATTTAGCGCCGATCTCGGCTACTTTAATCCAGGTTGGATTATCAGTGCCTAAAACGGCAAACATTTCTCCAGTAATCGCATCAAAAGCCGCTAAATTTTTATTAGCTGCATACATTTCAAGCAATTTTAGGTGCAACTCATAACGCTGAGGTTCTTTTGAAATTGCGTCTTTTAGTATCTCTTCAGCTTGCGCATCACGACCATAGGCCATGTAAACTTCAGCTTCAGCAATTGGGTCAACATCATTCGTATCAATCAGTCCATTACTCGTGCTATGAGAGAAGTCAGTTAAAAACGAAGTATCACCTGTTGCAACAGCGCTAGAGGAAGTGTCCCCAAACACCGTACTTGCTTTCAAGCTGCCGGAGGTCATAATACCTTGCTCGAAATCTTGAAGCTGCTTGTTGCGCTTAAATCTAAAAAATAACCAAATTGCAATTAACAACGCGATGATGCCGACGACAGCAAGCAATATGTTTTTGTTTATACTGGCAAGTTTAGCTAAAGTCGTTTGAAGCAAGCTCGCAAAAAAGCTAGGCTGTTTTACTACTGGTGTCGGTGCTGTTTTAGGGGTGGCTGTTGGCTTTTGCGGCGCAACTGGTTTATCTGCTGCATTATTATTTACTTCTGGTGACTTGACCTCGTTTAACTTACTTTCCGTGTCTGCAAGCGGCTCAGCTTGTGCCGATTGTTCTTGCGCATTTAACAGTGTGTTATTTTTAAGCGCCAACAATTTTTGCATATCTTCGATTTGCTTTTCTAGCGCAGCCGTTCTATCTTCCGCCTCCTGCAAGCCTTTTTCACGCGCACTAACCTCTTCTTGCAGTGCCGTTAATTTAGCCTGAGTGCTCGCATTGACTTCTTTTGTATCGGCTGTTGATAATTTCACAACATCTTTAGTCCCATCAATCGATGCAGACTTATCTTCTGCAGCTGAATTAATTTTTCCACTGCTTGACTTTGTATCTTCATCACTCGATTGAGCTGCTCTTAGTGCAACCGCCTCTGCTAATTTATTTCGGTATTGATTCCAATCAGCTGTTTGCAGTTTGATTTCACCATTAGCATATTTATCAGTCATTGCATTTAGTGCTTCCTCTGATGGTGCTTGTAAAATTTTACCGACTTTGAGTCGATTCATATTTTTACCATCAAAAGCCTCAGGATTCGCTTCAAAAAGCGCGACCAGTACTTTATCCAAATCCACATCCGTAGGTTGCATACGACGTGCAATTTTGTATAAAGTATCGCCTTTTTTTGTTAAATGCTCTTGCTCAGGTGATGTCAATGATGCTGGTTGCGTTCTGTTAACAAGATCAGTGCTTGTCTTTTTAACAGACTTATTATTAAATTGATTAGTTGCTGGCGCCGGTGTTTGACTTCCCCCAGGATTGTAACTTGGTGGATCTAACAAAACAGTATATTGTCGAGAGATTCGACCATTATTCCACTCCACAACAACCAGCAAATCCAGAACAGGGTCTGCAATCACGCTATTTGAAGTTAATTTTAGGACGTTATTTCCAGCATCTTTAATGATGCGTAGTTTAATTTCATTATGTACCGCTAATCTTGTTAAACCTTGATCTAAGTAAGCCGCTTCAGAATCGATTTTGGCTTGTAGTGATGCAAGCTCAGCTGGCGTCATAGACAGTAACTCTATACTGGCATTTAAAGCTTCGCCTAGTGCTGATGTCACATTAATTGAACCCAACCCTGCCGCAAAAACGGAAAGAGGGAATGCAGTCAAAAATAAAACGATTGCTATTTTCTTTTTTATCGAGAAATACACTATTCCACCTTAAAATTCCGACGCTTTAATCACTACGTTTATCGCCATTCTTACATAATAAATAAGCTAACATCAATTAGTTATAGATGCAAGCTCACAACACACATTATGTTCTACGTATAGGTAACTGTTGATCAGTATTGTCGCTTTTTTCACAAACATTCTATTGATTATTCACTAGAATGCGTAACATGCGCCGCAATGGCTCTGCAGCACCCCATAACAACTGATCACCAACCGTAAATGCCGACAAATATTCGTCGCCCATCGCCAGTTTGCGTAATCGCCCAACCGGTGTCGATAGTTTACCTGTCACCGCCGCTGGAGAAAGTGCATTAATACTAGCCTCTCTTTGGTTAGGAACGACTTGAGCCCATTCATTTGCTTCCGTCAACATTTGTTCTATTTCATTTAACGGCACATTTCGTTTTAACTTAATGGTAAGCGCTTGCGAGTGGCAACGCATCGCTCCAATTCGAACACAAAGTCCGTCAATTGGAATTGGATTATCTGTGCGTCCAATAATCTTATTCGTTTCAACGCCACCTTTCCATTCTTCTTTACTTTGTCCGTTGGCAAATTCTTTATCAATCCAAGGAATTAAACTACCCGCCAATGGCGCACCAAAATTCTTTGTTGGCAATAAATCGGATTGGATTGTCTCTGCGACTACCTTATCAATTTCTAATATAGCAGATGAAGGGTCAGCCAATAAGCCTTGAACAGAAGCGTGAATTGTTCCCATTTGTGCGATTAGCTCGCGCATATTTTGCGCACCAGCGCCAGATGCCGCTTGGTAGGTCATGGAGCTTGCCCATTCAATTAAATCAGCCTTAAATAAGCCATGTAACGACATCAACATCAGAGAAACGGTACAGTTACCGCCAATCCAATTTTTTCCGCCAGCGTGTAAGGCATCCTCAATGACGTGCATATTGACAGGATCAAGCACAATCACAGCATCTTTTTCCATGCGGAGCGTTGATGCCGCATCAACCCAATGACCATTCCAACCTTCGGCTCGTAATTGTGGGAATATTTCAGTGGTGTAATCCCCACCTTGGCAAGATACAATCACATCCATTGTCTTTAATTCGGCAATATTTTTTGCGTCTTTTAGTGCAGGCGAATCTTTACCAACGTCAGGCGCAGCACTTCCTGCTTGTGATGTGGTAAAAAATTGTGGCTCTATGTCCGCAAAATCATTCTCTTGCACCATGCGCTGCATGAGTACAGAGCCGACCATCCCACGCCAACCAACAAAACCAACTTTCAACATACCATATCCATTCCTGAATGCATGAACCATAACTGATTAAATAAATTCAACTATTTAGATGAATTTTGAACTGCTTTGCCAGCTTTTTCTAAGTCTTTACCAACACCATCAACTGTGTTGCAACCAGCAAAAAAACCTACTAATAAAATTGCCATAACTAAACGGTACATTTTATATATCCTGATTAATCTCTAAAATTACCAAACTTGAGTGGAAAATTCGTAATACTTTTTTTCACCATCGCAATCGCATCTTGCAAAATGTCGCGTTTCGCGCCATTCACACGGACTGCTTCACCTTGGATACTAGCTTGCACTTTCATACCACTATCTTTGATTGCTTTGACGATTTTTTTAGATAAATCGCTATCAATACCATCTTTCACAACCAATTCTTGCTTTACTTTGCTGCCAGAAATTGTTTGTATCGCTTTATGCTCCAGCCGTTTAGTTGAGTCTGGCTCTTTCTTTTCCATGGCTGGCAGTAAAATATCTTTAATTTGATCCAACTGAAACTCATTATCACCAAATAATGTAATCACAGAGTCTTTTTCGTTAAACTCCGCTTTAGCAGAAGTGCCTTTAAAGTCATAGCGATTGATAATTTGCTTTGCAGCTGTATCAATCGAGTTACTTAATGCAACCTTATCCACTTCTGACGTAATATCAAATGAAGGCATTTAATCTCCTTTAACTTTTGTTTTGTAATCAATATTATGTAATTAAATTACTCGTAGTGACAAACGTAATCTAATATTTCAACCGTTTCTATCTCAAAACTAGTGTTACCACCGATGGCGAATTTATCCCCAGCTTGATAGGTTTTCCACTCATCTTGACCTGCTAGTTTAACCTTACAAACACCACTATTTATTTCCATTAACTCTGGAGATTCTGTCTTAAAAGTTAATATACTTGGGAAAATAATACCTAAAGTATTACGTGTTCCATTTGGAAACAATACGGTGTGACTCACACATTTACCATCAAAGTAAATATTCGCTTTCTTTTTTACACTTACGTTATCAAACTGAGCCATGAATAATCTCCTAAATTAGTCTAATTATTATTATCGCAGAAAAGCGACTATCAGTAACAGTTAAGTCCCGACAATCGCCCTTACATAACACAACATTACATCGCTGCAACGATTTGGTCACCCATTTCAGAACAGCTGACTTTTTTCATGCCTGCTTCGAAAATATCACCCGTACGATAGCCAGCAGCCAATACCTTTTTCACAGCCGCTTCGATACGAACCGCCGCCGCTTCATTATCAAAACTATAACGCAACATCATCGCAACAGAAAGAATTGTCGCGATTGGATTTGCTAAATTTTTGCCTGCAATATCGGGCGCTGAACCATGTGAAGGCTCATACAAACCTTGTTTACTTGCATTCAACGAAGCTGAAGCTAGCATGCCGATTGAACCTGTTAGCATAGAAGCTTCATCGGATAAAATATCGCCGAAGATATTACCAGTCACCATCACATCAAACTGTTTTGGGTTGCGGATTAATTGCATCGCGGCGTTATCCACATACATATGAGTTAATTCGACTTCTGGATATTCTTTTGCTACATCAATCACAATTTCTTTCCAGAATTCAGTCGTTTCTAACACGTTAGCTTTGTCGACTGAGCATAGTTTTTTACCGCGCTTCATGGCAATACCAAACGCCACATGGGCAATACGGCGCACTTCAGACTCGCTATACACCATCGTATTAAAACCTTCGCGCTCACCATTTTCATTGATGCGCATGCCGCGTGGCTGACCAAAATACACATCCCCAGTCAATTCACGCACAATCATAATATCCAAACCTGCGACCACTTCTGGCTTCAAGGTAGAAGCATTGGCCAATTCAGGAAAAAGCACCGCAGGACGCAAGTTTGCAAACAAACCTAAATCTTTACGAATCGCCAACAAACCACGCTCTGGACGTAATGGGCGATCTAAGTTGTCATACTGCGGACCACCGACAGCACCAAGCAATACGGCATCGGCCGCGCGACACACTTTTTGCGTAAATTCTGGGTATGGATGTCCATATTCATCATAAGCTTGGCCACCAAGTGGTGCTTCTGTGAATTCCATTTCCAAACCTTCATTTTTCAGTACGTCTAATACACGCAATGCTTGTTTAACGATTTCTGGACCAATACCATCACCTGGCAATACTGCAATTTTCATCATTATCTTTAATTCCTAATTAGTTATCTTTTAGCATTTTTACTGATTAAATTTTAGCGTTATTAAGCAAACAATGTTAAGAAAACAACCACGGCTGCGCAGCCTTATGTTGCTCTTCAAATGCTTTAATTTTGTCGGTATGGATTAATGTCAACCCAATTTCATCTAAACCATTGAGCAAGTTACGTTTTGATGTTTCATTCACTTCAAAAGTAAACGCTTTTCCTGATGGCATAATGACAGTTTGTGAAGGCAAATCGACTTTCAAGGTATAACCCTCAATTGCCTCACACTCTTTGAATAATTGGTCGACGATTTCAGCACTCGCTACAATCGGCAAAATTCCATTTTTAAAGCAATTATTATAAAAAATATCGGCAAAGCTAGGCGCAATAATCACACGAAATCCATAATCATCAATCGCCCAAGGCGCATGCTCACGACTAGAACCGCAACCAAAGTTTTCACGCGCTAATAATATTTGTGCGCCTTGATAACGTGCTTGATTGAGCACAAAGTCTTCATTTAAAGGACGCGTGCTGCAATCCATATCTGGTTCCCCATAGTTGGTATAACGCCACTCATCAAACAAGTAAGGACCAAAACCTGTCCGTTTGATTGATTTCAAAAATTGCTTAGGAATAATTGCATCCGTATCGACGTTTGCACGGTCTAACGGGCAGGCTAATCCAGTAATTTGTGTAAATGCTTTCATATTCTCTCTCCTCGCTTAAACGTGACGAACGTCAACAAAATGACCTGCGATTGCAGCGGCTGCCGCCATGGCTGGACTCACTAAATGTGTCCGTCCACCTGGGCCTTGGCGACCTTCAAAGTTGCGGTTTGATGTTGATGCGCAACGCTCACCAGCACTCAAACGATCAGCATTCATGGCTAAACACATTGAGCAGCCAGGCTCACGCCATTCAAATCCAGCTTCGATGAAAATCTTATCTAAACCCTCTTCTTCTGCTTGGCGTTTAACAATACCAGAGCCTGGCACCACCATCGCCACCTCAATATTGCTCGCCACTTTTTTACCTTTAGCCACCACTGCTGCTGCACGTAAATCTTCAATACGTGAGTTTGTGCATGAGCCAATAAAGATTTTGTCCAATTTAATATCTTTAATCGGCATATTAGCGGTCAAGCCCATGTATTTGAGTGCATTTTCAATACTAGTACGCTTGGTTGGATCGGTTTCTTTTGCAGGATCTGGTACTGTTGCTCCAATTGGCAACACTTGCTCAGGCGAAGTACCCCAAGTCACTTGCGGCTGAATCTCTGCGCCGTTTAATTCAACAATCGCGTCAAACCTTGCATTGTCATCCGTATGTAAAGTATTCCAATAAGCAACAGCTTGCTCCCATTGGTCTGCCTTAGGTGCATATTGGCGACCTTTTAAGTATTCAGCAGTTTTAGCATCTGGCGCCATAATGCCTGCACGCGCACCGCCTTCAATCGCCATATTACAAATAGTCATGCGACCTTCCATTGATAAGCTGCTAATCACATCACCCGCAAACTCAATGGCATAGCCAGTACCGCCCGCAGTACCAATTTTACCAATGATGGCTAAAGCAACATCTTTCGCTGTAATACCAATACCCAGTTGACCGTTCACTTTAACTAACATGTTTTTAGATTTTTTCGCAACCAAGGTTTGCGTTGCCATCACATGCTCTACTTCAGAAGTACCGATACCATGCGCTAACGCCCCAAAAGCACCATGTGTAGAAGTATGACTGTCACCACACACCACAGTCATACCAGGTAAAGTCGTGCCATGCTCAGGGCCAATCACGTGAATAATGCCTTGATTTTTATCTTTAAATGGAAAATAAACCAAAGAGCCAAACTCTTTGATATTTTTATCCAAAGTTTCTACTTGCAAACGCGATACTGGATCTTCAATACCTTTATCCCAATTTTGCGTAGGCGTATTATGGTCTGGATTCGCCACAATCGAGCTATTGCGCCAAGGTTTACGGCCTGCTAAACGCAATCCTTCAAACGCTTGCGGGCTAGTCACTTCATGCACCAAGTGTCTATCGATATAAAGCAAACTAGTGCCATCTGCATCTTGATGCACTAAATGGGAATCCCATAATTTATCGTAAAGCGTTTTTCCAGCCATAACAGCTCCTTTTAAATTTCAGTAATTAAATGACATTAATTAAATGACAGTAAATTCCATTGCTTTTTTAATGTTCACGCTATCATAACGATTTTCTAATACCCTAACAAGAATATAGTTTATACTGGTATAAATATTAATAGTCTGTGGGTTTTGTGCATGCAAGATAAGCAAATTGATCAAAGACGGGTTGAGCTAGGCGAATTTTTGCAAGCAATTCGCAAACGCGGCACACCTGAAGCTTTTGGATTTCCTTCTGGCATTAGGAGACGTACAACAGGATTAAGACGTGAAGAAGTCGCACAATTGGCCGATATTAGTGCTACTTGGTACACTTGGATTGAGCAAGGTCGCGATGTGAACATGTCTGCTGATGCATTAATTCGGTTGGCACAAGCATTAAAATTGACCCGTACCGAGCGTGCTTACCTGTTTGATTTATCTGGTCGCCGCGATCCACAAGGCCATATTCAGGAGGAAGATTTAGCCTCAAACACACTCACCGCCCTACTCAAAGACATTAAAGTGCCAGCTTATATTTTAGGTCGCACTTGGAATATATTAGCTTGGAACCCAGAGGCTGCAAGTTTGTTTGGAGATTGGTTATCTCCAGAAACTGAGACGATTGCCCCAAATTTATTACGGCTAGTATTTACTCGACCAAGCGCGAAAACATTTGTTGTTAGTTGGGAAACCAGAAGCAAACGATTGGTAGCAGAATTCAGAGCCGACTGCAGAAGTCGTTTAGAAGAGCCGGAATTGCAAACTTTGGTTGCTGAGTTATCAAAAGCCAGCGCCGATTTTGATTTATTTTGGAAACAACATGATGTACTAGAACGGCAAGGTGGTTTACGTGAATTTAATCATACTAAACATGGTTTATTGGCTTATCAACAAGTGACCATGCGCCCTGTTGATCAAGAGCAATTAAAATTAGTGATGCTTTCTCCAACTAAAACATCTAAAAACTAAGCAGAGTCTCGCATCAATTTATATTCAATCGCATCTTGTAGCGCAATCCATGATGCTTCAGTAATATCTTTAGAAACGCCTATGGTATTCCAACTGCTTTCAGCATCGGAAGATTCAATCATTACCCGCACTTTTGCCGCCGTTGCTAAATTTGAATCTAATACCCGCACCTTATAATCGGTTAACTTCATTTCTTTAATCGCAGGGTAAGTGTCACGCAAAGCATTACGCATTGCTTTATCTAACGCATCAACAGGACCATCGCCCTCCGCTGCTGCATCAACAATTTGACCATTGACTAAAAATGAAACTTCCGCCTTTGAACTAGCGCCGTTTTCGGAAGGTTCTTTAATACTAATGTTATACCGTTGAAGCGTAAAATAAGTTTGGCTTTTACCTAATAATTTACGGACGCGCACATCAAAAGAATCTTCAGCATTCTCGAACTGATAACCTTCATGCTCTAACTCTTTTAAGTGTTCAAGCACGCGCTTTGTATCTGTCGACTCTTTAGTCAGCTTGGGGTCAATCGACTGAAGTTTTGCTAATAACGCGCTTCTACCAGCAACTTCTGACACCAAAATATGGCGTTCATTACCCACTTGAGTAGGTTCAATATGCTCATATGAGATTGGATTTTTATTCACCGCATCAATATGCATACCACCTTTATGAGAGAACGCGTCGCCGCCGACATAAGGTGCCTTTTCATTAAATGGCACGCCAGCAATTTCGTTCACAAACTTAGACACATTGGTTAAATGCTGCATTTGCGCGGCAGGAATACAATCCATACCTAGCTTGAGTTGTACATTCGGAATAATCGAGCTTAGATTCGCATTACCACAACGCTCACCGATACCATTGATAGTGCCTTGCACTTGCACCGCACCCGCTTTTACCGCAGCAATTGAATTGGCCACCGCCATTTCGCAATCATTGTGACAATGGATGCCAACTTGCGTATCAAAACTTTCAACCACTTTTTGCGTGAGTTTAAAGACCTCTTCTGGGAAAGTGCCACCATTGGTATCACATAAACAAAGCACATCAGCCCCAGCATCTGCCGCCGCTTTTAATGATTGCATTGCATAATCTGGATTGGCTTTATAGCCATCAAAGAAATGCTCAGCATCGAACACCACTTCTTTTCCTTGTTGTTTTAAATAAGCAATGGTATCGCCTATCATGGCTAGGTTTTCTTCTAACGTGGTACGCAAAATATCAGTGACTTGATAATCCCAGCTTTTGCCAAAAATGGCGACTGCTTGTGTATTAGCATTGAGTAAAGACTTTAAATTGCGATCATCAGCCGCTTTAATGCCAATTTTACGCGTACTACCAAACGCAATAATTTTGGCATACTTCAACTTTAAAGTAGTGACGCGTTCAAAGAATTCCAAATCTTTTGGATTAGAGCCCGGATTACCAGCCTCAATATAACCAACGCCTAAATTATCAAGCTTTTTAACAACTTTTAATTTATCTTCAACCGTAAACGAAACGCCCTGCGCTTGCGCACCATCGCGCAGAGTTGAGTCGTAAGCTATGACTTTTTTTGACATTGATTAATTGATCATTATTTGATGATTACTTATTGATTGGGCGCAGTTTTGCCGCAATACGCATACGTAACGCATTCAGCTTAATAAAACCTTCAGCATCTTTATGATTATATGCCCCCGCATCATCTTCAAACGTCGCAATCGTTGGGTCAAACAATGAATCGGTTTTACTATCACGTCCAACCACAGACACACTGCCTTTATACAATTTAACGCGCACCCAGCCATTCACATGCACTTGCGTATGATCAATTAACGTTTGCAAGGCTATACGCTCAGGACTCCACCAGTAACCGTTATAAATTAAACTGGCATAACGTGGCATTAAATCATCTTTTAAATGCGCAACTTCGCGATCTAACGTCACACTCTCGATACCGCGATGCGCTTTCATCATGATGGTGCCGCCTGGTGTTTCATAACAACCACGCGCTTTCATGCCAACATAACGATTTTCAACCAAATCTAAACGACCAATACCATGCTTACCACCAACGCGATTCAATTCAGCCAAGATTTCATGCGCCTTCATGGTTTTGCCATTTAACGCAACAATATCACCTTGTTTATATTCAATATCTAAATACTCCGGCTCATTCGGCGCTTGCTCTGGACTCACGCTCCAACGCCACATACTTTCTTCTGCTTCCGCAGCTGGATCTTCTAAATGACGACCTTCGTACGAGATATGCAATAAGTTGGCATCCATAGAATACGGACTGCCTCCTTGCTTATGCTTCATATCAACCGCAATGCCATGCTTTTCTGCGTAAGTCATTAATTTTTCACGACTTAATAAATCCCACTCACGCCATGGCGCAATGATTTTAATCTCTGGATTAAGCGCGTAAGCACCCAATTCAAAACGCACTTGATCATTACCTTTACCCGTTGCCCCGTGTGAAATCGCATCGGCTTTGGTTTCTTTAGCAATTTCAATTAGACGTTTAGAAATCAATGGGCGTGCAATAGAAGTGCCTAATAAATATTCACCTTCATAAATCGTGTTAGCTCTGAACATCGGGAACACAAAGTCACGCACAAACTCTTCGCGCAAATCATCAATATAAATATCTTTAACACCTGCCGCTTCGGCTTTAGCCCGTGCTGGCTCTAACTCTTCACCTTGACCTAAATCAGCTGTAAACGTCACCACTTCTGCTTGATAAGTGTCTTGCAACCATTTCAAAATAACGGACGTATCTAAACCGCCAGAATAAGCCAGGACTACTTTTTTAACATCGCTCATTACTTTACTTTTCCTAATAATAAATATTCCATTAGTGCTTTTTGCACGTGCAGACGATTCTCTGCTTCTTCCCAAACCACAGAGTTAGGGCCATCAATCACATCAGCGCTGACTTCTTCGCCACGATGCGCTGGCAAGCAATGCATAAACAACGCATCTGGTTTTGCCACTTTCATCATGTCAGCATCAACCTGCCAATCGGCAAAGTCTTTGCGACGCTCTTCATTTTCAGCCTCAAAACCCATGCTGGTCCATACATCAGTAGTCACCAAATCTGCGCCTTTTGCCGCATCCATTGGATCTTTGAACTCTTCAAAATGATCAGTGCCATACAAATTGGCACGCTCTGGCTCAACTTCATACTCAGGCGGTGTTGAAACATGCATATTAAAATCAAGCACTTCCGCCGCTTGCAACCAAGTGTTGCACATATTATTTGAATCGCCAATCCATGTAACAGTTTTGCCTTTAATTGAACCTCTATGCTCGATATAGGTAAAAATATCCGCTAAAATTTGGCAAGGATGATATTCATTGGTTAAACCATTAATCACTGGTACGCGAGAATTGGCTGCAAAACGCTCGATAATACTTTGCTCATAAGTACGAATCATGACCAAATCGCTCATCCGAGAAATCACTTGTGCTGCATCTTCCACTGGCTCGCCACGACCTAATTGTGAATCGCGTGTATTTAAGTAAATCGCTGCGCCACCTAATTGGTGCATTCCTGCTTCAAATGATAAGCGTGTTCGCGTGCTAGCTTTTTCAAAGATCATCACCAAAGTACGGTCTTCTAAAGGCCAATATTTTTTATAGCTTTTAAATTGTGATTTAATCCAAGCGGCGCGCTCAAAGATATACTCTATCTCATCGCCAGCAAGGTCGTTGAATTGCAAGAAGTGTTTAATACTCATAACGGTTTACTATTCTTAACTAAGCTGCTTTTAAAAAATGATTAACGACAGATACTAAGCGATTAACCAGCTCTTGCGCCTCTTCTTGAGTAATGATGAGTGCGGGCAATAAGCGAATGACTTTCTCTGCTGTCACATTAATCAATAATTTATTCGCCAAGGCTATCTTCACTAACTCCGCACAAGGTCTATCTAACTCAATACCAATCATTAACCCAGCGTGACGAATATTGACGATGGCCGAATTGCCTTTAAACGCTTCGGTAAATTGTTGATGGATGAAATCACCCATCGCTTGTGCATTTTCACGCAATTTTTCTTGTTCAATAATTTCTAAGGTTGCTAAACCTGCTTTTGTGGCAAATGGATTACCGCCAAAAGTAGAGCCGTGCTTACCTGGAGTAAACACTTCCGCGGCTTTACCCTTAGCCACACATGCGCCAATTGGTACACCTGAACCTAAGCCTTTTGCTAGCGACATCACATCTGGCGTCACGCCAGTGTGTTGAAATGCGAACCAAGTACCTGTCCGACCAATGCCGCTTTGCACTTCATCTAGCATTAGTAACCAATCATTATCATCGCAAATCTGACGCAAACTTTTGAAATACGCTTGCATATCGCTAGGAATATGAATACCACCTTCACCTTGCACAGGCTCAACTAGGATGGCTACCACATTATTTTTGCGCGCAGCAACTTGCTTGACTGCTTCAATATCATCAAACGGCACTCGTACAAACCCACTGACTAGCGGCTCAAAGCCTGCTTGCACTTTGCGATTTCCAGTTGCAGACAATGTGGCTAACGTCCGACCATGAAATGACTTATCCATGACAATAATTTCAGGATTGGCAATGCCTTTATTATGCGCATACAAACGCGCCAACTTAATCAGCGCCTCATTTGCTTCACAACCAGAGTTGCAGAAAAAGACTTTATCCATACCTGAAATAGCGGCAATTTTATCGGCTAACTGTGCTTGCTCAGCGATTTGATATACGTTTGAAACGTGCATCAAAGTAGAAGCTTGTGCATTAATCGCTTTGACAAACTCAGGATGTGAATGACCTAAACCAGTGACTGCAATGCCAGCAAGCGCATCCAGATACTGCTCGCCTTGTTCATCCCAAAGCCACACACCCTGCCCTTTTGTGAAAGTGACAGGCAGTCTGCCATACGTGTTCATTAAGTGTTGCGACATAAATTTCCAATAACGCTAAAAATAAAAACAATGCTTAAAAAAGCATTGCATCAGAGATACTAAAAAGAGATAAAAACATACTCTATAAAAACAAAAAAGGCGGCTAAGGCCGCCGTTACAGCTTCACCTAAGCTACCAATTCATTAATACTAATCGAATACCTTCAGTTACAACAACTAATATTAAGAAAGTCGACAATGCGATTGAAAAAAACTTTTTGCGATCTAAACGCTCCGCTGTTTTTGCGCCATTCGATTCATAGCCTTTAAATGTTAGTGATTTTTTCATTGTGAATCCTAAAAATTAGTTTTTCAGTTCTAATAAGAGTAAAGCAAAAGTCTATTTTATGCAAGATTTCAAGCGAGAATCCATGTGTTTAATCAGCGCTTTTGTTTTCAAAATGCTTTTCATCGCACCGCGAACTGCCTGTTAAAATAAGGTATGCGTCTTGACACTTTTCACAACACCCATTTATCTCATCCTAAATATTAAATATGACGAATAAAAAAACACCACAAACCACACAATATGGCAGCCTATGGATGCTGGTCGCCGCATTAGGGTTTGCTACAATGGGGGCATTCGTGAAAGTTGGCTCTGTTAAATTTTCTAGCGCAGAACTGGTGTTTTATCGCTCTTTGTTTGGCTTGTTGATGATATTCACGCTTATTCGCGTCAAACGCCTGCCCATCAAAACATCGCATTTAAATAAACAACTAGCGCGCGCACTGATTGGCTTTGTTGCTTTACTGATGTTTTTTTATGCAATCAGCCACTTACCATTAGCAACCGCCATCACGCTCAATTATACATCGCCACTTTTTTTAGCGGCATTCATGCCTTTTATGTTGCATGAGCGGCCTAAAAAAGTTTTTTACCTTGCTATTTTAATTAGCTTTATAGGTATCATCCTTTTATTAAAACCAAGCTTTATTAGAGAAGATTTATTTGCTGGTATTATCGGACTTTGCTCTGGCATCGGTGCAGGATTCGCTTACTTGCATGTTAAACAACTCGGCAATCTGCATGAGCCTGATTGGCGTACGGTGTTTTACTTTACGCTAGTTTCATCGATTGGCGCAGGCATTTGGATGCTGTTTGACCAGGTTTCTGCCGTCACATGGCAAGATTTACCTGTTTTACTCGGCTTAGCTGGGTCTGCAACGCTTGCTCAACTCGCATTGACGCGGGCATATCGGACGGGAAAAACGCTAACGGTTGCCAGCCTTAGTTACACGACGGTTGTGATTTCCAGCTTATTTGGGATTCTGTTTTGGGACGAACATTTATCGGCATCAGAATGGCTGGCCATTGGGTTGATTATGATAGGCGGCGTTCTCAGTTCATACAGCGCGCAACAGTCGGAGCCAATTGCGATTAAAATAACTGGTCGTTAAAATCAGTTTTAATTAAAACATCTTAACTTTATAAGTCTTATTTATTCAATATTTTAAGGATCAATCAACCCACTACGCATCGCTATCAACGCAATTTCCGCTGAATTATTAGCATTTAGTTTTTGCTTGATATTGTATAAATGCGTACCTACTGTGCGCGGACTCAAAAACAAAGTCTCTGCAATTTCATTGGTCGTTTTGCCTTTAGCTAAAGACATAAACACTTCAAACTCACGCTCACTTAACACATCAACCGGATTTTGCGTACCCGATAATTGTTGAATCGCCATTTGTTGGGCCACGCTGGCTTCGATATACTTTTTGCCTGATGCAACAGCGCGAATCGCTTTAATGAGCTCTTCAGCAGCACTACGCTTAGTCACATAACCCATTGCGCCAGCATTCAACACACGTTTGGGATGCACTGAGTCTTCATGTGCAGAAAGCACTAAAATTTTCGCTGATGATTCTTTGGTTAAAATGCGCTCTATGGCTTCCATACCACCCATACCAGGCATCGTAATGTCCATCACCACCACACTCGGCTTGTGTTCCATATAAAACTTAATAGCTTCCTCGCCACTTTCAGCTTCGGCAATGACTTTAATATCGTCGGTGGTCTCTAACAACATTTTAAAACCCATCCGCACTACCGCATGGTCATCCACCAACATTACATTTATCTGACTCATTCTTATGTCCCTATTTTCACCACATTTGGTATTTTTATAATAATAGCCGTGCCATTTCCAAGTTCAGATTCCACGCTAAAACGTCCATGAAAACCTTGAACACGTTCTCTAATACCCAACAAACCAAAATGATTGGTTTGATCAACCGCATGAATGTCCATACCTTTGCCGTTATCTTTAATCATTAATTCCAGCGCATTTTCATCGGTCAATTTCAACTCAATGTCTAAGGTAGTCGCTTGTGCATGCTTAATTGCATTGTTAATAGACTCTTGCACCATTCGATAAAGATTAATGTTTAAAGTTTCACCTAAAGCTTCCAAATTACCCGTTAAATGCAAGCGCACTTTCAAATCCTTATGTTGCTCTTGCAACGAGTTGACTAAATCTTTTAAAGTTTCTGGCAACCCTAAATTGTCCAACGAGCCCGGTCTTAATTGCTTGATAATATTGTGCATACCATCATAAATATGATTCGCTGCCGCCACAATGGTCTGCGCATTCGCCTCAACCTCAGGTGCTTTTTCTTTGGTTTTACTGGCAATCGCCACTGCGAACGTTTTAATTGCCGTCACATATTGTCCAAGCTCATCGTGCAGCTCTCTGGCTAAGCTGCGGCGCTCTTCTTCAATATGCTTTTGGATAAGATGGGTCACCTGGCGACTTTCTTCCAACTCGCGCTCAACCGCTAATGACTCTGCCATTCTATTAAGACTGTGCCCAATCTTCTCAAACTCTGGCGATTTAAAGCGCGGCAAACGCGCGGTCAAATCACCTTGCTCTAATTGATTAATTGTTTTTAAGATAGGCTGTAATGGCTTAAGCAAACTACCAAGCATCATATAAACGCCAGCATTTAACGCAATAAAAAAACCTAACCAAATCCAAAATAGCTTCTGTAATTTTGCCCAAGATTCACGTATCGTCCCGCTAGGGTTAGGCCTGACTTCTAACTTACCTAGTTTACCTAGTCTAATAAAACGAACTACCGGTTCAGCTTTTGGATCTAGCAAATCATTAAACCACGCAGGTGGCTTTACATCAGATCGGTATTCTGGAGTTGGGGATTTATAAATAATTTGATTACTGTAATCATACAAATAGATCTCATTACTTCTTACGCGGCCAAGCTGCTCTAGAAAGCGCTTCATTACACCATTGGAGTAACCAAAATCTAAACTGTTGCTAGCACTTAAAATAACCGCATCCAGCAATTGCGTGGTGACATGGGTAGCGGCTTCTACACTCTCTTGCGTTGCCGACTTGGCTGATTTGATTAAAATAAAACCAACTGCCAGCATGAACAGTAGCATCAGTAGCGTAATGATTAAGTTTAAGCGGAGTCTCAGGCTCATTGTTTTATCTAAAAATTGCAATCAAAAAATGTTGATATGAGAATCTAACATGTGTAGAGTCTAGCAACCTTAATAAATTTGAAACAGAGTAATATTCATGAGTTTACAAACTGATTTCATCTGCTCAGCCGCCAGCGCTATACACTTAGCGATTATTTCACAAAAGTCTGAAATAGAGACCCTTGACCAAGCGATCGGTGATGGCGACCATTACATTAATGTGTTGCGCGGAGCAGAAGCCATTGTAAGTATGACGGATGAGTTAGCGCCATTATCGCCAGAAGAGGCGTTGAATAAAATCGCCATGAAATTACTCAGCACGATCGGCGGTGCCGCAGGCCCTTTATTTGCTAGCTTATTCATGGGCATGGCAAAAGTAGCAAAACATAATGGCGCCAATACCACATTAGACATTGCCGCAGCGTTTGCAGGAGGCGTGCAAGAGTTAATTAAACGAGGCAAAGGAAAAGTGGGCGAAAAAACCATGTTGGACGTTTTAGTACCGGTTGCCCACACCTTTATTTTCAGTGCAATTGAAAATAAAACGACTAAAGAAATCTGTATCGACATTCAAATTACAGCGGATAAAGGGTTAGCATCAACACGCGATTTAGTAGCAACAAAAGGTCGCGCGGCTGGACTGGGTGAACGTACGATTGGTCACTTAGATGCTGGCGCGAAAAGTTGCCAAGTCATGATTAATGAAGTGTGTAATTTAATATTAAAAGCAAATAATTAGTTAATACAATTAAAAAGATTATCAATATGAAAAAATTTGTTAACAACGTTGATAACATGCTCATTGAGAGTCTGTCTGGCTTTGCAAAAGCTCATGCTGATTTAGTTGAGTTACACTTAAATCCAAACTATCTGACTCGTAAAACTAAGGCTACAAACAAAGTTGCCATCATCTCAGGCGGCGGCGCAGGTCATGAACCATTGCATGCAGGTTTTATCGGCAAAGGTATGTTAGACGCTGCTTGTCCAGGTCAAGTTTTCACCTCGCCTACCCCAGACCAAATGATAGCTGCGGCTGAAGCGGTACATGCTGATAAAGGCGTATTATTTATTGTCAAAAACTATGCAGGCGATGTCATGAACTTTGAAATGGCGGCAGAGATGCTGTCTTTTGAAAATGCGACTGTACTCACCAGCGATGATTGTGCTGTGATTAATAGTACGTTTACTGACGGGCGGCGCGGCGTTGCTGGCACAGTGATCGTCGAAAAATGTGTGGGGAGCATTGCAGAAACTGGTGCAGACTTGTCAACCTGCAAAGCCTTTGGCGACAAAATTAATGCGCAAACGGCTAGTATAGGTGTTGCTTTAACCAGTTGTACTGTACCTGCCGCAGGGAAACCAACATTCGAGATTAGCGATACTGAGATCGAAATGGGCGTTGGCATTCACGGTGAGCCAGGTCGCAAGCGTGAAACGATGCGCGCTGCAGACGCAATGATTAAAGACATGATTGATGCGATTCTTACCGATTTATCACTTATAGATTCACAGCAAGCAAAAAACACTGAAATTCTTTTATTGGTTAATGGCCTCGGCGCAACACCATTAATGGAGTTGTATTTAATTTATAACACCGCCGAAAAGTTGCTCACTGAGCACGGCCTTAATATTGAACGCGCTTTAGTTGGCAATTACACAACCGCAATTGATATGACTGGCGCTTCGATTACTGTCTGCGTGTTAGATGATGAAATCAAACTGCATTGGGATAGCCCTGTGCATGCTGCTGGATTAAGATGGGGCGTTTAAGTTTAGAAGCCCATCATTTGAGACACGGTTTAAATTTTACAAAAAACTGCTCATATCGACCTAAGCTTCAAATACACTTTGCCAAAGGTTAATCACTGCCTCAGCCTGTGCTTTCACTTGTTGGTATTCCACTTTAGCTTGCATATCTCCCTGCAATCCTGAGGCATGCTGTAAACGGCGAAACTCTCGATAAGCATCGCCTACTTGTTGCGCGATATCTGTATCAATAATGCTTAATTTAGCTAACTGATTGAGCAAGCCAATATTGCCTAAATTTTGCGTTAGCACTTCATGTTGCGCTGCATGCGCTAACACCAAATATTGCACAATAAACTCAACATCAATAATGCCGCCCGCGCTTTGTTTTAAATCGAATAAATCAGCATTAAGCTTTTGGGCCTGCCGCATTTTTTCGCGCATTTCCACCACATCTATCCTTAACTTTTTGGCATCTCTAACTTGTTGCATGATTTGTTGACGAATATTGGCAAAGTCTTGCCCAATCTGCTGATCACCTGCAATAAACCGCGCTCTGGTTAGCGCCTGATGCTCCCAAACCCATGCACGCTTTTGTTGATAATCATTAAAAGCATGGGTTGAACTAACCAATAAACCACTGTTGCCATCGGGTCTTAATTGCAAATCAATCTCATATAAAATGCCCGCCGCCGTTAAGCTGTTAAACCAGTTATTAATACGTTGGGCAAAACGTGCATAAATACTGCCCACATCCGGTGCAGCGTCATCGTATAAGAAAATCACATCTAAATCAGAGGTGTAGCCCAATTCTTTGCCACCTAACTTGCCGTAGCCAATCACAGCAAATTTAGGTACGTCGATATGTTTATATTTAAATGACTTCCAGATGGTAGGAATCGACACTTCAACAATCATTTCAGCTAAAGCGCTTAAATAATCAGACAACGTTTCTAGTGGCAATTGTCCTGCAATATCTTGTGCCGCAAACCGAAAAACTGCCGCATGTTGAAAACGGCGCATTGCATCCATTTGCTGTTCGGTATCGCCGGTTAAACCTTCCATCAGCTTAGTCAGCTCAAGTCGCAAAGCAGCAAAGTCTGGCGCGGCATATAACGTTGCTTCATCCAATAATTCATCCAACACAATCGGGTGTTGAATTAAATATTGTGCGCACCAAGCACTAGCGCCACACAAGCGGACAACTAATGCCAGCGCACTTGGAAACTCTGCCATCAGCGCCAAATAGCTTGCGCGACGACACACAGCATCAATCAAATCCATCGTGCGCATCAGCGCGATATCGGCATTGGCATCACGGTTAGCTGTTGCAATTAATATGGGCAATAAGCGGTTAAAACGCTGCCGACTGAGTTCAGGTAGCTGCTTATATTTATGCCCTTGATGTAAATGCTGAATTTGCTTTAATACATCTGGCGCCTTTGCAAAACCTAGTTGCTCTAATTGCGCAATACTTTCATCATCAGTTAACTGCCCTTCCCAGATCATTTGTGCCGTTGCACTGGCCTCATCGATAGGCTTATTTTTCTCAGCATCAACAATACTAAAGGTCTGGTCAAACTGTGTTTGGACAATATCACGTTGCTGATTCAGCTGCACCATAAACGCATCCCAGTTTGCAAAACCCATTGCGCTGGCAATACGCTGCTGACTCTCTTCTTGCTTGGGCAAATCTTGCGTTTGCGCATCTTCCACATACATTAATCGATGCTCTAAATTACGTAAAAACACATAAGCCTCACGCAAAGCATTTACCACTTCTGGCGGTAATAATTGCTTATCTTTTAATAACTCCAACACTTGCAAGGTTGGCCGAACTTGCAGACTGGCATCTTGCCCACCGCGGATCAATTGAAATACTTGCGCAATAAATTCAATTTCGCGTATACCGCCGCGTCCCAGCTTAATATTGTCTTTGCCACCTGTAGTTTTAGCACTACGCGCATTCACTTCACGCTGAATTTGCACTTTTAAATCACGCATGCTAGCCAGTGCGCCATAATCCAAATATTTACGATAGACGAATGGTCTCAACAAAGCAGTTACAGTATCGCCACCCGTTATTTCACGCCCCTTAATCCATGCGTAACGCTCCCATTCGCGCCCATTATTTTGATAATAGCTTTCCAGCGCATCCAAATTAGAAACCAACACGCCTTCGCTACCAAAAGGACGTAAACGCATATCTACCCGAAACACAAAACCGTCTTCGGTCACTTCATCTAACACCGCAATAAATTGCTTACCTAGCTTCACAAAAAAATCTTGATTGCTAATACTATTGTCACCGTCGGTTTCGCCTTCTTGCGCATAAGCAAAAATCAAATCAATATCAGACGACACATTGAGTTCTGCACCACCAAGCTTGCCCATGCCAACCACTAATAATTTTTGCAAGCTACCATCAGCAGCAATTGGCTGACCATAAACGGCAGCTAGCCAAGAGTGCAGTTGATTAACCGTGACATTAATCGCAAAATCAGCAAAATCGCTAATCGATTTCACTACTTCATTAAAGTCTGATAATCCATTTAGATCGCGCAAGATAATCCGAGCCATCACTCGCTGTCTAAGATCTCTTAAAGCTTTTTTTAAACTTTTTTCATCATTAATTTCTTGCCCATCAAGAAACCATTGCATTTCATCTAATTGATAGGAAACATCACTGTTTTGTAGCAAATCTTCTAACAACGCCATGTCTGTCGTTAAAAGTCTCGCTAAAAATGGACTGCAACTTTCAACCTTATCTAAATAAGTTTTCTGCAAACTGCTGATTGTGGCGCCATTGGCTAATGTTAGTGGTATTGACATACTGTTTTTGGGGTAATATCTTAATTAATAATTTATATAATAACTACAGTTATACATCATTTACTTTAGGGAGTTTAGCATGTCCATTGAGTCAGTAATGCACGAAAATCGCATCTTTGAACCATCAGCAGCGTTTAAAAAGCAAGCCACGATTGGTAGCATGCAAGCTTATGAAGCGCTATGTAAGGAGGCTGAAAGCGACTATCAAGGTTTTTGGGCAAAGCTAGCGCGTGAGTTATTAGTTTGGCATAAACCCTTTACTAAAACCCTCAATGAAGAAAATGCGCCTTTCTATAAATGGTTTGAAGATGGCGAGCTGAATGTTTCAGCTAACTGTTTAGATAAACACCTAGCCACTATCCCCAACAAAATCGCCATTATTTTCGAAGCGGATAGTGGCGATGTAAAAACTGTTACTTACAAACAGCTTTATCACCAGGTTTGTCAATTTGCCAATGGCTTGAAAACGCTCAATCTAACTGTTGGTGACAGCGTTATTATTTACTTGCCAATGGGTATAGAGGCGATTGTGGCCATGCAAGCTTGTGCGCGTTTAGGCTTAGTACACAGCGTTGTTTTTGGCGGTTTTTCTGCTAAAAGTTTAAATGAACGCATTATTGATGCAGGCGCTGTAGCCGTCATCACGGCTGACGCCCAATTCCGTGCAGGTAAAACGCTACCCCTTAAACAAGCAGTAGATGAAGGTATTGCCATGGGTGGTTGCGAGCACATTCAAAAAGTGGTCGTGCTCAAAAAAACAGAGCAAGAAGTGACATTGAGTAGCAATGATATTTGGTGGCATGATTTAATTGCGGGCCAAACTGACGAATGCCCACCGGTCATGGTCAATGCAGAACATCCGCTATTCATACTCTATACCTCAGGTTCTACAGGAAAACCAAAAGGCGTGCAACACTCCTCAGCTGGTTACTTATTGCATGCCATGAACACAACACGCTGGACGTTTGATATGAAAGATGACGACATCTTTTGGTGTACAGCCGATGTGGGCTGGATTACAGGTCACAGCTACGTTGCTTACGGCCCAATAGCACTAGGCGCAACGCAAATTGTGTTTGAAGGCGTACCAACCTACCCGAATGCAGGGCGCTTTTGGCAAATGATAGAAAAACATAAAGTCTCTATTTTCTATACGGCACCAACTGCCATTCGTTCATTGATTAAAGCAGGCGAAATTGACTTCACAACGCACCCTAATCACTATGATTTATCCAGCTTACGGCTACTTGGAACAGTTGGTGAGCCAATCAATCCAGAAGCGTGGGTCTGGTATCACAAAGAAGTTGGTGGAGAGCAATGTCCAATTGTAGACACATTCTGGCAAACAGAAACAGGCGGTCATGTTATTACGCCGCTGCCCGGTGCCACCGCACTGGTTCCAGGCTCTTGCACGCTGCCATTTCCAGGCATTGATATTGATGTTGTTGATGAAACAGGCAAAGATGCACCATGGGGTGAAGGTGGTTTATTAGTCATTAAAAAACCATGGCCTTCAATGATTCGTAATATCTATGGCGATCCTGAGCGTTTCAAAAGCAGCTACTTCCCTCAAGATTTAGGCGGCAAATATTATCTCGCAGGTGATGGTGCCATCCGCGATAAAGAAACAGGCAACTTCACCATCATGGGTCGTATTGATGATGTGCTCAACGTGTCAGGTCACCGCTTAGGCACCATGGAAATTGAATCTGCATTAGTAGCAAACCACCTTGTGGCAGAAGCTGCCGTTGTTGGCAAACCTGATGATATCAAAGGCGAATCCATCGTCGCTTACGTGGTGCTAAAAGGTAACCGCCCGACTGGAGATGACGCTAAAGCCATCGTCAATGAACTGCGTAACTGGGTAGGCAAAGAGATTGGTCCAATTGCCAAACCAAGTGAGATTCGCTTTGGTGATAATTTACCTAAAACGCGCAGTGGTAAGATTATGCGTCGTTTATTGCGCAGCTTGGCTAAAGGTGAAGAAATCACTTCGGATATTTCAACGTTGGAAAATCCAGCAATATTGGAGCAATTGAAAGAGGTTGTGGTTTGATTGGTGTGTAATAAAGCAATAACTAATTTAATTAATTATGATTGTTAAATATAACTATCACAATAGTCACCATTCCTAATAAATTTTTAGATTCTTTTTTGGTAATCACTAAAAGTTAGGCACTAACACGTGAACACATCAGACATTGTTGCAATATTTGCAGTGATAATCAGTTTTGGTAGTTTTTATATTGGTAAAAAATCCTTAGACTTTGCGATTGAAATGCAAAAAGCAACAGAGAGGAAACTAATTGAAAATGAGAAAGTAGAATTATTGAAGCAAATTTCAAATAACAAATCAATTTTAAATAATGCACGAATTGAAATTGGGGCTTTACAAGTGAATTTTAGTATTGAGCCTCAATCTGTAAAAGAGCTAATGAAAAATTACACTAATATTTTTACAGAGTTTCTACCAACAATTGAAAAAGCTATAACTCTTTTAGAAAACGATTACGCTAATCTTGTCAATTGGCGCGGAGAAATGAGCTACTCAGATATTATGCAAAATAAATCATCAAACAATGAAGCTTTAAAACAGTATGAGAACTCTCATGAACAAGCCATTGTATGTATAGCAATTTTTAAAGAAAAACTAAAGCAAGCTAATAATTACGTTAATGGGGAAGCTAGTTCATAGGGAAGTATAATTAAAGACATTTCGTCGTATGTTAACCTTACCATTCGGCGCAATACGCTTAGCCTATTAACACCTCACTTCAGTTGTAGCAAAGTGCTTTTGTTATTTACATTCAGGCTTTTTGCCTACATTCAAACTCATGATGTTTTTTGCTAAGTTTTCGGCTAGCGTATCAACGATGGCTTGATGGCCTGATACCAGCGCTTCTGTGCCTTGTGCTAAGTCTTTATTAATCAGCAGCCTGCAATTGGCGGATAATACATTTGCTTGATCGATTGATTTATCTTGTTCAGCCGATGGTAATGATGAAATAGTCCAGACAAATTCGGCCGAAATGGTTTCATCTGGAATAGCGGTTAGCTGTCTTAAAACAATCGCTATTCTGTACGCTTTTAACTGCTCATCTCGGACTATGGGTAATGATGCAATTGCATTGGTACGTCTAGCGATATTGGCTTTTAACGCATCACTAAGCTCTTCATCAAATGTCGTCGCCCAACGATCTTGCTCTAAGATTTGCACTTCTTGTTTGCCTTTATGATTAATGACAAATTGCGGACGTCTTAATCGCTCTGGCACTTGAATGGTTGCAAATTCCAAGTAAGAGCCTTTTTTTTCGATTGCCTTACTACTTTCCACATCAGCAGATGGCGATTGCGCCATTGAGTAAAAGCGCATCGGCGGGATGCTTGTACTTAAACAGCCTGTTAGTATCATAAAACAAGGTAAGACAATAAACTTGGACGACTTTATAAACGAAACACTCTTTAAAAGCGGTTCACGTTTTAAAAATTGACCAAGCAAGCTAAAGCTCTTATTTGTTCGCATTATCAGGTAGCTTACCTTTCAAAAGTGATTCTGGATGTTGCTCAAGATAATCTGTCAGCACTTTTAAGGAGTTTGCTGCGCGGGATAAATCTTGTAATGTTTGGCGTAAATCTTGTTGCAACGGTGCCTTATCGGATAGCGTATTGCTCGCGTTATTGAGTGTTGTATTGGCATTGCCAAGCGTAATGCGCACATCTTTTAACGCCGCTGACATTTCTGGGGCAACATCATTATTCAGTTTATTAATTAAAATATCTGCACTTGATAATGATTGATTTAAACTGACTAATGACTTTTGCATACCATCGCCAATTTCATCAAAAGGCACTTTATTAAGTTTATTTGCAATTGATGCAATTTGACTTTGCAAGGCATCTAAGTCGCCCGGAACCGTTGGTAAAATAATCGGATTTTGTGCCATATCAACTTCTGTTTTAGCCATTTTAGGAAAGAAATCAAGCGCGACGTAAAGCTGCCCTGTTAATAAATTACCTGTGCGTAATTGTGCTCGCAAGCCGCGGTTAATCATCGTTTGTAAGCGTTTTATCTTAATATCTGATGTACTTTCAACAAAATCACTACCCAACCTTGACGGATAAATTTCAACCACAACTGGCATTTTAAACATGCGCTTTTCTCTATCGAAATCAATGCCTACCGATTTCACCTCGCCTAAAGCGACGCCACGAAAATCGACAATAGCACCTGGAGCAAGGCCCCGAATACTCTGATCGAAATAAAGGACAAAGGTTTCTGCTACGCCATCGGGTACTTTGAATGCCGTTTTTTGATTAGCAGCTAATAAAAAGTTAGTATTTTCTTTTGCTACAGGCCCAGGATTATCATGAATAGACTGAAAAGCGAGTCCGCCCAATATGATGCTAGATAATGATTCGGTATCAACACTAAGGCCGCTTGCATCTACCTTAATATCAACACCGCTGGCATGCCAAAAGCGTGTATTTAATCCAACCAGCTTATCGTAAGGCGTATTAACAAAAATGCGGAAAGTAACGCCTTTGCCATCTTTA
Organism: Methylophilaceae bacterium; assembly: GCA_041612255.1. Taxonomy (GTDB): domain Bacteria; phylum Pseudomonadota; class Gammaproteobacteria; order Burkholderiales; family Methylophilaceae. The sequence continues at coordinate 150,208 of JBFJJN010000003.1, read as the reverse complement.
TCTAGCTCATAAGCTGCTACTTGTCCGACTTGTATCCTTCTGTAAAAAATAGGTGAGCCGATATTGAGAGAACCAATATTATCTGCGTGTAATACATATTGTTTACCTGATGAATCATTGGTCACAATAGGCGGTACGGATAAACCTTCAAAATCACTTTTTGTTTCTTTAGCCAAGCCTGCATCTGCGCCTATGTAAGAGCCTGATAACAACGTATTAAGACCTGACACCCCTGCTGCCGTAATCCTTGTGGTAACTACCCAAAACTTTGTATCCGTACTGGTAAAGTTTTCCGCACCTTCTGTTAATTGTACGGTGGCAATCACCTTACCAAGGTCGTCACTCAGCTTAATGTCAGTCACTTCGCCTATATCCACATTTTTATATTTCACTTTGGTGCTGCCTGTTGTTAAACCTTCTGCAGTATCAAATGAAATCGTAATCTCTGGGCCACGCTCAAGTACAAACTTGACTACAAGCATCAAACTGATAATCGCTGCGATAATTGGAATCAGCCAAACTAGCGAAGGCATCCAACGTTGCTTAACGAGTGTTGGATGAGGCAAACTCTTAGCTTGGTAAGTGCTTGTATGATTAGTATCGTTTTGATTGGTAGAAGTAGGTTCAGTCATTGTTTAATCTATTGAGTGCATTCTATTAAGTTATAAAAGTATTTGCTTTTAATTAAGTATGCTTTTTATTGTAAGTATAAAGACTTCTTTACTGCTTACCGTCTTGCTGATGATTAGCATTATCCCATGTAACGCGCGGATCAAAACTTAAGGTTGCCAACATGGTTAAAATCACAACCGCGGCAAAAGCCAGTACACCCGGCCCTGCAATCACTTGAGAAAAATTACTCAACTGGACTATTCCAGCCAATATGCAAACGACGAAGACATCAAGCATAGACCATCTGCCGACAGCTTCAATTACACGATAAAGCTTAGCACGCTCTTTGAGTCGCCATGTACTTCTTTTTTGTGCCAAAATTAACAAAAAAGTTAACGTAATCAATTTAAATAAAGGCACTAAAAAGCTGGCAGCAAAGATAATAATCGCTAATGCCCACTCGCCTGAAGCAATGAAGTAAAGCACGCCACCCATGATAGTCGAATTCTGTATGCCGATTATGCTTTTAGTCACCATAATCGGTAGCAAATTAGCAGGTAAGTACATCAAAAACGATGCAATTAATAAAGCCCATGTTCGATTAATATGATTGGGTTTGCGCTGATATAATCGACTCTCACATCGTCCACACTGGTCACCATCTTTCGCACCTTGCCAAACAGTGCCGCAAATATGACAATCAATCAAACCCATGCTAATGCCTGTGGGCGCTTTGCTAATGTTGGTTTTATGTTGACTATTGTTGGTCGTCATTGCATCCGGCTGATTGGTTGGGAGAGAATATTGCATGGTTGGTTTATTGCTTAAAAGCGTCAGGCTTTAACGGTTCTAGTTCTAGATGCCAAAGACTATGTTGGTTGAACGATAACACTAAGCTCAACAAAATAGTTAACGCGACAAACGCCCAGACAGCTGGCCCTAAAATTAAAGTCGCTGAACCTGCGAGTTTAATAATCGCCACAATTACACTCAACATAAACACTTCTATCATGTTCCAAGGCTTAAGACTATGCATGATGCGCATAACATTATTCAGGTATGGCAACGGTTCGGCTACATGGTTATCTTGGCGATGCATATGCACTGAAATATAGAGCAGTAAACATAATTGGATCAGCGGGAAAACAAAGGTGGTTGCTAAAACCATTAACGCAAATAACCAGTCGCCATGTGCAGTTAACGAGAGCACACTGCCAATTAAGGTAGACTGACTCTGTAAGCCTTGTATTCTTAATTGCGCGATTGGCATACTATTCGCCACCACAAACATTAGCAAACTGGCGATGGTTAGCGGTAAAATATAATGGTCTTTCTGTGCATAGCGCTCGATTTCCGCGCCACAACAATCGCAATGCACAATATGTCCCTTAAGCGCGTCAGGCTTTTGGTAGAGCGAATCACACTCTTCACACAATATTAAGTTCGGTAATGCTTGCATAGTTGCATTATTGTAGCTTAGTTTTGTTATGTTGATCGCTTAGCGAGTAAAACGTGAATATTGAATCGCATTAACTGAAAACATTACTGAAATGATATAGCAATCAAGCCAAAAAATTTTAGATTAGTTCCTTGTCACAGTCATTAACTACGTTATGATTTAATACTTCATACTGTTTAAGATTTGAGCTTAGCCCATCATGCAAAACACTGACACAACCAACAATCAAGAGTATTTATTCATCGCTGAAGGCTGCTATATCACCGAGCTGTCGAATACGCCAGCAGATCCTGCTGTTTCTATTGCCAAAGCTCGCGTTGAACCTAACGTGGCAACTACTTGGCATCGATTGGAAGGCGTAACTGAACGATACTGTATTTTGGAAGGCGTCGGAGTTGTAGAGATCGGTGATGAACCTGCCAAAGAAGTTGGCGTTGGCGATGTGATTATTATTCCGCCAATGGTGCGTCAAAGAATCAAGAATATTGGTAAAACCGATTTAATATTTCTGGCGATTTGCAATCCGCGCTTTACACCAGAATGTTATGAGTCGTTAAATTAAGCAATTGTGAGAAAATAAGACTTATCGCTTTAAGCATAGAAATTAAACCCTAGAAACTAAAATCATAAAAATTAAACCTCACAATTTAAACCACAGAATTTAAACCTTAAATATTTGGAAAACCATGACAGCAACAAGCAATATCGCATTAAAAGTGCCATTTAAAGAAAAAGACGAAGCTAAATCGTTAGGAGCGCGTTGGAATCCTGAAGGGAAGCATTGGTATGTACCAGAAGGCGTAGATGCTGCACCTTTTGAAAAGTGGATAGATGGTGCTGCGCAAACGATAACGGCTAAACCGTCTGCGTCAGCGGCGCCTAAGCCTACCAATAATGCAAGCCAAACAAAAGTTTCGGCACATGCAAATGTTGATATGGACGATATTAATGCCATGCTACGCGATGCTTATGAAATAGATGATAACGAGTAGATGTGCATGGGCTAATGGCTCTGCGTTAGAAATTCATTATCATGATACAGAATGGGGCGTGCCTATTCACGATGACCGTTTGCTATTTGAAGCGTTGACATTAGAAGGCGCGCAGGCAGGTTTAAGTTGGGCGACTATACTCAAAAAACGTGAAGGTTATCGGCTGGCTTTTGATGATTTTGATATTAGAAAAGTCGCTCAATATTCGGCCGATAAAATTGAATCCTTACTCCAGAATCCTGCCATTATTCGCAACAAACTAAAGATTCATGCAACCGTCATTAATGCACAACGCATTCTCGTTATACAGAAAGAATACGGTAGTTTTGATACTTTTATTTGGTCATTTGTCGATGGTAAGCCAGTCAATAATCAATGGCAACAGCATGCCGATATTCCCGCCACTTCTGCGGCATCTGATGCATTGAGCAAAGGTCTAAAAAACAATGGCTTTAAGTTTATCGGTTCGACCACTTGTTATGCTTTTATGCAGGCAACTGGCATGGTGAATGACCATGTTATTACTTGTTTCAGGCATCAACAGTGCTGACCTCTATATCATTGGTCGCACTCGTATTATTTAACAAAAGCAACATATCATCACTGACCAAAGGTTGACTGAAATAGTAGCCTTGATAAATACAGTCGTGTGGCTTTAAAAAGTCAAGCTGCTCAATAGTTTCGACACCTTCTGCAATAATGTCTAAGCTTAAACTTTTCGCTAATGAAATGATCGCCAAGCAAATAGCTGCATCGTCTTTATTATTGGCGCAATTATTAATAAAAGCACGGTCAATTTTAAGCATCTTAATTGGAAATTTTCTCAAGTAACTCAACGATGAATACCCGGTTCCAAAATCATCAATTGATAATTTAATGTCAAAATCTGCTAACTGCTGCATGGCTTTAATACTTGACTCTATATCGCTCGCCAACACACCTTCTGTTATTTCAATTTCTAGCAAACTTGGATTGATGCCATATTGCGCAGACATTGCCTTGATATGACTTAGTAATTTCGGATTATGAATATGTTTACCAGAAATATTAACAGCGATTGGTATGCCGCCATATCCCTGCTCTTTCATAATCACTAATTGCTTAAATGTTTCGGTAATCACCCATTCACCTAGCGTCACAATCAAATTAGATGTTTCTAAAATTGGGATGAATTCATTTGGAGCAATCATGCCGTAGTCTGGATGTTTCCATCTAGCTAATGCTTCAAAACCAACAATTTTGTTGCTAGTGCATAGTACTTGAGGCTGGAATGCCAAATACAGTTGCCCTCCTTTTAGCGCCTTGGGCAACGCATACTCAATGTTAAAGGCATGCTCTGTCGCCTTACTCATTTCTTTACCATAGATTCGATAGGTATCTTTACCGGCTTGTTTCGCTTGATACATGGCAATATCAGCCTGTTGTAATAACTGGTCAGCTGACGCATCGCCCCCGTAACTAATCGCAACGCCAATACTGACGCGAATATTGAGTTCATTTGTTTCAACCATCACAGGTTGCTGCATCACCTCAAGTACTTTTTCGGCGCGCTTTTTCATTGTTTTCTCAGTTACATTGCCTGACATAATGACCACAAACTCATCACCACCCCAACGTCCAACCATATCTTCTGCACGAGAAACAGCACTTAATCTTTTTGCAACCTCGCAAAGTAAGGCATCACCTGCTTGATGCCCTAAGGTATCATTTACCTTTTTAAAGCCATCTAAATCTAAGAACATGAGTGTAGTATTGCCTAAATTCTCCTTATGGAAATCAACTCTATTTTTTAGGTTAATCATAAAATAACTTCTGTTATATAGACCAGTTAATGGATCATTAAAAGCAAGTGATTGCAGTCTGTTCTCTAATTTGATTCTTTTTGCTATATCTCGAATATACAAGGTATATTCTGTATTGGCGTAGTCATTAAATGTGGTTTTAGTGATCACAATTTCTGCTGGAAATTTAGTTTTATCTGTGCGCCACAACTCCATCATATTTCTTTTACGCAAAATTAATCCAGGCAATTCTGTAAAGCCTTCTTGTAAACTTTTTATTGCCTGCTCTACGTTTTCTGGCAACATAAACATTTCAAAAAACTGCTTACCTGTTACATAGCGTTTTGTAGTACTAAATGTTTTTTCTGCTGCTGGATTCACATCTAAAATATGTCCTTGCTGATTAATCGTGATGATGCAATCCATCGCCGCTTCTAAAATAGCGCCATTTCTTAATTCACTGCGTTTAAAAGCATCAAAAGCACGATCTTTTTGATGCATTTCTTCATTCACTTTTTCTAACACTTGATTGTATAACTCTGCTATTTGACCAACTTCTGTAAAGGGTTCTACAGGCACTGCATTTTTAAACCCAGTGCTACGGCTCTGTAGGCTCATTGAAGTAAGTAAATCAAACACTTCTGTTGTTACTTTATGCTCAACAACGTTAAGTCCTTGCAACTCTTCGGCTTCTGAAACGCGAAGTTTATAAAAATAATTAATGACGCTTAATATAATATAGGCTGTGGCAAAACTAAATAAACCAACCACTACAATGCCAAGCGTCTGAACACCAAGTTGCGCGAGTGTTGCTATTGCAGGATCCTTTGCAAATAGCGCCACTGATAATGTTCCCCAAACGCCCGCAAATAAGTGCGCAGGCACAACACCAATCACGTCATCTATTCGAAAACGATTTAAAAATATCTCGCCAAGATAAACAACTATGCCAGCGCCTATTCCAACAAGAATGGCAGAATGCGGCGTCACGAGATGACAACAAGCGGTGATAGCAACTAAACCGCCAATGGCACCGTTGAGGATATACATCAAATCAATATAGCCATCTTTAAAGTATTTGATTGCTGTGCAGATAATGGCACCCCAACAAGCCGAAACAAAGGTATTGAGTAAAATAACGGGCACCGCTTCGTTCCACGCTAATGTACTACCACCATTGAACCCTATCCAGCCAAACCAGATAATCAAGGCACCAACTGATGCTAGAGGAATATTGCTGCCAGGAATTCTATGCTCACCTTTTTCATAGCGTCCTAATCTTGGACCTAATATTAGCAATGCTGCAAGAGATACCCAACCGCCAACACTGTGTACAACCGTAGAACCTGCAAAATCAATAAAGCCTAATTGCTCAAGCCAGCCTGCAGGAGCTCCAGACAAAGCGCCACCCCAAGCCCAGTGGCCGACAAAAGGGTAAATCAACACGGTAATGACAATGGTTGTGATGATATAACCGAAGTAATGCATTCTTTCTGCAACAGCACCAGACACTAATGTCGCGGCTGTACTGCAGAACATCATTTGGAAGAGAAAGAAAGTCGCTGTTTTAGCGTTTGTTATATCATCAAAGAAGAAGTAGTCCGTACCAAAGAATCCCGCGTAACTAGTCCCAAACATAATAGCAAAACCAACAACACCAAACAGCGACGATGAAATGATAAAGTCTGTCACATTTTTTACGGCCACATTAATGCTATTTTTGCTGCGAACCAATCCGCTTTCTAAGCATAAAAAACCAACTTGCATGATAAAAACCAATGCAGCAGAGATTGTTACCCACAATAAATCCATATTCGATTATTCCGATTTAAAACGCATTCAATTAACCTCAATTAAATACTAGTTGATTAGTTATCATTATGAAGAAGTAAAGGATTAACGCCCTTTAATTTAACGATAGTGCATAAGGCTAGCTTCCAGCATTCATGTAATCATCTGTTTTAGACATTCTATGTATTAACCGTTATAGTTCGAAATCGTAATAGTTGTAATCGTGATAGTTTTAATCAAGATTCAATTAAAGCTATTCAATTAAACCCATTCAATTAAAAGGAAACCAGTCATGGCAACAACCGATACCTGCTGTTCTATCGTCCCTTATTTTAAAGTGCCATCACAAAACATGACTGCATTTAAAGCACTCTGCGAGCAGTTTTTAGTAAAAACCAGCACTGAAATGGATTGTTTGTATTATGGTTTTAGCTTTAATGGCGATGAAGCGCATTGCCGTGAAGCTTATAAAAATGCAGAAGCTGCATTGGCACACTTAGATAATGTGGGTGAAATACTAGCCGAAGCGCTCAAAATATCTGAGTTATCACGCCTAGAAATTCATGGCCCAGAATCTGAGTTAGCTAAAATGAGAGCGCCTTTGGCTGCATTAAATCCAGCATTTTTTGTATTGGAATACGGATTCCGCCGTTAAGTGATGCAAGCTTAATTTCTTACTTAGCTTATAATTTTTTAGCTAATTTAAACGATATGCAATAAGGTAACGAGCGCAACAGCTTCACTAACCATGTGAATTTTTTAGGAAAGTGAATTTCAAATGAAGAAGCCGTCATGCCCGCAACAATTTGTCGGGCAGCTTCTTCTACTTCTATCATCATCGGCATTTCAAAGTCATTTTTAGCGGTCATTTCTGTTTTTACAAAACCAGGACTAATCAGTTTGACATCAATATTTTTAGACTGATATTCAACATATAAACTTTCTGCCAAGTTGGTAATTGCAGCTTTAGTCGATGAATAAGGCTGTCCGTTTGGCAAGCCAAAATAACCAGCTACCGAACCACATAAATTGATCTGACCATGTCCCTGCGTTTCAAAGAATGGCGTCACGACATCCAAAACATTGTAAACACCACCCAAGTTAACTTGCAAACTCTTTTGGATGAATTGAATATCTGCTCTGCCTTTTAGAGATGGATCATAAACAGCTGCTAAAAAGATGATTCGATCTAATCGTTTAATCTTTTTAAACGCTTCAACCGTTTGCGCATGATCACTCACATCTAAAGCCAGCACTTGATGATTGGCACCCATTAATTGCGCACGTACTGTGTTTAATTCCTGCTCTCGTCGAGCAGACAAAATGAGGTTTGCGCCTTGATGACTTAAGGCAATAGCAGTCGCTGCGCCAATACCACTACTGGCGCCAATCACCCATATATATTGACCTTGGACTGATCGCATCAAGTCTTTTATTTCCTCATAAAACAGCATATGTTATTCCTGTTTTTGCATAAACAAGGTTAATTCCGCCACCGTCACACCAAATTTTTTCAAATAAGAACGGTTAATTAATACACCATCATTCATTAAAAACATCCAATCATCAAATGTAATGCGATAAGTTGTGTCACCAACAGGTAAGTCCATCTTATATGCCCAACGCATGGCACTACCATTTGAATGTCCGTTTGCCTTATCTAGAATATCGCCCGCTGTGCCTTCATAGCGATTTTCACCTGTTTTGGTAATAGTCCAAACACGTTTTTGTGTTTCACCATCGTAATACTGAAAACTCTCTTCAAGCGTTCCAACGTCGCCTTTCCAAGAGCCATTCATCGTTACATCAAAACGTCTGGTTACTTCACCACTTCTATTTTGAATAACACCCCATGCTTTGATTGGTCCAGTGAAATAGGTTTTTAAATCCAATACAGGCTTAGTGTCTTTATAAGCTTCCATTGAAGGCGTTGCACAGCCGTTCAGAAAAGTCATCAGCCCCATGATTATTACTCCTTTTTTAAATAGTTTTAATTCGTATAGTTTTAATGTGCATAGTGTCATCGTTTTCACCTTGTGTTTTAATTAAGATCCATAAACAAATTGCCGCTAAGCACTTAATGATGCATGGCGCTAATCCATACAACATTAATAGTGTCTGCATCGCGGTTTCTGTATTCGGTGCCGCTACAACAAAGCCTACGTTGTCCAGCATTAAGAAGGCACAACCACTGGCCATCGCCAGTGCCAACTTAGGAATAAACGCCATTACGCCATAATATTGTGTGGCACGATTCTCTGCTTTTCTGGCGTTAATGCGGTCAGCAATAATGGAAGCTGGTAGCGCCAGATCAGCACCCAATGCAAAGCCAGAGAGCATACAAATAATGCCGTAAGAAACAATATCGCCTGGCGTTAACAAAACAACCCAAATAAAAACCGCAACAGACAGCAACATAGAAATTAACCATGCACGATATTTATCTAGCCGTTTTGATAATACAAACCACAGTTGCATGAGTGCCGCACCAGAAACAAAGTATAAAAACAGAAATAAACCTGTATAACTTTCTGCATTTAAATAGTCGCGCACGAAAAAAATAAGTAACACGGCAGGCAATGATGCAGCAATTTGCGTGAGTAAATAGGTTAAGAAAAATAAGCGCTGTTTATCATGCAAAATTTGAAAAAACGGATTACCAACTACTGATTTTGTTTGGTTTAAATGGCTTAAATCAGCACGATTAAGGAATAGTAAAAACATAATCCATGCAACAATCATCAGTATAAAATAGACAAAAAATAGTCCTCTAAATGCTTGTGATGCATCAGTTTTCATTAACAATAGCGTTGGTAAAATAGACGCGATTAACAAGCCGAACAAGGTAAAAGACTCCCGCCAACCTGCAATGCGTGTACGTTCATTTTTGTCCGATGACCAAAAGCCACCAATCATATTGAGATTAATCACAACAATACTAAAACCAGTGGTGGCTAATACCATACTCGAAGTAAACCAAATAGAGGTGGCAACCGCAAACTGTGGTCCAAAAAATAACGCAAATAAGCCTACAGTGAGCAACGTCACTCCGCTCATTAAGATATGATTTCTATGGGCGGGATAACGATCAGATAAAAAACCAATGACAGGGTCTTGTATCGCATCAAATAAGCGAACAACAAGTAAAATCACACCAATCACGCCTAAGCTTAAACCTAAATGCTGGGTATAAAAATCAGGCGCATGGATGTATAACGGTAAGCCAGCAAAAGCAACTGGTAACGCTAACATGGCATATTGAAACAACAACCAGCGGTTAGGCGATTGGCTCATTATTTTTGTCCGATTAGCTTATTACGTAAACCTGGCTGGCTTGTTTTCTCACCAAACCAAATGTCAAAAAATGCACCACAAAATTGCTTGTTATTAATCTGCCCAATTAAGCTATCGTTTTTATAAAAAGTGCACTCAGCAGCTTCTTTATAAATACCAGTAATGTTGTCACCTTTTTTAACATTAGGGAATATTTTTCGCATTTGAGAATGCCAATCAGCTAATGTCACTTCATCAACTATGCCCTGATTGCGAATTTCTTCAGTTGATTGGTCAGCAATTTTTTCACCTTTAATATCGCGTAAATAGGCTAACTTAAGCGCATAAGGTGGCGTCACTTGGCGCTTACCGTCTGTGGTGTAAAAACTTGCGTCATACACATCAAATAAAAATACCGTCAGCCTACTAGTCGCAACCATTTGCGCATCTGGAATTTGCTTTTGAATTAAAGAAGTAGCGTTAGCTGTTGCCGCTAATAGCAATAAGCTGATGGCAAGGTAAAGATCACGCATGACTAACCTCCATTTGCATGACATCCGTTTTATTCACTCTGAAACCAGCCGCGCAGGTAGCAAGATAAAAGCGCCATAGGCGAATGAAGCCTTCATCAAAACCTAATGCAGCAATTGGTTTTTTTTGTTTATCAAAACTTTCCAACCATGTTTCGAGTGTCCGCGCATAATCTTGTCCAAACATAAATGGTGTGTGTGTTTTCAAACCCGCTTTTTCTGCTTCTTGTTTGAAACGAGAAACACTAGGCAACATACCGCCAGGAAAGATAAAACTGCGGATAAAGTCGCCGCCACGCCGATAAGTTGGAAAATCTTTTTCGTTGATGGTGATTGTTTGCACCACGGCCTTGCCATTTTTCGCCAGTAATTCTTTTAATTTTTGAAAATAAACTGGCCAAAAGCGCTCGCCGACTGCTTCGAACATTTCAATGGAGATGATGCGGTCATACATACCCGTTTGATGACGATAATCTTCGAGCGCAATATTCACATTTTTACCAAGTCGTGCTTGCGCAAAAGCATGCTGCTCTTCCGATAAGGTAATGCCTTTAATGTCAAAATCACCTCTTCCAATTGCGCGTTCAGCTAAACCTCCCCAACCGCAACCGACTTCTAGCAAACGTCCAGAGTCGCTTTCCATACAATCTAACATACGGTCATATTTATGGTGTTGTGCCTGCGTCAGCGTGTCATTTTCCGATTTAAATAAGGCAGACGAATACGTCATGCTCGGATCTAGCCATAGCTGATAAAAGGCATTGCCTAAGTCATAATGCTCGTGAATATTTTTCTTACTGCCCTTAATAGTATTGAGCTTAAACAGATAGAACAAGGATGAAACCATGTTATATAACTTACTACCTGCCACCATATCTTGCATTGCAGATTGGTTTTGCAATCCTAACTGGACTAACTGATTAATATCATCAGTGTCCCATAAGCCTGAGCGGTAATCATCGGCAAATCCAATATCGCCTTTACGCATTAAATTGGTGAACACTTTCCAGTCATGCACAACTAAATTGGCATGATGTTGCGAATTCTCTTTTCCACTAAAGGTACGCACTTTTCCATCCGGCGTGGCCACGGTTAGCGTTCCCCAAGACATTTGTTCAAACCGTTTTAAAATTTGTTCAGAAGCGGCTTTATTAATCATCGTATTTTTCCAAATATAAAATCAGTAATTCGTTGCACTTACTTTTTGCGGTTTTTGTTCAGGTTTTTGGATGTATTTAATCCCTTTCATCACTAGCTTCAGTGCCTGCCAATGAATCATCGCAATGGCTTTTAATGTGACTAACGGATAATGCCAAAAGGCAGAACGCAAACTGGCTTTAGTTAACGGTTGCAATTTACCGGTTAGCGTTGTAATTAACAGTTTGTATCCTTCTTCGTGATGCAAATTAATCACGACGTTGAATACATCATCATGCACGTCAAATTTAAATTCATAGTGTCCTTCACGGGCTAAAAACGGTGAAACATGGAACACCTTTTCTGCAAATAAAAGACTTAATTCATTGACTGGGCGACGATCATCGTGAGCACACATGTAAGTGTGTCGTTCACCAAAAGTATTGTGCACTTCGCACAAAACAGCACGAATATGACCTAACTTGTCTTGGCATAACCAAAAGCTGACAGGATTAAAGGCATAGCCAAATACGCGTGGCATGCAAACCAATGTAATCTCACCTTCGGCTTCAATATTGTGTTCACTCAATATTTCGCGCGCCCAATTTTCTAGCGAGCTGCCATTACAAGGCCCATGGTCTTTGTCAAAAAAGCTTAAGGCTGCGAATCGATTGTAGGCGAGTGGCATTTTTTTTAATTGCGAAAGTGGTAAAGCCAGATAATAGATGCCATATTGAAAGGCATTTTTTTTAGGGAGCAGGCGTTTGTGCATGACTTTTCCTGTCAATAATTGTGCATCCGTTATTCCCATGGAATCGCTCCCCCTAATGATTTAACAACATTCACAGCACTCAATAAACCATCTTCATGAAAGCCATAGCGTTGATAAGCACCACAAAACCAATAATTGCGTTTGCCTTGAATAAGATCGAACTTATCTTGCGACACAATCGCGTTGTAATCGAAAATAGGATGAGAGAAAGAATGCTCATCCATAATCAAATTTTCTTTTGGCCGCCTAGCAGGATTAAGCGTAATAATGACGGGTATTTTGGTATCCAAGCTTTGCAGATTATTCATCCAGTAGCTTAATGAAACGCCACTGCTTTTATCCTGTTGCTGCTCTGATAAATAGACCCAACTAGACCAACATTGCTGATGTTGTGGCATAAAACTGGTATCAGTATGCACAATAATTTGATTATGTTGATATTGAAAGTTAGACAGAATGTCAGCTTCGTCAGCAGTCGGCTCTTCAATCATTTGCAATGCTTCATCTGCATGGCAAGCGAAGATAACGTGATCAAATAGCCGCGTTGCACCATGCGAATCAGTCACTTCAATCTCTTGACCTTTTTGCACAACTTTAGTCGCACCATTGTTTAATAAAATATGCTCTTCAAATGGGGCAATTAAGCGTTTTTTATATTCTCGGCTACCACCAGTGACGGTATACCACTGCGGTCTATCATTAATACTGAGTAAGCCGTGGTTTTTAAAAAAACGTAAAAATGTTTGCGCAGGAAACTTCATGATCGTTTCTACTGGGCAGCTCCAAATTGCCGCGCCCATGGCTAAAATATAATATTGCTTAAACCACGCGCCCATGTTTAGTTTTTCTAGGCAATCGCCGAGGCTAATTGATGGGTCTTGATCAATATAAGCAAGTGCTTGTTTATTAAACTTAAACACATCTAATAACATGCGCCAATATTGCGGGCGGAATAGGTTTTTGCGTTGCGCAAATAAACCATCTGAACCGTACTCTAACCAACCATTATTGATACTGACACCAAAAGACATATCGCTCTTTTGATAAGGTACGTTTATTTGATTAAATAAACCCAATAAGTTTGGATAATTCCAATCATTAAATACAATAAAACCAGTATCAACTGGTAGTGTTCCGTTCTCAACAGGCACATCGACTGTCCGACTGTGTCCACCAACGTAGGCATTTTTTTCGTAAATTACTAAATCATGGTTCTGATGCAGCAAATAAGCTGCGCCTAAGCCCGATATACCAGTTCCAATGATTGCAATATTCATCACGTTACTATGCCTACAAGCTCGTTACCAAGGCATGGCACAAACATTACAATTTTGTAATAAACCGTAAGCCTTTAGCGGTATTTTCTAATGCCAGTTGTCCGTTATGTAAATCAAAGACCGCTTTTACTAAGCTTAAACCGAGACCTGTTCCTGCTGAGGAGCGACTCATATCGCAGCGATAAAAGCGTTGAAATACCTTATCTAAATCATCTTCAGCAATGCCGCCACCCGTGTCTTGAACCGTAATCATGCAGTACTGACCTTCGGATTGCATGTCAATGATAATAACACCTTGCTCAGGCGTATATTTAATCGCGTTATCGACGATATTGGCATAGGCTTGGAATAACAAGTCTTTATCACCCACAACTGACATCTCTAGCAAATGTTGATGAATGCTAATGTTTTTCATTTCTGCCAATGGCTCATAGAATTCAATCACGTCTTCTATTAATTTCTTTAACGCCAATGGCTGAAAGTTAGCACGTTTTTTTTCTGTTTCAATACGCGAAATTCGGAGTAAGGCATTGAAGGTATTGAGCAATTTGTCTGCTTCATTTAATAAGGCTTCATTTTCGCCACCATCGTCACTCTTTTTAGTTGCCTCAATATGATTTCTTAAACGCGTTAACGGCGTACGTAAATCATGTGCAATGTTGTCAGACATTTGTCTAAGCCCAACCATCAAGGCCTCTATTCTATCGAGCATTAAATTTAACGTGCTCGACATTTTTCCTAAATCATCCCAATGCGAGCTGACTTCTAAGCGCTTAGATAAATCGCCTGTTTCCATGATATTTTGCGCCGTGGTGGCAATTCGATTAGTGCCTCTTGCAACAAAAACACTAATCATGTAACTCACCAAAACAACCAATATAATCAATGCAATACTGATTATACTAAGCCATTGCATAAAACGAAATTCTCGTTTGGTTTCGGTAATATCCACACCAACCAACATTTTTTGATTGTTCTTAAACGTATAAATTTTAGCAGCGTAGATCTGATGTGAAACAGGATGCTCAAATACAATAATGCCTTCTTTTAAACGCTCAACCCTGCCAGTTAATAAAGTTAGCGGTTGGTCATTAGCATTAAATGGGACAAACAATCGTCCTTTGGCAGCATACTCTAATGTGCTGGCTTCAAAGAATCCATTCTCCGAAAGATGTCTAATCTCCGTATCAATAACTGCTTCTGTGCCTTGAATAAAGTGGCCACGTGCAAAGAAATAGCCAAAATAACCGAGAATAAAGAGCGAAAGACCACATAAAACCGAAAACAATATTGCCATTTTAAAGCTAGAGCTTTTGGCGTAACTATGTTCATTTGCAGTTTTTTTTACGTTAATCATTGGCTTCTACAATATAGCCAGCGCCACGCACTGTTTGAATAATCGGCACCTCAAACCCTTTATCAACTTTACTACGCAGCCGACTGATATGTACATCAATCACATTGGTTTGCGGATCAAAATGATAATCCCAGACATTTTCAAGCAACATCGTGCGCGTCACTACTTGATTTTTATGTTTTAACAAATATTCTAGCAAGCTAAATTCTCTCGTTTGCAATTCAATTAACACACCAGCACGCTTCACTTTACGCGTCATTAAGTCGACCTCTAAATCACCTGCACGTAATGTGGTTGGCTCTGATTGTTGTTGCTGTCGACGACCTAATATTTCGATACGTGCTAATAACTCACTGAATGCAAAAGGTTTAACTAAATAGTCATCACCGCCTGAACGCAAACCATTGACTCTGTCATCCACATCGCCCAGTGCGCTTAAAATCAAGATAGGTACTGGATTATCCAATGCACGTAGTGTTTTAATAATCGACAAACCATCTAAACCTGGCAACATGCGATCAACAATCAGCACGTCATATTCTGCTGTCGTGGCTAGCAATAAACCTTCTTTTCCATCAGAGGCAACTTCCGCAAGATGTCGCGCTTCTTTTAGCCCCTTGGCAATAAAGGCGGAGACATCATGGTCGTCTTCAATAATTAATATTCGCATAATGTGTAGATATAGCACGTCCAATATTTTTAATCTACTAATCGGTTACAATAACGCCTTTGAAAATATAGCATTAGAACCGAATATGAGCAGTCTTAAACAAGAAATTAACCGCCGTCGCACCTTCGCCATCATTTCCCACCCTGATGCAGGTAAAACCACGCTAACTGAAAAACTATTGTGGTTTGGTGGCGCCATTCAAGTGGCGGGTGAAGTGCGGGGTCGCAAGGCAGCGCGTCACGCAACCTCGGATTGGATGGAGCTAGAAAAGCAACGCGGCATTTCGGTCACCTCTTCTGTTATGCAGTTTCCATATCGCGAGCACATGGTGAACTTGCTTGACACGCCAGGCCATGATGACTTTTCTGAAGATACTTATCGTACGCTTACGGCGGTTGACTCCGCTGTCATGGTAATTGATTCGGTCAATGGCGTTGAAGCGCAAACCATTAAACTACTCAATGTTTGTCGCATGCGCGATACACCAATTATCACGTTCATTAACAAACTCGACCGTGAAAGCCGCGAGCCAATTGAGTTATTGGATGAAATTGAAACCTCATTAGGCATGGAATGCGCACCAATGACTTGGCCAATCGGTATGGGTAAAACCTTCCGTGGTGTCTATAGTTTAGTTAACGATACGATTTTCTTTTTTGATCCTCGCGCAGAAAAAGGCACGTCAGAAATCGTTCAAGGGATCGATAACCCACGTTTAGATGTATTAATTGGTAGCCAAGCAGAGGCTTTGCGTATTGATATTGAATTGGTGCGCGGCGCGTCACATGCATTCGATAAAACACGATATTTAGCCGGTAAGCAAACGCCTGTTTACTTTGGCTCTGCTGTGAATAACTTTGGTGTGCAATCGCTATTAGATGCAGTTGTAGACTTATCCCCTGCTCCACAAGCAAGAATGACAGCAACACGTGAAGTCGCTGCTATTGAGGATAAGTTCTCTGGTTTTGTGTTCAAAATTCAAGCCAATATGGATCCAAAACACCGTGATAGAATTGCCTTTTTACGGGTATGTTCTGGTCGATTTGAACGTGGGATGAAAGTTAAACAAGTCGCTACTGGCAAAATGATTAACGTGAACAATGCGATTACCTTTATGGCGCAAGACCGCACGATTATGGATGAAGCTTATTCTGGTGACATTATCGGCATTCCAAATCACGGTACGATTAAATTAGGCGATACGTTTACGGCTAATGAGTCTTTAAAATATATTGGCATTCCATCATTTGCACCTGAATTTTTCCGTCGTGCACGTATTCAAAATCCAATGAAAATGAAGCAATTACAAATTGGACTTAAGCAATTGGCAGAAGAAGGTGCTGCTCAATTGTTCCGCCCATTATTGACCAATGATTTAGTGTTAGGTGCAGTTGGTATGTTGCAATTTGATGTGGTCGCACATCGATTGGAACATGAATATGGTGTGGATATGATTTTCGAGCCATTCGACTGTTACACCGTGCGTTGGCTGCATGGCTCTGATGATGATTTAAAAGCCATTGCCGATAAATATGGTTTTAATGTTGGTTTAGATGGTGCTGATGATTACGTGTACCTAGCGCCTAACCGCGTGAACTTACAGATGGCGCAAGAACGCTACCCAGATATCAAGTTTGCTGAAACACGCGAAATCGCTTAAATGTTAGAAGCGCTTTGCCCTTGCGAGAGCGGGAAGTCTTATTCATTATGTTGTGAGCCTTACCATCAAGGTGCTTCAACAGCGAATGCTGAAGCCTTGATGCGCTCACGTTATAGCGCTTATGTATTAGATTTAGCGCAATATTTATTACAAACTTGGCATCCCGATACTAGGCCAACTGATTTGAATCTAAATGACGACTTAAGCAAAGAGATTGCAACCAAATGGTTGGGCTTAAGTATCAAACGTTATGAACAAACCAGTGAAACTACGGCCATTGTTGAATTTGTTGCACGCTATAAAATCGGCGGTCAAAAAGCACAACGCCTGCATGAAATCAGTCAGTTTCAACTGACTGACCGCTGGTATTATGTGTCTGGCGAAATAGAATAACTGCTAGTTGGAAGTGTTATTGCTACCATAAATCCATTTGGTCTGAGATTGCGTGCAACCACTTGTCCACCATGTGCTTCAACCACTTGCTTGGTAATCGCCAATCCTACGCCATGACCAACCACTTGACTGCCTGAGTTGCCACGCACAAAAGGTTTAAAAATATCTTCTAATTCAGTAGCTAACACCCCATCGCCTTGATCTGTAATGTTGAGTACTAATTGTTGATTATTAATCGCTGTTTTAATATTAATAATAGAGTCATTTGGCCCATATTTAATTGCGTTGCGCACAACATTTTCAATCGCTCGATGCAGCAAATCTAACTGCCCTTCAACCGTAACTGATGCTTCAATTTCAGACATAATTTGAATGTTTTTATCAGCTGCTTCAAAGTTAGCATCCTCAACGATACTGTCTAATAAGGCATTAAAAGAAAATCGCTCTTTATTCAGTGCCACCATGCCTGACTCAAAACGTGACAACTCTAGCAACTCGCCAATCAGTTTATCCATCCGCTCCGCTTCTAATGCAATGCGTTCTAGCGCACTTTGTGCTTTTTGAGGCGTTTGACTAGCTAAACCTAAGGCCATTTGCATACGCGCTAATGGTGAGCGTAATTCATGCGAAACATGGTGCAATAATCGAGATTGTCCTTGCATCAAAGCACTTAAACGCTTGGTCATCTCATCAAAATGTAAGCCTAAATCAGATAACTCATCATTGCGGGCATTCATTTGACTGGCAACACTAAACTGTAAATCACCTTCCGCCGCACGTTTAAATGCGTTACGTAATCGGCTAATTGGTTTTGAAAAATACCACGCTAATATAGCGGCAAATAATGCACTGGCAATTGCCGCTATTATTAAGGCCTTAATTGGGAAAGTGGCGATAGTTCTGAATAAGGGATTAAATCTTGGCGGTTTTGGTATTAACAATCCTTTTTCATCAGGTAATAAATGATGCGACATTTTGTTAGCTCTACCCATTCCTCTTCCCATGGTTGATGCCACAAAAATCAGATAAGGTTCTCCATTAATCTCAACGTTAGCCACTGACTCATTCACACGATTAACGGCAGATTGCGTCGCTTTTTCAACTAACGCTGGGGCTACCTCTCTATTAAGCAAATCTTGATGATGGCTATCGACGACAAAAACACGGTGTTTCAATTCTTGCGCTTCCCAACGTTGCAATAGCTGCTTTAGCCCTGCCGAGCCACCAAATTGCAACGTTGACTGTGCCGCCTCAACAAGGCTTTGCGAGATAGGCGATAAATCGACGCGCGCTTGATTAGCTCGATCATTGGCCTTAAATTGAATAAATACGCCGACAGCTAACGCAGTAGTTAACTGTGCAATAAAGAAAAATAAAAAGAACTTCCAGAATAAACGTCCCATTTTAAGTTGTAACCAATTGGTAGCCTTTGCGGTAAATGGTCTGGATTAAATTAGGATTATCAGAGTATTGCGTCAATTTGTGTCTAAGACTGCTGAGATGCACGTCAATGCTACGGTCAAATTTAGCGAGCGGTCTTCCTAAAGCCTGTAAAGATAAATCCTCTTTTGACACCACCACGCCAGCGTGACGCGCTAAGGTTTCCAATAAATTAAATTCCGTACTAGTGAGCACTAATACATGCATCTGAAAAGTTGCAATCCGTTGTGCGGTATTGATGGTTAAATCACCGATGTTCATTTCTACAGGTACGGAAGATACGGAAGAGGTAGAGTTCACTCTTTTAAGAATGGCGCGGATCCGTGCGACCAGCTCGCGCGGTGTGCAAGGCTTAGGTACATAGTCATCGGCACCCAATTCTAAGCCAGTTATTTTGTCATCGTTATCGCCTTTGGCGGTCAACATAATGACTGGAATGTTACTGTGCGTGCGAATGTTTTTTAAGGTTTGAATTCCATCTTGTACTGGCATCATGACATCCAACACCATCAAATCAAAACGACCAGCTAGCACATATTGCTCAGCCGATATACCATCATGTCCAGCCGTCACATCAAAGCCTTCTTGTTGCAAAAACTCTTTCAGCATGCCAACGAGTTCTACATCATCATCTATGAGTAATAGTTTGCTCAAATCACTTCTTTCTAAGATTAACCTACTAATCATAACGAGTAACTATAGTGCTAACAAGCGCCGCATCCCTGCTTTACCTAACTTTACATGTATGCGCGCTTTCCATGCCATCTTTACCTCTTTTTACAACAGCTTAACAGCACTTAACAACAAAACCTTCAAACTGAGCCTGTCTTCAATAAAGACGCATATTTTAAGCACAACGTGAAAGGTCACAATATGAAATCATTATTCAAACCATTATTAGCAGCGAGTATCCTTAGTTTATCAATGGCTAGCATTGCAACAGCACAACCTAGCCAAGGTCATGATAAACAAAAGCACTGCATGCAAAAAGGTGAGCATGGCCACCATCAAAATAAAATGCATTCCCGTCATGGAGAGCGCTTTTTACATGGCATTAACTTAACAGAAATACAAAAAGATCAGCTTTTTGAATTAAAACATGCAGAAGTACCAAAGATGCGCGCGAAAATGAAAGAGCGTCATCAGCTTAAAAAAGAACTGATGCAGTTATCAGATAATTACTCTGAAGATAAAGCGAAAGCCATTGCGGATCAATTAGCGACGATAGAACGTGATAGCGTGTTAGCAAGAGTGCATCATCATCAACAAGTGTTAAACCTATTAACACCAGAGCAACGCAAACAAGTAGCTGACAATAAAGCGAAGATGAAAAGTTATCACGATAAGTCGGGTAAAGACAAATCTGATAGCGAAAAAACATCGTAAACTAAAGCGTCATCACGTAATGCTAGCGAGGCGTTAATAACAAAAAGGCCACATCGCGTGGCCTTTTTTATCAAACAAGTTTTACTTAAGTCGCTTCAAATGCCTCACACAACTGACTTAATAACTGCCCAAACAAAGGCAATACTTCTTCTTTGCGATGCGGACTTTCATCATCTGTGCCAGCGATGACAAAACTGATTGTTAATTTATCTAAATTTTCGCGGAACTCGCCCCAATGTTCTGCGTCGGCATCACTAATTAGCTTTACTTTATTCAAACCTGAGTTAATGATTTCAATCATCTGCTCCTCTGGAATCCCTGAGAATAAGGTTTTGGCAATCGTGACCTGCGCCGCTTGATAGTCTGGCTTAATTTCTTCAGCTGCGAGTGGTGTTGTTAAAAATGCAAAAGTTAATAAACCATAAGCTTGATACACACTGAGCATATCAAAATCTTCAGTGAGCTCTTCTTTTGGATTGCGACCGGCTGCACTAATGGCGTTAAAGCTAATATAGCTAGCTAAATAATAAGCCGCATCTAGCGCATTATAATCAGCCAAATCAGTACTTGGTGTTGCGCCATCAGCATGTGTTTCAGCTAAACAAATGCCATGTAATAAGGTTAATCGTTGTGAATATTTAAGCTCTTCCATCCGTTCGCTTTCAATGTTGAATTGTAATGTTGAATGTTAATTTTATGTGCAGTTAAGCATCAATCTCAGGTAACGTTTCTAGCTGCTCATGCACCGCTAACCAACGCTCTTCTGCTTGATCAATGTTTAACGTTAACGCAGATTGTTGTTTTAGCAAAGCCTGCAATTGCGTTTTATCAGCACTTTCGTACAGCGTTGTGTCGTTCAAACATTCATCACAGGTCGCTTTTTCTAACTGCCAAATGGCAATTTCCCGCTCCAACTTTTCAGACTCTTTAATCAATGGTCTACGTGCTGCGATTCTCGCTTGGCGATCTAATTTATTTTGAGCATAACTATTTTTCTTATCAGTAACATTCGTTTCATTCACAGCAGTTGCTTTTTCTTGGCTGCGCTGTTCTGCTATCCATGCCGAATAATCCTCTAAATCGCCATCAAACAAATTCGCCTGACCATTAGCAACCAACACAAACTGATCACACGTGGTACGCAAAAGCGATCGATCATGTGAAATTAAGATCACACCGCCCTCAAATTCTTGCAGCGCCAAGGTTAAGGCATGGCGCATTTCTAAGTCTAAATGATTGGTTGGCTCATCTAACAATAACAAACTAGGCCGTGTCCAAATCAACAACGCCAATGCCAAACGTGATTTTTCGCCACCTGAAAAGTTTTCGCAAGCTGACCTCGCCATATCACCACGAAAATCAAATCCACCTAAGTAATTAAGCAACTCTTGCTCAGTTGCATTTTTATCCAAGCGTTGCATATGCTGCAATGGCGACTCTTCTGCACGTAATTGCTCTAATTGATGCTGGGCAAAATAGCCAATATTGAGGTCTTTACCTAATACTCGCTTACCTGAATGACTTTGCAGTTCGCCAGCTAATAACTTAATCAGTGTCGATTTACCTGCACCATTCGGTCCTAACAAACCAATCCTCTCCTTTGGTCTTACTGTCAGCGACACTTTGCTTAAAATCGGTTTATTTGCATAGCCAACATCAATATCGCTAATCGCTAATAACGGTTCTGGCGCGCTTGAAGGCGGTCGAAAGCTAAAGGTAAACTGCGAATCCACATGCGCAGCGCTAATCATTTCCATTCGCTCCAACGCTTTAATACGGCTCTGGGCTTGACGTGCTTTGGTTGCTTGCGCTTTAAAGCGATCAATATACTTATGTAAATGTGCTACTTTGTGTTGTTGCTTTTCATGCATTGCTTGTTGCAATGCCATTCTTTCTGCCCGTTGTCGTTCAAAATCACTATAACCACCTTTGTATAAGGTGAGTGATTGATGTTCAATGTGCGCAATGTGATTAACAATCGCATCAAGGAAATCTCGATCATGAGAAATCAATAACAACGTACCACTATAACTTTTTAGCCAGTTTTCTAGCCAAATCACCGCTTCCAAATCCAAATGGTTGGTTGGCTCATCCAGCAACAATAAGTCGGAACGACACATTAATGCACGCGCTAAATTCAAACGCACACGCCAACCGCCAGAAAAAGAAGAAACCGCATTTTGTAACTCAGCTTGGCTAAATCCTAAGCCATCCAGCAATCCTGCTGCACGCGATTTTGCGGCATAACCTTCTATTTCAGAGATACGCCCATGTAACTCAGCGATACGCTCACCCTCAGCATTCGCTTCTGCCTCTATTAATGCCGCCTCAATATTGCTCAACTCCTCATCGCCTTCTAATACAAACTGAAGCGCAGAAATACTTAAGGCTGGCGTTTCTTGTGCCACATGACCGACCACCCAACTCGATGGAATCTCCAATTCACCTTTATCAGCTTCCAGTTCCCCGCGCAACATGGCAAACAAACTTGATTTACCAGCCCCATTCGCGCCTGTTAGACCCACTTTGTGTCCTAGGTGCAATTGCAGTGAAGCCTCTTGAATCAGCACTTTAATCCCACGTGCAATGGTTATATTTTTAAATTGAATCAAAACGTTAATGTCAATCAAATGCAATGAAAGGCGTTATTCTAAAGCAATCTAACTCTTTACCTAAAAAGAGTTTCTATAAAATAGTTTGTTAAACTAAGTAAAGTTGGCACTTATTTACAAAATGAGTGTCGGATCTCTAGTAAAATCAAGTAAGTAGTAAAACCGATCAATCATTTAATCAAGAGCAAAAATTTTTCCGTCATATACAGCCAACTAAAATGCTTAACATCAACTGATTCAATGCTTATTATAAAAAAAACATTCCGCTGGATTTTTTACACCCTCTTAGCAGTGCTAGCACTGATGTTAATCATCGCAGCTATTATTCGGTTTGTGATTTTTCCAAATATCAATGATTATAAAAATGATATCGCTACTTCTATCACTGAAAAAATCGGGCTAAAAACAACTATTGGCAACATTACGCCAAGCTGGGATGGGCTATCTCCCAAAGTATTAATCCATGAAATCGATATTTTCGACGCACAAAACAAGTCAGCGTTGCATCTAGAAAACGTCAACGGCACGCTTTCATGGTTAAGCATTCCAATGTTAGGCCTGCATTTATCAGACCTTTCAGTAAGCAATCCTAAGTTAACAATTCAGCGTTCAGCAGATGGCAATATTTATGTGGCCGGCATTCCAATGGGCGGTGATGGCGAGCCTGTTTTTGCCAATTGGTTGTTAAGCCAAGCGGATATTAATATCCATAATGCCGCCATTATTTGGCAGGACGACTTAAGACAAGCACCTGCGCTGTCACTCAATAAAGTTGATTTTAATTTGAGCAATCCAGCTTGGCGTAAAATTTTTGGACAGCATTTATTTAATATCAAAGCATTGCCATCAAGCGGTACAAAATACCCAATCAAGTTAACAGGTCATTTTTTTGGACGTGACGTAAGCGAAATAGACACTTGGCGTGGTGAAGTCAATCTAGATGCTAACGCCATTGATTTAACCGTATGGAAACCATGGTTTGATTATCCAATTGACTTGCAAAGTGGTTTAGGGAAAACAAAGGTAGCGCTTACTTTTGCTGATAACAAAATTAATAAACTAAAAGCAGATGTACGGCTTAATAAGCTTTCTGTCAAATTAGATACCTCTGAAGAATTGTTAAACGCACAATTGTTATCTGGTTTGCTCACTTGGGAACAGTCAAAGAAAACAACGACCATTTCGGGAGAAGATATAAAGCTAGAGGCTGATAATAATTTCCACATAGATAATGGCTCTGGCTTTGTTTCCCGCACAACCAAAAATAATAAACCATGGATGAATGCCTCATTAAAATTGGATCGGTTTGATTTAAATTATTTAAGTAAATTACAGAAATTGGTCAAACTGCCTAACAATATCAGTCAACAACTCAATGCGCTTGACCCGCAAGGCAAGCTCAACAATTTAAGCATTAGTTTGCAAGGTAATCCTGAAAGCCCTAGCCATTATAAAATTAAGACTGGATTTACCTCGTTGAGCATTAATCCTTATCAAAATATCCCCGGCTTCAGCAATCTCGCAGGCCAAATAGAAGCCAACGAAGATAATGGTAGCTTACAGCTAGCTTCAACCAATGCAATCTTGGATTTTAAAGATATTTTACGCTGGCCGATTCCAATTAACACGCTTAATGGAAAAGTCTCTTGGAGTAAAAATAAAGACGCTTTAAAAATAATTGCTAATGACATTACCGTTGCTAATGACCATATTGGAGGCAAGTTAAATGCAAGCTACCTGATGAATGGTATCAAAGGTGGCTATTTGGATTTAAATGGTCAGTTTGAAAATGGTGACGCTAAGTTTGCCTCATTTTATTACCCGCTTATCCTCGGTGATGAAACTACCAACTGGTTAGATACTTCTATTTTGGCGGGCAAGGCAAATAATGTTCAATTAACGGTTAAAGGTAATCTTGATGATTTTCCTTATGTCGATAGTCAAAATAATCTCGACCCATCACTAGGGACTTTTAAAGTAACCGCAAGAGTGACTGATGCTCTGTTAGAGTATGGTAGTGATTGGCCAAAAATTGAGAAATTAGGCTTGGACTTGCGCTTTGAGGGTAATAGCATGGTGTTGGATGCCGATACAGGCAAAATATTTGATGTTAACGTCGTCAAAGCCAAAGCGGTTATTCCTGCACTCGATACGGACGATGGAATATCACCATTTCTGAATATTGATGCCGTGAGTGAAGGTCCTGTTGCATCAGGAATTAAATTCATTAATAACAGTCCAGTAAAAGAAGTTGCATTAGGCTTTACAGACGATTTAAAAACAGCTGGCAGAGGCAAGCTCAATTTAAGCTTAAAACTCCCTTTAGACGATATTATTAATGCCAAATTTAAAGGCGACTATCTAATCAATAATGGCACTATGTATGCGAATCAAAGACTCGGCATGCCAGAAATATCCACTATTAATGGCACGCTAAGCTTTAATGACATAGGCATTAACGCCCGTGCAATCAATGCCAATATCCTAGGTGGGCCAGCGCAATTTGATTTTAAAACAGCGGCAGATAAAACTATCAGCATCAATGCCAAGGGTATCGCGACAGATAAAGGTATTCAACAATTTAATGCTAATGTATTAAGTGATGCATTAGTTGGTAGCACCAATTGGTGGGCGGATATTGCTATTAAAAAGCCATTCATGAACATGAATATTCGCTCTAATTTAAAAGGATTAGCGATTAATTTACCCGCGCCTCTTGGCAAGCAAAGCGAACAAGAAACGCGTTTAACCATCGTAAAGCAACAAATACAGGCTGACCGCGATACACTTAAAATAGCTTATAAAGATGCTGTTTCTGCCATCATCTTACGCACAGAAAAAAATGAGGATTTAGTTTTCGAAAGCGGTGACATTGCAATTAATATGCCCGCTAAGCAGCCTGCAAAGCCTGGCTTGGCACTTCGTGGTGAATTTGATTATCTTAATGCAGATGAGTGGTTAGCATTATCGAGTAATGCTAAAAACAAAAACAGCACATCAACGCTTGACTTTAATCGTTTGAATTTAAATAGTGCCGACTTTTCTATTCAACAATTGGAAATTTTTAGTCGTAGTTTAAATA
The DNA here is from genome assembly GCA_041612255.1 of Methylophilaceae bacterium. Taxonomy (GTDB): domain Bacteria; phylum Pseudomonadota; class Gammaproteobacteria; order Burkholderiales; family Methylophilaceae. The sequence goes on along the minus strand of JBFJJN010000003.1, from coordinate 123,984 downwards.
GTTTAAAAATAAGTGCTAAGCCGAGCAATGAGCATTTACGTTTTTCACTAATCAGTCAAGAAATTGATGGTGATGTTGAATGGAGAAATCCAAGTAAAAATCAAGAAACAGGTGCAATCATTGCACGACTTAAAAAACTGCATATTCCCGCTAGTAATGAGGAATCAATCACCAGTGTTGAAAATAAAGACATTAAAAGATTAGATAAGCAATACCCTGCCTTAGACATTCGCGCAGAGGACTTTAAACTAGGTAAAAAAGAACTGGGTGTATTGGAAGTTAATGCCTATGAGACTGAGAGTGATTGGGTCATTCAACAACTAAAAATCAGCAATCCAGATAGCACCTTAAATGCTGAGGGGCGCTGGCACAACTGGACAACCAATCCAAATACTAATTTAACGTTTGCATTAACGACAAGTGATATAGGCAATGCCCTAAAAAGGTTTGGGCAACCCGATGTCATTAAAGGTGGTGTAGCGACAATTGCTGGGCAATTAAAATGGGCAGGCAGCCCACACGAATTTAGTAAAAAAGGCTTGGATGGCGAATTTAAGTTAGGCGCCTCAAAAGGACAGATCGTTAAAGTAAAGCCAGGTGTTGGCAGATTATTTGGCTTACTCACTTTACAAAGTTTACCAAGACGCTTAACGCTGGACTTTAGAGACTTGTTTAGTGAGGGATTTGCGTTTGACGAAATCAGCGGCAATGCAAAAATTAATGATGGCGTGATGCATAGTGATGACTTCTTTATGACTGGTCCTGCAGCGGAGACTAAAATCAAAGGCGACATTGATTTAAATAAAGAAACACAATATCTACAGGTAAAAGTGATTCCGCATATTAGTGATAGTTTTTCTCTGGCAGCGCTTGCTGGCGGCCCTATTGTTGGTGCAGCCGCTTTTATTGCACAGAAGATATTAAAAGACCCGCTAAACAAAATTGCACAAAGCGAATATACTATTACTGGCACTTGGGAAAATCCTGTAGAAGTGGATGCAGAAAAAGAAAAGAAAGATACTCAGCCAACTAACTCACCTTTGAACGCGCAATAAACATGACATCAAAAAAATCGACAAAATACGCAAACAACATCGTTAAAGTTGCTGGCATACAAATGGCTTCAAGTCCTAGTGTGTCAGCCAATTTGATTGAAGCAGAACGCTTAATTAAATTAGCTGCAGAAGCTGGCGCAAAAATCGTTGTGCTGCCTGAATACTTCTGCATCATGGGTATCCATGATACTGACAAAGTAAGAGTGAAGGAAAAAGAAGGCGACGGCCCTATTCAAAACTTTCTGTCTAAAATGGCTAAAAAGCATAAAATTTTACTTATTGGCGGTACGGTACCCTTAGTGAGTAATGTGGCAAATAAAGTGCGTAACAGCTGTTTAGTTTATAACGATAAAGGGAAACAAATTGCGCGTTATGACAAAATTCACTTATTTGGTTTGGATTTAGCTACAGAACATTACCATGAAGAAAATACAATCGAAGCTGGCAATGAAGTCATTGTGGTTGAAACACCCTATGGCAAAATTGGTTTATCAACTTGCTATGATCTGCGCTTTCCTGAAATCTATCGAGCAATGGGGGAAGTCGACATGATTGTTGTGCCATCGGCTTTTACCGAAACAACGGGTAAAGCACACTGGGAAACCTTAATTCGCGCACGTGCGATTGAAAACTTGTGTTACGTTATTGCGCCTGCACAAGGCGGTTACCATTTATCGGGCAGAGAAACGCATGGTAACAGCATGATCGTTGATCCTTGGGGCGTAATATTAGATCGATTACCGCGTGGTTCTGGCATTGTATTGGCGGGCGTTAATACCCATTATGAAGCCAGCTTACGTAAAAGCTTACCTGCACTAAAACATAGGACCATCAGAGCCATTTAATATGCAACAAACCAACCTTTTAGAGACAGCAAATGAAGCCTTATTAGTCCCTTCAGGACTCGATACACAGGCAATACAAGGTGTGTTGAGCAACATTATGTCGCATCAAGTCGATTATGCTGATTTGTATTTTCAATACAGCAGAAGTGAGTCTTGGGCATTAGAAGAAGGTCAGGTTAAGTCTGGTGCATTTTCAATTGACCAAGGCGTTGGTGTCCGTGCCATTAGCGGAGAAAAAACAGCATTTGCCTACTCTGATGAAATTAATCTAGCGGCCTTACAACAAGCTGCCAATGCAACCAAAGCCATTGCTTCTATTGGTGCAGAGCAAACCGCTAGCCGTATTATTACGCCAGAAGCAACTTCACTTTATTTACCAAACGATCCAATTGCGTCACTCTCCGCAGACGCTAAAGTTAAACTGCTCGAGCGTTTAGAACAGTTTGCGAAGCAAGTTGACCCACGCGTTACGCAAGTGATGGCCTCTATCGGTGGTGAATACGAAGTTGTGATGGTTGCACGTAGCGATGGCGTGATGGCGGCAGATGTAAGACCGCTGGTACGAGTTTCTATTCAAGTGATCGCAGAACAAAGTGGTCGTCGCGAGCAAGGCTCTGCTGGTGGCGGCGGTCGTTTCGATTATAGTTATTTTACTGATGCCGTATTGCAAGATTACGCAGCAAAGGCTGTACATCAAGCGTTGGTCAATTTAGATGCACGCCCTGCCCCAGCAGGTAGCATGACGGTTGTGTTAGGTTCAGGTTGGCCTGGTATCCTTTTGCATGAAGCGATTGGCCATGGTTTGGAAGGTGACTTTAACCGCAAAGGTAGCTCAGCATTTGCGGGCATGATAGGTCAAAAAGTGGCATCAAAAGGCATTACTATTGTCGATGATGGCACAATAGCCGATCGCAGAGGCTCTTTAAGCGTTGATGACGAAGGCAATCCAACCAAGAATACCGTACTAATTGAAGATGGTATCTTGCGTAACTATATTCAAGACACCTTAAATGCGCGCTTAATGAAGCAAGCTACGACTGGCAATGGTCGCCGCGAGAGTTATGCGCATATTCCGATGCCTCGCATGACAAATACCTATATGCTTAATGGTGACAAAGCGCCAGAAGAAATCATTAAATCGGTTAAAAAAGGATTGTACGCCGCTAACTTTGGTGGTGGCCAAGTCGATATTACCAGCGGTAAATTTGTGTTTAGCGCAGCTGAAGCTTATATGATTGAAGATGGCAAAATCACTTACCCTGTTAAAGGTGCAACACTAATTGGTAATGGTCCTGATGTGTTAACGCGGGTAAGCATGATTGGTAACGACATGGCGCTTGATAGCGGTGTTGGGACTTGCGGAAAAGAAGGTCAAAGTGTGCCTGTTGGCGTTGGCCAGCCAACCCTTAAAATTGACGGCTTGACAGTTGGTGGCACCATTTAATAAGATAGTGTAAAACGAGGCCAAAAGTCTTAATCATTTCATTCGCTTTCACTTTACAAAAGGAGCACTCTCATGGCTGTTAGCACAACTAAAAAAACTGAAACTAAAACACATGTTAAAAAATCGGCAGCAAAAAAACCTGCGGTTAAAAAGGCAACTATAGCAAAAGCTACAACTAAAACCAGCTCAACCAAAGCACGCAAGATTAGCGCTGAAGAACGCTATAAAATGATCGAAGTGGCTGCTTATTATATTGCAGAGCAGAATCACTTTCAGGGCAACGCCATCGATTTTTGGGTTGCGGCTGAAGAAGAAGTGAATAAAAAGATTGCTTAAAATTTAGACTAACTAAGGCTAATTTTAAAATAAAAAAGGATGCTAAAAGCACCCTTTTGATTGTCTACCTTTATTATTTCAATACACGGTTTCTATATTCACTTGTGCGAGTATCAATTTCAATATTGTCACCTTGCGCAACAAATAACGGTACTGAAATTTCATATCCAGTGGCTAATTTAGCTGGCTTCATCACTTTGCCTGAAGTGTCTCCTTTGACAGCAGGCTCGGTATAAATCACTTCACGCACAACCATCGTTGGCAACTCAACTTGAATGGCTTTTCCTTCATAAAAACGCACGTCACAAGTCATGCCATCTTCTAAAAATGGTAATACATCTTCCATGAACTCAGCATCTACATCATATTGGTTATAGTCAGCATCCATAAAGACATAGCTAGGGTCAGCAAAATAAGAGTAAGTCACTTCTCTTTTTTCTAAGACAACCACATCAAATTTGTCACCAGCGTTATACACGTTTTCGCTTGGCGCTTCTGTTAGCAAGTTTTTAAACTTAGCTTTGACTACGGCACCACTACGGCCAGATTTATTATATTCAGATTTAACCAAAACCAATGGTTGTCCATCGACCATTACCACATTACCAACGCGAAGTTCTTGAGCTGTTTTCATAGATTCAATACCAAATTAATGAGGAATTATTTTAAAGCGAGGATTATACGCTAGTTTGCTAAATCTGCACAAAAAGCAAGCAATTTGCTGGCTAAGTCTTGCTGTTCAGCAATGTGCTGTGATTGCTGTTGCGTGTGATGCGTAATTTCAGGCAAATTCGCCAAGTATTGTTGCCAAACAGCATTTGGGAAAGTTTCTGTCGCCCAGCTCTCATGTAAGCCTACTAATATTTGATGTAATTCTGGATGTTGATAAAAACGATTGAGAAAAGCATTAAGCTTTAATAAATGGGTATTATCTTCCTGCCAATATGGCTGCCAAATAAAAGGTTTTGCTGCCCAGACAGCTCTCACCCAACTATCTTCACCTCGCACAAAGTTAATATCGCATGCCCATAATAGCCGGTCGTAATCTTCTTGTTGCAAGAATGGCAAAATATGCAAAGTCAATTGGCCAACGGTTAAACAATCACTCGCCACCAAATTGGTATACCCCAATATTGATGTGGGTACCTGATTGTTTAAAGGCATTAATACCCGTACGGGAACATCGCCATTTGCTAATGCTTGCAATAATTCATCAACAGGTGCGTCTTGATAATAAAACAGTGAAATCGTTAAATCGCACGCCTGATGTGCAATGAGTATTGATTGCCAAAAATCTTGCTGCAGAACATCTGAAGTTTGAAAAGCATCTCGACGTGCGATAAGACTCTGCTCACGCAATAGGCCGCCGCTATTATCCTGAAAGCCAGGAAAGTAAAAATGCCGCGTTAATTTTGTTTCGTGGTGTTTACCATTCAATCCATGAAACTCTGTCACCCATGACTCTGCCGATAAATAATCGACATTCACCCAAATATTCTGCTTAGTCATCAACGCCAAATAAGTCGTTGGTAAACCACAAGAAAAGGTCTCAATGACAATGTCTGCTGCCGAATCAAATAACGTATTTTCATCCAAACGGACAATTGTTACAGCTTCAAACGCCTGCATATCTCGATCCTTAATGTCTGTCATTATTTTGTTAGCGGCTGATAAATTATCCACAAACAATCTGACTTGCAAACCATGTTCTTGATGGAGCTGTTTCGCTAAACGCCAGCAAACACCAATATCGCCGAAGTTATCGACAATTTTGCAGAAAATATCAACTTTATGATGCATGTTTATCGCGATTTAAAAATTTAAATTCATAGTAATAATACAAAGATGCGGTTTATTTATAAGTATAGTTATAGATTCAGCAACCGCATATTGTATCAATAGAAAAGCCTACATGAATAATGGCGCAATAAATGCAAAAAAAACGCCTAGCATAAAAATAGCAACCGATACCCAGTAAATAAGCAATGCGCTTCTTCGCATTTTTACACAGTTTGCTGCTAATAGCGGATCTGCTGGACATGGGGCATGACGTGCTTCCCATTGCAAATAGCCCGCCAACACTAGCATCAGTGCCGCCAAACCAAACACTTCCACTTTATGTTCACTAATCCAGATAAGTTGTGGGAAGGCACTTAGCAAACTAGTCAATGTTGCAACAGATCCAATCGCAACAAGCGTGGCAGGCAATGTGCAACAGATTAGCGTTGATCCACTAGTGAATAAGGATAGGATATTCGCACTTTTTGCCGCTTTTATGGCGTCAAAGTCTATCTTAGCCATCATCACTGCCCTTTCGTTGAAGCTTTAATACTCGTTTTAATTTCAACAATCGACTGCTCAACTTTTTCTACTTTACTCACCGCATAACCAGCGTCTTTAATCACTTGAGTAAACGCGTCTAATGGCACATCTTGTTGTGGCTTAAGCTCTAGAACAACTATTCGTCGTTTTAAGTCTACAAAAGCGCCTTGCCCTTCTGGCATAGCATTTAACTTTTTTTCAATCCCTTTTGCGCAAAATGCACACACCATGCCGTTAACTTCAGCTTTAATGCTGGTTGCAGCTAAAACAACTGGTGATGTTAATAAACAAAATAAAATAAACAATATTTTTTTCATGATTTTTCCTTTGATACGTTAATAAGTAAACATTAAGTTAAGTCTGGGTGCCCGGTCACTTTTATCAAATGGATTAGTGACACCAAACTCTAAGAAGTAATTTTTATTAATGAAACGCAATGCTGGCGTTACTTGAAAGGATGGGTTGTAATTTTGTATCGTCTTGGCTTCTAATACAAACCAAGGCTGAGTTTCATCAAAATCTGCTTCGTAAAATGAGAAACCACCTTGAATGGCAGCGGTGTCATTATTCATGCCTGGCGCACGCACCATCCGCATCTTAGCTAAGAAATAAAGCCGCGTTGTTTCATAATCAAACTGAACACTTGGGCTATAGCTAAAGCCATTATGCATACCCCTTGCCTCGCCTACACTACCCATCACCCAAATATTAGCCTGAGCTGATGGCAAATTCCAACGCTTGACTAAACCTGTGTAGTTGATGCCCGTCATCGTTGTAGCACGCATCCCTTTAGGCGACATACGCATCACTTCAATACCAAAAGCATGGTGTATGCTTGGGGCATAATTGAACATCACTTCTTGATTATATTCGCCAGTTTCAGTCATTAACATATAGCTGTCTTCAAACCCCATTAGGGCAGCAGACTGCGCGTGCAAACTTGAAACGGCTAGTAAAAATGCAACGGATAGTTGCTTAAACATAAAACCTCCAATAACAAAATTAAAAATGGTGGACGGATTTGTCCTACGTATTTAATTAAGTATTGGTGGTCGATAGGCAGGCAAGTGGTTAATCGATTTAAATTCGTCATCAATAAATGATGACTTAAATGATTTAAATGCAGGAATATTTAGCTGTGGAGTAGCCGTTGTATAGACGATAGAAGTCGCAACAACACAGAAACCACAACTAATACAATGATGTTTAACAGGTTTTTGTTCAGCCTCGCCATGACAAGGCATGGATGCTTCTACTTTCAAATTACTATTCATGGCTTGGGTTGTCATTTGCAAACTCATTGCATTTGCCGTTGCCATCAATATCGGCATCCAACTAATCAATAGTATACAAATTAACTTTTTCATTGTCTTAGGATAACTTGCAATAACGCTTAGTTCAATTGATTTTTTTAACTAAAAACTTATATTTTAGAAACGTCCAACAAACCAACTTGCCCTCCCTCATCAATATGTCTATGCTACTCAAATATTACTAACACTAACGAGATATTTATGTCGGAAGATAAAGAAGGTTTTATTAAAGAATATTCAAATGATGGATTTTGGGACAAGCTGGTTAAATTTGCCAAAACCGCTGGCAAAGATGTCATTGAAAAAGCGCTGTGGTTATATTACGCAGCAGAAAATCCAAAAACACCAGCATGGGCAAAAACCATCATTTATGGCGCTTTGGGTTATTTTATTTTTCCGATTGATGCGATTCCAGATATTGCACCGATGATTGGCTATGCCGATGATTTAGGTGTGCTGGCTTCAGCCATTGCTACAGTTAGTTTGTATATTAATGATGATGTTAAAGCGCTAGCGACGCAGAAGCTTAAAGACTGGTTTGGCGAGTAGATTAAATAATGTCGACTGAGAATGAAGATTTAGCCGCTGAAATAATGTGTGAATGTACGGGCACCACACGCGGCAAGATATTTGACCTTGTCGCACAAGGATCTGATTTTGAAACGATTTCACGCAAAACTGGGGTTAATACTGGCTGCGGCGGTTGTGAATGCGAAGTTGAAAGTTTTATTGAAGCTCTGCAGGAAAATAACAAATAATTAACTACACTTCCTACTTACAACATCATTCACTTCAACATTCATACTAAATATATGTCTAAATAATCTTGTAGCGCGATAGATTTTAACTGCGATAATGATTTGATATTGGACATGTGAAGGACAATTAAAGATGAAACTATCAAGCATTATCTATATAACGTTTATTTTGTTAACCGCATGCACTGCACAGACCACCGATACAACCACTGTAAAAACCAAACCAGAACCGGTGACGGTTTGTAAAGAGCCGAGGCCTCAAATATGCACCCGCGAATACAATCCTGTCTGTGCAACAAAAGATACTAGCGTGCGTTGTGTGACAACACCTTGCCCATCAATCGAATTAAAAACCTATGCTACAGGTTGTACAGCTTGTGCGGATAAGAAGGTCATTTCTTATACCGCTGGTGAATGTAATGAAGAATAAAACAATTAATGTTGTGCTAAAAAATACCATTGCAGGATAACAATTGCACAAAGGATTAGACTGAGGATTTGCCACACACGGCTGCCATTTTGCTCTAATAATGGTTTACGATGATTGAGTTGCATCAATTCTGCGTTGGGCTTAAGTAGATCGCTCAAGAATTCGGAATAGGCATCATAGCGTTGCTTATAACTAGGATGACTGGCTTTCTCTAACGCTAAATCTAACCACAGTGGCAAATCTGGACGATATGATCTCAACGATTCATATTGCCATTCTGTGACTGATTTAGCGCCACGGCGATGCACCTTTTCCATCTTATAAGGCAGTGCTTGCGCTAGCATTTCATAAACAATCACGGCTAATGAAAACAAATCACTTTGCATAATGGCCGTGCCATCGACAACGGTTTCTGGTGCGATATAGTTAACTGAACCAACGGGCGCATCTTCTTTTATCGGAGAGTTAATTTCTGTTAAACCGCGAACTGAGACCGTTCCAAAATCAATCAATTTAACTTGCCCCATAGTGGTTATCATGATGTTTTCTGGCTTTAAATCACGATGCAGAATGCCAGCTCGCTGAAATACGCGCAACGCTTGAATCACCTTTTCAATAATCTTTCTTACATCATGCAAGCTAGCTTTGGGGTTGTCGTGTATCCACTGCCGCAAAGTCGCGCCTTTAATCTCTTCACAAGTATGATACAAAAATTGACCATTCGGCACAGCTGGCAGGATGCGCATGATGTTTTCATGGTCAATTCGATTGCCAACCCACTGTTCACGTATAAAGCCTTCTAAGTAAACCAAATCTTCTGCAAAGTTAAGCGATGGTGCTTTTAATACGTAGCGCTGCTGATCCCGTCTATCGGTGACTTTATACAGATGACTGCGCGTCCCTGCATAAATCACCTCTTCAACTTTGAAGCAATCAATTTTATCGCCCACTTTTAGCGCAGGTGGAATTTTACGTGTGGTTAATTCCTGGTGTGCCTCTTCTATATTTTTAGAGGGCACCGTATTCACACGCAAGATAAAGCAGGTTAAGTTATCATCACTACCATGTTCTAGCGCAAGACTGATAATGGCTTGCGCCACTTGTTCTACTTCATGTTGATTGGTTCCTTCTGCACGCTGCAATGGCCCTAACAACTGTTTTATCTTAGCATGACTAATAAAGCCATGCACCCCATCAGTCGTTGCGATTAGTAAATCACCAGCTTGTATATCGGTTGTCTGATAATCAATATCCAGATTGCTATCCATGCCTAAAGCACGGCTTAATAGCGCTTGCCCATTACCATGTTGATGCGTATGTGGTCTAGTTAATGGCTCTAGTGTATTGCCACGTAAGCGCAAAATTTGACTATCGCCTACATGAAAGATATGCGCGGTGTTTGACTTAAGCACCATACTACTAAAGGTTGTTACTAACGCGTTGTGTCTAGCGGAAGCTTGTTGCCCATGATGATATAACCATGCGTTTAATGGCCCTAAAACGCGTTGCGCTGCTGTTTTAACATCCCAACTATCAGGCGTACTGTAGTAGTCTCTTAAGAAGGTTGTTACGCTAGTCGTACTTGCATGTTGTGCATTTTCACTACAACTTACGCCATCGGCCACACAAGCAGCAATGCCTTTATAGCGCGTGATACCTAGCGTCGGCTGATAAGCGGCAAAAGCATCTTGATTCTCTGCTTTCAAACCTGCCGTACTGTAACCACCATAGATAACTGCTAATTCTGCACTCAATCGCCTCTCCAATTTTCATTATTTTAAATAGCTTACAACTAAATGATAGAAAAAGGCTTTCTAACTGTCGTTAGAAAGCCTTTAATCTGGGCTTAATCAGCCAACTTAACTGATTAACTCAGTTAACCGACTTGAATCATTTGCACTTGACCATGCTCATCCACTTCGGCAATCTGACCAGAAGGCTCTTCTAAAAAGAGCAAGGCGATGAAGCCAACCACTGCTGTTGCTGCAATCATCATAAAGAAAGTATGCGCATCGACCATTGAGTAAACCAACAAATAAACCACTGCGCCAACGTTACCATAAGCGCCCGTCATGCCTGCAATTTGACCTGTTTGGCTGCGCTTAATGAGTGGCACCACGGCAAATACTGCGCCCTCGCCTGCTTGCACAAAAAATGAACAAGACATGACTGCGACAACAGCTAAGACTAATGACCAGCTTGATTCAACTTGTGACATTAAGAAATAACCAAGGGCTAAACCAGCGGTTAACACCAATAACGTTTTTTTACGACCGTATCGATCAGAAATCATACCGCCGCCAGGACGCGACATCAGATTCATAAACGCATAACCTGAAGCGACCATCCCTGCTACCACTGGCGTTAAGCTGAATGTTTCTGAGAAGAATAATGGCAGCATAGAAACCACCGCAAGCTCAGAACCAAATGTACAAAAATACAAGACATTCAACACTGCAACTTGTTTAAATTTATATCGATGAATCACAGGAATGGTTTCAGTAAATACTTTTTTATTCACCTTCCATACTAAGGAAACTTCGTAAATAAATAAAGCAACTAGCCCCGCGTAAATCATATTCACCACATCAGCAGATAACATATCCACTTTTGCAGGTGATAAACGCCATGCTAGGACTGCCAATGCAATGTACATTGGGATTTTCATGAAGATTAAAAAGAAAAAATCGCCTTTGCTGGTAATTTCCATCGCACCCATGTGTTTAGGTTTGAAATAAGTAGAACCTTTAGGTGTGTCTGACGTATTAAAATAATAAATAAAGCCAATGATAAAACTCATTAACCCAGTAATGCCCACCGCATAACGCCAGCCATCATCGCCACCAAACATTAATGCAACAGTTGGCAAAGTAAACGCTGCTGCTGCAGAACCAAAGTTACCCCAGCCTCCATAAATACCTTCAGCCGTACCTAGTTCTTTATGTGGGAACCACTCGCTCACCATCCGAATACCGATGACGAAACCAGCACCAATCGCGCCTAGTAAGAAGCGTGAAATCGCTAATTGCGTGTAAGTATCAGCTAAGGCAAAGGTAAAACAAGGAAAAGCCATCACAATGAGTAAGATGGAGTAAACCAATCGCGGGCCAAACTTATCGGTCAACATGCCGATAATGACACGTGCTGGAATAGTGAGCGCAACGTTAAGTACTAGTAAGGTGGTAATTTGTGCTTTAGTTAATCCAAAGGTTTCTTGAATCGCCTGCAACATTGGTGCCAAGTTAAACCAAACAACAAAGGTGATAAAAAATGCGAACCAGCTAAGATGAAGTATCTTCATCTTTCCTGTAAAAGAAAAAATATTAAACTTGTCGACTGACATAAGCGGACCCTTTAGATTTATTTATAAAAAACCGACTGGTATTAAGAAATCGGTTTCATGGATTTTATGATGTGCATGATATGCACATATCCGTCTTTGGATAGCGGTCCGCCTTTGGAACTCCAACAACTATAAGCACAGAGCATGCCAATAATTAATTAGAACGTTATCAATATGTTGCAAGGTAACGTATTATTTATAACTTGCCAACCTGCACTGTTATTGTGCGTTCAAGCTACATTTAGTGCATTTTTTAAGGGACATTTTTGCGAGAAAGTAGTGCTATAACATATAGAACTAAAAGCGATAAAGCAATTAATACCTAACCTCAATCACTTCAAACTCACCCTCTCCTTTTGGCGTTTGTACGCGCACAGCATCACCAATGCTTTTACCATGCAAGGCCTTTGCTAAAGGTGACACCCAAGAAATATAACCTTTATTTGGGTCAATCTCATCTTTTCCGACGATGCGATAGGTGTGTTCACTATCATCCCCTAGATTAAAAACCGTCACCCACGCACCAAAAAAAACTTTTTCTAAATGTTGTTGTTCTTTGCTATCAACAATCACGGCAAAATCCATCCGCTTCATCAAATGACGACATCGACTATCAATTTGTCGCAGCCGACGCTTACCATATATGTAATCGCCGTTTTCACTACGATCACCATTACTCGCCGCCCAAGACACTGTGCGCACTACTTCTGGTCGTTCTACTTTATAAAGTTGATGAAACTCTGCTTGTAAGCTAGCAAAACCTTCCGGGGTAATATAGTTTTTTTCGTCAGTCAATGCCATTGGATTCTTGATTCTTCAACACTTTAACATCGTAAACAAAATACTCGGTATCGCCAAAACAACTAGTCGGAATCCATTTATGTTGCTTATAGATTAAGCGAACACGCTGGCCGTTTGTTTCGTTAATTTTATTATAAACTGCTTCATTTTTAGCAGTAAAAAAGAACTTCTCTGCTTGTGTGCCTGGTACCGTCACCAATACTTGTTCGCCTTCAAAAGTTTTACAAATAAATCCTTTTTCTGACACTTTTTGTACAAAGCCGACCCGCTCACCTGAGGAATAAACCCAGTGTAAGGTGAAAAAAGTGTAAACGGCAAAAAGTAAAAATGGAATGAGAATAATGCTAACCCATTTAAAGAATTTTTTGATACTTGCCAGCATGCCAGCCTCTCCAAAACAAGATAAATAATGCACCCATTATCGTACAAATATCATGCCGCTGTGAACGTTTTATATAGAAAACGATAGAGAAAAATAAAGTGAAAAGCGTGGAGATAAGCACACTGTCGTTTAAAATAATGCCATGTCCTCGTCAACACATTCTCCATTAATCCTCTGCGCAACTACCCGCCTTGCTCGCAGCTTACAAATGGCTAAGCAGCGCGATCAGATTGAACGTGGTGAAACGCAGTGGGAAGCGCTGAAAATTACGACGCTTTCTGATTGGCTGAATAGCGTGATTGAAACAGCGATTTTATTGAATGAGATTGATGCGAACAGCGTGCCGACTGATGCACTAACGACGACGCAAGAAGGCTTGTTGTGGGAGCAAAGTATACAGCAATCTCTCAAAACCAATTCTGCAGCAGATTTGTTTGATACTTCTGGCTTAGCAAGCGCGGCAATGGAAGCTAATCGCTTGCTGACCGAATGGCGTTTAACCTTCAACTTATCAGAGGCAACTGAGGAAACGCAGCAATTTATGCAGTGGCGCGAAGATTTTCAGCAGCGTTGCAAAGTGAGTAATGTGCTAGAAGCGGTGCGTTATGAAGAATGGCAAATGACTTGTTTGCAAAAAGATGCTGGGCAATTACCTGCTCATATTCAATTGGCAGGTTTTGACCGTTTACATCCGAATATACGGCGTTTAATTGCGGTATTAGAAAAACGCGGCGTGACTGTTAGCACTTATCCGCTCACCTTGCCTGAGCCGCAACAATTAGTACATGTCACGCTGAATGATCAAGATGCAGAATGTCGCGCGGCTGTAGCTTGGGCGCAAACGCAGTTGCTGCAAAACCCAAATGCCAAACTAGCTATTGTTGTACCAGAATTAGAAGCGTTACGTCCTAAGTTATCCGATTTATTAGATGACGTATTTCATCCGCAAACAGCAGCCTCAGCACAAGCAGAAGCCATGCGTTGCTACGATTTTACATTGGGCGTGCCGCTTTCCAGCTTGCCTATTATTAGCACAGCATTAGACTTATTACGTTTTGCTTGGCAAAAGCAAGCCCTGTTACAAAGCGAAATTACGCAGCTATTAGCCAGTGCATATTGGTCTGATAGCTTTGGAGAAGCCAATGCGCGCGCTAAGCTTGATGCGCGTATGCGGCAAGAAATGCCATTAAACCTAAGTAGTTATCGGTTTAGCCGTTTTTTACACCATGCCTGTGAAGATGACTATGCGTTAACCTTGCCGAATTTATTAGCTAACACCAAATCGTTGATGGGCGTCGCGCAAGACAACAGCCGTTTTGCTAGTACCAAAGAATGGGCAGAAACCTTTAAAACTGCGCTTGAGCTGACGCGTTGGCAAGGTATGCGCAGCCCTTCTAGCCATGAATTTCAAGCGGTTAAATCGTTCAACAAGGTATTACAACAATTGGCAAGCTTGGCGCCACTCGTTGGCAAAATGAGTGCTAATGAAGCGATTAAACGCTTAACGCAATTGTGTAAAGTACAGATATTTCAGCCAGAACGTAAAACACAAGCGGCGATACAAGTTATGGGTATGTTAGAAGCTGTTGCCGAGCCACTGGACGGTATTTGGGTGATGGGCATGAATGACCATGTATGGCCGCCCATTGCGCGTCATAATGCTTTGCTACCTGCGCATATTCAGCGCGATGCAAAAACACCAAATGCTAGTAGCGATGTTCAAGCTGAATTTGCCTTAGCGATACATCAACGCTTAATTAAAAGCGCCTCGCAAGTGACTTTTTCTAGTGCGAAAAAAGACGGTGAACGAGAATTACGGATCAGCCCATTGATGCATGATATTCCCCATTTAGACTCAACAATTGCATTAAGCAACACCTTAGCAGAATCGTTAGCGCAACAATCAGCACATGATTGGCAATGGCTAGATGACCATCAAGCACCGCCAATTAAAACGGGCGAGTGTGTTGGCGGCGGCACAGGTTTACTGAAAGCGCAAGCTATCTGCCCTGCTTGGGCCTTTTATCAATATCGTCTCAATGCTAGAAAATTAGATGAACCCGTCAATGGTTTAGATGTGATGGAGCGCGGCACTTTGGTCCATGCTGTATTGGCCAAGTTTTGGGTTGGGCGCAGTCAAGCTGACTGGCAAGATACGATTCCTGATAACTTAAAAGCAGAACTATTAGTCATTGCGGAGCAGGTATTAAGTGATTTCAATGCAGAGCGCAATAACACTTTTTCGGAACAATTTTTAAACCTAG
Source organism: Methylophilaceae bacterium (assembly GCA_041612255.1). Lineage (GTDB taxonomy): Bacteria > Pseudomonadota > Gammaproteobacteria > Burkholderiales > Methylophilaceae. The sequence continues at coordinate 108,691 of JBFJJN010000003.1, read as the reverse complement.
AAGCTGCGCGTTTAAGCAAATTAGTTTTTGCATGGCTGATTGAGGTGGAAATGTTACGCCCTCAAGGTTTTTGCGTACTCGCCTGTGAGCAGGAACACAACATTGAGATTGAAGGCATTAGCATCAAACTGATTATTGACCGTATCGACCAGTTAGATGATGACCGTTTAATTGTCATCGACTATAAAACAGGTAGTCAGCTTGATTATAAAAACTGGTCGCAACCCAATATCACCGAGCCGCAATTACCAATTTATGCCGCGTTTATTTTACAAGAGGCTGGTAGTGATATTGGCGCAGTATGTTATGCCAAGGTGCGTAGTGCAGATCATGCATTTGTTGGAATTGCCGCTGCAGATGAACTTATCCAAGGCGCAGCCGTGTTTGATGACAATCGTGGTAGAAAAGTATTTGATGAAACTAACTTTCCCAATTGGCAAAGCATTATTCAACACTGGAAAAACAGTATTACCTTCACTGCGATTAGCTTAAAAAATGGCGATGCGGCAGTGACTTTCGACAACGAAAACCAACTTGCCTTCTGCGATGTTAAACCACTATTGCGCTTACCTGAGCGCCAATTGCAATTTGAGCATCAGCAGATGAAACAAAATAGTGACATGCTGGATAAACCGCAATGAGCGCCGACAACACATTGTCACAAGATTTACTAAATGAAGATAGTTTAAGCCGTGAGCAAGCGTTGGCGCATGATTCATTTATTGTGGAGGCCCCAGCTGGCGCAGGTAAAACCGAGTTACTAACTCAACGCTTTTTAAAGTTATTAATCACGGTTGACGCACCCGAAGAAGTCATTGCCATTACCTTTACCAATAAAGCCGCTTCTGAAATGAAGTCGCGCATTATGGATAGTTTGGTCATGGCGGCAACTGGCGAATTACCGCAGCAAGCGCATAAGCAAATTACTTTTAAGTTAGGACAAGCTGTATTAACGCGTTCGACTGAGCTGAACTGGAATTTACTTAACACACCCTCGCGTTTGCGTATTTACACCATCGATTCACTCAGCGCCAATCTCGCACGACAAATGCCATTGTTAAGTCGATTTGGCACTCAACCTAGTGTGCGCGATGATCCTAGACCCTATTATGATGAAGCGGCCATCAGGGTGATTGAGCACCTCGAACATGAGGTTTATGGCGCGATTGTGCATGATGCTTTGCAATATTTTGATAACGATACCTATAAGCTAAGCCAATTGTTATCTGAGATGCTCGCTAAACGTGACCAGTGGCTGCCATATACACAAAGCCAACACACAGCACAAGATGCAGAAGCAGCGCTATCGAGCATGATTAGCGCTGATATTCAAACAGCAGCTGATTGTTTAAGTTTACGCTATCAAGAAGCCTTAATGCCAATTGCACGGTTTGCGGCTAGCAACTTAGAGAATAACCATTCTATCTTTCAGTTACTTGATTGGAATACGCCGATTGACGCGGATACAACTGCGCTTACACAATGGCAAGCGATAGCTGATTTATTACTCACTGCGAGCGGTACTTTCCGTAAGCGCTTAGATAAAAATATGGGCTTGCCTGCTACGCCTGAAGCAAAACCGTATAAAGAAGCGCTGTTAGCAATCATTGAATCGTTACTTCAAACCAATGGTGCAGAAGCGGCTATTGCACGTTTACGCACCCTACCTAGCCCGCAACAAGATGAGAGCACTTGGAAGATGATTGCGACGCTCGCGCAACTGTTACATATTGCCGTGGGTGAATTATGGTTAGTGTTTCAAGCGCATGGCGAAGTCGATTTTGTGGAAATCTCACAACGTGCATTGCTGGCATTAGAAGATATCGCAGGTAATGCAACTGATTTAGCCTTGAAGCTGGACTATCGTATTCAACACTTACTGGTTGATGAGTTTCAAGATACAAGCCCATCACAAATCAAGTTAATACAAGCATTAACGCGCGGCTGGCAAGCCGATGATGGGCGCACGCTTTTTTGCGTGGGCGACCCAATGCAATCGATTTATCGTTTCCGTAAAGCCAACGTTGGTTTATTCCTGCGTGTGGCGCAGCAAGGCATTGGCAATATTAAGCTCAAGTCATTGAAATTATGGCGTAATAATCGATCAACGCCGTCTGTGGTCGAATGGATTAATCATGCTTTTAATCTTATTTTTCCATCACAAGATAGTATTAGCCGAGGTGCTATTCAATATCGGCCTTTTGTTGCGACCAAAGACAGTGAGAGTATAGCAGGTGTGTCCATGCATGCGTTATTGGATGAAAAAACAACTGATACCCATGATGATGGCAATGAAGAAGAAGCATTATTACCAACTGACATTCGCCAGCTAGAAGCGGATAGAATCATTGAAATTATTCAGCAAACCCGAGCTTACAAACCTGATGCCAAGATTGCGGTATTAGTTCGCGCGCGTAGCCATCTCACAGCGCTCGTCACTGAGATTCGTCGCAATCATCCTACGCTCAGTTTTCAAGCAGTTGAGATTGAAGAATTAGCAAATCGGCAAATTGTACAAGACTTATTATCCCTGATTTACGCCCTTCACCAACGCGCTGATCGCGTTAATTGGTTAGCCATTTTACGTGCGCCTTGGTGCGGGTTAACACTAGCAGATTTGCATGCGTTAGTTGCTGATGATAAACGCAGCACTATTTTGCAATTAATGGAGAATGAAGCGCGGGTAAGCCAATTAAGTGAAGACGGCAAGAAACGATTATTGCATGTGCGTGAAGTATTATTGCAAGCGTTGCAGCATCAAGGACGCCAATCTGTCAGTCGTTGGTTGCATGGCATCTGGTTGATGTTAGGTGGTGCCGATTGTTTATGGGATGCGGGTGATGTGCGCGATGTGCAGGCGTTCTTTGCGCGCATACAAACATTAGAAAGTGCGGGGCAATTTTCACCGCAACAACTCGCCATAGAAGTAGAAAAACTTTACGCCGCGCCTGATGCAAAAGCAGATGACAGTCTGCAATTGATGACGATTCATAAATCGAAAGGCTTAGAGTTCGATACTGTGATTTTGCCAGGATTAGATCGTAAAACAGGCGGCAATGAGCAACCCTTGTTGTTATGGGAAGAAGTATCGTCAGACCAAATGCAACATGAAAATAATGCTGTTGATTTAGTGGTAGCGCCCTATATTCCCAAAGGAAATTCTACACAAACTGCTAGTGTTGTTACGCCTTATGATTATTTAAAAATGTTAGAAAAAGAACGTGCAGCGCATGAAAATACGCGCGTATTGTATGTAGCGGCAACGCGCGCTGAACGTTGTTTACATTTACTTGGCGCAGCGAAAATGAATGCCGCAAGTAAAATGACAGCCCCTAAAAACACTTTTTTAGAGATGCTGTGGCCGATTGTGGAGACGCAATTTAATGCGGACCAAGTGATTAAACCTAGCGTTAGCTTAGTTAAAAATGCTAATAGATCGTCTGACGTAATTACAATCACCTTAGAAAACTTTAAGCCACAATTGATCCGCTTAAATAATGCGGTAATGCCAACAATATTCCACGAACTCGCTCCAAAACAAACTGCAGCTAATCAAACAAAAGAAGAAGATAGCAACTCGTTAAATGCGAATATCGGCATTTTGACGCATTTATATTTACAATTAATTGCAGAAAACGGTATTGAGAATTGGCCTATTGCTAAGCTTGCAACATTAAAAAATGCCATGCAACGTTGGTTTAAGCAAAAAGCCTACGATGATGCAACGATTGAGCAAGCAGTGACACGCGTACAAGACACATTAGCCGCCATGCTTGCTAGCGACCAAGGTCAATGGATATTACAAAGCAGAGCAGGTGCTGTGAGTGAGCTGGCGATTGAGTTTAATAGCGATCAAACCGCTGCTACAAAAATTATTGATCGTACTTTTATCGAAAACGGCACGCGCTGGATAATCGACTATAAATCGATTGAATTAGCTAAAGATAGTTCTGAAGCTAGTCTTAAAGCCATTGCTATGCAATATCAAGCGCAATTAGATAGCTATGCAGCCTTGTTTGAATCGCAAGGACTGCCGATACAAAAAGCAATTTTCTTTGTTAGTATCGGCAGATTACTATTATTGTAACTGAATCAATTAGGGGGAATTTCGCCATCGGCAAAATGCAGCGTGTGCGTTGGAAAAGCAATTTCAGCACCGTGTTTTGCAATAATGTCAGCAATTTTTAACAACACATCTTGTTTCACAGCATGAAATTCGTCCCATACTACTGTGCGTGAAAACGTGTAAATAAAGAAATCGACCGACGAGGCATTAAACGCATTAAAGTTAACGATGAGTGTTTGATTGTTATCAATATCATCATGCGCCATCAACATGGCTTTCACATCCGCAACAATCATTGCCATCACCCCAATATCATCATAGCGGATACCAATCGTCTCTTTAATACGTCGATTCGTCATGCGGGATGGATTTTCCACGACAATCGTCGTAAAAATGGCATTCGGCACATAAAGTGGATTTTTATTAAACCGTCTAATTTGAGTATAGCGCCAACTGATTTTTTCAACGGTTCCTTCAATATCTTTATCGGGCGAACGTATCCAGTCACCAACGACAAAGGGCCTATCCGTATAAATGGTTAGGCCGCCAAAAAAGTTAGCTAAGATGTCTTTTGCAGCAAAACCAATCGCAATACCACCGATACCACCCGCAGCAAGCAAACCAGAAACACTAAATCCAAACGTTTGCATGAGCGTTAACACTGCGCCAACAAATACAATCAAACGGCCAAGTTTAGACAACGCATCAACGGTGGTGTAGTCAACCTGCTCACCCCTCTCGCGCTGCTGACCTAAATAGCGCTGGGAAGACTCTTTAATTAAGCGCCAGAAAAACCAAGCAAAACTAACTGTAATTGCTGCATCGCGTAAAATAGGGACAAATTCAAACAACTCATCATCGGTTTGCTTACCTATAATCTTTAGAACAATCGAGATGCCTACCACCCAAACTACCACTGGCAAAGGTCTAGAGGCAGAAACGACTAAGACATCATCCCAATAACCGATTGTCTGTTTTGATGCTTTAATCAGCTTACCGGACACAAATGCGACGATAAAATGAATCAAAACCGTCACAATAGAAACGCCAATTACTTTCAAAATCCAAAGTTCATTTAAACCAAATGTTGCTAACATTTTCATTATTTCGTTCAATGCAATACTCCTTACATAACCTTGTCGCAATATAACACAACAGACTTAAATCACAGTTACCACCCTCTATTAAACAATGGTGTAAAATCGTGCCAACACACCAATAAACTATTCGCCGAAAATCATTCGCTCAAAGTTACTTAAATGAACCTATTCTCTGCTCTTTATGTCCGCGTCATGACCTGGTCTAAGCTACCCAATGCACAATGGTATTTAGGTTTATTAAGCTTTGCTGAATCTTCCTTTTTCCCAATTCCTCCAGATGTCATGCTGGCGCCAATGTGTCTTGCTAACCCATCAAAAGCTTGGCATTTCGCGTTATTAACAACCATCACCTCTTTGCTTGGTGGCTTATTAGGATATGTGATCGGCGTAACAGCATTTGATTTAATCACACCTTATCTACAAGCCAACGAACATTACTGGCAAGCTTTTCAAAAGGCAGAAATTTGGTTTAAAGATTGGGGCATTTGGGCAATCTTTATCGCTGGCTTTTCACCCATACCCTATAAAGTATTCACCATTGCAGCAGGCGCATTAGCCATGCCTTTATTGCCATTTACTATCGCGTCATTTTTTGGTCGAGGCGCGCGATTCTTTATGGTTGCAGGGCTAATGAAATGGGGTGGCGCAACCATGGAAGCGAAGCTAAAACAATATGTCGACCGCATTGGCTGGGCAACTATCGGACTTATTATTATTGCTATTTCGTTAAGTAAACTGCTTTAAGATATCTTTAATCAACTCAACACGATGATTGATATTACCTAACTCAACAGCAATTCTCATCTTCTCCGGCCCATTCATGCGGCAACGTTTATCGCGTTGTAGTAAGTTAATCAGCTTTAATGGGTCAATATCGGCTTTAGGATTAAACTGCAATTGAATGGCTGCATCCGAAGCGTCTATTTTGACAATCCCTAGCGGTTTTGCCGCGATCCGTAACCGATGACAGAACACCAATGCTTCGCCCGTTTCTGGCAATAGCCCAAAGCGATCAATTAACTCTTCTTGCATGTCATCTAGCGCTTCATCATCTTCACAATTCGCTAGACGTTTATAAATCACCAAGCGCTCATGCACATCTGGGCAATAATCACTTGGCAACAATGCAGGCACGTGTAAGTTGATTTCGGTGGTCACCCCTAACGGCGCATCTAAATCAGGTTCGTTTCCTGACTTTAACTGTTTAACTGCATGGTTCAACATGTCGGAATAAAGGCTAAAACCAATTTCTTGCATTTCACCACTTTGACTATCACCTAATAATTCACCTGCGCCTCGAATTTCCAAATCATGCATGGCAAGATGAAAACCAGCACCTAAATCTTCTAACAACTGAATCGCATCTAAACGCTTCTGCGCTTGCGGCGTAATTTTACGATTTGGGTCGGTTAATAAATAAGCATACGCTTGGTGATGGCTACGCCCTACTCGACCTCTTAACTGATGCAACTGCGCCAAGCCAAACATATCAGCTTTATTCATAATAATGGTATTGGCTGTTGGCACATCGATACCTGTCTCAATAATGGTCGTACACAGCAATACATTAGAACGTTGCTGATAGAAATCGCGCATGACGTACTCCAACTCACGCTCACGCAATTGACCATGCGCAATGGCGATGCGTGCTTCTGGCAGAATTTTTTCTAGCTTTTCTTTTTGTACAAAAATGGTATCAACTTCATTATGCAAGAAATACACTTGGCCGCCACGTTTGAACTCGCGCATCACCGCTTCGCGAATGATGCCGTCAGAATAATCGGTATGGAATGTTTTAATCGATAAACGTTTTTGCGGTGGCGTAGAAATGACTGAAAACTCGCGCAATCCTTCCATCGCCATACTTAACGTACGTGGAATTGGCGTAGCGGTGAGGGTTAAGATATCAACCTCGGCGCGCATGGCTTTCATTTGTTCTTTTTGTCTTACGCCAAAACGATGTTCTTCATCTAAAATCGCCAATCCAAGATTCTTAAATTTCACATCTTTTTGTATCAAGCGATGAGTACCAATGACAATATCTATAGTGCCATCGGCTAATCCTTTTAAGGCTTCAGTTTGTTCTTTTTTGGTTCTAAAGCGAGAAATTTCAGCAATCTTAATTGGCCAATCGGCAAAGCGGTCGCAGAAGTTTTGATAATGTTGTTCTACCAATAAAGTCGTTGGCACTAATACTGATACCTGTCTTCCGCCCATGACTGCAACAAAAGCTGCGCGCAAAGCGACTTCTGTTTTCCCGAAACCTACATCGCCACACACCAATCTATCCATTGGTCGGCCTGATTGCATATCACCAATAACTGCTTCAATTGCCGATAACTGGTCTGGTGTTTCCTCAAAAGGAAAGCCTTCACAAAAGGCATCATAATCTTTTAGACTAAGCGTAAAGACATGGCCTTTACGCGAAGCGCGTTGTGCATATAAATTAAGCAATTCAGCAGCGGTATCACGGATTTGTTTTAACGCTTTTTTCTTGGCTTTTTCCCACTGACCGCTACCCAAACGATGTAACGGGGCACTTTCTGGCGGCCCACCTGAATAACGTGAGATTAGAAATAACTGTGACACAGGCACATAGAGCTTATCGTCACCGTGATATTCCAATAGCAAGAATTCCGTCTCACCTTCACCAAAATCAAGGTTTTGCAGACCTCTATAGCGCCCTACGCCATGTTGTTCATGTACCACGGGATCGTTAATGCGTAGCTCAGATAAATCTCTGAGCATACCTTCAGTATTACGTGCTTTTTCTTTAACACGGCGGCGTTGCTGACGCACCGTAGAAGCGTAAAGCTCAGCCTCAGTAATGACAGCGACATCGCTCACAAACCCAGTATGTAACGAAGAAACACCTAACATTACTTGAGCATCACTGTCTACAAACGCTGCCCACGTTTCACTAACAGGAATAATCAGCCCATGCTCAGCAAATAGTTTTGAAATCGTTTCACGGCGCCCTAAACTTTCAGCAACGATTAAAATGCGCGATTTCGCTTTTTTGATATACGCTTGCAGCTTATGCAGAGGCTCATCAGCGCGTCTATCTACATCAACTGCAGGCAAGGCTTTTTGAGCATCAAGCTTGGCATTAATCAGCGGAAATTGATGTGTTTTACTAAAGAAATCATCCACTTGCATTAATAAAACAGCTGGCGTTAATACGGGTCGCTCAGCGTCATATGCCAGCAGCTTATAACGCGAGTTCGCTTCATACCAAAAGGTTTGTGCTGCCTTATCTAAATCACCGTGTGTACACAGCACCGCTTGCGTTGGCAAGTAATCAAAAATAGTCGCCGTTTCTTCAAAAAACAAAGGTAAGTACCACTCAATACCACCTGTGGCATTGCCTTTACTCACGTCTTTATATATTTTAGCGCGCTGTGGATCACCTTCAAACTGCTCACGGAACTGACTTCTAAATAAATCGATGCCTGCTTTATCTAAAGGAAACTCACGTGCTGGCAATAATCGAATTTCAGGTACTGGATACAAGCTACGTTGAGTATCCACATCAAACGTGCGTATCGTTTCAATTTCATCATCAAATAAGTCAATGCGGTACGGCAACACACCACCCATCGGAAATAAATCAACCAAACCACCACGTACACTGAACTCACCTGGACTAATCACTTGCGAAACATGGTGATAACCCGCTTGGGCACATTGTTGTCGTAATGCATCGACATCGAGTTTTTGCCCTTTTTTTAGCATAAAAGTATGCCCAGATAAATAAGCTACTGGTGGCATACGCAGCAAAGCGGTTGCAATCGGCACGATGACAATATCAAAGTTATTTTGACTGATTTGATACAGCGTAGCTAAACGCTCAGAGATTAAATCAGGATGTGGCGAGAATACATCGTATGGCAACGTTTCCCAGTCTGGCAATAAATGCAAACTTAAATCAGGCGCAAAAAAGGGAATTTCTTCGATTAATCGTTGCGCTTCAAAAGCGCTAGAGGTAATCACAACCAACGCTTGATTTGTTGTTTTTAAACGACAAGCAAATGATGCCAGCGATAAGCTATCTAAGCCATTGGCTGCATAAGGAAAACGGATAGATTGACCGACTGATGGAAGAATTAACTGCATAAATGAGATTGAAAATGACTTGGTTTAGCGTTGAATTTTGCCTATTATACTCTTAACAACAAGTCTAATTTGAGGTCAATTTCAATTTGAGGGCGGATTCAATGATAAAACTTAGCGTTTCATTAGATAAAGTCATACAACCGTGGAAAGCTTTATGTAATGAATGATAAACAACTTGTCGCTATTCATGCCGCCAAACAGGTGCAAAATGATATGTTGGTCGGCCTTGGAACAGGCTCTACCGCTAACTATTTTATTGAAGAATTGGCGCGACGCCAAATAGAAGAAAATCTTAAAGTAACGACTGTTTCCAGCTCTAACATTAGCATGATAAAAGCACTCAGCTTAGGTCTCAATGTTATTTCGCTGCAACAGGTAAATGCTATTGATTTATATATTGATGGCGCAGATGAAATCACACCTGACTTAAGTTTATTAAAAGGTCGTGGCTATGATTTAGTCATGGAAAAACTACTAGCAAAAGCGGCTAAACAGTTTTTTGTGGTTGCTGATAAAACTAAATTAGTCGAACGCATTGGGACTAACTTTGCTATTCCAATCGAGGTGATGCCATTTGCGTGGCAAGCGGTTAAAAAAAGTCTTGAATTAGTTGGCGGTAGAGGTGATTTGCGACCGAACGTTGCGAAAGATGGCTTGTCCATAAGTTCTTATGGCAGCTTGATACTAGATATGGCATTTGATGAAAACATGACTGAAGGAGATTTAAACCAACGCTTGAATAATATTCCTGGCGTAATAGAGCATGGTCTATTTTATCAACTGACATCGGCTGTTTTTATCGCACATGATGGCAATATTGAAGAAAAGTGGCGGTAGTTCTTTTCGCGTAACGCAAGATGTCCATGACTAGACACTCTATTTTCATTAAGACTTATATTAAAAATACGGTTGTTTTTGGATTAATGGCATTATTGCTCGCTTCCTGTAATTGTGAAACAACCTCCAATGGAAAAAAATCCACCTCGGGTTTAATCGAAAAACGTGATGAAAACGTGATTACTTTTGTCACGATTAATAGTCCAAACACCTATTATATCAATAGTGACAGAGAGTTTTCTGGGCTAGAGTATGATTTAGCAGTAGCCTTTTCAGCCTTTATTAAGGATAAAAAACAAATTGAATTTATTGTCGTCGATAGCATAGAAGAAGTAGTTGAGGCACTTGTTAATAATCGAGCTGATATTGCCGCAGCTGACTTAACTGTCACTCAAGCGCGCAAAGAACTGATTGAGTTTTCTACTCCTTATCAAAATGTTCAGCAGCAAGTGATCTATAACAAGCAAATGATATCCAAGCCTGCAAAAAATATAAACCGATTGGCTGGCAAAGAAATTGTTGTACCCGCGTCCACTAGCTTTGTGGAAAGGTTGAAGGAATATCAAAAAAAGGAGCCTGCGCTCAATTGGATACCACGCAAAGCATCGCACTCTGAAAATATTATTGAAGATGTTGCCGAAGGTAAAGTGGAGTACACCATCGCAGATGATCATTTAGTCTCGGTATTACAAAACTTTCACCCTCAGATTCAGGTTGCGTTCCCTTTTGGCGAACCAGAAAAAATTGCTTGGGGATTTGCAAAAAAACGTAACCCAGAGCTGATACTAGAAGCTAATGCTTTTTTTACTAAAATCAAAAGTGATGGTACGTTACGCAATCTAATTGACCGCTATCATGGCAGTAGCAAACGTTTAAAACCGCTAGATGTGAATACTTTTTTGAGTCGCACTCGGACGCTTTTACCAAAATATAAAAAATTGTTTAAAGACGCACAAGAAATTACCGGCATAGATTGGCGTATGCTGGCAGCCTTAAGTTATCAAGAATCGCATTGGGATACGTTTAATACTTCCCCAACTAATGTGCGCGGACTAATGATGTTAACTGAAGCCACCTCTGATCAGATGGGCGTTATGGATAGACTTGATCCTAAAGAAAGCATCCCTGCAGGTGCTAAATACCTTAACTTAATGGTTAATACCTTACCTGAAAGAGTACCAGAACCTGACCGCACATATATGGCACTGGCCTCTTACAATATTGGTTATGCACATGTTGAAGATGCGCGCGTACTTGCACAAAGGCTAGGATTAAACCCTGACTCATGGGTTGATGTTAAAAAAGCCTTACTTAAACTGAATGATCCACAGCATTACGTTAATGCAAAATACGGGTATTGCCGTTGCGCACAGCCCATTATTTATGTTGAATCTATTCGCAGTTACTACAATATTCTGAGCCGCTTTGAGCCGTCCCATGAGCCGTTTGAGAATAATCCATACAAAATCGCAAGTAATTAAAACCTGCATATTTAAAACCTAGGTAGTTAAAAAGGAACCCATTAAATGCGAGCAGTTTATGCCTCTATCTAAATAGTAATCGCAGTTTTTCCACCCATATAAGGCTGTAACACAGTCGGGATAGCCACGCTGCCATCAGCATTTTGATAGTTTTCTAATACAGCAACCAATGTGCGCCCTACAGCCAAACCAGAACCATTTAACGTATGCACAAATTCGGTTTTACCTTCTGCATTTTTAAAGCGCGCTTTTAAACGACGTGCTTGAAAGGCTTCACAATTCGATACAGAAGAAATCTCACGATAAGTATTTTGCGCAGGCAACCACACTTCTAAATCGTAAGTCTTCGCCGCACCAAAACCCATATCGCCAGTACACAGCGCTACTACTCGATACGGTAACGCTAATGCCTTAAGAATATTTTCAGCATGACCGACCATCTCTTCTAATGCTGCATCGCTTTGTTCAGGATGGACGATTTGTACCATTTCCACTTTATCAAACTGGTGCTGACGTATCATGCCTTTGGTATCGCGTCCATAGGAACCCGCCTCTGAACGAAAGCAAGGAGTATGTGCAGTGAGCTTAATAGGCAAATCATCCAAAGCCACTATTTCATCGCGGACAGTGTTGGTCAACGTCACTTCAGAAGTTGGGATTAAATACAATTTACTATCGTTGTGATTAAGCGAAAATAAGTCTTCTTCAAACTTAGGTAATTGACCTGTACCCGTTAAGGTTTCAGCATTCACTAAGTACGGCGTATAGCACTCGGTATAACCATGCTGCTCAGTTTGTGTGTCTATCATAAACTGCGCTAATGCACGATGCAGCTTTGCGATTTGACCGCGCATTAACGTAAAGCGCGTGCCTGATAATTTAGCACCTGTATCAAAATCTAAGCCCAATGGTGTGCCAACATCAGTATGGTCTTTAATATCAAAATCAAAAGTGCGTGGCGTGCCGACTTTACGCACTTCCACATTATCCTCTTCAGACACACCAACTGGCGCGCTTGCCTGTGGAATATTCGGTACATTCAACAACATATTTTGCAGTTCAGTTTGAATTTCCAGCAATCGTGCTTCATCCGCTTTTAGTTGGTCACCTAAACCAGCGACTTCTTGCATAATCCCACTAGCATCTTCACCTTTTGATTTAGCAACACCAATCTGCTTAGATAAGCTATTACGCTTTGCCTGTAACTCTTGCGTACGCGTTTGAACTGTTTTTCTTTCTGTTTCCAACGCGATAAATTTCGCTGTATCAAAGTCAAATTTTCGACTTTTTAATTGCGTAACAACGGTGTCTAAATCATTTCTAAGGGTTTGAATATCTAACATTTATTTTTTCGCTTTACTATTTAATGCTGCTTGATCTAATGCTTTAAGGTGTTTTAATTTTTCCACTATTTTACCTTCCAAACCTCGCGGCGTGGGCTGATAAAACTTAATTGCTCCCAAATCGTCTGGAAAATAATCCACGCCAGCGGCATAAGCTTCTGGCTCATGGTGTGCATATCGATATTCTTTGCCATAATCCAACGACTTCATTAAGTTGGTTGGCGCGTTGCGTAAATGTAATGGCACAGGTCTTGATTTATCTTGCCCAACAAAAGCTTTGGCTTGATTGTATGCGTTGTATGCGGCGTTACTTTTTGCCGCGACGGCCAAGTAAATCACCGCATTTGACAATGCCAGCTCACCTTCTGGCGAACCTAAACGCTCATATATCTGGCAAGCTTCTAACGCCATTGTTTGCGCACGCGGATCCGCAATTCCAATATCTTCAATCGCCATCCGTACAATACGCCGTCCTAGATAAAGTGGATCTGCGCCACCGTCTATCATGCGTAAAAACCAATATAACGCCGCATCGGGATTAGAACCACGCACGGATTTATGCAAGGCAGAAATTTGGTCATAAAACGCTTCACCGCCTTTATCAAAGCGACGTATTTTACTCGACATCGTTGTTTGTAAAAACGCGTCGTCTATCTCCGTTACTTTAGCGTTATGTGCCGCGTTAAATAAGCTTTCTGCAAAGTTTAGTAACCGTCTTGCATCACCATCCGCATAAGCCAACACTTGCTCTTGCACATCGTCAGTTAAGGTCACTTCTGCAGCAACTAACTGACTTGCACGTGTTAATAACTCAGCTAACTCAGGTTCTGATAAGACATTTAGCACAAATACTTGTGCACGACTTAACAATGCACTATTCACTTCAAACGAGGGATTTTCAGTCGTTGCGCCAATAAACGTAATCAAACCGCTTTCAACAAAAGGTAAAAAAGCATCTTGCTGGCTTTTATTAAAGCGATGCACTTCATCGACAAATAGAATCGTCTTACGACCAGATTGTTGTAAAGTATGTTCAGCACGTTCTACTGCGTCTCGGATATCTTTGATGCCAGATAGAACGGCAGAAATAGGAATAAAAGCAGCATCTGCTGTACTTGCGATTAGCCTCGCCAATGTGGTTTTACCAACACCTGGCGGCCCCCACAAGATCATCGAAGGTAATTTGCCTGATTCAAAGGCTAAACGTAGTGGCTTGTTCGGCCCTAGCAGATGCGATTGACCAACCACCTCCGCTAGCGTTTTGGGACGCAACAACTCAGCAAGTGGTGCATCTGGCGATGTCGCTTCAAATAAGCTATCCACTGGTTAACCTAAAGGAATAAAAAAGACATTGTACCAGCTAGCAACACACGGCTAAATAAAATGCAGTTTACTCACCAACCACATCAACACCTTCTGGCACTTTAAATAAAAAAGTTTCGGTTGCTAAGGTTGGGTTACGTTCGATTTTCTTAAACGCAATGAAGGTTTGATGTTTAAAGCTATCAACCATTTCCATATAGCGTAACTCGCCATCCTTAAAGCCAATAAAAATACGCTCAAAGCCACCATCTTCTTGCTTAGGCGTGGCTTGCACCCACTCAACATTAGCCTCGCGCTCGACACGTTTCACATTTTTAAGCACAAAGTTTTTTTCGACACCTTCACCACCTGCCAACAATGCAGCAGGGCTTAAACCAATCGCTTGGTTCAAGGTGCGAATAGTGACTTGCTCTAATTCAGTATCTAGCAAAAAGACTTCTTTACCATCACTGATGATTTGCTGCTCATAGGGTTTATTGTAATCCCAGCGAAACTTGTTTGGTCTATCCAGTTGCATCTTACCTTCAACTTCTTGTACCAGTTTGCCTTGACCATCTTTCACTTCTTGATGAAACGTGGCTCGCATAGAGTTGGTATTGCGATAAAACTCTTTTAATGCGGATACACCATCTGCTAATGCACTACTTGAAACTAACAAACCTAATAAAATAATACCAAATTTATTCATTCTCTACTTTCTAATCTTTATTCACGGATTGAATGCCCTGACTGGATGTCCTTTCTTGTCGCGTGCTTGCGCTATTCGCCAGCTTTAACAAGGACTTCACGACTGCCATTGCTTTGCATGGCTGAAACCAAACCAGCTCGCTCCATATCTTCAATTAACCGAGCGGCACGGTTATAACCTATGCGTAATTGTCTTTGGACCGACGAAATCGATGCACGACGGCTTTTCAGCACAATTGAAACAGCCTCATCGTATAACTCATCTTTTTCACCAGCGCCATCACTATATTCGCCAGCCTCACCGCCACTTTCCGTCTCGTTAGTTAGGATGCCCTCAATATAATTAGGTTCACCTAACGATTTCAAATGATTCACCACCGCATGCACTTCTTTATCGCTGACAAATGCACCATGAATCCGCTGTGGATAACCTGACCCAGGTGGCATGTATAACATATCACCCTGACCCAATAACGCTTCAGCGCCCATTTGGTCTAATATCGTCCGAGAATCAATTTTGCTAGATACTTGAAATGAAATACGCGTCGGCACATTGGCTTTAATCAAACCTGTAATCACATCAACCGATGGTCGCTGAGTTGCTAATACTAAATGGATGCCACAAGCGCGGGCTTTTTGTGCCAAACGCGCAATCAACTCTTCTACTTTTTTGCCAACCACCATCATTAAATCGGCTAACTCATCAATCACAACCACAATCGTTGGCAGTTCTTCTAAAGGTTCTGGTTCATCCGGCGTTAAGCTAAATGGATATGGAATTTTTTCACCCGCTTTTTCTGCGTCTTTAATCTTTTGATTAAACCCTGCCAAGTTACGCACACCGACCACTGACATGAGCTTGTAACGACGCTCCATCTCTGCCACACACCAATTTAATGCATTGGCTGCTTGGCGCATATCCGTCACGACAGGTGCAAGTAAATGCGGAATGCCTTCATACACAGAAAGCTCCAACATTTTAGGGTCAATTAAAATCATGCGTACTTGACTGGCTTCAGCTTTGTAAACCAGACTTAAAATAAGGGCATTAATCGCGACGGATTTACCAGAACCAGTCGTACCAGCAACCAACACATGTGGCATTTTGGCCAAATCGGCTACGACAGGTAACCCTGCAATGTCTTTACCCAGCGCAATCGCTAGTGGAGACTGCATATCTGCATAGACTTTACTACCTAAAATTTCGGTTAAAAAGACGATTTGACGTTTAGGATTAGGAATCTCCAAGCCCATATAACTTTTACCAGGAATCGTTTCCACCACACGTACGCTCAACACTGACAATGCTCGCGCCAAATCTCTCGCCAAATTGGTAATTTGACTGCCTTTTACACCTGGCGCAGGATTGAGTTCATAGCGCGTAATAACTGGGCCAGGCTGTGCAGATAACACACTGACCTCAATGCCAAAATCAGCAAGTTTGCGTTCAATCAAACGTGAAGTGAATTCTAAGGTTTCATCAGATGGCAATTCGACCACATTATTCGCTTTATCCAGCAAATGTAATGGCGGCAAAGCAGCATCAGTATCAAATAGAGACACTTGATTTTCTTTAAACATGCGCTCACTTTTAACCACTTCTGTTTTAGCAGGTTTAATTTCGATTGGTGCTCTATCTTCTGTGCGTTTACGTTCGTTATTAACAAATTCAGCGCGTTTTTGCTCAACCACTTTACCCACTCTGCGGTCTTGCCAATCATTATATTTAGCGCGAATCCATTCATAAGTAAAAATGAGCCCCGCTCCCAGTTTTTCTGTCATCAGAATCCAAGACCAACCAGTAAACAAACTAAAGCCGATGGCAAACAACAAAAGTAACAACATAGTCGAACCTACATAGCCAAACATGCTACGTAAAATACCATCAACTGAATAACCTAGAATGCCACCTGCGGCATCTGGCAAGCTAGCTGGTAGGCTTACCAAATGTCCTGACTCTAAAGTACTAGATGCAATTAGCAAGATGCCAAAACCAATCATGTTCAACAACAGAAACGGGCGCTCTTTGTCTTTTGACTCAATTTGTTGATACATGAGCCAAATCGTAAAAAATGCCAGTATGACCAACCACCAAGCAGAAAAGCCAAACAGATTTAATAAGATGTCAGATAACACTGAACCAACTGTTCCACCTGCATTTTGCACAGCAGCGTTTGTACTTGACATATAAAACCACGATGGGTCTTCTGTATGATAAGAAGTAAGAATAATGGCCAAATATAGGCCAACTAAAACCAAGATTAACCACCATGCTTCTCGCACTAGCCGAGTATGGTGAACTTGCTTTTCACTTTTAGGGGCTTCTGCTTTATTTTGCGTAGCGGAGGATTTTTTCTTAAAAAACAATCTGTTACTACCTTATCTTAATGATTACTATTAGTTTGCTTATTATAACAAAACGAATTTGCTATTTACTTGTCATAATATTACAGTACATTAAAAATGTATCACGTATAAATTAAAAGTAATCAAACATCAAAATAAGGAGAAATAAATGGATATTGGTATCAAACCAAGCGATCGTAAAGAAATAGCAAAAGGTGTATCTAAGCTATTAGCAGACACGTATACACTTTATCTTAAAACACACTACTTTCATTGGAATGTAACGGGCCCAATGTTTAATAGCCTACATCTCATGTTCGAAACGCAATACACAGAGCTAGCGATTGCGGTAGATGACATTGCAGAGCGTATTCGTGCACTAGATGAGTATGCACCTGGTACTTATAGTCAATTTGCTAAATTGAGTTCTATTCCAGAATCTAAAGACGTCCCGAACGCAACAGAGATGATTAAAGAATTAGTAGAGGGTCACGAGGCTGTTTGTCGTACCGCAAGAAGTGTATTCCCAGCAGCGAATAAAGCTGATGATGAGGCTACGGCAGACTTACTCACTCAACGGTTACAAATTCATGAAAAAACAGCATGGATGCTACGTAGCATGTTAGAGAAGTAATTTATCCAGTGCATTACTGCATCAGCTTGCTGATGCAAGCCATCTAAAGTTATCTATATTTAGCGAATGACTAGAGCGAATGCGGAAACAAAAAGAATAGTTTCCATTCGCTCTTTAAATCGTGGCTGTGCGTCTCTATAATATACAGTATCACTCTATTAAAGAAAGTTATCGAATGTCGACCAAACATGCAAAATTACTCATTTTAGGCTCTGGCCCAGCAGGTTATTCTGCTGCGGTTTATGCTGCTCGCGCCAACCTTAATCCAGTGTTAATTACTGGGATTGCACAAGGTGGCCAACTAATGACGACCACTGATGTCGATAACTGGCCAGCAGATGCTGATGGCGTCATGGGCCCAGAGTTAATGGCGCGTTTTGAAAAGCATGCGGCACGCTTTAATACCGAGATGATTTTTGATCATATTCACACAACACATTTAAAAGAAAAGCCAATTCGTTTAGTAGGTGATTCTGGTGAATACACGTGTGACGCATTGATTATTGCAACGGGTGCATCGGCACAATATCTTGGGCTCCCAAGTGAAGAAGCATTTTCAGGTAAAGGCGTTTCAGCTTGCGCAACCTGTGATGGCTTCTTCTATAAAGAACAAGATGTAGCCGTAATTGGTGGCGGTAATACAGCGGTGGAAGAAGCGCTTTATTTAGCCAATATTGCTAAAAAAGTAACACTAGTGCATCGTCGCGATACTTTTAAAGCAGAAGCCATTTTGGTCGATAAAATGATGGAACGTGTTAAGGAAGGAAAAATTGTACTAGAAACTTTCCAAACGCTAAATGAAGTGTTGGGCGACAACATGGGCGTAACAGGTATTCGTCTAAAAAGTAGCAAAGATGAAACGACTAAAGAAATTGAGCTTAAGGGTGTGTTTATTGCGATTGGCCACAAACCAAATACCGATATTTTTGAAGGTCAACTAGAAATGGAAGGCGGTTATATCGTTACTCAAGCAGGTCGCAAAGGTAACTTTACTGCCACTAGCGTGCCTGGCGTATTTGCCGCAGGTGATGTGCAAGACCATATTTATCGCCAAGCAGTAACGAGTGCAGGCACGGGCTGTATGGCCGCTTTAGATGCAGAGCGTTACTTGACTAATCAAGAATAATTCCAGTCATTCAAACTATTTGAAAGCGCTTAGCTAAGTACGCTAAGCGCTTTTTTATTGAACGCTTTTTAACAAACCACTATTTTGTAGTAAAAGTCTAATGTGCGATAATGCCATAACACTCAATTAGGTGCTTTTTCTATTCCAAACAAGCACTTTGCTATTCAAGCTTCTCTAGCAACACCCAATAAAAAGTCACATAGGATCTCCATGTTTAACTATAGTAACCAAGAAATTAAAACCAACTTACTGAGCGGCTTAACTGTTGCCTTAGCGATGGTGCCAGAAGCCATCGCGTTTGCATTAATCGCACATGTTTCCCCACTAACGGGTCTTTATGCTGCTTTTATCATTTGTCTGATTACCTCAGTCATGGGCGGACGGCCTGGTATGATTTCTGGCGCAACAGGTGCGCTAGCCGTTGTGATGGTGGCATTAGTGGTGCAACACGGGGTTGAATATTTATTTGCCACTATTGTGTTAATGGGCTTATTCCAAATGTTATTTGGCGTGGCAAAACTGGGCAAATTCATCCGCATGGTGCCACACCCTGTCATGTTGGGTTTTGTAAACGGTTTAGCCATGGTGATTTTTATCGCACAATTTGGCCACTTTAAAACCACTTTGCCCGATGGCACAACTCAGTGGATAAATAGTGAAGCATTAGGCATTATGGCTATTTTAATTGCGATTACGATGGCGATAATTTATTTATTGCCAAAACTGACCAAAGCGATTCCATCAACACTGGCCGCAATTTTAGTTGTTTCGATTGGCGCGATCAGTTTAGGGGTTGATACCAAAACAGTTGGTGATTTAGGCTCTATCGCAGGCGGTTTACCGACATTCCATCTCCCAGTCGTGCCATTTAATTTAGAAACCCTTTATATTATTCTGCCTTACTCACTTATTTTGGCAGCTGTCGGTTTAATCGAAACGTTGTTAACGCTTAACCTCATTGATGACATGACTGAAACACGTGGCAAACCAAATCGTGAATCACTCGCTCAAGGATTTGCAAACATTGTGACTGGCTTGTTTGGCGGCATGGGCGGTTGCGCCATGATTGGTCAAAGCATGATTAACATTAACAATGGCGCAGTTAAGCGCCTATCTGGAATTGCAACAGCCGTGTTTTTGTTGTCCTTTATTTTATTTGCTTCTAAATGGATAGAGATGATTCCACTGGCAGCGCTGATTGGTGTGATGTTTGTGGTCTCAGAAAAAACCTTTGAATGGGGTAGCTTTAGATTGTTTGGCAAAGTACCTAAGCCTGACATTTTTGTTGGCATTTTAGTCGCTGTCATTACCGTGTTTGCTGACTTAGCCATTGCCGTGATTGTTGGCGTTATTTTCTCTGCCCTCGCCTTTGCTTGGGAACATGCTAAAAATATCCGCGTCAGCTCCTCGATTGATGAAGCTGGCACTAAAACCTATATTTTAAATGGCTCATTGTTCTTTGCTTCTATTTCAGCCTTTCAAGGCTTGTTCACACCAAAAGAAGACCCTAACAATGTCATTATTGACTTTAAAGACGCCAAAGTAGTAGACCATTCTGCATTGGAAGCGATTGATGCATTGGCGGCTAAATATGTTGCTGCAGGTAAAACCTTACACCTAAAGCATTTAAGCCCAGACTGCTTAGAAATTTTAGACAATGCAAAAGGCATGGTAGAAGTGAATGTGCTAGAAGATCCAACCTATCATATTGCGGATAATAAGCTAGGTTGATTTTGAACTAGACGGGTTTTGTCCTATCATAACTGTAATGAGTTTGAATAACGACAATGATGATGAACTAAACCTGTTTAAACAAGCAGTTGCAGATGCGCGTCCGATTAAAATCAATCGTGTTACCCATCTCATTAAAAAGCCAAAACCAATTCCTAGACAGTTTCAGCGAGATGAACGCCAGGCGCTGGTTGATTCTCTAAGTGATCACTATATTCCATCATATGAGCTAGAAACAGGCGAAGAGTTACTGTATATCCGCGATGGACAATCGCCTGTTATTTTAAGCAAACTCAGACGCGGTCATTGGGTGATTCAACAGCATATCGATTTGCATGGTCTGATTAGTGATGAGGCGCGTGCTTATGTTTCAACCTTTATTTCCGATTGCAAAAAACGTGGTATCCGCTGTGTGCGCATTGTGCATGGCAAGGGATTAGGTTCACGAAATAAAGAACCGGTACTCAAAAACAAGTTGCGCGGATGGTTAATGCAAAAAGATGAAGTCATTGCCTATGCCCAAGCTAGACAGGTAGATGGAGGAAGTGGCGCAGTAATTGTGCTGCTTAAAGCCTAAATATTCATTCAAAACTATCAAAAGATTGTGTAAACCGATGAACATACAAAACTTAATGATATTGATTGCTCTACCGTTAATTACTAATGGATGCACCGAAAATAATAGAGCTGACCGTCAAACGTCAACTGTGTCAAATCAAGTAACCTCAACCATCGCAACTGATGAAACTGATACAACAGACAAATGGCTTGGGACTTGGCAAGGTCCAGAAGGCACTTTCTTAAAAATAGCGGATAGTAATGGAAAATTTGTGCTGACCATACAAAATCTAGATGGGCCTCGCAAGTTTGAAGGGAAAGCGGTTAAGAATCAAATTCAGTTTGAAAGAGATGGTCATCAAGAATTTATTCTCGCCACTGATGGCACAAAAACTGGGATGAAATGGCTTAGTGAAAAAAACAATTGTTTAACCATCCGATATGGCGAAGGTTATTGCCGAGACTAATTTCAATAAAAGAGCAATTAGCGACTTACACTTACAATCCTAATTCACTTAATCCCGCATGGTCGTCAGGTCGTATGCCTAGCGGCCAAAAGAATTTCCGTTCACTTTCTTTAATTGGTAAATCATTAATACTGGCATAACGCAATTCCATCAAGCCATTTTCATCAAACTGCCAGTTTTCATTACCATATGAACGCATCCAATTACCTTCTGCATCATGCCACTCATAAGCAAAACGAACAGCAATGCGATTATGCTCAAATGCCCAAATTTCTTTGATTAATCGATAATCCAACTCTTTTGCCCACTTACAGGTTAGAAACTCAATAATCTGCTCGCGGCCTTTAGGAAATTCAGCACGATTACGCCATTGCGAATCGATGGTATAAACCAAAGAAACACGCTGAGCGTCGCGGCTATTCCAACCATCCTCTGCCAACCGTACTTTTTGTATTGCCGATTCGCGGGTAAATGGTGGTAATGGCGGACGAGCTTCCTTATTAGTCTGATTCATGCTTGGCACCTTTTGCTATTAGTTGATTAAACTGTTGCTGTTCATACTGCAATTGTTGGATAAACATCTCTTTATTTTTTGTTAAGCGCTGTATCACCAAAGCACCTTCTAAGAAAATCAAAAAGCGTTCTGCCCATAACTTAGCCTCATGCGCATCTAGACCAATCTCTTGCGCTAATCTTTCTAAAGCATATAAAAAGGCATCATAAATGGCATTAAGCTGTTGTTGTATTTCTGGCTTTACATCACCCAAACTCAACACATTGAGTAAACAGTTTTTTGTACCATCAACAAAAAATTGTTGTGTTGCAGCAATCATCGTACTAAAACGCACTCCTGGTGCAACGGTTTTATTCAGCAAAGGAACTATCATGTGCTGTTGTATTTGGATTTGTACATAGCCCACAGCAGCCTTCGACATGTCATCTTTTCCAGCAGGAAAGCGATGATAAAGACTGGACTTTTTAAGTCCTGTCACTGACGACAATAATGAGATAGTCGCTCCTTCATATCCGTATTGTCGAAAGGTCTCAAATACAGCGCTCGTTAACACATCATCGTCAATTGTTGCTTGTACCATAGATTATTACACTCATCTGCTTATCGTTAGTAGAAGCAAATATACCGAACGTTCGTTACAATGTCAATTGTAACGAACGTTCGGTATATTTGATAATATCAGTGATTAATCTTTACTACGGTTATTTTGATAGTTGAGCTTTACTTTGGCAGGGATAAAAACCTAAGTGACTTCATTTATTAACAAATAAAGTTGTATTGAGCAAAGTCGTTTTATTGAATGGCTACTCTTCACCCAAGAAGCCACCACTTTGATGTGACCAGAAGCTGGCATACAACCCTTTTTTAGCAAGCAGGGCTTGGTGTGTTCCTTCTTCTACTATCTTACCTTCATCTAATACAATTAACCTGTCCATCGCCGCAATGGTTGATAATCGATGAGCGATAGCCACGACAGTTTTGCCTTGCATTAAATTGTATAAACTCTCTTGAATAACAGATTCAACTTCACTATCCAAGGCGCTTGTCGCTTCATCCAATAGCAAAATAGGTGCATCCTTTAGCATGACGCGCGCGATGGCTACACGCTGGCGTTGACCGCCTGAGAGCTTAACACCACGTTCGCCCACGTGTGCATCATAGCCTTGGCGACCTTTGGCATCGCGTAATTGCAGAATAAAATCATGTGCTTCTGCACGCTTTGCCGCAGCTATCATGTCAGCCTCGGACGCATCTGGGCGCCCATACAAAATATTATCGCGCACGCTGCGATGCAATAAAGAGGTATCTTGCGTCACCATACCAATATTGGCACGTAAACTATTCTGCGTGACAGATTTTACGTTTTGGCCATCAATTAGAATTTCACCCTGTTGCACCTCATAAAAACGCAACAACAAATTCACAGCTGTTGATTTACCTGCGCCAGAACGCCCTACCAAACCAACTTTTTCACCTGGCTTAATATCTAAATCAAATTGAGCTAGTACTTGTTTTTGTTCAGGATACGCAAAATTCACATGCTTAAATTGCACGCGCCCGTCTTTCACGTGCAATGGTTTTGCCTCTGACTCATCCACAATTGTATGCTGCATGGCTAATGTATTAATACCATCCTGCACTGTACCAATCTGCTCATAAAGCGATGTCATTTCCCACATTACCCAATGCGAGATGCCGTTTAAGCGCAAGCACATCGCAGCAATTGCAGCGATACCGCCAATGCTCATTTGATTTAGTGTCCATAACCATAAACCCAAGCCAACACTGCTAATAATCAGCAACATATTCAACAAATGATTGATCGTTTCAATCGTGCTAACTAAACGCATTTGTTGATGCACCGTGCCTAAAAACTCCGTCATTGCACCTTGCGCATAAGATGCTTCACGTCCTGCATGTGAGAATAATTTAACAGTACTGATATTGGTATAAGCATCGGTAATGCGTCCCGTCATCAGCGAGCGCGCATCAGCTTGTTGCTGTGACACTTTGCTGAGTTTAGGTACAAAGTAAATCAACGCCCATGCATATAATGCAAACCATCCTAAAAATGGCAATATGATCAATGGATTGAAGCTACCAACAATGGCAATCATCGTGGCAAAATAAATCGTTACAAAGACTAAAATTTCAGAAACAATAAACCAAACATCACGTACAGCCAGCGCCGTTTGCATGACTTTTGCGGATACGCGCCCTGCGAATTCATCTTGATAAAAGCTCATGCTTTGATTGAGCATTAAACAGTGAAAGTTCCAACGCATACGCATGGGGAAATTGCCAGCCAATGATTGGTGTTTAAGCAAAGTTTGTAAGCCAAGCAACACGGTGCTGGCAAGGAGAACCGCCGCTAAAATCAGTAAAGTATGCTTCTCTAAACCCCAAAATAACGCGGGCGGTGTATCGCTTAACCAATCAACGACTTTACCCATCATGGCAAATAACAGCGCTTCAAACACACCTAACAAGGCAGTAAGCAAGGTCATTCCTGCTAATAAAGGCCGCATGCCCGCCGTGCAGTCCCACACAAAAGTCCAAAAGTGTTTAGGTGGTGGCTTAATGGTGTTTTTAGGAAATGGATTAACCAGTTGCTCGAACTTGGCAAATAAAGCTGATAACATTAATATTTATCGTTTCTCAATCAAGCAAACCGCTTCAGCAGCAATGCCTTCACCACGGCCTGTAAAGCCTATTTTTTCAGTGGTAGTTGCTTTGATATTAATTTGGTTAACTTCAACGCCACAATCTTGCGCGATATTGCTACACATCTGCGCGGTGTGAGGACTGAGCTTTGGGGCTTCGCAAATGACCGTTGCATCAATGTTGCTCACCACATAAGCTTTATCGTTAAGCAGACTTACCACGTGTTGCAACAATGTGCGCGAATCAATCCCTTTATAACGATTATCAGTGGGTGGAAAATGCTTACCAATATCACCTAAACCTGCCGCGCCTAATAATGCATCGCAAATGGCGTGCAACAATACATCTGCATCAGAATGTCCATCTAATCCTTTATTATGCTCAATGGTGACACCGCCAATAATACAAGGGCGACCTTCGACCAAACGATGCACATCAAAACCATGCCCAATTCGCATTTAATTATTTCCTTCAGTTTTTTCAACAATCATCTCTAATAGCGCCAAATCTTCAGGATAGGTTACTTTAAGATTTCTTAATTCGCCATGCACCAACTTAGGACTAAAACCTAACGCTTCTATCGCTTCAGCCTCATCCGTCGGCAAGCCCTCATATTCGCTCAATGCTTGCTTGAGCATTGCGTAACGAAACATTTGCGGCGTTTGCGCTTGCCATAAATTTTGCCTAGAGATAGTTTGATCAACTAAATTGATTTCGTTCGATTTTTTAATGGTATCCGCAACAGGCAACGCAAGTAAACCACCAACTTCATCTGTTTCCAACGACACCAGCAAGCGGTTAAGTGCTTCATGCGTTAACCCTGGCCTCGCCGCATCATGTACTAACACCCAATCTTCATCACCTATCTGCATTGCGTTTAAAGTGTTCAACACCGTTTCTGAACGGCTTTCTCCGCCCGTGTAATGAATGTGTAAACGACTCTCCATATTAATCGACAAGCTTTGCCAAAACTTATCATCCGGACTAAGCGCCAAGTGGATGCTAGCAATCCTTGGATGATTAAAAAACATTTTGATGATATGGGCAATAATAGGCTTGCCCGCAAGTGGCAAATATTGCTTAGGTAACACATTGAGCATTCGCGTACCAATGCCCGCGGCAGGGATAATGACATGGAATAATTGCATATAATTAGTTTAGCATGATGAAATTGCAGAAGCATGACAATTGTAAACTGAATGACTTAAACCAAGTTAATCTTGCATTTAATTGATAATAATATTTGGCATAATTATTTAATCCGTAAGAAAAATGATTGATCCATTATGATGATAAACAGAGATTCAAGCCAACAAGGCTTAAATTCAGAAATGTTGCAAACGCAATATCCTGACATATTAGATAAAATTATTTCACTAACAGAGGTGAAGGATTCTAATGAGCTAGAACTCTCATTAACGCAAATTCTACTCTCAATCGCAAATGTTAAAAAAACGACTATTTATAGCGCAGGCAGTATCGTCAGAGCTAAACATGCTTTAGCCAATAATCAACCCGTTGCCATCAGTGATGCAATACCAGCAAATATACTAACTGCTTTATCAACCTGCTTAGAAACAGCGAAGCCTTCTATCATCCCCTTAAATACCAATAACATGGCTGGGCGAAAAACAGGTGGGAAGAAAACAAATCAGAACAGAATATTAACCTTATTTCCGTTAATGAATGAAAGGCAAACAACACTTGCTGTTATTGCAATCGAGCAGACAAATTCATTATCAAACCATGGTTTGATAATGCAAATTTTACATATTTATCACAATTTTTCGACACTCATGAATGAAAATGAGCATGACGCATTGACTGGCTTATTAAATAGGAAAACATTTGACCTTAAAATCAACGACATTATTACTGACTTATCAAATAGCACGGAAAATGTAAGTAACGATTGTCGTACTTATCTAGCCATACTAGATATAGACCACTTCAAGCAAATCAACGACACGTATGGACACCTAATCGGCGACGAGGTCTTATTATTGCTCTCAGATCAAATGAGAAAAAACTTTAGAGACAAAGACCTACTGTTCAGATTTGGTGGCGAAGAGTTCATTGGCATCTTTCAATGCGCTGATAATGACACCATCATCCATATATTAAATCGCCTTTTAAAAACTATTGGAGATTTTAATTTCCCAATAGTCGGCAAAGTCGAACTTAGTTGTGGCTTCACCTGCATAAAAACCTTTGACCTTTCCTCAAAAGTGATCGACCGCGCTGATACCGCCCTTTATCATGCAAAAAATAATGGCAGAAACCAAGTCTGTCAATATGAGCAATTAATCGCTTCTGGAAAACTATTAGAAAAAGTGACGAGCGAAGGCGAAGTTGAGCTTTTCTAAACGAGTAAAATCGCCGACATACCTCCATCATGTTAGATGGATTGGGTTTTATCCTTAACGCAATCTTTTGAGCGGTTTAATTAAACTTTCCTTTCGACTTTCTTCTATCTAACTAAATACTCAAATCAATTTTTTATACTTCAACCAACATGGTTGATATCAACCACTAATGTTTTATTTTAGCCAATATGGGTTTATATTAACCAGGCGCGTATGGTATTTTTTTTAAAAAAATAGCAAATAATTTGTATTATCTATATAAAAAACAACAAGTTATATAATTTTAATCGTTAGTGGCCTAAATATTGCAATTATTTAAGCTCCATAAATATTAGGATTAATGAATGAAACGCCCATCAAAAAAGATTGTGGTTCGCGCAATCACACTTGCGTTTAGCGCCAGTATTTTTAACGCATCCGCAGAAACACCAGCGGAAGCAACAACAAGCCCAGCCATTAAACCAGTTGTCGTTCAAGGTATTTTGCCTGACCGATTAGAGGCCGTTCCTGGTTCATTTAATGTGGTTGATGAAGAAGATTTAATTGAACGCCGCCCATTTACTGTAAGAGAAGCGCTAAACAATGTACCTGGCGTTAATATTGTTGGTGAAGATGCGTTTGTATTAGCGCCAAACATTGGTATTCGTGGCTTAGACCCACGTCGCACTTCTCGTACATTGTTATTAGAAGACGGCATGCCGCTTTTTTTAGCGCCGTATGGCGATCCTTCTGCACATTACTCAACACCTTTACAACGCGTAAGTCGGATTGAGGTAGTCAAAGGTTCAGGTCAAATTTTATATGGTCCACAAACCATCGGTGGCATGATTAACTTTGTAACAAAGCCTGTACCTAAAGATGGTTTTGCTGGAAGTGTACAAGCAAGTGCAGGTAATAATGATTTTACAGGCTTGCATGCAAATGTTGGCTGGGGTGGTGAGCGCGGAGGTGTAATGATAGATGCGCTACAAAATAAAGGCGATGGTATTCGCGATAACCATGAGTTTGATGTGCAAGAGTTTACGATTAAAGGTCAACTTAATTTAACTGATCGCCAAACCTTGATTGCTAAAGTGGGTTATTACGAAGAAGACTCAAATATTTCTGAAACAGGTCTAGGTGAAGTAGATTACGCTCGAGATAAATTCCAAGCGCCATCTGGTAAAAACGATAGCTTCAAACATGAGCGTAAAACGGCGCAACTGCAGCATATCTTTCAAATGGATGATACTACTAAGTTAAGCACACAAGCTTATTACGCAGACTCATATCGCAGTTCTTTCCGTCAAACAGATGCGCCTGGCGGATTTGATGATGCTAGTAATAACTCGACTGGCGTTACAGTATTAGAGCGATGTCCAGGCGCCGATGCAGCTACGGAAGCGAACGCTGAAACCTGTGGCGGCCGTCATCGTCCAAGAAGCTATACCTATTATGGTATTGAACCACGTTTAGATTTCCAACATAGCTTATTTGGCCTGCAAAGTGATGCTGTGGTTGGATTAAGATATCACCAAGAAGATATCAGTCGTAGACAATATCGTGGAAACGATGCGCGCGCACAAAGTCTATCCTTCTTAAAAGCAAATGCTGAACAAGCTGGTGTTCCTGGAGCTGTTGCAGATTTCCGTGAAGATATCCGTATCGATGTAGATGCTAAATCTTACTATGCACAAAACACTTTTTATGCTGGTGATTGGTCGTTTACTCCAGGTGTGCGTTATGAAGATTTGAAAATTAAAACCACCATTCTACAAGCAGATGGTAATACAGGGTTTTCTACAAGCACCAACCGTCAAACTGAAGTACTACCTGGCTTTGGTATGGCCTGGAACGGGATTGCCAACACAACTGTATTTGCAGGGGTACATAAAGGCTTTGCACCACCGCGTCCAGATCGTGATATTGATGGATTTGCAATCCAGAATACCGATCCAGAAACAAGTATTAACTGGGAAATGGGTGTCCGCTCTAACTACTACAAAGGGATAAGCTTTGAATCTACACTTTTCCACACCAAAGTAGAGGATGTTGTCATTAATGATGGCGCTGGAAGTTTTATTAATGGAGGTGAGTCTGAGCAAACTGGTTTAGAGTTTGCTGGCCGTGTCGATTTTGGTACGATTTATAACACGCCACATAATATTTATCTACAAGGCTCGTATACCAATGTATTTAAAGCTGAGTTTACCAAAGATGGTTTAGATCCAGATGACGGCATTATTGACGGCGATCGCTTGCCTTATGCGCCTCGTCATATTGCTTCATTCAGCCTTGGTTATCAACATCCAGTTGGCCTAGACGCACGTTTAGGTGTGGATTATGTAAGCCGTCAACAAGCTGATCCGTTTTCACGCGTATTACCGCCAGTTGATGCCGCTTTATCTGGTTTATCAGGTGACATCCCAGCATATACTTTGCTAAACATGGCAGTTAACTTCAGACCTACTGGTTCAAAAGCTAGCTATTTCTTAAGTGGGTATAACCTTGCTGATAGAGAGTATTTAGCAAGTCGTGTTGATGGTATGGCGGTAGGCCGTGGTCGACAAGTTGTTGCTGGTGTCCGTTACGACTTTTAATCATCATTATCAAGTAGCAAAAAAATTAAGGGGCTATAAGCCCCTTAATTTTTTTATCAAACTTGCTAATTTAATTAATCTACTGTAGTTGAGCTAATTCTATGAATACTTAAATCAGCACCTTCAAACTCTTCTTCCTCATTTAAACGAATACCGACTAGCTTTTTGATAAAGCCATACACAATAAAGCTACCTGTAATGGCAATTAAAATAGCAAGGCTAGTCCCTATTAGTTGTGATACAAAGCTGACGCCACCCATGCCGCCTAGCGCCTTAGAACCAAAAATACCTGCTGCTAATCCACCCCAAGCGCCGCATAAACCATGCAATGGCCATACCCCTAAGACGTCATCAATTTTCAAGCGATTTTGCGTCATGGTAAAAGCCCATACAAATAACGCACCTGCAACTAACCCTGTTGCTAACGCGCCTAATGGATGCATAACATCAGAACCAGCACACACGGCAACTAGACCTGCAAGGGGGCCGTTATGAACAAAACCTGGGTCATTTTTACCTAGCACTACAGCCGCTAACGTACCGCCGACCAGTGCCATTAGAGAGTTAACCGCAACTAAACCTGAAATACCTTGAATCGATTGCGCCGACATCACATTAAAACCAAACCAACCAACTGTGAGTATCCAAGCACCTAATGCTAGGAATGGAATGCTTGATGGTGGATGCGCATAAACTTGACCTTCTTTGCCGTAACGACCTGCACGTGCGCCCAGTAATACAACTGCAACTAAGCCAATCCAACCGCCCATTGCATGTACAACAACAGAGCCTGCAAAGTCGTGAAAGGCAAAACCAAATTGAGCAGCAAGAAAATCTTGAATCCCGTAATGACCATTCCAAGCGATGCCTTCAAAAAAAGGATAAACAAAACCAACCAATAAAAAGGTTGCCGCAATTTGTGGGTTAAATTTTGCACGCTCTGCAATACCGCCAGAAACAATGGCTGGAATAGCTGCGGCAAAGGTTAATAGAAAAAAGAATTTGACTAAATCATAGCCATTTTTAGCTGCCAACATTTCTGCGCCGCTAAAGAAATTAACGCCATAAGCAATGCTGTAACCAATAAAAAAGTAAGCGATGGTTGAAATTGAAAAATCGACCATGATTTTGACTAAGGCATTTACTTGGTTTTTATGGCGAACAGTACCAAGCTCTAAAAAGGCGAAACCTGAGTGCATTGCCAACACCATAATCGCGCCCAGCAACACAAACAAAGTATCATTTGCAGATATTAATTGATCCATTTAACTCCCCCTGTTGAATTATTTTGATGTTTTCAATTGCTTTAATGCGCATTATAAGTGCATTTGCAAGTGCATTGCACCAATTAAGTGAGCATGTCAATTTTGCTTATCCGCTTTGTGTTTGAGCAATGTTGATGAATATCAAAATGTCAAATATGAAAAATCCATTACTTTGCCAAAAGTAGAGCCAGCACTTTGCTTTTATCTAATTTCATATAAACTTTAATACACTTATTGTTCCCGTTCTTCTATTGTCATAAGATGATCATTTAACGATAGCGTAACTTTGCATCACAATCCTAAGGCGACTACTTGCTTATCGCTTTTACCGTATTCACACCACTAGAAACACATAAATTATGTTCGAAATATTATTACTGATTCTTATCTTATTGATTGGCTGGTTTTGGTCCGACACCATTGCTAAACGCGAAATTGCAATTTATGTTGGCAGAGAATTAGCCAGCCGCTGGAATTTACAGCTTTTAGATGAAACGGTTTCCTGCAAAAAAATAAGCTTTGCGCGCAACAGCCGTGGGCAGGTGCAAATTGTGCGCGTTTATGAGTTTGAAGTTAGTGCCGATGGTCGTAGCCGTTTGGCTTGTAGCTTACAACTGCTCGGTAAGCAATTACAAAACTGGGACATTCCGCCCTATTTGCAGCCTGTCCATTAAACAATGGCTTATGTTGGACGATTCGCTCCCTCACCGACTGGCCCTTTACACTTCGGTTCGCTAGTTGCCGCCGTTGCAAGTTTTCTTGAAGCAAAAACACATCATGGCAAATGGCTGCTGCGTATAGAAGATATAGATGCGCCGCGCGTTCAAGCTGGCGCAGCAGACAATATTATCAATACGCTAGCGGCATTCGGTTTTGAGTGGGATGGCGATATTATGTATCAAAGCCAGCGCAATGACGCCTATCTCAATGCATTCTCTTTATTGAAAGACAAACAATTAGTTTATCCATGTACGTGTACGCGTAAAGAAATCGCTGACTCATCCAATCAAACGGGGATTGAGGGCGTTATTTATCCAGGCACTTGTTTAACACATGCAATCAAACCCAATTCACCAACTGCTTGGCGTATTAAAACTGAGGACAGCATCATCAGTTTCAATGACGCTATTCAAGGTGAGATTCGTCAAAATCTAAAAGTTGATATCGCAGATTTCGTTTTAAAACGCGCCGATCATCTATTTACCTATCAATTAGCGGTTGTTGTCGATGATGCTGAGCAATGCATCACCCATGTAGTACGTGGCGCTGACCTGCTCAACTCAACACCACGTCAAATATACCTTCAAACTTTACTAAATTTCAACACATCGAACTACGCACACATTCCTATCGTAACTGATAAAGCGGGCCAAAAACTCAGCAAACAATCGTTCGCAAAACAACTTAGCCCAACTGAAGCCTCCACAGATCTATGTAGAGCATTACAGTTTCTTAAACAATCTCCTCCACCTGAGTTATTCCATGAGAATTTAACCACCTGCTGGCAATGGGCTTTTACGCATTGGAACAGTGCAAACATCGCCAAAAAACTCAACCAAACCATTGCATAGCACTCATTATCTTAATTTATGCAAACTTAAATGTTATTGATAACAATTACCATTTACGTTAATATTACGCACTCAAAATAAATCCAATAAAAAAATTTAACGTTCACCTCAATCTTGGAATTTAAATGAATACAGCAATCTCGCCACGATTAAAGCAATCAACCCATCTTATGCTCCGTACATTTGGCCTCATTATTGGTGCAAGCATACTAACGATGTCTCAAACAGCAATAGCTGAAGAAGAGATTTTACTAGACAGTGTTGAGGTCGTTGGTAAAAAAATTGACGACACAAAACCTGTTAAAGGTTACAACGCTAAAAAAAGCTCATCTTCAACCAGAACTGAGACTGAGTTGCGTGACACACCACAATCAATTACCGTTATTCCACAAGATTTAATTAAAGACCAATCCATTCAAAGCATTAGCGAAGCTGTGCGTTATGTGCCAGGTGTGCAAGCTGCACAAGGTGAAGGCAATCGTGATGCCTTAATTTTCCGCGGCAATGCAACGACTGGTGACTTTTTTCTAGATGGTTTGCGTGATGATGTTCAGACTTATCGCGATATTTATAACACAGACCGTATTGAAGTCTTAAAAGGACCAAATGGCATGGCGTTTGGTCGCGGCGGCGCTGGTGGTGCGATTAATCGCGTAAGTAAGCAAGCCGGTTGGACGCCAATTAGTCAATTGTCAGCTAGCTATGGAGCTTACAATCAAAAGCGTATGGCGGGTGATTATGGTCAAGCACTCAATGATGAAGTTGCTTTTCGCGTCAACGCAGTTTACGAAAATTCAGATTCTTACCGTGACGGTGTTAACTTAGAGCGTTATGGGATTACACCAACCCTTACAATTCGCCCTAGTGACAATACTAAAATTATTGTGGGCGTGGAGTACTTTAAAGATAAGCGCGTAGCTGATCGTGGCGTACCATCCCAAGCAGCGGTTGCTGGTGCGCTGACAGTGAACAATACAGACTTTAATCGCCGTCCATTTAATATTGGTGACACCGATGACTTTTATGGTAGTGCGCGTCTAAGTCCAACTGAAACTGAAACTACAGCATTTAATGCATCGATTGAACATGCTTTTGATAACGGCATTAGTATTAAAAATAGTTTCCGCTATGCTAATTACGATAAGTTTTATCAAAATGTCTTTGCCACATCGCCTGTTAGTACTACTAGCACTCTAAGTTTAGGAGCTTACCGTGATCAAACAGACCGTGAAAACTTCATTAATCAAACCGATATTACTTATACAGCAACATGGGGAAGTGTAGAGCATAAATTGTTAGCTGGAGCCGAATTTGCTTCACAAAATACTGATAATAAGCGTTTGACACCTGTTGGCGGTGAGAGCTTAGGTAATAATAATTTCTCTATTAATAACCGTACTGCAACAAATGTTTTGTTCAATACAGAGAGTCGTAATCAAAAAAGTGATGTAACGGTTGCCGCATTTTATCTACAAGATCAAATTATGTTCTCGCCACAATGGCAAGCAATCATTGGTTTACGCAATGACAACTTTGATACGGACTATACCAATAATATAAATAATACTGATATTAACGTCAGTGATAATTTACTCTCACCCCGCGCTGGTTTGATTTTTAAACCAGTGGAAGCAGTTTCAATTTATACCAATTACAGCGTATCTTATGTGCCGCGTGCAGGTGATCAGCTAATTTCAATAGATCCTAGTAATGCATCGTTTAAGCCAGAAAAATTCATCAATTATGAAGTTGGGACTAAATGGGATGTGAACGCAAATCTAGCGCTAACTGCCGCGATTTATAAACTTAAGCGTGAGAATGTTATCGTTGCTGATCCTAATAACCCGGCAGGACAATCCATTTTAGTGGATGGGCAAGAAACCAAAGGTGTTGAGTTGGGCGTTTCTGGCGATATTACCAGTCACTGGAGTTTGTTTGGCGGCATTGCCTTACAAGATGGTGAGATCACAGAGCAACAAGGATCTGGCAACAGCGCTATTCTAAAAGGTGCCAAGCTAGCTCAAACACCAACCCGCACCCTTTCATTGTGGAATAAATATAAAATCAATGAAATGTGGGCAGTGGCATTAGGCGTCATTAGCACATCTGAGCGCTATGCAGCCAATCCAACGGCTTCTCAAAGCACAATTATGCCTGGTTACACTCGTTATGATGCTGCTATTTTTGGTCAGTTAAGTGAAAAAATGCGCTTGCAATTTAATATTGAAAACTTAACCAATAAAGAATATGCACTATATGCGCATAACAATAACAACATCACACCTGGCTCGCCGATTACAGGTAGAGCAACATTGATTTATGACTTTTAATTGAAGTTAATCAATTGAGCTGATTCAATTTATTTAGCCCATGCATGCATGGGCTTTTTTGTAAGCGCACGATTTCACTTCATAATGATAAAATACGCATATGAATACTTTAAAAGACTCACTACATCATTTTCTGTTTGAAAATACTCCTATTCGCGGCAATTTAGTGCATTTAAACGATACTTACAATGCTGCTTTAGCGCATCAACAATTGCCATTAGTTGTTAAAAAAGCACTAGGTGAGTTGATGGCTGCGAGTGCCCTGCTCATCTCTACTATAAAAATGAATGGTGCAATGGTGTTGCAGATTCAAACTAAAGGACAATTGAAGCTATTGGTGGTTGAATGTAGCTCTGATTTAGAGATGCGAGCAACTGCAAAATGGGAGGGTGAGATTGCTGATGATGCCGACTTTTTAACGCTGATTAAAGAAGGTCACTGCATCATTACCTTAGACACAAAAAATAGCGAACCGTATCAAGGTATTGTGCCGATTGAAGGCGTGAGCATTGCAGAGATGTTAGAAAGCTATATGCTGCGCTCTCAACAAATTGACACTAAATTATGGCTGAGCTGCGATGGCAATAGTGCCGCAGGTTTGTTAATACAAAAGCTGCCAGAGCAAGAAGCACAAGATGCTGATGCATGGAATCGCGTCACGATTTTAGCGGATACTGTAACCGAGCAAGAGCTGCTAACAGAATCAGCAGAGCGCATTCTAACCACACTTTTTTATGAAGAAGATGTGCGATTATTTGAAGCAAATTCAGTCCGATTTTATTGCCAATGTACGCGTGAAAATGTTGGCAAGATGCTACAAATGCTGGGCCAAGATGAAGTGGAATCTATTTTATCTGAGCAAGAAAAAATTGAAATTAATTGTGACTTTTGCAATAAACAATATCTATTTGATGCAGTGGATGCGGCTACGTTATTTACAGAAAACCCTGTAGTTAAAAACAGCAAAGCGATTCACTAAAGCAAAACAATTATCTCGGCAATTCGCTCAAATCGCATTGACGCTTACGCTCAAACAAACAAATCGCTGCCGCTGCGGCAGCATTAAGCGATTCTAATTTTGGGTGCATCGGAATGCTCACTTGATGCGTTGCCGCAGTAATCGCAGCGCGACTCAAGCCTGCGCCTTCATTGCCAATCACAAACGCCGTTGGCTGGGTTAAATCCTGTTGATACACAATATCGCCCGCCAGCGTTGTGGCATAACTATTTCCAGCAAATTGTTCTAGCGTTTCCACAACATCTACACCCTCAACAACCGGCAAATAAAATTGTGCGCCTTGCCCGCCGCGCAAACATTTTGGCGACCAAGCATCGGTACAACCTTTTGACAAATACACCACATCGACACCTGCGCCCAAAGCGGTTCTTAACATGCTACCCAAATTGCCAGGATCTTGAATATCTTCCAATATCAAGGCAAAACTAACGGTTTCTGGCATCGCAATTTCAGGTGTTTTCACTAGCGCCAAAATACCGGTGCTACTTGTTACTGGTGTCAGTTCAGCAAACATCAATGTAGGAAACATAATGGTATTGACATCACCCAAATGCTGCATCAAATCCGTTGCCTCTTGCGTGCTTTTTCCTTCAGGAATAATCAACAACTCTGGCTCACCCACTGCTTGCAAATAACTTTCAATAAGATGAACGCCATCCAATAGTGTTTTGTCCTCTTGCGTGCGCTCACGCTTATTATCTGCTAATTTTTTTAAGTGTTTAAAAATAGCATTATCGCGAGAAGTGATGTGTTTAAAAGACATAAGGTAACTTGTTTAAATAATCAATATTAGTCATATTTTAACTGATGGATGGATCCAAATTGCTTATTTAGCGCATTTCATTGGTTAATCGGTCTGCAATGGCTTTACAATATCGCTATATTCATTGATAAAAGAAAAAACACTGTTGATATGATTGATGGTTTAGTACAAATTTTTCTGTGGCAAGGCATAGGCGAACTGGTTTCCAGATTCTTATTGCCGAGTATTCCGGGCCCTGTTATTGGCTTGATCCTATTAGTCGCATTTTTATCCATCAAAGGCGAAGTGAATCCATCGTTAAGCATGGTCGCCGATGCTTTCCGACAACATCTTGCCTTATTGTTCGTGCCAGCGTCTGTCGGCGTTATTCTGTTTCTACCAGAATTAAAAACACATGCGCTAGCGGTGAGTGTTGCGCTGATTGTGAGCGTTATTCTAGCGATTGCAGTGACCGCTCTCGTCCTCAAATTATTTAGCATTAAAGAACCTGCTTACGCACACACCAAGGCTTATCAGCAAGAGATGAAAGAGCTGGATGAAGATAAGCTCTTAGAAATCGAAAAACGCAAACAAGAGCGACGTAACAAAGCCAGCCAGAAAAAGAATGTCAATAAAGTCATAGGAGAGAAAAGTGAATAATAGAATTCCTATCTCCGAAATTTGGGTCTACCTCTCAGGCGATCCTTTATTTGCATTGGTATTAACGCTGGCGACCTATCAAATTGGCTACACGCTCTACGTAAAATCGAATCGCAATCCAATATTAAATCCTGCTGCCATTTCAATCGTGCTGATTGCTGTGATTATCTCTCAATTTGGTTTTGGCGATTCTAATCAAGATGCATATCAAAAATACTTTGAAGGCGCGCAATTTGTGCACTTTTTGCTCGGTACAGCAACAGTTGCATTAGCTGTACCCATTTATCGCGGTTTTGCGCAGATGAAAGGTAAAATGCTCCCTATCTTAGTTGCCTTAGTTGCAGGCAGTATTGCTTCGATTGCTAGCGCCGTGCTCATTGCAAAATATATGCACGCTAATGAAAGCATAATCGGCAGCATGTATACCAAATCTGTTACCGCACCCATTGCCATGGGTATTGCAGAACGCATTCAAGTTTCACCAACACTCACGGCTGTTTTTACTGTGATTACTGGTATTTTAGGCGCGATTTTAGCACCCTATATTTTGGATATATTCAAGATTAGACCATGGTGGATTCGCGGCACTGCCATTGGCGTTGGCGCACATGGATTAGGCATTACCCGCGCCTTTAGCGTAAACGAACAAGCCGGTATTTTTGCCAGCATGGCAATGGGTTTAAATGGTGTATTAAGTGCAATTTTATTGCCTTATGTTTACACCTTATTACATGGATATATTACATGGATTTCTTAGGATAGAAGTGGCTAAACAAGCAAAAACAAACAACTTAGAACGCATTCTGCATACGCAAGGTTTTGGTTCGCGCAAACTGTGTCGCATCATGATTGTTAATGAAGAAATCACCGTTAATGACGAGTTATGCGACGACCCTAGCGCAATATTTGAATTAGATAATTTGCACTTCACAGTGCAAGGCGAAGCATGGGATTACAAAGATAAATCCTACCTGATGATGCATAAACCGAGCAATTACGAGTGCTCACACAAGACTCAACATCACCCAACGATTTATAGCTTATTGCCACATCCATTGGTCGAACGTGGCGTGCAATGCATAGGACGGTTAGATGAAGATACAACAGGCTTAATTTTAATCTCAGACGACGGTCAGTTTATTCATAAAATGAGCTCGCCAAAACACAAAGTACCGAAGATTTATGAAGTAACGTGCAAACACCCAATTAGCGATGAACAAATCGACCATATTTTAAAAGGCGTACAACTCATCGATGAAGATGCTCCCATCGCCGCTTTAGACTGCACTCGCCTTTCAGAAACCGTCATTCACATGACCTTAGCAGAAGGAAAATACCACCAAGTCAAACGCATGGTCGCCGCCATTAGCAATCGAGTTGAAGGCTTAAAACGCATTCAGATTGGCGAGCTTAAATTGCCTGATGATTTGAAAGTTGGCGAATGGCGATGGTTGAGTGAGAGTGATATGATAGCGTTAGGCAATAAAATATCTTAATTGTAGTAAAGCATATTTTTGTGTGTATTTACATTAGCAATTAAAGGCATATCAATGACTGAGCAACTAATATTGACTACTCGTTGCCACAGTCTGCTTTATTGCTGCCCTGCCGAGTTAGCCCTGTCAAACTAAACGTTACAAGAAAAACCAATATGCGTTATCAAGGAAAAATTTTCGATTGGAAAGATGAACAAGGTTATGGCTTTGTGTTGCCAAATGGTGGCGGTCAAAAAGCATTTGTTCATATTAAAAACTATTCTATTGAATCAGGGCGTCCAGCTAACGGTGATTTGATTACTTATGAGTTACTAACTGATGATAAACATCGTTTCTATGCCAACAATATTCTACCTTTAGGAAAACCTTCAAAAATCTCAACGACCTATAAACAGTATTTTTTTGCTAATGCGTTTGCCATTACATTCTGTGTGATTTTAGCTTTATCGGTTTTGATTGGGGAACTGCCTAGCTTTATATTGTGGCTATATTTGGTGGTAAGCGTTTTGACTTTTATTGCTTATAGTTTAGATAAGCAAGCGGCTAAAAAGAATGATCAGCGAATACCAGAAAAAACGTTGCATGTTTTAGCTTTAATTGGCGGCTGGCCTGGTGCTTTAGTCGCGCAAAAAATGTTACGACATAAGACAATCAAAAAAGAATTTCAGATTATTTTTTGGGCAACCGTTGTGCTTAATGCGTTAGTTATATTTTGGTTATTATTATCAGAGGATGGTGGCGCTCTTCTGCGTTCAATCAGCTCGTAGCGCTTAATCACTAAAAGTCATTGCGCTGCTTGTTAGATTGATCAATGGGCGCAATGCGAATACGCCCTATTAGCTTTGGCCTGCCTCTATCATTTATCACTTGGCACATTTCATCTAATGGCTCATTATTTAGACTATTACTTTTAAGCATTGTCACACTTTTACAATGGTGCACAATTGAAGAGTTAACCGTAAAATTTGAAGCATGGAGTAAATTAAAGAATGTTAAACCCCAACTCACCCGGCCATAGTGACGCGCAAAAGCACGCGCCTTCTTATTATGCTCACTCGGCACACACCTCTCCAGAACGTCCGCCTTTGCAAGACAGCATCGAAGCTGATGTGTGTATTGTCGGCGCAGGTTACACTGGCCTCTCCGCTGGTATAGCACTCGCCGAAGCCGGGTTGAAAGTGGTCGTTTTAGAGCAAGCGTGTGTGGGCTGGGGCGCTTCGGGTCGCAACGGCGGCCAGATTGTGCATAGCTTTTCACGTGATATCGATGTGATTGAGCGTAGCTATGGCAAAGACGTGGCCGAGCCGCTAGCGCGTATGATGTTTGAAGGTGCGCAGGTCATCCGCGAGCGCGTGGCGAAATACAACATTGATTGTGATTTGAAAGACGGTGGTATTTTTTCTGCCATCAGTTCGCGTAAAGCCAAAGAACTGCATGAAAAAAAGAGACTGTGGGAAAAATGGGGCCACCCTGGCCTGACCTTGGTCGACACGCCTGCCGATGTGCGTCAATATGTGAATACCGAACGATATACCGCCCTTCTTATCGACCCAACTGGCGGCCATTTCCATC
The DNA here is from genome assembly GCA_041612255.1 of Methylophilaceae bacterium. Classification (GTDB taxonomy): domain Bacteria; phylum Pseudomonadota; class Gammaproteobacteria; order Burkholderiales; family Methylophilaceae. Next base: position 68,099 of record JBFJJN010000003.1, on the reverse strand, counting down.
CGCTCAATTTAGCGCTAGGCGAAGCCGCGGCGCTGGAGAGTTTAGGTGGAACGATTTATGAAAACTGCGCCGTAGTGAAGATTGAACGCGGCGAACCTGCCACCGTGCACACCGCGCAAGGCCAAGTGCGAGCGCGTTGTGTGATTATAGCTTGCAATGCTTATATTGGTGATTTAGAGCCAAAACTCGCCGCCAAGTCTATGCCGTGCGGCACCCAGATAATCACTACTGAGCCGCTTGGTGCTTTGGCAGAAGAACTCGTGCCCTCAGATCATTGTGTTGAAGACAATAACTTCCTGCTCGACTATTTCCGCCTCACAGCCGACAAACGCATGTTGTTTGGCGGCGGCGTAGTCTACGGCGCACGCGATCCCAAAGAAGTCGCTACGCTCATCCGTCCGCAGATGGAAAAGGTGTTTCCGCAACTGAAAGGCGTGAAAATTGATTTTGGATGGACTGGCAACTTTTTGCTCACGCTATCGCGTATGCCGCAGGTCGGCACACTGTCGTCCAACATATACTACTCTCAAGGCTGTTCCGGCCATGGCATCACGTTTACGCACCTAATCGGTCGCGTCTTGGGCGAAGCTATCCTGGGCAACAAAACCCGTTTCGATGCCTTCGCGCGACTACCCCATCACCCTTTCCCTGGCGGAAGGATGTTGCGTGTGCCGTTCACGGCAATGGGTGCGCTGTGGTATCAGATGCGAGATCAGTTTGGCGTATAAGTTTGGTTATTACTGACGAAAGCAGACGCCCAATATTTTGCGCCTTTTAACTCGCACGCTATATGCGCTGGACTTAGTGATGTCATCGATATACGTCATTCCCGCGAAAGCGGCAATCCAAGTTAAAATTTTACATTCAAATGTAGATTCCCATTGCCATGTCAATGACGGAGAAGACGGATTTACTTATTCTCTTGATTCACATAAACGAAAATTTAAAGATTTAATACAAGTTACAGCTCTCAGATTAGGATGCTCATGTCACGTTTCTCCATACTTTTATTGATTGCTTTTGGCATCAATTCAATAACTGCTTGTTCCTTCAACCCAATGAAGTTGATAGCCAATAATGATTTAGAGAGCCTGTCATTTACTACACTTGCAAATGCGAATGAAAATAGCGCAACGGCTATTGATGTGGTGTTTATTACTGATGCGGAGGTAATTAAGCTGATGCCAATCACTAGCGCCGCCTGGTTTAACCAAAGAGGTAATTTATTGAATAGCCATTCGCTTGGCATTATATCGATCGAGATGGCGCCACTTAAAACACTCAAAAACATTACATTGCCGAAAGATTATGAATCGGCTGCTGCTATTTTTGTTTATTTTAATATGCTGACAGATCAGCCAGTTATCCGTATTCCAGCAGACGAAAAATGCATCAATATTACGGCAGCTGAGAAAGCTGTTAGCTATCAGATCTGTCGTTAAATGACTTAAAAGTTATCTACTTTTTTCATTATTAATATTGAAAACGGTAAACAGATGCACTATCTCTTAATAAGTCTATTGTTGCATTTATCAGAAATTTACATTTCCTTTTATGAAGCACGGTAAACTGTCACACAAGTAAGATTGCCCAAGGGTTAGAAAGCATTAATGAACACGAATACTGCATTAGAAGAAAAAAATAGCCGTCTTTTGGTGGCGGCAATTAGTCTGTTGTTGTTACTAGGATTTGCTACCACCAGTTTAATTAGTTATTACTTAGCGAATAAATCCATTCAACAACGGATCCGCACCGATAGTTTGCCGTTGACTAGCGATAATATTTATTCGCATGTGCAACGCGATTTGATTAGCCCTGTGTTGATTTCTTCTGTGATGGCTAAAGATACTTTTGTGCGCGATTGGGTCATTGGCGGCGAGCAAGGCAGTGCACAAATCATTAAATACCTGAGCGAAATTCAGCAAGAATACAATACCATCACTTCATTTTTTATCTCAGATAAATCCCATCGTTATTATCACAGTAGTGGCGTGTTAAAAACTGTCGATGCGAAAGATCCCAAGGACGCTTGGTATTTTGATTCTATTAAAACAAAAGCAAGCTATGACATCAATTTGGATGATGACACGGCAGACCTTAGTAGAACTAACTTTTTTGTCAATCACAAAATCTATGATTACAACCAGAACCTTTTAGGCATTATTGGCGTTGGTTTGGCATCGGAAATTATTCGCAATCGGATTGATGAATATCAACAACAGTTCAACAGAACCGTTTATTTTGTGAATAAAAAGGGAGAAGTCACTTTACATGGCTCTCGTTTTTCTAAAGCAAAATCACTGCACGAGATGAAGGGTATGAGTGCCATTTCGCAAGATTTGCTCAATAAAACAACAGGTTCTTTTGTATATGATAATGGCGAAAACAAAGTTTTTGTGAATACTCGCTTAGTCGACGAGCTTAACTGGTTTATTGTGATTGAAGAAGCACATACCCAACAGGCAGAAATGCTGCATGTTTTATGGATTAATCTTCTACTGAGTGTAATCATCACATTTGCTATTGGTTGGATCATCCATTATCTGATTAAACGCCAACAATTGCAGTTACGCACACTACTCACTAATGACTATTTAACGAAACTAGCAAGCCGTCAAGGTTTTGCACCCGTATTCGATCAAATGCTAAAATCTGCACAACGATCGCAAGAAGCACTCAGCATTTTGCTGATTGATATTGATCACTTTAAAAAGGTGAACGATCAACTTGGCCACTTGCAGGGCGATGCAGTTTTGCAGTCGCTCGCAGATGTTTTGCGTGACAGTGTTCGTGATTGTGATGCTATTTGCCGCTGGGGCGGTGAAGAATTTTTGATTGCATTAGCCGACTGCAATGCAGAATCAGCCTACGCAATTGCAGAAAAAATTCGTAAGCTATCTGAGGAAAAGCTCTTCAGTCAAACAGCGCTTTCAAGCCCAATAACGGTTAGCATAGGGCTTGCTGAATATGGGTTGAATGAAACCAGTGACCACCTATTCTCTCGGGCGGATGAAGCACTTTATCGCGCTAAGGGTAATGGCCGAAATCAAGTAGTTCAAGCACTAAGAGGTGTTCCTTTATAAAAATCACTTATTGTGATGTATTTTTGCCAGCGCCTTTTAAAATTAACATGCAAAGAAGACAAAATGTATAATCGACAAATGAAGATGACTTTAATTTTAATATGAAACAAAATGCTGATATGAAACGAATTTACCAATACTTTTTCCGTGGCTTAATTGCCTTTTTACCCATCGGATTAACCATTTATTTTATCTATCTATTTTGGTCATCTTCAGAACAGTTTTTTGAATTTTTAGTTCGCCCAATCTTTGGTGCTGCTTATATACCGGGCATGGGTATCATCGTTGGTTTAGGTAGTATAATTTTGTTGGGTTATGTCATATCACAACGCCGTTTTGTTAAACTGCTATTAATGATTGAATTTCCTTTTGCTAATTTTCCAGTAGTAAAAAACATTTATCTTTCGTTAAAAAACTTTGCAGACTACTTTAATCCAGATCAGAAAAAAACTTCACAACAGGCGGTAATTATCAAATCGCCCAATAGTGATTTAGAAATGATTGGCTTGATTACATTACAAGATGCCGATGCTTTTCCAGTTGGATTTAGCCCAAAAGACCGCATCGCCGTTTTCTTGCCGATGGGATACAACATTGGTGGTTACACCGTTTTTGTGCCTAGAGAATGGGCAACACCAGTTGAAATGTCAGCAGAAGAAGTGATGCGCAACTCGTTATTTGCGTGGATGATGAATAGCAAAGAACAAAACACTTAACGACAAATCAGCATGGATTATTTTGCTGAGCTTGGTTACATCGGCCTTTTTATATCAGCATTTCTTGCGGCCACAATCTTACCGTTAAGCTCAGAGCTCGTTTTTAGCGCTTTGTTATTAAGTGGCGCCTCACCAAACGCACTCATTATCGTGGCAACAGCAGGGAATGTATTAGGTGCACTTACGAATTACGCGCTCGGTTACTGGGCCAGTTTAGGCGCAATAAAAAAATGGCTAAGGCTATCAGAGTCTGAGTTTTTAAATGCAGAAAATCGCTTTAAAAAATATGGCTTATGGTCTTTATTATTAGCATGGGTGCCAATTATCGGCGACCCCTTAACCGTAGTAGCGGGTATTTTACGCATTCGTTTACGGTGGTTTTTGATATTAGTCACCACTGGAAAATTACTGCGTTATCTTGTGATTAGTTATTTTGTTTTGCAAGTAAATTAAACTGCCATGATGGTAACTTCACTCTGAAGTTGATAACACAATACACGTCTAAACTTCATTAACGCACTAATTAATTTTAAAATTAGTCCCATGCAGCCCAACACATTGTATAATGTGCTAACCCTACGCACTACCAATCAGCGTAGCGGCATGATAAAGATGACTGATTATTCTCAATCGTCATACTATAAATCCTTATATTCGTCTGCCTCGATTGGTATTGTCATAGCGCAATTGGCCGTCGTAGGAAAAAACAAATAATGAACACTGAAGCAACAAATTCTGACGTAAGTCAAAACACAATCACAGGTAATTTTAACGATTTAGGCTTAGCAGAACCGCTATTAAAAGCCATTCAAGATGCTGGTTACACTACCCCAACGCCGATTCAAATAAAAGCGATTCCATTGGTTTTACAAGGCGGTGATTTATTAGCTGGCGCACAAACTGGCACAGGAAAAACCGCAGGTTTTACCCTACCAATTTTACATTTGCTATCACAAAAACCAGCGGCTAATCCTGCCAAAGGCAAGCCTCGCTGCTTAATTTTGACGCCGACACGTGAACTCGCAGCACAGATTAGCGAGTCAGTTGATACTTACGGTAAATACTTAACCTTAAAATCAATGGTGGTTTTTGGTGGTGTCAGCATCAACCCGCAGATTAACCGTTTAGGTCGTTTTATTGATATTTTAGTGGCTACGCCAGGCCGTTTACTGGATTTAGCCAATCAAGGCAAAGTTGATTTATCTGGCATTGAAATCCTCGTTTTAGACGAAGCTGACCGCATGTTGGATATGGGCTTTATTCACGACATTAAAAAGATTTTGGCAAGGCTACCTAAGCAGCGTCAAAACTTATTATTCTCAGCTACTTTTGCTGATGAAATTAAACGTTTAGCCGATAGTTTGTTGAATAATCCTGGCTTTGTAGAAGTGGCAAAACGCAATACCGCTTCTGAAATGGTAGAACAAACGGTGCATATGGTGCCGCAAGCGCATAAACGTGACTTAGTGGCACATTTGATTAAAACTAATAACTGGCAACAAGTATTAATTTTTACTCGCACCAAGCACGGCGCTAACCGATTGACTGAAAAGCTAGTCAAAAGTGATATTTCAGCAATGGCAATTCATGGTAACAAAAGCCAAGGTGCACGCACCAGAGCTTTAGCTGAATTTAAAGCGGGTAATATGCGGGTATTAGTTGCTACTGATATTGCCGCACGTGGTTTGGATATTGACCAATTACCGCAAGTGGTTAATTTTGAATTACCTAACGTGGCTGAAGATTATGTGCATCGAATTGGCCGTACCGGCCGTGCTGGCGCATCTGGCGCAGCGATTTCTTTGGTTGATCGTGAAGAGTTGAAATATCTAAAAGATATTGAGAAGCTAATTAATCGTGAGATTCCTAAAGTACAAGTTGAAGGTTTTGAAGCGCCAACAGTGATTGAACCAGAACCACCAAGATTATTTCGCGGACAGCAACCTAACGGCGGCCAAAACCAGAAGAAAAAACAAGGTCAGCCAAAAACGCGTCCACAAGGTCAAGGCAATAGTCGCGGTCGAGATAACGGTCAAGGACAGCAACGTACATTTGGGCAAGAGACAAGACCACCAAGAGGCGAACAAGCTAATAGAAAACCAAACAAACCGGCAAATGATAACTTATCTGAAGCAGCAAGACATCAAGCGCAACCACAGCCGCCTATCTATGCGGCTGATTTAAAAACTAACTACCGACCCGGTGGTAGAAATAATAATGGTAACGGCACTGGCAATCGGGCTAGAAGTAGTAATGGTGGTAACGATAACAGAGGAAATAGTAGCGGTAATCGAGGCAGATAAATGCTAAAAATTTGGGTGGATGCAGATGCTTGTCCAGTGGTGATTAAAGAAATTCTTTATCGCGCTGCTGAGCGGGCAACAGTCCAAACCACTTTTGTCGCCAACAAGCTATTACGTTTACCACCCTCACCTTACCTAACTGCAACCCAGGTTGGGCAAGGATTTGATGTTGCAGATAATAAAATCGTGCAATCACTCAACGCCGGCGATTTGGTCATTACTGCTGATATTCCATTAGCCGCAGAAGTGATAGCTAAAAACGCACATGCGCTGAATCCTCGTGGTGAATTTTATTCGTTAGAGAATATCCAAGAACGATTAAGCATGCGTAATTTTATGGAAGAATTACGTGCGAGTGGTGTAGAAACTTCGGGGCCGAATGCGTTTAGTGCTGCTGATAGAAAAGCTTTTGCCGCTCAATTAGATCAATTTTTAGCTAAAATTAAGTAATCTGCAATCTTCAATTAAGGACATGTCAAAGATGAAAAAACTATTGTTGCTAGCCTTATTATTACTCACCAGCTGTATGGGTGTGCCGGAAAATGTTAAAGTGATTGATGGTGTGAATGCTGAGCAATATTTAGGTAAATGGTATGAAATTGCCCGATTAGACCACAGTTTTGAGCGCGGATTGGATCATGTTACGGCACAATATCAACAAAATTCAGATGGCAGTATTAAAGTCATCAATAGAGGTTATAACCGCGAAAATAAAAAGTGGGATGAGGCGATAGGCAAAGCTTATTTTATTGAAAAGCCAAATGCAGACAACACTTATTTGGGCAAATTGAAAGTTTCTTTCTTTGGCCCGTTTTATGGCGCCTATAACATCATTGCGCTTGATAAAGTAGAGTACAACTATGTAATGATTTGCGGACCAGACAAAGACTACTTATGGATATTATCACGTACACCTCAAATGAATGATTCAATCAAACAACAATTGGTAAGCCAAGCCAATGCATTAGGTTTTGCGACTGACAAACTGATTTATGTTAATCAAAATCCTGATATTCCAAACTATGAAGCAGGTCAGCATGTGATTAAGAAAAAACAGTAATAAATATTCATTTTTTTATGTTGGTTAATTGATAACGCTTACTTTATTGCAACTTCAATTAGTACATCCCAAGATAACGGCCCCCTTTTGAGTAAATTCTGACATCGGGTCACAACATTGCTCTATACTGAATTAGACACTGGATTAGCAATTGTGAACTAAGTTTGTTATCCTTTATAAATGAAACTCTCATTTAAATACAGATAAGGAGATTCACAGATGATATTAAAAAATGTAGCACTATTGGTAACTGTTTTGTTTTTGGCAATTGGAGTAACAGCATGCCAAGACAAAACAGCTTCGCAAGAAAATCGTGAAGAGATGACAGAAGCCGTTGATGACTTCACTGATACTGTTGACGAAATTACCGCAGAAGATGGCGGTCGCAAGGAAATGGTTGAAGCGGTGGAAGATTTCACTGACGACATTGAAGATGTGACTGGTGATCTAGGCTATGATGCAAATGAAGCAGGCGAACAAACTAAGTAATAGTGTAATGAGTAAGTAACACCAACTTAAGCAATTATAAGCTAAGTGCTTATTTCTCTAGCGGGCTGAGTTTATAGCCCGCTTTTTTGAATGCATGAATTAAGCCATTTTCACCAGCTAAATGAGCCGCACCAACGGCAATAAAAGTAGACTGTTGTTGGGCTAAAGCAATTGAACGTTGAGCCATTAAATCATTTCGCTCATCAAGCAATTTAGCCCGTAAGCGTTGCCATAACGCTTTAGGTAAACCTGCACCAGTCAAATCAGCATCTAAAGTGAGTAATGCATCACTGTCTTCAGTTAAATAAACAGCGATCAATCGCTCAAAATCCTTTTCTTTTTGTGCATTTGTCATCTTCAACGCAGCACGTAACATGACTAATTGATCCTCTACACTAAAGTCATCAATCACGCCGAAATGTTCTTGGCTCGTTTCTAAACCTTCAACTGGCTTACCGAAATCTTCAGCGCCGCGCATTAATAAATTATCTTGCGCATAAGGCGTTTGTGGTTTTGACTGACTAAAAACTACCGCTAGTAACCAAGGCTTCATGCGCAATGCTTGGTCAATATGCATCACATGAAAATCAGCCAGCACTCTGACTTTATCCAACTCATCTTCCGTGAGCATCTCTTTTAGCGAACCTGTTTTCAGCATGAAATTAGCAGGATTACTATTGGGTTGCGTTTCCATTACAAACAAATCCACTTGTTTCAGCGCATCTAAAATCGGTGCTGAAAACTCGGTCACACGATTATCATCGGTATGAATCGTACCAAACAAATAGCTTACTTGACCGCTAGGCGATATCATCTGCCAAAACAGGCCTTTTTCTGTGGCCTCCACCAGCATAGATGCGCTAATCAATAAGAAGCCATTTATCACAACGAATATTCGTTTAATATTAATTAGACTCATTTTTCACCTATCTAGATAGCCATATCTAATGGCTAGTTTTGTTTTTACGTACGGGTCTTGCCGCATTTTTCATATCATTAAATGCTTTTGGCATGCGCCCCGCTGGTCGACGCGGACTTTCCTTCGCTTTTGGCTGAAAACTACTGCCATCAGATTGGCGAATAGCGCCAATCACCGCAGGCTGAAAAGCAGGTACTAATTGTTTTTTACCTGGGCCGATCAAGTCAGCACGCCCCATTTTCTTTAAAGCTTCACGCAAAATAGGCCAATTAGCTGGGTCATGATAGCGAATAAATGCTTTATGCAGTTTGCGCACACCACCAGCCTTTGGCACAGAGACTCCTTCAGAATCTGCTGTCACTTTACGCAATGGATTTTTACCACTGTGATACATCGCGGTTGCCATCGCCATTGGCGTAGGCGTAAAGTTTTGCACTTGGTCTAATCTGAAGTTATAGCGTTTTAGCCATAATGCTAGATTCAGCATATCTTCATCTGTTGTACCTGGATGCGCTGCAATAAAGTAGGGAATTAAATACTGTTTTTTACCTGCCTCAGCGCTAAACTTTTCAAACATGGCTTTAAATTCATCATACGCACCCATGCCAGGCTTCATCATTTTACTCAGTACGTTTTCTTCAGAATGCTCTGGCGCGATTTTTAAATAGCCGCCAACATGATGCTGTACAAGCTCTTTTACATATTCTGGCGATTTAACAGCGAGGTCATAACGCAGCCCTGAGCTAATCAATATTTTCTTCACGCCTTTAATATTGCGTGCTTTGCGATAAAGCTGAATCAAGGCGCTGTGATCGGTATTTAAGTTTTCGCACACATCTGGATAAACGCATGATAATTTGCGACAAGACTTTTCAATCGTTTCTGATTTACAAGCAATGCGATACATATTCGCCGTTGGCCCGCCAAGGTCGGAAATCACGCCTGTAAAGCCTTCTACTTTGTCGCGAATCTCTTCTACCTCTTTTAAAATAGACTCTTCACTACGGCTTTGAATAATACGACCTTCATGCTCGGTAATACTGCAGAATGTACAACCGCCAAAACAGCCGCGCATAATATTGACACTGAATCGAATCATTTCCCATGCAGGAATTTTTGCATTTTTATAAATAGGATGCGGCTTACGTGCATAAGGCAAATCGTAAACAAAGTCCATTTCTTTAGTCGTCAGCGGAATCGGTGGTGGATTCAACCACACTTCTCTATCGCCATGCTTTTGTACTAGCGCACGCGCATTGCCCGGATTCGCCTCTAAATGTAATACACGTGAAGCATGCGCATACAGCACAGGATCTTGCGACACCTCTTCATAAGCAGGCAAACGCACTACTTGTTTGCTTCTATCAGCCTTAAGTTTTTTAATGCGCAAACTAGGCACGATTGCAATAGGTTTCGTGCCTTCTGGCAAGTCATCGTTTGCTTTACTTTCATCTGTGGCACAGCTCGCATCGCCTTTACCCATTTTCATTTCATAAGGATCAATCGCTTTATCAATTTTGCCTGGCCTATCTAGCTTAGTGGATTCAATTTCATCCCAGCCTTCTGGCAAGCTTTTACGCATATAAGCCGTACCGCGAATATCTTGTATTTCGCTGATAGGCTCACCTTTAGCAATGCGATGTGAAAGTTCAACCAAAGCACGCTCGGCATTGCCATATAGTAAAATGTCTGCTTTAGAATCGACCAATATAGAGCGACGAACTTTGTCCGACCAGTAATCGTAATGCGCAATGCGACGTAAGCTAGCTTCAATACTACCAATAACCAAAGGCACTTTTGGATAAGCTTCCCTACAGCGTTGACTATAAACCAACACCGCTCGATCTGGACGTTTGTTAGCTGCAGCATCTGGCGTATAGGCATCATCTGAGCGAATCTTGCGATCAGCTGTATAGCGATTGACCATGCTATCCATATTGCCCGCTGTAATACCGTAATATAAATTTGGTGCACCTAATGCTTTGAATGCACTAGCATCTTGCCATTCAGGTTGCGCGATAATACCCACTCTAAATCCTTGCGCTTCTAATAAGCGCCCAACTAGCGCCATCCCAAAACTTGGGTGATCAATATAAGCATCGCCAGTCACTAAAATAATGTCACAGCTGTCCCAGCCCAACGCATCCATTTCTTCACGTGAGGTTGGTAATATTTTTGCCACCCCAAAACGCTTAGCCCAATAAGGACGGTAGCTTTGAATTGGTTTGGCGAGCATGCTAGTGTAATGTTCCATAGGTCGGCATTTTACGCGGTAATTGTTTGATTTAACAGTATTTAATCAAATAGCTTGTACATTAATTTTGCTTTTTCGTGAACATTTGTCATGTTAGATGCTGATTTGAGTAAAAAGTTAGGGTCTATTTTTGCAATAATCCAACTAAAGCAGATAAAGCATCTCAATTAGACCATTTATCACCTTAAAACATATCTTATGAGAAAGAACTTTGATAACGTATGCGCTAAATAGCGGTATCAAACCGCTAATACATTAACAAAAACTAATACAAAAATAATGTCATGATAAAAATAGCGCTCTTTAAGCACTTACTTCGTCCTCTATTGCTGATTGGCATTCTTGCCGTATTCACTTCTGTTTTTTACATGTTTACGCTCAACTTGGAGACAACCAAAAAAGAAGCTCTCTATGAGACTCAAAAGCTTGAACATGTGTTAACGATGGCAAAAAATCTGATGAGTGAGCGTGTTTACTCATCGATGGAGTTGCTTAAACAAAAAAGTGATGCACTTGGTCTACCCACTGTCAATGGGGAAACTTCATTGAATGCAGAGTCTGTGCCAAATCTGCAATTTGGTAATAAGCCACAAGCCAATCAAACTTATCTGGTCGATGGTGTTACTCGTGTTGGTAATGGTACGGCGACCCTCTTTGTCAAAAAAGAAAATGTCTTTATTCGGGTTGCTACTAACGTCAAGCAAAAAGACAACTCACGTGCGGTTGGCACAAGATTAGACCCGACCGGCAAGGTAATTACAAACCTAATGGCTGGCAAACCTTTTTATGGTGTTGTAGACATTTTAGGCGAGCCTTATATTTCCGGATATGAGCCAATTATTAGTGAAAACCAACAAATTATTGGCGCATGGTATGTTGGTTATAAAGTGAATGTGGATGCACTCGACCAAGCGATAAAACAATGGGGTTTTCTAGAAAATGGCTTTGCAGCAATTACCGATTACAACAATAACATTCGATTTCTATCTAAGCATATTGATGTCAAACAAGCGACATTAGCACTCAAAAATACTGACAATAAATGGTTTGTAGCGCATCGAGATATTCCAGAATGGGATTTTCACGCTTATATAATTTTTCCATTAAAAGACGCTTATCTCAACAGTGTTGCACCGCTTTACCCACTCCTGTTATTAAGTGGTCTTTTTGGGATCATCCTCGTGTTATTTGCCCAACATGGTATCAAACGCTTTGTACTAAAGCCTTTAGGCGGAGAACCAGAAACCGTCATTCAATTAGTCAACAAAATTGAGCAAGGCAATTTCGAAGAGGATACCACCATCGCCGAGCCTAATACGCTCATTGCCAATATGCTTAAAATGCGTAGCCGATTACGTCAGATGGTAGAAGAAATTAACCAGAATACCGACCGATTAAGTATTTCATCCAGTGTTTTTCAGCATGCACACGATGGTATTTTTATTACTGACGCTAATGCCAATATTATTGACACCAATCCAGCATTTACCAATATCTCTGGCTATTCACACGACGAAGCGCTCAATCAACAACCACAACAACTTGGCTTTGCTTATCAGCTCGATTCATTTTTTTCCGACTTATTCGACTCAACTGTGTTTTATGAAGGCAAACGTGGAGAAGTATGGTGTCAGCAAAAAAATGGTAAGGTTTATGCGGCATGGCTAGATATGTTTCCTGTACGCAATGAGCAAGGCGTATTAATGCATTATATTGGCTTATTTTCAGACAATACGGTGGCAAAAGAACAAAAAAATACGCTTGAACATTTAGCCTACCATGATGCTTTAACACAACTGCCTAACCGCGTTTTATTCTCAGATAAGTTGCAACAATCTCTGGCAGCTGTTGAAGCTGAAGAAAATGCCATTGCTATTTGTTATGTTGATTTAGACAATTTCAAACCAATCAACGATCAGCATGGGCATGAAGTTGGCGACCAATTGTTGATTTTGCTAGCCGATAGATTACGTGATAATTGTCGCAATCATGATACTGTTGCCAGACTAGGCGGAGATGAATTTGCTATCTTACTCAGCGGCTTACCAACAGCCAAAGAATACTCCAATGCGCTAGACCGAATTCTATATGCAATAGAACAGCCATTCCATATTGGCGACCATATTTTTTATATTTCAGCAAGCATTGGCTTTACTGTCTATCCCAACGACAATAATCCGCCCGATACTTTATTGCGCCATGCAGACCATGCGATGTATCACGCAAAAACTAACGGCGGTAAGCAACACCATTTGTTTGACTCAAAATTAGCGCAGGTTTCGCAGAATCAACAACATCTAAAACAAGATGTTATTGCAGGATTAAAAAACAATCAATTTCTCCTTCATTATCAACCGCAAATTGATCTAAATACCGGCAATGTTATCGGCATGGAAGCCTTAATCCGCTGGCAACATCCAACACGTGGCTTACTTAAGCCGAATGACTTTATTCCTATCATTGAAAATACCAATTTGATTATTAGTTTGGGTGAATGGGTCATTGTGAATACGCTCAAACAACTCCAATTATGGTGTAATGAAAACCTAGATTTTTACGTGGGCATTAACATTGCAGCCCATCACATTACCAATAAAAACTTTTCTACTTTCTTAAGAGATGCCTTCAAAAAACATCCTGAAATTATTGGCAGTAGACTCAACATCGAGATTACGGAAACAGCCGCGATCAGCGATTTCGACAAAGTCACTAAAATTATTAAGTTATGTAAAAAATTGGGCGTCACCTTCTCACTTGACGATTTTGGAGTCGGTTACTCTTCACTGATTTATCTACGTAAATTACCAGTCGATATTATTAAAATTGACCAATCATTCACAAAAGGCATGCTGAATGACTCAGAAGATTTAGCCGTTGTGACTGGCGTGGTAAACCTAAGTCGAGAATTTAAGCGAAAAGTGATTGCTGAAGGCGCAGAAACTAATGCACAATTACGTTTGTTGCACCGCTTAAACTGCAATTATGCACAAGGCAATGGCATTGCAAAGCCAATGCCTGCAGATGAAGTTGTCAACTGGATCAATTCGAATACTCCATTCGAGTTTTAATAGGTAAACTGTCACCGTAATGGCAGACCAATATTACAAACTTTCAGACGGCTACGTACTTGCTTTAGAAGCGGAGACTAAGTTTCCTCCTCTAAAGCAAGCCCTCAAAGAACCAAATGGCTTAATTGCCATTGGTGGTGACCTTAGTAGTAGTCGATTACTAGCCGCTTATTCAAAAGGTATTTTCCCTTGGTTTAGCGAAGATGATCCAATTATGTGGTGGAGTCCACATCCGCGCATGGTGCTGTTTCCTGCAGAATTAAAAGTCTCAAGCTCACTGACAAAAACACTTAAAAAACATCCTTATCAACTGAGTATCAACACAGCTTTTCGTGAAGTTATTACTGCTTGCAGTCAAATAAAACGTCCGGACCAGGCGGGCACTTGGATTAACCAAGCCATGATTGATGCTTATTGCGATTTGCATGAGTTGGGGCACGCGGTTTCAAGTGAAAGCTGGCTGGATAATCAATTAGTTGGTGGCTGTTATGGTGTGATTATCGGGCAAATGTTTTATGGTGAAAGTATGTTTCACACGCATGCAGATGCTTCTAAAATTGCTTTTGTTAATTTGGTTACTTACCTAAAAACGAAGCAAGTTGGCATGATTGATTGCCAAATGAAAACTCCGCTATTAACTAGCTTTGGTGGACGTGAAATTCCGCGCGAAGTATTTAGTCAAACGCTGTCAAAGTTGATACACTTAACAGTATGAGTTCACCCAAAGAGTTACCATTACAGAAACTACAATTCTATGTTACAACGCCCTATGCTTGCGGTTACATAGCAAAAAACCGTGCGCAAAGTTTAATCGCATCACCGCATCATTTGGTCGATGCTGATGTCTATAGCGAGCTGATTAAGCAAGGCTTTAGACGCAGTGGTAAATTTGCTTATCGGCCTCATTGCGAACAGTGTAATAAATGCGTGCCTGTGCGCATTGTATTAGATGCCTTTACACCTACGCGCAGCCAAAAGCGCGCCTATAAGCAGCATAACGACTTAACAGCAAGCATATTGCCGCTAGCCTTTAATCAAGCACACTTTGAACTGTATAAATCTTATCAAGCACTAAGACATGCGCCAGATGATGACATCAATCAAAATACAGAGACTAGTGAACAAGACCAATACAAACAGTTTCTTTGCCAGAGCAATGTCGATAGCTGGTTGATTGAATTTAGGGACGCGCAATATCAAGTAAAAATCGTCAGTGTTATTGATACGGTGAAAGATGGTAATTCAGCCGTTTATACTTTTTATGATGCAGCTGAGCCAAAAGCCAGCTATGGTACTTATGCCATTATGTGGCTGATTGAATGGACTAAAAATCTCAATTTGCCTTATGTGTATTTAGGCTATTGGATTGCTGAAAGCCAAAAAATGGCTTACAAAGAAAAATTCAACTTACAAGAAAAATATATTGATGGTGACTGGCTAACTAACGAGTTGCTCGCAGACTAAATAAGCGCCAAAAAAGAATAAGGACAATTCATGATTTCAGAAGACAATATTCAGTCGGCTATAGCAGCTGGCATTTTGGATGAAGCAACCGCTAAAGCGCTAAAAGCGCATGCAAATGCGGCAAATAGCAACACCAACGATGTTGCTGATGAAGAGCACTTTCGATTAATCTCAGGCTTTAATGATATCTTTGTTGTCATCGCCAGTTTGCTACTCATCACCTCACTTAAATGGATAGGCGGCGCGCTTTACGGCAACTTACTGGCAGCCGCTGCAGCTTGGGGATTGGCTGAATTTTTTGTCTTAAAACGCCGCATGGCGCTACCCGCTATCGTATTGTTGCTAGCTTTTGTCGGCTATCTATTTGCAGCATCACAAAACGTGATGCTGCCCGCTGGTATCAGTAGTACTCAAAGCTTTATCATCTCCTCAATTGTGGCAACGCTCGCCGCATGCTTACATTGGCTACGTTTTAAAGTACCAATCACCATCGCCGCTGGTACCGCAGCATTGGTCGCCACACTGTTAGCGTCATTGTTAGGTTTCATCACCTTCCTTTACTTAATGCCCGTTGCCATTGTTATTGGTCTAGGCGTATTTGCTTTTGCCATGTATTGGGATAAACAAGATACCAAAAGGCAAACACGAAAATCGGATGTCGCTTTTTGGTTACACTTACTGGCAGCACCCATCATTATTCACCCCGTTTTTGAGTTAATTGGAGTGCTACATGGCAATATTAATGTGATGCAAGCGAGCTTCGTGCTCATCCTCTATATCGCCATTGGCATCATCTCATTACTCATCGACCGCCGCGCCCTCATGGTCTCCGCACTCGGCTACGTCGTTTATGTATTTAGCACACTATTGAGCAATGTTGGACAAGTCGGTGTTGGGTTTGCCGTCACTGCGCTTACCATCGGCTCAG
Organism: Methylophilaceae bacterium; assembly: GCA_041612255.1. Taxonomy (GTDB): domain Bacteria; phylum Pseudomonadota; class Gammaproteobacteria; order Burkholderiales; family Methylophilaceae. The sequence goes on along the minus strand of JBFJJN010000003.1, from coordinate 51,815 downwards.
CGCTATTATTACTCTCCGCTTTTTGGCACAAATGCCGCGCATATCTATTAGACTTAGTGCCGAGTAAATGGAAGCTATATTTACCCAATTGAGCATAAAAAAGCTATTTTTCTGCATGCACTGCAAGCCAATACGCACTAAACACCCTAATAATAATGTCAGTTAATTCCTACCGCAATTTAGGCGAATTGACTATACGACCCTATTTTAATATTGATTAAAGTAACCATTCTTATCCAAATCGGGTGACAATATGGAGAAAAAAAATGATTAATACAACTGAAATTAAAGCTGAAATGCCAGTAGTTTGCTCACAAGGCGGTCAATTTGCTATCGTTGATCACATGGAAGGCAAAGATTTTATTAAATTAAATAAAGATAAGACAGGTCAACATCATTACATTCCTGTCGTATGGGTAACATCAGTTGATAATGGCCAGGTTAAAGTGGATCGACCAGGCGAAGAAGCGATGGAAGATTGGACTACTGCGCCAACTACAAGTAAGCAATAGTTGAGTAGTATTTAATGTAATAGATGGGATTAGTTGATACTAATCCCATTTTTTTAAAAATTACTTGCGTAGGACGGACTCGTTTACAGTCCGTATTGCGTTTACTATCTAATTTCTTTTATTCCTCATAAACCAAATACCCTTCTATTCCACTAACTCAGTCTTGAGGGGAAACGCCTAGCTCAACCAATTGATGAAACGTCGGCTAAGGCTAATCTTTTACTTGTTTTACCAACACATTTTAAAGAAGATTGAAGTGTACATAATCCATATGCGCTTGGAGATATATATCAGATTTAATCAAATGTTCCCAATACCAGCGTTGCAATATGTCACACTCACGCCTTTTTACTCTTGTATCTCTACATCTTTCCATTGTTGGATACCTCTCGTAAAAGCATCTTAATTATTATTGTCGATTAATATAAATATATATGATTCTTCCATAATGAGTAATGTCCTTTTTTATGGCTTAACGCAAAACGACAACACTCCTGCCGACACAAGCCATGCGGTAATGATACAATTCAGCCTTTATACATTTCTGTAGAAATACACTATCTGTTGAAAAAACTTGTTATCTTTGGTGTTGGCCTGATTGGTGGCTCGGTTGCGTTGGCTTTGAAAAAGCAAGCGAATGCGCCAGTGTGCGTTGGTGTTGGGCGTAACCAAGCGACTTTAGATCAAGCGTTGGCGCTGAATATTATTGATGAAGCGACAACAGATATCGCAGAAGCTTTAGATGATGCAGATATGGTGTTGATTGCAGCGCCTGTTGCGCAAGCTAAAAGCATTCTGCAAAGCATTCAGCCTCATCTGAATCAACATACGATTATTACCGATGCTGGCAGTACTAAAACCGATATATTAGCCATTGCAAAAGACGTATTAGGCGCACAAGTTAGTCAATTTATTGGTGGGCACCCGATTGCTGGCGCTGAAAAATCTGGCCCTGCAGCGGCGATGGATGATTTATATATTGGTAAGCATGTAGTGTTAACGCCATCAGCTGAAAACAGTCAAGACAGCGTTGACCAAGTGCGACAACTTTGGCAAGCTTGCGGTGCCAATGTGATTGAAATGCCTGCGGAAAAACATGATGGTATTTTTGCCACGGTCAGTCATTTACCCCATTTATTGGCGTTTGCTTTGGTGGAAGATATTGCCTCACGGGATAACGCAGATGAGCTATTTCAGTTTGCCGCGAGTGGCTTTAGAGATTTCACGCGCATTGCAGGTAGCAGCCCAGAAATGTGGCGCGATATCAGCTTTGCTAATAAAGCAGCTTTATTGAATGAAATTACCAGCTATGAACAAGCGCTTTCAAGATTAAAACAAAGCCTAGAAAATGATGATGCTAATGCCTTGCAATCTGCTTTTGAGCGTGCGAGTGACGCACGTAATCAATGGGCAAAAGACAAAAAACTTTAGAATTAAATTGATAAATTAAACTGATGGAACAACTACATTTAAAAGCGGCCTCTAAAGTCAATGGCAAGATTCAATTGCCAGGCTCAAAAAGCATTTCAAACCGTACCTTATTATTGGCCGCGCTAGCAAGTGGCAAGACAGAAATCAAAGGTTTGTTAGCGTCTGATGATACCGATCGTATGCTAGAAGCGCTGACGTCACTTGGTATTCATCTGACCAAAAAAGGCGATAATCTGTTAGTGCAAGGTTGCAGTGGCAGCTTTCCGAATAAACAAGCCGATTTATTTCTAGGTAACGCTGGCACTGCATTTAGGCCGCTCACCGCCGCATTAGCCTTTTCAAATGGTGACTATCATTTGCATGGTGTGCCGCGCATGCATGAACGTCCGATTGGTGATTTAGTCAAGGCGTTACAATCTGCAGGCGCAGAGATTCAATGTTTAGCGAATGCTGGCTTTCCACCATTACAAATATCACCAGCCAGCTTAGATGTGAGTCAGCCAATTCAAATCCGCGGCGATGTTTCTAGCCAGTTTTTGACAGCCCTATTAATGGCCTTGCCGCTCACTGGCAATCAAGCAACGATTGAAGTAGTTGGCGAACTGATCTCTAAACCATATATCGAAATCACGTTAAATTTAATGGCTAAATTTGGTGTGCATGTGCAACGTGACGGCTGGCAAGGTTTTACCATTCCAGCCGCTAGCCATTACAGTAGCCCTAATATTATTTATGTAGAAGGTGATGCTTCTAGCGCATCTTACTTTTTAGCTGCAGGCGCGATAGGTGGTAGTCTTGACGTGCAAGGTATTGATGCAAGCAGCATTCAAGGTGATGTCAAATTTGCCGAGGCACTAGCACTCATGGGCGGCGTGATTCAATATGGTGAAAATCAGATTACCGCCAGCAAACCTATAACGCCAAAGTTAAAAGCCATCGATTTAGATTGCAACCATATTCCCGATGCTGCCATGACCTTAGCTATTTTGGCACTATTTGCCGATGGCACAACCACACTGCGCAATATTGCCAGCTGGCGCGTAAAAGAAACGGATCGCTTAACCGCAATGGCAACAGAGCTGCGTAAAGTGGGAGCAGCGGTTATTGAAGGTGAAGACTACATTACGATTACGCCACCTGTACAATTAACGCCAGATGCAGAAATTGATACCTATGATGACCACCGCATGGCGATGTGTTTTTCACTGGTGTGTTTAGCTAACGTGCCCATTACCATTAATGACCCAAAATGCGTTGCAAAAACTTTCCCTCATTATTTTGAGGTGTTTCAATCTATTGCGCATTAGGTATATGACCATTCATGCTCATCCGCTACACTATTTTGTTGCTGATGGTGATGCGCCCATGCTTTTTCGTGAAAGTAAAATAGAACCGTGTTAATGGCTGGCTCTACAAATGCCACAAGACCGCCGATTAAAACACTACCTGTGAGTAAATAGGTAACGGTAAAGGCGACGCTAAAGTGTAAAATAGCAAAAGTCATTGTTTTAATCATGTTGCGTTCCTTAATAATTGCTTCATGACTTCATTATGATAGCTTTGCATACATCAATCTAATTGATTGTTTTTATCTTTTTGATTAATTTTTCTTATTGAATATTCGACTTTTTGAATTAACGACAGATGAACTTAAACTCAACGATTCCAGTGATTGCAATAGACGGACCTTCCGCTTCTGGCAAAGGCTCTGTTGCAGAGCGCGTTGCTAATCAGCTTGGTTTTCACTATTTAGATTCTGGTGCGCTATACCGAATTGTAGCGTTAGCTGCACACAACAAACAGATTGCATGGAGCGATGGTGAAGCGCTTGGTGCAATGGTGCCCGGTTTGCAAATAGTCTTTAAAAGCGACGAAGTACTGTTGAACGGAGAAGACGTATCTGACGCTATTCGCAGTCCTGAGATGGGCAATGGCGCATCAAAAGTCGCTATTCATCAAGAGGTGCGTAATGCCCTGCTTACGCTACAACATAGTTTTAGGCAAGCGCCAGGCTTAGTTGCCGACGGCCGTGATATTGCGAGCGTAATATTTACCGACGCACAACTCAAAATATTTCTAACCGCTAATGTAGAAGAACGTGCTAACAGACGTTATAAACAGCTTTTACAACAAAATATCGCCGTTGATTACGACAGTATTCTACAAGACTTACAAGAAAGAGATGCACGCGACAAAACACGCGCTTCCGCGCCACTAATACAAACAAAAGAGGCCATTCTTCTTGATACCAATCAGCGAAATATTGCAGAAGCGGTTGACTTTGTACTAAAAGAATATCGAGCCAGCCTTCAAAAATACAATTCCCAGCAATAAATCTTGATTAAGTCATTGAACACACGATATTTTTTGTGTAAAATGTGCGGTTCGTGTTAAGTTTTCAGGTTATATTAATCACTAAATTAATAAATCACTTAAAACTTAATGTTAATTTAACTGCCCCACTGCTAGGTGGGATTAAACTGGATACTCTCTTTTAATGTCTACTACTGACTCAACAACCTCTTCAAACCCAGAATCATTCGCCGCACTATTTGAAGAAAGTTTAGCGCGCCAAGAAATGCGCTCAGGCGAAGTAATCACTGCTGAAGTTGTCTCTATCGACAACGACCACGTTATTGTTAACGCAGGTTTAAAATCTGAAAGCGTGATTGATGCAAACGAATTTAAAAACCCTCAAGGTGAACTAGAAGTCGAAGTTGGTGACTTTGTAAAAGTTGCTATTGAGAAACTTGAAGATGGCTTTGGTTCAACTATCCTTTCTCGCGACAAAGCGAAGAAAATGGAAGCGTGGCTAGACCTAGAAGATGCAATGAACGAAGGCCGCGTTGTTAGAGGCTATGTAAGCAGCCGTGTTAAAGGTGGTTTACGCGTTTCTGTTAATGGCATCATGGCTTTCTTACCAGGTTCATTAGTTGATGTACGTCCTGTTAAAGATACAACACCATTCGAAAACAAAGAATGGGATTTCAAAGTCATCAAACTTGATCGTAAACGTAACAACATCGTTGTTTCACGTCGTGCGGTAATGGAAGTGACTGCAAGTGCTGATCGCGAAGCGCTAATGGGAACATTGGCTGAAGGCGCAACGGTTAAAGGTATTGTGAAAAACATTACTGATTACGGCGCATTCGTTGATTTAGGCGGCATCGATGGCTTACTACACATTACTGATTTAGCTTGGCGTCGTGTTAAACATCCATCAGAAGTGTTAACAGTGGGTGATGAAGTTGAAGCAAAAGTATTGAAATTCGACCAAGAGAAAAATCGTGTTTCATTAGGTATTAAACAACTTGGTGATGACCCATGGGTTTCATTAGGCCGTCGTTACCCAGTAGGCACTCGTCTATTCGGTAAAGTGTCAAACTTAACTGATTACGGTGCTTTCGTTGAAGTAGAACCGGGTATTGAAGGTCTTGTTCACGTTTCAGAAATGGATTGGACAAACAAAAACATCCACCCGGGCAAAATTGCTCAATTAGGTGATGAAGTTGAAGTGATGATCCTTGAGATTGATGAAGATCGTCGTCGTTTATCATTGGGCATGAAACAGTGTAAACCAAATCCTTGGGATGATTTTGCAGCAACGCACGCTAAAGGCGATAACGTTGCAGGTCAAATCAAATCAATTACAGACTTCGGCGTATTCATTGGCTTGCCAGGTAACATTGATGGTCTTGTTCACTTGTCTGATTTGTCATGGACACAAACTGGCGAAGAAGCAATTCGCAACTTCAAAAAAGGTGATGAGCTACAAGCAGTTATCTTAGCGATTGATGTTGAAAAAGAGCGTATTTCTCTAGGTGTTAAACAGCTAACTGAAGATCCAAGTGGCGAAACTCCATCACTCAGCTCTGACGATTCTGCAGCTAAGCCAAAAGCTAAAGCAAAAGTTGCTGCTGCAAAACCATCAGCTGAAGAAGCTGCGGCTGCATCAGGAAATACCAATCTTGGCGCGCTATTAAAAGCGAAGATGGAAGACAAGAAGTAATCATTAGTCAATTAGAAAAGACCATATAGCCATGACAAAATCTGAACTAATCAACTTACTGGCGGAACGCTTTCCGCAGCTCGTTGTGAAAGATGCTGAGTTATCTGTTAAAGCGATTTTAGATGCAATGACTGATAATTTATCAACAGGTGAACGTATTGAAATTAGAGGCTTCGGTAGTTTTAGTCTCAACTATCGTCCACCTCGTTTAGGTCGCAACCCTAAAACTGGTAGCAAAGTGCAAGTGCCTGCTAAGCATGTGCCGCACTTTAAAGCGGGTAAAGAGTTGCGCGACCGCGTGGATATGGCTAGCTAGTCTTATTTTTATTTGCTTTGATAAAAAACGGTACATCAATGATGTGCCGTTTTTTTATTCTTTTTTTCTTTATCATTAGCCCCCAGCCAAACGCTTAGGTAAAATGATATAAATCTAAAAACGAGCATGACATGACAATTGAATTTGAATATTGGTGGCTATTAATTCTCCCCCTATTTTTCATACTAGGCTGGATAGCTGCGCGTGTTGACATCAAACAAATTGTTGCTGAATCAACTACGTTACCTGCTGCTTATTTTAAAGGACTTAATTTCTTAATTGGCGATCAACACAGTAAAGCAGTCGATGCTTTTTCTGAAGCGATTCATGCCAACAGTGACTCATTAGAGTTGCATTTTGCACTTGGTAGCTTATTTAGACGCACAGGCGAAACTGACCGCGCCATTAACATGCACCTGAATTTATTAGAGAAAAAAGAACTCACAAAAAATCAAAGAGACGCAGTTAAAGCAGAATTAGCGCTAGATTATTTAAAAGCAGGCTTATATGACCGTGCAGAGGAGCTCTTCATCAACTTAACTGACAATCGCTATCGTCAGCCTGCATTACACTCTTTGTTAGAAATTTATGTACGCGAACGCGAGTGGCTACAAGCGATTGAAACCGCAATCGAATTAGAGCGTTTATCTGGTATCCCTTTTAGAAAAGAAATTGCACAATACCATTGTGAGTTAGCCATGAATGCCATGATTGACCAACAACCTGACCAAGTGCGTATTCACCTTGCTAATGCGTTAAATGCTAATAAAAAATGTATACGTGCCAATGTATTATCAGGTGAGCTAGAGCTGCAATCGGGCAGTCATGCCGCCGCCATCTCGCACTGGAAACACATTGAGTTTCAAGACCCTGAGTACCTTGGGCTGGTTGCAACCAAGCTTTTACAAAGCCACCTTGCACTAGATCAACTAAAAGATGGCATGGCTTTACTCAAAACCTACTTAGACAACTATAAACTACCTTCTATCATGACTGCATTATATGAAGCAACGATAGCAGAAGAAGGTGCAAATAGTGCGGCGATACTCGCCAGAAATGAGCTGATTCGGCAGCCTAGCTTGCAAACACTTGATCAGCTATTACAAGCACGGGCCATGGCTGAACATTCCAGCAAAAATGAAAATGATCAAGATATTCAATTGATGCAACAAACCGTTCGCAATGCCATTGGCAATCGCGCCGCCTATCATTGTAATCAATGCGGATTCCGCGCTAAACAATATCATTGGCAGTGCCCTGCTTGTAACGCATGGGAATCGCTACCTTCTGAGCCTAGCGAAGCTGTTAGCCGTACCATGACGATTAAAAAGTGACCATTAATAAAGTATAAGTAAACATGAATGATTCTAAAATGACCGATTCTAAGATAATTGTAGCGCTCGATTACGCCAATGCAAAAGATGCACTCGCTTTGGTTGAACAATTAGATGCCAATTTATGCAAACTAAAAGTAGGTAAAGAGCTATTTACCGCATCTGGTCCTGCATTAGTAGAAAAACTAGTTTCTAAGGATTTTAAAGTCTTTTTAGATTTGAAATTTCATGACATTCCAAATACAGTCGCAAAAGCCTGCAAAGCGGCTAGTGACTTAGGTGTATGGATGCTAAACGTGCATGCCAGCGGTGGGAGTGCAATGATGCAAGCGGCATTAGAAGGTGTTAATCAGTCAAATGAAAGTCCATACCTCATTGCAGTCACCGTGTTAACCAGCATGAACCAAAAAACATTAGCAGAAATCAATATTCAACAACCAATTGAGCAGCAAGTACTTTCACTCGCACGACTAACGCAAATGGCTGGCTTACATGGCGTTGTTTGTTCTGCGCAAGAAGCGACACTATTAAGAAAACATGTTCATCATGACTTTTTACTGGTAACCCCAGGCATTCGTCCAGCAAACGCTAGTAAAGACGATCAATCCCGCATTTTGACGCCACAAGATGCGCTACAACAAGGTGCCAGCTATCTCGTTATCGGTCGCCCTATCACGCAAGCCAAACAACCAGCCAAGGCATTACAAGAGATTCTGCAATACATCTAATCTAATTTTCTGGTTGACCAAACAATCAACTAAGCGGTAGACTTTTATTGACTTTATAATCTGTAAAGTCACAACAATAATAAAAGGAAATAATAAGATGAAAAAAACAATTCTTAGTCTATTAGTAGCACTTAGTTTAAGTTTCAGTGCTTTTGCAGCGGTCAACATTAACACGGCATCCAAAGCAGAGCTGGAAACCTTAAATGGTATCGGTGCTAGCAAAGCCACTGCCATTATCAAATACCGTAAAGAAAACGGTAACTTTAAATCGGTTAATGATTTAAGCAATATCAAAGGTATTGGTCCTAAAATCATTGAAAAAATCGGTAAAGACGCCACGGTATCAGGCAAAACAACCGTTGCAACTACAGCAGTAGCAACGCCAAAGAAAGCGAAGTAGAGCTGCTTGAGTCGTTTTAAGTTTAAACGAGCATTAAAAAACCCGCCAAGGCGGGTTTTTTGATTTAATACGTTATTGCTGCTTAACTTTTGTTACTTCACTTTCATGCCAGCTTGCGCCCCACTATCAGGGCTCAAAATAAATGGTCCACCGCTTTCATCACTTGCCGCTAACACCATACCTTCGCTCATACCGAACTTCATTTTGCGTGGCGCAAGATTAGCCACCATCACCGTTAAGCGCCCTTTTAACGTTTCAGGATCATAAGCTGATTTAATACCAGCAAAAACTTGGCGTGTGTTCTCCTCGCCAATATCCAAAGTCAATTTTAATAACTTATCCGCGCCTTCCACACGCTCAGCATTGACGATTTTAGCAATCCGTAAATCTACTTTAGTAAAGTCATCAATTTGAATATAGTCGCCAGCTGATGGTTCTTTGGGCGCTTCTGTTTTTGCAGAGCCAACTTTAACTGGTGCTTCTGTGCTTTGTAAGTTTTCTTTATTAGCTTCTACCATTGCTTCTATCGCCTTGGGATCAATCCGTGTAATTAAATGGTCATATTCATTAATCGTCTGTTTAGCATTTAAACTCACTTCTACGCTATGCCATTGCATCGGTTCGATATTCAAAAATGCTTCAATCTCATTTGCTAATTTCGGCAACACTGGTTTGAGGTAAAGCGTTAATAATCGGAACATTTCCAACGCATCAGAACACACTTGTTGCAATTCCGCCTCTTTGCCTTCTTGCTTTGCAATTACCCAAGGCGCCTTCTCTGCTACAAATCCATTCGCTAAATCACTCAAGCGCATAATCTCACGTAAGGCTTTGCCATAATCACGCGCTACGTAGGCCTTGGCAATATCAGTCGCAGCAGATTTCAATTCAGCAATAACCAAGTTATCTGAAGTTGGGTTTAATTTCCCATCGAATCGCTTATTAATGAACCCAGCGGTACGGCTAGCAATATTGATATATTTACCAACCAAATCGCTATTTACCCGCGCAACAAAATCTTCTAAATTCAAGTCGATATCTTCCATCGTTGAATTTAACTTTGCCGCATAGTAATAACGCAAATATTCTGGGTTTTTCACATGATCTAAATAGCTACGTGCGGTAATAAACGTACCTCGCGACTTAGACATTTTTTCACCATTGACGGTCAAAAAACCATGCGCAAACACTTGTGTAGGCGTACGGTAGCCACTGTATTCCAATGTTGCAGGCCAAAACAACGCATGGAAATACAGAATGTCTTTACCAATAAAATGATATAGCTCGGTCTTACTATCTTTGTTCCAATATTCATCAAAATCCAAGCCATTTTTATCACATAGATTTTTAAAGCTAGCCATATAGCCGATTGGCGCATCTAACCATACATAAAAATATTTGCCTGGTGCATCTGGAATTTCAAAGCCGAAATAAGGTGCATCGCGCGAAATATCCCAGTCATTTAAGCCATTCTCAAACCACTCACCCATTTTGTTGGCAGCTTCACCTTGCAAGGTGCCAGAACGCGTCCATTCTTTTAAAAAATCCTCACAATCCGATAATTTAAAGAAATGATGCTCCGTTTCTTTACGCACAGGGGCTGCGCCAGAAACCGCTGAATAAGCATTAATTAACTCGGTTGGGTTATACGTTGCGCCACATACTTCACATGAATCACCATACTGATCTTTTGCATGACATTTAGGGCATTCGCCTTTAATAAAACGGTCAGGTAAAAACATGTTTTTAACGGGATCATAAAACTGTTCAATGGTTTTTGTTGCGATTTTTCCATTAGCTTTTAGCGCTTTATAAATATGTTGAGAAAGCGTTTTATTTTCATCTGAGTTAGTTGAATAGTAATTATCAAAGCCAACTAAAAAGTCGTTAAAATCTGCACTGTGCTCTTTATGTACGCCTTCAATTAACGCTTCAGGGGTAATACCTTCTTTTTCGGCACGCAACATAATTGGCGTACCGTGCGTATCATCCGCACAGACATAATGCACTTCATGCCCCTGCATTTTTTGAAACCTAACCCAGATATCGGTTTGAATATATTCGACTAAATGCCCAAGATGAATGCTGCCGTTTGCGTAAGGAAGTGCTGAAGTAACGAGGATTTTGCGTGCCATGGTAAATGAACCGATTATGCTAAAAGCGTTATTTTAACAAAAGCGTGTCACTTAACCTAAGTTTAATCTGCATCAGCTTTTGTCATCAAAGCTTTATCCATTTGTCATATTTCTTAAAAAAAATCATTACAAGATAGTCACAGAAGTTTCATACATAGGAATTCAATGGAATTAACGATGATTATTGTTACGGATACGTTTGAACAAACCAACGGTGTTTCGACCACTTATAAAAACATCAAAAGAATTGCCCGGTCACGCAATTTAAGCTTTAAAGTCATTCATCCTAGTTTATTTAACTGGATACCAATGCCGTTTTATCCTGAAATCCAACTGGCAACGCAACCTTGCCGTTTATGGCGTTTACTCAATCGTATTAATCCGCCACAAATTCATATTGCAACGGAAGGCATCATGGGTGCAGTGGCTAGAATGTGGTGTAAGCGCAATAAAAAGCCATTTACTTCGTCATATCACACACAGTTTCCTGAATATTTAAATATGTATCTACGCATTCCGCTTAGTTGGACTTATGCTTATTTACGACGCTTTCATGCACCAGCAAAAACCACCTTTGTTACAACAGAAACCATGCGCAATAAGTTAGCAGCACGTGGATTCAAACATTTAACGGTTTGGACGCGTGGCGTTTCGGATCAATTAAAAAGTGAAAAAATACATCAACAATCAAGTGGCAAACTACGCGTGCTCAATGTTGGCCGAGTCAGTAAAGAAAAGAATTTAGATGTGTTGTGTGCTTATGAAAATGAATTTGAGATTTCAATTGTGGGTGATGGTCCACACCTAGAAACCCTTAAAAGAAAATACAAAAATGTGAATTATTTAGGCTATAAATTTGGTAAAGAGTTAGCGGATATTTACACTGAACACGACATTTTCGCCTTCCCTTCCCGCACCGATACTTTTGGCATCGTGATGATAGAAGCGATGTGCAATGGCTTGCCAGTGGCTGGTTATCATGTTGCAGGGCCGATTGACGTGATTGAGCATGGCGTAACTGGCTATATTAATGATGACTTGCATCATGCGATTGTTAACTGCAAACAGCTAGACCACCAAAATATTAAAGAAACTGCTAGAAAAAAATGGAGCTGGGGAAATTGTTTTGATATTTTCTCCACTCACTTTAATGCTTAATCATGTTTACTATTCCTGATAGCTTAGTTTCATTTTTATCGTCAAAAACACTACTACCTCACTGAATTGGATACTGAGTAATCAGCAAATTCAATCAAACCGTTCGTATCACTAATCATGTAATTTATATTGCTTAAGCAATTGAAGGCGCTATATAACTGAAACGTTTAGTGCCCGCCATATTGCCTTTTCTGCTTCAACTGCCAAAAACTTCAGCAATCCCAACATGATGATAAATATCCATGAAGTCAGGTCTAGCGCCACACTCCCAAAGAGTTCCTGCATAGGAGAAAAATAAGTAAATACTAGTTGAAAGCCAATTAAAGCAATACTGACTAAAAGGGCCACTCGATTAGAAAAAAGCACACGCCAATTAAGAGAGGAAGCTGTAAAGTATCTTACATTGAAAAGGTAAACCAATTCACCAACAACCAGCATATTAACAGCAGCTGTGCGAGCGTGTGCTAAGCTGTGTCCGCGTGCAATTTCCTGTTCAAAAACGGCAAAAGTGACGGCAATCATGAGTAGACTGACATACAAAATGCGAATACCAAGCACTTTAGTAATTAGTGGCTCCCTAGGGGATCGGGGCATCCGCTTCATAACCCCCTCTTCCGCCGACTCAAATGCCAACGCTAATGCAAGCGTAATAGCAGTAACCATATTAACCCAAAGAATTTGACCCGCCGTTACAGGCAACGCAATGCCTGTAAATATAGCCAATAAGATAACACCCGCTTCTCCACCGTTTGTTGGCAACATAAACAACAATGCTTTTTTAATGTTATCTAACACCACACGCCCTTCTCTGACAGCATGTGCAATAGTGGCGAAGTTATCGTCTGTTAATACTAAATCAGCAGCCTCACGCGCAGCATCCGTTCCTTTACCGCCCATCGCTACGCCAATATCAGCCGCTTTAATAGCAGGAGCGTCATTCACACCATCACCAGTCATCGCAACTAACTCACCTTGTGCTTGCAAGGCTAATACTAATCGTAGTTTATGTTGTGGACTAGCACGAGCAATAACATCAGCAGATTGAACCTCTTTTTGTAACTCAGCATCACTCATTGAATCAATCATTGCACCCGTTAAGGTTCGTTTAGCTGACAGCCCTAATTGCTTAGAAATTGCTGTTGCCGTCACTGCGTGATCTCCTGTAATCATCACTATTCTCAAACCCGCCGATTGACATTCAGCAACAGCTTTGATTGCCTCTTTGCGCGGCGGATCAATCATCCCAACCAGTCCAAGCAGTTCAAAACGTTGGCTAATATCGTCTAGGTCTAGCTCTCTAGTGTCAGAGGTGATATCGCAACGAGCTAGCGCAAGCACTCGCTCTCCGTTGCTTGCTGATTCAGCCATACGCCTTTCCCAAGGGGGCCAATTTAAAGCGCCTTCTGCATCTCGAGTGCAAAGACTAAGCACTTTCTCTGGAGCCCCTTTTAATAAAATAAAAGCACCTCCGTGGTGATTGTGATGTAATGTTGCCATTAATTGAAGCTCAGAAGAAAATGGCAACTCATCAATTCTTGGGTAACGCTTATTCAACTCTTTTGCATCAAGCTCAGCTTTATGTGCAAGCGTTTGAAGTGCTCCTTCTGTCGGGTCACCAACCATGTGCCAAAACCCGTCTTTATCATGCTTGATTTCTGCATCATTACATAGCATAGCGCAAGTGAGTATTGCTTGTAGGGACTTGTCTTCGGTTACATCAACGGCTTCTTTATCTCTAAAAAAACCACCCTCTGGGGTATACCCAACACCACTAACGGACAGGGTAACCTTTGGAAGCATTACATTAACGACTGTCATCTCATTGCAAGTCAACGTGCCTGTTTTATCTGTACAAATAACGGTGACAGAACCTAAAGTTTCAACTGCTGGTAACCGGCGAATAACAGCCTTATTCTTAGCCATTACTCTCGTCCCTATAGCTAGCACAATGGTTACTACCGCAGGCAATCCCTCTGGAATTGCAGCAACAGACAGTCCAACAATAGCCAAAAACAATTCGAGTATCGGTATTTCCATTAGCCAATATCCATAGGCAAAAGTCATTATTCCAATCAGCAAAATAAACATAGTCATTTGTTTGGAAAAAATATCTAAACGTCGTGTTAATGGCGTTACTAAGGTTTTTACGGCACTCACCATCATGCCGATTTTTCCAATTTCTGTCTGCTTGCCAGTGGCAATTACAACCCCTTGCGCATGCCCTGCACTCACTAAAGTGCCTGAGTACGCCATGCAGTGGCGATCACCAAGTGTTGACTGTTTAGACGCTGGCTCTATCTTCTTTTGAATAGGAGCAGACTCTCCAGTCAAAGCAGCCTCCATCATTTGAAAATTTTTCACCCAAATTAAACGCAAGTCAGCAGGTACTCTATCGCCAGGTTCTAACAACACAATATCCCCAGGCACCAACTGACTCGCCTCAATCTCAAAGTGCTGAAAATCGCGTATCACGCGGGCGCGTATGGCTAACATCCCACGCACAGCTTCTAATGCTTTCTCTGCTTTACCTTCTTGCACAAATCCGATCGTCGCATTGACCAAAACTAAGGTGAAAATTACACCCGCATCAGCATAATCTTTTAATAAATAAGTGATGACCCCAGCTGTAAGCAGTAGATAAATCAGTGGATTATGAAACTGAAAAGTGAATCGCACCCAAGGCTTAGTAGCTGGCTTAAGGGGTAAACTATTACCTCCATAATGAGTCAATCTTTTTTTGGCTTCAGGCGCAGATAACCCTTGATGAGAAGTATCTAACGTTTGTAGTACTTCTTCTACATCGAGTGCGTGAAACTTAATATTCAAGTCCTTTTGCATACTTAATTCCTACTCTCACACTTATGTTGTTAATTTCTAGAATAAGTCAATTTCAACTTTAGCGACTCACCTAGTTTATTCTAATGTCCAGAGCTAACCAAAAGATTGACTTAGCACAAAACCTGTTCGAAAACTCAATTCATGACTAGTATCGTTCCTTTATCAAGCCAATTTGGAAATCTACTGGAAGGAATGACGAATCAGCTCAACTGCGCTAAAATACCTGAATTATTTAGTCAGGAATATTAACGCATGGCCATCACAGCATTGCTCGTCGAAAGTACACTTAAACTATGTATAGACCCAAACACAGGTAAAGATTTTATCAGCAGCAAATCTGCCAAAAACATCCAAATACTCAACAATAATATCAGCTTAGATATTGTTCTTGGCTATCCAGCTAATAGCGTATTGGATGAAATAAAAGCATTAGTGTCCAATGACTTAAAAGCATTGGATGGCGTGGATGAAGTGAACGTTAATGTTGGTAGCCGTATCGTTTCACATAAAGTACAGCAAGGCGTTAATTTACTACCTAATGTCAAAAATGTGATTGCAGTAGCATCGGGTAAAGGCGGTGTAGGCAAATCAACGACATCGGTTAATTTGGCGCTAGCATTAGCGGCAGAAGGTGCAATAGTTGGCTTGTTAGATGCGGACATTTATGGTCCTAGCCAACCGCAAATGTTAGGCTTAAGCGGTCGTCCAGATAGCGCAGATGGCAAAAGCATAGAGCCTATGGAAGCTTATGGCATTCAAGCGATGAGTATTGGCTTTTTAGTCGATACTGATACGCCAATGGTATGGCGTGGGCCGATGGTCACCGGTGCATTAGAGCAGCTATTACGTGATACCAAATGGCGTGATTTAGATTATTTGGTGATTGATTTACCGCCAGGCACAGGTGACATTCAATTGACGCTTGCGCAAAAAATACCAGTCACTGGTGCGATTATTGTCACGACGCCGCAAGACATTGCCTTGCTTGATGCACGCAAAGGATTAAAAATGTTTGAAAAAGTCGGGATTCCGATTTTAGGGATTGTTGAAAACATGAGCACCCATATTTGTAGCAACTGTGGTCACGAAGAGCATATTTTCGGTACGGGCGGTGGCGCATTGATGTGTAAAGATTACAACATTGATTTGCTTGGTAGCTTACCGCTTGATATCAAAATCCGTGAGCAAACCGATAACGGCAAACCAACCGTTGTTGCAGAGCCAAATAGTGCTATTGCTGACACTTATAAAGCTATTGCTCGTCAAGCAGCGATTAAAATAGCAAACGCAGGACTTGACCATAGCAGCAAGTTTCCTAATATTGTGATTCAAAATACCTAGCGTAATGCGAGTTAATAAAAAAGCGCCTTGAAGGCGCTTTTTTATTAGCCAACGAGTTATTTTGACCTTAGCTCAACCCCAAAACAATACACGTCGGCACCATTTTGACCTGTTATTAATGTTGCTGGAATTGCCACACCATTGCGCCAATGATCAACAGCATCTTGTTTGCCTGACCCTGTGACTAGAAACATGACTTCATTTGCATTGTTTAAACGATTTTGACTAATCGTAATGCGATCTGCAGGTGGTTTTGGCGCATCAAAAACAGGTACTGCATCTGCACTATTATCGACTTTTTGATTAGGGAATAAGCTAGCCGTATGACCATCTTCACCTAAGCCTAAAAGGACCAAATCAAAAGCGCGAACATCTTTTAACGTTTCCGCATATGCTTTTGCACCTGCCACATTACCAAGTTCCGCAGGAATATCGTGAATCTGTTGTTCTGGAATAGCCACTTTACTTAGCCAAACATCGCGCGCCATTTTACTATTACGCTCAACATGATCCACAGGTAAGCAACGATCATCATTATGATATACGTGCCAATTTGCCCAATCAGCCTGCTGTTCACTGAGTAATTGATAAACCGCTTTCGGCGTACTGCCGCCAGCTAAAACGATATAAAAACTGCCTTGTGCTTCAATGGCTTCGTCAGCAGCTTGCAAAATTCTGGTGATGGCGGCTTGATTAATAGCGTCTTGTGAGTCGAAAGAATGCCAGCGGGCAACAGATGAGTGCGTCATATTACAAAAAACCTTACATTTTATTATCGGAGATGATTAAGTCATGCGATTGCATTTGCTATAATTATACTTGTTCTTACATAATTATCGGCTGAAAAATGACTAAAAAAATAGATCCTTGCACCCTTGTGCTCTTCGGTGCGAGCGGAAACTTATCTCGCGTTAAACTCATGCCAGGCTTATATCGCTTAGATTCACTAGGCAGATTGCCTGATGATATGAAAATATTATCAGTTGGCAGGTCGCCTGTATCAGCTGAAGCTTGGCAAGCTGAAGTACGCAAAATGTTAGAGGCGAAATTCTATAATGGTCTTGATGAAGCTGTTTTTAAACGCTTTATTGCGCGTAACCATTATCAAGAAAATGTTTCTGATGACCCAGAAGCGATGAATAAGCTCGCCGCACGTTTAAACGACGAAAGTATTTTTCCACAAAACTTTGCTTACTTCTTGTCAATTCGTCCTGTCGATTTTGCACCAGTTGTTGAACAATTGGCGTCTGTTGGTCTAACCGATGACAGTAAATACTGGAGACGCGTACTGATTGAAAAACCATTTGGCACTAACTTAGAAAAAGCGCAAGCACTACAAGCATCGATTACCAAGCATTTAAAAGAAGAGCAAATCTACCGAATCGACCATTACTTGGGTAAAGCAGCATTACAAAATATTATGCTAACGCGCTTTGCTAACCACATGCTTGAGCCATTGTGGAACAACGAACATATTGACCATGTGCAAATCACCAACAATGAAACACTCGGTGTTGGAGACCGTACCGAGTTCTATGACAGCACAGGCGCGTTACGCGACATGGCGCAAAGCCATTTATTGCAAACCTTAGCGTTAGTGGCAATGGAAAAACCTGCTGACTTTAATCCTGATAGCATTCGTGCAGAAAAAATTAAATTATTACAATCTATTCGTCCGATTGACAAAGCTAACCTAAACAAACAAGCTTTCCGAGCGCAATACAAAGCAGGTCATGTGCCAGCGCGTGATGGACACTCTGAACACGTAAAAGGCTATATTGATGAGCTAGGTAAACCAAGTTCTATTGAAACCTATGCGGCAATTAAATTATTTATCGACAATCCACGCTGGAAAGGTGTGCCATTCTACGTACGCACCGCAAAACGGATGCATGAAGGAAGTACTGCAATTTCTATCCGTTTTAAAAAAGCGCCGATGGAACTAAAAGAAGGCCAACAGCAAAACTGGTTAATTCTGAGCATTCAACCAAAAGAAAGTCTTAAACTTGAGCTGCAAACCAAAGTGCCAGGCTTGGATATTGCAACACGCTCAATCAGCATGGATGGTCAGCTTCGCCAAGCGACTGATGATAGTGTTGATTCATATGAAACCTTGTTACTCAATCTAATGGAAGGCGATGCTTCGTTATTCTTACACATTGATGAAGTGCAAGCACAGTGGAAATTGATTGACCCGATTGTTGAGACATGGGCAGCTGACAAATCGCCAGTACATCAATACCCTGCTGGTAGTCGCGATCCTAAAGAGTCTAGCGTGATTTTTGAATCTGAAGATCAGTTCTGGCGTTATAGCATTGAATTAGGTGGTGATCAGCATTAAATCACTATTAGAATTAACCAGCTATTCACATTAAAAAGTTATCAACCAACCAGCATTTTATTGTTATGATTGTGCCTCATGAAAAGCGGAGTTAATCTCCGCTTTTTTATCTAATACGCGTTCAAATAACGCAACAAGATGAATATACAAACTAAACAAATAATTAGGCAAAACGATGAGCATTAAATCAGACAAATGGATACGTAAAATGGCGGAGCAACACGGCATGATTGAGCCGTTTGAGCCGAATCAAGTTAAACTTAGCCCAACAGGCGAGCGCATGGTGTCCTACGGGACATCCAGTTATGGCTATGATATTCGCTGTTCAAGAGAGTTTAAGCTGTTCACTAATATCAATAGCACGATTGTGGATCCAAAAAACTTTGACCCTAATTCGTTTGTTGAAGTAGAAGAAGATTTTTGCATCATTCCACCTAATTCATTTGCTTTGGCACGTACGGTAGAGTACTTCCGCATTCCACGCAATGTATTAACCATTTGCTTGGGTAAATCAACTTACGCGCGTTGCGGCATTATTGTGAATGTCACGCCGTTTGAACCAGAGTGGGAAGGTTATGTCACACTAGAGTTCAGCAACACAACGCCGCTACCCGCTAAAATTTATGCGAATGAAGGTTGTGCGCAGGTGTTATTTTTCGAAGCAGACGCTGATGACGTTTGCGAAACAAGCTATAAAGACCGTGGTGGAAAATACCAAGGTCAAGTTGGCGTTACACTACCAAAAACTTAGCATTTAAACATTAGGTTAAAACACATGAAATTTAGATTTCCAATTGTCATTATTGATGAAGATTTTCGTACCGACAACTCTTCTGGTTTAGGCATCCGCGTACTAGCGAAAGCTATCGAAGAAGAAGGTTTTGAAGTATTAGGCGTTACCAGCTATGGTGATTTGGCCTCTTTTGCCCAACAGCAAAGCCGCGCATCTGCCTTTATTCTGTCGATTGATGATGAGGAAATTGTAGAAGCAAAGCCTGAAGCAATCGAAACGCTACGTTCATTCGTACAAGAAATTCGCTATCGCAATGAAGATATTCCTATCTTTTTGCATGGTGAAACACGTACTAGCCGCCATATTCCAAACGATGTGCTGCGCGAGTTACATGGCTTCGTACACATGTACGAAGATACACCAGAGTTTATTGCACGCTTAATTATTCGTGAAGCAAAATCCTATCTAGAAGGGTTACCGCCACCGTTTTTTAAAGCATTAACGCATTATGCTGCCGACGGCTCGTATTCATGGCACTGCCCTGGCCACTCTGGCGGCGTTGCCTTTTTGAAGTCGCCCGTTGGTCAAATGTTCCACCAGTTTTTTGGTGAGAATATGTTGCGTGCCGACGTGTGCAATGCGGTTGATGAGCTTGGTCAATTATTAGACCACACAGGCCCAATTGCCGCATCAGAACAAAACGCTGCCCGCATTTATAATTGCGACCATCTTTACTTTGTCACCAACGGCACGTCGACATCCAACAAAATCGTTTGGAACTCAACGGTAGCGCCGGGTGATATTGTGGTGGTTGACCGTAACTGCCATAAATCGATCTTACACGCCATTATCATGACGGGTGCGATTCCTGTGTTTTTAATGCCAACTCGTAACCATTTTGGCATTATTGGGCCAATTCCAAAAAGCGAATTTTCTTGGGAAAATATTCAAAAGAAAATTGCACAAAATCCGTTTATTACCGATAAAAATGCCAAACCACGCGTGTTAACGATTACGCAGTCTACTTATGACGGTGTGCTGTATAACGTGGAAGAAATTAAAGAAATGCTCGATGGCAAAATCGACACTTTGCATTTTGATGAAGCATGGCTACCACACGCGACTTTTCATGATTTTTATGGTGATTATCATGCCATTGGTGCGGATAGACCACGTTGTAAAGAGTCGATGGTTTTCTCAACTCAATCTACCCATAAATTGTTAGCTGGCTTGAGCCAAGCTTCACAGATTTTGGTTGAAGATGCGGTTAATAATAAACTCGACCGTGATGTGTTTAACGAAGCATATTTGATGCACACCTCAACCAGCCCGCAATATTCGATTGTGGCAAGCTGCGATGTGGCTGCTGCCATGATGGAAGCGCCGGGTGGAAAAGTATTAGTCGAAGAATCAATCATGGAAGCGCTCGACTTCCGCCGCGCGATGCGCAAAGTGGATGAAGAATGGGGCGCCGACTGGTGGTTTAAGGTTTGGGGCCCTGATGATTTATCAGAAGAAGGCATCGAAGAGCGTGATGCTTGGATGTTAAAAGCCAATGAAGATTGGCATGATTTCGGCGACTTAGCTGAAGGCTTTAACATGCTGGATCCTATTAAAGCGACCATCATTACGCCAGGCTTAGATATACAAGGTACATTCTCTGACAAATTCGGTATTCCAGCTGCTATTGTGACAAAATATTTAGCCGAACATGGTGTGATTGTTGAAAAAACAGGTTTGTATTCATTCTTTATTATGTTCACCATCGGCATTACCAAAGGCCGCTGGAACACCATGGTGGCCGCCTTGCAGCAATTTAAAGATGATTACGACAAGAACCAGCCGATTTGGAAAGTATTACCAGAGTTTGCGCAAAAACATCCATTGTATGAGCGCTTAGGTTTACGTGATTTATGTACGCAAATTCACGATGTTTACAAAGCCAATGATATTGCACGTCTCACCACCGATATGTATTTATCGAACATGATTCCTGCGATGAAACCAACGGATGCTTTTGCTAAAATGGCACACCGTGATATTGACCGCGTCTCTATCGATAGCTTAGAAGGTCGTACAACGGCTGTGCTTCTAACGCCTTATCCACCAGGTATTCCACTATTGATTCCAGGCGAGCAATTTAATCAAGTCATTATTGATTATCTAAAATTTGCGCGCATGTTTAACGAGCGCTTCCCAGGTTTTGAGACTGATGTACATGGCTTAGTCAAAGAAATAGTCAGTGGCAAAGCTATTTACTACGTTGATTGTGTACGTGCATAAAAACTGATTATGTTGACTTATCAATGCTCCGTCGTTGATAAGTCACATAACTAAACGACAAACCATTTTCTGCCCGATGCGATTCGCGCGCTACTTGATCCCACAGCGCTAGATCAAACTTAGGCAAAAAAGCATCCCCTTCAAAGTCTGCATTGACCTCAGTAATATAGAGTTTATCCGCATGCTCAAAACCCTGTTGATATAACTCAGCGCCACCAATCAGAAACACCTCATCATCGTCAGCACAAACAGCAAGCGCCTGTTCGATGCTATGAACCACAACTGCGCCTTCAACCTGATAATGGGTATTCCGCGTTACAATCACTGTTGTTCTACCTGGCAGCAAACGCCCTAAAGACTCATAAGTTTTGCGCCCCATGATAATATGATGTCCCATGGTTAAGGCTTTGAAACGTTTCAAATCTTCAGGCAAATGCCACGGCAAGGTGTTATTAATACCAATCACATGGTCATTGGCAACGGCGACGATAATAGAAAGTTGCGTCATTTTTTATACGCTAAACGGATAATGAATTGGCTCATGGTACTTGTAACCCTGCACCTCAAAGTCGTCAACCGTTACCCATGTTTCTAAATCTTCTAAGGTTTTAATATCAGGGTTAATAATGAGTGTTGGCGAGGGAAACGGCTCGCGTTTGAGTTGGATATTCTGCATTAAATCAAGTTGATCTTCATAAATGTGCGCATTGACAATTTTATGATAAGCCTTACCCGCTTTGTGGCCTGTAATTTGCGCCATGATGGCGAGCAGGAAATAGACTTGCACCATATTAAAATTCAATCCTAAGGGCACGTCGCAACTTCTTTGTGTGCTGTTAAGGTAGAGCGTGCCATCCAGCAATGAGAAGTGATGACTATACATGCAAGGACGCAAACAGCCCATATGGAAAACACCAGGGTGATAAAAAGTGTAAATTTCACCTCGATTATCGATGCCAGCACGCAAGTTTTCATAGATGTTTTTCAGAACATCGACTGAACCGCCATCAGGTTTTGGAAAATTGCGCCCTACTTTTCCGTAGATCAACCCGCAATCATCTTCGCCTTTGCGATAAGGATTTGCTAACCAATCTTGATTGTCATTAGCATTGGCATCCCATGTTTTAGTGCCAATTTTTCTAAAATCTGCCGCGTTATCATAACCACGGATATAACCAATCATTTCTGCAATCGCAGATTTATAATAACTTTTTCTAGTTGTGACTAACGGGAATTCACCTTGATCAACATCATAGGTCAAATCTGCATTAATCACGGTTAAGCAGCGTTTGCCTGTTCTTTTATTTTCGACCCATTTACCTTTGTCAATAATTCTTTGGCAAAGCGCTAAATACTGTTTCATGCGACTTTTTCTTGGATAAAGGCTTTAATGGCATCCACGTTTACATCCATGACGGTAAATTTCTGCGGCAAATTCTCTATGCCATCTAAGCTTGCTGGTCTTGGTGGCACATCACCTAAGGCTTCCACCAAAGCATCTTCAAATTTAGCTGGCAACGCAGTTTCGAGCACTATCATTGGCGTGCCTTTTACTTTGTGTTCAAACGCTACTTTAAGGCCGTCAGCGGTATGCGTATCGATGACTACGCCATATTTTGCATTGGTTGCACGTATCGTTTTCATGCGTGCTTCGTGGTTACTGCTTCCAGAAACAAAACCAAATTTTCTGACTTTTTTCAATAGTTGCTGAATATCAAAAGCGCCACCTTGATCAACACCATTCCACAATTCTCGTACTTTGTCGCCATTTTGATCTAATAGATCATAAATAAAACGCTCAAAGTTTGAGGCTTTACTAATATCCATAGAAGGACTTGAGGTGTGATAGGTATTCGCTGAACTACGGGGACGGTAAACGCCTGTTCTAAAGAACTCGTCTAACACGTCGTTCTCATTGGTTGCCACAACAAGTTTATCGATTGGCAAGCCCATCATGCGCGCGATATGGCCTGCGCAAACATTACCAAAATTACCAGATGGTACCGAGAAATCCACTTTTTGCTCGTTACTAGCCGTAACGGCAAAATAACCCTTAAAGTAATAAACTACTTGCGCGACTATGCGGCCCCAATTGATAGAATTGACTGCGCCAATTTTGTATTTTGCTTTAAAAGCAGCATCATTCGACACTGCTTTAACCATGTCTTGGCAATCATCAAACACGCCATTCACTGCAATATTAAAAATATTGTCGTCTTGCAAACTAAACATTTGTGCCGTTTGAAAACGGCTCATTTTCATATGAGGTGACAGCATAAAAACGCGTACGCCCTTTTTACCACGCAACGCATATTCAGCTGCTGACCCAGTATCACCAGAAGTTGCCCCTAAGATATTGGTGGTTTCGCCATTTTTTGTCAGCACAAATTCAAATAGATTGCCAAGCAACTGCATGGCCATGTCTTTAAATGCTAACGTTGGGCCGTTAGAAAGCGATAATAAATATAAATCTTCTTCTAACTTAACCGTTGGTGTAATGTCTTCTGCCTGCTGGCCTTTGCGGGTAAAACCATACACTTCTGCGGTATACGTTTTATCAATAATCGTGCGTAAATCATCGGCAGGAATATCATCATCGGCAATCAAACGAGACAAAATAGCAAAAGCTAACTCACGATAATTCATATCGCGCATCGCAGTTAAATCTGCATCGTCAAATTGCGGATATTTTTCTGGTAAATACAGACCACCATCTGGTGCTAAACCACCAAGCAAAACTTGGCTAAAACTTAATGCAGGAGAGTGCCCACGTGTACTTAAATATTTCATGCTTAACCTAATGTCTCCATGCGCAATTTAACAACACTGCCTTTTACTGCAGCTAACGCTTCAATTTCTGCAATGGCAGCATCCATGTTTTTCTCGATGGTTTTATGTGTTAAAAAAACCATATCTGTTTCTGTTGTATCAGCTGGTTGTTCTTTTTGTATCATGGCATCAATCGAAATACTTCTGTCCGCTAATATTTTAGTCACAGCGGCAATCACGCCAGGTTTATCCGTTGCAACCATGCGCAAATAATAAGCGCTGTTAATCTCTGTAATTGGCAGTACATTTAAGTCTTGCACTTGATCTGGTTGATAACCTAATGCTGGCGCACGTTGCGTGATTGTTGCATCTTTTAATCTCGCTACATCGATTAAATCAGCAACCACCGCACTTGCCGTTGGCTCAGCGCCAGCACCTGCACCGTAATATAAAGTAGGGCCAACTGCATCGCCCTGTACTACCACCGCGTTCATTGCACCATCCACATTCGCCACTAAACGCTTTTCAGGAATCAACGTTGGATGCACGCGCAGTTCAACACCGTGCTCAGTGCGTTTGGCGATGCCGAGTAACTTAACGATATAACCCAGCTCTTTAGCATATTGGATATCTGCTTGTGTTAATTTTGTAATACCTTCTGTATACACTTCATCAAACTTAAGTGGCATGCCAAATGCGATAGCGGACATAATCACCAATTTATGCGCCGCATCAATCCCTTCAACATCAAAAGTAGGATCCGCCTCTGCATAGCCCAAGCGCTGCGCTTCGCCTATCACTTCTTGATAAGCAAGACCTTTTTTGCGCATTTCGGTCAAAATAAAATTGGTTGTGCCATTAATAATGCCAGCAATCCATTCAATACGATTTGCGCCCAAGCCTTCGCGTAAGGCTTTAATAATTGGAATACCACCTGCAACTGCCGCTTCATAAGCTACCATGACGCCCATTTTTTGCGCTGCTGAAAAAATTTCATTACCGTGCAATGCAATCAAGGCTTTATTAGCCGTTACGACGTGTTTTTTATTGGCAATGGCTTTCAACACTAAGTCTTTAGCAACGGTGTAACCGCCAATAAGCTCAACGATGACATCTACATCTGGATTAGCAACCAATGCAAAGGCATCATCCGTTACTTCAACCTCACCTTGGGTAAGTGCGTTAGCGCGAGCAATGTCTTTATCAGCAACATGGGTCACTTTGATGTTAACGCCTGTACGGCGCACCATCTCATCAGCATTTCGTTTTAATACCGTATAAGTACCGCCACCGACTGTTCCTAAACCCAAAATACCTACATTTAATTGCTTCAAGCTTTTGCTCCAAATTTCATTCTATAATTTTTTAAGAATCTTGCTATGCGATTAATTGCTACTGTTAAATCATCTACATTGGGCAAAAACACAACGCGGAAATGATCGTCAGACTTCCAGTTAAAGCCAGAGCCTTGAACAAGCAGTACTTTTTCTTCTTCCAATAAATCTAATACAAACTGTTGGTCATTTTCAATTGGATAGATGTCTGGGTCAAGTTTTGGGAATAAATACATGGCTGCTTTTGGCTTAAAACAAGTCACGCCTGGAATCGCTACCAACATGTCATAAGCCAAATCGCGCTGTTTGCACAAGCGCCCACCTGGCGCCACTAAATCATCAATACTTTGATAACCACCTAATGCTGTTTGAATAGCCAATTGGCCGGGCACATTGCTGCACAAACGCATAGAAGCGAGCATATTGAGCCCTTCTATATACTCTTGTGCATACGTTTTATCGCCAGATACAATCATCCAACCAGCACGATAACCACAAGCACGATAATTTTTGGATAAACCATTAAAGGTGACAAAGAATACATCATCCGCTAACGATGCCATCGAAACATGCTCGTTACCATCGTAAAGCACTTTGTCATAAATTTCATCGGCAAAAATCACCAAACCGTGATGGCGTGCTATTTCAATAATGCCTAAAAGTATTTCTGTCGGATATAGTGCCCCAGTTGGGTTATTTGGATTAATGACTACAATTGCGCGGGTATTGGCATTAATTTTTGATTCAATATCTTGCAAATTAGGCAACCAATCATTGTCCTCTTCACATAGATAATGCCTAGCTGTCCCACCAGCTAAGGTGGCAGCTGCTGTCCATAGTGGATAGTCTGGCGCTGGCACCAATACTTGGTCACCATTGTTTAAAAGGCCTTGCATCGCCATCACAATCAGCTCAGAAACACCATTGCCAATAATAATGTCGTCAACTGTTACCCCTGCAATCTGTTTGCTTTGGGTGTAATGCATAATCGCTTTACGCGGCTCAAATAAGCCTTTACTGTCGGTATAGACACCTGATTTGCTAATATTGCGCACCACGTCTTGCTGAATTTCATCAGGCACTTCGAGGCCAAAAACGCCTGGATTACCAATATTGAGTTTAATAATCCGCTGTCCCTCATCCTCCATGGCCCGCGCACGTTCCATCACAGGACCTCGAATGTCATAACAAACATTATCGAGTTTATTGGATTTTTTTAATTTCTCTTTGAGGGGCTTATTCATATTTGCATTCGTATTATAACAATGCCGTTGGAGGCTAAAGAAAACCAGTTTTACTAAAAGATGTTATCTTACCTTGTGAGCACCTATGCAGGCAATGAAACTAAGCTGCTAATCGATGATTTATCAACAGAATTACGTACTGTATTGTTGATGATTATGTTAATCATTAATAGTCCAGCGCAATGGGCAATTAATTAAAACAAGCTGATTCAATACAAAGCTGATTAAAATTAGTTAAAATATTATTTATGAAATTACATCTAACACAGCCAGAAGATACCAATCTCATTACCGCCTATGACATTGACTTTGTTGAAGTTAATAAACAGCGTTATAACAGTCATTTAATCGTTATGCCAAATCAAATTATTCAAGATTGGTCAGTCGATGGATTTGCTAGGCTAACAGCGGCGCACTTTACCGACATGCTTAAACTGAATCCTGAAGTTATTTTATTAGGAACAGGTAAAACCCACCAGTTTGTACATCCAAAATTAACGGCAACACTGATGGAAAAAGGCATCGCAGTTGAGTGTATGACTACCCATGCAGCTTGCAGAACCTATAATATTTTAATGAGTGAGGGCAGACATGTAGCAGCCGCATTGCTATTGGCACGCGAATAACTCATCGCTAGTTAGCGAGTTAAATAATGAAATTACTGAGGCGATAATTTGATTTGCAAACCACTTTCTGTTACCACCAAGTCTTTAGGCTGGTATTGCGTACCGCCAAACTTAAGATCCTCTGGCTTCACTTTATAGAGCGTCATCCCTTGCAACATCTCCTTGCCAACCGTTTTAACTAAGGCATTGATTAGCTCATTATACTGTTGATCAGCTTGACCTATATTAATCTGCTCTATCGCAGGTTCATCTAACACAACCGAATTGGTCTCAGCATCAAAACGCAACCTTCCTGACAGACCTAACTTACCTGATGATTGTTGCTTCAAAAGCGCACTTGATAAATTAGCATCCAGGGTCGTGTGCATACGGCCTGTTGCTTGATCAAAGGTAACTAGCGCATTACTTAAATGCACATCAAACACTTGAAGTAATGAAAAAGGATTAGATAACTTTTCATTCAGTTTTTCTTGAATCTGGGCGCTCGTCACATTGACGCTACGGTCGCCCATCATCGTTGCGCATCCTGTTAATAAGAGGATAACGAAAGCAGTTAATATTTTCATCGCATACGCAATATTATGATTAAGCGCTTATAGATTTTTGGTTGATAACGTTAATGTCGCGTTAGTACCACCAAAGCCGAAACTATTAGAAAGTGCTGTTTCGATTTTCACGTTATCAATGCGTTTTTGTACGATATTTAAACCTTCCGCAGCAGGATCTAATGTTTCGATATTAGCAGAAGCCGCAATGAAGTTATTTTCCATCATGATTAACGTATAAATCGCTTCATTCACGCCAGCAGCACCTAAAGCGTGGCCTGATAACGATTTAGTGGAAGCTATCGCCACAGGCGTAGTACCAAACACTTCACGAATCGCTTCTAACTCTTTGGTATCGCCTACTGGCGTTGAGGTGCCATGGGTATTGATGTAATCCACTTTCTCGATTGGATGACCATCATGTCCTTGTAACGCCAATTTCATACAACGTACAGCGCCCTCTCCACTTGGTGCAACCATATCGTAGCCATCTGATGTCGCGCCATAACCAACTACTTCTGCGTAGATTTTTGCACCACGTGCTTTGGCATGCTCATACTCTTCTAGCACCACAATACCGCCGCCACCAGAGATGACAAAGCCATCTCTATCCGCATCGTAAGTACGCGAAGCTTTTTCTGGTGTCTCGTTATATTTACTCGATAATGCGCCCATCGCATCAAACAAAAAGCTCATCGTCCAATGCTCTTCCTCACCGCCACCAGCAAAGACAATATCCTGCTTACCCAATTGAATTTGCTCAACACCAGCACCAATACAATGCGCACTGGTTGAACAAGCTGAGCTAATACCGTAATTGATGCCTTTAATTTTGGCACCTGTTGCCAAGCAAGCAGCAATGCCGCTACTCATGGTTTTTGTCACCATATAAGGCCCAACACGACGGATCCCTTTTGCTGCCAAAGTATTAGTGCTGTCTAGCATACTTTCCGTAGAAGTACCGCCCGCACCAACAATCAAGCCTGTGCGCACATTAGAAACCAACTCTTCAGGTAGAGATGCATCGGCAATCGCTTCCTGCATCGCAATCCAACTATAGGCATGCCCTTTTGCCATAAAGCGCAGTAACTTGCGATCAATCAGTGCTTCAATGTCTAGATTTTTAACAGACCCAGCCACATGCGAACGCAAGCCATGCTCTGCATAATCAGGTTGATAGGTAATCCCTGATTGACCTTCATAAAGGCTATTTTTAACTTCATCTTTATTGTTGCCTAGGCTAGATACAATGCCAAGGCCAGTAATCACAACACGTTTCATTACGTGCTTCTCCCTGCTAGCTAATTAAAAATTATCTGTTCGCGTGAATAAACCCACACGTAAATCAGTTGCCACATAGATATCTCTACCATCAATACTCATCGTAGCATCGGCAATTCCCATGACTAATTTGCGCATAATCACGCGCTTCAAATCAATGGTATAAGTTGCCATTTTGGCGCTCGGCAATACTTGTCCAGAAAATTTAACCTCGCCTGCGCCCAATGCACGACCTTTACCCGGCCCACCTTTCCATCCAAGGTAAAAGCCGACCAATTGCCACATCGCATCCAGTCCTAAACAGCCTGGCATGACGGGGTCACCCGTGAAGTGACAATCAAAAAACCATAAATCTGGCGTGATATCTAGCTCTGCAATAATTTGTCCATTACCATATTTACCACCTTCATCAGTAATGCTAACGATGCGATCGAACATCAACATCGGTGGCAATGGTAATTGTGCATTGCCCTCGCCAAACATTTCCCCACGCCCGCAGGACAATAATTCTTCTTTAGTATAACTATTTTGTTTTGCCATTAAGTTTGTTCTTTATCAATTGAAATGATGATTACCGCTATTTTCGCTGGAAAACGCTTTTCATGAAACCCCTATCTGCTATTTATGTGAAAAGCTTGACTAAATTTTACCGTTACTTTTACTATACAAACCTGTATACACTCTTTAAAAAATAGTTTAATATTGTTACATTATGTTACAAACAGCCTTTCATTCATACCAATCTTAATTAGGAAATCACGATGAGCGATCGTCAATTAACCGACTGGCGTCAACATGCGTTGGCATTAGAATCAGAAGTCAATAAAGTCGTTGTAGGCCAAAGTAATCCTATCCGATTAATCACCACTTCCATTTTTGCGCGCGGCCACGTGTTGCTTGAAGGTGACGTTGGAGTGGGCAAAACAACCTTGCTGCGTGCGATTGCTCGCGGTGTTGGCGGCGCCTATCAACGGATTGAGGGTACGATTGACTTAATGCCTAACGACTTGGTTTATCACACTTATTTGGGTGAAGATGGTAAGCCACATGTTAGCCCTGGTCCGATTTTAGAGGCTGGTGAAGACTTATCCATTTTCTTCTTTAACGAAATTAACCGTGCGCGTCCGCAAGTGCATTCACTCTTATTACGAGTGATGGCAGAGCGCACGCTCACCGCTTTTAATAAAGAGCATCACTTTCCTCACATGTTAGTGTTTGCAGATCGTAACCAAGTGGAAAAAGAAGAAACGTTTGATATTCCATCCGCTGCACGCGATCGCTTTATGATGGAAATTCCAATTGTGGTACCAAAAGATCACGACATTATGGAATCTTTGGTGTTCGATACGCGTTTTCATAACGTAGACAAACTGGTTTCTGGTGTTCCAGAAAATATTCTGCAATATAAAGAGCTTAATGGATTTTCTGCACTATTACAAGACAGCGTTACGGCTAGCCCAGCTTTACGTCAGTATGCGCTTGAACTGTGGCAAGCGACAAAATCGCCACTAAATTATGGTGTCAAAGTGTCTGGTGTTGATATGAATCGTCTTGTTTTATCTGGTGCTAGCCCTCGCGGCATGGGCATGTTATTGAGAGCAGCACGTGTCAATGCGTGGCTCAATAATCGAGATGCAGTGTTGCCAGATGATATTCATGCGGTATTCCACGAAACCATTGCACATCGCGTGGTCTTTAGTCCGGTTTATGAAATGCGCCGTACAGAAATCGCACGCGAAATGCTAGACGGCATTATTAATGTGATTGCGGCACCATAAACTATTCATCCATCACGATTAATTGACTATGTCTTCAAATCCTATTAAAGAATTTAACTACCATATTAATTGGCGCTCTAACTCGCGTCGACCTGGTAGCCATCGCAGCAATCAGCGTGGCATGGGGATGGATTTTCGTGGGCATGCTACTTTGCTTTCTTATCCTGATCCTAGGCGAATTGATTTGCGCCAAACCATTCGCGACCCGATGGAACAAATATATGTGCGCATTTTTAATCAAAAAAGTGCAACACCTGTGTTTGTGTTATGCGATATGTCTGGCTCTATGCAATATGGCAGTCATCAACGCAAAATTGCGATCGCAGCTGAAATTACTCAATCCGTTGCGCAATCGGTAACGCATAATGGCGATCCGTTTGGCTTTATCGGCTTTGATGATGAGATACGTGAAGATTGGATTAGTACACTGTCTGCAAGGCCGCATATTGCCGTCGAGATGGCTGAGCGCTTAAAAGATTATCAACCAGGTGAAGTTGGTAGTTCCGCGCTTATTGATACCGTTCGCATGTTGCCGCGCGAGCGCTCTTTAATCTTTTTGGTATCTGATTTTCATATGCCAATGGCCGATTTAAAGGAATCCTTGGTGTTAATGCTACGCCACCACATTATTCCTGTGGTGTTATGGGATACTTCAGAATTTACCGACTTGCCTGAGTTTGGTATTGCCAACGTCACAGACCCAGAAACCGGTGCTAAACGCACTTTATTTTTACGCAAAAAATATAGAGAACGTATTTTAGAAAGCTTTACCCAACGTCGTAAAGCGATTGAAGAATTATTCTTGCGCTTTGATATGCAACCTTTCTTTGTCACCAACCAATTTGATGCCGACTTATTAGGCGACTACTTTCATCAGTATGTCGCGGCTTAATCATGATGAGTAACCTTATGCGCCCAAGTTATAGAACAAGTTATACAACACGTAATGCTTTCATTCACTTATTCACAGTGTGCCTAATGTGTTTTTCGCAACATCTCTATGCTGAGGTTAAATTGCCTAGCGTTGATGATCAATATGTTGAATTAAAGCTAGAAGATCCCACACGTGATGCTGGTTATGTTGTTGGTGACATTCTTAGCCGAAAAATCACGCTTACCATCAAAAAACCTTATCAGCTCATAGACGAGTCACTGCCGATTATCGGTTACGAGCATCGATATAAAGGCCAAGTATCAGGTATTGAGCTGTCTGCTATTGATAAAAAAACAACCGTCAATCGCGACAGCGAAACACACGTACTTGATTTAAGTTATCAGGTATTCAAAACAGGCCGCGTTGCAAAACCAGCTGCATTACGGGCAGAAATTGTAAGGCTCCGTAATACCGAGAATATTAAAGAAGTCGTCGAATATCGCATTCCTTCTTTCAACTTTAGGATTTCGCCATTATCTGTGATAGGCCAAGTTAAATTAGACGAAGAAATGTATCCATTTACACCGCCACTGACTCTTGATAACAGCAAAGTAATGTTAACGATCAAAGTATTAGCTGTTGTACTTGGATTGGCGCTACTTGGCTTACTGTATATGTTGGGTACACACGCTTGGCTGCCAAGAATGGGTGCACCATTTGCCAAAGCCTATCGTGACATAAAAAAAATGAATGAGTCGCCAGAAGGGATTAAACAAGCCGTGTCTCGTGTGCATGCATCACTTAACCAAACCGCTGGAGCAAGTTTATTTAGTAATAACTTGGATGCATTTTTAGTTAAAAAACCTGCATTCGCCCCAGCAAAACAAGAAATTGAGCAGTTTTTTGGCTTATCGCATCAAGTGTTTTTTGAAGATGCTTCGCGTACGCTTCATCATGACAAACCAAAGGCTTGGTTATTATCATTATGCAAAACACTGCGTAGTTGCGAGCGTGGCTTAGTCCCAGATATTGCTGAAGGAGATAACACTTAATGGCATTTACCCATCCATTAGTGTTGTGGCTACTGCCGTTAGCGTTATTACCGATATTGCTAGAGCGGTCACATACCAGAAGTTACTCATGGGTAGAAATGCTACCGCATGATCCGCTTTCTGAATTAATTGGTCTGTTGCTCAAGCTATTAGCAACCATCAGCCTGGCTGCCATTATTGTAGGCGTTGCCGATCCACATACACTGGAACAAAAAGTAGAAAAAATTGGCATTGGCGCTCAAATTGGCCTAGTACTCGATAGAAGCGCGAGTATGGACGATCCGTTTTCTGGCGGGGTTGCCGCAGGTAATGTCGGTGAGACAAAATCAGTAGCTGCAAGTCGATTAATGACCGAGTTTGTCAATGCGCGCGATAACGATATGGTTGGTATTATTACGTTTAGTAACTCGGCCATGTATGTATTGCCATTAACGCAAAACCGCGAAGCTGTTTTATCTGCTATCAAAGCCACTTCTGGTAATGCTCTGTTTCAAACCAATATCGGCGCAGGGCTAACCAGTGCTGTAAGCCTTTTTAAAGGTGTGCCAGATTCTGGTTCTCGTGCCATTATTTTAATTTCAGACGGTGCAGGCAGAGTGGATGGTGTAGCACAACAAAAGCTAAAAGATTGGTTACGTCAATACAATATCACCTTGTATTGGATTGTATTAAGACAACCAGGTGGTATTAGTATTTTTGACCCGAAATATGAAAATTGGAAAGAAGTTGAATTACCGCCAGTACAAATTGAGCTGCTCAATTTTTTTAAAACACTGGACACCCCTTTTCAAGCATATGAAGCGGACGACCCTAAATCACTTGAAACCGCTATTTTTGATATTAATAAAAAAGAAAAGAAACCCATTACTTATCTGGAAAAAATTCCTGGTAAAAACTTTACCCAACTCTGCTATCTCATTGCAGCGTTGATGATTGTTTTGCTACTTGGCGTGAAATATTTGGAGAATAAAACATGGCGCTCAGCCTAAAATTGTTAACGGTCAAAAGACTCACCTGGCTATTAATTGGCGTTGCCGTGCTCTCAGCCATTGGCATCTCATATCAAATAAAAAGACTCAACCAAATTAATGCCTTTAATGTTGCGGTTACTACTGGAAACCCGCCAGAAACAGATAGTCTTAGCTATGAAGCAAAATATGCACAAGCGTATTGGTTAGCTAAAAAAGACTATTACAAGGAAGCGACTAATCTATTTACTGGTTTAACGCAAACGAGTACTCCAAGTAACCGTGCAGCGGTATTTCATAATATTGGTAATATGTTCTTTCTAAAAGCACTCAGAATTGATGCAGGCAATGACCCAAGAGCGCGTGACGAAACCGAGTATCTATTAACAGAAGCCATGGTTTCTTATAAAAATGCTGTCAAGCTCGACAATAGTAACTGGGGTACGCGCCGCAATTTAGATCGCGTACTTTCTTTATTACCAGAAGTGCCTACGCCTGGCCTAAGTGATTCTGAATCTCCCGGCATTATCATGGGTAATATCCCTGTCGGATTGCCTTAATACGGTACTTAACTATCAATTAATGAAACGATCGTATGCGAAATTGGATTAATTATTGCAAGAAGAATAAAGACTCTGTCTTATTAGGCAGCGCATTACTATTGTTGGTAGTAGCAATGTTCCGCCCTACTGTACCAGTCAAGCATGACATCTATACTTACTTGTTAGTCGCTGATATTTCACAGAGTATGAATACCGTTGATATTAAGCAACTAGGAGGTAAAAACATCTCGAGGATGGAGCATATGCAAACGCTGATGCATGAAACAATATCCTCCCTACCATGTGGTACTAAAGTGGGTATATCGCTGTTTGCTGGCGTTAGTACTGCAGTGCTTTTTCATCCGATTGAAGTCTGTGAAAACTTTCATGCTATCCAAGATACCATTGATCATTTAGATTGGCGCACCGCATGGTCAGGCAATAGCCGTATTCGTGAAAATATATACAGCATTTCTAGAACCTTGCGCACATTTCCTAAAGAGTTGGTTTCACAAGTCGTATTTTTCACCGATGGTGAAGAGTCGCCAAAGTTGCATATTTTCAATACAAAAGATTTAAAAGGTGTGCAGGATGCCAAAGATTGGTTATTTGTTGGCGTGGGGAGTTTAGAGGGCGCTGCTATTCCAAAACTTAGCCAAGATAATCAAGTAATCGGCTATTGGTCTAACGAAAGTTTTGCGCTGCAACCTGGCGTTGCTCAAATTTCGGAATCCAATATTGGGACCAGAAACGACAGCATTGCTTCGGGAGAATATGATCGCTATATCTCTAAATTGGATGAGCCTTATCTGAAAGAAGTGACTAAAGAAATCGACGCTTTGTATGTGCACGGTGAAAATATTCATAACGTATTAGCCATGATGAAAAAACAAAAACCAGCACGCCGTGACATCGCCCCATTTGATATCGGTTGGATATTGGCAGCATTAGCCGGCTTAATACTGTTAGGCGCCTACTACAGCAAGCACCCATTACGGCGTATGGCAGAAACCATCGGCTTATACAAAAAATCGTTAAAAAGACGTTCTGACAAAGAAGCCGCTATTGCACACGATAACTTTCTTAATTAATGTTATTGATGTTTCCACCATCTTAACCATACGCGCAACTGTCGATGTTGTTGCGCTTCCTGATTAGCAAATAAATCGTTAGCAAATATAATAAGCGCAGACAAACCACTAAACAAATGTTGCCTGTCATTCGTTGTTTGCATATTTAAAATAATCATACGTGGATGAATAAAGCTCGTTGCCGTTAAAACTGGTGTAAATTGCTTTCCCGCTTTACTAGTCAACTTCAACTGTCCAGTCGCACTCACTTCAATCCGTTGCCAAGA
Source organism: Methylophilaceae bacterium (assembly GCA_041612255.1). Taxonomy (GTDB): domain Bacteria; phylum Pseudomonadota; class Gammaproteobacteria; order Burkholderiales; family Methylophilaceae. Next base: position 15,886 of record JBFJJN010000003.1, on the reverse strand, counting down.
CCATGGCAATAGTCGTAAAGCATCCCGTAAGGTATAGTAAGCAGTTGATATAATAATCACACTTAGCAACAACAATTTAAAAGCGCTATGTATGGGTAATGTGATCACAACAACACAACTGATGATTGAAATTGCGCCTAGCAACCCCAATAATAACAATGATGGTTTTATAGCAATATCAATCGCTTGAATTAATTGAGCTTTCATAAAGGTAATAGTGGCATGACAGAAACAAATTGGCAATCAAGCTTAATCGCACAAGGCGCAGTTTACGAACATAGTGCTATTCAACACTTTGGTGATGCGCAACAAGCTTTACATGCGACGGCAACAACCAATACATTGTGCGACTTATCTCACCTTGGTTTACTTGCCTTATCTGGTGAAGATGCAATTACTTTTTTACAAGGTCAAGTGACCAATGACGTAAATGCGTTAAACGGCAGCAATGCACACTACAGCGGCTATTGCACACCTAAAGGTCGTCTGCTGACACTATTCCTTGCTTTTTCCTATCACAATACGTTGCATTTGCAATTTAACCACTCGCTATTAGCGCCGATTATGAAACGGTTAAAGATGTACGTAATGCGTTCAAAGGTCGATATTAAGGATGTTAGCAACCAGATGATTCGATTAGGCATTAATGGCCCAGAAGCCGCTGAAATAATGGAAAATGCGTTATCTACAGCACCGACTAGAGATTATGCGATGACACTAATTTTAAAAGAGCAACAATCAATCGGTACTATCGTTAAATTGCCTAGTATTGCAGGGCATCAACGTTTTGAACTATTCATAGACGTAGCGCATGCGCAAAGCACTTGGGATGCGCTAAAAGAAAGCTGTCAGCTAGTTGGCAAACCTTGCTGGGATTGGTTAGATATTCAAACAGGCTTGCCTGATATTATAGAGGCAACACAAGAGCAATTCGTGCCGCAAATGCTAAATCTAGACTGCTTAAATGGCATTAACTTTAAAAAAGGTTGCTACACAGGGCAAGAGATTGTGGCGCGTACCCATTACCTAGGTGCTATTAAACGCCGCACTTATTTAGGGAGTATTACTGCTGAACACGCACCTAGCGCGGGTGATAAAGTGATGGATGGTAACGGTAGTGAAGTGGGTCAACTCGTAAAAGTCGCGCCAAATTTAACAGGTGGTTTTGATGCCTTAATTGAAATACGCATTGAAGCGCAAGCGACTGATAATATTCATTGGAACACCTTTCCAGTCAAATTTGGACAACTACCTTACCGCTTAGCAAGCGATTAATTTTAGGTGGATTTATTCGTATTACTTTGACTTAACGGGCTTAGCTGACCGAGGATCATTCTGATTAAAACCTGATGAATCAATCACTTGATAAAATACTTCATCGGGCTTAATCATCCCCAACTCGTTACGCGCTCGCTCTTCTGCCGCGTCATTGCCTTGCTTTAAATCGCGCACTTCAGCTCTTAGTGCATCATTTCGCTGCTGACTAGCACTATTTTCGACTTGTTGTTTTCCTACTTGCTGATTCACTTTCCAAACACGTAGCCAACTGCCCTTGCCTAGCCACAATGGGTATTGTAGCAAGGCAATTAGCGCAATCAGAATAATGGAAAGTGCCCGCAAGGCAATACTTCAAACTTATTTAAATAACTGATAAAAAGCAGATAAACCAGCATAACTAGAAGCATCGCCAAGCTCTTCTTCAATACGCAATAACTGGTTATATTTCGCTACGCGCTCTGAACGGCAAAGTGAACCTGTTTTGATTTGTAAGGCATTCGTCGCCACTGAAATGTCGGCAATCGTCGTATCTTCTGTTTCACCAGAGCGATGTGAAATCACGGCAGTGTAACCCGCACGCTTCGCCATTTCGATGGTTTCAAATGTCTCAGTCAATGTGCCGATTTGATTCACTTTAATCAACACTGAGTTAGCGACTTTCCGTTGAATACCTTCTTTTAAGATTTTGGCATTCGTTACAAACAAGTCATCCCCGACTAATTGCACTTTGTCGCCTAGGCGTTTGGTCAATAAATCCCAACCGTCCCAGTCGAATTCGTCCATGCCATCTTCGATACTGATAATTGGATATTTGTCACATAAAGTAGCCAAATAATCACAAAACTGTGTAGAAGTCAGTGATACATTTTCAGAAGCTAATACATATTTACCTTCTTTGTAAAACTCACTACTTGCGCAATCTAAACCTAAATAAACATCTTTACCAGGCTCATAACCGGCCTCGGTAATGGCTTCCATAATTAACTGCAATGCAGCTTCATTAGAAGGTAAATTAGGTGCAAAACCACCTTCATCACCAACTGTAGTTGCTAAACCTTTTGCACTGAGTGTTTTTTTCAATTGATGAAAAATTTCAGCACCGCAACGTAACGCTTCACGGAATGTAGGTAAACCTGCTGGAATAATCATGAACTCTTGAATATCAATCGAGTTGTCCGCATGCTCACCACCGTTAATAATATTCATCATTGGCGTTGGCAATTGCATACGACCAGAACCGCCTAAATAACGATATAAAGGCAAACCACTTTCTTCTGCCGCTGCACGGGCACACGCCATCGAAACACCTAAAATAGCATTTGCACCTAGACGATCTTTGTTCTCTGTACCATCCAAATCAATTAGCGTTTTATCAATAAAGGCTTGCTCTTCTGCATCTAAGCCAATGATCGCTTCTGTAATCTCAGTGTTAACGTTCTCAACTGCCTGCAACACCCCTTTGCCTAAATAGCGCGCTTTATCGCCATCACGTAGCTCTACTGCTTCTTTTGCGCCAGTTGACGCGCCTGAAGGCACCGCAGCACGTCCAATAACGCCACTTTCTAGCAATACATCTACTTCAATCGTTGGGTTTCCGCGTGAATCCATAATTTCGCGGGCAATAACATCGACAATTGCGCTCATCGTTTTTTCCTTTGGTAATCTAAGTGTTTAAAATAAGTATTTAAAAATTGTATGCGTTAACTCAAACTTTAATCAAAACAGTTTATAGCGACATCTCAGCAAAACCTGCTTTTTTGACCAAATTATCAATATCGACTAAAACATGCAGTAAATCTTCCATTTTATCTAAGGGCCAAGCATTAGGCCCATCGGATAAGGCCATGGCTGGGTTAGGGTGTGTTTCCATAAAAATACCCGCAATGCCACTCGCCACTGCCGCACGCGCTAATACAGGCACATGCTCACGTTGACCACCACTTTTATCGCCTTGACCACCTGGTTGCTGTACAGAATGCGTTGCATCAAACACCACAGGACAATTGGTTTCGCGCATGGTCGCAAGACCGCGCATATCAGAAATTAAGGTGTTATAACCAAATGAAGCACCACGTTCACACACCATAATATTATCAACACCACCATTGGCTTCTTTGGCTTTATTCACCACTTGCAACATATCGTGCGGTGCTAAAAACTGGCCTTTTTTAATATTCACAGGCTTGCCCGATTGTGCGCAAGCGACAATAAAATCAGTTTGGCGGCACAAAAAGGCAGGCGTTTGCAACACATCTACTACCGCAGCCACATGTGGTACTTGCTCTGTCGTATGCACATCAGTTAATACTGGCACGCCAATTTGACTTTTCACTTCATCTAAAATTCTTAAGCCTTCTTCCATGCCAAAACCACGGAAGGTTTTAGTCGAGCTACGATTCGCTTTATCATAAGATGATTTATAAATAAACGGCACGCCAATGCGTGCTGCCATTTCTTTTAACTGACCAGCTGTTTCAATTGCAAACTCGCGCGATTCAATCACACATGGGCCTGCAATTAGGAATAAAGGCTGATGCAAACCAACTTCAAAGCCACATAATTTCATTTACTTTGTTCCTTTATAAGCCAATGCCGCGTTCACATACGCGGTGAACAGTGGATGACCTGTGCGTGGATTAGACGTAAATTCAGGGTGAAATTGGCAGGCGACAAACCACGGATGGGTTGCTTCTGGCAATTCAATCATCTCGCACAATTGCTCGGTTGGTGTGCGAGCAGAAATCACCAAACCAGCAGCTTTTAATTGCTCGACATAATGGTTATTCACTTCATAACGATGACGATGGCGCTCATTCACTTGTTCGCCATAAATAATCGCTGCTTTCGTATTTGGCTCAATTGGACAAGACTGTGCACCTAAACGCATTGTTCCGCCTAAATCAGAATTTGCATCTCGCTTTTCAACTTTACCTGAAGCATCTTGCCATTCATCAATCAAACCAACCAATTTATGTTCGGTTTCTGGATTAAATTCGGTACTATTCGCATCAACTAAACCTGCCACATTACGTGCATATTCAATCACCGCCAATTGTATACCTAAACAAATACCAAGATAAGGAATTTTATTTTCGCGGGCGTATTGAATGGTTTGAATTTTACCTTCTGTTCCACGCTTACCAAAACCACCTGGAATCAAAATCGCGTCCATATTCTTTAATACATCTGTGCCATTCTTTTCAACTTCTTCACTATCAATAAAGTGAATTTTCACTTTAGATTCTGTATGAATACCTGCATGAATCAGTGCTTCTGTTAACGATTTGTAAGACTCAGTTAAATCAACATATTTACCAACAAAAGCCACATCTAAATGATGAATAGGATTGGCTAATGCATGTGTGATTTTTTTCCACTCACTCAGATCTGCCGCTTTGGCCAAAATACCTAACTTATGGCAGACAATTTCATCCATCATTTGATCGTGCAATAACAATGGAATTTTATAAATAGAATCCGCATCCACCGCACTAATTACAGACTCAAAACGCACATTGGTAAATAACGCAATCTTACGACGCTCTTCTTCCGGAATCGCATGCTCAGCGCGACATAATAATAAATCTGGCTGAATACCAATCTCGCGCAACTCTTTAACTGAGTGCTGCGTTGGTTTCGTTTTCAACTCACCTGCTGTCGGAATCCAGGGTAATAGCGTTAAATGTACATAGCAGGCATTCTGAGGGCCTTCTTCAAAGCCCATCTGGCGAATCGCCTCTAAGAATGGCAATGACTCAATATCGCCTACCGTACCGCCCACTTCCACAATCGCAACATCCGCGCCTTTTGCACCTGCACGGATATGTGATTTCATTTCATCGGTGATGTGCGGAATAACCTGCACTGTTTTACCTAAATACTCACCACGACGCTCTTTTTTAATCACGCTCTCGTAAATTTGGCCAGTGGTAAAGTTATTGCATTTACCCATTTTCGCGCTAATAAAACGCTCGTAATGACCTAAATCTAAATCGGTTTCTGTGCCGTCATCGGTCACAAACACCTCGCCATGTTGGAAAGGTGACATGGTGCCAGGGTCAACGTTGATATAAGGGTCTAATTTCAGCATGGTCACATTAAGGCCACGTGACTCGAGGATAGCGCCCAAGCTTGCCGCTGCAATGCCTTTTCCTAAAGAAGAAACAACACCGCCGGTTACGAATACATATTTGGTCATGGAAAGGCTTTATAAGAATTATTGCAGACGGGAAACTATTTTACGTTAAAGGCGGGGTAATCACAATCAAACACGGCGCCAATTTTCAATAAAAATAATTGAATTAGGGATTCCACTTCCCATAACCTTTGAACTGTTGAAACACCGCTTGCATTTGATTTTCAGTCAGCAAAGACGGTGTAGGCGTTACTTGCAATAAGCGCCAATATTGCTCACAAAGATTTTCAACTTCTATCGTAATCGCTAAAGCTTCATCCAAACTGTTGCCTATTGCAATCATGCCATGATTGGCTAACAAGCAGGCTTTACGATCTTTTAATGCCAACATTGCAACATCAGATAACGCTTGGGTGCCAAACAAGGCATAAGGTGCGCAACGGATACTATCGCCACCTACAACGGCAATCATATAGTGAAATGGTGGAACATCTTTATGTAAACAAGCAATCGTAGTCGCGAACATGCTATGAGTATGAATCACCGCATTGACTTCTGGTCGCTGCTGATAAATATCGCGATGAAAAAACCATTCCGAAGATGGATTTTGATTGGCTTCAAAGCTACCGTCTAACTGCATATTGACCATGCTGTTAGCCGTCATTTCTTCAGCATCTACGCCACTTGGTGTAATGAAAAAGCCAGTTTCATCTCGTACGCTGCAATTGCCAGAAGTGCCTTTGTTTAAACCGCATGTCACGAGTTTTTGTGCCGTTTTGACTAATTGTTCTCTCATGTTTAGATTATCCTTGCGACAGCTTACTTGGAGCAAAAACCCCTTTTTCGGTAATAATCCCTGTGACCAAACGCGAGGGTGTAACATCAAACGCTGGATTCGCCGCTTTACTTTCTGCTGGCATTACTCTAATTGTTTGTACACTACCATCCGCGGCATGACCTTCCATGTAAGCGACTTCATCCTGATGTCGCTCTTCTATCTCAATATCGTTACCGTGTGCCAAATTTTCATCAATTGTCGGACTTGGCACTGCCGCATAAAACGGAATATGATTATCATGTGCGGCCAGTGCTTTTAAGTAAGTGCCAATTTTATTGCACACATCGCCATTGGCAGCCACGCGATCTGCGCCGACAATCACCATATCAACCTGCCCTTTTTGCATTAAATGCCCACCGGCATTATCCGAAATCACGGTATGTGGCACGCCATGTTGACCAAGCTCCCACGCGGTTAAACTAGCACCCTGATTGCGCGGACGCGTTTCATCCACCCAGACATGAACCTTCAAACCAGCATCGTGTGCGGCGTAAATTGGCGATAGCGCAGTACCAAAATCCACTGTTGCTAACCAACCTGCGTTGCAGTGGGTCAGCACATGAAAAGTCGTTTGCTGATAAAACCGTTGAATCAACGCAAGCCCATGCTGACCGATTATTTTATTTTGCTCTACGTCCTCATCTGCAATTTTCGCCGCTTCTTGCCACGCTGCGTGAAAGCGTTCTGCTGGCGTAACGGTTGTTAAGTATCCAACCATGCGATTAACTGCCCAAGCCAAATTAACCGCTGTTGGTCTTGATGCAATTAATTGCTTAGCCACTAACAATAAATAATCATTATCCACTTTGTTTAACATTGCCAGCGCAACCCCATAAGCCGCTGAAACACCAATCAGTGGCGCGCCGCGCACTTGCATAGTTCTGATGGCGTGAATCATTTTTTCTACTGTATCAATTTGCACAACTTCAAAACAAAAAGGGAGCTTGGTTTGATCGATGATAGAAACGGCGCAACTTGATGCATTCGGCCAAATCGTACGATAATGGGTGTTATTTACAAACATAGAATTCAGTCTCTGGGCAACCTTAACAAGGATAAAACGTGCAAAAAAATTTAAATAAATGCCTTGCTATTTATTGATAAGTATTTTTTCTCATTTTCCATCCACAAAATCTGTGGATAACTTTGTGGATTAAAGTGACATAAAAACGTAACTTACCAATTTCAAAGGGTTTTTTTAAAAAGTTCATTTTTTAATCTATTTATTTACTCAATAAAATCAATGACTTACTGTATCTCATTGGTTTTATACTGTTTTTTAGCTTTAGTTAATGTAACGCTTCAACTCGTGTGTATAAGTTAACTATTTTAGGCAAAACGTCGAGTGAATTTTTCCTAGTTATTTCAATGATTTGCGACACTGAAGTGCCCCTCAAATCAGCTAAAGTAGTTGCAATCAGCATTAACTCTTTTGGACTATTGCGCTCTTTTTTTTCTAACCAAGCTGGCGGCATATCTGGCGCGTCAGTCTCTAAAACAATCGTCTCAATTGGAAGATTTTTTGCCAGTTCTCGAATTTTCAACGCGCGCGAATAGGTCATTGCACCACCGAATCCAAGCTTAAATCCTAGCGCTATAAATGCTTCAGCTTGGTGCATGCTGCCATTAAAGGCATGCGCAATCCCGCCTTTTACCTTAATCCGTCTTAAATGCTTTAATACGTCATCAATCGCGCCGCGCACATGCAAAATAACGGGTAAATCATGTGTTTGTGCGATATTTAATTGCTCACTAAAAAAATACTCTTGCGTTTCTTTATTCTGCTTCGTCACATAAAAATCCAAGCCAATTTCACCAATAGCCACTAACTTATTCTCTTGCGCCATGGTTTCAGCAACCAAAGCGCTGAGCTTTGCAACATCGCTAGGACTAATATGATCGACATACATTGGATGCATGCCTAATGCATAACAACATTGCGGATATTGCTTCGACAAGGTAGCAACGTGTGAAAAATTATTAGGCGTGACGGCAGGAATAACAACCATGCTTACACCTGATGAAATGGCTTGCTGTAGCGCTTGTTCGCGGTCAGCGTCAAACTCAGCGGCATCCAAATGGCAGTGGGTATCAATGATATTCACGGAAACTCATTTAATAACCGCACTTTTCACACTGCATTTGGATAAAACTCGAAAATCACTACCAAACAGGCGGACATCATATACATCTAAATTAACAACAGATTCCATCGTTGTTAACGTTGGCAATGCAAACATACTTTTGCCATCACTGCCCATGAGTGTTGGCGCGTAATAAATAATTAATTCGTCAATCGCGTTTAAGGCCATCAGCGCGCCATTCAAGACTTCCCCACCTTCTACCATCACCTCATTCACCTCAATGCTTGCAAGGTGGCTTAATAAGCTTTTTAGGCACACTTTCCCTGCTTCATCAGGTATGCAAAGCAGCCCAATACCCATAGCTGTAAGTTGCGCGGCTTTATGTTGTGAGTCTGTGGCAAAAGCAATCAACACTTGCTGATTATTGAGCAACTTAGCATCTAGCGGTATTCGCAATTGACTATCGACAATCACGCAGATTGGTTGGCGTTCTATGGCAATTTCGCGCACAGTCAAGCTGGGATTGTCTTGCAAAACCGTACCGATGCCAGTCATGATGGCACAAGATTGTGCACGCCAATGTTGTACATCCGTACGCGCAGCTGCACCTGTAATCCATTGGCTGACGCCATTATTTAACGCAGTTTTACCATCAAGGCTAGCGGCAATTTTACTACGCACCAATGGCATGCGCTGCTTCATTCTCTTAACAAATCCTGCATTTAATGCCTCAGCTTGCTGCTGCATTAAGCCCGTTGATACGTGAATGCCAGCAGCTTGCAATATGGCAACGCCTTGACCTGACACTAACGGATTGGGATCTTGCATAGCAATAATAACGGTTGCAACACCCGATTTGATTAAAGCGTCTGCACAAGGTGGCGTTCGCCCATGATGGCTGCAGGGTTCTAAAGTGACATAGGCAGTCGCGCCTTTTGCGGATGTGCCCGCCTGTTTTAATGCATGAACCTCAGCATGCGGTGTGCCCGCTTTTAGGTGCGCGCCTTCACCGATGATTTTGCCATTTTTAACAATCACGCAACCGACACGTGGATTGGGCATGGTCGTATACAGCCCCTGCTCAGCTAACCGCAAAGCCTGCGTCATAAACAAGTGATCATCAGGCGTGAATTCAGTCATCTTGTTAAGTGCTACTTCAACTCTTTGAGAGCATCGCGGAAATCATCCGCATCTTGAAAGCTACGATAAACCGAAGCAAAACGAATGTAAGCGACTTTATCCAGTTTGCGCAATTCTGCCATGACTAATTCACCGATTTGACGTGAAGGCACTTCTCGCTCACCCAATACCAGCAATTTGCTACGAATATGTTGTAGCGCCTCTTCGATTAATTCAGCCGAGACTGGTCTTTTGTGTAAGGCAAGAAAGAAACCTTCACGCAACTTCTCATCTTTAAAATCTTCACGATTGCCATTGCCTTTAATCACTTGCGGCAATCGCAAATCGGCTGTTTCATAAGTGGTGAAGCGCTTATCGCAACTACCACAGCGACGGCGACGGCGGACAGAATCTCCATCTTCATTCACACGTGAATCAACTACCTGCGTGTCATCAGCATTACAAAAAGGACATTTCATTAATAGATGTTAGCCTTATGCGCCATACACAGGGAAACGTGAAGTTAATTCATGCACTCTGGTTTTGGTTGCGGCAATCGCTTCTTCATCAGCAGGATTATCTAACACGTCCGCAATTAAATGAGCGACTAATCTAGCTTCTTCTTCTTTAAATCCGCGTGTCGTAATCGATGGCGAACCAATACGAATACCGGAGGTAACAAACGGACTTTCAGGGTCGTTAGGAATCGCATTTTTATTAACGGTAATATGCGCTAAACCAAGCACCGCATCAGCGGCTTTACCTGTTAAGCCTTTAGCTCGTAAATCAACCAAAAATACATGTGACTCTGTGCGTCCTGATATGACGCGTAAACCACGTTCCGTTAATGTTTCTGCCATTACGACTGCATTCTTAACTACTTGCTCTTGATAAGCTTTAAATTCAGGCGTTGCCGCTTCTAAAAAAGCCGTCGCTTTACCAGCCATCACATGCATGAGTGGACCACCTTGCAAGCTTGGAAACACACTTGAGTTCAATTTTTTCTCAAACTCCGCTTTTGCCATGATGATACCGCCACGAGGGCCGCGCAATGTTTTATGCGTTGTCGAGGTTACAAAATCCGCATGTGGTACAGGATTAGGATAAACACCACCAGCAATTAAGCCAGAATAATGCGCCATATCAACCATAAAATAAGCGCCTACTTTTTTTGCAATTTCCGCCATACGTGCCCAATCAAAACGCAGCGCATAAGCCGAAGCACCACCGACTAATAAGTTTGGCTTAGTTTCTATTGCAATACGCTCCATTTCGTCGTAGTCAATTTCTTCTTGCTCATTTAATCCATAAGCAACAATATTAAATAGTTTGCCAGAAATATTGGCAGGCGAGCCATGTGTTAAATGTCCGCCATGACCAAGATTCATCCCCATAATAGTATCGCCTGGTTTCAACATCGCAAAGTAAACCGCTTGGTTCGCTTGTGAGCCAGAGTGAGGCTGCACATTGGCATACTCTGCACCATAAAGCGCTTTTAAACGATCAATTGCCAATTGTTCAACTTGGTCAACATATTCACAACCGCCATAAAAACGCTTGCCTGGATAACCTTCTGCATACTTATTGGTTAACTGCGAACCTTGTGCTTCCATTACTGCTGGACTAGTATAATTCTCAGAAGCAATGAGCTCGATGTGTTGTTCTTGACGCATGATTTCTGCATCAATTAATTTTGCGATAGCAGGATCAGTAAGATGAAGTTTTTTTGAATGGCTAAACATACAATAATGAGTTCCAAAATGACTAGTTAGAATAATAATATATTTTAGCATGCCATCTTATTAGTTAACACTCATGTCTGCGATATAAGCACAGCTAAAAGCAATTGCAAACGCCATCACTGTGCACTAAAAGTATGCACTATCGTAATGCAGTGCATATTGACTAAGCAAAATCTGCCCCCTTAAAATATCAAGCCATTGATTATTAATCAAAATAATATTGGCACACTCTTTGCATTATTAAAACCAGAGCGTAATTCTCCAAGTTTCGTCTCCTCCCTTCTCCCAACCCTCGTGGTTGGGTTTTTTTTGCCATTTCCCTATCAATTGTAAGCAAGCTATAATGAAACCTTGTAGATAATTTGAGCTGAACAAACATGAAATGGACAGATACGCAACGCATCGCCGAAGACCTGTACGATAAATACGAAGAGGTTGATCCAAAAGCGATCCGCTTTACCGACCTCATGCAATGGGTAATGGATTTGGATGGTTTTGATGACACCGAAGAACATTGCGGAGAGAAAGTGTTAGAAGCCATTCAACTCGCTTGGATTGATGAAGTGAGTTAACCATGTTTGAAGCATTGCTTGGTCTGTTTATCAAGCACTTCATTTGTGACTTTCCGCTGCAAATGTTTCCATAGATGTATTTAAATAAAGGTCGCTATCACACCTTGGTTGCATCATACATGCAGCAATCCACGGGATAGGCAAATTGATTGTGCTTGCTTCTTTTTTGAAATAAAGCTGTCAATTTTCTATGCGTTAATCGATAGTGCTGTTGCACTATCATATTGATTGGGCAAAAATGAATTTGTCACGCCACTATGGTTTAAAAGCGATGATTCAAAACCCAATAATAGCGAAGGTTTTGGGTGTTGCTCGGCTTAGATCAACTGTTACATCACCTTACTTATTTTACGATTGTTTACTATGCATTCAAATACAGCTCTTTCTAGCATCAACGTTCCTAAAGAAATTTTCAAAGCTTATGATATCCGCGGCATCGTTGGCAAAACGCTCACTCCCGCCATTGTTGAAGCAATTGGCCATGCGCTTGGTAGTGAAGCGATTGCACGCAAACAAAAAACAATCTGTATTGGTTACGACGGCCGTTTATCTGGACCAGAACTAGCTGCGGCACTTTCACACGGCATTCGCAAAGCGGGTATTGATGTCATTAATTTGGGCTTAGTCGCAACCCCGGTCGTGTATTTCGCTGCTTATCATTTGCAAACCGATTGCGGCGTCATGGTCACGGGTAGTCATAACCCACCTGATTACAATGGTTTAAAAATGGTGCTTGGTGGCGAGACTTTATCCGGGGATACTATCCAAGCGCTACTTCAACGGATATTAAACAATGATTTTAAAATTGGCGAAGGCATTGAGCGTAGTTACCATATTGATGATGAGTATATTGCCAAAATCAGCAGTCATATTAAGCTAGCACGGCCCATGAAAATTGCAGTTGATTGCGGTAATGGTGTTGCTGGCGCTTTTGCAAAAAAACTCTATGAAGGATTAGATTGTGAAGTTGAAGAGTTGTTTTGCGAAGTAGATGGACATTTTCCCAATCATCATCCAGATCCTTCTGTGCCAGAAAATCTCACCGATTTAATCCATGTGCTAAAAAAAGGTAACGCTGAAATTGGCTTAGCTTTTGATGGTGATGGTGACCGTTTAGGTGTAGTAACAAAAGACGGCAACATTATTTATCCTGATCGTCAATTATTACTGTTCGCTGAAGATGTATTAAAACGCGAACCTGGTGCAACCATTATTTATGATGTGAAATCGACCCGAAATTTAGCGTCGTGGATTTCTGCGCGTGGTGGCAATCCATTGATGTGGAAAACAGGTCATTCGCTCGTTAAAGCCAAAATGAAAGAAACAGGCGCCGCGCTGGCTGGCGAAATGAGCGGTCATACTTTTTTTAAAGAGCGTTGGTATGGCTTTGATGACGGTTTATATGCAGGTGCACGCCTATTAGAAATTCTGAGTCGATTTGATGATCCTTCAGCTGTGCTCAATGCTTTGCCAGATAGCGTCAGTACACCAGAGCAACATATTCAAATGCAAGAAGGTGAACCACATGCGCTTATTGCTAAACTACAACAAACGGCAACATTTGAGCATGCAGAAGTATTGACGATTGATGGCTTACGCGTGGAATATGCTGATGGTTTTGGCCTGATGCGCCCTTCTAATACAACACCTGTAATCGTGCTACGCTTTGAAGCGGATAATGCAGTGGCCTTAAAGCGCATTCAAGATTGCTTTAGAGCAGTTATTTTGGCAGCAGCGCCTGAGGCAAAGCTCCCTTTTTAACCTATGTCTAGTTTATTCCATGTCTAGAAATGCGCTTCTTATTGCTGCTGTTTGGATTTGCATTGGTGCAGCCATTTATTATCTTGCCGATAATATTCAAAACCCGAATAAAATTAATGCCCTAGGCTCAGATGCAGAAGTGGTGTTAAAACGCGGTTTAGATGGGCATTATCGTGCAGAAGCATTGATTAATGATCAAAAAGTGAATGTATTGGTCGATACTGGCGCCACTGGGGTTGCTATTTCACAAGCGGTTGCCGATAGACTTAAATTAAAAAGCGCTTCAGCCATCCGCACAGTAACCGCTAATGGTGAAAGCATCGGTTATCTAGTTAGATTGGAATCAGTAAAACTGGGCGGAATAGAAGCGACCAACGTTGCTGCCTCAATCGCGCCAGGCTTGCAAGGCGATGTTTTACTCGGCATGAGCTTTTTAGGGCGGATGGATGTGCGCTTATATAAAGGTGAAATGACGATCAAACCTGTTTCCGACTAGTGATCGATTAAGCATCATGAATATCAAAAAAGCCAGATAATATCTGGCTTTTTATTTAAGTAATCACCGTTGGTTTTTTTCGCCCAGTACGTGCTTTCAAATCCGAGATTTGCAACGCAATTTGGATCATTTCTTGCAAAGCTTCTTGCGCATCTAAATGATGATTTGCCACATCAGGCTCAAACGCTTCCAAATAAATACGTATGGTTGCACCTTCTGTTCCTGTACCAGATAATCTAAACACGATACGTGACCCATCGGTAAATAAAATTCTAATGCCCTGTTGTTGACTAATAGACCCATCGACAGGGTCTGTATAGGCAAAATCATCACAGATTTTCACTTCATAATTACCGAATGTTTGGCCTACAAGCGTCTCAAAATGGTCACGAATATGATTAATGACACTATTTGCATCTGTTGTTGGAATCGTTTCATAATCATGACGCGAATAGACATTGCGTCCATATTCAGCCCAATGCGCTTTTACGATAGTCTCAACGCTTTGTTTTTTGGCAGCCACAATATTCAGCCAGCATAAAACCGCCCATAATCCATCTTTCTCCCTAACATGATTAGAGCCGGTACCAAAGCTTTCTTCGCCGCATAATGTCACCTTGCCTGCATCCATTAAGTTGCCAAAAAACTTCCAACCAGTTGGCGTTTCATAGCAATCAATCCCCATTTTTTCAGCCACACGATCAACTGCGCCACTGGTTGGCATTGAGCGTGCTACACCGGCAATACCACTTTGATAAGCAGGAATTAAATGTGCGTTAGCCGCAATAATAGCCAAACTATCAGAAGGCGTAACAAAAAAGCCATTACCTAAAATCATATTACGATCGCCATCACCATCGGATGCAGCACCAAAATCAGGTGCTTGTTGACCATAAACAATATCCACTAACTCATGTGCATAAGTTAAATTAGGGTCAGGATGCCCACCACCAAAATTCTCACTGACTTCACAGTTCATCAGACTAGCCGCAGACGCACTTAAACGATTCTTCAAAATTTCTTTTGCATAAGGACCAGTAACCGCATGCATGGCATCAAACTTTAAGGTAAATCCATCTGCCAGCAGTGATTTAATCGCAGCAAAATCAAACATACTTTCCATTAAGTCCGCATAGTCAGCAACTGGATTAATGACTTCTACAGTAAAGCCGTCTACTGTCGTTACTCCCAACACATCCAAATCGATTTCTGGAACATCAGCAACTTTATAGGCTTGCAGCACTTTACTGTTTTCAAAAATCGCTTCAGTAATTTTTTCAGGTGCTGGTCCACCATTTGCCGTATTGTATTTAATGCCAAAATCCTCATCTGGCCCAGCTGGATTATGACTAGCAGAAAGAATGATGCCACCAAAGGTTTGATATTGACGAATAATATGTGAAGCCGCTGGCGTAGACAAAATACCACCCTTTCCAACAATCACTTTACTAAAGCCGTTAGCGGCCGCCATTTGAATAATGGTTTGGATTGCTGTGCGATTATAGAAACGCCCATCACCACCTAAGGTCAACACAGCATTTTGTGGCAAAGTTAATGTGTCAAAAATACTTTGTACAAAATTTTCAAGATAATGTGTCTGCTGAAAAATTTTTACTTTTTTACGCAAGCCAGATGTACCTGGTTTTTGATCTAAAAAAGCTTGAGTTGCTACCGTCTTGATTTGCATGTAAATCGTCTCTAACTGGCTTTAAAAGTGAATTGGTCGGAACGGCAAGATTTGAACTTGCGACCCCTTGTCCCCCAGACAAGTACGCTACCAGACTGCGCTACGCCCCGAATGCACTCTCTGAGTGTTTTCATTATTATAAAGCAAAACAACTAATGACTAAGGCTAAAACAG
>JBFJJN010000002.1:0-230490 GCA_041612255.1 Methylophilaceae bacterium | reverse complement strand
CATCATATTCGAAAATATAATGCTTATGACTCAGTCACAAACACCCACACTTATCAGTCATTCAATTTGTTAAAGAACAGTGCCTTTCGGCTTAATCGTTAAGCGCTTTGCGTTAACGAGGTGCGCATTGTACAGGGGTTTTTAGACCAGTCAAGCATTAATTTAAAGTTTCTTAATTTAATTCTTAACCCTGTATTTTTTGTTGCGCTTTTCGCTGAATTCCTTGAGCGAGGCCGCATTCTACCGTGGCTGGAGATTTGGTCAAGTGCTATTTTGAATTTATTACAATTTAATTACAATTTACCTTGTCAGGCGTTAATAATGGCGCTTATAGACGACCTTAATATGCATGAAATCTATTTAGAAATAGCTGGAACCTTTGCCTTTACGCCAGTGATTGATTTTGATTTGCTCATTACTATATGAGGATCCTAAGCAGAGAATAAGGAACGAAATATTCATCTATGTAACTGGTGATGGCGATTTCGCCAAAACCAAATAGCAATCAACATGAATAGGAATGATGAAGTAAGGCAAGAAATCAATCCTGCATTACCCAATCAATATTGTTGGATTATTTTAATTTTATTTTAAGTGCCAATGTCACTAATCTAGAAACCACGATAGCGATATACATAACGGCGCTGAACATTTGAAAAATACCAATCACGCGCGCTTCTTTGGTAATAGGCATCACATCGCCCATGCCAGTACCCGATTGGATCGAAAAGCTCATAAACAATAGTTCCATCCATGTACGGCGCGGTTCTGTGCTGATCAAAGCTGACAAACTGTCAGGATAAATTTGCTGACATACAGAATAAGCCAACGCGAAGCCCCACACTAATAAAGTGAATGTAGCGCCAGCGGCGAACAGTTCATCCAGTGTAACAATATCATCACTATACATATACATAACTAAGCTAATCGCCGCATAAAAATATAGGATACTTTGCAGTATTTGTGCCCATAGTAGCAGCGCGTCCATTTCAGCAAAACCTCCTGTTAGCGTTAACAAGATTGACGGTGCGACAAGCATTGCGGCTACCCATGTAATGGCTGGAGAGCGATACACTACCAATAGCGCCAAGATGGGTACGGCCAAACCAAAGCAGCTGAAGATTAAACGGCTGAGTTTCGAGTCGCTCATAAAACCATAAAAAATAATACTAAGCAGCTGTACAGCCAATAGGCAGGCGTATGGATAGCGTTTAACAAAAATAGTGATTTTTAACATGCCACTAAGCTATTTAATCAAGTTCACATTAAGATCGCCACCTTTAACGTGCAAATCACGTTGCGGGAATGGAATTTCGATGCCAGCTTTTCCTAGTTCAGTTTCAATTGCCCAAAGAAACTTAGCATGCACCTTGGATGGCGCTCTGACGCCTTCTGCGCCAACCCAAACGACGAGTTCAAAATCTAAGCTATTGTCACCAAAATTGGTCAGCCAAACATCGGTTTCTTTTTCTTTATCTTCTATTGTGTAGCTCACATTTTTAGCGGCGTTAAGCGCACATTGCTTTACCTGCTCTTTATCGGTGCCATAGGCAACGCCAAAAGGAATATGCATGCGTCGATGCAAATCACCCAACGTCCAGTTGATAACGCGACCATTAATAAACTCCGAATTAGGCACAATAATGTCAACTTGGTCGTTAGTGGTAATGCGGGTGTAACGCATATTGATTTCGCTCACGCGCCCCATCACGCCAGATTCCAAGTCAACAAAATCGCCCACTTTTAGGGTTTCTTCCAGCAGAATAATAATGCCAGAAACCAAGTTATTAAAAATGTTTTGTAGGCCAAAACCAATACCCACCCCTAACGCACCGCCTAAAATAGCTAAGCTACTTAAATCAAAGCCAATAAAATTAAGCCCAACAATCGTACCGATAAATAGAATGATGTAACGTGAAATACGACTGAGCGCGTAAATACTAGATGCACTAACTGATGTGTTAGCTCTTTTAGTTGCAAGGCTGTAGATGACTTTCTCAGCGAACTTTGCTAGCCAGTTAACAAAAACAAAGATGAAAATAAAGCCTGTGATGGTTGAAAGCGTGATAATCGTATCACCGATATGAAACCATTCTTTATTAAAAAAGAAGGCAATCCACTCTACAAAATCTTCTGAAATATCCACCACTACCCTTTAATTTTACTTAGCCAACATAAATCTTGGCAAATTTACGTTTACCCACTTGCGCAACAAACGAAGCGCCTTTATTGATTGGCAAATTTTTATCTTCCACTTTTTCGCTATCAATTTTCACGCCGCCCTGCTGTATCGCGCGCATCGCTTCGCTGGTACTTTCTACCAATCCCGCCATTTTAAGCAACTGTGCTATGCCAATACTTTCGCCCTCTATCGTCAAACTCACCTCGGGCACATCATCTGGAATACCACCTTTGGCGCGCGTTTGAAAATCACTCAATGCTTTTTCAGCATCCGCTTGACTATGAAAACGTGCCACAATTTCTTGCGCAAAACGTACTTTAATATTGCGCGGGTTTTCACCTGCGGCAATTTGCGCTTTCCATTCGGCAATTGTTTCTAGCGACTCAAATGAAAGCAGCTCTATATAACGCCACATTAACTCATCAGAAATCGACATCAATTTAGCAAAAATAATTTCTGGCGGCTCATTAATACCAATGTAGTTACCCAATGATTTAGACATTTTATTAACGCCATCTAAGCCTTCAAGTAATGGCATGGTCAACACGCACTGTTGCGATTGCCCTGCTTGCTTTTGTAGCTCACGCCCCATCAGCAAGTTAAATTTTTGATCTGTGCCACCAAGCTCGACATCCGCTTTTAGAGCAACCGAATCGTAACCTTGCAACAATGGATACATAAATTCATGAATAGCAATTGGCTGGTTATTTTTAAATCGTTTGGAAAAATCATCGCGCTCCAACATGCGTGCAACGGTTAACCTAGCTGCTAGTTTCAGCATCCCCGCAGCACCTAAATCGGTTAGCCAATGCGAGTTAAATACAATTTCGGTTTTATCTTTATCCAAGATTTTAAAAACTTGCGCAGCATAAGATGCTGCGTTTTCTGCAACCTGTTCTGTGGTTAGCGGTGGTCGTGTCACGCTTTTACCTGTTGGATCGCCAATCATGCCAGTGAAATCACCAATTAAAAATAATATCTGGTGTCCCAAATCTTGAAATTGTTTGAGCTTATTAATTAGCACGGTATGACCCAAATGCAAATCAGGTGCGGTAGGATCAAAGCCCGCCTTAACTCTCAGTGGCTGACCTTTTTTTAACTTTTCAATGAGTTCTGATTCTATTAAGAGCTCATCTGCGCCGCGCTTAATAATCGCTAATGATTGTTCAATATCCGTGTTCACTATATTTCCAATATTTTTAGAAAGAATGTCTTTTAATTGCTATGTTACTTTTTCATGTGCCAATTTTTCTGCTAAGATACACTCTTTATTCAAGCACTTATGGTCTTTAGTTAAACTATGAATCAGAAAAACCAATTTGCCAAACGCTCTATTCTAACGCAAAACAAATTATTGGCTGCGCGTAAAATACGATTACATTGGGTATTTTTCGCCTTCTTACTACCGATTATGGTCTTAATTGCCACACTAAGTGCGGCGCCTGATAGTGAAGCAGGCTATTTGCCAGTGCGATTAACCATTGATGACATTCGCTTACCGCCAATCGTGCAACAATATAATCCTGATGAGGCTTTTTGGCACACTGATGAGGTGCGCCGTAATGACACCCTCGATGTGATTTTTAATCGCATGACCATTCAAGATAAAGATGCACTTAAGTTTTTTATGTATACGCCAGAGACACGCGAACTAAATACCCGGCTTGTGCCTGGTAGGAGTATAGGCAGCAAAGTGAATGCTGAAGGAAAGCTTCTTTATTTAGAATACCAGTTACCTGACGATGAACGCTTAGTTGCTAAATTGACTGACGATGGCTATCAAGTGAATAAAGAAAAAACGCCATTTATCAAACAAGAGATTCTAAAGTCAGCAACCATCAAAAGCTCATTGTTCGGCGCGACAGATGCTGCAGATATTCCGGATCAAATAGCATTAAAAATTGCGGATATTTTTTCTAGCGAGATTGATTTTAATGAAGATCTCCAAGCTGGTGACACCATCAATGTCGTTTACGAGGGCTACTATAATCACGGTGGGTTCTTGCGAACTGGCGACGTGCTAGCCGTAGAAATTGTTAACCGAGGCAAAACATATCGCGCAGTTCATTTTGGTAAAGCAAACAGTAAATATGCGTATTACTCGCCAGAAGGCAAAAGTTTACACAAGTCGTTCTTACGTTCTCCGCTTGAGTTCACTCGCGTAAGCTCTTCATTTAGTCGCGGACGTTTTCATCCTGTGCTACATCGCGTTAGAGCGCATAAAGGCGTAGATTTAGCTGCGCGCTCTGGCACTCGTATTAAAGCTTCTGGCGATGCTGTAGTAAAATTCAAAGGCAAAAAAGGCGGCTACGGCAATGTGATTGTTCTACAACATCCTAATGGCATTCAAACGGTGTATGGTCATTTATCTGGTTTTGCTAATGGATTACGTCAAGGTAAGAAAATTGAGCAAGGTGACATTATTGGTTATGTCGGCATGTCTGGTTTAGCAACAGGGCCACATTTACATTATGAGTTTTTGCTTAATGGCGTTCATCATGATCCAATGACTGTAAAGTTGCCAAAAGGCATTCCGCTTGAAGCCAAATATGAGCATGAGTTTAAAGCAAATGCTTCTCAATATATGGCAAAAATTGAGATGTTAAATCGCAGCAACCTCATTGCTATTAAATAAAAATGTCTGATGCGCTACTCTTAATTGGCATCATGTCTGGTAGCAGTTTAGATGGAGTTGATGTAGCACTCACTGAAATTAGCCATGACACTTGCAGAGTGATAGCAACGCACTTTCAGGCCTACCCAGTAACAATTAAACAATCCTTATTATCCTTACATTTTTCTAGCGAAAATGAGCTAGAAAAGTCAGCATTAATGGCAAATGAACTAGCACACCTATATGCAGAAGCAGTCAATACTTTGCTTGCAAAAAAAAATGTCAACCTCAATGAAGTCGCTGCCATTGGATGTCATGGGCAAACGATTCGACATCAACCAAGATTGGGCGATGAGATGGGTTACACGATACAGCTAGGTAACAATGCCTTGCTAGCCGAATTAACCAATCTAACTGTCGTAGGGGATTTTCGCAGTCGCGACATCGCAGCGGGTGGTCAAGGCGCCCCACTGGTGCCCGCTTTCCATCGAGCTGTATTTTCTAGCTCGAATAAAAACCGCGCCATTGTTAATATCGGCGGCATTGCCAATATTAGCTATTTAGCTAAAACTGGCGAAACAATTGGTTTTGATTCTGGTCCTGGCAATATGTTGCTCGATCACTGGGTGAAATTACACCTAGGGCAAGATTATGATGCAGATGGCACTTGGGCGGCTACCGGCAACACGCAGCAAGCATTATTAGAAAGCATGTTATCAGACCCGTATTTCGCATTGCCGCCACCGAAAAGCACTGGACGAGATTTATTCAATGAAACTTGGTTGATGAACCACTTAGCCAAAACAGCATACAAGCCTGAAGATGTCGCACGCACCTTAGTCGAGCTAACTAGCCATACCATTTGCCAAGCTATTGCGCAACATTGCGCCAATGTTGATGAAGTTTATTTATGTGGTGGTGGCGCACATAATCAACTACTCAAAGAAACATTACAATCGTCGCTGCAAATTCTCTTATCTACAACCGATGCATTGGGCGTGAATGTAGATTGGGTAGAGGCTGCTGCCTTTGCCTGGTTGGCAAAGCAAACGCTCAGTGCTATGCCGAGTAATTTACCTGCGGCCACAGGCGCTGCTGGTTTGCGTGTATTAGGTGCGATTTACCCAAATTAACACAGTTTACTTACAATTTTTTGCTCAACTTTTTAAATGTGTTGCGTATAATATTCTTATCTATCTATCAATTGAAGAGCTTCCATGTCAACAAAACCAACGATAGCAACAATTACCTTTGATAATGACAAAGCACCCGTCGAGCTACCTATTTTATCTGGAAGCTTAGGTAATGATGTCATTGATATTAGAACACTGGGTAATCATGATATTTATACTTATGACCCTGGTTTTTTATCGACTGCCGCCTGCAATTCGAATATCACATTTATTAATGGTGAAAAAGGCTTGCTCTACCATCGCGGTTATCCTATCGAGCAGCTTGCAAAAAATTGTGATTTTTTAGAAGTGGCGCATCTACTGATAAAAGGTGAGTTACCTAACGCAGAGCAAAATAAAACGTTTAGAACGTCCATTGAACGGCATACCATGTTGCATGATCAAATGAACAATGTGTTCAGAGGCTTTCGCCGCGATGCGCATCCGATGGCCGTTATGGTTTCTGTCGTCGGTGCTATGGCGGCATTTTATCCAGAACATACCGATATTTCAGATCCAAAATCTCGTGAAATCGCGGCCATTCGCTTACTGGCAAAAGCGCCGACGATTGCAGCATGGAGCTATAAATATACGTCCGGTCAGCCTTTTATGTATCCGCAAAATAAGCTGAGTTTTGCCGAAAACTTTTTATACATGATGTTTGCAACGCCATGTGAAGAGTATGTGGTTAATCCAATCATGTCTAAGGCTTTTGAGCGTATTCTTATTTTGCATGCTGATCATGAACAAAATGCATCTACTTCAACCGTGCGTTTAGTTGGATCTAGTGGCGCAAATCCTTTTGCTTGCATCGCCGCTGGCATTGCTTCTCTATGGGGACCTGCCCATGGCGGCGCCAATGAAGCGACATTAAAAATGTTAGATGAAATTGGCGACGTTAGTCGTATTGATGAGTTTATTGAGCGTGCAAAAGATAAAAATGATAGCTTCCGTCTAATGGGTTTTGGACATCGCGTTTATCGCAACATGGACCCACGGGCAGCCATCATGCGCGAAACGTGCCATGAAGTGCTGAATGAGCTTGGCCTACATAACGATCCAATGTTTAAATTAGCGATGGCATTAGAAAAAATCGCCTTAGAAGATGAATACTTTGTTAAGCGCAAGCTTTACCCTAATGTCGACTTTTATAGCGGCATTGTCATGCGCGCAATGGGCATACCAAACTCAATGTTTACCGCTATTTTTGCACTTGCGCGTACCGCTGGTTGGATAGCACAGTGGAATGAGATGCACACAGACACCTCAAATAAAATTGGCCGCCCAAGACAGCTTTACACGGGTGAAACCAAACGTGACTTTACGTCAATCGATCAACGTAAGTAATAAAATTGTCGTTCTAAAATAGAAATTTTTCAGTGCAGTATCAATCAAGACTGCTTGCTGAAAAATTTCTATCGTTATTAATGCTGAATATTATGCTTTAAACAAGCTAGTTTTTATCAGCAACCACCCATAACCAAACATAGCCCATTACACCCGCAATCACCGAGGCAGATAAAATGCCAACTTTAGCCATGACAAGATAGTCAGGATGCGGCGCATAGGCTAGTTCAGCCACAAAAATAGACATGGTAAACCCGATCCCTGCCAAGAGTGCCACACCAGCCAATTGCGTAAATCTAACACCAGTTGGCAGCTGCGATAAACCCAATTTCAAGAAAATCCAACTCGCGCCCACAATACCAACAAACTTTCCGACAATTAAACCTAAGGTAACACCCAGAACAATAGGGTTACTCAACACAGCACTCCAAGATTCAAATTGTAGCGGAACGCCTGCATTGAATAATGCAAAAATCGGAATCACAAAAAATGCAACTGGCACGTGCCAGTGATGCTCTAAGTTTTGCAACGGCGTTTGAACATAATTGACATCTGTTTCTAATGACTGTGCAACTGCTTGCAGCTCGTGATTAGTCATGATATTTTTACCCGAGTCTAACCCTTCTTTAAAGCGCTCTATTAACTCTCTTAATCTAGAAACAAATAAACTAGGATCATATTTTGGTCTCGCTGGCACTGAAAACGCGCCTAATACACCTGCAATTGTTGCATGTACACCCGATTGTAATAAGGCATACCAGAGGAGTACAGCCACTAGAAAGTAAGGGACTGCGCGGCGGATACCGATTAAATTAAAAAAGACTAATACGGCAACAATCAGTGCTGCCACGCCTAGCCACATTGGAATTAGCTCTTTTGTATAAAAGATCGCAATCACAAGGACAGCGCCTAAGTCATCGACAATCGCCAATGCAACCAAAAAAGTAACCAAAGTTTTAGGCACTTTATTGCCTAACAAGACCAATGCACCAACAGCAAAAGCAATATCTGTTGCCATTGGAATACCCCAACCACGACTTGCATCACCGTCTTGGTTCATAAAAAAGAATAGCGCTGCAGGTACCAACATCCCACCAATCGCTGCAACAATGGGTAGTGCGGCCTTACGCAAATCTGATAGTTCTCCTACTAAAATCTCACGCTTTAACTCCATCCCAACTAAAAAGAAGAAGATGGCCATCAAAGCATCATTAACCCAATGATGCAGACTCATTTCTAGCTTCCAGTCACCAATGTTGAGGCCAACGAGTGTATGCGTCACATGGCTATAGAATTCCGATAATGAACCATTTGCCAAGAATAATGCAATTACTGCACTTGCCATTAACAAGATTCCGCTGGTTGTTTGTCCGTGAACAAACTCATCAAATGGAGTTAATACTTTAATAAATCTTCTTTCCCATGGCGCATAAATGACACCTTCTTGACTCTGTCCGCGCTTGGCTGGTTGTTGGTTACTCATAATGGTAAATATTGCTTTCGGCAAAGTGACATAAAAAAACTGCATTCAGCATGAATGCAGTTATTAGGATATAACAATTTGATTATACTGTGAATCGTTAACGCATATTAATGCTATACCGAGAACGAAGAACCACAACCACAGGTAGTCGTAGCTTGGGGGTTGCGAATGACGAATTGCGAACCCTGCAAGTTATCTTGATAGTCAATTTCTGCGCCCATTAGATATTGCAAACTCATTGGATCGATTAACAATGTAACCGTATCCTTTTCAACTTGCGTATCATCTTCATTCACTTCTTCTTCAAAAGTAAATCCATATTGAAAGCCAGAGCAACCACCACCACTCACGAATACACGTAGTTTTAAATCTGGCGTTCCTTCTTCCTCAATCAACTCTTTTACTTTTTTTGCGGCGTTATCCGTAAATACCAATGGTGCTGGCATTTCTAATTCGGCTAAATCTGTTGCTATATTCATTTTGACTCCTTCAATTCATTCATCATGTCTAATAGGACCTTAGACTGGCTGATCAGTTTCATTTTCTTCCTTGTGCACTAGCTTTCCATCAATTACAGATCCCATGTGCATTTCTAATGATTTGTAATGCAAATCACCTTTAATACGTGCTTTGGACTGCAACTCAATAAATTGGCTTGCTTTAACTGGTCCAACAACAGATCCAATCAACACAATTTTCGTTGCACTAACAGCGCCTTCAACACGCCCATTTTCACCAATAACAATCGTTCCTTGCGTCCCTGCTTGCTCCCGTACATCGCCGCGAATAGTCCCGTCTATTCTTAAACCACCACTAAACACAATGTCCCCTGCGACAACTGTATCGGTGCCTACTAATGTATCAATTCGGCTATCGATTTTATTTGCTTTTTTAAAAAACATTTCAACTTTCTACCTTGTCTTAATATGAGGAAAATGGATTGCTGAAACTATTTACCTGTCATATTTTTGTAAAATAATAAATCTTCCTTTGCCTTTAGATTCTCATCTTGAACTTTAGCGAGATCATTTGCAAGATTACTATTGGTTGATAGTTCAATTTGCAATTCACGTTGCGCTTCAATTAGCTTAAATTCAAGCATTTTATTTTTGTGCTTTAAATCTTCCAATTGCAAAGTAATGATTTCATAGTCGCCATTGCGCATCATTAAGTATGCCAAACTAAAACCCAGCGCAACACATAACAAACCTGCTATTAACCAGTAATACCAAGGCCTATCAGCTCTAACTGCTACACGCCTAGCTGTATAGCCATAATGATTACGAACTCGACGCTTTAATTTTCTCATACACGTTTTAAGGCATTAAAGGCACAACATCTAGACCCGATTTTTCTTCTAGTCCAAACATAACATTCATATTTTGTACCGCTTGCCCTGCCGCCCCCTTGACCAAATTATCTTGCACAACAACAATAGTTAAATATCCATCTGCCTGTGCTTGTAGCGCTATACGCAAATGATTAGAGCCACGGACAGACCTTGTTTCAGGTAGTCCACCTAGTGGCAAGACATCGACAAAATATTCATTAGCATAGCGCTGTTCGTACAATGCCTGCAAATCTACCTGTTTAGCGCTCTCTGTTAATTTAATATAAATGGTAGAAAGCATGCCCCGAATCATCGGAATTAAATGTGGAACAAAAATGAATTGTAAATCATTTCCTACCAATTGTTTTAGTTGCGCATCAATTTCAGGATGATGCCGATGTCCAGCAAGCCCATAGGCTTTCATGTTATCGCTTGATTCAGCAAATAATGTTCCTACAGATGCCTTTCTACCAGCACCTGAAACGCCTGATTTAGAATCTGCGACTATCGGCGCTGAGAAATCAATGAGATTTTTCTCTAACAATGGTGCCAAACCTAGTAACACTGTCGTCGGATAGCAACCTGGATTTGCAATCACTTTCGCCATTTTAATCTGCGCCCGATTCAATTCTGGAATACCATATACGGCATCTTTCAAGACATCCGGACAACTATGCGGCATATTGTACCATTGCTCAAATGCAGCAGTATCTTGCAGTCTAAAATCAGCAGCCAAATCAATCACTTTAGTGCCTGCCGCTAATAACGCAGGCGTCTGATTCATAGCTACACCATGCGGCGTTGCAAAAAAAACGACATCACATGCGGCTAAATTAGCACTTTCTGGATCGCTGAATGCAATATCAATATAACCTCGTAAACTAGGGAACATTTCAGCAACTGGCATGCCTGCATCACCACGCGATGTCACTGCAACAACCTCTGCGTTAGGATGACCTGCAAGCAAACGTAATAACTCAACCCCTGTATAGCCAGTACCGCCTACAATACCAATTTTTAATTTTTTATCTGCCAAGTTTTTTCCAATTCTTTATTTAACACAGCCTACTTAAACATAGCCGAATAATATCCTAAGGTCGAATAGTATACTAAGTGAGTATACCTGAAACGAAAAAAGGTCGCGCTAGCGACCTTTTTCTGTAAGCATACTCCAAAATTTGGAATATTGTTCTAGCGTTTAGAGAACTGCTTACGGCGACGCGCTTTGCGGAAGCCAACTTTTTTACGCTCTACTTCACGTGCATCACGCGTTACGTAACCTGCTTTTGATAAATCAGGCTTTAACGCTGCATCAAAATCAATCAATGCACGTGTAATGCCATGACGAACAGCACCTGCTTGTCCAGACTCGCCACCACCAAAAACGTTGACTTTGATATCAAAGCTTTCCATATTTGCAGTAAGCGCTAGTGGTTGACGTAAAATCATGCGTGATGTTTCACGTGAGAAATACTCATCAACTGGCTTGTCATTAATAATGATATTGCCTTTACCTGCTTTCAAGAAAACGCGCGCTACTGAGCTTTTGCGACGTCCTGTACCGTAGTTATATTTACCAATCATCTCTTTTACCTTAGATAGTCAATGCTTGCGGTTGTTGTGCAGCATGGTCATGCTGGTCACCAGCATAAACTTTTAATTTTTTAATCATCGCATAGCCCAAAGGACCTTTTGGCAACATCCCTTTAACCGCTTTTTCTAATGCTCGTCCAGGAAAGCGATCTTGCATTTTGCTGAATGTTGTTGTTGAAATACCACCTGGATAACCTGAGTGAGAGTGATATTCTTTATCAGTTGCTTTAGCACCTGTCACACGTAATTTATCAGCATTAATCACAACAATGTAATCACCTGTGTCAACGTGAGGAGTATAAATCGTTTTGTGTTTACCACGTAAACGGTGTGCACAAGCACTTGCTAAACGACCCAAAACAAGATCACTCGCATCAATAACGAACCAATCACGCTTTACTTCATGTGTTTTTGCTGAAAACGTTTTCATCATATTACTACCAATATATAGCTAATTAAAATCAAGAGGGCGGATTATATGCTTTTGCTATGCGCTCGTCAAACATATTTAAGGCTAAATTAAATAAATTCAATTAACTTTAATGGAGGCACGACATTGCTTCGCAATTCTAACGCATTTTTTGTGCAATTTAACAGCGGGAAAACTCAAGCATAAAGGCGAATAAATCAACGCTGTCTATTGCTTATCAAGCTCACTTAATGTAAAACCACTTGTATCTGTACACGTTATTATCAATTATATAACTAACAATAAAAAAATATTGCGTAAAAGAATATATGGAACTATCAATATGTATTATTGCCATCAACTTAGGTACCTAGTTAACGTCTCGCTTAGCTTGATTGTCTTTGGTTTTTCACACACGCTTTTTGCGCTTGGATTAGGCGATATGGAGGTTTACTCGCAACTTGGCGAGCCTTTTAAAGCAAGCGTTACCGTTTTAGGTGCGCGTGAGTTAAAAGGTGAAAATTGCATCACATTGGCGCCTGATAGTGGATTACAACAAGTTAACTTCAAGCTTGGCTCTGTCAATGGCGATAACGCCAAGCTAATGCTAACAAGCAATACTATTGTTAATGAACCTATTGTTAATTTATCATTAGTAGCAGGCTGTGACAGCTCTGTAGAACGTCAGTATGTTTTATTACTGGATCCGCCAATTAGCTTTGAGACATTAAAGCCAAATAATACGGCTATTGCAGCATTACCCGCCGAACCTCGGATGAATAACAATTCAATCAGCGCATCACCTACTCAGTCTGTTATCGAAAAACCAAGTACTTCCACCACAGCGACGGTAAAAAAGAAAAATGCTAAGCGCCAAGCGCCACAAGCAAATCGTGGCGAAGGTCAGCTGAGTAATCAAAAAGCCATCAATAATGCTCAAAAGACTGCAGCAAACCCCAGCAATGCCCCTAATAATGGTGCAGACAATGCGACAATTAGTGAGCCTAGACTGTCTATTTCAGGCGGTAGCGGCAATCCAACTTTGAGTAACACAGGATTGCGCTTAGAGAAACAACTCAATCTGACGCCTAATGCCTATGGACCCTATGTTCCTCCCACAGCTGAGGACGTTCTGTTAGCGGATGAAATGACGGTTGTGAATAATCGCATTTCGCATTTACAAAATCAAATTAACCAACTACAACAGAAAAATTTAAAACTTTCTTCAGATAACACCTTAAAAACAACAGAATTAGCACAAACGAAATCTAAGAAAAACACCCTCTCAAATCTATTGTTATTGATTAGCGCAATATTATTACTGATACTGACTTATATTATCTTTTCTTGGTTACGTCGTCGTCAGATTGAAAAACAAGCTGACTATGCGGAAGCGCTTTGGTTAAGCGCGAATACAGAAGCGGATATGGAAGAAGATGTTGATTCATTTGTAGTTGTCAAAAAAGAAAGCCGTCTAAATAAGGATGTAAAAGAAGTCATCGAACAAGATGCAGATGACACATTGCCGCCAGCGCCTGTTGCAGGGGTATTTAAGTCTATCAACGATGATGATGAACAGCCAATTATCATTGAAGATGATCAAACATTTTCCGTGCTCGACCATGCTGATGTGTTTCTGTTTCATGGGCGTGCAAACTTGGCTATTCAATTACTACAAAATTACGTAATCGAGCATCCAAAACAATCCATTACCATCTGGTTATTCCTATTAGATTTGCTTGCTAAAGAAAACTTAAACGATTTGTACGAGCAAACGGCAACTGACTGTAAACTATATTACAACATTAAAATCCCTGAATTTTCACAGCCAAAAACAGATAGCATAGAAGCATTAGAGGATTTTCCACGTTTAGTTCAAGGCCTTATCGAAATATGGGGTACACCAAGCGCATTGATTTACTTAGATGATTTAATTTACAACAACCGTTTAACACCGCGCGTTGGCTTACCTAAATATTTAATTGAAGAGTTAACTTTATTAAAAGCAATTGCGGAACAGAACGTCAACCCTGCCGACGCACCGCCGTTAGATAATAAAAAATTGGCCGAAATTCAAGAAAAAGAAGCTTTATTAGAACAAATAAAGACGGAAAGATTAGAAGCAATGGCAGTAGCTGAAAAGCTTGCTCTAAAAAAGGATAAGGCAGAAGGCAAAGAGACTAGCTTTGAATTTACCTTGGCTGATAAATAATATTAGGTTAAATAATCAATACCTTATGGCATAAAGTACGCTAAAACTATGCTGATAAACAATGCCAACCCTATCCAATTATTAGCAAGAAACGCATTAAAACAACGCTTTTTCTGTCTCGCTTTTATCATTTGATACTGTAAAACAATAAGCCCTAAAACAGCTAAAACTCCCACAAAATAATAAGTACCGAATATCATTATTTTGCCGATATAAATGAAGATAGCCACCATCGCTGCATAACACGCCATAATAGCGAAGACGTCATAACGGCCAAAAAATAAAGCTGACGATTGTATGCCAATTTTCACATCGTCGTCTCGATCGACCATGGCATATTCAGTATCATAAGCAATAGCCCAAAATACATTTGCTAATAACAGCCACCAAGCCAGCGGCGGAATGTGGTTAGTTAACGCGGCAAAAGCCATTGGAATGCCAAATCCAAATGCAAACCCAAGGTAAGCTTGTGGTATCGCTAAAAACCGCTTGGTCAATGGATAAGTTGCAGCCAAAAACATAGCAGCTACCGAAAGCAGTATTGTCATTTTATTTAAAAAACAAACTAGACAAAAAGCAGCTAAACTTAACGTAGCAGCTAATAATAATGCTTCCTCGACGCCAACTTCTCCAGTCACTAACGGTCGATTTTGTGTGCGCTCAACATGACCATCATAGTGACGATCGGCAATATCATTCATCACACAACCAGCACTGCGCATCAATATAACACCAGTCACAAATATCAAAACAATCCGCCAATTAGGATGCCCTTGCCCTGCTAGCAACAACCCCCAGAGAGTCGGCCATAACAGCAACAAAATACCCACAGGCTTATCCAAACGCATTAGGCGCTCATAGGCATTTAATTTATCAATGAGTCTGTTTTTATTCATGTTTAATATCCGGTAAAAAAACTTCCGTAACCAAAATTTTAGCGCATTTTAAACTGAGTATTGAGCGCCTAGCCCATAAATATGGTGGTCGATGGTCTAAGTGTTGTACTGCTTTATGATACAAATCATGATTCCTAGAAAGTTTTTTATAAGTCAACGCTGTTCGCTTTACCTTGGGATTAGCAAACAAAGTAGCTCCGAGTGGCTGATTACCTAATCGTCCTAACTTCGCCCATTCACCACGTAAACTTGCATGTGGCAAAACACTATGTGCATAAACCACTGGACGATTCTTCCCCAGCAACAACACCTCTCGAACATAGCTCACCTCCGACAACTTAAGCCTTAATAAAGCCGCTTCATCTTTGATTAGCTTAGCGTTTTGCTGAAATAAAGGCTGAACACGAAAATCTGCATAGCGCAACTGCAAGCGTGCTGTTAGTGAGGTTTTATCGATTAGCCAATCTCGATAAATTGTTGTCAAGAATGGTTTTCTTAGCCAGCTAGCCCGTAATACTGGATTATGCGGTTGAATTTTCACAAGCTAAATTATCGCACATTACACTTTAACCAACTCAACGCCATGACGCATCCAACGCTGCAAATGCAAATCAACCGCCTCTGGGTATTCTTTTAACAACTCATCAGCCACACTTTTTGCATGCTGTAATAAATCTTCATCACGTGTTAAATCAGCAATTTTTAGCATCGGTACACCGCTTTGCCGTGTGCCTAAATACTCACCAGGTCCACGCAAATTTAAATCGGCTTGTGAGATAGCAAACCCATCAGTGTTTTCATAAATCACTTTCAACCGCGCTCTTGCCATCTCTGATAGCTTATTTTGATAAAGTAAAATACACGTGCTTTTTGCAGCGCCTCGTCCAACGCGTCCGCGCAATTGGTGTAATTGACTTAAGCCCATCCGCTCGGCATGCTCAATAATCATTAAACTAGCATTCGGCACATCAACGCCCACTTCGATTACCGTGGTCGCTACCAACAGTTGCGTTTCTCCATCGATAAACGACTGCATTACCACTTGCTTTTCTACAGACTTCATCCGCCCATGCACCAAGCCAACGCTTAAATCCGAAAAGTTTTGCTTTAAATTCTCAAACGTTTCGGTTGCAGTTTGCAATTGCAAAACCTCTGACTCTTCTATCAAAGGGCAAACCCAATATGCCTGACTACCCGTTTTACAAGCCTCGCGCACTCGCTGCAAAACTTCGTCTCGCCTTTGGTCAGAAACCAATTTAGTCACCACTGGCGTACGTCCAGGTGGCAACTCATCAATCATCGACACGTCCAGATCGGCGTAATAGCTCATGGAAAGTGTGCGCGGAATCGGCGTAGCGGTCATCATTAATTGATGCGGCTCAGGCTGACCTTTTTTACGCAGTGCTAGCCGTTGCTGCACCCCAAAGCGATGTTGCTCATCGATAATCGCTAGGCCAAGCTTATTAAATTGCACGGCATCTTGAAACAAAGCGTGGGTGCCAACAGCAAGCTGCGCTTGACCACTGGCTATTGCATACTGTGCAACTTCTCTGTCTTTTTTATGCTGGCTACCTGTTAACCAGGCGATGTTGATATTTAGCGGCGCTAACCAAATGGCGAATTTTTTGTAATGTTGCTCCGCCAATATTTCAGTCGGCGCCATTAAAGCGACCTGCCAACCATGCTCAATCGCTTGCAATGCTGCAATGCACGCAACAATCGTTTTACCGCTACCAACATCACCTTGCAACAAACGTTGCATCGGGTGAGGCTGGGTTAAATCATGACTGATTTCTTTGATGACTTTTTGTTGCGCTGACGTTAACGCAAACGGTAAGTCATCTAAAAGTTGCTTAACCAATGTTTGCGACTGTGCCATTTCTGGCGCATCAATACTTCGTCTTTTGGCATAATGTTTACGCATAGAAAGCTGTTGTGCTAACAACTCATCATAAGCCAATCTGCGCCATTCAGACGTTTCCCTTTTCTCTAATGCAGTCAAATCGGCATCGGGTTGTGGGTAATGCAATGCTTGAATACTGGCAGAAAAACTCGGTAAATTTAAAGCTTTGTATGCGAAAGTTGGTAACGTCTCTACCATTAGCGAGGTATTGCGCATTACCGATTGAATCGCTTTGCGAATTGAGGGTTGGGCAAGGCCAGCCGTCGTTGGATAAACTGGCGTCAGCTGTTCATTAACTGCAGCTAATTCACGCGCCACTTTGCACTGCGGATGCACCATCTCATAGCCAAAAAAGCCATGCCGCACTTCGCCATAAACACGCAATTGATTACCCATTTTTAACGCATTAATTTGACTTGGATAAAAATGTAGAAAGCGCAAAGTTAGTTGCCCACTGGCATCTTCAAGTCGTGCAATCAGTGCTTTTCGCGGTTTATATGTGACTTCCGCATGTACAATTTCACCTTGCACTTGCGCTGACTCACCTAAGCGCAAATCACGAATAGAAACAATACGTGTTTCATCGATATAGCGCAGCGGCAAATGCAAGAGTAAATCCTGCTGATCAAGTACGCCCAACTTAGCAAGATTTGCAACCAGCGGCTTAGAAAATGACTTTATTTCTGACAGTAGCATTAATCGTACTGATTGACTGAATTAAGAAAGTTAGCTTAAGTTAGATTAGTTTAATTTGGTTAGCAAATATCAGATTAGCCAATCTCCATGACACCATCAGCTTCAACCAAAGCGCCTTTTGGTAATGATGCCACGCCAACAGCAGCGCGCGCAGGATAAGGCTCAGCAAAGTATTCTGCCATGACAGTGTTCACTAATGCAAAGTTGTTTAAATCAATTAAAAACACATTCAGCTTGACGATATCTGCCATCGAACCACCAGCGGCCTGTGTTACCGCCTTTAAGTTATCAAAAACACGGCGCACTTGCGCCTCTATGCCATCGACTAACTCCATACGTTCGGGATCCAAGCCAATTTGACCTGATAAATAAACTGTTTTTCCGACTTGAACCGCTTGCGAGTATGTACCAATGGCGGCGGGCGCCTGTGTCGTTTGGATAATTTTTTTGTCTGCCATAATGCTTATACCAATCCTCTATGTCGCTATATTAAATTAAATCTATCAAACTTTTTGTTCTCTATATTTGCCTTTTAAGCGGTTAATCCTAACCACTTCAGGGATCTTACGTAGGTTACGGATTAGCTCCGCAAGATGCACACGATTATGCACCTGCACTGTAAAATTAATCGTACTATATTGACTACCATCTGACTCTTCTGCGCTCACATGATCAATATTGGATCCTGCATCCGAAATACCCGCTGCCAGCTTTGCTAACATGCCTCGCTCATTGACAACAACGACACGTAAATCAACTCTAAATAAGCGCTTATCATCAGCGTCCCACTCAACATCCAACCATTTATCTGGATCTAATTTAAACTTACCAATCGCATTACAATCGTGAGTATGAATCACCAAGCCTTTGTCTTTGTTGATAAACCCTAAAATAGGATCGCCAGGAATTGGTCTGCAACATTGGGCAAATTGTACGGCCATACCTTCAGAGCCGCGAATGGTGATTTTATCAAATGATTTCTGCGCATTTGGTTGAGTATGCTCATCATCGCTGGCTAATAACTGATGCGCAACCATCAAGCTAATTCGTTTGCCCAAACCAATATCCGCCAATATTTCGGCTTTATCTTGTGCGCCATAGTCACGCATGACCTTATTCCACTGTTTAGCTTTAATCTGCGCAGGCTCTACATGCAACGCTCTGAGTGCCGTATTCAACATCCTTTCACCTAAATGAGTAGACTCAGTCACTTTAATTGATTTTAAATAATGGCGTAAATGTGAGCGCGCTTTACCTGTGACGACATAATTCAACCACGCTGGATTAGGCTTGGCTAATGCCGAAGTAATAATTTCAACATGGTCGCCATTTTGCATTTCAGTTCGCAATGGAGCTAACTCATGATTAATCTTAACTGCAACGCAACAATTACCAACATCGGTATGCACAGCATAAGCAAAATCAACCGCCGTCGAGCCTCTAGGTAACGCTAAAATATTGCCTTTTGGCGTAAACACGTACACTTCATCTGGAAATAAATCGACTTTAAAGTGTTCTAAAAATTCGTGGCTATCATCGCTCTCGGTTTGAATTTCCACTAAGCGCTGCAACCATTGATGGGTCTGTTGTTGCAATCTGGTTAAGTGCGCATCGTTAGTTTTGTAGAGCCAATGCGCGGCGACTCCTGCCTGCGCAACATCATGCATGGCAAGACTACGAATCTGCACTTCTATTGGCGTACCAAAAGGGCCAAACAAGGTGGTATGCAAAGATTGATAACCGTTCAATTTAGAAATAGCAATGTAATCTTTAAATTTACCTGGAATTGGTTTATATAAACTATGCAAGCTACCCAAGGTTAAATAGCAAGTTGGCATATCTTTCACTAGCACCCTAAAACCATAAATATCACCCACTTGCGATAATTTCAGGCCTTTATTCATCATCTTCTTATAAACACTATAAAGATGCTTTTCTCTGCCTTCCACCGTCGCTTCAATATCCGAATCAGCCAGCTTAGTTTTAAGCGATTCTAAAATTTTAGAAATGACTTCTTTACGATTACCACGTGCGGTTTTAATTGCTTTGGCAATCACATTGTAACGATTAGGATAAACGTACTTAAAGCTTAAGTCTTCAAGCTCTTGATAAATCACATTAAGGCCTAGCCGATTCGCAATCGGCGCATAAATATCTAACGTTTCTTGCGAGATACGCCGTTGCTTTGCTGGCTTCATGACGTCTAAAGTCTGCATATTGTGCAAACGGTCAGCTAACTTAACCAAGATGACACGCACGTCTTGGCTCATCGCCAATAGCATTTTACGTACATTTTCAGCTTGCGCCTGCACCGCAGTTTGCAGTTCGATTTTATCTAGCTTGGTGAGTCCATCCACCAAATCGGCCACTTGCTTACCAAATCGCACACTCAACTCTTCTTTAGAAACTTCGGAGTCTTCTACTACATCGTGTAGCAAAGCGGCTAGTAGCGTTGGCACGTCTAAATGTAACTTGGCTAAAATACAAGTAACGGCAACTGGATGTGAAATGTAAGGCTCACCAGAGCGCCGCATTTGCCCTTGATGCACCTCAGCACTATAGCGATAGGCATCCCAAACCTGTTCAATTTCGGCTTGGGATAAATAGACTCTTAATAAAGTGGTTAGCTGTGAGCCCTCACTGTCTGCGGGCAACAGTGGCAACTCTTCTGCAAAAGATTCCGCTGACGAATGTTTAGCGGTTTTAGACATACAAATTAAATAATATGTCTAGCTTCGATTCAACAACTCTACACCAATTTTGCCTGCTGCGATTTCACGCAAGGCAATCACCGTTGGTTTATCACGCAAACCGTGCATACTAACCAACGGATCAGAACCATTTGCAATTTGACGCGCGCGATAAGCGGCTACTAATGTCAATTGAAAGCGATTTGGAATGTTTTCTAAACAATCATCTACAGTAATACGTGCCATGGTGGATATCCTTGTAATTAAATCAGTGTTTGAATTAACGCGCTGTGGCGTTTTACTTGTGTGTTTGTTTTTAGTCGTTGCGATTGAGTAATCGCAATCAAATCTTGCAAAGCATCATCAAATTTATCATTGATTGTAACATAATCAAACTCAACTAAGTGGCGCATTTCCTCGCGCGCCACTGCCAAGCGTTTTTCAATCACCTCATCGCTATCTTGCGCCCTGCCTTTTAGCCGCTCGGCAAGGGTTTCTAGTGATGGTGGCAAGATAAAAATACTGATTGCCTGCGGAAACAGTTTTCTGACTTGTTCAGCACCTTGCCAGTCAATTTCCAAAATCACATCCTGACCAGCCGATAATGCTTCATTAACGGCTTTTTCTGATGTGCCATAACGTGCATGATGCACATGTGCACTTTCTAAAAAGGCGCCAGCATCTAACATGCTGAGGAAATTAGTCTCATTAACAAAATGATAATGCACACCGTCTTCCTCACCAGGACGTGGCTGACGAGTCGTATGTGAAATGGACAGCTTGATGTGCGTATCTAGCCCCAGCAAGGCTTTAACTAAACTGGTTTTACCTGCGCCAGAGGCGGCAGTAATAATAAATAAGTTACCTGAAATCATGCGTCTATTTTAGATGATTTTGTGATGAAGGACGACGAAATATTATTGATATGTAAAATATTGAACATGCCATGTAAAGCCTATTTATACTAGTTAAGCATATTATAAAATAAATACAGGTACTCATTTGACTACACGTTTTTGATATTAAACCTTAATAATTGATGTAATTAGACGACAATTAATAATCACCCTTTCCTGGAATGATATGACGCACTCCACCTCTAGGATTTTCAGCATCACCTCCCCTACGTGGTATTAAGTGTATGTGGCAATGAAATATAGTCTGGCCTGCGGCTTCTCCGCAATTCATCCCTATATTAAAACCTTCAACGGTTACATCTTCTTTCATCATTGATTCACGCAACTGATGAATCAATTGCGTTGTTGCATTTATTTCTGCTTGGCTAAGTCCAAAATAATCGACAACATGCCTTTTAGGAATGATGAGTGTATGTAATGGCGTGACAGGGAAACCATCACGAATGGCATAAGCGAGAGCGTTTTCAGCGATGATAGATCGGTTTGTTAAAGTGTCGCAAAATAAGCATGAGGGTTCACGATGGTCGTATTGAGTTTTTAATGAACGAAAGTCAGTGTCATCAGTATTTCCCTTATTACTATTACAGGTATAGCAGAGTGCTTGGTAGTTTGATAAATCATCAATACCGCCTAAACTTTGGGGATGGATGTGATCAACCTCAAGATTCTTCTCATCCGCAGATATGCCGCAAAGCTCACACCTAAATTCAGCGCGCTTTATCACCACATATCTAATTGAACCACTGATTGGGTTATGGTCTCGTCTTCGATGTTCCGACATGGCATCAACACGCTTTGCTTCATAACCTTCTAAGCGCTGCTGACAGAGTTTGATTAAATCTTCACATTGATATTGGTCTAATTCGTTAAAACCCGATAAGAAATAAGTATCATCTTTTGTATAGGTAATGCCCCTGTTTTTGGTCAGCACTCTACCGACCATGTTTTTAATAATATTTGAATAATACTCAACTTGAGTGGGATCGCGACTAACAAAGGCTTTGGCAATTTCAGTCACTGTTCTTTTCCCACTATGTTTAAGCAGTTCAATCAGCATGACAGGTTGATAGATATGGGATGTACGCATATCTTTGATGATGAATTTCTTTAACTCTTCAAACTTGTTTGCCACACAGAATCTTCCATTAATTTTTATACAATTCTCTCAGATAGTGAAGTAATAGATAAAGGTTTTGTATTGATATTATTTACAGTAACGTAATATTTAAAGGCGCAACAATGACTTCATTCATGAATATCACTACACCAAGCTCATGATTGATAATAGTGTTGTCGGAATGAATTGGTGGATAATAAATACATCAACAAACAATTG
Source organism: Methylophilaceae bacterium (assembly GCA_041612255.1). Taxonomy (GTDB): domain Bacteria; phylum Pseudomonadota; class Gammaproteobacteria; order Burkholderiales; family Methylophilaceae. The sequence continues at coordinate 207,710 of JBFJJN010000002.1, read as the reverse complement.
TTGAAAAGAATTTTAGAAACACTTTAGGAGATTATTATGTGGACAACACCAGCAGCTACTGAAATGCGTTTTGGCTTTGAAGTTACAATGTACGTAATGAACAAGTAATTAAGCGTTTAGAATGCCTAAAGGGAGCCTCGGCTCCCTTTTTTATTGCATTATTGGTCATACAACTATTGATACAAGCTATCTCAAGACAATTTACTTAAATTTGATTACGCGAAGTAAGCGGCTGATTGATACAACGCATAAATAATTAGAATCAATTGCAATAGATTAACACCAACACTTAAACCATGCATCACATTAAACTGCTTGGTTTGATTATTTTCCTTTGCAGCATTTACGCGTGGCGTCAATATAAATAGTGAGACCGCAAATAGTGCTGCACAAGTAAAACCAGTATGTTGAATGGCTGGTTGATTGCTTAGCAATGCCGCGGCAAAACACGTTACACCCAATACAGCATAATATTTAGGAAAAAAAGCTCGCACATAAACACCAGCCCACTCTTGCGGCAAGGTTTTAAATATAGTGGGTGCAACTGCAACGCTAAAAAACAACATAACACCTGCAACACCCGCCATTAAATAGATTGATAGCATATAAACTCTTAATAAAACTGATTAGATGGACAACGAACTAACTGCCAAATTTGTCTGTATTGTTAAATTATCCATAAAGTCAATCTGACTGATAAACTATAAAATGCTTTAATTAACTTAGATGTTGACCGTCGAGTTAGGCTTCTGACTGTGCATTCCCTCTAACACTTCTTCTACATCTTTTTGCTCTTTAGCATCTAACACACCGTCGCCATTAGCATCAATGTGCTTAAAGGTTTTCTCAACGTCGCCTTGTCTAACCGCCGCATACTCTTCCTTGCTAATGTTGCCATCTTTGTTTGTATCTAAGTCTTTCATGCTGAAATCCATTTTTTTCATGTCTGTGCAACCTTCATGTGCACCTTCGTGATGGTTGGCTAGGGCAAAAGTTGAGCACAATAAAAAAGCAACAGCAATTATTAATTTGGTTAAGTTCATAAAAGGTTTCCTGGTTAAGTTTAAAATTGAATATTTTTAACATTTTTATAGAGCTTGCTTTTTGGTTTAAGTTCTACAAGACCTAGCTTAAGTTCTAAAATATTGCTCATTTTAATTAGATGCTTTGTAAGGCTTTTACCTGTTGTTTATTGAATGACGAACCTCTTAATCTGACGACTTAAGTATAGGATCAACCTATTATGCTGTGTACCCGTAAATGTAGCGTTACATGGGATTCCAGAACGCGTTTAAGTCTTAATGAAACACCATAAAACAAAAAAGCCTTACGGTTAAAGGCTTTGGAGTGGTGTTGATGTAACGTGATTTGTTATGAAATGTTACTCAATATTTTGAATTTGCTCACGCATTTGCTCGATCAATACTTTCAATTGCATCGATATTTGTGTGGTTTCGATTGCCACCGATTTTGAACCTAAAGTATTCGCTTCACGGTTCATTTCTTGCATTAAGAAATCTAATTGTTTACCCACCATACCGCCAGTAGATAAAAGACGCTGTACTTCATGCACGTGCGAATCCAATCGCGACAACTCTTCATCAACATCAATACGCTGTGTATAAAGCACGATTTCTTGACGAATACGCTCTTCATCATAACTCAGCTGCACTTCTTGCAATTTTGCGACCAACTTATCTTGGTGCGCTTTTACCATGGTTGGTAACATCGGTTTAACCATGACAATCAGCGATTCTATCTCCATCAAACGCGACAGAATCATCGCTTTTAATTTTTCGCCTTCTCGTGCTCTAGCAGCAATTAACGCTTCTAGCGCAACTTCCAAAACAGCCATCACATCCTGCGCCAACACCTCCGCATCAAATACTGGCGTTACCATCACGCCTGGCATGCGCAACACATCCAGCATATTCACCGCTTGGGTTGCTGGAAAATAATCGGCGGCGGCTTTAACCGATGTTGAAATGCTCTGCAAAACTGCGTGGTTAAGCTCAATCGTCTCTGCTGACATTGCTTTGGCTAAATTGATACGACACTCTACCTTACCGCGGCCTAATTTTTGTTTTAGCAATTCACGTACTTGCGGCTCCTGTGCGCGGAAAGTATCTTCAAACTTGAGCTGTAATTCCAGATAGCGTTGATTGACTGAACGCAACTCAACTTGCACTACGCCGTTATTGGTATTGCGTTCATGCGACGCATAGCCTGTCATGCTGATAATCATGTTGTTTTATTCACAAAATAGATAAAAAAGAGATAAAAAAGAGCGTGTATTGTTAAAGTAAATGCTGATAATTGTATCAAATCTAGTTGATTTTATGCGAGAATATCCTAAACATTCAAACAGAAACACCTAACTTCAACTTAAGCGATTAACATGGCAAAAGCGAATAATCAGACCTTGCCCGTTGGTTATCAACTACAACACTATACCATCACCAAAGTGTTAAGCACGGGTGGTTTTAGTTTCGTTTATCTTGCACAAGATAGCGACAACAATACCGTTGCCATTAAAGAATATATGCCAACAGGTCTTGCCTTGCGCGAACAAGGCGCTACAGTTATGTTGAACTCTGAGGCTGATGCCACAACGTTTAAACATGGGCTCAAATGTTTTTTTGAAGAAGGCTTAGCGCTCGCTAAGATTAATCATGAGAACATTGTTCGCGTTACCAATTTCTTTCGCGAAAACAACACGGTTTACATGGTCATGCAATACGAGCGGGGTAAATCGATGCAAGACTCGATTCTTGCGGAATCTGCACCTGTTAGCGAAAAGTTTGTGCGACGCGTCTTTGGTCAGTTACTGAATGGCTTAAGAGAAGTGCATTTACAAAAAATGCTACATTTAGATATTAAACCAGCCAATATTTATATTCGCTTAGACGGTTCACCTGTGCTATTGGATTTTGGCTCAGCTAGACAAACCCTATCTGAGGTGCAGTCGCATTTATCACCGAGCTTTACTTCAGGATTCGCACCGCCAGAACAGTATTATGACCGTAAAAAATTAGGCCCGTGGAGCGATATATATAGTGTTGGCGCCAGTATGTATTCTTGCCTATCAAGATCTGCGCCGATTGCTGCCAACAAACGGATTAAAAAAGATTTTCTACCCTCCGCATTTAGTATTGGTGAGGGCATTTATAGTCCTGAGTTACTTGCGATTATCGACAACTGTTTGCAATTAGATTATATGGATAGACCGCAAAGTGTGTTTGCTTTACAAAAAGCCTTAATGACGCCTGCCGTTGTTGCACCGCCTAAAAAACTCACCTTTGCTGAAAAAATTCAAGCCGCCTTTACTAGAGTCTCATCAATAGAGCGATGAAATTCACCATTTATCAAAATAGCCGCCAAGGCCAACGTGCGCACAACGAAGATAGGCTTGCTTATTCTTATAGCAAAGATAGCCTATTGCTGGTGCTAGCCGATGGGATGGGCGGTCATCGTCACGGCGAAATTGCGGCGCAACTCGCTATTAAAACACTCACCGATGCTTTTCAGCGCTTAGCGAAACCTTTACTGAATAGCCCTGCAAAATTCTTAACTGATCATATCCAACAGGTTCACGATATGATTGAAAATTTAACCCAAACGCAAAATTTAACCGAATCGCCACGAACAACCATTGTCGCCGCAATTATTCAACGCGGTTATTTATATTGTGCTCACGCTGGTGATTCTCGTTTGTATCATTTCCGTGGCAACCATTTATTGTTTCGAACTGAAGATCATTCCATTGTGCAATCTTTATTTAATCGCGGCCTGATTACTAAACAGGAAATGGCAACGCATCCTTATAAAAATAAAATCCATAATTGCATTGGCGGCAAAGAAGCGCCTAAAATCGATCTATCAAACAGAATGGAGCTGGTCGAAGGCGATACCATTCTGCTGTGCACTGATGGTCTGTGGGGTTGTTTAAAAGACACTGAAATTAAATCGGTGCTGAATAAATATGATGATGTGACCGAAGCGACTAATATTTTGATGGATAAAGCTGAAAAAGCAGTCAAAGAGCACGGCGACAACTTAAGTGCAATTACCCTGCAGTGGGGGGATAAACAATCGAGTAACGATGCCGTTTCTACCCAGCAAATGCCTTTTAGTGAAACGACGACTATTATTAATCCTATTACTCATCGTGCTACAGATGCGCATGCAACTAATGAGCAAGTAACTGATGATTTTTCAGATGAGGATATTGAGAAAACCCTTGCCGAGATTCAAGCAGCACTCATCAGAACCAAACAGAAAACGGGAATTTAGCGGCGCATCTGTGCTGCATGTTTTATAATAAGCTTTTTTATCAAAAGCTTATCCATAATGTCATCTGTCAATCGCCCTAGCAATCGTGAAAATAACCAATTACGTCAAGTCGAAATCATTCGTCATTACACCAAGCATGCCGAAGGTTCAGTCCTCGTTAAATTTGGCGATACGCATGTGCTTTGTACAGCCAGTGTAGAGGAAAAAGTACCAGGCTTTTTAAAAGGGCAAGGACAAGGTTGGGTCACCGCAGAGTACGGCATGTTGCCACGTTCAACTGGCAGCCGTATGCAACGAGAAGCTGCAAAAGGCAAACAATCTGGTCGCACCCAAGAGATTCAACGTTTAATTGGTCGCAGCTTACGCGCCGTGATTGATTTAAGAAAACTGGGTGAACGCACCATTCATTTTGATTGTGATGTGATTCAAGCCGATGGCGGTACACGTACGGCAAGTATTACTGGCGCTTATGTTGCGATGCATGATGCAATTTCTTATTTGCTGACTAATCACTTACTCACAGAATCCCCACTCACCAATGCGGTAGCAGCGGTTTCTGTTGGCGTTTACAAAGGCATGCCTGTGCTCGATTTAGATTATATTGAAGATTCTGATTGCGATACGGATATGAATATTGTCATGACCAGCAGTGGAGGTTTTGTGGAAATTCAAGGCACAGCAGAAGGCGAACCATTTAGCCGCGACACCATGAATGCGATGACTGATTTAGCTGACCACGGCATTAAACAGTTGCTGACATTACAAAAACAAGCTTTAAGCATCTAAGCGTTTATAAGATAAAAATCATTATGTTTAAACAACTCGTTATCGCCACTGGTAATCAAGGTAAATTGCGCGAAATAAAAGCGATGCTATCGCCGCTGAATATCACCGTTGTGCCGCAATCCGATTTCGACGTGCCCGAAGCAGAAGAGCCACATTGTACGTTTATCGAAAACGCATTAGCGAAAGCGCGTCATGCAAGTCTTGCAACCAATCTGCCCGCTTTGGCAGACGATTCTGGCTTATGTTTGGAAGCACTTCATGGTGAACCTGGTGTGCAATCGGCTTACTTTGCAGGTATCCCGAGTAATGATGCCAATAATAATGCACATCTAATTGAGACCTTAATTGGTCATGAAAATCGTGCCGCTTATTACTATTGCTGTTTGGTATTGGTGCGCAGACATGATGATCCGCAACCATTGATTGCAGAAGGTATTTGGCATGGCAGCATTTTAAAAGAGCCGCGTGGCAACAAGGGATTTGGTTACGATCCATTATTTTTGGATGATATGACGGGTCAAGCCGCTGCAGAACTCAGCCCAGAAATTAAAAACAAAATCAGTCATCGCGGCCAAGCCTTACGCAAAATGTTGCATTTAATTGAACATTTAACGCATTAAGATAGCCAATCATATTATGTCAAAAACCATATTACCTACTTGGATCCGTGACGATAAAAGCATCGTCGCTTGCACCGAAAAAATTCGCGTCATGAAAGAGAATTTTGATGAAATCCAACAAATCACCCAAGATGCGTTTGAAGACGGTTTGTTAATGGAAGTATCAGAGCAACAAATGCGTGAAGCGCTACATGCGCTAGTGGATGATTTAATGAATCCTTATATCAAAAAATAACCGACTTCAATCATCACTTTAAAAAAGCATTTTTGACCAATCCACTCCAAATTTTACAAACCACTTTCGGCTATGACCATTTCCGCGACAAACAGCAAGCCATTGTCGAGCATGTGATTGCAGGCAAAGACGCCTTAGTCTTAATGCCAACGGGTGGCGGCAAATCGCTTTGCTATCAAATTCCTGCTTTAGCGCGTGATGGTCTAGCGATTATCGTTTCGCCTTTAATTGCCTTGATGCAAGATCAAGTCGAAGCCTTGCAACAATTAGGCGTAGCGGCGGCTTTTTTAAACTCAAGTTTAAGCGCAGAAGACAATGCCAACATCACCAGCAAAGTGTTATCAGGTGACATTAAAATCTTATATGTTGCACCAGAGCGATTAACCGTTAGCAGCTTTTTAAACTTGTTAGATGAAGTGAATCAGCACGTTGGTTTGGCTTTATTTGCCATCGATGAAGCGCATTGCGTATCGCAATGGGGACATGATTTCCGTCCTGAATATCGCCAACTCACCATATTGCATGACCGATTTCCAAAAGTACCGCGTATTGCATTAACAGCAACGGCAGACGGCCCAACGCGGGCAGAAATTATCTCGCAACTAGCGTTGGAAAACGCACAACAATTTATCTCTAGTTTTGATCGTCCGAATATCCGCTATCACGTGACGATTAAAGATAACGCACGCCAACAATTGCTACATTTTTTAGAGCGTGAACATGCGAATGATGCGGGTATTATTTATTGTTTATCGCGTAAAAAAGTAGAAGCGACTGCTGAATGGCTTGCAGAAAAAGGTTGGCAAGCCCTGCCCTATCACGCAGGTTTAGCACCAGCGACGCGCGAGAAAAACCAACGTCGATTTTTACGTGAAGAAGGCATTATCATGGTCGCCACCATTGCATTTGGCATGGGCATTGATAAACCCAATGTGCGTTTTGTTGCGCATTTAGATTTGCCAAAGAGTATGGAAGGCTATTATCAAGAAACTGGCCGTGCAGGCCGTGATGGCCTGCCTGCCAATGCATGGATGGCTTACGGTATGGGCGATGTGGTTTCAATGCGCCAAATGTTGGATAGCGGCGAAGCCTCTGAAGAACGCAAACGGTTAGAGGTCATTAAACTCAATGCTTTGCTTGGCTTTTGCGAATCAACAGGCTGCCGTCATCAAAGCATCTTGCGCTATTTTGGTGAAGATCACGCGGGCAATTGTGCGCAGTGCGACAACTGCATCAACCCAGTCGATACTTGGCTAGCCACGCAAGCCGCACAAATGGCATTGTCTTGCGTGTATCGCACAGGGCAAAGATTTGGCGCGGGGCATTTGATTGATGTATTAATCGGCAAATCAACGCCACAGATTGAACGCTTTAATCATGACAAAGTGAGCACTTACGGGATTGGCAAAGAGTTCAGCCAATCCCAATGGAACAGCGTCTATCGCCAACTCACCGCAGCAGGTTATTTAGAAGCAGACATCGCTGCCTATGGCGGTTTAAAACTCACCGAAACCGCCCGCCCGATTCTAAAGGGCGAACAAGCCATCTGGCTGCGCCGCGATGCCACCCCAGAAAAACGCGCCAGCAAAGCAGAACGCTCTTCACGTCTTAAAGAAGCCTTTGAAGGCGCGAATGATGACCCACTCTGGTTAGCGCTAAAAGCCAGACGCATGGAGCTAGCCAAAGAACAAAGTGTTCCGCCTTATGTGATTTTTCATGACAGCACTTTGTTAGCAATGTATCAGGAGAAGCCAGATACATTAGCCGCATTAAGCCTGATTAGCGGCGTTGGTGAAGCCAAATTATCTCGTTATGGTGAAGCGTTTTTAACGGTTTTATGTGATCAAAATGCAGTTTAAATTTAACGCGTGGACATGCGAGTTAATAATGGTAATTGACTAAATTCTAAAAAATTTATCACTTTCAGAAAGCTCTAAAATAATCGACTCTTCCTTTAGCAAGGCGAATCTAGGGTCAGTTAGCTTGTCGCTTAAAAGCGCCACTATATATTGCCCTTCTAGCTGGTTGGCTTTTTGAAATATGTCAAACACCTGATTTACATCAACATCTTCAATGCTATCGTGAATTACAAAAGAGGGGCGCTTTAGATGAGTCGAACTTACAAACTGAATGTAAGCTAAATCGAATGCACTTAATTCACCTTTCTTTTTACCGCCAGTGGGATTTGGTGCAACATTTACTATATCAAATCTGCACCGCTCCGTATCAACATCAAACTCTAAATCAAAAATGTATCTATCCCCATAAAAATATTTACTTAATTCACCGAAGTGCTCATTGAATAGCTCGACATTTTTATCAAGCTCTTCAGTATTTTTTGATATTTCCTCAATTACTTTTAGTTTACTATTCTCTAGCAATTCAATCTCAGCCTTTGCGCTTTCTATTTTACCCAGTAAAGCCGAGATACCTGCAATTTGTTCTTTGATCTTTGAGAGATCATTATATAAGAGCCCGATAGATTTAAGAGTGTCTGGCTCCTTGATATACTTGAATATCCCAGATTCAATCTTGTGTAGCGAATCAATTTCAGCTCTTAATCTCTTCTCCTCATCTGAGTACGTCACAACATCACTTTTTAATAGTTTCACTTTGTTAGAAATAACTTGGTTATGAAAAACCACAAGATCTTCAAACGATCGTTTCAGGCTGCCACTAACGGCAATGCCAGCTTCGGCATATATCGTTGAAAGTTCTTTGCCATCAACGCTCGCGGCGTTCTCTCTTAACTTAATAATTGATTTATCTAGATAATTTAGACGGGTTTTTATTTTGGAATAATCAATTGTTAAGTCGGATATTCTGTTTTGAACATCCACTAGCTCCTTAACGCTAGAGTCCTGACTGCCAGTAAAGTCGAATTCATTAATTTTGCTCTGAAGCTCATCCTCCTCAGCTTTTAGTGGCGCTATCATTTTTTGTAACGCACTTTCTCTGTGTGGGTTCCTGTATGCGGCCAAGTGTTTTGTCTTAGTTTTAATCTTATTGTTAAGGCTGGCCTTATCTCTTAAAAAATCTAGCCCAGAAAACCCAAAAAGGAATAGATACAATTGATCATAGATATCTGGTTTCGTATTGCCATGCAGAAATTGGGTCGTTTTCTGCATTTTGTCGTTAGTATTTCGTATAAATTTATGAGCAAGGATTCTTAACGATGGCTTTTCGTTTGATTGACCAAAAATTTGCTTGGCTACAAGTTCTACATACACACTTTTGTCGCATACATTCGAGTCGATGTAATAAACACACTCCTTAGGGTTGGTCGTTAATGTCCTTCCAATCTTATGCTCTTTTAGGTCGAACCCCTCAAACTCAAGTTGAACGTATATTGTATGCTCGCTAATGAATTTGTATACATCAGGAATGGCTTTACCAAATTCTGCTTCTGTATAAATATCTTCACCAGACGATAGAAATATATAGTCAATCAGCCTTGAGAGCGTTGATTTCCCGACACTGTTACCAGAGTTACCAGATTTTGATGCTGCATTAACTATTAGATTTAAACCCTTCTTAAAGGGCACGCTTCTAATTAGCTCATTATTTTTATATACAGAAAGTTTAATTAGTTTCATATGTAATGTTTCCGTCTCCACTTAAGCGTAGAGCTCCTGCGACAAAAAGCCAATCCAGCGTATATACAAAAATGTCATAGGAGGCATTAAACTCCCCCCTTACATCTTCATACAAATTTTCTATTTCAACTTCTGTATAGTCACTATTGGCCATTTTATTTAAAATAAAAGCGCCTATATTTACTGGATTAAGTTTTGGATCAGAATCAATTGTAATCATTGGGATTTTCCAAAACGATACACTCGATGATGCTATAGCTTGTTATTAAGATAACTCCATAATCGATGTCTTCTTCAAAGTATCCATTTTTAAGATCTGCTGAGCTTTTAACGAATCTTTTCGTCACTGAAATCACTTCATCTACGATATGATTTGAATTGAGTTTGAGTTTTTTTAAATCAAACGGATCATAACTTATAGAATATTTTTCTAAGGCTTGATTATAAAAAATCTTCATTTGCCTTTTCAGTTTTGTACTTCCATTTAAAATAGTTTGATTAAGTACCTCAACCGATTCATCAATTAGTAATGCAGATTTTTTATACTCTTCAATAATCCATTTATGACTGGATAAATCATTGAAGTTGATTTTCACGTCAATCTCGGCTGGGACTCTATCCAAATCCATTGTTACCTGGTCACTTGTAGCGATAATCTCAATGAGCTTTCCCAAAATTGACGGCCGAGATAATCCACTTTCGTCGGCAATAGTGACAGGTCCTGTATTGTTATTAAATATCACACCTTTTGACATTCGTCTAACCTCTGTTGTCAATATTTACAGACCCAGTATTTTCTTGAAAATACTGTGATTTATCGCCCTGATTTACTTTGTTCTCATTTTTTGTATTTAACTGGAGATTTGCAATTTCAATCCGAAGATTCCTAACCTCATCTTCAGCTTTAACTTTACCGAAATACTGGAAAATAGCTATAGTTGCTGCTACTAAGGAGAACACATAGCCAATCAGTTCAACTGCTGAATTGGATAGAAAGTTAGCAATTAGATTCATATTATTTACGCCTATTTATTATAGTTGATGGCTACGGCAGGATTGAGTTTATAACAATCTGTTATAACGGGACAATTCCAGTTTGCAGTGATAAAAGTCTTCAGATTTAGTAGAAGATATGGAAGTATAATTTTCATTAAGCATTTGATTTTTATTGTTAAAACGCCTTTTTATTTTATTTTAAAAGGAAGTTAGAATACTGTGTTAAACAGTTTCTGCATACCAATTTATCACTTTGTTATTCTGTAAACAAGATAACATTAATGACCCTGATTACTAAATCATCATTTTTACTTGTTTAGTCGCAAAAATCCCGAAAACTACATATTTAAGCGCATGGCTTTAGATGTTGATTAGAATAGTCGCTGAGGTTAGCATTAGCTTAATAAAAGCTATAATACCCCCCATGATTCCTATTATCCCAGCCGCCAATTTACCTACCATCAACAGCCCTGCCCCCGTCACTGGTAGCCAAACCATTTCTGGCTTAAAGAACTCACCACCACTTTCTTTATATATCCATATACCATGGTGCGTAAAAAAATGTCCTTATTGTGACTTTAATTCACATGAAAGTCGCGCTGAGATACCTGAAAAAAGATATGTGCAGGCGTTAATTGCGGATTTAGAACAGTCGGTTCCGCGGGTGTATGGGCGCAAAATCAGAAGTGTGTTTTTTGGTGGTGGTACGCCTAGTTTGTTTAGTCCTGAGTCGATTGCAGAAATCCTTTCTGCAGTGAGTATGCTAACTCCTTTGGAATATGAGGCGGAAGTCACTTTGGAAGCGAATCCGGGAACAGTAGATACGGCGCATTTTGCGGGTTATAAAGCCGCTGGGGTGAATCGGGTTTCTTTGGGCATACAAAGTTTTAATGCCGACTATTTAAAAGCGTTGGGCAGAATTCATGATGATAAGCAGGCCATTGCGGCGGCGGAATTGGCTTTAGCGACTTTTGACCGTGTGAATTTGGATGTGATGTATGGTTTACCCAATCAAAGCTTAGCAGATGCATTAGCTGATGCGCAACAGGCGATTGCGCTCAATCCTGATCATTTATCGTTTTATCATTTAACTATAGAGCCGAATACGCCTTTTTATCGCACACCGCCTAGCTTGCCGAATGATGATGTGAGTGCAGAAATGCAAGAACGGATTGAGGCTTTATTGGCAGAACATGGTTATGTGCATTATGAGACTTCTGCCTTTTGCAAACCCAAAAGTCAAGCGAGACATAATCTCAATTATTGGTCATTTGGCGATTATTTAGGCATTGGTGCGGGTGCGCATAGCAAGCTGAGTTATCACGATAAAATCACGCGCGAAGCTCGACATAAACACCCAAAAGCCTTTATGGACAATGTAGAAGCGGGTAATGCAGTTGATAACACGTTGCTGATTCCGCAAGCAGACCTTGGATTTGAATTTATGATGAATGCTTTACGTTTAACCAAGGGATTCAATGCTGATTTATTTCAAGAGCGCACTGGATTACCATTAATTACCATTGCTAAACGTTTGAAAATAGCTGAAGAAAAAGGCTTAATTACGCGAGATGCACAACGCATTAAACCCACTTTATTAGGGCAACGCTTTTTGAATGATTTGCTGGCGATTTTTTTAGAGTAGCCTATTAAGGCTTACTCTCTGCAGGTGTGTTTTTAGATGCATCTAACTGTTGTTTCAATTGATTTGCTTTATCTTCTAAGGCTTTAATTTTTTCATTGTGCTTTGCTAGCTCAGCATCTAAAGCACTCTTCTGCTCCTCTAGCTGTTGCGCTTCTTGCGAAATCTTTTCGCTTGTCTTTTTGGAACGTTTAAACTTTTTTGCGCCAGCGCCCCTAACTGACAATGATTTTAGCGTTGGAATGATGATTTTAGTCGCCGTTGGGTAGCGCGCATTGCTGTCTGCATACACCTGCGTGTCTTGATTGAGTTGCTGCGTTTTAGCGACAAATACGCGTTGCATGGTACCGCTTTTTGGATAAAATTTTGCCGCCAGCTCTATTAAACTTTCATTAGGTCGCATTTCCCACAACATAGTCTCTTGCGCGCTTTCAGCATTGGCATATGTAACACTAAACAATAAGTTGGTGAATAAACACATCATGACAAACAACAATAACAACTTAACTGTTTTTATCTGCATTCCATTACTCCTATTGAGCATGAATCGTTTCTTTGGCACGTGCGATTGCTTTCAACACTTGTTGTGGCGCTGTGCCGCCAACATGATTACGACTCGCAACCGAACCCTCTAACGTCAATACAGAGAATACATCATCTGTAATGGTTTCACTAAACACTTGTAACTCGCTCAAACTTAACTCAGACAAATCACATTTCTTTTGCACTGCTTGTTTGACAGCTAAAGCGACTACTTCATGTGCATCTCTAAATGGCATGCCTTTTTTGACTAAGTAATCCGCTAAATCGGTCGCTGTGGCGTAACCTTCAAAAGCAGCTTGGCGCATATTGTCTTTATTTACGGTAATGCCGCGCATCATATCGGCATAAATTTCCAAGGTGACTAATAACGTGTCAGCCGTATCAAATAATGGCTCTTTATCTTCTTGGTTATCTTTATTGTAAGCCAGTGGTTGGCCTTTCATCAGCGTTAGTAACGCAATCAAATGACCATTCACACGACCTGTTTTACCGCGTACCAGTTCAGGCACATCTGGGTTTTTCTTTTGCGGCATGATGCTAGATCCGGTGCAAAAACGGTCGGCAATTTCAATAAAGGCAAAACGCGGTGAACACCATAAAATAAGTTCTTCTGAAAAACGCGATAAATGCGTCATTAATAACGCGCTAGCGGCAGTAAATTCAATGGCAAAATCACGATCAGAAACGGCATCGAGTGAATTCTGACAAACGCCATCAAAATCTAATAAGGTTGCCACCATTTCTCGATCAATCGGATAGCTTGTTCCCGCTAATGCGGCCGCGCCCAATGGCAATTGGTTGATGCGTTTTCTGCAATCGGCAAACCGCGAAGCATCGCGTTTTAACATTTCATAATAAGCCAATAAATGATGGCCAAACGTCACAGGTTGCGCCACTTGCAAATGGGTAAAACCTGGCATGATGGTGGCGGCATGTTCCTCGGCCAACTCCAACAAACTCAGTTGCAACTTTTTAATTGCCGCAATGGCATCATCACAAACTGCACGCAAATACAATCTAATATCTGTTGCAACTTGGTCATTTCTACTACGGCCAGTATGTAAGCGCTTACCTGCATCACCAATTTTATCGGTTAATGCTTTTTCAATATTGAGATGTACATCTTCTAAATCTAACAACCATTCAAACTTACCCGCTTGCACTTCTTGCTTAATTTCGGCTAAGCCTTTTTCAATCGCCGCTAAATCGGCTGTTGAGATAATCTTCTGAGCCGCCAACATTTGCGCATGCGCAACGGAACCTTGAATATCAAATTCAGCTAAGCGCTTATCGAAATTAACGGACGCTGTATAGCGTTTTACTAACTCAGCTACTGGCTCGTTAAAACGGCCTGACCAAGCTTGTGATTTCGCATTGAGAGATGAAGTTGTTTCTTTATTATGTTCTGACACGGTTTGGGTAGCTTTATGTTTGGTTATGGTTTGAAAAGTGGTTTAATAATAATACACTTACAGGTAAGATTCATAGATATTTTAACTTAGAACGCACTATGAGTAAAAGCGAGCAAAAGTGAGTAAAAATAAGCAGTTACCCAATTTGCAAAATTTAGGCATTCTGCTACGTATTTTAGTGGGCGTAAATCTATTTGGCATTATCGCTACTATCCTAGTCAGCAAGCAACTTAGCGAATTTTTACCAATCTTTACAATGCTTTCAACCGTGATTCAACCCTTATTATTGTTTAGCATTTTGGTTCTCTATCTGCTTTATCCTTTATTAAAAAAACTCAGATATTGGCAAAGCGTGGCTATTATTGTGGGCGTGGAAATTATTATTGCTACGACAATTTCTCTGCTATTTTCACAATCACTCTTGCTTGAATACGCTACTGCTCCATATCGCGTAATCTTGCTCACCTTAAGTGCTACTGCGGCTATGCTCTATTATTTTGATTTACGCCAACGTGCTTATTCGCCTGCTATTACCGAAGCACGCTTACAAGCTTTACAAGCGCGCATCCGTCCGCATTTTTTGTTTAATAGCATTAATGCCGTGCTTTCTCTTATTCGCAGTCAACCCAAACGTGCCGAAACCGCTTTGGAAGATATGGCCGAATTATTTCGAGTATTGATGGGAGAAAACCGCGATTTAGTGCCGCTTGAGCAAGAGATTACGCTGTGCAAACAATATTTGAATATCGAAAGCTTGCGCATGGAAGACCGTTTACGCGTTGATTGGCGAGTAGATGAACTGCCAAATCATGCGTTGGTGCCGCCACTGATTTTACAACCTTTAGTCGAGAACGCGGTTTATCACGGCATTGAGCCAATTGCTGAAGGTGGCCAAATTGTGGTGACAATTACACACAAGGCTAACGAATTGCTCATCAAAATCAGCAATCCTTATCAGGCTAACAACAGCCATCACATGGGTAATAAGATGGCACTGAAGAATATAAAAGAGCGCTTGGCGCTGCACTTTGATTTAGAAGCTTCTATTCGCCACCAAACCAATAATGGTCATTACACGGTCACCATTCGTATGCCATACGAGAAATCATAATGTCGTCATTAACGATATTAATCGCCGATGATGAAGCGCCAGCGCGCAATCGTTTAAAAGATTTACTGTCTGATATTACGAATGTCAGCGTAATAGCCGAAGCAAAAAATGGTAAAGAAGCAGTGGATTTAGCGATACAACACAAACCTGATTTGATGCTACTCGACATTAGAATGCCGCTGATGGACGGGCTAGAAGCCGCCGAGCATGCACAAAAATTAATACCAAAACCCCATATTATTTTCACTACCGCTTTCGATACTTATGCGATTAAAGCCTTTGATTTGAATGCCATTGATTATTTGTTAAAACCGATTCGCTTAGAACGCTTACAAGCTGCCATTGAAAAAGTAAGAGCCATTGCACCGCCATCATTGGCAGCACTAAAGCCACTGCAAAAAACACGCAGTCATTTAAGCATTCATGAACGAGGCAGTATTGTATTAATTCCGATTGACGAGATTATTTACTGCCGTGCAGAGCTTAAATATGTGACGATTCGTACAAAGGAAAAAGAGTATTTACTAGAAGAATCATTGACCCATTTGGAAGCAGAGTTTGGTGAGCGATTTATTCGTTTACATCGCAACTGCTTAGTGGCGCAATATGCGATTAGCGGTTATGAAAAACGTGGCGATGAGACTGATAACCAACAATGGCACGCGATGTTAAAAGGAGTGCCTGAAACTATCACGGTCAGTCGGCGACAACAGCATTTAATCCGTAAAGCTTAAACGCTACTGTCGCGACCATAGAACTTAATTATTTATTTTTATTACTTAACTCTTCTATTATTTTAGCCGCACGGTCTCTACCACCTAGGCCAAATGCTAAAGCCAACGCTAAAAAAATCGCACCAAAGACAATAACAAACAATGAGTTAATCAGTTGAACACCAATACCTAATTGCTCTAAAGCGATAAACAAGGCCAAGATTTGAATGCCGTATTCGACTGTTGTACTCACGATTAAAGCACGATCAAACTTGATGCTGTGTAGCCAAGCAAACACTAAACGATTGATAAAGCGTGCTAGCAAAGTACCAAAAATCATCACTAAAATAGCTAAAATAATGCGCGGTAAATAAGAGGCTAAATCATGTAAAAGCTGTGCAACTTCCGTTAAGCCAAGCATATTAGCGCCAGTAATCACAAACATAATAATGACTAACCAATAAATGACTTCGCTGATAATGCCGCTCAGTGTAACGTTGACATTGCCACTGTTCATAAACGCTTCTAAGCCAGACTTTTGCGCAAAATTATCAAATTGAACCAGTATTAAAATGCGTTTAGCGGCTGATCTAACTAACTTAGCGATGATCCATCCAAAAAATAAAATCACCACAACGGCTAACAATTTAGGCACAAAGTTAACCAACTCCATCCAAAATTGATTCAATGAACTAAGAAAAACATCTAATTGATATTGCATAAAATTCTCCTAAATTTAACCCTGAGCATAGCCTTAATCGCTACTTTTCCACTCAGTAATGCGTTAGCTTAACCTAAAAATCACTAATTCTTATAGCACTTTATACAGCTAAGCCTATGCTAAAATTCTGCTTATGAACAATACTCAAGCAGCCAATCCAAAAAAATTAGTCATTGCCTCGCGCGAAAGTGCGCTTGCTATGTGGCAAGCCAAGCATATTCAAGCCAGGCTACAATCTTTATATCCAGCCTGTGATGTGCAAATTTTAGGCATGACCACCACAGGTGATCAGATTTTAGATAAACCACTTGCCAGCATTGGCGGCAAAGGTTTATTTATTAAAGAACTAGAAAATGCATTATTAGATGGTGGCGCTGATTTGGCCGTACATAGCATGAAGGATGTGCCGATGAATATGCCAGAAGGTTTTGTGTTAGCCGCCACTGGCGAACGTGAGAATCCGTATGATGCGTTTGTTTCTAATGATTACGACTCATTAGCCGATTTGCCACATGGCAGCATTGTTGGCACTTCTAGCCTACGTCGCCAAAGCCAGATTCAAGCGCGCTTCCCGCATCTTAAAATTGAATCGCTACGTGGCAACGTGCAAACGCGCTTACGTAAACTTGATGAAGGACAATACGCTGCCATTATCTTAGCCGCAGCGGGTTTAATTCGTCTCGAGCTTGGCGCTAGAATTCGAAATATTATCTCAGCAGAAGACAGCATTCCAGCCGTCGGGCAAGGTGCTTTAGGCATCGAGATTAGATCAGATAGAACCGACTTAATTGATGTACTCGCGCCATTAAATCATGTTGATACAGAACAATGTGTCGAAGCAGAACGCGGCTTTAGCCGCACATTGGCTGGTAGCTGTACCGTGCCATTGGGTGCTTATGCAACCAAGCAAGCGAATATCATCAGCATTACTGGCTTTGTTGCCAGCGTTGATGGCACACAAATGTTGCGCGAGACGATGTCGGGTGATGCGAATGATGCAGAAACGATTGGCAAAGCATTGGCGAATAAACTCATCAGTTTAGGTGCCGATAAAATCTTAGCTGAATTGGATGGCGTTAAGTAATGAGCTCAGCGCCAGCATTAGCACTGGCTAACATCGGTGTTGCGATTACACGACCGATTAATCAAGCTAAAAAGCTAACCCAGCTTATTCAAGCTGCGGGTGGCAATGTCATTTCGTTTCCTCTGATTGAAATTACCGCACTAGATGATTACACCGCGTTTGAACAAATCGTTGCCGATATCAACTCTTTTGATTGGATACTGTTTATCAGTAGCAATGCCGTAGAAAACAGCATGCCAAGACTGATTAAACAAGGTATTCCAAAGCACTTAAAATTTGCCGCCATTGGCCCAACAACAGCAAAAATCCTTCAACTATTTGGCATTAATGAAGTATTAATTCCACAAGATCGTTTTGATAGTGAGTCATTACTCTCCCTGCCAGCAATGAAGATAATGCAAGGCAAGAAAGTCATGATTGTGCGCGGCATCGGCGGCCGCGATGTGTTGGCTAATACGCTGACTGAACGTGGTGCAATAATCACTTTTGCAGAATGCTATCAACGTGTTAATCCGCAAACTAACTGTCATGTTTTAGAGCAAGCTTATAAAGATGGCAAACTACATGCCATCGTCGTCACCAGCTCAGAAGCGATGCGTTATTTATTAGCGATGGCAGGTGAATCTAATTGGTTAAAACAGATTACTATTTGTGTGAATCATGCCAGAGTGGCTGAGCAGCCGTTGGAAATGGAGTTGAAAGTTAAAGTAGCCAAAGCGCCAGGAGATGAGGCTATGCTAGCCACTTTAATATAATCTAAAGGCGATAACTACAGGGTTTAAGTAGATCCTGCCTTTGGCCAACCTTCGCGCTGCTCACCTCTAACACCATCGACTTCTTCTGTTTGATTATGGAATAAATTCACGTGTGTTTCAAACGGCATATCAATACCATTTTTATCTAATGTTTTCTTGATGTTTTTAAGCACTTCTGCCTTAACGGTGTAAGGACTTGCAGTAGCACTATCTACCCACCAACGCACTTTTAATGTCACCCAACTCGCCGCCAAATCAACGGTTGCAACATCTGGTGCTGGATCAGTATAAACGCCATCAGTTTGCTTTAAGGCATCCAGAATCACGGTTGAAGCATGATCAATATCATCACTATAGCCAATCCCAATTTCATATTCAGATCTTCTAAACTGATAAGCAGTTTTAACTTCAATCGCACTGGTATAAATCTGACTATTAGGAATTAAAATGCGTTCTGCGTTGAATTTTTTAATCATCGTCGAGCGCGTTTCAATCGACTCTACAATACCCTCATGTCCATTCACAGCAATCACATCGCCAATTTTAAACGGCTGTTTTAACAAAATGAGTAACCCTGCCAACCAATTTTGTAAAATATCTTTAAAGGCAAATCCAATTGCGACTGAACCGATGCCTAGCCCTGAAACTAGATTGCCAATATTTAAAGAAGGTAACACTATCGTTGCACTAAACATAAAACCAAAAATAAGTAACACCCACTTAATTAAGCCACCAATAATAATGCCCAAGCTCGGATTATCCTGTCGAATAATTTTGTTGATAAACAATGTTTTTGCAGCACGCGCTATCATATAAAAGATAGCGAACATAATAATTGCAACTAAAAAATTAGGTAACAATAGAATGGCTTCATTCACCCACTCGTTTAATTTATCTGTGATTAAACTAAAATTAAATAAAACTTCTTTATCAAAATCAAGCGCTTGTTTTTCAGCCACGTAAAAATCCTTAATATTGTTTCTGCTTATCCTGATCGATATTATTTAAGATTAATATGATTCAGGATTCATATGATTCAGGATTCATATGGTTTAGCAAATTAGTCTGGAAAGTAAATGCAAGGTTATCTACTTGTGATGATGTTGCATTAATCACTTAGTGATTATTATTCAATCTATCAAACAGAGCCCTATTAATCAAATTGCTTCTAATAGTGTCGCTATCAGTATGTTTATTATAGGCTAAACAGGTAATAGTATCCTTATTCGACTTGATCAATAAAGGACAAAACTAGAAACCTTAGCCTATAACAAGTAAAATGGTATCTAGTCAAATAGGAAAAAATCCTATCCCTTAGAACAAGACAACGACAGAAAGTAGCTCAATGACAACAGAAGTAAAATTAGAAACATTAGATCAACGGTTAAGTTATATTGTTGGCGAAAATATGGCGCATCAATTGAAAAATGACGGCATCGTATTAGACACCAATGCATTTGCAATGGCAGTAGCCGATGTGGTTGCAGGCAATCAGCCTCGCCTATCAGAAGCAGATAAAAGAAGCGCGATTGAAGAAATTCAACAAGTGAGCGAAGAACGACAAAAAGCAAAACATGCTACTAACATTGCAGAAGGCGCTTCTTATCTAGAGGCAAACGGTAAAAAAGACGGCGTAACGACAACTGACAGTGGCCTACAATATAAATCGCTCGCTACAGGCAGTGGTAAAAAACCAACAAAAAGCGATACTGTAAAAGTGCATTACAAAGGCACATTGATTGATGGCACGCCATTCGATAGCTCATATGACCGCGGTGAACCCGCAGTATTCCCAGTTGGTGGCGTGATTGCTGGATGGACAGAAGCGCTACAATTAATGAATGTTGGTGATAAATTTGAACTCACCATTCCATCAAATCTGGCTTATGGTTCGAACGGTTCTGGTCAAGCGATTGGCCCAAATGCAACATTGGTATTTGAAGTTGAGTTATTAGGTATTGAGTAAGATAGCTAAGTATTTAGTTTTTAGACAAAGCCCTCGTTTGAGGGCTTTGCCACAACCGACTTGGCGATTTGATAAAAAATCAAAAATCTTTCATAGGGCGCGATGCGCCTTAGATATTGAATCCTACGATTTGAACTGCAACTCATAATGTGGGCAATTATTAACAGCTGGATCATATGAAAACAAAAAAAATGCTTTTGTTAAATATTTAGGCTTATTGAACATCTTTCCTTGTAAATATGATTCAACCGTTAAGCGGTTTAACATAGGTTCATCTGTAAATATGACTAAAATATAGCCTCCAGTGTAAGGCGGCTCTTTTAAATCTAAAAATTTTGAGTCCTTGCGTGATAACATTAATTCTAGGCAGTTTAAGAACTTATTTTCATCCCAGTTTGCCCAGTCATATACTTCACCAGATTTGTATGCTTTTATTGCTTTTCCATCAACTAACTCAGTAACTTCAATTGCAACTCTATTACTATCAACATCACGTGCTTCGCAATCAGGCGGATCATTCGTACGACCGCGCGGCTTTAATGAAAAGATTATATTTTTACCTTCAGATTCTAGCGACTCAATAAGGCTTTTTACGACACCCCACTCTTCTAAATCACGGTCTGTGCCCCAACCAAAAAAATCAGCGTAACCGCGAGCTTTACTTCTTGCTTCCCGCATCAAACGGGCTATTTCTTTATGATTTTTTGTCGGCACTTTATGGATAATGTTAAGTCAATAACTATAACGGCTCATGCAATAGGTTTTAAAATTTTCATCGCGCCATCTGATTACTTAGGCGCAAACGTAAACGCATCACTAAAAAACGCTTCCTCTTCCAATCCATGCACTGCAAACTGCTTCTGCGCATCATCTACCATATTCGGCAACCCACACACATACACTTCATAACCACTTAAATTAAGATGATCTTCTGTAATCGCTTGTTGCACATAACCCGTTCTACCATCCCAATCTGGCTCAGGCTTTGAAAGCACTGGCACATAAGTAAACGTTGGTACATGTTGTTCCCAACGCTTGCACAAATCATCCATATATAAATCAACTGGCTGACGACCGCCCCAATATAAGGTCATGGGGCGTTGAATGTCGTTGTAGAGCATGTGTTCGATAATGCCTTTGATTGGCGCGAAGCCTGTGCCTGTAGCGGCGAAGATAATCGGCTTGTTGGATTCTTCTCTAAGATGAAAGCTACCAAACGGCGCTTCTATACGCATAATAGCTTTCTCCGCCAACTCGTTGAATACAAATTCAGTGAATTCACCGCCTTTAACTAAGCGTAAATGTAGCTCGAGGCCAAATTCGGCATGCGGTGCGTTGGCAATTGAGAAGGCACGGCGTTTACCGTTTCTTAAAATAAATTCAATATATTGCCCTGGCAAAAATTGTAAGCGCTCACTGCTTGGCAATTGAAGGTGCAGAGCTATTACATCAGGTGCGAGTAATTCTTTTTTAGAAACTCTTGCAGGCAAAATTCGTGGCTTTATACCTGCCTCCATCGACTCGCGAACATCAATCACCACATCATCTAATGGCCTTGCGCAACAAAATAAGGCATTGCCTGCAGCAAGCTCAGCTTCGGTCATGGCACTATTTTGATAGTCATCATGCATGACTTTACCAGAGATCAGTTTACCTTTGCACGATCCACATGAGCCCGTGCGACAGCCGTATGGTAGATTGATGCCGTTTTCAATGGCCGCTTCTAACACCGTTTGGCTAGGTTTTACGTCGAAAGCATGACCGGTGGATTGTATGGTGACTTTTGCCATCTGTTTACCTCATTTATCGCTAATTACGTTAGCTTATTTATCTGCATCTTTATCAATAGAGATGATGGTTTTATCCACCGCTGATTCTTTAATCTCCACGTACTCACCCTCAATGATGTCATCATTAGCTGGGCGCGTATTGGCTTTTCGATAATTACCTTCAAATCCAGCATTATCGGCGCCTGCACCACCTGTTTGATAACTACCTGCCGTGGCATCTACTTTGGATTGTTGAATAGGAATGAGTAATAAAATAGCCGCGATGATATCGGTAATGACGCCAGGTATCACCAATAAAAAACCTGCGAATAGATTACGCGCACTGCCCATCATGGTTTTAAAAGGATTGCCTCCTGCTTGTATGCTTTGCATCATTTTGACCGACATCATTTGCTTTTCACCTTTAATCAGTTGTAAGCCAAGATAAGTAATGCCGACTAAATAAACGAGCAACCACCAGCCATATTCATCGGCTAATTGAATCAGCAAATAAATTTCTGCAATGGGGAAAGCCAGTAAAATGAGTAAAATTAATAAACGCATAAGTTCCTTAACGCATGAAAAAATTGATTAACAAAAAATGGCGAAGCATCATCTTTCAAAAGAGCATACGCTGAAAAATAATAACGACAAAGTCTTGCTCAAACACTTACTAGCCTATTCGCCTAAGCATGAGCGTATTGCAAATGCGCTGATTAAAGCTAAACTAGTCGCCTGTGCAAATATTAATGCTGTTTATCAAGTTGCTATATACAAAGTATAAGCGCTAATTTAGACATGCATCTATACGAACTTCCTGAGACCAACGCACTCAATGTACATGGTGGTTATAATCAGCATTTACAATAGGTTAATTTTGTAACGGCTTAATGCGCAACTTTCAATAGGATAACAATGTTAAGACGTTTTTCAGCTTTAGTAGTTTCCATTAGCACGCTATTAATAGCAGTAATAGTGCTGGGCTTTGCGGCCAATAGTTACGCTGGCAACAGTGGTTTTAGTGTGTTTACAGATAATGACGAAGAAAAGTTTTTGCATCCTGATGAAGCGTTTAAACTGATTATTATTGCTAAAGATAACAATACACTAGAAGCAAAATTCACGGTTACGCAGGGTTATTATCTTTATAAAGACCGCATTAAATTCGAAATTAAGGATGCAACCTTAGGTACGATTAGCGCCGTTAATTTACCAGCGGGTGACATTAAAGACGATCCTAACTTTGGGCGACAAGAAGTTTATCATCATGACTTTGTAGTGCTGATTGGCGTTAATAATCCAGCGCAAGACTTAGTGGTTGATGTGCGTTTTCAAGGATGTAGCGAAAAAGGGCTTTGCTATGCGCCACAGCTCAAAACGCTGAACATTGACATGTCTAGTGCATCACTAGCACCAACCGGGGGAAATGCTGTTGCCAACAATCCCAACGAACCAACAAGCGGCGAAGATAAAGCGACCAGCTTATTAAAAAGCGGTCATTTATGGTTAATCGCCGCAGGCTTTTTTGGCTTTGGTTTGTTGCTCTCATTCACCCCTTGCGTATTACCGATGATTCCAATTTTATCGGGCATTATTGTTGGTGATAAAAAAGCGCACAAAGCAGAAACCAGCCGTCTACATAGTTTTAATCTCTCGCTGGCTTATGTATTAGGCATTGCGCTCAGCTACACAATTGCAGGAATTGCGGCTGGACTATCAGGTCAGCTGCTCAGCAACGCATTACAAAGCCCATGGATGCTCACGGCAACTGCTTTTATTTTTGTGGTCTTATCCTTTTCGATGTTTGGTTTTTACGAACTGCGTTTGCCAAGTACCATTGAAGAGCGCATGGTCAAAACCTCTAATAAACTAAAAGGCGGTCAGTTTATTGGTGTGTTTGTTATGGGCGTTATTTCTGCCTTAATTGTTAGTCCGTGTGTAGCCGCGCCATTAGCGGGTGCTTTGTTGTATATCAGTCAAACGCGCGATGTTGTATTAGGCGGCGTGGCTTTATTTGCTTTATCAATTGGTATGGGCGTGCCTTTATTACTCATCGGCGCATCAGCTGGTCATGTGTTACCCAAAGCAGGTGTCTGGATGACGGGAGTACGCAATTTGTTTGGCGTCATCATGTTAGCGGTCGCTATTTTTATCGTTTCGCCCATCTTGCCAACGAGCGTAGAACTACTATTGTGGTCAGCTTTGTTAATTATTCCTGCTGTCTATTTGCATGCCTTAGATAGTCTACCGCTAGACACCAAAACTGGCCGATCACATCCGTGGATGCGTTTTTGGAAAGGCATCGGCATCATGCTGTTAATCATCGGTATCGCGATATTAATTGGTGCCGTGTCGGGTGCTAAATCACCGCTTCAACCGCTGGCTGGTTTGAGTTTATCGAATAGCAAGCCAATCGAAAACCATTTACCTTTTGTCCGCGTTAAAAACACTGCGGAGCTGGATGCGCGTATTGATATGGCGAAAGGTAAAATTGTCATGCTCGATTTTTATGCTGATTGGTGCACATCATGCAAGGAGATGGAACTGTTGACATTTAGCGATCCTGCGGTGCAAGCATCATTAAAAGACGCGGTTTTATTACAAGCGGATGTAACAGCGAATACGCCTGAAGACCTTGCATTGCTACAACGATTTAATTTATTTGGCCCGCCAGGCATTATTTTCTTTAATCGCTCTGGACAAGAAATTAAGCCTATACGGGTGATTGGCTATGAAAACGCACCTCAGTTCTTAGCAACTGTAAACCGCGTCAATGCGCTAAAAGCTGATGAATGTAATCCACTCATTACTTGTTAATTTAAACTCAATTTGAAACCAAAAATATCATGCTAAACAAACTCCTTTCTCCTTTTGGCGCTGTTGTTTTATTCATTATCATTGCTGCATCTGGCTATTATGTATCTGAAAAAATGGACAAAATAGATAATAAAGACGTAGGAATCTCAACCGCTGAGCTATTTACCACTACGCTACCTGACGAAAACGGCGTGCCGCAAGCACTCACTCAATGGCAAGGCAAAATCATTGTGCTTAACTTTTGGGCAACTTGGTGTCCGCCTTGCCGCGAAGAAATGCCTGAGCTATCTGAACTCAACACGGAGTATCAAGATAAAAACGTCATTGTGATTGGTATTGCACTAGATGAAATTAGTCTGATTAAAGAATTCAATGCTGAGAACAAGATGAGCTACCCATTACTATCAGCAGAAGACACTGGCGGTAACTTAGCTGCTAATCTTGGTAACAATAAAAGTGCGCTACCTTACACCGTAATTATTAAGCCAGATGGTACTGTTGCTAACACTTATTTTGGACGCATTTCTAAGCCGCTTTTAGAAGAAGCCTTGCTTAAGTTAATATCCTAAAATTTCACTATTTAATTCAGTCGCTTAGCTTAGAACTGTCACCAGACTTAACACATAAGTCAGTTATTCAACTTCGCTTAAATGTTGCAAATAAGCTGGACAAAATAGCTTAACTTCGGCAAACTTGCGGATTATGAATATCAATCCATTTGTAGCAAGGCAATAGAAAATGGCAGCAAAATCAATTTTAGTGCTGCACGGACCTAATCTTAACCTGCTTGGCATACGTGAGCCAGCGCATTATGGCCATGCAACATTAAACAGCATTAATGAGCAACTCAAGGCAACTGCAGAAAAGTCTGGCATTGCATTAGAAACTTATCAAAGCAATGCCGAAGCTGACATTGTTAATAAAATTCAACAGCTAGCGACACAAAAAGTGGATTTTATGATTATCAATCCTGCTGCCTTTACCCATACGTCGGTTTCCATTCGTGACGCGATTTCTGCTGTGAATATTCCATTTATCGAAGTACATCTATCTAATGTTTTTTCACGTGAAAGTTTTAGGCATCATTCTTATTTTAGCGATATAGCAGTTGGCGTTATCAGCGGTTTAGGCGCTGATGGTTATGACGCTGCTTTACGTTTTGCAATTAATCGACTAAATAGCAAATTATAAAAAATCAGTTTATTTGAGGAGTTACCATGGATTTACGTAAATTAAAAAAACTAATCGATTTAGTTGAGGAATCAGGCATTTCTGAACTAGAGCTGACCGAAGGTGAAGAAAAAGTGCGCATTAGCCGTGCAATGCCACAGTTTGTACAGCAACCGATGCAATATGCAGCAGCTCCTGCACAATTTGCTGCCGCTCCTGCAGCTGCAGCAGTAAGCGCTGAAGCCGCGCCTGAAGCGATTCAAGGTCACGCGGTAGAATCACCAATGGTAGGTACTTTTTATCGCGCCTCCTCTCCTGATGCAAGTTCATTTGTAGAGGTTGGCGATAAAGTAGAAGTGGGCGATACGCTTTGTATTATCGAAGCGATGAAGCTTCTGAATGAAATCGAAAGCGATAAAGCTGGTATCGTGAAAAAAATCTTAATTGAAAATGGTCAACCTGTTGAATATGGTGAGCCTTTATTTGTGATTGGTTAACGCATGTTTGAAAAGATATTAATTGCAAATAGAGGTGAAATTGCACTAAGAGTGCAACGCGCCTGCCGTGAAATGGGCATTAAAACAGTAGCAGTTTACTCAGTAGCTGATAAAGAAGCGAAATACGTCAAACTTGCAGATGAATCTGTTTGTATTGGCCCCGCCGCTTCCAGTCTAAGTTATCTGAATATTCCAGCCGTTATTAGTGCTGCCGAAGTAACTGATGCCCAAGCTATTCACCCTGGCTACGGCTTTTTATCTGAAAATGCTGACTTCGCAGAGCGAGTAGAGCAAAGCGGTTTTACCTTTATTGGTCCTAAAGCAGAAACGATTCGCTTAATGGGTGACAAGGTTTCGGCTAAAGACGCAATGAAAAAAGCGGGTATTCCATGCGTGCCTGGCTCCGATGGCGCGCTGTCTGATGACCCAGCTACGATTATGGCGACAGCTAAAAAAGTTGGCTATCCAGTCATCATTAAAGCAGCTGGCGGTGGCGGTGGTCGCGGTATGCGCGTGGTACACACAGAAGCAGCGCTAATTAATGCAGTGAACATGACAAAAGCAGAAGCACAAAGTGCTTTTGGTAATCCTATTGTATACATGGAAAAATACCTAGAAAATCCACGACACATTGAAATTCAAGTGCTTTCTGACAAATTTGGTAATGCTGTTTTCTTAGGCGACCGTGATTGTTCTATGCAACGACGCCATCAAAAAATAATTGAAGAAGCTCCATCGCCATTATTAACGGCTCGATTACGCGATAAAATTGGTGAGCGTTGTGCAGAAGCTTGCCGCAAAATTAAATATCATGGTGTTGGTACGTTTGAGTTTTTATATGAAAATGGTGAATTCTTTTTTATTGAAATGAATACACGTTTGCAAGTTGAACATACCGTGACTGAAATGATTACAGGCATGGATTTAGTACAACAGCAAATTTTGGTCGCATCTGGTGAAAAGCTAACCATACGCCAAAAAGATGTGCAATTGAATGGCCATGCCATTGAATGTCGTATCAATGCAGAAGATCCTTATACCTTTGTTCCATCCCCAGGCAAGATTGAACGCTTCCATATGCCGGGCGGTCCAGGTGTGCGTATCGATACGCATGCTTATGGTGGGTATACCGTTCCGCCGTATTATGACTCTATGATTTGTAAATTGATTACTTATGGTGCAACGCGTGATCAAGCCATTGCACGCATGCGAATTGCACTATCTGAGATGTCGGTACAAGGCATTAAAACTAATATTGCGCTGCACTCTGACTTAATGGCCGATGCCGCTTTCCACCTTGGTGGCACTAGCATTCATTATCTCGAACAGAAACTCGGCATTTCGAGCAAGTAGTAATGGCTTGGCTATTACTTAAAATTCAAGCAAATGACCAAAATGCGGACATCATTAGTGATGCATTAATGGATTTAGGTGCGCTTTCTGCCAGCATTGAAGATGCGCATGCAGAAACCGTCGCTGAACAAGCTATATTTGGTGAACCTGGCGATCCACCACCGGGCATTTGGCAGCAAAATATTGTGACAGCCATGTTGGATGAATCTGCTGATATTCCGCAGTTTCTGCAGGCGTTGCAGGATGAAACGCAAATTACCCAGTTTAGCTATGTGACAGAGACTATCGAAGAACAAGATTGGGTTCGCGCAACGCAAGCCCAGTTTGATCCTATTCATATTACAGACAACTTATGGATTGTGCCAACATGGCACACCAGCCCAAATGAAAACGCGATTAACATCATTTTGGATCCGGGACTTGCCTTTGGTACGGGCAGTCATCCAACCACTCATTTGTGTTTGGAATGGTTAACGCAACAAAGCAATTTAGGCGATGTATTAGATTATGGTTGTGGCTCAGGTATCTTAGCTATTGCAGCAAAAAAACTGGGCTCTAAAATTACTGTTGGAGTTGATATTGATGACCAAGCAGTGACGGCTAGTCGTTTTAATGCAGGACAAAATGCAACTAACGATATTGCGTTCTATGATGCCAATGAATTCGGCAACCAAACATTCGATATCGTGGTTGCTAATATTTTATCCAGCGCACTGATGGTGCTGGCACCAGCACTGGCTAAATATTGTAAAACTGGCGGTAAGATTGCCTTGTCTGGCATTTTGGAAGAGCAAACTGAAGCCCTTCTTGCTCGTTATTCTGAATGGTTTACAATGGATGCTCCAAGCCAAAAAGATGCGTGGATTCTGCTAACCGGCATTAAAAAATGAACTATATTACCGCCTGCCCTAACTGCGAAACCCAATTTTTATTGAATGATGAGCTGATTAAAGCTTATCGTGGCAAAGTACAATGCGGCCATTGTGAGCATGTATTTAATGCAAAAAATAGACTGACTGAAGTTGCTGATGATATTACCAGTGCTGATGAATACCGAGCAGATGTAGAACTATCTGGTGTAGAAGAAGCTGTTTTAAATGAGACTCTTGTTAGTGAAAATCTTGTTGAAGAAAATGAACAGGGTTCTATTAATGACGATGACATCGTTATTAATGCCACACAAGATGCGATAGCAGAATTTGAACAAGATGAGTCTGCGCAAGCAAAACTAGTTGATATAGCATCTGAGACTAGCAAAACGCAATCACTCAATAAAACAACGGATGTTGATTATTTTATTAGCCCTCCGGGCAATAAAATGGAGCCGATTGAAAAGTCGATACCGCAGGCTGAAGTGCCAGATCAAACTATTGATATTAATGATATTTTTACCAATAAAAGTCGAGATGATAAAAAACCAAGCAAGTATTCTTTTTTGATTGGTTTTATTAACTTTTTACTTTTCATCGTAGTTCTATTGCTGTGCACTTATTTTTTGCGCAGCGAAATTGCAAGGCAGTTTCCACCAATTAAACCCTTACTAGAGCGCGCTTGTGTGCCGCTGAAATGTACGATTGATTTATCCAAAAATTTGGATTTAATCACCATTGGCGATTCCGATATGCAAGAGGATGACACTTATCAGTCTGTCATTAAATTTTCTAGCTCACTAAAAAATAATGCCAACTATCCGCAAGCATACCCAAGCTTAGAACTCACACTAACCGATAATAATGACCGTGCTGTGATTAAAAAATTAATTACGCCAACACTCTATTTAGCATCTAAAGAAAAAATCAAGCATGGCCTAGACCCAAGCGAAACTGCGACGATTAAGCTGTCATTTCGGGTCGATGACCCAAGCGTCGCTAGTTATCGTATTTTATTGCTTTATTAATTACAATATCACTTGCTTTACCAGCGCTTGATTCACTTCAACAATCGCTTCTACTAGCTTTTCAATCGCTTGCGTACGCACATAACTTTTCCGCCAAGCAATCGCAATTCTTCGGGTCGGTACCGGTTTTTCAAACGGAATCACTTTTAATAAAGGATTCGCATATCGCGCAACCGTTGCCGATGCTGGCAATACAGTGATGCCTAAATTAGAAGCCACCATATTACGAATCGTTTCTAAGGAGTTGCCTTGTAACACCTCACCCTTACGAGAGAGTTCTGGACATGCCTGAGTCACTTGATTACTAAAACAATGGCCGTTATTGAGTAATAGCACTTTTTCATCCGATAACTCTTCGGCCTTAATCAGTTTTCGATTCGCCCAATGATGATTAGATGGCACAACGACTGAAAAATCTTCATCATAAAGCGTTTGCACTTGTATGCCAGGCACATTAAATGGCAAGGCGATTACCGCAGCATCAATCACCCCATTTTTAAGTTGCACTTCTAAATTTGCGGTCAGATTTTCCTCAATTTCTAACGGCATATTGGGCACGCTTATTCTTAATATTGGGATGATTTCTGGCAATAAATACGGGCCTACTGAATGAATCATGCCCAACTTAAACAGCCCTTCTAATGGATTGGTGCCTAGCTTAGCCATTTCTTTTAAACGGTTCGATTGTTCTAAAATAATATTGGCCTGTTCAATCAGTTGCGATCCTATTTCTGTTGGCGTCACCTCACTACGGCTGCGCTCAAAAATAATCACATCCAGTTCCTGCTCTAGCTTTTTAATGCCTAAGCTTAACGCGGGTTGAGTAACAAAGCACTTTTCTGCCGCACGTCTGAAACTGCGTTCTTGTGCAACCGCCACCACAAACTTAAGCTCATTTAATGTCATTTGTTACTCCAATGGTTAATGTCGACTATCATATATTGATAAATATTATTTATCAATACTATCAGTACATACAATTGTACAAATGAATATTGTCCTTTTACAATGAGTCTCACCTGTCGAATAGAGTGGTTTATACAGTGATGTATATTAGGAGAGAAAATCATGACTCAAAATGAAATTGTTAGTGATATGCTAGTTGAGTTACTAGCGCAATATGCGTTTACCTATTAATTAAGAGAAAGTAACTAAAAGGAGTTTTATGATGGATAATAAATCATCTACTGCTGGAAAATGTCCAGTAATGCATGGTGGCAATACAACCGCAGAGAAATCCAAGATGGATTGGTGGCCGAAGGCGATCAATCTCGATATTCTGCATCAACATGACACAAAAACAAACCCTTTGGGTGAAGACTTTGATTACACAGCTGCATTCAAAAAATTAGATTTACAAGCAGTCAAACAAGATCTGCACGCGTTAATGACGGATAGTCAAGAATGGTGGCCTGCAGACTGGGGACACTATGGCGGGTTGATGATTCGCTTGTCTTGGCATGCAGCTGGCACCTATCGTATCGCTGATGGACGCGGTGGCGCAGGTACAGGCAACCAACGTTTTGCTCCCCTAAATAGCTGGCCAGATAACGTTAATCTCGATAAAGCACGACGTTTGCTATGGCCAATTAAAAAGAAATATGGCAACAACCTATCATGGGCTGATTTAATCGTTTTAGCAGGCACCATGGCATACGAATCAATGGGATTGAAAATATATGGATTTGCAGGTGGTCGAGCAGATATTTGGCACCCAGAGCAGGATATTTATTGGGGTGCTGAAAAAGAATGGTTAGCACCTAGTGGTAGTCAGAACAGCCGTTATTCAGGCGTACGTGATTTAGAAAATCCGTTAGCCGCTGTCATGATGGGCTTAATCTATGTCAATCCTGAGGGTGTGGATGGCAATCCTGATCCACTTAAAACGGCGCATGATATCCGCGTAACTTTTGAGCGCATGGCAATGAACGACGAAGAAACGGTGGCATTAACGGCTGGCGGTCATACCGTGGGCAAATGTCACGGCAATGGAGATGCTACCCTTCTTGGAGATAGTCCAGAGGCTAACGATGTGCATGGACAAGGTTTTGGCTGGCATAATCCAAATGGAAAAGGCTTAGGCCGCGACACAATTACCAGTGGTATTGAAGGCGCATGGACAACCAACCCAACTAAATGGGATAACGGTTATTTTAAAATGCTGTTGGGTCATGAATGGGAAATTAAAAAAAGCCCTGCAGGTGCATGGCAATGGGAACCAATCAACATTAAGGAAGAAGATAAGCCAGTAGATGTAGAAGATCCTTCTATTCGACAGACTCCAATCATGACTGATGCTGATATGGCGATGATTAAAGATCCAATCTACAGAGAAATTTCTGTGCGTTTTTCTCAAGATCAAGCTTACTTCTCTGAAGTGTTTGCACGCGCTTGGTTTAAATTAACGCATCGTGATTTAGGGCCAAAAAGTCGTTATCTTGGGCCTGATGTACCTGCTGAAGATTTAATTTGGCAAGATCCAGTACCAATGGTGGATTATGTGTTGGGCGATACCGAAATAAGCGAACTTAAAGCTAAACTATTAAATAGTGGTTTAAGCCGGTCGGACCTTATTGCAACGGCTTGGGATAGTGCGCGCACTTTCCGTGGTTCAGACTTTAGAGGCGGCGCCAATGGTGCTCGCATTCGTCTAGCGCCACAGAAAGATTGGGAAGGCAATGAACCTGCAAGACTACAAAAAGTATTATCTGTACTTGCCGATATTCAAACAACTTTATGTAAAAATGTCAGCATTGCTGATTTGATTGTGCTTGGCGGCACAGCGGCGATTGAAAAAGCGGCGGAAGATGCCGGTGTCAAAATGATTGTGCCATTTAAGCCTGGTCGCGGTGACGCATCAGAATCGATGACAGATGCAGAGTCATTTGAACCGTTAGAACCAACGCATGATGGTTATCGCAACTGGGTTAAAAACGATTACATTGTGTCGGTAGAAGAGATGTTATTAGACCGTACGCAATTAATGGGTTTAACCGCACATGAAATGACCGTTTTAGTGGGCGGTATGCGAGTGCTAGATACGAACTATGCTGGTACAAAACATGGTGTGTTTACCGACCGACATGGCGTATTAAGTAATGATTTCTTTGTTAACTTAACCGATATGGGCAATACATGGGAACCAGCAGGCAAGAATCTTTACAACATACGTGATCGGAAGACAGGCAACGTAAAGTGGACGGCTACTCGCGTTGATTTAGTGTTTGGTTCAAACTCAATCTTACGTTCTTATGCTGAAGTTTATGCGCAAGATGATGCCAAAGAGAAGTTTGTAAAAGACTTTGTGCATGCTTGGGTTAAAGTGATGAATGCGGATCGCTTTGATTAATCTTGTTTCAATTAAGAGATTAGCAACATTATAAAAAGCAGTCTCTTATTTAATGTAAATCTAGCTTTTTAGCCCGCGTAAGCGGGCTTTTTTTGTCATACTTAACTGCTTTTTGGTTAGCACTCTCGCACCAAGCAATGTACCAATCTTCAAAGAAATTAACGTGCATAGGCTTTGCCATAAAATAACCTTGCCCAACATCACAGCCCATGCTATTTAATAAATCCCACGAAGCTTGATTTTCCACGCCTTCTGCTACAACCTTCATATTTAGGTTATGTCCTAAATCAATAGTAGAACGGACAATAGTGGCATCATGTTCATTTTGATCCACTTTTAATACAAAGGACTTATCAATTTTCAGCTCTTGCACTGGTAACTTTTTAAGGTAAGCAAGCGAGGAATAACCAGTCCCATAATCATCAATCGCAATATTAAGTCCCATCTCAGACAACTTGAGCAGTGTTTGCTCTGAGCGAATTGGGTCATCCATTATGCTACTTTCGGTAATTTCTAAAGAAATTGCTTCTGAACCAACTTGATATTGACTAAATAAATCCATAATAATCCGTGGCAATTGCTGGTCAATTAAGTCTCTGGTTGAAATATTAATGGCAATTTTTAATGAAATCCCTTTAGCTTTTAATGCAACGACAGTCTTACATGCTTCTTCAAGCATCCAATGGGTAACTTCTTGGATAACTCCCAGCTCCTCTGCATAAGGGATAAACTGATCAGGAAAAATCATCCCTTTAGTGGGATGTTGCCAACGCACAAGTGCTTCAGCAGTATCAACAGATTTATTCTCAAAATTCACTTTAGGTTGTATAAATAAAACCAACTCATTATCTTTAGCCGCTTTTTTAAGCTCGGTAACTAATGTTAAATTAGCTTCAATTTCTTTTTCATAGTCAGCATCGTATAACACCAACCCACTTTTCTTAATTTTAGCTACTTGCAAAGCGGTTTCCGCATGCATAAATAAGCTTTCGACATCCGCACTATGTTGCGGATATAAGGCGACACCTACACTCATCCTTACATCAATATACTGATCTTCTACTTGAAGTGGTTCGTCAAAAATAGCCAATAACCTCTCGGCTACCCTCATCGCACTCTGTTCCTCGGTGTCTGTTAACAAAATACCGTATTCATCCGCACCCACTCGAGCAACAACATCAGTCGACTTTTTGACGGTAGCGCTCAATTTTTCACCAATTAGTGCTAACAACTTATCCGCAAAGGCTCTGCCGAGAATTTTGTTAATCATTTTGAATCGGTCAATATTGAACACAATAACCGCTAATGGCTTTTGGTTATTGCCGTGATTGTTAAAAACATCATTGACTGCTTTGATGAATGCTATTCGGTTAATTAGCCCCGTGGTCTCATCCCAAAACGCCAGTCGTGACACTTTCTGTTCACGCAATGCAATCGCTTCGCGCATAGCGTTAAATGATTGCGTTAAATCACCAATTTCATCATCACGATTGGTTTTAACTTCCACAGCATAATTACCTAATTCAAGTTGTTTTGCTGTCTCGGATAAAGATCTAATGGGCGCTGAAATGTGTTTTGAAAGATAAAAAGTAGCGATAATAAAAAGTGCTAACCCAATTAAGACCAATACAATAATACTTGTTTTCAATGGCTGATAACTTGCTATCGCATTGGTTAATGACTGCTGTAACACCGTGACAATGGCGTTATCATCTTGGTACAACAAAATGGCAGATGAATAATACGTGACGTCATCCACCTCAAATTCGAATTTCAATTTTTTGTTCGCAAAATGTTGTGCGGTGGCGGTTGTCAGCTGTTGTGCATGTTGAGCACTCAAAGTAGTGCCCGCCACACCCCACTGATTATCTTCTGTTTTTTGGACAAAAGTAACCTGTAAATTAGTTAATTGCTGTAGCTTATTCGCTAATACATTATCAATTTTAAAGCCCATCACAATCCAACCGATGGTTAGTGGCGCTTTTACCGGCACCACCACTAATTGATAGGGCACCCTATTAAAAATTTCAAAATTGAGTGATTCGTCGTTGTTTTTATACTTAGCGATTAGTTGACTAGTAACCTTTGTCGCCGCTACTGTTGATAAGTTACCAGAAACAATGACATTGTCTGAATTAACTGAAGAGAAAATGGCAATGTCGGCATTGATACGTGATTGATGATTGCTGAGCGCCGAACTAATCGTTTCATTATCTTCGCTCGTGACTGATGATTTAAAGCCATAATCTGCAGCCAATATGGTTGCACCCTGCATAAGATTGGCTGTATTTTGTTCGAGGATATTGTTAAAAACACTGGTGCCGACTTTTAAATCATTTTCTGCCGATTGATAGGCATTTTGATTAATGATACGACCAATGGGAATTAAGCCGATTAATTGAATACCAATAATAATGCTTACAAAGGTAACAATAATTTCACTTTGTATGGTCTTAAATTTCATAGATGCTCTTTTTCAGCACTACTTTTCCATTACTAAGGCCGCGGCATTAATATCCAGCTTCACAGTCGCGTTGGCTTTTTCTGCAAGGTTTACGGTTTGTGCAACAGGTGCATTTTCATTCTTAAGCGCATAGTGCCAAGTTTTGACATCATATTGTCCTGGTGGAAAATCAGTAATTACAGCCACACCTTGTGCATTCGTCTTGGCAAAAAGTGGCGTATCGACAATATAGACATAAGCCAACATGCGATCATGTATATTGCAGCCCAATACGACGGTACCCGCTTGATCAAAAATGACAGGTGTAGCTGGCACACCTGAATAAAGTTTCAGTTCAAATTTCTTAGCTGGCGAAAAGGAATACACATGGTGCTTCACCTTATCTTGATTAGGGAATTTAATATTGGTTCCTGTTTGCACCACCGTGACTAATGGCTGAAACTGTCTATCTTTCTGAATGATATCCTGCTCCATTTTCGGTTTCGCTGTTTTGACATGACTGCCTTCAATATAAACAACGGCATCCTTTAATGGCTTACCTTGTTTATCCTGTACGGTAATACTGAGATCTTGCGCAAAGACATGGGTGCTTCCCACGAATAACAGTCCACATAAAAGGTAACGGCAACTCTTAACTGTTTTAATCATCATTTCGTTACAATTTCCTTTTTCATTGGCGCCAAAATTCTTAACAGCTCATTCTTTTCTCTGTCTGCAATGCGGTTTGCATCCATCACATCTCTGATGACCTGCACCATCAACTCAAACTCTGCGCTGGTAATTGCTGCCTCCGCATGTGAGTTAACCATCGTTTCACCTTCATATACGCATTTTCCACCTGTTTTAACACATAAAAAATCAGTGATGCTATCCTTAATCGGCTGTAATTTAACCCCGTCAAACGAACGCATTGTTCTAGGATCATTGGCAATAATATCGACCGTCTCAGATGAAATCATGGCTAAAATAGGTTTGCCTCCAATTCGGCTATAAAGGCTCGCGCTACTGGTCTGCTGCATAGCGCAACCAGTCATCATCAACACGATTAACAATAAATACTTCATTAAGGTAAGTTCCTCCCAATACGGCAGACTAAACTATTTACGATCAATAGTGACTAAAAGTAATGCTTTCATAATAACAACCATTAGCTGATGTTATCAGCTGAAATAACTCAATTTAATGGGTTATTTCAATAGATTGCAAAAAGAGCCATTAGTTTAATATAGTGTGAAAATACAAATATTGTTTATGCAATACCGATAAGGATTCACGAGTGAAAATTAACCTCCGCGCTTTAAGCTACTTACTATTACTAAGTTTATTAAGCGTATGCAACGCGCTCTATGCAGGTGACCGACTACTTGGTACTGGCGGCATTAGTCAAATGGAAGGTGCTGGTGGTGGGGGCTTAGTGCCGTGGGCAGTCATCACTGGTTATGGCACCGATGATCAAATCGGTGGATCTGCTTTTTATACCAAAGCAAAAACCCGCGATGACTTTCAGCTTG
Source organism: Methylophilaceae bacterium (assembly GCA_041612255.1). GTDB lineage: Bacteria > Pseudomonadota > Gammaproteobacteria > Burkholderiales > Methylophilaceae. The sequence goes on along the minus strand of JBFJJN010000002.1, from coordinate 170,410 downwards.
ACACCTTTGGTGCCGCCATTGGGTTTTATAACCGCCTTGAAGTCAGCATCAGTCAAACAAGATTTGGCTTAGGCGATACCGTGCCGCATGAATCAATCAGACTGAATACTTTGGGTTTAAAGGTCAGAGTATTAGGCGATGCGCTTTATGATCAAGATACTTGGTATCCGCAAATAGCCGTTGGGATGCAAATTAAACATAACGAAGACTTTAGTTTTGTGCCTAAATCAATTGGTGCAAAAAGTAGCTCTGGTGTTGATTTATATCTGGCAGCAACCAAGGTTTATCTGGCTGGGCTTTATGGTAAAAATGTCTTGGTTTCTGCTAACGTAAGAGCAACCAAAGCCAATCAGTTCGGCATTTTGGGTTTTGGCGGCGATAAACAAGACAGCTACCAGTTACAACCATCTATTTCAACCGCGATTATGCTGACCGATAATGTACTGACTGGATTTGAGTATCGAAGTAAACCAAACAATATTCGCCAATTTGAAGAAGAAGATGCCAAAGATGTATTCATTACTTGGTTTCCGTATAAAAACTTTTCGGTTACTGGTGCCTATCTTGATTTGGGCAATATTGCAGACAAAGAAAATCAAACAGGGTGGTACTTATCTGGTCAATTTAATTATTGAACCAATCAATTGGTTAATTGACATGATAGTGTCATAAACAGGAAGTAATATTAAATTTCGGTTTTATGTACTTCCCCTGTTTAGCCCGCGCAAGCGGGCTTTTTTTGTCAGTTATTTCTGTTTAAACCGACTAATCAATCTAAACTACCTTAAAATAAGGAGTTCGTTTTAAAGGAGAAATCATGAAAACTTGGATGTGTAGTGTATGCGGTTTAATTTATGAAGAAGAAAAAGGCTGGCCTGATGATGGCATTGCCGCTGGCACTAAATGGGAAGACGTTCCTTCTGATTGGATGTGCCCAGAATGTGGTGTCTCTAAAGCAGAATTTGAGATGGTTGAGTTTTAAGCTATACGCGAGCTGGCAAATACTTTAATACAATCACTGATGAGGAAATGTTATCGGTAATCGTGGTTATTTTTTAGACATTTTTTCAAATAGTTTAAGTGTTAGAATAAAAGGACATGTCTAATTATTTGAAGAAAAATCAATTTACCATCGCTATTTTTGGGGAAGTGTTAGCCGATATCTTCCCTGATGCCACCGTGCTTGGCGGCGCGCCTTATAATGTTGCCAGACATTTGCGTGCCTTCCAACAACATCCTGTTCTAATTTCTAGAGTCGGTAATGACGCACTTAAAAAGTCGCTATTTGCCGAACTGAGTAAACTCGATATCGACCAATCAGGGATTCAATTAGATTCTGTTTATCCGACTGGCCAAGTCACCGTACACATGGAAAACGGGAGCCATCGATTTGAGATCGAACCCAATCAAGCTTATGACCATATTCATCCTGGCATGGCGCATTTAACAACCTTGGCTAACCAGCCTGATTTAGCTTACTTTGGCACATTGGCGCAGCGTGGCATTAACTCCCGTTTAGCACTAGACACCTTTTTAAGTGGCGCCAAATGTCCACGTTTTTTAGATATTAATTTACGTGAGCCTTGGTATAACAAGCACATGATTCGCCGTTCATTATTGCGAACTGAAATCGTCAAAATCAACGAAGATGAATTAGCCATTGTTTGCAATTATTTTGAACCTAAACTGAGCAATGATAAAGAGCGCGCTTTATTTCTAATCAAAAAATTTGATTTAAAACATCTATTTGTTACCTGTGGTGAAAGTGGCGCATGGGCGTTATCGAGTAATGGTGAAGAAACAAAAGTAAATGTGCCTCCATTGACCGTACCACTTGTTGACACCGTTGGCGCAGGCGATGCATTTGCAGCTATTAGTATTTTGGGCTTATTGAATAATTGGTCGATGGAACAAATGCTGACCCGTGCAGGTATTTTTGCCTCCGCCATTTGTACCATTAGAGGGGCAGCGCCTGAAACAAGTGACTTTTATTTGCCTTATATTGAAAGTTGGTTTTGATGCAAACAACGCTAAATGAAGATAAAGAACATTCTCTGTATATTTTAATGATTAGCGTACACGGACTCATTCGCGCTAATGATATGGAGTTAGGGATTAATGCCGATACTGGCGGACAAACGAAATATGTAGTTGAGCTAACAAAAGCACTAGCGAAGCATCCGCAAGTGGCTAAAGTGGATTTACTCACGCGCCTAATTGATGATGATGGCGTCGATGCAGACTATGCCCGCGCTGAAGAACAGCTGAGTGAGAACACTAGAATTATTCGGCTACAAGCAGGCCCAACCAAATATATTCGTAAAGAGTTATTGTGGAAACATCTCGATCAAATGGTCGACAAGTGTTTACAATTTTTGCGTAAACAAGGCCAACTGCCAGATTTTATTCATGCTCATTATGCTGATGCTGGCTATGTTGGCAGGCAGCTATCTAATCTATTGGGTATTCCGCTGATTTTTACCGGTCATTCTCTCGGCCGTCCTAAGCTAGATCGTTTGCTTCAGTCAGGCAAAAAAGAATCGGCGATTGAAAGACAGTTTAATCTGCAAAAACGCATTTCTGTAGAAGAAGATATTATTCAAGATGCATCGCTAGTGGTAACCAGCACGCGCCAAGAAATAGATGACCAATACGGCATGTATCGTAATCACGATGCCCATCGATACAGCGTTATTCCACCTGGTATTGACACCTCAAGATTCTCTGCGCCAGCACGTACGCACAAAACCAATGAAGGACTGAAATTACTGATTGATAAATTTATTTTCAAAAAAGATAAGCCCATTATCCTGACCATTTGTCGCCCAGATTTACGCAAAAACATCAGCGGTTTAGTGGCGGCTTATGGTCAAAGTAAAGCGCTGCAAGAAATGGCTAATTTAGTGATTGTGGCAGGTACACGTGAAGATATTAAAGCCTTAGAAGAGTCACAACAACAAGTGATGAATGACTTGCTTCTCGATATTGACAAGTATGATTTATGGGGAAAAGTTGCGATTCCTAAAAATATTTCGCAAGATGATATTCCTGAACTCTATCGTTATGCAGCTAAGCGAAAAGGCGTTTTTATCAATGCCGCTTTTACCGAACCATTTGGCTTAACTTTGATTGAGGCCGTTGCCAGTGGTTTACCTTTTGTTGCGCCAGATGATGGTGGGCCAAGAGATATTGTGAATAACTGTCGCAGTGGTTTTGTCACCGATACTTTAGATAGCAATGCCATTGCCACCGCTTTAGAACAAGCACTTTCTGACCCAAAAAAATGGCGCTTACTGTCTAAAAATGGTTTGAACAATATCAAGCGTCATTACACGTGGGAAAAACATGTCGAAAAGTACATGAAAGAAGTGCGCGCATTGTTGCGAAAAGACCGTAAAAGAGTGAAACGCCAATATAAAACCGCATTAAATGCAGGAAAGTCGACCATGCCATTAGCAAAAATTGCACTGATTACCGATATTGATAACACACTTTTGGGCGATAAAAATAGCTTACAAACCTTAATTACTTGGTTACGCGCACAATCTGGCGAGTTAGCGTTTGGCATTGCAACTGGCAGGCCGCTTGAAAGCGCCGTAGAGATATTGCAAAAAAATAATGTGCCCATGCCTGATGTATTAATTACTTCAGTTGGCAGTGAGATTAATTACGGCACGTCTTTAAAACCAGATACGGGTTGGTCTAATCACATCAAACATTTGTGGCGCCGTAATGATTTAGTCGAAGCCATGAAAAGTATTGGTGGCATTCGATTACAAACCGAAGACAATCAAAGAGAATTTAAAATTAGTTATTTGGTAACGCCAGAAGAATTACCTTCGCTTGAAACCATTAATCAACATCTACAACAATTAAAGTTACATGCGCAAGTGATTTACTCCCACAATGAGTTCTTAGATATTCTGCCGATTAGAGCCTCTAAAGGGCATGCGATTCGTTACCTAGCTTATAAATGGGATTTGCCGCTTGAGCAATTTTTAACCTCTGGTGATTCAGGTAACGACAGTGAAATGTTAGTCGGCGATACCTTAGGCGTCGTGGTTGGAAACCATAGTGAAGAACTAGAAACACTACGCGGCATGGATCAAGTATATTTTGCTGAAGGTCATTATGCCGCCGGTATTTTAGAAGGGATAAAACATTATCAATTTGGACAAGCTTCCAAAAATTAAATTATTAAAGTTGATGAATTATTATGTATGAACAAGTCTCACATTCGCTACTGAATGATATTTTAATTAATATCAACATCAAAAATAATGATGCTGATTTGCAGCATTTTTATACACGATTAGGCGCTAATTTTTATGCTATTTATTCTATCTTCCATCATTTATATGGCGACCGAGATGACTTTAAGCAGCAATTAGAAAACCTCGTCAAAACCATGGCGCAGCAATATATTAAACGTGCGCCAGAACTAAAAGAATCTGATTTAGTTCGAGAAAGAGACCACGATTGGTTTCTAAGCCAAAAATGGGTGGGTATGGCTTTATATTGTGAAGGTTATTCTGATAACTTGAAAAGCATGCAAACTAAACTGCATTTTTTACAAGAATTGGGCATTAATATGATTCATATTATGCCGATATGTGATTGCCCCGAAGTAGAGAATGATGGTGGTTATGCCGTAAGAGATTTCCGCAAAGTGGATGAAAGTTACGGCACGCTTGAGGATCTTGATGCGCTTATCAAGAATTTAAAAAACCGTGAAACGCTGATTACGTTAGATGTTGTGGTGAATCACACGTCTAACCAGCACGCTTGGGCACAACAAGCGCGCCAAGGTAATGCAACCTATCAAGATTATTACTATCTATTTGACGATAGGCAGATTCCTGATATTTATGAAGAAGCCATGCCAGAAGTTTTCCCAGAATTTGCTCCAAACAGCTTTACCTGGGATGCAGAAATGAATAAATGGGTGATGACTGTTTTCAACCATTTTCAATGGGATTTGAACTATAAAAACCCAGCCGTTTTTATCGAAATGCTTGATGTGTTGCTCTATTGGGCCAATCATGGCGTTGATATTTTGCGCTTAGATGCGGTTGCTTTTCTGTGGAAAAAAATGGGTAGCACTTGTCAAAATGAGCGAGAAGCCCATTTGATTCTGCAATTATTTAAAGACTGTTGCCAAATTACCGCACCAGGTGTTTTATTTATTGCAGAAGCAATTGTGGCTCCGACTGAAATTGTGAAATATTTTGGCGAAGATGCCATTAATGCCAAAGAGTGTGAAATAGCCTATAACGCCACTTTAATGGCCTTACTTTGGGAAGCAGTCGCTACCAAAAATACCGCGTTACTTAATAAAGGCATACAAAGCATTCCCGAAAAATTAGAGCGTGCAACTTGGCTAAATTATGTGCGCTGCCATGATGATATTGGTTGGGGTTTCAGCGATGCTGACATTATTGATGCAGGTTATGACCCTGCGCTACATCGTCGATTCTTAGTCGATTACTATACTGGCAACTATGGGATGTCTAACGCTAAAGGCTTTGCTTTTGGCGTCAATAATAAAACGGGTGATGCCCGCATCTCGGGTTCATTAGCTTCTCTGGCTGGCCTAGAAACCGCCTTAGAAGCCGAAAATCCTGAAGCGATCGCATCTGCAATTAAAACCATTATTCTGTTACACAGCGTCATTCTTTCTTTTGGTGGGATTCCTCTGCTCTATTACGGTGACAGCACCGGTACATTAAATGACGACTCTTACCTGAGTGATGAACATAAAAGAAACGATAACCGCTGGACGCATCGCCCTCAATTGGATTGGGATAAAATTGAGAAAAGGAAAGAAATCGGTACGGTTGAATATCGTCTTTTTAATGCGCTTAAAAAGCTGATTGCCATTCGTAAAGAAATCCCGTCATTCGCAGACAAAAATAATCGAGAACTACTCACCACTACCAATCCGCACTTATTAGTCTTTTCTAGATTTAATCATCCATTTGGCAGTGCAAGAGTATTGGTCGTCTGTAACTTTAGTGATGTTGAACAAATGCTAGACATCAATCCTCTAAAAGAAAAAGGCTTTTTGAAATATGAAATCGTTAAAGACTTTGCATCAAACAATACTCTCACTATTAACAATGCGGTATTAACCATCCCTGCACTGTCTTTTTATTGGTTAGAAACGTAAAGCCTTAAATCCTTTTTCAACAATATTTAGCTATTGATAAACCATTACTAAACTAATCTAGCTTTGTTGATTTACATCAAAGCATACCGTCTCGCCGACTCGTATCATTCATCCATCAACAGTAAAAATGATTTTATGGAGAATGAGATGAAAACAAGAATATTAGTATTATCAATTGCAGCTTCATTAGTAGCACCTGCGCTTGCGTATGCAGAAGCGGGTGATTGGGTCGTGCGTATGCGCGCAGTGAATGTAAGCCCTAATGAAGATAGCACCCTTGGTAAAGACGTGAACAAGCTGCTAGGCGCACCTGTTATGTCACCTGGTGCAGAGCTAAACGTCAGTGATAAAGTTATTCCTGAACTAGACATTTCATACTACTTTACGAAACACATTGCGGCAGAGTTGATTTTGGCATTAGGTACACGCCACAATGTAAGCATCTCTGGTGACTCAGCAGGCGTGGTTGGCAATCAAGGCTTGGGCAGTGTCAATCTATTACCACCAACATTAACCGCGCAATGGCATTTTAATCCAGACCAAATGATTGATCCTTATGTGGGTGCAGGCATTAACTACACCATGATGCTTGACCGCAACTTAAAAGGTAGCGCAGGTGCCATTAATGGTAACAAAATTAAAATCGATAGTGACAGCTGGGGTTGGGCATTACAAGCTGGTGTTGATATTAACCTCAAAGATGGTTGGCTACTTAACGCAGATGTGAAATATGTCACTATTGATACTGATGTTAAATTGAAAGGCGCTGTTACAGGAAACGCTTGGAGAAAAATTGATAGTCTAGATATTAACCCTTGGGTCATTGGTTTTGGCATCGGTAAAAAATTCTAAAAAAACTGAAATCTAATCTATATAACGATTGCTGGTCCCTCCCTATCTCTACCGTTCGCGGTAGAGATTTTTTTCCTCATTTTTATGAGTTTAATTACACCAAACTTTGGTTTGATGCATTAAATCCATCCAAATCGCCCAAGCGGCAACACCTGTAAGAAAAAGACCTGCTAGCCGCATACTAGTACTATCACCTATCCATTTGAAACCATTTTTTAGTTTAAACCAAAACCATGGTCCAATAATCAATGACACACTAGTGCCCAATGCAAACGTCGCCATACTGAATGCACCACTGATCGGATTAGCACTTAAAGAGGCAACCAATAAGGCTGAATAAAGCAAGCCGCATGGCATCAATGCCCATAGCATGCCTGTTATAAAACCGCCACCTGATAACTGTGAGAACTGACGAACGTACGTCCAAATTTGACGACCTATGTGATCAGCCCAAGCTGGTTGACGCGCAAATAGCAGTAACATTAAACCCCAAACAAGCACTAGTACGTGGAAAAATGTCCAAATTGGATGCAAAGCAGTCGTTTGATCAGAAAACCAAGCCAGTGTGTTAACCGAAGCTGCAGCAATTGCGCCTAAACAGGCGTAACCAACAATACGACCAGCATGAAATTTGCCTATCTGCACACCCGCGCTGCTTTTTTGCAAGCCCCCGCAAGCAGCGCCACACATCGCAATACAATGCGGTCCACCGGCTAAGCCCATTAATAGTGTCGTTAGTGCTAGCGGCGTCTCCATATTGCCATTTTAGATTATTTTTGAAAACCGTGCGCGTGTTTGGTCCGCTTGTAAATAACGATCAAACGCCATTGCAATCGTGCGAATAAAATACCAGCCTATATCGGTCACGACTAAAGCATCCGCGTTAAACATTAACATGCCAGCATTTTTTAATGCCACTAGCTCTGCCAATTCGGTTGAAAAATACTGCTTAAAATCGATCATATACGCAAGCTCGATTGCTTCATATTGCACCTCACCTTGACACATTATCGACATAATGACTGACCGCCTAATTAGATCGTCACTCGACAATCCTAAGCCACGCACAATGGGTAATCGTCCTTGATCAAGCGCATCACAATACTCTTCCATGGTTTTTGCATTTTGACTATATGTTGCACCCACACGGCCGATAGATGAAACACCTAATGCAATCAGATCACAATCTGGCTGCGTGCTGTAACCCTGAAAATTTCGATGTAAACGACCTTGTCGCTTAGCCACGGCTAACGCATCTTCTGGCAAGGCAAAATGATCCATACCGATATAGACATAACCTGCCTCAATTAGCTTAGCAATCGCCAAGGAGAGCATGCTGAGTTTGTCTGCTGCCGTTGGCAATGCTTCTGTTTGAATGCGACGCTGTGGTTTAAACCGTTCTGGTAAATGGGCATAAGCATACAAAGCAATTCTGTCCGGTTTGATGGCAATGACTTGATCTAAGGTATGCGAAAAGGTATCAGCCGTTTGCTTTGGTAGCCCATAAATTAAATCCATATTCAGTGATTCAAATTGTTGGCGCCTCGCCTCTTTTACCAATGCAGATACTTGCTCAAAAGGCTGAATACGATGCACTGCCTTTTGTACATCAACATTAAAATCTTGCACTCCAAAACTTAATCGGTTGAACCCTAAAGCGCGCAAATTCTTAAGACGCATTGTATCGATAGTTCGAGGATCAATTTCAATGGAGTATTCTCCAACCGGGGAAAGCTTGAATTTTTTCCTCAACTCACTCATCAACTGGGTCAACTCTGCATCTGAGAAAAATGTTGGCGTACCGCCGCCTAAATGCAACTGTGAAACGTTTGGTTTATTACCTAAACTTGCAAGTTGTAAATCTATTTCTTTGCTCAAGTACTGCAAATAAATACCGCTACGTTCATGATGTTTAGTCACGATTTTATTGCAAGCACAGAAAAAACAAAGTGATTCGCAAAAAGGAATATGGATATAAAGTGATAATGGTAAGGATGCACATCCTATTTGTCTTAGCTGTAACGCTTGCTGATAATCATTTTCCGTAAAGGCTTCAACAAACCGATCAGCGGTTGGATACGAGGTATAACGCGGCCCAGCTATGTCATATTGCTGCAGTAAATCCGGCGACAACTGGGACATGTTGGTCGTTTGAATTTCAATCATATCTGTCTCCTAATTTAGATGGTATTATTCATGTAAAGTGATTGTTTAGTTTTGATGCAAATCAACCAGCTTTACAATCATTCAATTAATCGCATGACCAAATTAGAAACTATTAAATCGACCAAACATGGATTCATCCTCACTGACGCAAGACCTCAAAACTGCCTGCTCAAATTGTAATTTAAGAGAGCTGTGTATGCCTTTGGGTTTCACTAATCAAGAGATGAAAAAAATTGACGATGTTGTTAAAACGCGTCATCGGATTAAACAAGGTGAACTGTTATTTAGTAATGGCGATACGTTCACCTCCCTCTACGCCATACGCACAGGTTTTTTTAAAAGCAGCATTTCTACAGAAGATGGTCGCGAGCAAGTGATTGGTTTTCAAATGGCAGGAGAAATTATCGGCATGGATGGCATTGCCAATGATTTGCATAGTTGCAATGCCGTTGCACTAGAAGACGCTGAAGTCTGTGTCATGCCTTTTGCTAATATTGAAGCACTTTCGCGTGAATTTCCTGAATTACAGCGCCATATTCATAAAGTCATGAGTCGAGAAATTGTGCGTGAAAATAGCGTCATGATGTTGCTGGGTAATATGCGTGCTGAAGAACGTTTAGCAGGCTTCTTATTGAATCTAGTGCAACGCTTATATGCCCGTGGATTTTCACAATCAGAAATTATTTTGAGAATGACACGTGAAGAAATTGGTAGTTATCTTGGTATGAAACTAGAAACGGTCAGCCGCACATTTTCTAAATTTAGTGATGAAGGCATTATTGAAGTTAAGCAGCGCTATGTACGCATTATTGAAGCAGATGCACTGAAAAAAATATTCAATCAACAAACTTGCAATTAAGTTAAAAGCGCAGACTTTTCTCGCCTTAATAACACTTTTAAAAACCTTAGTCTTCTATCGATTTCACACCAGTAGCCGCATGATTACGTGCTTTCATCGCTGGTGCCAATTCTTCTGTTGCTAAGGTTTTATTAATTTCTATCCCTTTAACATAGTAATTTTCAATAACAGGATCAGGGATCTTGATTGCATAATAAAGGGTTATAAAGGAAGCAACCATGACCACCAACGGACCGCCTATTACCATCCACACATAACCATATTTGTACCACGGTTTTGTATCTTCGATCTTCATTTAACATCCTTAATTTATCGTCAGTAGTGCTATCTTGGCACTAGGAATATTGATTTTTCAATCAAGATTGCTTTGCTATCAACTTCTTCAATTTCAAATTGAATTTTATGTTTTCCTGTTTCAATCGAACCATCTGGCACTTCAATATCAACCACTACCAAACGCGCTTCGGCTGGCTCTACTGTAATGAGTGGATTTTTTTCACTGCCTTTAAAATCAACTTTTGCATTCTCTAAACCATTCACTTTAAGACGATACTGATGCCTATCCTCACTTGCATTGATAATTTGCAAGCGGTAAACATTTTCCAGCATGCCACCTTCTACTAATCTAGCTAATACAGAGCGATCACGTGTCACATCTACTTTAAAAGGCTTTTTAAACCATAGACTTGTCACTAAAGCAGCAATTAATAAGGTAAGAATCGCCGAATAAATTAACACGCGTGGCCGCAAAATACGTTTAAACATTTCATTACGCGACCAGTGATTATTCACAGCATTTTGTGTTGTATATTTAATTAAGCCCCGCGGCTCGCCTACTTTGTCCATCACATCATCACAAACATCCACACATAAGCCACAACCAATACACTCATACTGAAGACCTTCGCGAATATCAATGCCTGTTGGACACACTTGGACGCATAAACTGCAGTCAATACATGAGCCTAATGTTTCTGTTTTTGCTATATTTTTACGGGATCCAGCGCCTCTTGGTTCACCGCGTGCCTCATCATAAGTCACGATTAACGTATCATCATCAAACATGGCACTTTGGAAGCGTGCATAAGGACACATATATTTACAAACCTGTTCGCGCATAAAGCCTGCATTTCCATAGGTCGCAAAACCATAGAAGAGGACCCAGAACACTGCCCATCCGTCCGCATTCAATTGTATGATAGCCGCGGCTAGCTCGCGTATCGGCATGAAATAGCCAACAAAGGTGAAGCCCGTCCATGCGGCAATCACAATCCAAACGAAATGTTTGGTGAACTTTCTCGATAGTTTTTCCAGCGACAATGGCGCCGCATCTAACTTTATTCTTTTTGCGCGATCACCTTCAACTTTTCTTTCTACCCAAAGAAAAATCTCGGTATACACGGTTTGTGGGCAGGTGTAGCCACACCACAATCGCCCTGCAATGGCGGTAAATAAAAACAAGGAAAGTGCTGAAATAATTAGAATAGCCGTGAGATAGATTAAATCTTGCGGGTATAAAACCAGTTTAAAAATATAAAAACGCTTGGCCGATAAATCAAATAATAAAGCTTGTCTTTGGCCCCACTCTAACCAAGGTACACCATAGAAAAACAGTTGTGTGAGCCAAATCATTACCCAGCGCCATTTAGCAAAATAGCCAAAAATACTACGTGGATATATTTTCTCTTCTGCTTTATATAAAGAAATAACCACCTCTTTTAAAGGTGCGGTATTTTCTTCTACGGCAGGCTTATTGCCTTCAGTCATGTCCTTCTTTCACGAAACATCATCGAGAAAATACTAGTTATCCGCCCCATTAGATAACCCCCAAATATAAGCAGCTAATACCTTAATTTGCTCAGGTGTTAATTTATCTGCTTGGGCCGGCATTTGATTCACTTTACCGTGTTTAATTCGGTCAATAATCGCCGCTTCACCAGCGCCATGTAACCAAATATTATCTGTTAAGTTTGGTGCGCCTAAAGCTTGGTTACCCTTGCCTTCTGCACCATGACAAGCGGCACAAGAAGCAAACTTGGGCTGACCTAAGCCTGCTCTTGCAGCATCATGCATACTGCCTGAAAGACTAAGTACATAATTAGCAAGATTTTTCACCTCCTCGTCACTACCAATCATTGCAGCCATTGGTGGCATCATGCCGTTACGTCCATTAATAAGCGTCTCTTCGATTTTTTCAGGGCTACCACCATGTAACCAGTCATTGTCGGTTAAGTTTGGGAACCCTCTGCCACCACGTGCATCTGATGCATGGCATTGAGAGCAATTGTTCATATACAAACGCTCACCAATGGATTTAGCTGCTGGCGATGCCGATAGTGTTTCAACCGACATGCCATCGAATTTTGCATAGATTGTTTTCAACTCTTCATTCGCTTCGGCTACTTCTGCTTGGTATTGATTCTCTTGCGTCCAACCTTTTGAGCCTTCATAAGTCGCGATACCTGGATAAAGTGCTAAATAGACAAAAGCAATAATAATCGTAATGATGAATAGCCATACCCACCAACGTGGTAATGGATTATTCATTTCAGTAATGTCTTCATCCCATACATGACCACTGGTATTGTCACCATTTTTACTAACGATTTTAATTTTGCTCGTATACCACAATAAAAATGCACAGCCGAGAATACCGCCAATGGTAATAACAGCGATAAAGTAGGGCCAAAAGTTATTGATAAAATCACTCATTTTATATTCCTCTATTTCTCTTCAAAAGGCAGTCTTGCTGCCTCTTCAAAATCAGCGGTATGACGACGGCGCCACACCCAAACCATAATGCCAACAAATACAATAAAGCTAATTAATGTGACTAAAATGCGTAATGTATTGATATCCATCGTGTTCTCCATTTTTATTTCAAATGAATGCCCAACACTTGCATATAAGCAATAATGGCATCTAGCTCAGTTTTACCTTCAACTTCAGCCGCCGCACCTGCAATTTGTTCATCGGTATACGGCACGCCTACTTTACGTAGTGCTGCCATATTTTCACCAATCTCCGTGTTCGCTGGTGCATTTTCTAGCCACGGGTAAGCTGGCATAATAGATTCAGGCACAACATCACGCGGATTGATTAGGTGAATACGCTGCCATTCATCACTATACTTACCGCCTACACGGTGCAAATCTGGACCAGTGCGCTTGCTACCCCACTGAAACGGATGGTCGTACACAAACTCGCCTGCCACTGAATAATGACCATAGCGCAAGGTTTCTGCCCTTAACGGACGAATCATTTGTGAATGACAGTTATAACAGCCTTCGCGCTGATAAATATCGCGTCCAACTAACTGCAATGGCGTATAAGGTTCTAAGCCTTTGATTGGTTCCGTTGTCGACTTTTGAAAGAACAAAGGGACGATTTCTACAAGACCACCAAAAGATACCACCAATAAAATCAGTACGATCATGAGAAAGTTATTTGTCTCAATTTTCTCGTGACTGAAGCCCGTTTTTTTATCATTTAAATCTGCCATAACATTTTCCTTAAGCGTGAGCGGTAACAGATGGAATAGTCGCAACTGCTGGCTGACCATTTGATGCTGTTTTCAATACGTTCCAAAGCATCACAATCATGCCGCCAAGGTAAAGTACGCCACCTAATAAGCGAATAAAATAGTAAGGGAATTTTGCTTTTACGCTTTCTACAAAGGTGTAAGCTAGCGTGCCATCAGCATTGACTGCACGCCACATTAAACCTTCCATCACACCCGAAATCCAAAGCGCTGCAATGTAAAGCACAATGCCAATTGTTGCCATCCAAAAATGCACTTCAATCGCTTTAATGCTATGCATTTGTTTTTGACCGAATAGTTTTGGCACCATGTGATACAGCGCCCCCATCGAAACCAAGCCAACCCAACCTAAAGCACCTGAATGCACATGGCCAATGGTCCAGTCAGTGTAATGAGAAAGTGAGTTAACGGTTTTAATTGCCATCATTGGCCCTTCAAACGTACTCATACCGTAGAAAGATAGTGAAACAATTAAGAAGCGTAAGATAGGATCAGTACGCAATTTATGCCATGCGCCAGACATAGTCATCATGCCGTTAATCATGCCACCCCAGCTTGGTGCTAATAAAATTAATGAGAACACCATGCCAACAGATTGTGTCCAATCTGGTAAAGCTGTGTAGTGAAGGTGATGCGGACCAGCCCACATGTAAGTGAAAATCAATGCCCAAAAGTGAACAATGGATAAGCTATACGAATACACTGGGCGCTCTGCTTGCTTAGGCACAAAGTAATACATGATGCCCAAAAAACCAGCGGTTAAGAAGAAGCCAACCGCATTATGACCATACCACCATTGCACCATGGCATCTTGCACACCAGCATAGGCAGAGTAAGACTTCATAAATGTGACTGGAATCGCAGCACTATTGACGATATGCAATAAAGCAACGGCAATAATAAAGGCGCCAAAGAACCAATTGGCCACATAAATATGTTTTACCTTGCGTTTTGAAATCGTGCCAAAAAATACAACGGCAAAAGAAACCCAAACAACGGCAATCAATAAATCGATTGGCCACTCTAGCTCCGCATACTCTTTACTTTGCGTATAACCTAAAGGAAGTGAAATGGCAGCAGCAACAATCACTAATTGCCAACCCCAAAACGTAAAAGCAGCTAATTTTGGCATAAACAAACTGACTTGGCTGGTGCGCTGAACCACATAATAAGCAGTAGCAAACAGCGTACAGCCGCCAAATGCAAAAATGACAGCATTGGTATGTAATGGTCGTAAACGACCAAAACTAGTCCATGGCAAGCCTAGATTAAGTTCAGGCCACACAAGCTGAGCGGCAATAATCACTCCAACCAACATGCCAACGACGCCCCACACACACGCCATGATTGAAAACTGCCTTACTGCCACATCGTCATAAGTCAACGATTCACTTCTCAAAGTTTGCATTTCTTAACCCTCACTTTTTAATCACATTAGGGGATTATGCTTACAATCCCCTGATTCCAATTTGATACATATCAATCTTCGTGCAATATCCGCTCGCCCTCTTCTTCAATATCTTCAAATTGGCCTGAATAGATTGCCCACCAAAGTCCGCCTAAAATAATTAAGACCAAGATGACTGACAGAGGAACGAGTAAGAAGAGAATATCCATAGAAGACTGCTAACCCTATATTGTATCAATTTTTGCTAGGCGCGCTGCATTTAAAATCACTAATAATGAGCTAAGCGCCATGCCTAAACCCGCTAACCATGCTGGCAACAACCCAGCAATAGCAAGCGGCACACAGGTGGCGTTGTAAGTTGCCGCCCATGTTAAATTTTGTTTAACAATGCGCATTGTCCGATTGGCTTGCGCAATTAAATTAGGCAACATTGCGAGATCGCCATTCATCACCACAAAGTCAGACTGCGCTTGAGCCAACGGCACCGCCTGGCCCATGGCAATCGAAACATGTGCGCTAGCCAACACAGGCCCATCATTCAAACCATCACCCACCATCAACACTTTTTTGCCTTGCTGTTGCAAGGCTTGAATATGTGCTAATTTATCCTGCGGGCTGCAGTCACCAAAGACTTGCTTAATACCCACAATATCCGCCACACGTTGCACTGCTGCGAGTTTATCACCTGATAATATGACAACTGATAAGCCATTGTCTGTTACTTGGCGCACACAAGATGCCGCGTCTGGTTTAATAGACTCGACAATCTCAAAACTCGCCAACCAGCCTTGATCAGAAACTAAATGGACAACTGAGTTACCTGTTTTCTTAATATCAGCATCAGACAAACCGCAGAATGTTGTACTGCCCAGTTTTAACTTGCCTAAAGCGGATTCAGCAGTCAATCCTGAACCTGATACTTCTTGCACTTTTTTTACTACTTCGTCTGTAGCTTGTACCGCATTTTTTGTTGCTTCAACCAAAGCACGCGAAACTGGATGTAATGAGTGTCGAGCCATCGCACTTGCTATTTGCAGCGCTTCTGATTTACTCAAACCGCTATTGACTGAAATCTCGCCAACCACCATTTTATCCAATGTTAAGGTGCCTGTTTTATCAAACACAATGGTGTCAATATTGGTTAACGCCTCTAGCGCCTGCATTTTTCGCACTAAAACCCCTGAACGCGCCAACTTACCCGAAACTGTCAACATTGCCGCTGGCGTAGCCAAAGACAGCGCACAAGGACAGGTCACAATTAATACCGCCACCGCGGTCATTAAGGCGCGACTAGGATCAACTTGCCATAAATAAAGTGCTGTACTAGCTGCCGCTAATAAAACAAGAATTAGAAAAGGTTGTGCAATACGGTCTGCCAATATAGCCAATCTTGGCTTATCAACCGAAACACGTTCCATCAATGCCACAATTTGCGCATAACGCGTGGTTCCACCAATTTTTTCAATTCGGACTTGTACTGCTGCGCTCAAGTTATGACTGCCAGCAATTACTTCAGCCTCTAACCGTTTAGTGACAGGTCGTGACTCCCCCGTTAACAATGATTCGTCTGCACTGGTTTCTCCCAATGTAATGCGGCCGTCGGCTGGGAACGCTTCACCAGGCAATACGCGTACCTCATCACCCACCATCAATCGACGTACTGCAACCCGTTCAAACTGTCCATTTGCATTTAGTCGTTCAATCGTAGCCGGCAAGCGTCGCATTAACACATCCAATGCGCCTGCTGTTTTATCCCGCATGCGCAACTCTATCCAACGTCCAGTGAGTAGAAAAAATACCAACATCGTTAGCGAGTCAAAATAAACTTCTGCTCCCCACCAGCCATTGGGTTCAAATGTTGCGGCAGTGCTCACTAAAAACGCAATCAAAATACCTAATGACACTGGAAAATCCATACTAATTTGACGTTGTTTAATATCGGTTAAGGCACTTTTAAAAAACGGTCCACTAGAGAAAAACATCACTGGCAAGGTCAACACCCAAGAGGCCCAGCGCAATAGATTGAGCATGTCTGGCGTCATCTCGCCCGGGCTTGCATAGTAGGCAGGCATGGTATACATCATGACCTGAAACATGCAAAAACCAGCGACCAATAAACGCCAAAGCATTAACCGTTGACCTTTCCGACGGTCATCACGCATCAAGGCATCGGCGGCTGGTAAGCTACGATAGCCTGCTTTGTTAATTGCCCCCATCCAAACAGATGGCTTGGTTTCATCAGCAGACCACACCAATCGCGCTCGTCCGCTAGCAGCACTGACATCCACGCTAATAATGCCCGGCAACGCTTTGACGGCTTTTTCAACATTCAACCCACAAGAGGCGCAATGCATGCCCTCAACCGCTAGATGTGACTCCCATTGATTTGCACCATTGCCAAGCATGGTACTAAAGCGAGACCACTCATCAGGCTCATCCAACACGACCAGCTCGCTTTCCGCCTCATTATTGGCGTCAATTGAGTTTTTTGATTTATTGAAAGTCACTGTCTGCATATTTATCATTATAGTTTGGTGGTTACCATTGGCATTGGTTCCAGCTTTAACATCATTAAAGCTATCTAAGATTACAACCTCCAGTTAATAGTACCTGATATTTACTTTAATCAATTTTATAAATTTTTTTATGAAATTATAGTGACGCTGGTTACATCAAAAGCCACAATTTAGGCTCAGCGAAATGCGCATTTTTCTCTCAACATCAATGACCATCCATACTTCCGCACAAAGTATGCGTATGCGCCGCCACTTCACAAATGGCTTTAAAGGCTAATACATCCAAGGCAGAGCGACCAACTAATCCACCATCTACATCAGGCATCATCAATAAAGAGCAAGCATTTTCGGGTGTCAAACTGCCGCCATAAATAATCCTGACTCTTTCTGCAAACACCACATCGTGCAAAGCGAATATTGCTCTAATGAAGTGATGCACTGCTTGCGCTTGCTCTGGTAATGCGGCATGACCAGTTCCTATTGCCCAGACAGGCTCATAAGCGATAACTAATCCAACCATTTTTAGCCGCGCCAAACTAACAGCATCCAAATCAAATATCGCTAATATTTGCACTTCAATGATCTTTTTTGTTTGGTTCAAACCATACTCTGCTAGCGTCTCCCCTACGCAGTAAATAGGCGTTATGCCTGCGTCCACAGCCCTTTTTATTCTTATCGCTGCTTTTTGATTGCTTTCATGACTATATGAACGCCGCTCAGAATGGCCCACAATGACTAGCGAACAACCAAAATCAGCAATCATTTTAGCTGACACTGAAGAAGTATATGCGCCGTTAGTGAACTGACTTACATTTTGTGCACCCCATAAAATAGAGGTGTTAGCTAACAGTTGCTGCGCTTGAAATAAATAGGGATAAGGTAAGCAAACACCATAATCGATATTGTTTAGGTCTTTTAATTGCGTGGAAATTTCGAATAATAGCTTTTCATTTTCCACTAAGCTGCCATGCAGCTTCCAGTTTCCAACCACTAACTTCTTACGCATTATTTCAACTCCTAGCGTAAAACTGTGCCATTTTCTCTATCGAAATCACTTTTATTTGACTAGCCTGTCCAGCACTGCCAAATGCTTCAAAACGATCTGTAGCAACTTGCTGAGCAGCTAATGTGGCTGCTTTAAAATATTTTCGCGGATCATACACAGTCGGATGCTCACCCATAAACTGACGAATAGCAGCTGTCATCGCCAACCGAATATCCGTATCGATATTCACTTTACGTACACCGTGTTTAATTCCTTCTACAATTTGTGCAATAGGTACGCCATAGGTTTCTTTAATTTCGCCCCCGTATTCACGAATCGTTGCTAAACAAGCCTGAGAAACACTCGATGCACCATGCATCACTAAATGAGTGTTCGGTAAGCGCTGATGAATGGCTTTAAGCCAATCAATTGACAGCACATCATCTGTAGGCGGACGACTAAATTTATATGCACCGTGACTGGTTCCAATTGCGATGGCTAGTGCATCTACATGGGTTTCTTCAACAAACGCAACCGCTTCTTCTGGGCTGGTCAATAGTTGTTCACGATTTAATACACCAGTAGCGCCAATCCCATCTTCTTCTCCTGCCTCGCCTGTTTCTAATGAGCCTAAACAGCCCAACTCACCTTCAACAGAAATCCCAACCGCATGTGCTAAAGCTGTCACCTGCCTGGTCACTTCAACATTATAGGCATACGATGCTGGCGTTTTGCCATCCTCCTTTAATGAACCATCCATCATGACACTAGAAAAACCACTACGAATAGCGGTCAAACAAACAGAAGTTGAAACACCATGATCCTGATGCATGCAAATGGGCAAATGTGGATATTGCTCTATTGCCGCCGCAATCATTTTTCGCAGAAAAACTTCGCCCGCATAATCCCTTGCACCGACTGTAGCTTGTAAAATAACAGGACTATTGATGGCGTCGGCCGCAAATAAAATGGCGTGTATTTGCTCCATATTATTGACATTAAAAGCGGGTAAGCCGTAATTATTTTCCGCCGCATGATCCAGTAACTGTCTTAATGTAATTAATGCCATTGCATACTTTCCTCAAAGATAAAGTGGTGATTGCCTAACAACACCATTTCAAATGACTTCGTTATAAAAGTGGCTTTCATCAAACTCTTTGTAATACAGCTCGATTAAACTGACTTCTACACTCGAACCCAAAACAACTGAAATACGTTGATGAATCTCAGTTGGCGCAACATCTAACAGCTGCTGCCGGCCCGTTGACGCTCTTCCGCCAGCCTGCTCCACAATAAAGCCCATTGGATTTGCCTCATAAAGTAGTCTCAACCGCCCTGCTTTTAGCGGTAGCTTGTTATCTTTAGGATACAAATAAACACCACCACGCATCAAAATACGATGTACGTCAGCAACCATACTGGCGACCCAACGCATATTAAAATCGCGCGAACGAACGCCCCCACTCCCAGCTTTGCACTCAGCGATATACCGCTGCACTGGCTGCTCCCAAAAGCGCTCATTGCTGGCGTTGATGCTAAACTCAGACGTCATCTCTGGTACCTTAATATCAGGGTGCGTTAATCGATATTCACCTGCATCTCTATCTAATGTATAGCCATGCGTACCTCGTCCAATAGTAAGCACTAACATACTACTTGGTCCATATAATGTATAACCCGCTGCTACTTGCCTATTTCCTTTTTGTAAATAATCGGCATCTTTAACAGCGTCATTTCTGGGAGCGTTTACGACTGAAAATATGGAGCCGATACAACCATTAACAGCAATATTCGATGAACCATCAAGCGGGTCATAACTTACTAAAAATGGGGCATCATTGCTTTCAACATTTAAATCTAATGCATTATCTAGCTCTTCAGAAACCAAACCGGCCACCAGTTTCGTTTCCTTCAATCGCTCAACAAAGATAGTGTTGCTCAGCACATCTAATTGCATTTGCGTTTCGCCCTGCACATTCTTACTTGTCAGTTTAGTGTTCACTTCGGTAGTCGTGCCTTTTGCTATCATCGTTGCAATTTCAATCGTCGCCTCTGCAATTGCATGTAATAGCCGAGGCAATGTCTCAGCGTTTGATTGGGCCGCCAATTGCTGAGAGAGGTGTTTCTGTAAGCTGATTGTTGAAGTATTCACCATTAAGACCATCGCTACCATTTAAAGAAAATCCGTTCAAGAGGTGACAATATAGTAAGAATCAATGTTATTGTATACTTTAATATTTTATAGATTTATAGTAAGTTTTACTTATCATGAAAAATATCACAATCCGTCAAATTAAGATTTTTCTCTGTGCCGCAACTTGTCTAAATTTTACAAAAGCAGCCAAAGAACTTCACATCACATCACCCGCGGTTTCATTGCAAATCAAACAAATGGAAAGTGATATTGGCGTAAAGTTATTTGATCGAAATAATAAAAAAATCAGCTTAACTTCAGCGGGAGAATACTTTTTGGTTTATGCCAAACGCATGGTAAGCACACTTCATGAAGCTGAATTAATGATGGGTAAGTTACAGGGCACTGAATTTACTACCCTCAAAATCGGATTAGTCAGCACCGCACAACATTTTTTACCGCATTTGCTTTCGGCCTTCAAAGCAGACTACCCCACCGTTCAAATAAAGATTGAAGTCCGCAATCGCCAACAGTTAATCCAACTGCTAAAAGAAGGCGATATTGATCTTGCGATTATGGGAAGACCGCCTAAAGAAATTAACAATGACTTAGCACCAATTGCACAACATCCACATGGGTTTGTCGCGAGCCCTTTACATTCTCTTGCAATGGATATCAACGTGAATGCAACCGTATTAAATACCTGCGAATTAATCTCGCGCGAAAAAGGTTCTGGTACGCGATTTATTATGGAAAAGTTCTTATCCGAACATAATATCTCGCCATTAATCAGCATGGAAATGTCTAGCAATGAAACCATTAAACTGGCCGTTACAGCCAACTTAGGCATTTCTTTTATGTCTTTACACACGGTAGCAGAGGAAATTAAAACCAAAAAGCTGATTGTTTTAGATATCCAAGATACGCCAGTCATTCGGGCCTGGCATGTTGTATCACTCAATAATCGTCTTACCTCAACCATGGCCAAGCACTTCCAAACATTCATGCAACATAAAGGTGGTGAAATCATTAATAATTTTGCTATGTGATTAATAAACAAGATTATTCAGCAATTTTGATGACTGATTGATTTACCACAATGACACTTTGCCAAAAAACGTAGGCTTTCTATTTGCGACTCATTAACAACTTTGCTGATGGGAAGCAGCTATGTTCGATGTATTAGTCTTGGGGGCAAAAAAAGCACTGATTACATTTGTAAAACAGCAAGGCCGTGCAACCTTACTTTGATACCTTGGCACCAATCCTATCGCCAAACGGTATGGAATGATCGCATTTTCACGCATATTGTAAGAAGTGTCGGACTAGGAGTAAGCAACACCTCAACGCCGATAAAAAGCAAGGTGGTAAACAGGAGACTGATGAGGCCAAATGTAGCAGCGCTCAATTACGCATTGTTAGCCAGTAGTTAACTTGCATCTGTAGGTGGTGCCAACTCTTGTAATCGAACGTTCTGCATCACTGGTTTTTGCAAAATCATGGTATTTGGATAAGAAATAAGTTGATTATCTTTCCTAATGAGAACATGAAACAGCGAAATTTCCTCAATTACGCCGCTAATGTCTACCTCTTTATCCAGCACGGTAATATAGTCACCTACACGATATGGAAACCCAAAAAAGATGATCAGGCTGGCGGTAATATTGCTCAGAATCGACCATTGGGCGAATAGCGCAACGCCTAAGACCGCAAAAATAGACGAGATAAAAATCAACACTTGCGAATATTGGATGCTCAAAAACATCACCAATATGGCTAAGTAAATAAACAGCAAAGCGATATGAATCGTCTTTTTAATATACTTCATCCGATAAATACTAACCGACTTACCAAAGCCCGATTTATCGACTAATATCGTTGAAAGCTTGACGCTAATCAATAGTGCGACAATGATGCCAATTGCAATGATTAATCTCATTTTTGTTTTACCTCTATTTGCTTAATTGTTTAATCATGATAGGTGCATCATACCCAGATGATACTTAAGATGACAGCACAAAAGTCCAAACCACTATGCGACTTTGTTTTTGACCTTGCTGCATATCGATTGTTTTAACCTGTTGTGCGCCTACTTTATCCATTGCGCGATACACACTAGACAATGTCGCCGCTTTAGAAATCAATGTCGTGAACCACTGACATTGTTTTGCAAACAGCTTACTTTCCTTAATCATCGCCATGACAAAAGCCTCTTCGCCTCCCTCACAAACCAGCTCATTGCTTTGTCCGCCAAAATTCAATCCTGATTTGCCACCCTTACCTAGACCACGCCATTTACGTTGCGTTCCAGCCTGCGCCTCGGCTACAGAAGCATGAAAAGGTGGATTGCACATGGTGAGCGTAAAACGTTCATCTTGTTGAATAATGCCTTTAAAAAAATGCTGTTGATTAGCTTGCAATCGTAATGTAATCATTTCATTTAGCCCATTAGCATCAACAATCTCTTGCGCATTATTAATCGCCGCGGCATCAATATCAGCCCCCACAAACTGCCAACCATAACTAAATTGACCAATTAATGGATAAATCATATTCGCGCCAACACCAATATCTAATACGCGAACAGGTTTCTTCTGAGGATGACTTCCGGCTAATAAATCTGCCAAATAATGTACATAATCTGCCCGTCCTGGAATCGGCGGACAAAGATACTGCGACGGAATATCCCAAACTGTCACGTTATAATATTGCTTTAATAATGCTTGATTCAATGCCTTAACCGCTTGCGTATTAGCAAAATCGATGGAAGCATCACCAAATTTATTAGGCTTCACATATGGCTTTAGCGCCGCATTGGCAGCAATCAACAAGTCAAAATCATAACGATCGCGATGTTGATTACGTGGATGTAATTGTGTTTTTATTTGTATAAGTTTCAAATGGATTTAATCAACAAAGCTAATATATGCATAATGAGCAAAAATATAACTAGCATTCTGGATACATATATTAATTGAGTAAAAGCCAATTGGCTTTTACTCAAACCAGTAATATCTTTCTTTCTAAAAACACCGCCACAATATTTAAGTGCTAAATCAAAATTTTTGGTTGTAAGATATACCCACAATGAAAAAAACATCATTTCAATTAAGAGTAGCAATGCCAAATAAGCGGCTATTAATTTAAAAGCAGTCATCTAGCCTCCAATTATTTGATTAAGCCTAATTTAATCTACTTACGCCAACTGTGGCGCTCTCACTTTTTGATAAGCCGCTAACAATTGTTGATGCATATTGCTACCTTCATAATTCGCACCTAAGTTATTTAAGCCAAAATATTGGGTTTCTTGATTAAATAAACTCAGTGCTTGTTGTAGCGTTTCTTGACCATACATCAAAGCTAAGTTCGCTTGAAATAAAGCAATGTCACCACTTTCGGTATCTTGGGCGAGTTGCACAAGGTCAGCTATGCAGCTATACACTTTCAATCGCGCGGTCGGTAAATCATTAATTTGTGCAATCCATTCGCAACCGTCTAAAATTTCATCTACATCACCCGCGGCAATGGCGGCTAAGGTTTTCAGCTCGCCAATTCGTAAATCTTGCCACGGGGTATTGGCATCGGCGCATAAGCCAATCAAGATATAAACATGCAAGTCATCTTGAAAATTGATCTCCATTAATAGTGCTAACAATTCAGCAGATTCTTCTTCAGTTAACTCTTGTATGCGTTGTGCATAAGGACGCACTTCATTGCCGACTGTATTGTTTTGCCATTCAAGTTCTTCTACTGGATAAATTTCGCTCATGCCTGGCACAAAGATTCGGCAGGAATACACATTCAAATGTTCGAAGTCGGCAATGTACAAATCATGGCCGCTGTCCTGAATTTTATTCACGCTCCACTGATAATCTTCTTCCGTTGTCGTGCCAAAGTTCCAATCAACAAACTCATAATCTGGCGTACTACGTAAAAACTCCCAGCTAATCACACCACTAGAATCGACAAAATGAATTTCTAAATTTTGCGCATCAGCGATTTCTTCCATATCAAAGCCGGGTTTAACAAAGCCAGTTAAGTTATCTAAAGCGCGTCCTTGAATCAATTCAGTCAGTGAACGTTCTAATGCAACTTCAAAACGTGGATGTGCACCGAAACTGGCAAAACAACCTTGGTCTTCAGGGTGTAATAACGTCACATTCATTACCGGATATTCACCGCCTAATGAGGCATCTTTAACCAAGATGCCATAACCTGCATCACGTAAACCCTTTATGCCTGATGCAATACGTGGATAGCGAGCGATCACTTCTTCTGGTACATCTGGCAAGCAAATACCTTCGGCAATGATTCTATTTTTGATATTGCGCTCAAAAATCTCCGCCAAAGCTTGAGTGCGTGCTTCCTTCATGGTATTGCCTGCGCTCATGCCATTACTAACATAGATATTGCCGATTAAATTAACAGGAAACAAGACCGTTTTGCTATCGCGCAAACGCGTGTAAGGAATAGTACAAATACCACGTTTTTTATTACCTGAATTCAAATCAATTAATCGACTTGCAGCGACGCTACCTTCTGGATTATAGAATTGCTGTAATTCTGGCGTCAATATTTCAGCTGGCCATGCATCGCTTTTTCCTTTTAACGGAAACCATTTTTCATTCGGATAATGCACCCAATCAGCATTGGCAATGGTTTCGCCTAGATAAAAATCCGTCCATAAATAATTGGTGCCTAAACGCTCAAAAAACTCACCCAAGGCACTAGCCCGCGCCGCTAATTGTGATGCACCTTTGCCATTGGTAAACAAACGTGGGCAATCGCGGTTAGTAATGTGTACCGACCAAATACCTTCGACTTCATTCAGCCATGATTTTTCCTCCACATGAATATCCAATGCCGCTAACTTGGCTTGCAGAGTTGAAATAGACGATTCCAAAGAAGCATCTTTACTGGGGATAAAGGTTTCGTTTGCTGAGTTTGTCATGGTGTGATGATTAAAGTCATAAAAAGCAACAGCATAGCATGGGAGTGATGCGTATTTATATAATAGAAATCTAACGCCAGTGAAATTGTTCTGGTCATATGAGCATAAAAAGGTAATGATTACAGTCATCACCTTTTTGGTGAGTAAATCAATTTTAGGAGAACAATATGACAGCTCATACTTATAAAAAAATAGAACTCGTTGGTAGCTCAACTGTTGGAACGGATGATGCCATTCAAAACGCGATTGCTAAAGCAGCGAAAACCATTAAACACATGGACTGGTTTGAAGTGATAGAAACACGTGGTCATATTGTTGATGGCAACATTGCACACTACCAAGTGACGATTAAAGTAGGCTTTAGAATAGCAGACTAATCACGCATGATTCATGGTTCTAGTGCACTACAAATACCTGCCTTATCCGATCAGGAGACGCAGGCATGGATAGCCTCTTTATCTAACACTTTTTCTACATCAGAAGTTGAAGTGATTAATCAAGCTTGCCAGTTAGCAAGCTTGGCTTATGCTGCACAAACAGAAAAAACGAACGTGCCGCTCATGCACCATGCGACTGGTACAGCGGCAATTCTAATGAGCTTAAATCTTGATGCGGAAACAATTGCAGCAACGATTTTATATGCCACGCCGCGCCATATTGATAACTGGCAGGAAACGCTTAAAGCTCGCTTTGGCCAGTCGATTACTAACTTAGTTGGTGGGTTGATGCAGATTGAGCAGGTGCAAGCATTTAGTGCGCAAGAAGCTGTTAACCAAAAAGAAAAAGACAAAGACGCCCAAAACCAACAAGTGGAAAGCTTGCGCAAAATGCTATTAGCGATGGTGCAAGATATTCGCGTAGTGTTGATTAAACTAGCCGAGCGAACACAAACACTGCGGAGTCTGGCGAATGTGGATAGCGCGATGCAACAGCAAATTGCCAAAGAGATTCAAGGGGTGTATGCGCCGCTTGCTAACCGACTTGGGGTTTGGCAATTAAAGTGGGAAATGGAAGATCTTTCCTTACGTTATCTCGAGCCGCAGTTATATAAAGAAGTGGCCAAATCGTTAGATGCTCGCCGACTTGACCGCGAGCAATATATTCAAAATGTTGAGCAGCAACTTAGGCAACAGCTGACGCAAGCTGGCATTAAAGCTGAGGTGACAGGTCGTCCCAAACATATCTACAGCATTATTAATAAAATGCGGCGTAAAAACCTTAACTTTGAACAGCTGTATGATGTGCGCGCGGTACGTATATTGGTTGAAAATATTGAGGAATGTTATTCAGCTCTCAGTATTGTCCAAGCGCTATGGCAGCCGATTGCCAGTGAGTTTGATGACTATATCGCCAAACCAAAAGGTAACAATTACCGCTCATTGCATACTGCGGTACATGGACCTCAGAATTTAGCGATAGAAGTGCAAATTCGCACCCATGAAATGCATGCATATTCCGAGCTTGGTGTGGCGGCACATTGGCGCTATAAAGAAGGCGGCAAAACCGATGTCGCACTCAATGAAAAAATCACTTTGCTACGCCAGATATTAAGTTGGAAAGAAACGTCAAAAGACAGTAGCGATTTACTTGAGCAGTTTAATACCGAGCTTTTTCAAGAAAATATCTACGTTTTTACGCCGCAAGGCAAGGTGATTGATTTACCAAAAGATGCAACTCCAGTCGATTTTGCTTATGCCTTACACAGTGATTTAGGGCATCGTACGCGCGGTGCAAAAGTCGATGGTCATATCGTGCCGCTTAACTATAAACTGCAAAATGCGCAGCACGTTGAAATTCTTACCCATAAAATTGGAGCGCCTAGTCGTGATTGGTTACGTCCTAACCTTGGCTTTTTAAAAACAAACAGCGCGCGTGCAAAGGTCCGCTATTGGTTTAAACATCAACACGCTGAGGAATATCTATCCCAAGGACGCGCCAAATTGGATAAAGAGCTTCATCGCGCGGGTGTGGGCCCTATCAATCAAGAAAAAATTGCACAAAAATTACATTTTAATAAACTGGATGATTGCTTGAATGCAATTGGTCGCGGTGATGTGAGCGAACACCAAATTGCAACTGCGATTCAGGAAATTGTCAGTCCAAAACCGATTGAGAAAGCACAGCATCATGCTGTCAATAAAGTATTAAATAGCACAGTGCCGACCGATGTAATCTTAGAGGGGATTGGTAATTTACAAACCAATATCGCCAGATGTTGTAACCCTGCCTATCCCGATGACATCATCGCTTATGTCACTCGCGATCGTGGTGTAACAGTGCATCGTCAACAATGTAGTTTTATTAAGCGACTAGAGGCTAATCGTCATGACCGCTTACTGAATGCGCAATGGCAGCAAAAGAAAAGTTAAAAACGCACTGTTAAACACTTTTATTTTTCTCCATAATCCATTGAGATAAATACTTAGTACTGGTCATGGTGTGATGTTTTAGCATTGCACCAGTAAAATTATTTACTCGATGCTGCTCAAGATTTGGCTGTATTTGGTTGATTTTTTCAATCAGTTGTTTTGCTATTTTTTCGCCATCAAACTGATGTTGCAAATGTGGTAATGTTTGACTTTGTGCGGCTTTCCACGCATCTTTGTCGCGATACAATCGCACTGCCTCATTAACGAAACTGTCTACATCATCAGCAATCGCGCCAGGCCATGGCGTATTTGGCATCGACATGCCTTCAGCGCCAATCGATGTCGTCACACTCGGCGTTTGCAGCATCATCGCATCTAATAATTTGCCTTTGAGCCCAGCTCCAAACCGTAGTGGCGCTAAACAAACCCGCGCATTTTCCATCACGGTGTAAGCATTCTCTGCCCAACCTTTAATTAAAAAACCTATTTTAGGATTATGTAACGTAGTTGCTTTTGGTGGCGGATAAGAGCCGTAAATATGCAATTCTACTTGTGGCAATTGTTTTCTAATCAACGGCCAAATGGATTGCAAATATAAAACTGCATCCCAATTTGGCGCATGCCGGAAATTACCAATCGTCATAAAGTGTTGGCGCTCTTCAAATGATTGTGTAGTTTTTGGTAAGGTGGCTAAATCAACCAAAAAAGGTAAATGGTGCAACAAACTTGCATCCATCTTAAATTGATTGATTAATAAATCCATTTCAAACGCGGATATTATTAAGGACAAATCACAACGCAAAATAGCCGCTATTTCACGCTTCGCTAAATCACTCACTAAATCTTGCTCAGTGACAGTACGATTTAATTTGTGTGCCTCATGCCGCGCGCCACGCAAAAATTGCAAATCGACCGTATCTAATATTTTTAACGCATTTGGACAATGCTGATCCACTCGCCACCCAAACTGCTCTTCCATCATAAAGCGATCAAATTGCACGATATCGGGTTGATACTGCACAATATAAGCATCAAAAGTATCGCTGTTAAGTTCGATTTCGTGACTAGTAATGCCCTCAATTGCCAAATCAACCATATGCGCTGATTTCTGCGCTGGTGTGGCAAAAGTCACTTGCCAACCTTGTTGCCGATAAGCCCGCAAAATGGCGAGCATTTGATAACCCGCAGCAGATGAGTTGGGTTCTGGCCAAACGTAGCCAATGACTAAAATTTTACGCATTATTTTGATGCCGTTTGCTTAGTTAAAGTCGCAGCGCAAATACTAGAAAAAGCATGTGCATCTAACGAAGCGCGACCAATTAAGCCACCATCGATATCTGGCATTTCAAATAGCGCTTTCGCGTTATCTGGCGTAACGCTACCGCCATAAATAATGCGTGTTTTCTCAGCAAAATTCACATCATGTTTTGCGAATAAATCACGGATAAAAGCATGCATATTTTGCGCAAGTTCTGGGGTCGCCGCCTGATCTGATCCAATCGCCCAAACTGGTTCATAAGCCATAACCAAACCGAATGACTTGATGTTGTCGAGGCTAGCTTTATCCAAATCAAACAAAGCCTTCACTTGTGATACGAGCACTTTTTTAGCATCGCCCGCCGCATGTTCAGCCTGCGTTTCGCCAATACAATAAATTGGTGTAATACCCGCATTTACCGCTCGCTTAATTCTAATCACTGCTTTTTCTGAATTTTCCGCGCTGTAGTGGCGCCGCTCAGAGTGTCCAACAATGGCCAACTGACAACCAAACTCCGCTACCATCTCGGCTGAGACACAAGCCGTATAAGCGCCTTGTTTAAACTGACTGACGTTTTGCGCACCCCACATAACATTGGTATTGGCTAA
This sequence comes from Methylophilaceae bacterium, assembly GCA_041612255.1. Taxonomy (GTDB): domain Bacteria; phylum Pseudomonadota; class Gammaproteobacteria; order Burkholderiales; family Methylophilaceae. Next base: position 140,594 of record JBFJJN010000002.1, on the reverse strand, counting down.
TAATTGTTGCGCTTGAAACAAATACACATAGGGCAAACAGAGTCCTATATCGGTCTCATTCATGCTTTTTAACGCATCAACGGTAGCCAACAAACGGATTTTATTGTCCACTAAACTGCCGTTTAATTTCCAATTACCAACGACTAATGGTCTACGCATCAGTTTTAATCTTTTATTGCTGTGGATTAATGATGCGAACATCACGTTGTGGGAATGGAATCTCAATATTATGTTGTTGTAAGGTTTCGAGAATAATTAAATACAAATCGCCACCGACACGGTTTTTGCCATCATCAATGCCTTCCATCCAAAACTCAACAAACATATTAATGCCATTGTCGCCAAAGCTATCGATTTCACAATCTGGGCGCTCTTCAATAGGATAAGCTTCACCGCTCAACACTTGCGGATGTGTTGCAACCGCGGCTTTTATCAGCTCCACCATGCTTCGCACATCTGTTTTATAAGCGACTGAAAAATCAACGCGATATCGTTGTTTCTTGTTTTTGTGGGTCCAATTAGTAAATAAGCCCGTAATAAACTTCTCATTTGGCACCACAATATCTTTACCATCAAACGTTTCTAAAGTGGTGGAACGCATATTTAATTGCGTGACCAAACCGGCTTTACCATCCTCTAGCTCGACATGATCGCCCACAGTAATTGATTTATCTAAAATAATAATAACGCCAGAAATAAAATTAGACGCAATGGCTTGTAAGCCAAAACCCAAACCAACACCAACTGCACCGCCAAATACTGCTAGCGCGGTTAAGTTAATGCCCATCACTTTTAACAGCAGTAGTATCACCACAAAAATCAGTACGATTTCATATAACTTGGCAAATAGCTCTTTGCTTTTTATATCCAACGACTCGTGATTGCGAATAAGATTTTGGCCAGTTCTATTGGATAAACGTCCTAACCAAAACAGCAAAGAGCCAAATATAAATAGCCTTAAAAATCCATAGACCGACAATCTGATATCGCCGACTTGAATGGCCATGGCGTCGAGCACTTTAATGACATCACCCAATATGCCAATAAAGTGAAAAAAGATAAGCGGCATCCCAATCCAACGAAAAGCAATAATTAAAATAGGTTGCTTCACCAGCAGATTAATGGCGGAATTTGCTAACAATAAAATCGCAATCGCTAACGCGCCTTGCATCACCCAGCTATCTTCAACAAGATATTGGCTAAACCCTACTAAGACTCTAAGCAAAATAATCGCAATAATAGGAAATAACAATTTACCCGCCAAATCAAAGCCCGTAATGGCGCCGTTTTTTGGTGTGTTGTTATTTAAAAAAGGAATGTAATGCCTTAATTGACGCGTCATGACATAAGCCACTATATAGATAGCGATAATTAACGCAATTTGGCTGTAGGTCTCTCCCTGCGAAAAAACATGCGCCAACTTTTCCAGCATATGATTTAGGGTAGTCTGTAAGTTTTGTATTTTCATTGTTGCCTTAATGAATAGCGTTAATAGCCATTACGAATAGCGATTAGCATACTATACAACATCGTTAAATTGAGTATCACACGTCTTGGTGCAAGAGAAAAAACGGCGCCAAGAATTGACTAAGGCTATTGTTTTACTCTCAATTTTGACATGGCTAAAGAAGCAGCGGCTGTTCGTGTTTCAACTCCAAGTTTGATAAAAACGTGTTCAAGATGTTTATTTACGGTTCGAGAACTTGAGCCCAATATGTCGCCAATATCACGGCTCGTTTTACCTTTAGTTGTCCAGTACAGCACTTCCGACTCACGTTTTGTCAATTTAAAAAGATGCATTAACGCTTCAATTTGTGCTGCGTCAGACTCCTCTTGTAACACAATCATCCATTGCTCTTCATTGCTAACATCGCCAGGACTTAATGTTAAGCGTTTTGCACTTTTAATGACAGTGAGCGGTGCTAAGGTATTACCTGCAGTATCCGCTTGATAAGCGTTAGTTATCCATTCAAATACACTTGGTGGCGTAATAAGTTCTACCAAATTAGACGAGCCCATTTCTTCAGAAAAATAGGTTTTTAACCAGTCACGAGAAAGTGGCGTTTGCCAAATGATTCTGCCGTTTCGTGGCGTAATCGCAATCGCCGCTTGGCCAAAAGCATCTAAAGCGCTTCTTGCTTGGGTCACTTTTCTTGATGTTTGCAGTTGTGAAAGCATACGCACTAGTACCTCATTAATACGAATGGGTTTAGTCACATAATCAGTTCCACCTGCCTCAAATGCAGCAACTACATGTTCAGTTTCCGTTAGTCCTGTCATAAAAATCACTGGAATATGGCTGGTTCTGTTACTCGCTTTTAGTTTTCTACAAACCTCAAAACCATCCATGCCTGGCATAACGGCATCTAACAAAATAATATCTGGCTCAGCCTCAGCCGCCACTTTTAACGCTGCCTCGCCGTTATTCGCCACTAATACCGTATAACCATATTCATCTAATGCATCGTGCAGCACGGCAATATTACTTGGCACGTCATCAACGATAAGTACTAATGAGGATTGCTGTTGACTTTTATCGTTCATTTAAGCATCTCGTTTAAAAGTATCTTCATTTCCTCTATCTGAAATTGACTGGATAACGCTCGCATCCGCGCAACAAACGCTTTGTAATTTGTATTGCTCTTTTCTATCGTGACTAATGTCTTATTAATACCTTTAACATGCCCAACATTGGCAGAAACCAGTAGCTCGTTTAGCATTTCATTTGTTGGCAACTGCATTTTTATTAAGGTGACCGAATCCATCGCAGTTCTATTACGTTCATCAATCGATTCAAGATAGTGGTCAACTGTAGTCTCACTCATCACCCATTCTAACTCAAGCTTTTTACCAATCCAATTTAATAACTCTTCTACGCTGACTGGTTTGACAATGAAATCACTCGAATCAATGTTTGCAGAATTCTCTAAATTTTGATCAAAAGCATTCGCAGAAACAATGCCAATAATCGTATCCGCTTGATGAATTTTGCGAATGATATAAGCCGCTTCCCAGCCGTCCATGACAGGCATCGCTAAATCCATCAAAATTATGTCTGGTTTAAAGGCCGGATAAATATCTAAACACTCTTGCCCTGTCGATGCCTGTGCCATTTCAAAACCCAATGGCTCGAGAATATTAATCACTAGTTCTCGATCAACTTCCTCGTTATCAACGACCAATACTTTACGTCTATCACCTAAATAACCCACGCGAGATTGGTTCAGGATTGGCACCACATCATCGGCGCGAAAGGTCTGCGGTAAAAATAAATTCATTGTAAATACGGTGCCTTTTCCAAGCTCGCTCTTAAAGGTCAATTCACCCCCCATCAATTCAGCTAACAATTTACTAATGGTTAAACCAAGGCCCGTGCCACCGACATTAATCTGATTGGCCGCACTACCACGTGAAAAAGGCTCAAATATTTTTTGATATTCAGATTCAGGAATACCTGGACCCGTATCTTCCACTTCAATATGAGCTAATTCGCGTGCATATTTGATGCGAAAAGTAATTTTTCCAGATTTAGTAAATTTGAGCGCATTACCTAAAATATTAATCAAAATTTGGGTTAACCGCTTTTGATCGACCTTGACAAAATCAGGTAATTTGCCTTGAATTTCATAATCAAAAATCAAGCCTTTATTGCGCGCTTGCAATTCAAACATACTTACAATTTGATTAATGAACTCTGGAAAATGAATCAATTTAGGTTCAAACGTTAACTTGCCACTCTCTATACGTGCAATATCTAAGGTCCCTTCAATCAAAGAGAGTAAGTGCTCACCACTACGTCGGATCACTTTTATAGATTGTCTTCGATTGGTGGGGATTGTTTTGTCATTATCGAGTAACTGCGCATAACCTAATATGCTATTGAGTGGCGTCCTCAGTTCATGGCTGATACCGGTAATATAACGACTCTTTGCTTGATTAGCTTGATCAGCTTGACGCCTTGCTAATTGCAACTCAGCATCTGTTTGTTTGTGCAATTCAATCTCACGCAACAGCAAGCCTGTTTGTCGATTCGATTCCTCTTGTGCAACCCGTCTGCTTTCTGTCGTTAACACCAACCACCACGCAATAATACCGCTGGCAAATACTAAGGCAGCAAAAACCTTCAAGTAACCTGCTTTTAAATAAGGTAATAAGGTTGATGATAAATTACCTAATGTCGATACTTCGTGCGAATAAATCAACCCCAACATCACACCAAAGAATGCGAGCGCAATAAACATCAACAATAAATAATGTGCAACGCCGCCTTTGAGATATGGCCAAATCCATTTCGGTAATATAAATTTACTCGTCTCTAACCATTGGCTAGATAAACGTGCTGTTGGTTTGCAAGCGTCATTACAACGTGCATCTAGGCAGCAACAGAGTGAGCAAATAAAGCCTTGATAAGCTGGGCAATGCGCCATGTCATCTGTTTCATATTCTTTTTCACATAACACACATTTTTGCACTCGCTGTTTCGCTGGAAACACATAAGGTGTGCGCGCAATGTAATATTTGCCTTTGGTTAGCCATGCAATCAATGGCGAGATGATAAAGGCACTACCTAAGGCAATAAATGCGGAAAAAGCTTGTGCCTCTATGCCAAATAAACCAGTAAATGCGGAGATTGATAAAATAGAAGCAATCAGCATCGTGCCAACGCCTACCGGATTAATGTCGTATAAATACGCGCGTCGAAACTCAATGCCTTTTGGGCTTAGGCCTAATGGTTTATTAATCACCAAATCAGCAACAACAGCGGCTATCCAAGCAATCGCAATATTCGAGTAAAAGCCAAGCACCTCTTCCAACACTTGAAAGACATCAAGCTCCATTAAAATAATGGCAATCACGGTATTAAATACCACCCAAACGACACGACCTGGATGGCTATGCGTTAATCGCGCAAAGAAATTAGACCAAGCGAGCGAACCTGCGTAAGCGTTGGTCATATTAATTTTGACTTGTGAGATGACAACAAATAAGGCAGTGGCAGCGAGCGCGAGCTCTTTGGAATCAAATACATGACCATAGCCAACCAAGTACATATGCGTTGGATTTACCGCTTCTAAAAAAGACATATCGCTTTGAACGACCAAATAAGCCAGCAAAACGCCAGCCGCCATTTTCAACATACCAACGAATATCCAACCAGGCCCCGCTAACAGTACACCCAAATTCCAACGCCATTTATTTTTCGCTGTTTTTTCAGGCATAAACCGCAAGAAGTCGACTTGCTCACCAATTTGGGGAATAAGCGCTACGCCAACGGCGGTTGCTGCACCAAACATGAGCAAATTAAATCCTTCTGTGCCGCCTGAAAGACCTGAATAACTTAGCATGCGGGAAACCACCAACGGGTCTTGATAAAACACGGCGATAAATGGCAAGCTCATTAGAATCAACCAAATGGGCTGGGTAAACATTTGTATACGGTTAATTAATGTCACCCCATGGATGACAAAAGGGATGACGACCAACGCACTGACCAAATAACCAATATAGAGCGGCAGATTAAAATACAGCTCTAGGGCGTAAGCCATAATAGCTGCTTCGAGCGCAAATAAGATAAAGGTAAACGAAGCGTAAATAAACGAGGAAATGGTGGAGCCAATATATCCAAAACTAGATCCGCGGGTAAGTAAATCCATGTCTAGCCCATATCTGGCGGCGTAAAAGCTAATTGGCAAGGCGGTAAAAAAAATAATCACACCAACGGCCAATATAGCCCATAGCGCATTGGTAATGCCATAATTCACCGCAATGGTGCCGCCAATGGCTTCTAATACCAGAAAGGAGATGGCACTTAATGCGGTGTTCGATACACGAAAAATAGACCACTTACGAAACGACCTTGGGGTAAAACGCAAGGCATAGTCTTCTATTGATTCGTTAGCAACCCAAGTATTATAGTCGCGTCGAATCTTAACAATTTTTTGTGTTGCATTTCCTGCTGGCAAACTCAAATGATCGGTTGTCACTTCAACATTCCATGGGATTGATTAAGGAGCGAGGAATATAACAAGCAACAACTATACCGTTGATAATAACCAATACTCACGCCTAATGATTTTCAGGCGCATTATAAAGCGCTTTAGTGATGTGCATTAATAAACTAATAATAAACTGCCTGCTAATACCATCACTAGCGCCAGCCCTAAATCAACCCAACGCCTAATTTGATGCTGCTGCAAACCAGCAACATAACCAATGCCATGTAAGATAAATGTTGCTAATAGCATACCTAGCAAAGCATGACCGTTCTGCATACCGGTTAGCTCTACGCCATGCGCTAATCCATGCAGCAAAGCAAAACTAGCAATAATGGTTATCTTTACCTTTGCTGATAAAGATAGATTAATAGCGAGCAACACGCCCATTACAATCACACTCGATGCAATTGCGGTTTCCATGCCAGCAAACTGTAACTTTAAAAAGCCAAGACCTGCGCCCATTGCCATAAAGCTTATAAAAGCCAGCGGCAATTGCCAACGCATATTACCCGCTAATTTAGCCGCCCAAACACCAACTGCTAGCATCATTAATAAATGATCCCAACCCATGTATGGATGCATAAATCCAGCATAAAAACTGGAGAGTCCATGCCCAGGATGTGCGAGTGTGAGTGTTGAAAATAGCGATAATAAAATACCAGTAATGAGTTGTTTTTTCATGATAGCTCCTTAAAGCATTAGCCCTTGCTTTTCAATAAACTGCACAATCTCTTCTAAGCCTTGATTCACTTTCAAGTTGGTAAACACAAAAGGCCGTTCACCGCGCATGCGTTTAGCATCGGTATCCATCACTTCCAAAGAGGCGCCAACCAACGGTGCTAAATCAATTTTGTTAATAACCAATAAATCTGATTTAGTAATGCCTGGTCCACCTTTGCGCGGAATTTTTTCACCCGCAGAAACGTCAATCACATAGATGGTTAAATCTGACAGCTCTGGGCTGAACGTAGCGGCTAAGTTATCGCCTCCACTTTCAATAAAGATAATATCCAGTGGTGCAAAGCGAGCACTTAATTGGGCAACCGCTTCCAAGTTCATCGAAGCATCTTCACGAATCGCAGTATGTGGGCAGCCGCCAGTTTCTACGCCTATGATGCGTTCGGGCGTTAGCGCTTCATTCTTGGTTAAAAATTGTGCATCTTCTTTGGTGTAAATATCATTGGTCACCACCGCTAAGTTATAGGTTTCTCGCAAACGTTTACATAGTGCCAACGTTAAGGCTGTTTTACCAGAACCAACTGGCCCACCGATGCCAACCCGTAAAGGTTCTTTATGTGTAGCAACATCTGCTATGGTTTTCTTTAATGTGGCTGTTGTCATTTACATCTCATTTGTTTAATTTAAGTAAAAAATTATATTTAAGAACGAAAAAGTCGACTATATTGCATCTCGTGTTGGCAACCTGCAATCGTCAACAAAGGATTAAAGTTACTAATTTCATCGTCTTTGACTTCCATCGCTTGCTTGACGATATTGAATAAATCTTGCCCCAAAGCCGATATAATCTTCTGCCCCGCCACTTGACCTAATGGTACCGCTTTCATGGCCGCACTGACTTGATTTTCTAGCCATCCCCATGCATAGCCATGCAAAACCTCTCTGGCTGGAATTTGCCACACTTGCGCCACACCAGCATAGATTGTGTTAAAAGCTGGTTGGTTAAACTGATTCACTTGTACCAAAAAATCGGCTGGCAACTCATTCAAATCATTGAGCAAACGACACAGTGAGTAACCCATTTGTCGCGTCTCAGCTAACGCTTCTGAGGTATCACGACCCGCTTGATAAAAAGCATCCCATTCGTGTAGGGCTGGCCTATCATTCGTCGACCATGCTTGATAAAGTCGATACAAAACAGGCAACTCAAAATTTGCTTGCGCAATATGCAACACATCGCCAATCCAAGCTTTGGCTGTCGCTTCATCCTTAACATCGCCACACTCGATTCCCCACTCTAGGCCTTGAGAATAGCTATAAGCGCCCACTGGCAACATGGGGCTGGTCAACTGTAAAAGCCGACTTAAAGCAAACTGACTATCCATGTTGCGACCTTTTCGGTGGACGTAAATTAACGATATTATCGTCATCACTGCCATGGCGATGACCGCCGCCATACGCGCCTGCTTCAGGCTCAAATGGCGCATTTTTTTCAGTTATTTGCATGCCCAAACCAACTAACATTTCTTTTAACACATGATCTTGCTCTAAGCGCAACCAACCTTCGCCCACCTCTAATGGCACATGTCGATTACCCAAGTGATAAGCCGCACACATCAAGGCTTGTGGGGTGTGAGCAACGACATCATAAACAGGCTCTTGCGCTGCGATGATTTGGAGTACCAAACCATCTGCCGATTGCAATAAATCACCACCACGTAAGATAACGCCGCGGTCTAAAAATAATCCCGCTTCTACCCCCGCTTGGGTGGTCACTCTTAAACGACTTTTTTGCCGTAATAAAAAAGGCAGTTCAATATAATCATCGATTACATTGGAAACACTGATGCGTTGGGTGATGGTTAACATAAATAATTAGAATAAAAAGTAACGTTGTGCCATTGGTAATTCAGTCGCAGGTTCACAAATTAAATCCATGCCATCAGCTAACACGCGATAGGTCTCAGGATCAACTTCAATATTAGGCATCCAACTGTTGTGTACCATGTCTTTTTTCTTCACATGGCGTGTTCCTTTTACAGCAACCAATGGTTTTTGCAAACCCAATGCAGCAACTGCTGGATTATTCAATGCCGCTTGTGAAACAAAAGTAACTGAAGTTTTTAAGGCGCCACCAAAAGCACCAAACATATTGCGATAATGCACAGGTTGCGGCGTTGGAATAGAGGCATTAGGATCACCCATCGCTGCAGCGGCAATCATGCCACCTTTTAAAATAGTGGATGGTTTTACGCCAAAAAAAGCAGGTCGCCAGACCACTAAATCGGCTAACTTACCCACTTCAATAGAACCAACAATATGTGAAATACCATGCGTTAATGCGGGATTAATGGTGTATTTAGCAATATAGCGCTTTACTCTAAAATTATCGTTGCGCTCAGAATCTTCTGCTAATGGGCCACGTTGTACCTTCATTTTATGCGCTGTTTGCCACGTGCGAATAACCACTTCACCCACGCGCCCCATGGCTTGTGAGTCTGACGACATCATGGAAAAAGCGCCTAAATCATGCAAAATATCTTCTGCTGCGATGGTTTCACGACGAATACGACTCTCGGCAAACGCGATATCTTCTGCAATCGCAGGGTCTAAATGATGACAAACCATCAACATATCTAAATGCTCATCAATGGTATTAATCGTAAAAGGACGAGTGGGATTGGTTGAGGATGGCAACACATTGGGATGACCAGCCGCTTTAATAATATCAGGCGCATGACCGCCGCCAGCACCCTCGGTATGAAAGGTATGAATGGTACGATTTTTGAAAGCACTGAGTGTGGTCTCGACAAAGCCAGACTCATTTAATGTATCGCTATGAATCGCGACTTGCACATCCATTTCTTCTGCCACGTTTAAACAATTATCAATGGCTGCTGGCGTTGTACCCCAATCTTCATGCAGCTTTAAGCCAATTGCACCAGCTTCGATTTGCTCAAGCAAAGGTTCTGGCAAACTGACATTGCCTTTACCTAAAAAACCTAAGTTCATTGGAAAAGCATCGGCTGATTGCAACATTTTATGAATGTGCCAAGGACCAGGCGTACAAGTGGTCGCAAACGTACCAGTGGCGGGGCCGGTGCCGCCGCCTAACATGGTCGTCACACCTGACATCAGCGCTTCTTCAATTTGTTGCGGACAAATAAAATGAATATGGCTATCAATACCACCAGCAGTAATAATCATGCCTTCACCTGCAATTACTTCTGTGCCACCGCCAATCGCAATATCAACATTGGGTTGAATATCTGGATTACCTGCTTTACCAATGGCCGAAATATAGCCAGCTTTAATGCCAATATCCGCCTTGATAATGCCCCAGTGATCAACAATCAATGCATTGGTAATGACGGTATCGGCTACTTCAGCAGACACACGCTGACCTTGCCCCATGCCATCACGAATCACTTTACCGCCACCAAATTTCACTTCTTCACCATAGGTGGTGAGGTCTTTTTCAACCTCTATCCATAACTCAGTGTCGGCCAATCGAACGCGATCGCCTACAGTTGGGCCAAACATTTCTGCATAAGCCTGTTTATCAATTTTTAGAGCGTCTATTTTTAAAGCATCCTTTTTTAAGCTCATTTAAAGGCTCCCCATCACTTTCGCAGCAAAGCCAAATACTTTTCTTTCTCCAGCTAAAGCGACTAATTGCACGGTACGCGTTTGCCCAGGCTCAAAGCGGACAGCAGTGCCAGAAGCAATATTCAGCCTAAAACCATACGCTATTTGTCGATCAAACATTAGCGCATCATTGACTTCAAAAAAATGATAATGCGAGCCAATTTGAATCGGTCTATCGCCTTTGTTCGACACATTGATTGTCACGGTTTCACGCCCTTCGTTCAGCGCAATTTCACCCGCGTCAACTTTCATTTCACCTGGAATCATAACTACCCCTTATAGTTAAACAATAAGCAACGCTGTATGGCGATATGCTTTATCATTTTTTATGGAATCGGATGATGTACGGTCACTAATTTTGTGCCATCCGGAAACGTGGCTTCTATTTGAATATCTGGAATCATCTCTGCAATGCCATCCATGACATCATCACGGCCTAACAAAGTTGCGCCATAACTCATCAGCTCTGCCACTGTTCGTCCATCGCGTGCACCTTCCATAATGGCGGCAGAAATATAAGCAATCGCTTCAGGATAATTGAGCTTTAAGCCACGTGCTTTGCGTCGTTCAGCTACTAGCCCAGCGGTAAAAATGAGTAATTTATCTTTTTCTCTAGGGGTTAATTCCATCTTGTCAACTCTTCACTTTTTTATTCAAAATAGTATATTCCAAAATCATGTACTCCAAATTCTAGGTCTAACAGTTTCACGTTCTGCATACCATGGACGTAACAATTGCCATAACATTTCAAAATAAACTTTTGCACTTTGTGAAGACTCACCAACATAGCGCGCCGCGAATATTTGAGGCAATGCTGTGACGCCATATTGGACAAATTGATCTAACTCAAACACTGGCTTTATCGCTCTACAAGCATCCAACACCTCAGAGGGTACGCTCCCTGCAGCGATAACAAAACTTGCTGTCACGGCATTACCATTTAATCCAATAATCGATTTAACAGTTCTTTGCGACGGCGTTAAAAACGCGCGTTCATTCCAGATTAATTGACCTGCGCGACGAATCGTTACCATTTGCTGCATCAGTCCGTTTAACCATTGCTCTTGCTGTGCTTGCCTACCTAAACACACGATTTCCCAAGCGGCATATTTAGCTGTTGGCGCTAAATTAACCGTAGATGACAACTTCACTTTTGAAGCATCGAACAAAATATTTTCTTGTGGCAACCATTCAAAACAGGCGTTATCTTTTAAATCAAACTGCAAATGTTGTTGTGCCAAAGGACCATGGGCTTTGTACCATTTACTCGCGCCTGGCGTTGTTAGCAATACGTTTGTATTTGCAGCCAAGGTAACATTCAGCGTTAATTCATCGCCACCCGCTACACCGCCTGGCGGATGAATGATTACACCATGACAGACTGCCTCGCCTTCAGGATGTAATGTCTTTTGTAAAACAAGCGGCCCTACATGCAACTTTTTGGCTAAATAGCTACGACCTTTAGTATTATTAAAATCTAAATCTAAACGTGCTTCCCAGCGCTTAACAGACATCTGATTAAGGGGATGATTAAGCGCTGGACCGCCCGTTTCTGTAAAACCATCATCCATGGATTACCCATGCCATATGCATTTTATTAAACTGATAAATAACCTTTAATTTTTTGGGCATCCACATTTTCACGTAAGTCCTCATGAATAAACTGTCCTTTATCAATCACGATAATCCGATCGGCAACTTCCATTGTGAAACTTAATACCTGCTCGGAAACGATAATCGTAATCTCACGCATCTTGCGAATCTCATTTAATACTTTTGCAATATCTTTAATAATCGAAGGTTGAATCCCTTCCGTTGGCTCATCCAATAACAATACTTTTGGATTGGTCACCAGCGCGCGGGCAATGGCTAGTTGTTGCTGTTGTCCGCCAGAGAGGTTACCGCCTTTACGTTTACGCATGTCAAATAATACAGGAAATAACGCATAAATATCTTCTGGGATCTCGCCAGATTCAGATTTACTCAAGCCAGTTTCAATGTTTTCTTTTACGGTCATCGCAGGAAAAATCATGCGGCCTTGCGGCACATAAGCCAAACCTTTATTCACGCGCATATAACTCTCATCACCTTGCACGCTGACACCATCAATCGTTGCTTTAGTGGCTTTACTTGGCAAAATCCCCATCAGTGATTTAAACAACGTTGTTTTACCCATGCCATTACGACCCATAATAGCTAAAGTTTCATTCTTCTCTGCTTTAAAACTAAGGCCATGAATTACTTCACTTTGGCCATAACTGACTTGTAGATTTTCAATTTCAATCATGCTTACTCTCCTGACAATCCTTGTTAATGGCCTAAATAAACTTCAATGACTTTTTCGTCTGCCTGTACTTTTTCCATCGAGCCTTCCGCCAAAATCTTGCCTTGATGTAAAACAGTAACTTTATCTGCAATTTTTTTCACAAACTCCATATCATGCTCAATCACCAGCACAGATCGATTAGCTGAAATTTTGCGCAATAAATCAGCTGTATCATCTCGCTCTTTAGCACTCATACCAGCCACTGGTTCATCTAACATCAGCAGTTTAGGATCTTGCATGAGTAGCATGCCGATTTCTAACCATTGCTTTTGACCATGACTCAGTAACGCCGCTTCCATATTAAGAAACTCAGTCAGCATAACTTCAGCTGCGATTTTTTTTACTTGGGCATCTACGGCTTCAGTGCGTTTAAATGTCAAACTTTTGAATACATTTCTGCCTTGCGGATAAGAAATTTCTAAGTTTTGATCCACCGTTAGATTTTCATAGATAGAGGGTGTTTGGAATTTGCGACCAACGCCAGCGCGTACGATTTCATGCTCCGCCATCGCTGTTAGTTCTTTATCCATAAATTTGATGGTGCCGGATGTAGATTTTGTCTTGCCACAAATCAAATCCAACACAGTTGTTTTACCAGCGCCATTTGGGCCAATCACCACACGTAATTCATTTTTATCGATATACATATTTAAGGCATCCACTGCTTTAAACCCATCGAATGAAACGGTTAAATCCTCAATCGCCAATACAAAGCCATTGTTCATACTCACTAAACTGCTCATGCTTTCACTCCTTTAATTTCAGTGGTCGTCTTAGCAGCTGCTTTAATATCTGAGGCTATAAATTTTGTGAGCCATTTAAATTTATGTTTATATTTATTATAAATACCGGCTAAACCATCAGGGAAAAACATCACCACTACAATGAATAAACCACCCATTAGAAATAACCAGAGTTCAGGATAGGTTTCTGAGAAAAACGTCTTCCCATAATTAACTAGCAATGTGCCGTAAATGGCACCAATCAATGAGGCACGTCCGCCTACTGCACAGAAAATGACCATTTCAATTGAAGGAACAATGCCGATAAATGAGGCTGACATAAAGCCGACCTGTAAAGTAAACATGGCGCCGCCTATGGCAGAAATGATGGCAGCCAAGCAGAACACAAAGATTTTATAGTTTGATACGTCGTAGCCAGAGAAACGTACACGTTCTTCTTTATCGCGCATCGCTAGCAAAATCATGCCAAACTTACTTGAAAGAATGTAGCGAGATAAAAAGATCACACCAAACAACAACACTGCATTCAGATAATAAAGAATATATTTAGCGCTATCTGTACGGGTGTCCCAACCTAATACTGTTTTTAAATCGGTAATACCATTCACACCGCCGGTGTAACCTTGCTGACCAACAATTAAAATGGTTAAAATTAAGGCAATTGCTTGCGTAATAATCGCAAAATACACACCGCCAACACGGCGCTTAAACATGGCGTAACCGATGATATAAGCGAACAAAGCTGGCACCGTTAATACGGCGATTATCGTCAGCGTGAGACTTTGGAATGGCACCCACATTAGTGGAATTTCTGTTAACTGATTCCAATCCATAAAATCGGGAATGCCAGGTGTGGTTTGAATCGCTGTGGTCACGGGGTCAGATGCTTCTAACTTCATAAACATCGCCATGGCATAGCCACCCAGACCGAAGAAGATACCTTGACCTAAACTTAGAATGCCGCCATTACCCCACAACAAAACCAAACTAACAGCTACAAAAGCATAGGTTAGGTATTTGCCTGCCAAATTAAGACGAAAGACATCTAGTCCTAGCGGTAGCGCGATTAAGATGAGCGCCGCTAGCAGAATCAAACCTAACGTGCCTTCTTTGCCTCCTAACAATCTGTTTGCTAATGTATTCATACAAACTCTCCTTAAAATTACTCACCTATTATTTAAAGCTGCTATGTAAAGCATCTTTCTGATTGTCTTGATTTATCAATTTATTACTTACGTAGTTTCGAAGCAAACAGACCTTCTGGTTTCACCATTAGTACGGCAACAATGAACATTAACGTTGCCATTTTGCCCATCGAGCTACTTAAGAAGAACTGCAAGATAGATTGCGCCTGTGCGATACCAAAAGCTGAAGCAATTGTGCCGAGTAAACTCGCAGCACCACCAAATACCACGACCATAAAGCTATCAACAATGTAAAGAGAACCACTGGTTGGCCCAGTTGAAGCAATGGTTGTAAACGCAGCGCCCGCAATACCAGCGATACCACACCCTAAGGCGTAAGTCATGCGATCTACTTTTTTAGTATTAATGCCAACTGCGCCTGCCATCGTACGATTTTGCACGGTGGCACGCATATTTAAACCCCAACGTGAACGGAATAAAATGAGATAAACGCTACCCGTAACTACAGCAGCAAGCACCATGACAAACATGCCATTCAAAGGAATGTCAATAGTATCAGTCGGCGCAAAAGAACCGAGCAACCACTCTGGTAGGTGAGCACTTACCTCTTTAGCACCAAAGCTTGAACGGAATATTTGTTGCATCACCAAACTTAAACCCCAAGTCGCAAGCAAGGTATCTAACGGCCTTTTATAAAGATGCCGTATCATAATAAATTCGATAAAGTAGCCGACGGCAAAGGCAATTAAGAAGGACAAAATAATGGCAAAAACAAAGTAGTAACTGACTGCACCATAAGCCTCTGCAAGCTGCGATAACATAACAGTAGTGTAAGCACCGATGGTCATAAACTCACCGTGCGCCATATTAATCACACCCATTTGACCAAAAATAATGGCAAGTCCTAATGCCATTAACAACAACACACTAAACATGCTGAGCCCGGAAAAACTTTGCATAACAAAAATGCTGGTCATTTCTGCGGCGCTGTAGTCGAACATACTGATCCCCTTTTAAACAATATTACGAATGTGAACTTTTGACTTTTCTAAAACTGCTTTTTAATCTCAAAACCGTCTTAGAAAAGCAAACTAAATGAAAAGAGCTTAATCTTTAAGAACTGCTCACTTAGTTTGCGGGTTGATGCAGCAGTCATCACCTATTTACTGCATCAGACTTCAAATAACCTATTGATAACCTTTTGGGAATGGATCTGGTTTGATGTAATCAGAGGTGTAAACCACTTCTGCTTGACCATCTTTTTTCCATTTACCGACACGCAACTTAGTCGTCAAGTGATGATTTTTCTCTACAGTCACAGAGCCTTCAGGTGCATCTTTAAAGACATAACCTGGTAATGCTGCTTGTACTTTATCAACATCAAAGCTGCCTGCGCGTTCAACCGCTGCTTTGTACAACCACGGACCTAAATAAGCTGCTTGAGTCACATCACCAATCACTGCATCTTTACCGTATTTCTTTTTAAACGCTGCAACAAATTTTACGTTTTCAGGATTTGTTTGTGATTGGAAATATTTCATCGCTGAGTAGAAACCTTCTAAGTTTTCACCACCAATACCAAGCACTTCATCTTCTGTTACTGAGATCGTTAACATCGTTTGTTTTTTAGAGTTCAAACCAGCTGCATTTAATTGTTTGAACCATGCCACGTTAGAACCACCAACAACCGCCGCGTAAATTACATCAGGTTTTTTCAGCTTGATTTTGTTAATGACAGAACCAAATTGTGTATCACCTAAAGCGATGTACTCTTCACCAACCACTGTGCCTTTTAAATTACGCTCAATATGTTTACGCGCAATTTTCATCGACGTACGTGGCCAAATGTAGTCAGAACCAATCAGATAGAATTTTTTCGCATTTTTCTCTTTAGCGATCCAATCTAAACCTGCAATAATTTGCTGCGTAGCTTCTTGACCTGTGTAGAACACGTTTTTAGATTGCTCTAAACCTTCGTAGAAAGTTGGATAAAATAACAAACCGTTTTCTTTTTCAAACACTGGTAAAGCTGCTTTACGTGAAGCAGATGTCCAGCAACCCATGACTGCAGCTACTTTGTCGCTCACCAACAATTTTTTTGCTTTTTCAGCAAACGTTGGCCAATCAGATGCGCCATCTTCTTGAATCACTTTAATCTTACGACCCAAAATACCGCCCATGGCATTGATTTGCTCAATGGCTAACTTCTCAGCTTGAATCGAACCAGTTTCACTAATTGCCATCGTGCCCGTTGCCGAATGTAGAATACCAATAGTGACCTCTTTATCGGTAACCGCTAATCCTGTTGTCATTACTTTTGCAGTTGAAGTATCTGCTGCTAATGCATTGCCAGAGACAATACCAGCAGCCAGCATTGCGCCGACTAGCACGCCACTCGCTTTCATAAAATTACGTCTATTAAAAATAGCCATTACAAACTCTCCTTTATAAAAATCAAAAAAAACTTAACATACACTTCATACTTCTAAAACGAATTTCTTAAGCCTATTACTAAAACCAATTTTCCCTAGCTGCTAATGTGAAAGCATCCATGGTCGTGCCGTCTTTTTAGTCTGCATTTGCAACGCTGCCTTACCTGTGTCAGGGTTGACTTTGGTTGTGGTACTACAGGTATGAGATCCTGTGCAGCCACAACTAGAACGTCTTCCAATATTTGGCTCATGCGCTGATTTTTCGTTACGCTCATGGGCTGATCGTTGTGTTTTTGCCAGCACTGCTAATTTTGGTGCTGACAATATACGATCACTTTCCGCACCACATGCTTGGCAATTGGCTGAATGACTAGACTCACTCATTTTGCGCAATGCAGTAAACACACCACAGCTATCACATTCATATTCATAGACTGGCATTTGTTTATTCCTTAACTCGTTTTTGCGGTGTCAATACCTTGCTTAACCATGACTTTTGGGCCATCCGCATTTGGCTTCATATTGAAGTCAAAAATCTCAGTTGGTAGCCATAAGGTGGCGCAAGCGTTAGGAATATCCACAATGCCGCTGATATGACCTTCGATTGGTGCCGTACCTAAAATCGACAGCGCTTGTGCACCGGTGTATCCAAATTTCTTCATATACTCAATGGCATTTAAACAAGCTTGGCGGTACGCTTCATTGACATCTAAATAAAGCTGCTTGCCTTGTTCATTAACTGAAATACCTTCAAAAATGATGTAATCTTTGTAAGTTGGTGTAAGCACACTTGGTTCAAAAATAGGGTTTTTAACGCCATATTTCTTCACACCTTCTTTAATCAAGCTGACTTTAATATCTAAGTAACCTGCCATCTCAATCGCACCACAGAAAGTAATTTCGCCGTCACCTTGTGAGAAGTGAAGGTCACCCATTGAAAGGCCACCATCTTTAACGTAGACAGGGAAGTAAACTTTTGAGCCCTTGGTTAGATTTTTAATATCGCAATTACCACCATGCTCACGTGGTGGCACCGTGCGTGCACCTTCAGAAGCGGCTTTTTTCGCTGCATCACCGGACATTTTTCCCATTACTGCAGATTTTGCATTAGGTGGTAACGCTAATCCAGGCACACGCTCTGGATCAGTTGCAATCAACTCGCCTTCGCGTTTATTCCATGTTTCTAATAACTCTTTTGAAGGCAAGCAACCTATTAAACCTGGGTGCATAATGCCTGCGAATTTCACGTTCGGCACATGGCGCGAAGTCGTATAAATACCGTGGAAATCCCAAATGGATTTGCGCGCTTCTGGATATTGATCAACTAAGAAACCGCCGCCATTTTCTTTAGCAAAAATACCGTTAAAACCCCATTGTTGGTCATCAAATGTACCTACGTCTAAAATTTCAACCACCATTAAATCGCCTGGCTCAGCACCTTCAACACCGATAGGGCCGCTTAAATAATGTACTTGGGTCAAATCAACGTCACGCACATCGTTGGCACTGTCATTGTTGCCAATCTGTCCGCCAGTCCAATCCATACATTCCACGCGAAACTCATCGCCCGGTTTTACCATGGCAACCATGGGTAAATCTGGATGCCAACGGTTATGAATCTGACCGTCTTGCTCCCAAGGTTTTTTGTCAAAATCTAACTTAACCAGTGTTTTCATCAATTTCCTCCAACTTAAAGTTTGGTTTAACGCTATAAAATAATTTAACTAGGTATCGTTTAATTAGGTATCGTGTAACTAATAACTAGGCCACTAATACATTAGCGATGGACAAATTTTAGGGTGTTGAGGTGATGAAAGAAATACGTCAAATTGCGTAGTTTTTGACTGGTGTATATTGATTGATTTGTGCTAACTTTCAGTGATAGTTTTTAATGATCAAAGAGATTAACCGTGATACATAAAATATGAGAGATAAAACATGCGCAAAAAATTAAGTGTATTAGCCGTACTATTGTTTTCTTACACAGAAGCAATGGCAACTGAGTGGACCTCAATCATTAAAGATGCCGAACATGAGGTTTATGTTGATATTGATTCATATAATGTCAGCGAACAATTGCCTTTTTTAGTGGCTAAAACGATTTATCAGCAACCGCAATATTTCGTCGCTGCTAATCAAAAAATTAAATACTTTATTAGTTTAAGTAAGCTCCAATATAATTGTCAGCAACCGCTATACCGATTACAAACAATCAAATTATTTGATCAAAAAAGCAAACCTCTCAAAGCATTCAAAACGAATAGCAACTTTAACAAAATAGAAGCTGATACGGATGAAGTTTCAATTGGTCAACTAACATGCCAAGTACATCAAATGTTGGGTGGTGCTAATCCTTAAAATTAATTTCGCTATTTGTTAATTCAAATAAAAACCTCACCATTGTTAATACGATGGTGAGGTTTTTTGTTTAGTTATTACTAGAATTGATATTGCATAGAAATCAATATAGCATCTACATCTTTATTAGCACCTGCAGCTACGCCTGAACCACTTAAACCAGTATTTTGATACTCAGCCGAAATGATTGCATTGTAAGGTGCCATTACATAATTTACACCAATATCATATCGATCTGTTTTAACATTATTATCTGCATCAAACTCTTGATAGCGAGCAAATGGCATAAACTTACCCCAACCAACTTGCTGATTGAACAAATAACCAGCACCCACATAGTAAGCATCACCTTCTTCTGCTAAAAATACTTTGTCTGTGTCATAGTCATAATAAGCGGCTTCTAATGATAGAGTACCTGGTCCGACATTTTTTTTCTCCATTAAGAAATCGATACTGTAAGAGCTGTAATCTCCAACATCAGTCAAGCTTATGGCACCATCAGACTTCTGTCTACCTGCAATACCAACTGTCAACACATCTTTAGCACCAAAGTAATTGCCAGTTCCATAATATCCTGGTTCTGAATCCCATAAAGCGACCTGTACACGACCAGCGTACATGAGATTATCATCTGCATTTAGTGCTGTTGCAGCAGCACTAGATTCTGATTGCGCACCAACACCACTAAATCTAAAAATATTGTCGCCTTCAAATGCACCAAATGAAACCGCCACCTTGTCTTCTAAAAAGCTACCGACAAACGCAACACCTTCATCACGGCCAATCACGCCACCATTCCAACCATAGCGTGATGAAATGTTAGCCCAATAACCACCGCCACCACCTGATGAGTAGTAAGGACCTGCCATATTGGCACGATCACTTGGTGATAAGAAACGACCTGCCCAGATAGCGATTTCTGGTGTCAATTGCAACTGTACGTTAGCATCAATCACCTCCCAGTTACCTTGCCCACCACCTGAACGTTCAGTATTCAACATACCCTTGATATATTTATTTAGTGAGCCTGATACATAAAGACGCGCACTATTTAATGAAAAGTCATTTGAACGATCATCGCCATTAGCTGCTGCATCTTCTTGTGAAAGATAACTCGTAATAAAACCAAAGCCCAAGCTAATCGATTTATCTTCACCAAAAGAAATAGTTGCCCCTGCATTGGCTTGCATAGCTGGAAAGGCTGTTGCAATTGCAAGTGACATGGTTACTAGGCTTTTATTAAGCTTAAAAGTCATTTTCTTACCCCTTATTTAATTAAAAAAAATTGCTGTAAAACTAACGAATACAATGCTAAATTTGTTAAAGGTGAGAATAGCGACAAGCAGGAATTGCGCATATACGTCAAATTACGTAGTGTATGTTTTACGCAAAAATTAGTTTTATATGCTATTTTTCGCTTAACTTATATTGATTGAGAGTAGTCATGAACAAGATTTTTTACTTTGCTTTAGCAACCACATTTATCACTGGCTGTGGCGCAGAAATCGCCTACAAACAGGGTGCGTCAGCAAGAGACTTGCAAGCCAATAAAGCAGCCTGTCAAGACGCTGCTAATGAACCAGCGCTACATCGATGTTTAGAAAATAATGGCTGGGCGGTACAGAAATTAGGTGAGCAATGGTTATCGGATGAGGATCTTTTTGCAACGGCTAGCGCTACTGATAATGATCACGTCACAATCAAACCAAATAAAGCTGAAGGCTTAAAGACAACGGATAGTATTAAGATTGAAGATTCGCATATTAAAACGCAAACCAGTAGCGTGGTTAATCCTAAAGAGGCTGTAGTAAAGGAAAATGTACTAACAGAAACTGAAGTGGATGCAATCAAGCCTCAATCAATTAAAGCAGAAACAACCGTCAAGCCAACAACTGACATACTACAAACGTATGAGATTAAATCATGGTGGAAAATGGGTGGTAGCGCGATGCTATTGGAACAAAATATGAATGAGTGTAGCGTAGCTTTAGGAGAAGCGCACCAGCCGGATAAAAAAACCCTTACCTTCACAAGAGGCTTTGCGATTTGTATGCGTGAAAAAGGTTGGCGTGGCTTGATTACACAAAATAAATAAAGGTAAGATTAAGTAAATATAACTAAAAAAACAGGTGAAACTCGTTATAGTTCACCAGTTAAATATTGCGTCTTTCCAAAACCAAAACTCCAATCCACATCCGTATTGGTCATCACAGAAACCAACAACTCTTTCGGATTCAAACCGCAATTTTTCTCTAACTGTTCAGCCAATAGCTGATAAAACTTGGTTTTATTGACTGTTGTTCGTGGGCTAGTAAACACCTGAATCACAATCGCTTGTTCTGTACGCTCAAAGCCTAAGCCAGTATCGAGCAATATCATTCTACCTGGCTTATGTTCCGTCATGATTTGATAACGATCTTTGACTGGCACCTTAAACGCAGTAATCACACAGTCTTGAACCGTATCCATTAAACTTTTAATTTCGGCGTCTGAGCGGCCTTCTGTTACATCGATTCTGATAAGTGGCATTCTAGTCTTAATATAAAAATTGAAAAATTAACCTAATTGCATTCACTGAGCTTTCAAGTGATTACTCATTAAGCTTTCTAATTTTAGCGACATCACCTGCATGAATACTGGATAAGTTATGGTTCCAGCTTTTTCGCATAAAATTGACCACAGAAGCTGTTTCTTGGTCATTTAAACTATCCCTAAATTTCGGCATATAGTACGGTGCTGTGATGCCTTGGGTACGTCGATGATGCGATCCGTTTAAAGTTACATTAATTAAAGACGATGCATTCGGATCTAGCAAAGCTGGATTACCCGCCAACGGCGACAAATAAGGTGCTACGCCTTTCCCATCCCTACCATGACAACTAGAACAATATTGATCATACAATCTTGCCTCATCATTGTTAACTAAATCATTAAATGCAGCCATCGTCTGTTCATTATTATAAACATATTGTGTTTGGCCTTTGTCCCCTGTTTCAGGCAGCGTTTTTAAATACGCTGCCATCGCGGCTAAATCATCATTACGATAATATTGCGTACTATTATTAATTACCTCAGTCATGGTACCAAAACTAGCACTGTGTTGATTTGCGCCATATTTCAAGTACACAATAATGTCATTAGCTGACCAACGTTTAAGCCCCGTATTATGATCATTCGCTAAATTAGTAGCCGACCAACCATCTAATTCGCCACCATTTAAGTAATCACTATCGGACTCATCAAGGGCTTTTTCTTGAAAAGCCAGCCCACGAGGCGTATGACACGCCCCACAATGCGCTAAACTTTGCGTCAAATATGCGCCTCTGTTCCACACGGCTGATTGCTCTGGTTTCTCTTCATATCGCGCTTCTTCTAAAAAGAAAAATTTCCAAATTTTTAATGGCCAACGCATATTTAATGGCCAGGGAATTTCACTTTCTTTATTAGCCTGAGCAACTGGCTTAACCTCATCCATAAAATAGCGATATAACGCCTCAATATCAGCATCATTGATTTTTGTATACGATGGATAAGGCATGGCTGGATACAAATCATGCCCATCTTTTGCATAACCTTTGCGCATCGCATTGGTAAAATCGGCTAAAGAGTAATTGCCAATACCTGTGGTTTTATCCGGCGTAATATTGGTTGAAAAAATAGCGCCCACAGGCGTTTTCATTTGATAACCACCGGCAAATGATTTGCCATGTGCAGCCGTGTGACAAGTTGAACAATTAGCGACTTTTGCCAGATAAGCACCCTTGCTTATGGTTGGCTGTTCGACTGCCACTGCTGTGTTTAAATGACTCATAGTTAGCCAAAATGCGAAAGCTAATAAGGTTGAAACTTTATTCATATGGATAATCCTTTAGCCTTTTTTCAGCTGATTGCCAACTGGTAGTTTTCTAATCCGTTGTCCAGTTGCTGCAAAAATTGCATTTGTTAACGCTGCACCAACCGCAGCGGTGCCTGGCTCACCAATACCGCCTGGCGCTTCTGCACTTTGCACAATGTGCACTTCAATCACTGGCGTTTCGTTGATGCGCATCATGCGATAATCGTTGTAGTTATTCTGCTCTACTCGGCCATTTTTTATAGTAATTTCATCATGTAATACAGCCGTAAGACCAAACACAATACCACCTTCAATTTGTGCTTTAACGGTATCTGGATTAACCACGATGCCGCAATCAACCACACACACGACTTTATTCACTTTAACTTCATGCTCTGCGTTTATCGATACATCAACAACCGTGCCTAAATAGCTACCGAATGCAAACATGGCCGAGATCCCCTTGCCTTTTGCGCTTTGTTTTGCGTTAGACCAGCTTGCTTTTTCTGCAACCAATTGAACGACATTTTTTAATCTTGGTGTTTTATCTAACAAAGCTAAGCGATATTGCAACGGATCTTGCCTAGCTAAATGTGCCAACTCATCAATGAACGATTCAACAACAAATGTCCCACGCGTTGCGCCAACACCACGCCAAAATGCTGTTGGTAAACCACGCGGCTCTTGACGCACATAATCAACATATAAATTAGGCAAGGTGTAAGGCGGCTCTTTTGCAACTTCAACCGCATCTGCATCAACGCCGTTTTTAACACTGTCTGGAGCAAAACGCGCCATGATCGACGAGCCAACAATACGATGCGACCAAGCAACTGGTAACCCTTTTTGGTTTAAACCTGCTTTTAACGTATCAAAATAATAAGGTCGATACATATCGTGTTGAATATCTTCTTCTCGCGTCCAAACAAATTTAATTGGCACTGTCATTTGCTTGGCAAAACTCACCGCTATTTTAATATTGTCCGTTTCTAGCCTTCTACCAAAGCCTCCACCGACTAAATAGTTATGCAATTTCACTTTTTCTGGCGCAATCCCTAATACAGCTGCTGCCGTTTTTTGTGCAAAAGTTGGCACTTGTGTACCGACCCAGACTTCGCAACCATTTTTAGTCACGTGCACTGTACAATTCATCGGCTCCATAGTTGCATGCGCTAAAAAAGGCTGCTCGTAACTGGCTTCAAATGTTTTATTGGCTTGTTTAAATGCCTTATTAAAATCTCCTTCATTAGTAGCAACTGCTCCTTTTTTCTTTGCCGCTTTTTTCAAATCATTAACTAAATCTTGAGTTGAAACGGTATTGTTTTTTCCTTCATCCCACTCAATGGTTAGCGCATCTAAGCCACGCTTTGCTGCCCATGTATGTTTTGCAACGACGGCAACTGCATTATCAATGGTCAATACCTTAATCACATCTGGTGAAGCCATTGCTCGGCTGTCATCAACACTCATCAATTTGCCACCAAATACGGGGCAAACAGCAATGACGGCATAGTGCATGTTGGCTATCTTGGCGTCTAATCCAAACTCGGCTAAGCCATTGGCTTTATCTGGTGTATCTAGCCGATGCAGCGGTTTGCCGATGATTGTGAACTGTTCAGGTGTTTTTAATTTAACCTCTTTAGGTACCGTTAATTTTGAAGCCGCCAATGCAAGCTCTCCATATCCAGCACTTTTATTACTGCTTCTATGCTTAACTTGTCCATTTGTAGCAACACAGTCAGCAGCATCTACTTTCCATTGATTAGCTGCAGCAGTAATCAACAAATTGCGGCATATTGCGCCCGCTTGACGCATCGGTTCCCACATTGCACGAATAGAAGTTGATCCGCCGGTAATTTGCGCCCCCAACATTGGATCACCATACAATTTATCATTCGGCGGTGCATGTCGTAAACTGACTTGTTTTAAATCAACTTCAAGCTCTTCTGCTATCAACATCGGAATCGAGGTATAAACGCCTTGTCCCATTTCCACTTTTGCCATTACTAACGTGACATTACCAGCTGCATTAATCTCGATAAAAGCATTTGGGGATAATATGGTGTTGGCTTGATCTTCTAGATATGGCCGTTGCATGGCGTTTTTTGCGGCATTACTTTTGCCGCCAGCCTGCACATATTGAATGCCTAACAACAAACCACCAGCTGCTGTTGAGCTTAAAACTGCACTAAACTTTAAAAAATCACGTCTCGCAATACTGCTTGGTTGCGTTGACTGAATAGCATTAATGAGTCCTTGTGACATATTATACCTTCTCTTTCGCGGCTTGTTTGATGGCTTGGCGTATACGGGTGTAAGTGCCGCATCGACAAATATTACCAGCCATGGCAACATCAATATCCGCATCGGTCGGGTTTGGATTGTCTCTTATTAAGGCAGCTGCCGACATAATTTGTCCCGACTGACAATAGCCGCATTGCATCACTTCTACATCCAACCACGCTTGTTGGACTTTTTTTCCACTGGCCTGCTCGCCAATCGCTTCAATTGTCGTGATTTTTTGCTCAGTGATACTTGACACTGGCAACACACAAGAACGCACTGGCTTTCCATCCAAATGAACCGTACAGGCGCCACATTGTGCAATACCGCAGCCAAATTTCGTACCTGTTAAGCCTACAATGTCTCTAATCACCCATAGCAAAGGCGTATCGCCTTGAACATCAATATCGTATGTTTTTTCATTAATCGTCAGTTGTTTCATTTTATTCCAAACAGTCTTGATAGGTTTATTAATGCATCTTACAGTAAAGTTTAATCTGCTGTTTCTCATGCCTACCTTATCACATTTTTATGTGTTATCTAGGACAGCCCCTTTTTATTAGAAATCACAAGAATATAGCTAAAGCCATATTAAATATGTTCGGTAACACACAAAGACTTAAATAATGTAACTCTATATTTGATCAAATAAATTCAATCAGAACAAACTGATAATCAAGGATGTAATTTGAATAGTTTGTAATGGTCAAATGAAGAGTAGTAGACATGTATTTACCCGTGAATGTAAACATGAGTGCGTCAAATTAGTTCTTGAGCAAAATTATGGTGTTGCTCAAGCAGCTTCATTATTGCTTGATAACATCTTAACTCAACGTTGCCTTATAAACAAAAAGCTCCCGAAGGAGCTTTTAATTGATTATCTAAGAAAATGAGAACCAACTAATTAAATATCTAAAGACCCCACATTGAGCGCATTATTTTCAATAAATGCTCTTCTTGGTTCTACATTGTCGCCCATTAGAGTGCTGAAAATTTCATCGGCTGCAATCGCGTCATCGATTTGCACTTTGAGTAGACGACGTACTTTTGGATCCATCGTGGTTTCCCACAACTGTTCTGGATTCATTTCGCCAAGACCTTTGTAGCGTTGAATATTCAGGTTATGTCTTGCTTCACTTAATAACCAATCTAATGCTTGTTTAAAGTTTGCGACATTGTTTTCTTTTTCACCACGTTTAATAATTGCACCAGGGCCAATCAAACCGTCTAACATGACGTACATACGGTTGATTTGACGATAATCACCACTGCTAACAAACTCTGCATCAATCACACAGCTTTGTAAGTTGCCGTGTACATATTTATTCACTTCTAAGCGGTAGGCACTTTCTTCTTCATCAAAAGCAACAATGACTTCTGAACCGATGGCGCCTAGGATTGGGCGTAATTTCTCAGCGACGGCATTCACACTTGCTTCTGTGCTTAAATCAACATCACCAACTTCTTGAATCGCGCGCAGCACGCTTTCATCGTATAACCTTGCAATGCGGCGAATAACGGCTTCTGTTATCACCATTTGTTTGGCGATGTTATTTAAAGCATCATCTTTTAACGTTTCGCCTCCCGTTTTGGTGAGTAACTCGGCATCTTTAAGTGCTGAGCCAAGTAAATATTGGTCTAATTCTTGGTCATCTTTAATATAACGCTCATCACGACCTTGTTTGATTTTATACAACGGTGGTTGCGCAATGTAAATGTGACCACGCTCGACTAACTCTGTCATTTGACGATAGAAAAAGGTGAGTAATAGAGTACGGATATGCGAACCATCCACGTCAGCATCAGTCATGATAATGATGCGGTGATAGCGTAATTTTTCCGCATTAAAATCTGCTTTACCAATATTGGTTCCAAGCGCAGTGATCATCGTTGCAATTTCTTGCGAACTTAATAACTTATCAAAACGCGCTTTTTCCACGTTTAAAATTTTACCTTTTAGCGGCAAAATCGCTTGGTTTTTACGATCGCGTCCCTGTTTGGCTGAGCCACCCGCTGAGTCACCCTCAACGAGGTAGATTTCACATAAACTTGGGTCTTTTTCTTGGCAATCGGCTAGCTTCCCCGGTAAACCCATGCTGTCCATCACACCTTTGCGACGGGTAATTTCACGGGCTTTTCTGGCTGCTTCGCGTGCGCGTGCTGCATCGACAATTTTGCCGCAAATTATTTTTGCGTCAATTGGATTTTCTTCTAAAAACTCAGTTAGTTTTGCACCAACTACCTCTGAAACCACCGGTTGGACTTCACTAGAAACGAGTTTATCTTTGGTTTGTGATGAGAATTTAGGGTCTGGCACTTTAACCGATAACACGCAAGTAATACCTTCACGCATATCATCGCCTGTTGTTGTTACTTTGGCTTTTTTCGCTAAATCGGTTTGCTCGATATATTGATTTAACGTGCGCGTCATGGCTGTCCGCAAACCAGTTAAATGCGTACCACCGTCGCGTTGTGGAATGTTATTGGTGAAACATTGCACTGTCTCTGTGTAAGAGTCATTCCATTGAATGGATATTTCTACCGTCATGCCATCTTTATCACCAGAGGCATAAAATATTTTTGGATGAAGCACATTTTTAGAACGGTTCATGTATTCCACAAAACCTTGAATACCACCAGAATGGGCAAAATTTTCTGTTTTTCCATTCGGTCGCTGATCAATTAACTCAATCTTAACGCCATTATTGAGAAAAGAGAGTTCACGAATACGTTTCGCTAATATTTCAAAATGAAACTCAACTAAAACAAAGGTTTCAACTGAAGCCAAAAAGTGCACTTCCGTGCCTTTTTTTTCTGTTGTTCCTGTTATTTTAAGTGGTGCTTGCGGCACACCACGTTTAAATTCCATTTGATGCACTTCACCATTACGATAAATTTTTAGTTTTAACCAATCTGAAAGTGCATTAACCACAGAGACGCCAACACCATGCAAACCACCTGAAACTTTATATGAATTTTGATCAAACTTACCACCAGCATGTAGCTCAGTCATCACAATTTCTGCTGCTGAGCGTTTTGGCTCATGTTTATCATCCGATTTAATACCAGTTGGAATACCT
Organism: Methylophilaceae bacterium; assembly: GCA_041612255.1. GTDB lineage: Bacteria > Pseudomonadota > Gammaproteobacteria > Burkholderiales > Methylophilaceae. Next base: position 112,070 of record JBFJJN010000002.1, on the reverse strand, counting down.
CGTCCATTATCACTAATACTGATCGAGTTATCTGGATGAATAATTATTTTAATATCATTACAGTGGCCAGCTAACGCTTCATCAATCGCGTTATCCAACACTTCAAATACCATATGGTGTAAACCTGAACCATCGGAAGTATCGCCAATATACATACCTGGTCTTTTACGAACGGCATCTAGCCCTTCTAAAATTTTAATACTGGATGAATCGTAATCTTCTTGTATCGCCATAATTTTTCGCTTCTGTATTTTCTATCGGTTATATCTATCTGTAATATTAGTGAGTGTTTAAATACGCATTGGCATGACAACATACTTGTAGTCATTGTCTTCTGGAACGGTGATTAAGCAGCTGCTATTTGCATCTGCGAATGAAAAATTAATATTCTCTTGTTGTGTATTATTGAGCACATCAATTAAGTATGTCACATTAAAGCCAATATCTAAACTATCTTGCTGGTAGCTAATTTCAAGCTCTTCTTCTGCTTCTTCTTGCTCGGTATTCGTACTAATTAATTTAATATTATTTTCACTTAACACCATACGAATACCTCGATATTTTTCATTCGATAAAATAGAAGCACGTTGCATTGCCGTTAATATCTCAACACGATTTGCGGTAAACGTGTTGGTATGTGAGGATGGAATTACTCGGTGATAATCTGGAAATTTTCCATCAATCACTTTCGAGATTAGTCGCATTTCACCAAAGGCAAAGTTCACTTGACCCGCTGCAATTTCAATGACCACGTCTTCATCAGTATCTTCTAATAACTTAATCAGTTCAATCACGGTTTTTCGCGGCAAAATCACATCCGTTTTTTGATGTGTTTGGTTTAAGTTAGTAGAAGTAAAACTTAAACGATGGCCATCTGTACCAACCAAATTAAGCTTGTTTCCATCCACTTCTAACAATAATCCGTTCAGATAATACCGAATATCTTGCTGTGCCATGGCAAATTCAACTTGTTTAAGCAAGCGCTTTAACTCTAGTTGTGGCAATTGAATTTGAATAGATTCTCCGCTGACTTTAGTCATGACTGGATAATCAGCAGCAGGCAACGTTTGTAAATTAAAACGACTTTTGCCTGCTTTAACCGTCATGCGACTATCTTTACTAATCAGATCAATATCAATTGAATCGGGCAAAGAACGACAAATATCCAAAAACTTTTTAGCAGAGATAGTCGTTGATAACTCTTCTTGTAATACTGCTTGAATTGTTAGTGAAATTTGCATTTCCAAATCAGTAGTAGTCAGTTGTATCGCATTATTTTTTGCTTCTAATAATAAATTAGATAGTATGGGTAACGTATGACGTCTTTCAACAATACCCGTAACACTGCTTAATGGTTTTAATAAAACCTCTCTGTTAATTTTCATCGTTGTGCCTAATTATTTATTTAATATATATATAAAACTAATAGTAATAGTAATGTCTTATTTTTCTGTGCATTACCTTAATTACTCAAATTAATCATACTGTTAACACTAATTTAAACTTGTTTAAAACTTTACTTTTTATTGTGGATAAAATGTGCATGCATTTTGAATAATTATAAAACATGCGTTAACCCAACTTTTATCCACAGTTTATTCTCGTTTTTATTCACAACCTTATTATCGTTAATCTCTTATTACTTGCGTCAAAAAGCCAATATCGCGCGCAATATTTTGATCATTCAACCGTAACTGCTCTATCTCATCACACGCATGCATAACAGTTGTATGGTGACGATTACCAAACGCTTCACCAATTTCCGGAAAGCTATGATTAGTCAGCTCTCTTGCTAAAGACATCGCTATTTGTCTTGGTCTTGATACGTTACGTGACCTTTTCTTACTATGCATTTCAGCCACTTTAATTTTGAAATAATCAGCCACCGTTTTTTGAATATTCTCAATTGTAATCTGACGCCCGCGCACCGCAATTAAATCACGTAACGCGTCTTTTGCTAAGTGGATATCCATCGGATGCCCAGTAAACTTAGACATTGCTACAATGCGGTTAAGTGCACCTTCTAATTCACGAACACTGGAACGTATTTGTTTAGCCACAAAAAAAGCAACATCCTCATCCAAGTTGATTTTAGACTCTTCTGCTTTTTTAAGCAAAATTGCGACTCGCATTTCTAACTCAGGCGGCTCAATCGCAACTGTTAAACCCCAACTAAATCGGGTACGCAGCCGTTCATCAACATCGGTAATTTCTTTTGGATAGGTGTCACAAGTGATGACAATCTGTTTTTTCTCTTCTATTAAGGTATTAAAAGCATAAAAAAACTCTTCTTGCGTACGCGTCTTTTTACCAAAAAATTGAATATCATCAATCAATAACAAATCCAATGAGTGGTATTGCTTTTTAAAAGCATCAAAAGCTTTATTCTCATAGGCTTTAACGACATCAGAAACATAACGTTCGGCGTGCAAATATCGTACTTTTGCATCTGGGTTTTGTTGTTTGAGCTGATTGCCAATCGCCTGCAACAAATGGGTTTTACCCAAACCAACGCCGCCATAGATAAATAGAGGGTTATAAGCTTGCCCTGCGTTTTCTGCTACTTGGATAGCAGCGGCACGCGCTAATTGGTTGGCGCGACCAGTCACATAATTATCAAAATTAAAGGATGGGTTTAAGCCGGAGGGTACATCTGATTGACTATTTATTTTTTTAGTAGAAACACTTTTCTTAATAGCATTTTTCGCATCTTCATCTATTTGCTGAATTTCTGTTTTTCTAACAGGTTTCGTTTCGATTTTTGCTGCTGGTTTGTTGCTAGTAGTGATTTCAATTAATAATGTTTCTGTGAATAATTCTTCAGCAATGCGCTCAATTTTATTTAAAAAACGATCTTTAACCCATTGTTGTACAAATTTATTAGGCGCCACAACGATAAAACTCTCGTCGGTAATTTCAGTTTTGAGCGGCTTAATCCACGTGTTAAATTGTTGTGAAGACAACTCTTGTTCAAAACGACTGAGGCAAGTGGGCCAAAAATTATCCATCGATTTACCAATACCCCGTTAGATGTGAAAGATAGAATTTTTTGGATTTTAAACCAAAATACATTTACCAAATTACAAAGAATAATTTTAACCTGTTTGCCACGACTTATCCACAGGCAATTACCTTTTTTAACGCTAAGTAAATTATCATTGACAAACTGCTGTGTTATCTGGTGTAATGTTCGGCTTTGTAGCATTAGCATTTGGAGAATTAAATGAAACGTACTTACCAACCATCTAAAACACGCCGCGCACGCACGCACGGATTTCTAGTACGCATGAAAACAAAAGGTGGCCGTAAAGTAATTGCGTCTCGCCGAGCAAAAGGCCGTAAGCGCCTAGGTCTATAAGTAAACACATTAATCTAGTGTTAACTTTGCTAGGCATTAAATCATGCTAGCATTATCAGAGCCAACAAAGCATAAACCAGTGATCAGCAAGTTGGTAATGATTAGAAAAACGGATGAATTTTCATCCGTTTTTAGTTTTAGAAAACGCTTATCGACTGCTTTTTTAGTGATACATTACAAGCCAGATGAAGCCCTGAATACAAAAGTAGGTTTTGTTGTTGCCAAAAAAATAGCAAAATTGGCGGTAGATAGAAATTATATGCGCCGTGTATTACGCGAACTCTGTCGCCAAGAGTTGCATATGTTAAATGGTGTCAATATTGTTATACAAGTGAAAAAGCCTTTTAAAAACAGCCATTTCTTAATAATGAAACAAGAACTGGTGATGTTATTTGATAAAATTCAACATAAGATAACGCAAGAAAAAACCGAAAATGCGTAAGCTATTAACGGTTTTGATCAAATTGTATCAATGGTGTTTAAGTCCTTTTATAGGCGCGAGTTGTCGCTTTTATCCTAGCTGTTCTAGTTATGCAATCGAAGCGATTAATAAGCATGGTGCTTTAAAAGGAAGTTATCTCATGGTCCGAAGATTGGGACGTTGTCATCCCTGGTGTGATGGCGGTCATGATCCCGTTCCTTAATCTTCGATAAACAGTAAGTTTTTATAATGAATAAAGAGTTGTAATGGATATTAAACGTTTAATTATATTTGTCGTATTTTCATTTTCCATCTTGATGTTATGGGATGCATGGCAAGCTAAAAATCAACCTGTTAATGTTGCTTCTAAAAATGCCAATTCAGCGAATATTACGGTCACGGATGGTGCTCTACCGGCAGCTTCTTCAGAGGCTGATGTTAATATGGTTGATGCAAATAGCGCTGAGAAGTTGGCACCAGGCGAGCGCATCAAAGTAAACACCGATTTATATCAAGCTGAAATCAGCACGGTTGGTGGTGATTTACGACACTTAACATTAAATAAACATCGAGCAGATGGTAAAGGTGAAGGTCGCTTTGTACTGATGGATGATACTGCAACAAACCCTATGCTTTATGTGGCTCAAAGCGGTTTGATTGGTGCAGATTTACCAAATCACAAAACATTGTTTACCAGTGAAGTTAATCATTACACTATGCAGTCTGGCACAGATGCACTGAGCGTCAAGCTGTCATGGGCAGGCAATGGTCTTACGGTTGATAAGATTTATACCTTCCACCGCGGCCAGTATGAAATTGAAGTGAAACATGTCATTCATAATGCAAGTGGCGCAGAAGTAACGCCTTCTATCTATTACCAAATTACGCATGATAGTGAATCTAAGCAAGGCTCTGCTTTTATGCCGACCTTTACAGGTGGCGCTTATTACACAGATGCTGATAAATTTAAGAAAATTAAATTTACCGACATGGCCGATGCCAACTTATCTTTAAAAAGTAAAGATGGTTGGATTGGTATCATTCAACATTATTTTGCTAGCGCTTGGATTCCTAAAACAGGTTTACAAGACGAATTTTATACTAAACAATTAGCCGATAATCTATATGCCGTGGGTGTCGTTAATCCTGTTGGTAAGATAGCATCAGATACTACGACAGAACTCAGCGCAACCTTATTTTCAGGTCCGCAAACGGAAAAAGATTTGGAAGCTGCGGCTCCAGGTTTAGAATATGCGGTTGATTATGGTTGGTTAACCATCATCGCAAAACCATTATTTTGGCTGTTATCAAAAATTCATGGTTTTATTGGTAATTGGGGTGTTGCAATTATCATCCTAACTATTATGCTTAAAGCTGCTTTTTTCAAGCTCTCTGCTGCGAGTTATCGCAGTATGGCGCACATGCGTGAAATGGCACCGCGCATGCAAAGTTTGAAAGAAAAATTTGGCGATGATAAGCAAAAACTACAACAAGCCATGATGGAAATGTATCGTAAAGAGAAAATTAATCCATTGAGTGGTTGCTTGCCGATTTTGGTTCAAATACCTGTTTTTATTGCGCTTTATTGGGTTTTATTAGGCTCTGTAGAGTTACGTCATGCACCGTTTTTTGGCTGGATTACCGATTTATCAGCAAAAGATCCCTACTATATTTTGCCAATATTAATGGGTGCATCAATGATTGTGCAGACATTCTTAAATCCTGCCCCAACTGATCCCTTACAAGCTAAAGTGATGAAAATTATGCCAGTTGTGTTCAGTATATTCTTCTTCTTCTTTCCGGCTGGTTTGGTTTTATATTGGTTGGTTAATAATATTTTATCGATTGCACAACAGTGGTATATCAATAAAACAATTCATGCTGAAACACTAGCTAAAAAAGGCAGTGCAAAACACTAATTCACAACATACGATTGCCGCTATAGCTACAGCAAGTGGAGCTGGCGGCATTGGTATTGTTCGCGTTTCTGGCTCTTTGTGCCAAGCCATTGCAACACAAATTCTCGGGCATTGCCCTGTTCCACGTTACGCAGCCTATTTAGATTTCAAGCAAGACAATGGCGAGTTAATCGATCGTGGTATTGCCATCTATTACAACGCACCACACTCTTATACAGGAGAAGATGTTTTAGAGTTACAAGCCCACGGAGGTACAGCGCTAATGCAAATTTTGTTAGCCCGCTGTATTTCATTAGGCGCGCATCAAGCTGCGCCAGGTGAGTTTACTAGACGCGCTTATTTGAATGACAAGCTAGATCTAGCGCAAGCTGAAGCGGTAGCGGATGTGATTAATGCAGCAACAATGGAAGCGGCTAAAAGCGCAGTACGCTCTCTTTCTGGCGAGTTTTCTCAAACAATTAATACTTTATTAAGTGAGCTGATCAATTTGCGCTTATACGTCGAGGCTTGCTTAGATTTTCCTGAAGAAGAAATCGACTTTATTACCCAAGGTCGCGTTGCTGAAAAAATAGTTAAAAATCAAGAAGCATTATTAGCGATTTTCACTAAAGCTAAACAAGGTGCATTATTACGTGATGGCGTCAATGTTGTCTTGATTGGACAGCCCAATGTTGGCAAATCTAGTTTAATGAATGCGCTCTCTGGAGAAGAGGTTGCTATTGTGACACCGATTGCTGGAACAACGCGTGATGCTATCAAAAGTGAAATTCAAATCAATGGCGTACCGCTGCATATCATTGATACAGCTGGCTTGCGAGAGACTGATGATGAGGTTGAAAAAATTGGGATTGCGCGTACTTATCAAGCCACAGAATCGGCGCATATCGCATTATTATTGGTCGATGCGACTCATGGTATTGGCGAGCAAGAAAAGTTGATTATAGGTAGCTTGCCGCAGGAAATGACCAAAATTTGGGTACATAACAAAATTGATGTTTCTCAAGAACAGCCTCAGGTCTTAAATAAAAATAATGTAGCGCATATTTACTTATCAGCCAAAACGGGCTTGGGTTTAGATTTATTAAAAAGCCATTTATTATCCTTAGTTGGTTATCAACAAAATGCTGAGGGTGTGTTTATGGCGCGGGCAAGACATTTAGAAGCGTTGAATCAAGTGAACGTCCATTTACAGCAAGCGAGTTTGCAAATTCAGATGGCTGAATTGGTGGCTGAAGAATTGAGATTGGCACAAGAAGCATTAAGTAGTATTACAGGTGAATTTACACCAGATGATTTACTTGGTGAAATTTTTTCTAAATTTTGTATTGGTAAATAAAAAGTTAACGTAATAAAAAAGGCGCTTATTGCGCCTTTTTTTCACTGTTATGATTGTTTGGTCGATTGCAGTTTTTTATAAGCAACTTCATGTTTAGTCTGCAAAGCTTGAAGTTTTTGCCTGGGTTTAATTTTACAAACGCGCTTACAGCCAGTAATCATGGCGAGGATTAGATTATCACGGTGGAGAATACTTTCAGTAATCACACCGACAACATGGCCACCAACTAGAAACAACCATCCCCATGTTGAATAATGATGAATCGCTTTATAGATTCCTACATACGTATCACCAAAAATTAAACCATCTTCAAATACTAAAATACCCGAACCCACAGCCATTAGTCCAATTCCTAACATGGCATAAATAACTAATGCGCCTGTTGGATTGTGGCCGACATAATGCTTCGCATTACCTTTGATTAATTTGTATAAGTGCTTTGCAGCCCAAATAAAATTCGGAGGAAAGGTTTTGAAGTTTGCATAACCTGTTGCAATAGTGCCCCAGAAAATACGCGCGATAATAAGCGAGCCTGCAACATAACCTGCTTCAATGTGCGTCATTCTATCCCACTCTGAGGCGTGGGTATAGAATGCGACACCAAAAGCAATCGCTAGCGACCAATGAAACAGTCTTACAAATGGGTCCCAAATATAACGTTGCATTAAATGTATTTCTTAAGAAGGCGTTTTTTCTGAAAACAAATATTTGATGAAGTTTGCTTTTTCTTGTGCACTACAATCGGTACCCAAGATGTCATTACAATGCTCTGTAAATTTTTCTTCTACATCGGAAATATCAGTGAAACGTTTAGGATTTACCATCGGAGAAAGTGGTTTAATTTGTTTGCTCGTCACCATGTGTTTACCATAGTTTGCTGGGTTTTGGGTGTGGCAAGAAGCGCAAGCTGCTTCATGGCCGTTATTCTTGAAGGTACGGTTAAAAAATAATTTACCTTCAATTACTGATGGTTCAAAATCTTGATTAACCAATTTGGCAGAAGCTGTATATTTATCCATTAATGTTTGTGCATTGATAACGTCTGCATTGGCAGCAGCCACTGTAAGACTTAATAAAGCGGCTAGAATGAAGGTTATTTTTTTCATTTGCATTTCTCCTTTAGTGATGTGATCGATAACTTATGGCTATTTAAGTCTATTTATTAAAGTAAAGTATAATGATTTTGTGTTAAGTATTTATTTCTAATCTGTAAGCGCTGTGTTTCATTTATGTTTCATTTATGTAAAATCATTGATTCATTATAGGAATTTCGGTTAAAAAAACATTGATATGGCGCAATAAATGCAAACTTTTTGCTTAAATCATAGATTGATTAGTCGATAAAAAAGGACGCGTTTGCGTCCTTTTTAAATACGAAGTTGCGTGTAGATTACGTTAAATCTACAATTTCTGCATCAGGCGCATTTTTCTTAACTGATTCGATTCCATTATCACGTGAGGCAACAGACTCATACATTTGGCTTTGTCCAATGACTTGATGATTGCCTGCTTTTATCACAAAATAGGGCTTTTCTGATTTAGAAACTAATCGGTCATAGCGCTCGTCCATACTGGCATTCTTTTTGATTGATTCAATACCGTTTATCGCACTCGCTTTGCTTTCGTACATTTCGCTTTGTAAAATAATCTGACCATTGCCCGCTAAAAGATTAAAGTGGGTTTGACCACTTTTTGCTGTTTTTACCTCAAACTTACCAGCCATTATATGTCTCCTCATTTTTTAGATTAAAGCGTAGTGTTGCCGCTAAATGCACTATAGGCGCGAATTTAACGGTTCGTCAATAATTTATTATTTAATTAATTAAATTTAACAAAATTTAATTAATTAACTTGAGCTTGTTAATCGATCCTCTAATGATTAAATTTCTGGTAATTGGATTTTGAGGGATGTTTATCGTAGACGATATTGCAGCTGATACTTGCTGGTCTGCTGAAATAGTAACCTGCCCATAAGCTTGTAATTTTTTGTCTTGTAAAAATAAATTATTAAATTGATAACGCTTATTTTTGAGTGAAGCGCTACCCGCTAATGTAGAGAAATTAGTTGATCCGTTAATATTTTTGGTTCGCATGGCTTCTGCGATATCTATTTCGTTAACAACACCTTTTTGCACACTGAACGTGGCGTCAATAAACGGCGTGCTTATTGCATTCGTCGATGGATTGATAGTAAAAGAAAAATTACCACTACTGTTTAAAGCACCTATAACAACTGGGTTTAAACTAAGATCATTAGCAAGCTTGTCAATGGCAAGTCCTTTCAATTTAAAACTTCCTGTTGACGCTAAACGTGAAGAGGCTAAATTAGTCTCTAACTGCGCGTTAAGCTTGCCACCATATAACTGACCTTTGATAGATGAAAAGGTTAAGTTATCGTCTTTAATCAAGCCCGTGGCGGTTAGCGTGGTGAATACTGGATAAGGTGATATTGGTAAACGCCAATCAGCGGCAATTATATCCATCAAATAATCATCTTTAACTGCATGAAAAGTCAGATTAAAATCTTTCTCTTTTGTGCTAATCACTGCTTTTTGAAATGCATCGATGGAATCCATTAAAACATCAATCTGTAATGTAGGTAAGCTTAAGCCGTTTAGTGATAATGCTAAGTCCTCAAACACTAGATGGTGGACAATCGGTTTCTGATGGCTTGAGATTGCTTTGCGCCATGTACGAAGGTGAGCAAAGTCTTTTTGTGCAATAGATAATCCATCAATTTTGATTGATTGAATCTCAAATGGCACTATTCCTGCGTTAGTTAATAAGGCAATAAACCTATTTTTTAAGCTAGTGAGGTTTGGATAAATATGTATTTTTTCTGCTCCAATTTGATTGGTATCAGCGATGGTAATCTCTTTCAATAGGAGGTGAGGTTTTGGAAAAAGCCAAATATGTGCAGACTTTATATTCACTTGGTCTTGAATTTTCTCTGAGGCAATTTTTTCAATCCGATTAGCTAGCGTCGGAATATTGATAAAGTGCGCTGCAGTAATAACGATGCACAGTGCAACAAAGCTAACAGTAAATAACGCTTTGATTAAGCCGAACAACCCTTTGAACCAGTGCTTGAGTCGGTTTTTTGATTGTGTTTTTTTAGAGAGTCGCCCAAGCTTGATTTGTTCTTTTGTTGCGTCGATGGTTGCTAACTTTTCATCTTCATCCGCTTTAGCTTTTAACTGTATCTGCTTTTCTGCATTAATTTTGGCTTCAGCTTCTACTCTCTCTTTTTCTTGTATTTCTGCTTGAGCTCTGGCATTTGCGCTTGCATCCTCGTTCACTTTTTTCTCTGTATTTGCTTTATCTTCTGCTTCAGTCTTTAATCTAGCCCATACTTCTTTTTTGGCTAGCACTTCTGCTTGCTTCTGTACCTCTGTTTCAGCATTTAGTTTAGCTAGTTCTTCAGCCTTGGCTGCGACAATTCGTTTCGTTGTTTCGATGGCTTCTAACCGGTCTTTTTCCTTTTCGACTTTGGTTTTCTTTTTTAATTTAGTCTTTTTTTCAGCGGCAGCTTGCGCAAAAATACTAAAGGCAAGGTCTGATTCTGCCGCTATTTCTTTCTTTCTTTCATCGCTTAACCCAGGGCCTGATAGCGCATCAAATTCATCAAAACTGATTTCTTCAACCTGTATTGCATCATCAGCGACTGTACTTGGTTGAGAAAAAGCAAACGGTTCTGCATCTGTTATCCTAACAAAACCACCTTCTAGCAACCAAGTCATTGCTGCTCTAAATGCAATTTCGCTCACATCATGCAACTTAGCTAAGATTTCCTCTTCCGTTAAATGGCCGTCCATAATCGTCAATACTTGCCCAACAGCATCTGGCAGGCCTTTAATCGATGCGCGCTGCCCTCTAGTGGTTTTTGTATATGTAATATTAGTTGCCATCATGTATAAAAGTCGAAGCGTAAAAGATTTAAAAAAACGGGTTTTGAAACTAAAAGTATAGTTAAGTAGATTATCACGAGTCGTATAGCATGGAAACAGAAGTTTATGTTTTCATTGAGATTTATAATCGATGTTTCACGTGAAACAAAATAATTAGCTTCATTAATGTACACATCTGTATGTGTTTCACGTGAAACAATGAAGTTTAAGTAACGTTAAACATGGTTTTACGTTAAAATTCTATCCTTTCATTGTTGAATCATGTTGCGATTAATGTATGCAGTTTCCAGATAAATTTGATGTAATTGTAGTTGGCGGCGGCCACGCGGGGACAGAGGCGGCTTTGGCTGCGGCGCGTATGGGTCAAAAAACCTTATTACTGACGCACAATATAGAAACCTTGGGTCAAATGTCATGTAATCCTTCTATTGGAGGGATTGGTAAAGGTCATTTGGTTAAAGAGGTAGACGCTTTGGGCGGTGCGATGGCGATGGCGACGGATGAAGGCGGCATTCAGTTTCGTATTTTGAATGGAAGCAAAGGCCCTGCCGTTCGAGCAACCCGTGCGCAAGCCGATCGTATTTTATATAAGGCTGCGATTCGTCGCACCTTAGAGAATCAGCCTAATTTGTGGCTGTTCCAACAAGCGGTAGACGACATTACGCTTGATGGTGACAAAGCGGTTGGTGTGGTAACGCAAATTGGCCTTAAGTTTGCTGCAAAATCTGTCGTGTTAACGGCAGGTACATTCTTGGGTGGTTTGGTACATGTAGGCATGCAAAACTATAGCGCAGGTCGCGCAGGTGACCCTCCTGCTATTTCATTAGCTGCAAGATTACGTGAAATTGGTCTGCCAGCGGGTCGATTGAAAACGGGTACGCCGCCACGTATTGATGGTCGTACTATTAATTATGCCGTTATGACAGAACAGCCTGGCGATAGCCCAGTGCCTGTTTTTTCTTTTTTAGGCAATATAGCGCAACATCCAGCGCAAGTTTCTTGCTGGATTACCCATACGAGTTTGCAGACGCATGAGATTATTCGCAATGGGTTGGATCGCTCGCCTATGTATACAGGCGTAATCGAAGGTGTTGGCCCACGCTATTGCCCAAGTATAGAGGATAAGATAAATCGTTTTGCGGATAAAGATTCGCATCAAATCTTTATTGAGCCTGAAGGCTTACAAACCAATGAGGTTTATCCCAACGGCATCTCAACCAGCTTGCCATTTGACGTGCAGTTGAATTTGGTGCGTTCAATTAAAGGTTTGGAGAATGCGCATATCTTGCGCCCAGGTTATGCAATTGAATATGACTACTATGATCCGTGCGGGTTAAAAAGTACGCTAGAAACAAAAACAGTGAAAGGTTTGTTCTTTGCGGGGCAAATTAATGGAACGACTGGTTATGAAGAAGCGGCCGCGCAAGGATTGTTGGCTGGTGCTAATGCTGCCCTTTATGCGCAAGAAAAAGAGGGTTGGTGCCCTGCTCGAGATGAGGCGTATTTGGGCGTGTTGGTCGATGATTTAATTACAACGGGCGTGACTGAGCCATACCGTATGTTTACCAGCCGTGCCGAATATCGTTTGCAGCTGCGTGAAGATAATGCGGATATGCGGCTAACAGAGATGGGTCGCAAACTTGGTTTGGTCGATGACGTTCGTTGGGAAGCGTTTAGTCGTAAGCAAGAGGCGGTCACTAAAGAGCAGCAACGCTTGAAAAAAACGTTTGTTCAACCAGCGAATGTTTCACGTGAAACACAAGAAGCCGTTTTAGGGAAAGTGCTGGACCATGAATACAGCTTGTTTGAGTTATTGCGTCGTCCGGAAGTGAGCTATCAAGGCTTGCTAGAATTAATTCCAACGGATGAAAAGCTGGCAGAAGATGTAAAAGAGCAAGTGGAAATAGCGGCCAAATATCAAGGCTATATTGATCGACAAAAAGAAGAAATCACTAAGCAAAAAGACAGTGAGCATGTCAAGCTAGGTGAAGCGGTGGATTATGATCAAGTGCATGGATTAAGTATAGAAGCGCGTCAAAAATTGACGAAATTTAAGCCAGAAACCCTTGGTCAAGCAGGCAGAATTTCTGGCATCACGCCGGCAACCATTTCTATTTTGATGATTTATATGAAGCGTAAGCATAAAAAGGAATCTACACAAAACAATAGTGAAGCAGCATGAGCGAGTTAGCTGAAAAATTGGCGGCAGGTGTTGCGCAAATGGGTTTGCAGGTTTCGGCTGAAGCGCAACAGCAATTGTTAAGTTATTTAGCTTTGTTGAATAAATGGAATAAAGTCTATAACTTAACCGCAGTGCGTGAGCCTTTAGAAATGGTAACGTTGCATTTGCTGGATAGTTTGAGTGTGTTGCCCTATGTAAAAGGTCCGCGATTATTAGATGTTGGTAGCGGCGGTGGCTTGCCAGGTATTGTGTTGGCGATTTGCTTGCCTGAATTACAAGTAACGACTATCGACACGGTGCAGAAAAAAGCAATTTTTATGCGCCAAGTCAAAGGAGAGTTGGGCTTAGATAATTTGCAAGTGGTGCATGCGCGGGTAGAGGCGTTTGAAGCGGAGCCGTTTGATCAAATTATTTCCCGTGCTTTTTCTGAGATTAACTTGTTTATTGAACTGACACGACATTTGTTAGCGAAAAATGGGTGTTGGCTTGCAATGAAAGGTGTTTCGCCAAAGCAAGAGTTAGCGGCGCTCAATGTGAAAAATAGTATGGTTTACCCTTTATCAGTTGCTGGATTGCAAGCGGAACGTCATCTGGCGATTATTGAACAATTTTAGAAGGCGCATTTAAAAAGACGTGATGAAGATATTAGCAATTACTAATCAAAAAGGCGGTGTTGGCAAAACAACCACCTGCGTTAATTTGGCAGCAAGCTTAGCGGCGAATAAGAAAAAAGTATTATTAGTGGATTTAGATCCGCAAGGTAATGCAACCACTGGTTGTGGCATCGATAAAGCGCATTTAAAGCATAGTATTTATCATGTGTTGATTAATAGTAAAACCTTGCGTGAAGTGATAGTTAGGAGCGAAAAAGGCGGTTTTGATATAGCGCCGTCGAATCGAGAGCTGGCAGGCGCTGAAGTGGAGTTGGTCAACGAGATTGCACGTGAAACCCGCTTAAAACAAGCCATTGCGACCATAGATGGTTATGACTATGTTTTATTAGACTGTCCCCCTGCCCTCAATTTGGTGACGGTAAATGCATTAACTGCGGCGAATACAGTCATGATTCCTATGCAATGTGAATATTATGCATTGGAAGGTTTATCAGATTTGGTAAATACGATTAAGAAGGTGCGGGCGCATCTGAATGGCAAATTAGAAATAGAAGGTTTGTTGCGCACCATGTTTGATCCGCGCAATATGTTGGCGCAACAAGTTTCTGCGCAGCTGGAAAGTCACTTCGGGGATAAAGTCTATAAAACAGTTATTCCTCGTAATATTCGGTTAGCCGAGGCGCCTAGTTACGGCTTGCCAGCGCTGATCTATGACAAGACATCAAAAGGTGCAACCGCTTATCTGGATTTAGCAGTAGAAATTATTGCAAAAAATAAGCCAATAAAATCAAAAGTTTAGAATAAATATAGGGAAGTTTCATGGCAAAACAAAAAGGATTGGGGCGCGGTTTAGACGCATTATTGGCAGGAGATGATGAGCAAACCAGCAGTGAGGATGGATTGCGTATGTTGAGCGTTAATCAAATGCAGTCTGGCAAATATCAGCCTCGCTCACATATGGATGAAGCAGCGTTGCAGACATTGGCAGATTCGATTAAAAATCAAGGCATTATGCAACCGATTTTGGTGCGAGAAATTGCACCAGAGCAGTATGAAATTATCGCAGGCGAGCGCCGTTGGCGCGCCAGTAAAATGGCTGGTTTAACGGAAGTACCAGTGTTGATTCGTGAAATAGAAGATGAATCAGCGCTAGAAATGGCGTTGATTGAGAATATACAGCGTGAAAATTTAAATCCAGTTGAAGAGGCGTTGGGCATTAAGCGTTTAATTGATGAGTTTGCGATGACGCATGAAAAAGCAGCCAATGCTGTTGGGCGTTCACGCGTGGCGGTTTCTAATCTATTACGCTTGCTTACTTTGGCTGATGGTGTGCAGGCAATGCTGATGGAAAGTAAATTGGACATGGGGCACGCGCGTGCTTTAGTTGGCTTGGATGCGGCACAGCAGGTCATGTTAGCAAACAGAATCGTGCAGCAAGATCTGTCGGTACGTGAGGTTGAAGGTTTGGTTAAAAAGGTGGGTACCGATACACAGCCGATGCAAAAAAATAAAACCAATCATGATGTTATGGCCTTGCAGAATCTGCTGAGTGAGCTGCTTGGAACTGGCGTGACTATTGCCGCTAAGGCTAATGGGGCTGGCACGTTGAAGATAAATTATAGTAATTTAGATGAGTTAGACGAGATTATAAAGAAAGTTTCAAGCTAATTGATGCTGCTTGTCAATAGGCAATAACACTTGACTAAAGCAAGGGATTAATTCAAAATCGCGGCTTTGCTAAAAGCCACATTTTAAATTTAACTGTTTTTAGTGGGTTTAAGAGATGAATGATAAAGAAACAGGCTTAACAGCAAAAAGTACTTTCGAGGCAATGTTGCGCTCACAACTGTTTGCAACAGTCGCAGTGGCGGTTATTGCTTTTGTAATCTCCGGAATGAATGCAAGTTTGTCTGCAATAGCGGGCGGGCTGTCGGTTATTCTAGCTGCGTTTATCGCTTCAAAAGTAGCAATCAGTAAGCGTAAAGATGCAGCTTCAGTATTGGGTAGCATGTTGAAGGCGGAGTTAATCAAGATTGTGTTGATTATTCTGTTCTTATTCATCACGATTAAAGGTTATAAAGAATTAGTGCCATGGGCGCTAATAATAGGATTAGCAGCAGCGGCGATTATTTCTGGCGCTGCAATGGGTAAACGAAACAAACATTTGAAGATATAAATCATTATGGCGACAGAGCATACTACAGAGCACGCAACCGAGCATTCGGGTGAGATGACGACAGCGAGCGATTACATCAACCACCATTTGTCATTTAATGTGCAGCCAGTTGGTAGTGGTGACCATACCTTTTGGAATGTGATTCATTTTGACATGTTCATTATTTCATTGGTATTAGGCATAATCGTTGCAGGTACTATTTGGTTAGTTGCACGTAAGGCTACTTCTGGTGTGCCAAGCAAAACACAAGCGTTTGTAGAGTTGATTTTTGATTTTGTTGATGGTCAAGTAAAGGGCATGTTTCATGGTGATCGTCATGCTTTTATCGCGCCAACCGCATTAACCATCTTTTTATGGGTACTAGCCATGAACTTGATGGATTTAGTGCCAATTGATTGGTTTGCAAAAGCAACAGGCCTGTTTGGTGATGCGCATGCGCCTTTCCGTCCATTGCCAACCTCAGATGTAAATACCACATTTGCGTTAGCGTTATCTGTTTGGATACTGATGATATTCTTCTCTATCAAAGCCAAAGGCCTTGGTGGTTGGATACATGAAATCTTTGGTGCACCATTTGGCATGCCAAAACTATTCAAACCAAAATCATTCATGGGCTTAATCGGCTTACTAGTTAGCCCTTTATTATTCCTTGCGAACTTTATGTTCAACATGATCGAATATATTTCGAAACCGCTTTCACATTCAATGCGTCTATTTGGTAACTTGTACGCTAGTGAAGTTATTTTCTTGCTGATTGGTATGTTAGCAGCAACCAGTATTTTAGGTATGTTTGGTGCAGTAATTTTAGGTGCCTTATGGGCGATATTCCATATTTTAGTGGTGCCATTACAGGCATTTATTTTCATGATGATGACCATTGTGTATTTATCAATGGCGCATGAACATCACTAAAATTTTAGTTTAATGCAGGTGTTTTAGTTTAATTAGTAAATCTTTAAATCAGAGAGGGTAACAAAATGGAAATGATTCAAGCATATACGGCGATTGGCATTGGTTTGATGGTAGGTATTGGTGCTGCAGGCGCTTGTATTGGCATTGGTAACATGTGTTCTAGCTTTTTGGACGGTGCAGCGCGCCAACCAGAAATGATTCCTGAATTACAAGGTAAAGTGTTCTTGCTATTAGGTTTGATCGATGCATCATTCATTATTGCTGTTGGTGTGGCACTATTGTTTGCATTCGCAAACCCACTATTAAGCGCAGTAGCGTAATTTTTAGGATTGCTTAGATGATTGGGTTAGTCATTGGATTGACCCAAATGATTAAGTTTTAAACTTGGAGCAAACATGAACTTTAATTTAACGCTTATTGCACAAGCGATTACGTTTGCGGTATTGATTTTAGTTATCGTGAAATTCGTTTGGCCACCGCTTTTGAAAGCGATTGAAGCGCGTCAAAAAGAAATTGCGGATGGCTTAGCTGCTGCACAAGAAGGTAAAAGTGCGTTAGAAAATGCCTCTAAAAAGTCTGAAGTGACTTTGAATGAAGCAAAACAAAAAGCCAGCGATATTATTGGTCAAGCGGAAAAGCGCGCGAACGAAATCGTTGATGAAGCAAAAAACACGGCTAAAACAGAAGCGGATCGTATTAAAGAAACCGCTAAATCTGAAATTGAACAAGAAGTGAATCGTGCAAAAGAAGGTTTACGTGCGCAGGTGTCAGTATTAGCTATTGCGGGTGCTGAAAAAATCTTGCGTAAAGAGATTGATGCAAAAGCACATACAGCAATTCTTACTCAATTAGCGGCGGAGCTATAACTCATGGCTGAAATTTCAACCATCGCAAGACCTTATGCGGTTGCCGCTTTTAAGTTGGCTAAAGAAAATAAAGCACTGGCGAAATGGTCAGACATGCTGTTATTGGCAAGTGCTGTAAGTATTGATGCGCAATTCACAGCTTTTATTCAAGATCCAAAAATAAGCGGTCAGGTTTTGCAAGATGCTTTTTTAAAAGTATGCGGCAATAAGTTGGATGCTAGCGGTCAGAACCTGATAAAAGTGTTGGTTGAATACAAACGATTATCTATTTTGCCAGCAATTAGTAGCGCTTTTGAAGCATTAAAAGCCGCTGAAGAAGGTACATTGGATGCGCAAATTATTGCAGCAGTTAAACCAACAGCTGCAGTGACAAAAGATATTGTCAAAAAACTTGAAGCCAAATTTGGTAAAAAAGTATCAGCAGAAGTAGCGGTAGATCCAGAGATTATTGGTGGCATGAAAATTATTGTGGGCGATACGGTTATCGATGCGTCCGTAAAAGGTCAGTTACAAAATTTAGCTTATTCGTTAACAGCGTAAGCAAGTGATAAAAACTTTAGGAGTTTAGTAATGCAATTATCTACATCAGAAATCAGTGAACTGATTAAAAGCAGATTAGAAAACTTTGAGGTCAGCAATGAAGCGCGTACTCAAGGTACTGTAATTTCAGTAACTGACGGTATTGTGCGTATTCATGGCCTTTCAAACGTCATGTCTGGCGAAATGATTGAGTTCCCAGGTAACACATTTGGTTTGGCACTTAACCTTGAGCGCGATTCAGTTGGCGCCGTGGTGTTAGGTGATTACGAGCATATTACTGAAGGCGACATCTGTAAATGTACAGGTCGTATTTTAGAAGTGCCAGTGGGTCCAGAATTAATTGGCCGTGTAGTGAATGCCTTGGGTCAGCCAATTGATGGTAAAGGTCCAGTTAAAACCAAATTAACCGATAAAATCGAAAAAGTTGCGCCAGGCGTAATTGATCGTAAATCAGTTTCACAGCCAGTACAAACTGGATTGAAATCAGTTGACTCAATGGTACCAGTTGGCCGTGGACAACGTGAATTGATTATTGGTGACCGTCAAACAGGTAAAACAGCCGTAGCAGTTGATGCAATCATCAACCAAAAAGGTGAAAACATGACTTGCGTCTACGTGGCGATTGGTCAAAAAGCATCAACCATTGCTAACGTAGTGCGTAAATTAGAAGAAAACGGCGCGATGGAATACACCATTGTTGTTGCTGCAACTGCTTCTGATTCAGCTGCTTTACAATTCTTAGCACCTTATGCTGGTTGTACCATGGGTGAATACTTCCGTGACCGCGGTGAAGATGCATTGATTGTTTATGATGATTTGACTAAACAAGCGATTGCTTATCGTCAAATTTCATTGTTATTACGTCGTCCACCAGGTCGTGAAGCTTACCCAGGTGACGTGTTTTACATTCACTCACGTTTATTAGAGCGTTCAGCTCGTGTTAATGAAGCGTATGTTGAGAAATTCACGAATGGTGAAGTCAAAGGAAAAACAGGCTCATTAACCGCATTGCCAGTGATTGAAACAGCTGCTGGTGATGTTTCTGCCTTCGTGCCGACTAACGTGATTTCAATTACTGATGGTCAAATTTTCTTAGAAACTGACTTGTTCAACGCGGGTATTCGTCCTGCGATTAACGCTGGTATTTCAGTGTCACGTGTTGGTGGTGCAGCGCAAACTAAAGTGATTAAAAAACTTGGCGGTGGTGTCCGTTTAGCATTAGCGCAATACCGTGAATTAGCGGCTTTCGCGCAGTTTGCTTCTGATTTAGACGAAGCAACACGTCAACAGCTAGACCGTGGTCGTATGTTTACTGAGCTAATGAAACAAGCTCAGTATGCACCGTTAAGTGTATCTAATATGGCAGTCACATTGTTTGCAGCTAATAAAGGTTATTTCGATGATGTGCCAACAGCAAAAGTATTGGCTTTCGAGAGTGGCTTACATGGTCATATGAAATCGAAATACAAAACGCTGATGAATGCGATTGAGAAAAACAAATCAATGAGTGCTGAAGAAGAAACAGCAGTTGAAGATGCGATCAAAGATTTTAAAGCAACAAGCGCTTATTAATCTCTAGAAAACTAAGACAAGACTTTAGGATAAAAGACAATGGCTGGTAGTAAAGAGATTAGAACCAAGATTAAGTCGGTAGAGAATACCCGCAAAATCACCAAAGCAATGGAAATGGTTGCGGCTTCTAAAATGCGTAAAGCGCAGGATAGAATGCGTGCAGCCCGTCCATACGCGGAAAAAATCCGTCAAGTTGCTGCGCATCTTTCTTATACTCAACCTGATTACAAACACCCATTTTTAATTAAGCGGGATGTAGTAAAAAATGTTGGTTTGATTGTCGTGAGCTCTGATAAAGGGTTGTGCGGAGGCTTAAATACTAATATGTTACGCCTCTCTGTTAACCAAATGAAAACGTGGGAAACAGAAGGCAAAGGTATTAAAGTCAGCGCTTTTGGTAGCAAGGGTTTGAGTTTTATGACCCGAGTGGGCGCAGATGTGCAGTCACATACAACTGGATTGGGTGATGTACCTCATTTGGAAACCTTAATTGGTTCTATTAAAGTGATGTTAGATGCATTTGAATCAGGTGAAATTGATCAATTATTTATCTGTTACACCAAGTTCATTAATACCATGAAGCAAGAACCAGTGATGGAGCAATTGTTACCATTATCGGGTGATAAAATGGGCAGTCCTGAAGGCAATTGGGGTTATATCTATGAGCCTGATGCAGAGTTAGTCATTGATCAATTAATGACGCGTTATATCGAGTCACTGATTTATAGTGCAGTAGCAGAAAATATGGCATCCGAGCAATCATCAAGGATGGTCGCGATGAAGTCTGCATCTGATAATGCAAAAACAGTGATTGGTGACTTAAAACTTGTTTATAACAAGGCACGTCAAGCGGCGATTACTAAAGAGATTTCTGAAATTGTTGGCGGCGCAGCAGCGATTTCAAATTAAGATTTTATTTATATTAAAAGTATCTGACTAAATATTGAGTTAGGAAAAAAGATGGCAAAAGCAAATCAAGCAGTTGTAGGTAGAGTAGTTCAATGTATTGGCGCGGTTGTAGACGTTGAGTTTCCACGCGATCATATGCCAAAAGTATATGATGCATTGATTATTGATGATAAAGATTCAAAAGCTGAAAAAGGGTTAACCTTAGAAGTGCAACAACAATTGGGTGACGGCATTGTGCGTACCATTGCAATGGGCTCATCTGATGGTTTATCGCGCGGTACTGCTTTTAAAACTACAGGTTCACAAATTACTGTGCCAGTAGGTATTGGTACTTTAGGCCGGATTATGGATGTGTTGGGTCGCCCGATTGATGAAGCTGGCCCTATCGATTCTACAGAGCGTCGTTCCATTCACCAAAAAGCACCTTCTTTTGAAGAGCTATCCCCTTCTGTTGATTTGCTAGAAACAGGCATTAAAGTGATTGACCTTGTTTGCCCATTTGCTAAAGGTGGTAAAGTTGGTTTGTTCGGTGGTGCAGGTGTTGGTAAAACCGTTAACATGCTTGAGCTAATTAACAACATTGCTAAACAGCACTCAGGCTTATCTGTATTTGCCGGTGTTGGTGAGCGTACTCGTGAAGGTAATGACTTCTACCATGAAATGGCAGAAGCGGGCGTGATTAAACTTGATGACATGAAAGAATCAAAAGTAGCGATGGTATTCGGTCAAATGAACGAGCCACCAGGCAACCGTTTACGTGTTGCGCTATCTGGTTTGACCATGGCTGAGAAATTCCGTGATGAAGGTCGTGACGTATTATTCTTCGTTGATAATATCTACCGTTATACATTGGCTGGTACTGAAGTATCAGCATTGTTAGGTCGTATGCCTTCTGCTGTGGGTTATCAACCGACACTAGCAGATGAAATGGGTAAACTACAAGAACGTATTACTTCAACTAAAACAGGTTCTATTACGTCTATCCAAGCGGTTTATGTACCTGCGGATGACTTGACCGATCCATCACCAGCCACAACGTTCCAGCATTTGGATTCAACCGTTGTGCTTTCGCGTGATATTGCTTCTTTAGGTATTTACCCTGCGGTTGATCCTTTAGATTCATCTTCACGTCAATTAGACCCACTAATTGTTGGTGAAGAGCATTACGAAGTAGCACGTAGCGTGCAACAAACATTACAACGTTATAAAGAGCTACGCGATATTATTGCAATTTTAGGTATGGATGAGTTATCACCAGAAGATAAATTAGCGGTTGGTCGTGCACGTAAGATTCAACGTTTCTTATCACAACCATTCCACGTGGCAGAAGTATTTACAGGTGCGCCTGGTAAATATGTACCACTAAAAGAAACAATCAAAGGCTTTAAAGCGATTGTTTCAGGTGAATACGATCATTTGCCAGAGCAAGCGTTCTATATGGTTGGTGGTATTGAAGAGGCTGTAGAAAAAGCCAAAACTTTAAACTAAGTTTAATAGAGAGTTAAAAATGGCAAAAACAGTTCGTGTTGACGTAGTAAGCGCTGAAGAGGAAATTTTCTCGGGTCAGGCTGAATTTATTGCAGCACCAGCATCGGCAGGTGAAGTGGGTGTTTATCCACATCACGCGCCAATGATTACAACGATTAAACCAGGTGCTTTACGCATCAAATTACCAGATACGGCTGAAGAGACGTTAATCTTTATCTCAGGTGGTTTGCTTGAAGTACAACCAGGTTTAGTCACCGTCTTGGCTGATACAGCAATTCGTGGTCACGATTTAGATGAAGCGAAGGCATTGGCAGCCAAAGCGGCTGCTGAAGAAGCAATGAAAAATAAAGCTTCTGATATGGATTATGCAAGAGCACAAGCTGAATTAGCCGAAGCGGTTGCGCAAATTCAAGCCATTCAAAAGTTACGTAAAACTAACTAATGTTTGTGTGATAAAAAAGCGGCTTTTTAGCCGCTTTTTTATTGTAGTTCTTTTATGTATTGGCTTAACGTCAACGTGACGAGTAAAAGTAGTAAAATATAATCAATATGCCAAATAAAAAATTAAATGTTGTGATTCTTGCGGCTGGCAAAGGCACGCGTATGCATTCCAATAGACCAAAAGTATTGCATGAGATTGGTGGTCAGCCAATCTTACGACACGTAATCAACTGTGCTAAACAGTTAAATCCTTTGAAGATTGTAGTGGTTTATGGTTATGGCGGGGAGCAAGTTCAACAAGCTTTCAATCAAGACAATATCATTTGGGCAGAACAAAAAGAGCAGCTAGGGACCGGACATGCGGTACAACAAGCATTGCCGTATTTAGATAGTGAGGCAAACACGCTCATATTACTTGGAGACGTGCCGCTAGTGAGTACGGCAGCTTGCGAAACACTGCTTGCACAAGCAGATAATCAACTGATTATTCAATCCTTCAAAAAATCAGATCCAACAGGTTATGGCAGAATTGTTCGTAACGAGCACGACAAAGTGCATGCAATTGTTGAGCAAAAAGATGCGACCGTCTCACAACTCAATATTAATGAAGTCAATACAGGCATTATGGCAATGCCAACTAAGCACTTATCAAATTGGTTAAAACGGCTAACCAATCATAATGCCCAACAGGAATATTACTTAACCGACATTGTAGGATTTGCGGTAGCAGACAAAATTGAAGTGAATGCAGTCGCTATTGATGATGAATGGTCAGTGACGGGTATAAACAGTAAACAAGATTTAGCGCAGATTGAGCGTGTTTATCAGCAGCGTCAGGCGAATGAATTATTAAAAAAAGGCGTTACATTATTCGATCCTGCGCGGATTGATATCCGAGGCAATCTAGAGACTGCGAAAGACATTGAAATTGATGTGGGTTGTATTTTTGAAGGTCAAGTTAGCCTAAGTGAAGGCGTGAAAATTGGTGCCTATTGTGTCATTAAAGATGCCACTATTGCCGCTGGTAGCGTGATTTTACCTTTTACCCATATCGTCGAAACAACCATTGGTGAAAATAGCAAAATTGGTCCTTATGCTAGGTTGCGCCCAGGTACAACTTTAGGAAATGAAACCCATGTGGGTAATTTTGTTGAGCTTAAAAATGCGCAAGTTGATACAGGTAGTAAGATTAATCATCTCAGTTATGTGGGTGATGCAACGATAGGTAAGCATGTAAATATTGGCGCTGGAACGATAACTTGTAATTATGATGGAGCAAATAAATTTAGAACGGTGATTGAAGATAATGTCTTCGTTGGTTCTGATAGTCAATTGGTCGCGCCGGTAACTATTGGTCAAGGAGGCACAATAGCTGCTGGATCAACCATTACCAAAAACACACCTGCAGAGGCATTGACGTTATGCCGTGCAAGAGAACAAAAATCGATTACTGGTTGGAAGCGACCAGTTAAAGTAAAGAAAGACTAACTATGTGCGGTATCGTAGGCGCTGTTGCAAAAAAGAATGTCGTTTTAACATTGATTGAAGGGCTAAGCCGCCTTGAGTATCGTGGATATGATTCTGCAGGAATCGCTGTCTTGGATGGTGACATCAAACGAGTGCGAGCCGTTGGACGTGTGCGCGAGATGGAAGCCAAAGCAAAAAGCGAACAACTCTCTGGGTTAGTTGGTATTGGCCATACACGCTGGGCAACGCATGGTGGCGTCACCGAAAGTAATGCACATCCACATGTTTCTAGAAATGAAATAGCCGTTGTCCATAACGGCATTATTGAAAATCACGATGAACAACGTGAGCGTTTATCTGGCTTAGGTTATGAATTTACTTCAGAAACCGATACAGAGGTCATCGCCCATTTAATTCATTATTATCATGATAAAGGTGAGAGCTTACTGACGGCGACTAAGCTTGCTGTTAAAGAGTTAACAGGTGCATTTGCCATTAGTGCAATTTCAGTCAAAGAGCCAGATAGCATGATTACTGCGCGCTTAGGCTGTCCTTTACTAATTGGCTTAAGTGATGAGGCTAATTACATTGCGTCGGATGTTTCGGCGGTATTGGCAGAAACAAGAAAAGTGATTTATTTAGAAGATGGTGATGTTGCTGAGATAAAAGCCACTGGCGTTACTATTTGGGATAAAACAGATACGCTCATTGAGCGCAAAGTGCATGTCAGTGATGTGTCATTAGCCAGTTTAGAGCTTGGTCCTTATGCGCATTTTATGCAAAAAGAAATTTACGAGCAACCAAGTGCTTTAACCGATACGATTGAAGCATTAATTGATGATGCAAGTTTCTCACCAGCCTTGTTTGGTGTGGGTGCTGAAGCTGTATTCAAAGAAATAGATAGCGTTTTAATCTTAGCGGCAGGTACGAGTTATTATGCAGGATTGACTGCTAAATATTGGCTAGAAAGCATTGCAGGTTTGCCTACCAATATTGAAATTGCAAGTGAATACCGTTATCGGGTCTCCGTTCCCAATCCTAAACAATTAATCGTGACGCTCTCTCAATCGGGCGAAACGCTAGACACGATGGAGGCGCTGAAACATGCACAAAGTTTAGGTCAGCAATTAACATTATCTATTTGCAATGTTCAAGAAAGCGCCCTCCCGCGCGCTTCTAAATTAGTTTTTTATACCCGCGCAGGAGCAGAAATTGGTGTTGCATCAACCAAAGCATTTACGACACAATTAGTAGCACTATTTACGCTAGCAGTGGTGTTGGCGAAGCAAAAAAGCAAATTATCAACAACGCAAGAGGATGAGTATTTACATGCTTTACGACGTTTACCTGTCAGCGTGCAATACGCA
Organism: Methylophilaceae bacterium; assembly: GCA_041612255.1. Classification (GTDB taxonomy): domain Bacteria; phylum Pseudomonadota; class Gammaproteobacteria; order Burkholderiales; family Methylophilaceae. Next base: position 86,594 of record JBFJJN010000002.1, on the reverse strand, counting down.
CTAAACCTAGAGCCGCAAATTAGAGAGTGGGCAAAACATTTTGGCGATAAAGAACATGCATTGTTTTTAGGGCGTGGTATCCATTATCCAATTGCACTGGAAGGCGCATTAAAGTTAAAGGAAATTTCTTATATTCATGCGGAAGCTTATCCAGCGGGTGAACTAAAGCATGGACCATTGGCTTTGGTAGATAGCAATATGCCAGTCGTTGTCATTGCACCAAAAGATAGCTTATTAGAAAAAGTAAAATCTAATATGCAAGAAGTGAAAGCCCGTGGTGGTGTATTATTTGTGTTCGCAGATGCAGATAGTCATTTCACAGAGTCAGATGGCGTATATGTAATTCGTACGCCTCGTCATGTCGGTGTGCTTTCTCCAATCTTACATACCATCCCAGTACAGTTGCTGGCTTATCATGTTGCCTTGCTGAAAGGTACCGATGTGGATAAACCGAGAAACTTGGCGAAGAGTGTAACAGTCGAATAGAGTTTTAAGTCACTAATTAAAATAACCACCAGCTAGCCCATATGGCACTAACTTGTATGATCAGCCCCAAAATAACGTGAGCCGAGAATGTTTTATTGCCACTCGCAATGGCCATTACACCTTTTGATAACGTATTAGCTGACACGGCAACAAGAATAGGAATGACAGCGTTGACCTCACTTATCTTACCCGAAACGACCATTGTGGCAACTGATATGCTGGGGGAGTGCGCATCGGCTAAACCCGCAACACCAGCGCCAATAATAAGCCCTTTTTGACCAAACCAAACTTGCAATGCGGCGGATGCAATCAAAACAATACCAATCATTCCAGCAAACCAAAGTGCTGTTTTGATGCTAAAAGCAGATTCTTTATTCACGATATGCTGTGTATTTTGGTGTATAGATTGTAAAGTTAATAAGCCGCCATAAACTGCAATTGAGGTGATAGCACTAATAAGTGGTATTTTTAATGCATTCAGTGTTGCGACATCAATAGCTGCTAGCAAGATGGCGAGTTGGATAATCGTAGCAACACTAGAAAAAGTGGCGCCACAAGCGGCAGAGTAAACTAAGCTAGGATTTTGTTTAGCACGCTCCCCCATGCTGCCAACGGTAGCAAGACTAGAAATAAATCCGGAGAAAAATCCAACAACTGCTAAACCAATGCCTTGTCCAAGTACGCGTAGAGCCAAATGTCCCAATACATTAATAGCCATAATAAAGATTACAATCAGCCACAAATTTCTTGGATTAATTGCATTAAAAGGACCGATAAAAGCATTGGGAACAATGGGCAAAATAATTAAGGTAGCGGCGGCTAACATTAAGAATTCATATAATTCTGACTGTGTAACAGATTTCAATACAAAGCCATGTAAAGGCTTTTTGATTAAAAGTAATAGCGCAACAGCGACAGCTAGGCTGGCAGCTAAGGCAGCATTTGTCATGGTCAAACCACCTAAAATAACCGTGAGCAATAAACTGACTGCTGTAGTTAAACCCGGGACTTTATCTTTATTGGCGAAGTTGGTAACAGAGACAAAAATGACCACAGCCATTAATGTGGCAATATGTAGCCAAATGCTAACCATGAATGAAGTTGCACCCAATAAAGCGGCGATGGTAAAAGTACGAATACCCGCGATTGCATTATTCTCATGCCCACTTTTGTTTCGCTCGCGGTCAGTACCAATAATGAGACCTATGCCTAAAGCCACTGCAAAATTGAGCACTAATGCATTAGTAGCAATCATCTTGTACAGACCAATTGGTTATCCAGAAAATGTTGGTAGTCTAGTCTTGGCAGCATAAATGGATTATATGCTTTATAACCAATCCGAATGCGTTCTTTCTTTGTGAGGTGCATTGCGCATGATGTAATCCCAGAAAACAGGAGGAGTAAAACGTAACAATGTTGCTAACCAACCCATTTGCCATGGAATAATAATAAATCGTCGTTTATTTTCAATTGCATTAATACACTTTTTGGCAAAGACATCTACTTCCATTAGGAATGGCATTGTATATGCGTTGATATCAGTCATTGGTGTGCGAATATAACCTGGTGCTACCGTTGTTACCGTAATACCATAGAGCTGCATTTCCACCCGCAAGCTTTCAAGATAGCAAATGGCCGCAGCCTTACTCGCGCTATAAGCACCTGCGCCCGGTAAGCCGCGAATACCAGCTACACTCGCAATACCAACCAATTGTTTTTGTTCGCCTGTTGAATGCTTAATTGTAGTAATAAATGGGCTAAAAGTATGCACCATGCCCATTACATTGATATCCATAATCGCTTGGAATGCAGGCAGATCTTCTGCATACTCAGTGAGTGTGCCGCGACTAACGCCTGCAGCGGCAATGACGATATTAGGTATGCCGTAGCGAGTCATAAAATCGGTTGCGGCTGAATGCATCGCTGTACTGTCGCGAACATCCAGCGCATAAATAGCACAACTAGTGTTTGGTAGTGATTCAAGCTCACGAGCAATGGCTTCTAGAACATTTAATTTACGCCCTACCAAGCCTAAAACCAGATTTTCAGCTGCATATTGGCTTGCATATTCTCGCGCCATTGCCAAACCAATGCCACTAGAAGCGCCTGTTAGGAATATTTTTTTCATAAAATAATATAAAAAGCCCGCTAAGCAATTGCTTAAACGGGCTTAGTGTCAGTTTATTTAAGTCTAGAAGGCAACTTAATTTTATCAGCTGCCTTATTTACTTTTTTGTTGTTGACTGCTTTTTAGCTGTACGTATATTATTAACAATATAATCAGCCACTTGCAATGCTTGCTCATTACCGCCAGCCATCGTACCAGAGGTAATATATTTACCATCGATGACTAAACTAGGTACGCCAGTTGCGCCTGATGAACGAAAAACTTGTGCAGCACGTTTGAGATTAGTATTTACTGTAAATGAGTTAAAGGTATCTTCCACTTTTTTACGGTCTAAACCACTGTTACTGACAATCCAATTGAGTGCTGCTTTTGAATCTGTTGGATTCAATGTTTTTTGCTTATGAATAGCATCAAATAATTTGTCGTGTAACTTCTCGCTAACGCCTAAAGCTTCCATTGCGAAAAAAGCTTGAGCCATTGGCGCCCAACTTGGGTTAGGCAAACCTGGCATACGTTTAAAATTCACATCAGCAGGTAATTTTTTCAACCAAGCATTAAGCGGTTGCTCCATATGATAACAATGTGAACAGCCATACCAAAAAATTTCCATCACTTCGATTTTATTTTTATCATCTGTTGGTAGCATTTCTGCTACGGCATCAAATTCTTGTCCTATTTGTGGCGCTGCCAATAAAGGACTACTTAAACTAACAGCACCTAAAAATAGTGCTAATGAGAAAAACAGTTTTTTCATTACTTATCCTAACTTTCTAAATTGAATCGATAACTATTAATATAACGTATTAGAGACAACAAAAGATGACGATAAATTCCTTCGTGATTGTTATTAGTCTGATTTCGTTTCAGTTTGCACTTTAATCAAGTCCGCACTAAAGTCGTTGGCCAATAATTCTGCACGAATTTTATTAATGGCATCAATGTTTCTTAATGGCCCAACACGAACGCGATGCCATGTTCCTTGTTCGGGAATAGTGGCTGTTTGTACAATTGCCTCAAATCCTTGCAATGCTAGAGTTGCTTTTAAATTATCTGCGTCAGCTTCACTTTGGAATGATCCTACCTGTAAAAAATAATCTTCTTTTTTGGTAGTGATATCGGTTTGTGCAATTTCCTCTTCAGTGACTGAGCTTTCCGTTTTTGGCAAAATCGTATAAAAATCAAGCTTATCTTCTGGTTTGTTTTGTGCAATTGGTGAGTCTTCTGCCTCATCGTCATTAACACTTTCCGTTAAAGGTTCAATGGTGGTCGATTTGCCTTTATTGCTTTGAAATGGGCTGGTATCACCTTGAATATACATGGTTAAACCCGCAGTGAGAATCACACCGAGCAAAAGGCCGATGAGAAACCCAGACAAAAATGGATTGCCACTATTCTCTTTTTTTGACCTTGGTTTGTAATCTCTACTCATTTTCTTTATCCATTGCTCTATTTAATTTGTTTTTATGCTTAGGTTTACATTTGATTGGGTGCGCTAACACCTAGCAACGCTAATCCATTTTTTAACACATGTCTTGTCGCGGTGATTAACGCCATGCGTGCTAATTTAGTTGACGCATCGTCGACCAAGAACTTAGTATCATTGTAATAGCTATGCAATTCACTCGCACATTCTTTTAAGTAATTAGCAATCATGTGTGGCGCCAAATCCATCGTTGCATTCTGCACAACATCAGGAAACTCACTAAGTTTTTGCATCAAGATGGTTTCACGTGGCGATGTTAATGCACTTAAATCAACAGAACTAAGCGTAGAGTGATCACCGCCCCATTGCGCTAACACACTGCAAATACGCGCATGGGCATACTGAATGTAGTAGACAGGATTGTCATTGGTTTGCGCACGCGCAAGATCGATATCAAACACCAATTGCGAATCCGCACGACGCGCAGCTAAGAAATAACGTGTTGCATCACAACCTACCTCTTCGATTAAGTCACGAAGCGTCACATAACTACCCGCACGTTTAGATAGTTTAACTTCTTCACCACCACGCATCACTGTTACCATTTGGTGTAACACATAGTCTGGCCAGCCTGTTGGAATACCAACATCCAACGCTTGTAACCCAGCTCTCACGCGCGTAATCGTGCTGTGATGATCGGCACCCTGCTCATTAATGACTTTGGTAAAACCACGATTCCACTTCTCTAAATGGTAGGTCACATCAGGTACGAAGTAAGTGTACCCACCATCTTGCTTACGCATGACACGGTCTTTGTCATCATCAAAATCAGTGGTGCGTAACCAAAGCGCGCCCTCTTCTTCATAGGTGTGACCGCTTTTAACCAACGCTTGTACGGTTTCTTCCACTTTGCCAGAAGCATACAATGCGCTTTCTAATGAAAACACATCAAACTGAATTTGGAAGGCACGTAAATCTAAATCTTGTTCATGGCGTAAATACGCCACACTAAAATGGCGGATAGATTCTAAATCAGCCAAATCGCCACTGGCCATAACTTTAATATCATCTGCAACAATGGTTTCTTTGGCTAAATAAGCGGCTGCAATATCAGCAATATATTCACCGTGATAACCATTTTCAGGAAAGTTAGCATCAGCTGGTGCAACGCCTTGCGCACGCGCCAAAACTGATTTGGTTAGATTATCAATTTGCGCACCAGCGTCATTGTAGTAAAACTCGCGGGTTACATTCCAACCATTGGCCACTAGCAAACGCGATAAACAATCGCCAACGGCCGCACCACGACCATGACCAACATGTAATGGGCCTGTCGGATTGGCAGAAACAAACTCTACTTGTACCTTTTCACCTTTACCAGTTTTATTGTGACCATATTGTTCGCCAGCCTGTAAAATATCTTTAACGATATCGTGTTTTGTATTGGCGGCTAAATAGAAATTAATAAAACCAGCACCAGCGACTTCTACTTTTTCAATCTGTGTATTTTTTGGTAAAGCTTGAATTAACTGTTCTGCAATAGAGCGCGGGCTTTGACGTAATGGCTTCGCCAATATCATCGCCAAATTACATGAAAAATCACCATGATCGGCTGATTTTGGACGTTCTAAAATAATGTTTATACTAGCAGTATCGGCAACCAAGGTTTTAGCCGCTTGCAGTAACAGGTCTGAGATGATGTCTTTCAAAGGTCGTATTCTTAAAATAAACTGATTATTGTGAATAGATTGCATTAATTTCACGAAGCCAGTATTTTAACCTAATAAGCCATTACACTAAAATTATCTATACGCAGAGTATAACAACCCACCTAAAAAAACTGTAAATATGCCAATACAAATCCTCAGAGTTGGACTTGATGTGCCATTAAACCGTTTATTTGATTATCTCAATGACGGATTTAAGGCGCAAGTTGGTGCACGCGTGGTTGTTTCTTTCGCGGGACGTAATTTGGTTGGCGTGATTGTGGAAATCACGACTGAATCAGATGTGCCACTTGAAAAATTAAAGGCAGTGCAACATGTGTTTGATGATGTGGTATTTGATGCGCAGTTGTTTAAATTACTGAAATTCTGTGCCGATTATTACCATTATCCCCTTGGTCAAGCGATGATTGCGGCATTGCCACTGCGTTTACGTCAAATTAAACCAGCTGTGACGCGCAAAAGTTATGTTTTTCAGCTCAGTCGAGCTATCGATAGTGAATCGCTACCTAAACGCCAAGTGGTATTGCAACGCATCGTGCAAGCTTTGCAAGAAAATATCAGCTTGAGCGAAGCACAACTGGCCGAAATTTCACCTACTTGGCGCAAGGCTATCAATACGTTAACTGAGATGAACTGCCTGCAACAAACAATAGTCGTTTCGGTAAAGGAAGGCTTGCAATCATCAAATGTTGTACCTACATTAAACACAGAGCAGCAGCAAGTAATTCAAGCGGTGTTAGCCGAAGCCAATCAATTTAAGCCCTGGCTGTTATACGGCATTACCGGTAGTGGTAAAACCGAAGTATATATTCAGTTATTACAAACCGTGTTGGCTGAGAAAGATGCACAAGCGTTAATTTTAGTGCCAGAAATAAATCTAACGCCACAACTAGAGGCGCGGTTTAGAAGTCGTTTATGTCAATATCCATTAGCTACATTGCATAGTCATTTAAGTGAGAGTGAGCGCTTGCAATCATGGCAAGCAGCTAGCACAGGCACAGCAAAAATTGTGATTGGCACGCGCTTGAGTGTATTTAGCGCGATGCCAAAATTAAAGATTATCGTGATTGATGAAGAACATGATAGTTCTTATAAGCAGCAAGATGGCATGCGTTATCACGCCAGAGATATTGCGATTATGCGTGCTAAACAGCTTGATATTCCGATAGTCATGGGTAGCGCAACACCGTCTTTGGAAACTTGGCATTTAGCCAAGAAGCAACAATATGGTTTATTGCAATTAAAGCAGCGTGCGGTAGAAAATGCGCAGTTACCCAAAATTCACTGCATTGATGTTGGCAAATCGCCTACAGAAAATGGTTTGTCCCCTATTCTGATTAAGGCCATGCGCGAACGGTTAGCGCGCGGTGAACAAAGCCTGTTATTTCTCAATCGGCGTGGTTATGCGCCTGTGTTGCATTGCAATGCTTGCCAATGGATTGCGTCATGCGTTCGCTGTTCCGCGCGTTTGGTCGTGCATCTTGGGCAACGGCAACTTAAATGCCACCATTGTGGTCATGAGCAACGAATACCGTTGCAATGCCCAGATTGCGGTAATCCAGATTTAAGCCCTGTCGGGCAGGCGACGCAGCGTCTAGAAGAAACCCTAACAGAATTATTTCCAACAGCGAATATTGCAAGAGTCGATCGCGACAGTGTGCGGAATAAAGATACACTGACCGACTTGCTCAAAAAAGTACAAGGTAAAGAAATCGATATTTTAGTTGGCACCCAAATGTTAGCAAAAGGACATGATTTTCCTCATTTGACCTTAGTCGGTGTAATTGATACCGATACTGCGTTATTTAGTCCAGATTTTCGTGCCAGTGAGCGACTTTTTTCTCAGCTGATGCAAGTGTCTGGCAGAGCAGGACGTGCAGAAAAAGCGGGCGAAGTATTAATACAAACCACCTTCCCACAACATGCTTTATTCGACGCCTTGCGTGCGCAAGATTACGATACGTATGCAGATGCTATGTTAGATGAACGTAACGCCATGCAATTTCCACCGACTAGCTATTTCGCCTTGCTTAAAGCGGAAGCGAGTACTTACGCTCAAGTCTTAACCTTTTTAAATAATGCCGTTGCAATGGCGCGACGGATTCCAAATGAAGTGATGATTTACGACCCATTAAGACCACAAATGGAACGTCTGAAAAATATGGAGCGTGGCCAGCTATTATTACAAGCGCCGACTAGACAGCTTTTGCAGCAATTATTGAGAGCTTGGATACCAATGCTACAGGCGGATAAACAGGCTTCTAAAACACGCTGGGCTTTGGATATTGATCCGATTGAGTTTTAGACATGCCAAAAAGACTTGCACATGCTTTAAACACCACTCACAGAAATTGTATCGGATGCACAATAAATTGGATGCATCATTTAATAGGCAATAAGTATTAGAGAAAGTAAAAAATTAAGCGTTCCGTTTTTTTGTTTAATTTCTAAAAATAGTTGAGGTAAGCTTTATTTATCAGTTTTAATTAAATCAGTATAAAATTAGATTAAGAATGATAGATAAACTAGAGGAAATATGATTAAAACACCACCTTGCGTGATGATATTTGCCGCGACTGACCCTAGCAGTGGTGCTGGCTTGCAAGCTGATATGCTCACGCTGGCAAGCATTGGTTGCCACCCCCTTTCCGTTGTAACAGGCGTGACGGTGCAAGATACGGTGGGTATGGAAAGCGTGATGGCGTTGGATGCCGATTGGATTAATGATCAAGCGCGGACGATTTTAGAAGATGTGCAAGTATCTGCTTTTAAGCTTGGATTGCTGGGTAGCGTAGAAAATATTGCTGTTGTTGCAGAAATCATGGCTGACTATCCCGATGTTCCCTTGTTAATTGACCCTATTCTAACTTCTGGTCGCGGCGACGATTTGACTAACGAGGAAATGCAAGCCGCGATGTGTGAGTTATTATTTCCACAAGCTACATTGATAACCCCAAATAGCATAGAAGCGCGACGTTTAGCTTTTTATGATGAAGGCGATGAGGTGAAATATACTTCATTAGAAGAGTCGGCACAGCGCCTATTGGCAATGGGTACAGAATATGTGCTGATCACGGGTACGCATGAGCGTTCAGCTGATGTGGTTAACTCGCTATATGGCGCAGAAGGCCTAATTAAAGAATATCATTGGGAGCGGTTAATTGGCAGCTATCATGGATCAGGTTGTACACTAACCAGTGCAATTGCTGCTTGTATGGCGCATGGATTAACCGTGGAAGAAGCCTTGCAAGAAGCGCAAGAATATACTTGGCAAACCCTTAAAAATGCCTTTAGACCAGGCATGGGACAATTTATTCCTGACCGCTTCTTTTGGGCACGAGAAGAAACTGAAACACTAGAAACAAATTTTGAAAAGCCATCCTCTATTCAACATTAGTGGTTTATACGCATTTATCTCGGCTTACTGAATACCGAAAGATTCTTCACAAAATTAAAAATAATATTAAGCAGTTTATCGAGATGATCAAGTGCCGCTGATTATTAATGATCATGTAACTTTATGTGCTGAGATTGATGCACTTACTTTGTAAGTGAGCGCAGATGATAGTCAGTTAAGTGAGGCGCGGAAATTGCTTGGTATGGATAAGATATTTGGCGTTTCATGCTATATCCAGCTGGGTTGGCGCGTAATGCGCAATTAGATAGTGCAATTAAATTGCTTTTGGTGCACGTTAGTCTCTAAAGCCAAACTCAATGAACCAAACATATCTTTAAGCTTGTTTGCGCAATCGAGGCAACAATCAATGTTACGGTTGTTGATATTGATGGAATTACTTTAGCCTTTGCAAAGCAAGCTAAATGGGCATTAGCAGATGCAATTGCAAGGATTGGCTCGCATTAATAATGCAGACGTTATACAGAAACCAGTGCGTAATTTAATTTAAATTTTAGGCAATAACGATATAATTCATCTATGACTTCACAAAATCAAATTCTTTTCGAAAAATCTCAACGTTTAATTCCAGGCGGTGTTAACTCTCCCGTGCGTGCTTTCCGTAGTGTCGGTGGCACACCTATCTTCTTCAAAAAAGGCTTAGGTTCTAAGCTGTGGGACGTAGATGGTAAAGAATATATCGACTATATAAACTCTTGGGGGCCGATGATTGTTGGTCACGCACATCCGGAAGTGATTGCGGCTGTGCAAGCCGTTGCTGCTAATAGCTTATCGTTTGGTGCGCCAACAGGTTTAGAGTTGGAAATGGCAGAAACCATCAATAAGCTTGTGCCTAGTATGGAGCAAATACGCTTAGTCAGCTCTGGTACCGAGGCAACCATGAGTGCAATTCGTGTTGCACGTGGCTTTACTGGACGCAGCAAGTTGGTCAAGTTTGAAGGTTGTTATCATGGTCATGCCGATTCGCTATTAGTGAAAGCGGGCTCAGGGCTGCTGACTTTTGGGGAGCCTGATTCAGCCGGTGTGCCAGCGGAAGTGGCCGCTAATACTCTAACGCTGCCCTACAACGACGTTGAGCAGTTGGAAGCCTTATTCAAACAATCGGGTGACGAAATTGCTTGTGTGATTATTGAGCCCGTTGTTGGCAATATGAATTTAGTTAAACCTACGGAAATTTTCTTAAAAACCTTGCGTGATTTATGTACTCAACATGGATCGGTATTGATTTTTGATGAGGTGATGACAGGCTTCCGAGTGCATCTTGGTGGCGCACAAGCGTTGTATAGCATTACGCCAGATATGACTACATTGGGTAAAGTGATTGGCGGCGGCTTGCCAGTTGGCGCTTTTGGTGGACGAAAAGATATCATGTCTGGTTTAGCGCCATTAGGTAAAGTGTATCAAGCGGGTACGCTGTCTGGAAACCCAGTGGCAGTGACTGCTGGCCTTAAAACTTTACAACTGATTCAAGCGCCTGATTTTCATAAAAAGTTATCAGCACAAACGAAGAAGCTAGTTGATGGTTTAGTGGGCGCCGCTAAAAATGTCGGTGTAACCTTCAGTGCGCAAAGTGTGGGAGGTATGTTTGGTTTATATTTCAGTGAGGCTTGCCCAACTTGTTTTGATGAAGTAATGACTTCAGATAGAGCTGCTTTTAATGTCTTTTTCCACAGTATGTTGGAAAGTGGTATCTATCTAGGGCCATCCGCTTTTGAGGCTGGATTTGTCTCTGCAGCCCATACAGACGCGGATATTGCAACAACCGTGATGGCGGCTGAAAAAGCCTTTCAAACAATTTTATCAACAAAATAGACTTAAACGTATGCTATGTGATTGATAGCAAGCGTATTTAACGGTATTATTGAAGGTTCCGCTAAATGTACAGTAATGCTTGAGAAAAGAGTGATGAATACACATAATGCAATTAATCAGCAGGATTCTAAATTGACTAGATCGAAACGCGTAACATCTGCGCCAGAAAAACAAGGCTTATACAGCCCGAATAATGAACACGACGGCTGTGGTGTTGGCTTTGTAGCGCATATCAAAGGCAAAAAGAGCCATCAAATTGTTCAGCAAGGTTTGGAGTTATTAACCAACTTAACTCACCGTGGTGCAACTGGATATGACCCTAAACTGGGTGATGGTGCTGGTTTATTGATGCAAATTCCAGATGCGTTTATGCGGGAAGAGGCTGCAAAATTAAACATTGAGCTACCTGCTGTTGGGAAATATGCCGTTGGTAACTTGTTTTTACCGCAAGTATCAAGCAATAGAGCGCAATGTGAAGGCGTGATTGAGAATATTCTGCAAGAAGAAGGCCAAGTGTTGCTTGGCTGGCGTGATGTGCCTGTTGACAATAGCAATATTGCAGAAGCGGCACGCGATGTGGAACCGATGATGCGCCAAGTATTTATTGGCAGCACATTTGAAGATCAAAATGCCTTTGAGCGCAAATGTTATGTGATGCGCAAACGTATCGAACACGCAGTGCGCGCATTGAAAATTCAAGATAATGCCTATTTTTATGTGCCTTCACTTTCTTCACGCACCATTGTTTACAAAGGTATGTTATTAGCCAATGAAGTGGGTGTTTATTACAAAGATTTGACGGATGAGCGTGTAGTTTCAGCGTTGGCGTTAGTACATCAACGCTTCTCAACCAACACGTTCCCATCATGGCATTTAGCTCACCCTTTCCGCATGATTGCGCACAACGGCGAAATCAATACGGTACAAGGTAACGTGAATTGGATGAAAGCGCGCCATGCAGCGATGCATTCTGACTTGTTGGGCGATGACTTAGAAAAAGTATGGCCATTGATTGTGCCTGGCCGTTCAGATTCTGCCTGTTTTGATAACTGTTTAGAGTTGTTAGTTGCTGGTGGTTATAGTGTGCCGCACGCCATGATGATGATGATTCCAGAAGCCTGGAGTGAAAAAACCATCATGGATGATGATAGGCGTGCTTTTTACGAATATCATGCCGCGATTATGGAGCCATGGGATGGCCCTGCAGCGGTTGCATTTACCGATGGCAAAATCATTGGTGCAACGTTAGATCGTAATGGCTTACGCCCTGCGCGTTATTTAGTCACCGATGATGACATCGTGATGATGGCTTCCGAAATGGGTGTATTGAAATTCCCAGAAGAAAAAATCGTGAAGAAATGGCGTTTACAGCCAGGCAAAATGTTGATGATCGACATGGAGCAAGGTCGTATTATTGACGACGAAGAAGTCAAAAGTGCTTTAACAACAGCAAAACCTTATCGTCAATGGATTGATGAAACGCGTTACAACATTTCTGACTTGCCTAAAGTTGAAGCTCAATATGAATTAAAAGCCAGCTTACTCGATACGCAACAAGCGTTTGGTATGACACAGGAAGACATCAAGTTCTTATTAGAGCCGATGATTGTCTTGGGTGAGGAAGGCTCAGGTTCGATGGGTAATGACGCGGCGCTGCCAGTCTTGTCGAATAAACCAAAAGTGTTATATAACTACTTTAAGCAATTGTTTGCGCAGGTGACAAATCCACCAATCGATCCAATTCGTGAAGAAATGGTGATGTCTTTAGTGACGTTCCTTGGCCCTAAGCCAAATCTGCTTCAGTTGAATGAAACAAAACCAGATGCACGTTTAGAAGGCAGCCAGCCTGTGTTAAGCGAAGAAGCATTCGCTAAAATCATGGGCATTAAAGCAATCACAAAAGGTGATTACAATGCCATTTCATTGGATATGTGTTATCCAGTTTCGCAAGGCATTGCTGGTATGTCAGGCGCATTGAGCGCTTTGTGTTCAAAAGCTGAACAATCAGTGGCAGATGGCTTTAATATTATCGTGTTAAATGACATGAATATGGATAGTGGCATGGTTGCTATTCCAGCTTTGTTAGCAACCTCTGCAGTGCATATGCATTTGGTTGAAGCTGGTTTGCGGACACAAACAGGTTTGGTAGTTTCAACTGGTTCCGCACGTGAAGTGCATCATTTTGCATTGCTAGCAGGCTATGGCGCTGAAGCCATATTCCCATGGTTAACCTTCAAGACAATCGCCAGCATTTCTGATAAACCAGCAGAAGGCAGCGAGAAATTTATTAAAGCGATTGGCAAAGGCTTATACAAAGTCATGTCAAAAATGGGTATTTCAACCTACCAGTCATATTGTGGTGCACATATCTTTGAGGCGATTGGCTTAAATTCACATTTTATTGATACTTATTTTAAAGGTACGACGACTCAAATTGAAGGTATTGGTTTAGACCAGGTGGCCGAAGAGACGCTTCGTCTACATCAAGCTGCTTTTGGTGCTGATCCAGTATTAAGCAATGCATTAGACGCCGGTGGTGAATATGCTTATCGAGTGCGTGGTGAAGAGCATATGTGGACACCGCAATCAATTGCTAAGCTACAACATGCGACTCGTACCAATCAATATGACACTTATAAAGAATATGCAAAATTAATCAATGATCAAACGCGCCGTCACATGACGTTGCGCGGTTTATTTGAGATTAAGCCTGCAGCCAAAGCGATTCCACTAGAGCAGGTCGAGTCAGCAAAAGAAATCGTTAAACGTTTTGCAACAGGTGCGATGTCGATGGGTTCAATCTCAACGGAAGCGCATGCAACCCTAGCTGTTGCCATGAATCGTATTGGTGGCAAATCGAATACAGGCGAAGGTGGCGAAGATAAAAAACGCTATATTCCTGTGGCTACCGATACTAGTATGTCTGCAGTATTTGGTAAGGAATTTATCGAATCTGACGTGAAACTAAAAGCAGGCGATTCAATGCGCTCTCGCATCAAGCAAGTCGCTAGTGGCCGCTTTGGGGTAACTGCTGAATATTTAGCGAGTGCAGATCAAATTCAAATCAAAATGGCACAAGGTGCTAAACCAGGTGAAGGTGGTCAATTGCCAGGTCATAAAGTCAGTCAATATATTGCGATGTTGCGCTTTAGTGTGCCTGGAGTTGGTTTGATTTCTCCACCGCCTCATCATGATATCTATTCGATTGAAGACTTAGCGCAATTGATTCATGACTTAAAAAATGCCAATCCGAAGGCTTCTATCTCGACAAAGCTGGTTTCTGAAACAGGCATCGGTACGGTTGCAGCGGGTGTTGCAAAAGCAAAATCAGATCATATTGTTGTCGCTGGTCATGATGGTGGTACAGGCGCATCGCCATTAACATCGCTCAAACATGCAGGCACACCTTGGGAGTTAGGTCTCGCTGAAACGCAACAAACTTTGGTATTAAATCAATTGCGCGGACGTGTGATTGTGCAAGCGGATGGCCAAATGAAAACAGGCCGTGATGTGGTAATTGGCGCATTGTTAGGCGCGGATGAGTTCGGTTTTGCTACTGCACCATTGGTCGTTGAAGGTTGTATTATGATGCGTAAGTGTCATTTAAATACTTGCCCAGTCGGTGTTGCAACGCAGGATCCGGAATTACGCAAGAAATTTACCGGCGAACCAGAGCATGTGGTCAATTACTTCTTCTTTGTTGCAGAAGAGATTCGTGAATTAATGGCAAGTATTGGTATTGCTAAATTTAGCGATTTAATCGGTCGTGCAGATTTGCTTGATATGCAAGCAGGGATAGATCACTGGAAAATTAATGGTTTAGATTTTAGCAAAATCTTCCATTTGCCAGACATGCCTGCAAGTGTTGCCAGATACCATGTTGAAGATCAAGACCATAATTTAGTGAATGCATTAGATAATAGCTTAATTGAAAAGGCAAAACCTGCCATTGAAAAAGGCGAAAAAGTAGTTATTGACATGCCAATTATGAATACTAACCGTACTGTTGGTACCATGTTATCCAATCAAATTGCCAGCAAATATGGTAATGATGGATTACCAAATGACACGATTAACATTAACTTTACTGGTACTTCAGGTCAAAGTTTCGCCGCATTTTTAGCTAAAGGTATTACCTTTACTTTAACTGGTGAAGGCAATGATTACGTTGGTAAAGGCTTGAGTGGTGGCCGTATTATTATTAAACCGCCCGTATCCTTCCGTGGTATTTCGCATGAAAATATCATTGTTGGTAACACTGTGATGTACGGTGCAACTGCGGGTGAAACTTACTTTAGCGGCGTGGCGGGTGAACGTTTTTGTGTGCGTAACTCAGGCGCATCAACTGTTGTTGAAGGCGTCGGTAATCACGGTTGCGAGTATATGACGGGCGGTACAGTTGTCGTGCTTGGCGTCACAGGCCAAAACTTTGCGGCTGGTATGAGTGGAGGCGTCGCCTATGTTTATGATCTAGATCAGCAATTTTCTAAACGTTGTAATATGAGTATGGTTACCCTAGAAAAGGTGGAAGCGGCAGATGCAAGTGTTGGTAAAGTACAGCATTTGGGTCAGCCAGATGAAGTTCTTTTAAAGGGCCTCATTCAAAAGCATGTCGATTTAACAGGCAGCCCTCGCGCTAAGACTATTTTGGCCGATTGGGATAATCAAAGAAGTAAGTTTGTCAAAGTGATGCCAATTGAATATAAACGCGCACTAACAGAGTTAGCTGTAGCAGCATGCAAGGAAGCCGCATAATGGGTAAAGTCACAGGATTTAAAGAGTTTGAACGACTATCGGAAGCTAATATTCCAGTTGAAGAGCGTGTCAAAAATTATAAAGAGTTCGTGCTTCATTTAAGCGACGACGATGTAAAAGTACAAGGCGCACGTTGTATGGATTGTGGCATTCCATTTTGTACATCAGGCTGTCCAGTCAATAACATCATCCCTGATTTTAATGATTTGGTTTATCAGCAAGACTGGAAGCAAGCAATTGAAGTGTTGCATTCGACTAACAACTTCCCAGAGTTTACTGGACGCATTTGTCCCGCACCATGTGAAGCTGCTTGTACATTAAATATTAATGATGACGCTGTTGGTATTAAATCTATCGAGCATGCCATCATTGATAAAGCATGGGAAAATGACTGGGTTACACCGCAAATTAATCCAAATAAAACAGGTAAAAAAGTAGCGGTGGTAGGCTCTGGTCCTGCTGGTTTAGCAGCAGCGCAACAATTAGCACGTGCAGGCCATGATGTAACAATATTAGAAAAGAATGACCGTATTGGCGGTTTGTTACGTTACGGCATTCCAGATTTTAAAATGGAGAAGTCGCACATAGACCGCCGTATGGCGCAAATGAAAGCAGAAGGCGTCACGTTCAAGACCAATCAATACGTAGGCGAAAATGTCCAAGCAGATGAAGTATTAAAAACTTATGATGCTGTTGTGTTAGCTGGTGGAGCAGAACATCCGCGTGATTTGCCAGTTCCAGGTCGCGAACTAGATGGCGTTCATTATGCAATGGACTTTTTAACACCTAATAATAAAATGGTTGCAGGTGATACTGTCAAAGATCAAATTAAAGCAACAGGTAAGCATGTTGTGGTGATTGGTGGTGGTGATACGGGATCTGATTGCGTAGGCACCTCAAACCGCCACGGTGCAGCAAGCATTACTCAATTTGAATTGATGCCACAGCCGCCAGTGCAAGAGAATCGTGCATTAACATGGCCAAATTGGCCTCTTAAAATGCGCACATCAAGCTCGCATGAAGAAGGCGCAGATCGTGACTGGTCCGTTGGAACAAAAGCGTTAATTGGTGAAAATGGTAAAGTCACAGGTTTGCAAGGCATTAAGCTGGAATGGAAAGGCCGTGAGATGGCTGAAATCCCAGGCTCAGAATTTACCATCAAGGCTGATTTAGTATTATTAGCAATGGGTTTTGTTTCACCGTTACAGAATGTATTAGACGCTTTTGGCGTTGAAAAAGATAATCGTGGTAATGCTAAAGCAACTACTGATGGCGAAGGTTGCTATCATACTAGTCAAGATAAAGTATTTGCGGCGGGTGATATGCGTCGTGGTCAATCGTTAGTCGTTTGGGCGATTCGTGAGGGTCGTCAATGTGCAAAAGCAGTCGATGAGTTTTTAATGGGTTCATCAGTATTGCCACGTTAAGCAGCTAAGATAAAACGATTTAAATAGCAGTAAAATACTGGGGATACAAATGCTGTATCCCCAATTTTTTGGAAAAGAGTAAATATGCAAGTCCTTCAGAATGATACTTTTTTAAAAGCATTAATGCACGAGCAGACCAGTTACACGCCAGTTTGGATGATGCGCCAAGCTGGACGCTATCTACCTGAATATAAAGAAACTCGGCAAGATGCCGGTAGTTTTATGGATTTATGTCGTAACGCGCAGTTTGCGACCGATGTGACATTGCAACCTTTAGACCGTTATCCATTATTAGATGCGGCCATTCTCTTTTCAGATATTTTGACTGTTCCAGATGCGATGGGATTGGGTTTGTCATTTGAAACAGGTGAGGGTCCTCGCTTTGAAAGAACATTACAGCACGAAGCCGATATCAAAAAGTTAACGGTGCCAGATATGGCAGATCTTCAATACGTATTTAATGCGGTATCGAGTATTCGTAAAGCATTAAATGGTCGAGTGCCATTGATTGGCTTTTCAGGCAGCCCATGGACGCTCGCAACCTATATGGTTGAAGGTAAAGGCGGTACTGACTTCTTAACTATCAAAAAAATGGCGTATAGCCGCCCTGATTTATTACACCATATTTTAGAAACAACCGCACAAACGGTCATTCAATATCTAAATACGCAAATTGAGGCGGGGGCGCAAACAGTCATGATTTTTGATTCATGGGGCGGTGCGCTTTCGCACAATGCCTATATTGAGTTTTCGCTTAACTATATGAAAAAGATTATTGCTGGTTTAACTAAGTCGGCCGATGGTCGCAAAGTGCCATGTGTGATGTTTACCAAAGGTGGCGGTTTATGGTTAGAAGCGCAAGTTGAGTCAGGTGCAGATGCTTTAGGGCTAGATTGGACGATTGATATCGGTCAAGCACGCACACGTGTAGGGAGTAAAGTTGCTTTGCAAGGTAATCTAGATCCTGCAGTACTATTATCAACGCCAGCTGCGATAGAAAAAGAAGTGGCTAATATTCTAGCAAGTTATGGTGAAGGCTCAGGTCATGTGTTTAATCTTGGACATGGCATTACCCAATGGACGCCACCAGAAAACGCGGCAGCGTTTTTAGAAGCGGTTCGCAAGCATAGTCAGCAATACCATATCAATAAATAGCAAACGGCAGGCAAAAAAAATTACCCAATAAAGGGTCATTTTAATCGAGGTTTTTACACCTCAGGTTTTATTGCAAACTTAAGCTTTTTGAATGTTAGAAGCTTGTTTGCCTTTTGGACCGTCAGTAACGTCGAAAGTTACTTTTTCGTTTTCTTTCAAACTTTTGTAACCGCTATCAACGATTGCTGAAAAGTGAGCAAATAAATCGTCACCACCTTCATCTGGAGTAATAAACCCAAAACCTTTTGAATCATTAAACCATTTTACTGTTCCTGTTGCCATGTCTTATATCTTTCATACTTTAAATAGGGAGGCACCCTGAGAACTTGGGTTTTAAAATCTAATGCCTACTGACTTAAAATTGAAAAATCCAACGCCTTAGTACGCTTTGTACACGCTAATGAGGATAAAGACAAGCAGTAAATGCATTTATTTGCAAAAAAGGCACAAAAAAACGTGTTTTTAGGGGTTTTTGTTGCTAAACACGTAGTCTAAGCCTATACTGCGAGCGTTATTGCGGTTTAAAGCAATGTAAAATATTTTGGAGTTATAGTTGGCTAAAGAAGAACTAATTGAGATGAATGGTGTAGTAACGGAAGTCTTACCAGACTCACGTTATCGTGTGACATTAGAGAATGATCATAAGTTAATTGCCTATGCAGGCGGTAAGATGAAGAAAAATCATATCCGTATTTTGGCAGGTGATAATGTAACGCTTGAACTATCACCATATGATATTAATAATGGGCGTATTACCTTTAGACATATTGAACAAGGTAGCAATAGCTTTACGCCTAGGAAAAAAAGATACTAAATCGTTTCTGATAATTAAAATAAAAAGTTCCTATTAGGAGCTTTTTCGTTTTAAGGCACCATGCGTTGCATTGTTTCATCTTTGTCAATGATTTTGTGTTTTAAAGCACCCATGATATGGACAATAATAATGGCTAGAAATATCAGCCCTGCAATTTCATGCGTTTCTTGAAAAAACTCTCTAATTGGTTTGTTCTCAATTCCTGCAATAAAATCTACTCCAAACCACTTTACACCATACTTACCAGCAACTGACATAATCAAACCGCTAATTGGAACAAGCACCATTAATAAGTAAAGTAAATGATGGGCACTGGTTGATAATTTACGCTCCCATGCTTTGTAGCTAGTCAAAAGTGCAGGTGGTTTATGCTTTATGCGCCATAAAATGCGAATAACGATGAGGCCTAATAGAGTGATGCCAATTGATTTGTGTAAATTGAAATAAAAGGCTCTTGGAGAGCTTTCTTTGGTTAGGTCCCATGTGTATATGCCCAAGTCAAATAAATCATATGACAATTGTTCTGGTGCCTCTTTAGGTAATCCCGTCATATACCAGCCAAATGCAAACATGCCCAAAATACCTAAAGCAATAAGCCAATGCAGTGTAATGGCAGTTAACGTATAACGCTTGTTCATGCATACCTCCTTAAAATTTAGTGCACCTCAATAAGATACTTTGTGTGACAATCGTCACTACATTCTTATTCAATTAGCATTATATTTTAACCGTTATAAACGGAAAGCGACTAAATTATGCGAGTTTTAATCAAAATATTAATACTGTTAATGCTGTCCAGTTGTGCGGAGAGTAAGCCTTCTGGTTTCTTGCAAGATATAGGTGATGGCATTTACGTCCATCATGGTAAACATTTAGATATTGATGTTGGATATCAAGGTGATATTTGCAATATCAGTGTAGTGGTTGGTAGTAAAGGCGTTGCAGTGATTGATACGGCGGGTAGCTTAAAAGTCGGACAGGAATTACGCTCTGCGATTGCGGACATTACTCAGTTGCCAATTTTGTATGTAATAAATACCCATGTGCATCCAGACCATATATTTGGCAATGCTGCTTTTATTAGTGATAAACCGACTTTTGTTGGGCATGACGCCTTAGCCGAAGCCATGCAATTGCGCGAAGAAGCTTATAAAAAACTTAATGAAAAATACTTAGGCAAAGATGCTAATGGTAGTGAAATTGTAGTGCCTACTTTAGCCGTTAAAGACACATTGAGTCTTGATTTAGGTGATAGAACCTTAAAATTGCATGCTTATCCAGTTGCCCATACCAACACGGATATTACGGTGATTGACTCTAAAACGCAGACTTTATTCACTGGTGATTTATTGTTTATAGAGCGAACACCAGTCATTGAGGGCGATATTAAAGGCTTGATTGCGACTTTGGAGCAGCTAAAAAGTTATAAAGACGTCAAACAAGTCGTACCCGGCCATGGCAAACAAACCAAAAATTGGATAGCAGCAATTGATGATGAATTGCGCTATTTAACATTGTTGTTAACTGATGTTCGCGCAGCGATAGTCAATGATATTGGTTTAGCAAAAGCAATGGATACTGCGGCTGCAGGTGAAAAAGATAAGTGGGTATTATTTGACGTTGCTAATCGGCGCAACGTGAACACTATTTATCCAATATTAGAGTGGGAATAAAAAAAGCGGCAATTGCCGCTTTTTTATAGGTTTGTATGCGTTAAATCTACTATTTCTTTATGTTATCTACGCTACAAGGTGTCTGTGGGTAAGCGCTGAGTAATAACATACCACCAGCTATTCCAACGTATAAGAAAAATAATTCAGGTATTTTAGTACCTAATACCAGCGCTAAAAATAACGCTAGGCCAGCTAATACTCGAGCGAATAATACTGTTTTAAAGCCAATTAATAAGCCTACTCCAGCAATAAGCTGTGTCACAATAAGGAGAGGCGCAAAAATGGTTGGTAATCCAAATTGACCTAAAGTAACTTGATATTGCAGATAACCGTCTGGATTATTCATAATGGCAGCCAAACGTAGCAGCACTAGACCTAGAAAAACCATGGCGAGTAATATTCGCGCGATTGTTGTTTGATATTTTTGCATCATTCCATCCTTAAATTCACATATTAAAATTATGCATGCATAATGCCTGTAAGCATTATGGACTGCAAGTGTTACAAAATCTATGCAAGAATTTTATATTAAACAAGTCACTTGGGCTACACATGAAGCGCATTTGAGGCTGATTAGGGAGCATGTGTTTATTCTTGAGCAGCATGTTCCTATTGCATTGGAATGGGATGAACTCGATGCTGATGCAACGCATTTATTAGCCTTTAATCAGCACGCACAAGCCATTGCTTGTGCACGCTTATTGGACAATGGCAGTATTGGGCGCATGGCTGTTTTGTTAGAAAAGCGTGGAGCGGGGGTAGGAGCCGCACTGTTGCGAACAGCAATCAATATTGGTAAACAAAGAAACTTAAAAGTAGTGAGACTATCTGCGCAAGCGCATGCGATTGCGTTTTATGAAAAAGCAGGTTTTGTCGTTGTCAGTGACGTTTATTTAGACGCCAATATCCCGCATGTGGATATGCAACTAAAGATTTAAGTGAGCAGTTTTAAATCACAGCATTAAAATTGTATAATGAGTGATTGTTTTCCAGTTCATTTTTAAAGGATATGTATGTCAAAAATCATTTTTAAAGCAGGCGAAGCCACCTTATACACAGAAGGTAAAGATACATCAGCAGCAATGCCAGAAATTCTTATTGGTGCAGTTGATGGTCCAGTTGGTCAAGCATTTGCCAATTTAATGCAACAAACTAAAGGTCACACCGCTATGTTTGCTGTGCGTGATTTGAATCAAATGGTGCGTCCAGTCTGTATGACAGTGCCAAAAGTGACATTGAAAGATTCTGCGAATATCGCTTTGTTCGGTGGTTTGGTTCAAGCAGCAACAGCTGATGCGATTTTAGATTGCGTGATTGAAGGTATTATTCCTAAAGACCAAGTGAATGATTTATGCATTATTAGCTTGGTGTGGATTGATCCAGGTGCGGCTACAGACCCTAACTTAGATAAAAAAGATATGTACAAAAATAACTACGAAGCAACTAAGCTTGCGATTAAACGTGCTTTAAACGATGAGCCTAGTATTGATGAACTCATTGCCAATCGTCAAAAAGTAAAACATTGCATGTGGGAAGATAGCTGGGATCAAGACTAGTTAAGAAGACAAAAAGTAGCTTCGGCTACTTTTTTTATATCCGCTATTAAAGGAATTAAATGAAAACAAGATTGCTTGCACCAATTAGGTTGGTGGCATTATGTTTATTAGGCATCGCAGTTGCAGCCTGCAGTAGCGAAGCGACTGTTAATGTTTCTGCTATTCCAACTGGTGCAACTGTATTGGTGTTGTGCGACAGCTTAAGTTATGGCACTGGTGCTGCCAAGGGAGCAGACTACCCTACGCTATTGGCGCAGCGCACAGGT
Organism: Methylophilaceae bacterium; assembly: GCA_041612255.1. Lineage (GTDB taxonomy): Bacteria > Pseudomonadota > Gammaproteobacteria > Burkholderiales > Methylophilaceae. The sequence goes on along the minus strand of JBFJJN010000002.1, from coordinate 63,957 downwards.
TGGGATATTATCAATGCAGGTGTACCCGGCAATACCAGTGCAGAAGGTTTAGCCCGATTACCTGAATTATTAAAAGTATATGAGCCAGCCTTATTAATGATTGAATTAGGTGGGAATGACTTTTTACGAAATATTAATATTAGTCAAACAGAAGCCAATTTACGCGCCGTGATTCAAGCAGCGCAAATGAAAAAAATTCCGACTGTATTGCTAGCTATTCCAGAAAACCAACCAGTTAAAGCAGCTTTAGGCGGATTATCTGACCATCCAATTTATGCGAAATTAGCAGAAGAAAACAACATTCCATTGGTGGAAGATATTTTCTCTGAGGTGCTATCTAAAAAGTCACTGAAAGCAGATTATGTACATCCGAATGCAGAAGGATATAAGGTTGTTGAGGAGCAGTTGAGAGCGGCATTGAATAAACTTGGTTTGTTAAAAGCTGAGTAATGCTCTTATTTAATGATTAAATTACTTAATGATTAAATTTTCATCATTAATAAAATGTTGCGTACTGGTGTCGGAATTGCGGCGCCAATCGCCTCTTCTAACCCCATCCAAATGTAGCCAGCTTTTTCTTTATGTTTTAGTGGACTGATAACTTGCAAAGGCTGCGGAGTAATGGCCAGTTTGTAATGCGTAAAAACGTGATTCACAATCGGCAATGGTTCATCAGCTTCTGTGGTTAAGCTGAATTTTTGTTGCGCAACTTCGCTGGCGATAGCTGTCATATCAATTTCAGGCAAGCTCCACAACCCTGCCCAAATCCCTTTTTGCGGACGTTTTTCCAGTAAGATTTCTCTACCCATGCGAATAATCAGCATCGTAGTTTCTTTATGCGGCAATACTTTTTTTGGCTTTGGGGTAGGTAAGCTTTGCGCTTGATTATTTGCTAGCGCTTGACAGCTTTTCTTCAATGGACAGAGATTACATTTTGGTTTACTACGCGTGCAAACGGAAGAACCTAAATCCATCAAACCTTGCGTATAAGCAATGGCATCTTCTGATGGATTTTCGCGCTCTGCAATTATCCATAGCTTTTGTTGAATAGCAGGTTTGCCTGTCCATCCTTCAATCAAAAAATGACGCGCAAACACTCGCTTCACATTGCCGTCTAAAATGGGCTGAGGTTTATTTAAGGCAAAGGTTGAGATAGCCGCTGCAGTAGAGCGTCCAATACCAGATAAACGCTGAATATCATCAAATGCAGTTGGGAAAATACCATCAAATTCATCAATAATCGTTTGTGCAGCTTTATGCAAATTTCGCGCGCGGGAGTAGTAACCTAAACCACTCCATGATTGCAATACCTGTTCTTGAGTAGCATTGGCGAGTGTAGCAATATCAGCAAAGCGCTGCATAAACGCTGCATAATAACCAATTACCGCGGTCACCTGCGTTTGCTGTAACATGATCTCAGAGACCCAAATCGCATAAGGGTCTGTGGTGTTTTGCCAAGGTAGGTCGTGCCTGCCATGGTCTTTTTGCCAGCTAATTACGGCATCTGCGAAAGCGCTCATCTAGTTAAAACTTAAATAAATCTTTCAGTTTTTCTTTTGCTTTATCTTCAGCGGTTACTGGTTTTTCAGCCGGCGCTGCTTCTGTTGTCGTGCCATCACCTACAGGTTCAGTTGTAGGTGCATCTGACGGCGTTTCTGTGGCTTTTTTCTTACCTAGCAACCCTTTAATGGCATCTAATTTATTATCGCCACCAATAAGCTCTTGCACTGCGGCACCCTTATCGCCACCTACTTTTTCTAATAATTTAGATTTCGCTAATCCTGTCACAATGGCTTGTGTGTCTAGTCCAAACTTTGGGTCAGCAAATGTGCCTGTTATTTTTAATGGAATACTGATGCCAGCCAGCTCATCTAAATTCTCACCACCTTGACCTTTAATCGATTTGACGATGGTCGGAGCGGCCGTGTAATTAATGGTTTGGTTACCAATATTAATATCACCGAGGCTATCGCCTTTTGCTAAGCGTAGGATGGGCGCTTTCATGTTTAAATCTTCGTTGTGCGCAATCCCATTTTTAATCGTAAAGCTGGCATTTAGCTCACTAAAGTCTGTTTTTTGCTTCTCGTCAGAAACTGTTTCTATTGCTTTGCCTTTCAGCAAATTCACTTTACTTTTAATATCGCGGATTTTTCCTGCAATATCAATTCCTTTTAGTGCGCCATCAGCTAATGCGAGTGAAGAGGTGCCCGCTAAGTTTTTTTTAAACGTATTAACGGTGTTACCTTTTGTTGCAATATCAATGTTAACTGTGCCGTTACCTGAGAGCATGTCGTTATTGATAGTGTCCTGCAATAATGGGCCAACAGCTACGCTGCTCATGTTTTGCTTAAAGGCAATGTTAGGTGTTGTCCGCGCATCAACATTGAGTGAGCCTTGCATATTGCCACCGTACAAGCTCGCTGAGAATGGCGCTAATGTCGCTACACCCCCATCCGCTCTTAGGTCAATACGTACATTTTGTAATTTTGTTTGGCCATAACTGAGTTTGCCTATGCGTAGTGAGCCATTTGCGTTTAATGCTTTTAATGCGCTTAAATCGATGACTTCATCACCCGTAGTCTTAGTTTTTGATACTTCTACATTCACATAATCATTCAAATCAAGCTGATTAATATCAAGGTCAAATGTGTATAGCGGCTTAGCAAATTGGCTGACGCTTAACGCGCCTTTAATTTGGCTGTCATTCACTTTAACGTTTAAACCATTAATCGCCACTTTTTTACCATCGGCTTTAACACCAAGATTCAAGCCTGATATTTGATGTTTGCCATACAGAATAGTCTTAATATTCACTTTACCGTCGAGTAGCAAGGTATTAAGCGCTGTTAGGTTGGTTGGCTCCTTAGACGCAGGCTCACTAGAAGCTTTTGGCTTACCCAGTAGTTTATTAAGATCTAACTTGTCAGCATTCAAGTTGAATTTAATGTTCGGCTGTTTAAAACTTGCAACCGCAGCATCGCCGTTAAGTTTTGTATCTTCTAACACAATATTAAACGAGCTGTTAGCCAACTCTTTCTTAATGTCGGCATGCGCGCTTAAATTGAATGTGCCTTTAACTGCGCCATTCGGTAAGCTCGGGTCTTTAATATCGAGCTTGCCAACTAGTTTTGGAATATCAAAAATGAGCGCCTCGACGTTGCCTTTAAATGGCGAAGAGAATTCACCTTTAACGGTACGTTTGCCTTGCACCACTGATAAATCACCCGTAATGCCGCTACTCTGAATCGCTTTAGGTGAGCCTTCCATGTTGGCTAACACCATGTTCACTTTTAAATCACCATCGGCTTTGGTTTGCGCCAAACTAATCGTGATCTCTTTACTATTGACCATGTCTTTTGCAATATTGACAGCAGGTGCGCTTAAATCAATCGCTTCTTTTACACCTTTAAAGTCGCCAGAAGCCGAAAGTTTTAAATCATTAATTAAAAACTCCATGCTTTCAAGTTGTGCATCAATATCACCCGTAGCTGTAATATCGACATCTTTGCCATCCAGTATTTCGCCTTTCATACTGCTATCAATGCCCTTTACCACAAAGCGTTTATTGGCAGGATCGTATAAGAAATTGCCTTTAATTGCGGTATTAGCAGCGATAGCAGGCTGATTAGCCTTAATCATGAAGTTAGTATCTAAATCAATTGGTTCACCTACAGCAATATGACTAGAAGTTAAATTGAATTGACTGATGTTATAAGTAGCCTCATTTGCCTCATCAATATAATTCACTTCTGAATTCGTGACATTAATGCCCTCCACATCAAATTTAATGTTAGTTGGCTCAGATTTATCCTCGTTTAAAAAGTCATCGTAATTGGTTGTGCCATCTTTATATTTAACAATATTAGCTTTGGCGCCATCAATATAAATAGTATCAACTATCAGTGATTTTTTAAGTAATGGCAACACGGCAAGCGCGACTTTGGCGCTATTAATGGAAGAAAATTGATTGTTAGACGCATGTTCTGAAATGGCAACTTTGCCTAAATCTGCGCCTAGTTTTGGCCAAAAAGACAAGCTAATGTCGCCTTCAATCGTTAAATCACGGTCATATTTTTCCTTAACAAGTTTGATGACTTGTGGTTTATAGTCGTTCGGATTAAAGGTAGCCGCGAAGTAGGCCATGACCAATAACGTTAAAAGAATAAGGCCGCCTAGCACTAAGGCCGCTATTTTTAAAAACTTTTTCATGATAATCCTTTGTTTTTAATTTAATTACCTATGCTGATTAAATTGGATGCAAAACTAGTAATAAAGTTTACCAATAATAAGCAAGCACTAGCGCACCAAAGCCAATACGATACCATGCAAATACAGTGAAGTCGTGATTGGCAATGTAGCGAATCAGCACTTTAATCACAATCAGCGCGGCGATAAAAGCAGTCAGAAAACCAATGAGAAAAATGAATAAATCATCGGCAGCTAGTAAATCTCTGTTTTTATATAAATCGTAGATTGTTGCCGCAAACATCACCGGAATGGCTAAAAAGAATGAGAACTCAGTGGCTGCCGTGCGAGATAAGCCAAACACCATGCCACCTATGATTGTAGATGCCGATCTTGATGCGCCAGGGATTAAAGCAATGGCCTGCGCAAAACCAACCTTTAATGCCAGCTTCCAACCGATATCATCTACGTTTTGAATGGCTACTTTAGGCAACTTTTTCTCTACCAACAAAATAATAAAACCACCAATAATCAGCGCAATCGCAACTGATTTTGGATTGAATAACAAAGTTTTAATTTGGTCATGGAAAGCTAAGCCTATAATCGCTAATGGCAAAAATGCGATGAACAGATTAATTACTAATTGTCGTGATGTCGGCTCATACAAATGGGTTGTAACATGCATCACTTTTGTTCGGTATTGCCATACCACTGCCAAAATCGCGCCCAATTGAATCACAATTTCAAAAACATCACGTTTTTCTTTAGTTAAGAAATTAAGAATATCAGCACTAATAATCAGATGGCCAGTGCTGCTGACGGGCAAGAATTCAGTTGCGCCCTCGACGATGCCCATGATGATGGTTTTGAGAATTAAAAGTAAATCCATGATTACTGTAAACTGATTTCTATTTTATGGTGACGGACAATTAAAAATGAAGGCATTCAACGCTGAAGCGCCTTCATTTTTGTTGATGAGTTATCTTAATTTAGCAAGTTTGACTTATTTAAGCATGCCTAAAACGGTGCCAAGCAAATCGGTAGAGTTGTTATTTACTTCACCCTTCGGCGTCATTTTGTCGATAACATTGGGTAAATGCTGAGCTAATTGACCGCTGAGCATCTCTGTGCTTAGGCCAAACTTTCCTGCGATTTCTGCAATTGTATCTGCCCCTAACGCATTTGTGATTTGGTTAGGTGACACGGGTGCGTTTTCGCCAGTTCCAACCCAAGTTGCTGCAACATCCGCTAAACCACTCTCTTTGAATTTAGCTAAAATACCTTCTATGCCACCAAATTTGTCAAACATCTCCATGGCCACTTTTGCCATATCCGATTTTTCGCCTAACATTTTGCCTAAAACTGCGCCTGCAACACCATCAAATAAGCCCATCATTTTTCCTTAGTTAATTATGATTTGAACTGAGAAGAATACCTTAAAATTGCTCGTTGTCGCGCAAATATCGCCACATTCCTACTGGTAATTTACCTAAATTTACACTTCCAATCCGAACGCGTTTTAAACCAACAACATGCAAGCCTACCGATTCACACATGCGTCTAATTTGACGTTTTTTGCCTTCACGTAACACAAAGCGTAACTGGTCTTCATTCTGCCAACTCACTTTTGCTGGTTTCAGCTGTTCACCATCTAAACTTAAGCCGTGATTAAGCAATGCTAGGCCTTTTTCGTCTAGCTCACCTTCAACTCGAACTAAATATTCTTTTTCAACGCTAGAATCTTGACCAATCAAATGGCGCGCAACTCGGCCATCTTGAGTAAGTACTAATAAACCTGTTGAATCAATATCTAAGCGTCCAGCTGGTGCGAGCCCTCTTAAGAATCCACGTTGAAATTCCTTTGCATTATGATCAGTTAAGTCAGGATCTTCTAACCATTCATTATCTGGATGCACTAAAACAATCGCTGGCTGATAACCATCTTCAGCTTGACCGCTAACATGCCCCACTGGTTTATGCAGCAAAATCGTCACGCTTTCAGATTGGTGCTCCATCGCATAGCCGCTGACAATAATCTCAGCTTCAGCACTCACACGCGTACCCAAGATGTCGACAATTTCACCGTCCACTTTTACCCAGCCGTTTACAATCCATTCATCCGCTTCACGGCGTGAGCAAAGACCTAGTTCCGCCATACGTTTTGACAGCCTTGGTGAGGTGTCATCTTGCTGATTAGGTAATTTTGCCGCTGCTTGTTGATGCGCTGATTTTTTTGCCGCACGGGTTTTATCAAACTCACTGGCAACAAAACCATCGCGCGCTTTACCGCCACGCCTTGGTGGATTACGGTTAGCCCCTTCGCGGTCAGCATATTGGCGAGTGGTATCTGCTTGTATTTTTCCACCATCGTCTTGCCGTTTGCTAGGCGCTTTAGCGTCATCACGTTGCGGCCTGTCTCTAGCATCATCGCGTTGAAGTCTATTTCTAGTATCATCATGTTGCGATTTATTAGGCTCACGTTCGCTACTTTTGTCTACAAAAGAGCGATCTTTGAATTCGCTTCTTAAAATTGGCGTACTAGAAGCCGCTGGTTTATTCACAGGCTCATGCAAACTACCATCGTATTTATGGTTACGTTGACGCGTTGGTTTCTCGGTAGCATCCTCGCTCGCAAAGGTTGGTTTAGGCGGTGGCGCTTTAGTGCGATCGCGTTTCGATGGGTCCGCACGGCGCACAGGCGCTTTGCGCGCTGTCGGTTGGTCTGATGGTTTTTTGTTAAGCTTTAGTGTCGTCAAAATGGGTTTCCTATTGTAATCAGCATTTTAACAGAAGCTGATTAACTTGCTTGCCACATATTTAATGAGCTAACTGATTGGATTACGCTAATGAACTCACTTTTACATTAACATGCATCGTGGGTCTATTTGAAGCCACGCCTAAAAAGCTACCTGCAATTGGTGGTACTGCTTCAGGGTTGCGTGCAACGGCAGTGGCAATGTGTTTGCTGCTGGTGACTTCTCCCGATGTTGGATCAAATCCTTTCCAGCCAGTGCCGGGGAGATAGACTTCTACCCAAGCATGGGTGCTAGCGTGACCTTGTTCTGTCGCAGGCGCATGCAAATAGCCACTAACAAACCGACTAGCTAAGCCTAAGCAACGGCAAGCTTCAATTAACAGCGTGGCATAGTCACGGCAAGAACCACTGCGATGCGCTAAAGTATAAGCTGGCGATTGAACACCAGGCTCCTCGCGCATTTGGTAACGAAACTGATTGCTAATGTTTTGATTAAGCATCATCAGCATGCTAAACGTATTCATCCCTAAATAATTAAATTGATTGAGCCACTGATTAATCGCACTTTGATCATTCAAAAACACAAGCTGCTGATAAGCAAGCAAATCCGTGCGCTCTGAATCTGCATAATTAAATGGATAATTAATCGCGTAATCTTCTAACATAAAGTCGAATGGCGCTTGTTCATAGTGCTGAATCACCACCTCGCTTGAAATAGAAAGTTTGTTACTCGGTTCTTTAAAGCTAACAATCGCCAATGAGTTATCAAACACATCGCGTTGCCACTTAATGGTGTAGCTGGGAGAAATAACCAATTTGGATGATTCAATCCGTACGTCATGTCCTTCGCGTGGGCGAATCAATAGTTGATGCGGATTAAACGTCACAGGAGACGCAAATAAGTATTCGGTCAGGTGTTGAATGCGGATTCTATGCATATTATTTACTCAGGTGCTTTGGCTAACTTTTCAACCCGCACAGACATTTCGCGCGGATATAAGCTAGGACCAAATTGATTAAATATCGCCACATCGGCAGCATCGCGTCCGTAGGCAACCGCAACACGCCCGCCTTTGGGGGATGATTGCGTAGGATCGAACGTGTACCAACGTCCGCCGACATAAGCTTCAAACCAAGCATGAAAATCCATTGGTTTTAATTCATATAAATAGCCAACCACCATGCGCGCAGGAATACAAAGGCCACGGCAAAGTGCAATACCCACATGCGCTAAGTCGCGGCAAACGCCTTCGCCTCGCAGATTGACCTCAACGGCGGATAGCTGAAAGTGAGGCGCATCTGAATTAAAGCGAATATTGTCACGAATCCAATCTTGAATCGCCGCTACTTGGTCATAACCCGGTGACACGCCAACAACAATTTGCTGACCTAAATCAATAAACCGATCAGACTCGCAGTAACGCGTAGGAAGCAGATAAGTAAGCACATAATCGGGCAAATATTGCACTTCATCAAATGGTGCGCCAGGCGCCACAGCAATCTCATCAGCCGTCAGAATATCAGCTGACGTGCGTATCGAAAATTCACCAACCGGCGCAATTAAACGCTGGCATAAATTGCCATAATTATCAGTATATTCCACAGCATGAATGCTGCTTGGTTTAAGCGTATAAGATTCGCGTGCAATCCATTGCTGCAAACCGCTACGCGGACGCAACATCAGTGTAAATGGTGTTTCGACGCTCACATCAAAAGTAATATCACAACCAGTACGAAGCCACACAGAATTTCCTTAATAAAAATGATCGATTGAAACTAACAGAAAAGATTGGTAGCTGTATACATGGAAAGTATAACGACAGTTGAGGTTATACAAATTACTTTTATGATAAATCGATAGACAATAAAAAAGCCAGTATACACTGGCTTTTTTATTGTGAACGACAGGATAATCGTTTATTTATTATCGTCGCGCATTTTCTTAAACCAATACTCCAACTGTTTACCAGCCGCTTCACGACCGCCAAGTCCAAAGGCTAGAGCAACTGCAACTGCAACTGAGCCCAGGGTTAGGCCAAACGCCATATTCACAATGTCGTCAGCGATGCCCATTGCGCGTAAGCCCATGGCGACCACAAGTCCAACAATGGCGATGCGAGCAATATTAGCTAGTCCTGTTGATTTTTCGCCGCTTGCACGATCAATTGCATGGTAAGCAAGGTTGGCTAACCAGAAGCCAATGACGAGAATGATTGAACCGAGCAAGATATCGCCGCCAAACTGAATAAAGATGCTCACAATATCGCTGACCTCAGAGAAGCCTAGACGATTAGCTGCCTCAACGGTGGCAAATAACATCGCAAAGAAAATGAGGATTTTTCCAACAATGTCAGATATCGTCGATTTTTTGGTAAAGGTTTTGGTATAGCCTAGTTTTTCAGGTAATTCGTTAAAACCAATACTGGTGAGTAGATTGACAACCAGCGCTGCAACAAATTTAGCTACGTAATAGGTGATTGTTAAAATAACTGCTGCCGCTAAAATGTTGGGCACAGCTTCAAACATCATGGATAACATATTGCTTGCGGGCTGAGAAATGGCACTCATTTGTAGTGCATCTAAAGCCGCGATTAAAGTTGGAATAAACACAAAAATAAACACTAGCATACCAACGACATTTGATAATTTGATGGCATTTTTACCATCTAAATCGACCGCTTTTGAGACATTATCAATTCCGCTAGTGGCTAAAATATTGGTGACTAAACCACGTAAAATTTTAGCAACAATCCAGCCGACTAGTGCGATTACACCCGCCGCAAAGATATTTGGAATCATGGCAAGAAACTCATCAACCATGCCTTGTACGGGCGATAGTAAGCCGTTGAGTTCGAAGGTGGAAAGTAAGGCTGGTAAGAACATTAAAATAATAATCCAGAACAGCATATTGCCAACATTGTTGCTCATCGGCTGCATGCCTGCAGCGGCGCTTATTTTTTCGTCCAACTTAGTTGTTGCCAGTGCTTTAGTAGCAACCAGTCTAACTAATGTTGCAATTCCCCAAGCGATTGCTAACAAAATTAATCCCGCAAATATGCGGGGTAAATATTCAAAGATTTGCGTGACCATGACATTAAATGGCTCAGACACCGATTGTAAATTCAAGCTGCTAAATACACCAATCAAGGTAATCAGTAAAATGAGGATAAAGGCACCAAACGAAATTCCAGATGCGATATCAACCTCTTGCCCTGTACTTTCCGAGATTCTTTTATTAATGCCTATCATGTTTAAAAAGCGGTTTAAGCCGGCGCGTACTATTACCGCAAGTAACCAGCCAGCTACTAATACAAGAAGTGCGCCAAAAATACCAGGCAGGTGTTCGCCTAGTTGGTATTGCAAACTATAGAAAAGTGTAGATAAGTCCATTTTATTCCCCCTGAATTTGTGTGGAATTACAGGTTTAGTTTACAACTAATTTCAGATAATACAAGGGAAAGGGCTGAGTTAACTGTAATCGGAAGCTAACGTTTTGGAGAGAGATAGAGCGATTTAGGGGAGAGCTCCCCTAAATCGTATTAATAGATTAAACGTAAATTACGTTCTCCAAGGATGCTGTGGTAAGTCACATTCGCCACATTTAGTCGCGCCAGCTACTGCTACAAGGTGGTCATTTTCAACAGTATCGCCACTCACGCCAACAGCACCAATTAGCATGCCATCTTTATCAACAATTGGCACACCGCCTGGGAATGTAATTAAACCTTCATTCGAGTGCTCAATACCATACAAAGGTTTGCCAGGTACGGATAATTTACCAATCTCACCTGAAGGCATCGCAAAGTAGCAAGCCGTTTTTGCTTTTTTAATCGCAATGTCGCTACTACCAACCCATGCGTCATCCATGCGTGAAAATGCTTTTAAATTGCCGCCAGAATCCAATACGGCAATACACATTTTCACGTTTAGTTCGAGTGATTTTTTGACCGCGTGGTCGATAATATCTTGTGCTTGTTCAAAGGTTACGTGCATATATTCTCCATATTAATTGATTGTTGTGAGGTGATTTAATGATATTCAACTTGCTGAAGACTAGAGCAATTAAGACGCGCTCTAATTACATTCTATCAGACTAGATAATGAGAACGTTGTTTAGTTCAAAACATAGACACTTAATATAAACATCTTACAAGATTGGAATTTACGCGAAAAGCTTGATAAAGCTAATGTGAAATTAGCCTGAGCTAATGTTATTCTGGGTTGTTAAGGTAAGGTTTAGCCAAAGCGGTTTGTTTTTTCAAACCGAGATTAACTAATTTAGGCGCGACGCCATTGAGCCATGCAAAGAAGCTTTGCGGTTGTCCAATAAACACCTCTTGCTTTTCTTGTTCTAGCGACTTCATTATTATATCGGCGACAGTTTCTGGCGTATCCATTTTTTGACCGGTTTTTTTCAGCATATCAATGGTATTTTGATTATTCATCGCTGTTTCTATTGCACGTGGAGCCACATAGGTGACGCCGATATTCGCATCCACTAATTCACGACGTAAGGCTTGCGAGAAACCGTGAACAGCAAATTTACTGGCACAGTAGGTAGCGTAATGTGGAAAACCGAGTGAGCCAAAAATAGAACCTACAAATAAAAAGTGCCCTTGGTTTTGTTGTTGAAAACCTGGTAAAACAGCACGCGTGAGTTGAATGAGTGAGGTGACATTGGTCTGAATCATTTCCGCAATACGCGCTTCAGACTGCTGCTCCAGAGCAGTAAAATCCAAGATACCCGCATTGTTAATGAGAATATCGATTTGACCTAGTTGGTCTTGCGCCGTTTTAGCGACCACATTTGGTGAACCATGCGTATTTAAGTCAGCAACGATGGTATTTGCTTTTCCACCGCTATTGGTAATGTCAGATTGAAGCGCGTTAAGTTTGCTCGCGTTTCTTCCGACTAAGGTTAAAACGGCACCTTTTTCAGCCAGTCGCATGGCAACTAAACAACCCACACCGCCTGTGGCACCAGTGAGCAAAATGCGTTTATTTTGTAGCTTCATCTTGTTTAATCCTAATGTGATGGCATTGTACGTGCTGCAATATCTCTGAAGATATCACCATAAAGTTTATAAAACTGTTTGGCAGCATGAATCACTGTTGCCTGATCTTTAGGTTTGGTGACTTGGTTCATTAAACTTTCATAAAAAGCAACATGACTAACATCAAGTGATCCATGAGAAAGAAGGTAGCTAAATGCCTTTTTGGGAAGCTGTAAACTTTCCATTATTTTCTCACCAGCTTGCGTAGCGACTACCGTGCTCGTACCTTCTAAAACTAATACCATGCCAAAAAATCCAACTGGATTGACACGATTAATCATATCGTAAGCATAGGCCACCATTAGTTCAGTTGCTTGACTAGCCGTGGTTTCTTTTACTTTGCTGGTGCGTACCGCCTCTTTATCTGCACCACAAACTTCAATATCATTTAACACCCATTCTTGGTGTCCCATTTCCTCTTCAATATATTCACCGATTGCAGTGCGTAACCATTCATATTCACCCGCTAATCGCCCACCGCATGCCATCAGTAACGGTGTCGTATGTTTGACGTGATGATAGGCTTGGGTAAGAAATGCGATATACGTTTCTAACGATATGTTGCCAGAACCGCCTTGGGTAATGAGTGGAAGACTCATGAGCGTATTCCGTTCAGTTTCTGTTGCTGCTAATAGATCATCATAAAATGCCATTCTTGTTCCTTCATTTCTGTATCAATAATAGAGGTTTATTGTGATGCGTAAAGTGTGTTGATCGACTCTTGATAAGCGTTCCAAATCACATCACGCTTTAATCGCCCGTTTGGTGTTAGTTGCTTGTTAGCAACAGCAAACGGCTCAGATGCTAGCAACCACTTATTTACCCTAGCGTAATCGGGTAACGATTGGTTAATCACTTCAATAGCCGAACTAATTGTTTCTACCGATGCATCAGCTATTGAAACAATTAGTGCTGTATTCCAAGGTTTAGCCTCACCAAACAAGCAAGCTTGTGCAATGGCTGGGGTGCTAGTCAGGTCGCGCTCGACCCATTCAGGAGAAACGTTGCGACCGTATGAGGTAATAAAAATGTTCTTTTTACGACCATTAATAAATAAGTAACCATCTTGATCTAAGTAGCCAATATCACCAGTGGATAACCACGATTGTTGGTCATCTTTTTGCTGGATACTTTTAGTATTGGTATAGCCTAAATAATTAGCACCTTTGACTAAAATCTCATTTTCATCCGAAAACTGAATATCTAAATGCGGTAATAGTTTTCCAACACTACCAATTTTATTGTCAGCAACCATATTAAGCGCGACAACCGAGGCACTTTCTGATAAGCCATAACCTTCAAATACTGGCAATCCCAATTGATTTGCACGTGTTAATAGTGCGGGTGCAACTGAAGCACCGCCGACGGCCAAAAAGCGTAAGTGCGGCAATAATGATGCACCAGATTCACACGCAGAAACCAGCGCAGTTAGCAGTTCAGGAATAAAAATTGCGGTATTGGCTTTTGTGCTTTCTAGGACTTGATGGAGTTGCTTAATATTAAGCGAACTGCCTGTTAAGCCAACTGTTTCACTCGACATAATATGTGCACTGCCACCCGCTAATAAGATGGCATATAAGCCAGCGACATTTTCGAGCAATGTTGATAATGGTAATACACATAAGTGCTGATCGGCCGCCGTTAAATTCACCATTTTTTTAATGGATGATGCAACATTCAGCATGGCTTGTTCGCTTAAACAAACGCCTTTTGGCTGCCCTGTCGTGCCAGAGGTGTAGGTGACTTTTGTAGTTAAAGCAGGTAAAGGTTTAGCTGCGATATTCAGATGCAGCATCATTAAGCGCTTACCGGCAACAGTAATTGTTGATTTTTGCGTAATGAGATAATCAAATAAAGCGCTAAAGCGTTGCGAATTATCAGTAATCAATATAGTTGCACCAGCATCTTTCACTGCATGCATGAGTTGGTCATCAGAGAAAAATGCAGGCAAAGGCACTAACGGTGTTCGGTTCGCTAAACTTGCAATATCGAGTATTGCCCAAGCGGGATGATTATCAATAGCCAAAGCAATCGTACAGTCTTCTTTACATTCTGTTATCTGTTGTTGTGTTAGGACGATTGCATCTAAGAACTCTCGGTAATTTAACGCCAGGCTTTCGTTTTTTAAGGCGATAGCATTTGGCGTATTGTGCGCATGCTGGTTTAAGGTTTGTAGAAGATGCATTGGACAACTGGATGCTGGTGGGTTAATAATCGGCGGTGCCTCTGATAGCAACTACTTGCGGCAAGTGATTGTAATAGCTACCCCATACTGATTGCTCAGCTGCTGTTAAGCGCGCTTTATCCGCGGTATGCAGCGGATAAACATCCCGCCCACCTTTAATTAAGCCATTTTGTAAGCTGTGATGTGCGGTAGCAACACACCATTCAATACCAATATCAAGGCTATGTTGAATCACATGCGCAATTAATACACCAGCGTTACGTGGGTTAGAGACAGCAAGGTTACCAATAGAAGTAATTTGATTACGTATAATCGTCCTTCCCAATTTGTCAGACATTAAGCGCTCAATAGGCATATCAAAATACTGCTCTAAAAATAACGTTTCTTCTGCCGCGTCGCTCAAGCCAAAAGCCGCCATTAGCACACCATTGCTATCTCTCAGCGCAACGAGCGTTGGCATAAACTCAGTGATATTCGCATCATAGGTGACTTTAAAGACAGTATGTATAAACGCCTCAACCTCAGATCGACAAGCAGCTGCCTTACCGACTGAATGCGCAGTAATTTCATTCACTTGATAACGTCTTGTTTTGGCAAATGCTCTTAAATCATAAGCTGTTTCTGCACGATAAAGTGCTTCAATTGGTAAGGTATTGAGCATGATGAATACTTTTCTATAAAAGAGAGTTAGTATTAATAATGCAAAGCCTATGCCAATCTAATATTTTCATATTTTTCAATGACTTATTTGAAGCTATAGAATTAACCATGCATTTTTTGCATGAAATGGACAGAAAAATAGGAAAATCAATGCAAAGTTTGCAGTCTTATTCCACTTGTTGTCAGATGGGTTTTTAATGTTCAAACAATAATCACCATGTAAATCAAGATGTTAGATAGCATAAATCTACAAAGTCATTGACTTGGCATTGTCGTTGCTAATAACACCAGCTAATTCAATTCACCAATTAAGACAAACAAACTATTATGCAAACCATCAAGAAGCCAACTTTATTATCTTTCTTATTGTTTTGGTATCTCACCAGTATCACCCAACTGCTTATCAGCTTATCTGGCGCTGCCTCTTTTGAAGGGTTTAAAGATGCTACGATTACCGCATTTTTATGGTTGGTTCCAGTACTTTTATTTCCGCAGAATGTTAAAAAAATAACGGCTAGTTTGGGTATCATGTTGTGGCTATTTGCATTGCCAGGCTTTGGCTATTTCCTGATTTATCATCAAGAATTAACGCAAAGCTTGATGTTTATTATTTTTGAATCCAACCAATCAGAATCAACAGAATATTTACAAAACTATTTATCCATTGGGATTGTGCTCAGTTATATCGTTTTTACATTGGTGCCTATTTATATTTGGACCAAAATTAAACCGTATCAGCCTGCAAAAAAACCAGCCTATATCGCCAGTATCATTATCTTAGCGCTTATCTTTATGACACCAGTCAAACGTGCTTTTCTGTATCATGATGTGAATGCTGCTTATAAAAATTTAAACCGCCATTTATCAGCCGCACCGCCTTGGCAACTAGGATTTGGCTACAGTGATTACAAGCGTGAGCTTAAAGAAATAGAAGCACAATTGTTAAGCTTAGATAAAATTCCTGCGCTTAATAACCTTACAGAAACAAAAAAAGAATTGCCTACGACTGTGGTGTTGGTGATTGGAGAATCGACTACGCGCGTGCACATGGGTTTGTACGGTTATGATCGAGACACGACGCCAAAGCTATCTAGCATGAAAAATGAATTGATGGTTTTTGACAATGTATTTGCTTCTAGACCAAATACCATTGAGAGTTTGGAGCAAGTGCTTACTTTTGCTGATCAAGCACAACCAGATTTATATAAAACCACGCCTTCTTTAATCGCCATCATGAAACAAGCCGGTTATAAAACCTATTGGATTACCAATCAGCAAACCCTCACACAACGTAATACTATGCTCACCACATTTGCTAAGCAGGCCGATGAGCAGGTCTTTTTAAATCATGCGCGCCGTCAAAATGCTTATAGTTTTGATGAAAAAGTATTAGCGCCTTTTGCCGAAAAACTGCTAAAGAAAGATGAAAAGAAACTTATCGTCGTGCATTTGCTCGGTACACATATGAAATACGCTTATCGATATCCAGATGAATACAACTTTTTTAAAGATAAGAAAGGCATAGCTGAAGCGATTTCTGCTGATGCAGACAAAGTAACGTTGGTGAATGAATATGATAATGCAGTGCGCTACAACGATTACATCGTGCATTCACTTATTCAGCAATTGAAACAATCAACTAGCAGCGCCGCTCAGAGCTTGTTAGTGTATTTTTCAGATCATGGTGAAGATGTTTATGATTCGGCACCACACGAATTTAAAGGGCGTAATGAAGGTGCGCCGACTTACCCGATGTATGCCGTGCCCTTTATCGTTTGGCATTCATCTAACTGGCAAAACACACAGCAGTTGGCTGATCCTACAATCCGTCACCGCAAATATGACAATGCCGATTTTATTTACACTTGGTCAGATTTGATTGGCTTAACCTACGACGGCTATCGCGCTGATGAAAGCTTAATCAATAAAGCCCACGTGGAAGATACTATTTTGGTTGGCGATCCATATGGCGGTCAATTACGGACGCTAGAAGGCACCAATGTACAAAATCATCCGTAGAAAAGCCTTTAACTAAAAGCCTGAATGCATCTCTGATAACGCCCATTCAAGATTAAATCTAAAAGCCTGCATTGTTTGCGTTAGGAACCCATCCATCTAATTGGGTTCATGCAAAAATTGCAGGTTTTGTGTTTTTTCTTCATTGCAATATTGATGTTATTTCTTTTAATAACAATTACTTAAATAATATATAAATCAAATTTCCCGAGTTGGCATACCGCTTGCTCAATACTCTTAGTCAATCAATGATTACTAAGGAAAAAATGTTAAACCACACATTTAAAGTTGAACAACAAGCCGAACTTCCATTAGCATTCTCTAATAAATATGATCAACAACACGCGCAACAGTACTTTGAAAAACATAACGATGGTTTTTGGCGAAAGCTGTCTAATTGGCGAGATCAGGAAATTGCTAGAAAAGCACTACACATAGCAGGAAACCCGAAGTCAGTATTAGACACGCCATGCGGCACTGGACGTTTTTGGGATGTGCTTGCAGAAGATGAAAACAGAGAAATTCATGCCAGTGATTACAATCAAAGCATGATAGATGTCGGAATGCTGCACCGTCCTCAACTAATCACTAAACGCATCAATGCATTTCAAGCCTCCGCATTTGATTTGCCAGTAACCAATCAATTTGTCGACAATATTTTTTGTATGCGTTTTATGCATCACTTGGGTGATGCTGCGGATAGACAAAGATTGCTTACTGAGTTTCATCGTGTAACAAAAGACACAGTTATTCTTTCACTTTGGGTTGATGGCAATATCAAAGCAAAAAGAAGGCTGGCCCTTGATCAAACCCGTGCGCCTAGAGATTATCAAAATCGCTTTGTTATTCCAGTGGCAACCATCGAACAAGAATTTCGTGACAATGGTTTTGCTGTCATCGAAAAGCTAGATTTTTTACCGCATTACCATATGTGGCGAACCTATGTATTGCGCAAACTATAAAAGTAGATGCAAACATATGCACATCTTCGATCTCTTTTCGTTTAAGTCAATCAAAGTGGCACTTTTTGCGCTGTTTGTTTCAGCCATTGTTTTGGTCGTAATTGCGCAGTTCACCAATCTTGATGTGAAGATTGAAGACTATTACTACGATGCGCAGCTACATCAGTTTATTTGGAAAAACAGCTGGTTTGCTAAGCAGTTCATGCACGTGTACGTAAAAGATTTGATGGTTATGCTTGGCTTTTTGCTAATTGCTGTGACATTGTTCGACTTAGCCAGACCTATTAAAACAATGCGCAATTGGATGCGTATCAGACTGCGTTTTGTCGCGTTGGCTGCGATACTCATTCCTTCCATCATTTCAACGGCAAAGCAACTGTCAGTGGTGCATTGCCCATGGGATGTTCAGCGCTATGGCGGAACAGCGCCTTATCTAAAGCTCTTTGACTTAATGCCATCCCATTTAGAAGCAGGCCATTGCTTTCCTGCAGGGCATGCTTCGACAGGGTTATGGTTGGCGGCATTTTGTGTGTTTTGGTTGCCACATCATCCGCGCAAAGCGCTCACTGTATTTTTAGCAGGCTTGGGCGTTGGGTTCGCACTCGGCTGGGTTCAACAAATGCGCGGTGCGCACTTTCTATCGCACACATTGTGGTCAATGTGGATCACCAGCGCCATTATTTTGCTCATGCTCTGCGTTAGCCAATCACGATTAAATCGCCATTAATTTTTATAGAAACAAATTATGTTAAATACACGCTTTACCAAATTGATCAATTCACAAACTGGTGCCATTTTCTTAGTTGTACTATTTGTGATGCTCACTGCCAATATTTCGCTCTTTAAGAATATTGTAGAAATTTATCCGTTTAACTTGCATAACATGCTGTTTTTGACATCGTTATTTATCTTTTTTACCTTATTGACTGCTTTGTTTTTTATGGCAATTAGTTTTGGCAGAAAGGGTCGCTGGCTCATTGCATTACTCTTAATATTGGGTGCGCAAGCCGCTTACTATATGGATAATTTCGGCGTGCTGATGGATAGCGTGATGATAGACAATATTGCACACACCGATGCGAAAGAGATAGAAGGCTTGCTGAATCTAGGCATGCTTATTCGCATTCTCTTATTAGGCATATTGCCTGCTTGGTTGGTGATTCGATATTGGCCTAAAGTAAACAGTATCAGCACGGAGATTAAGACACGACTTAAGAGTCTATTGCTGTTGATTGTTGCACTTATTGTCGTGGTGTTGCCTTTTACAGCAGGCTATACCAGCTTTATACGAGAACATAAAATCACCCGTTTTTATGCAAATCCTACCTATCCAGTTTATTCTTTAATCAAATATATTGATTTGCAATTAATGAGCAAACAGCAAGCTGAGATAACAAACACAGCAAATGACGCACATTTCGCAGAGGCAAGTGAAAAAAATGAGTTGGTGATTATGGTCGTTGGTGAAACAGCACGAGCAGATCGATTCTCACTCAATGGCTATCATAAAGAGACGAACCCTCGATTAGCAAAAGAAGACATTGTGAATTTTACCAACGTGAGCTCATGCGGCACTTCTACTGGCGTTTCAGTCCCTTGTATGTTTTCAGAATTAGGTCGAAAAGACTATGACAAACAGAAAGCATTAAACCAAGAAAATATACTCGATGTGTTAGCAAAGAATGGCATAGAAGTGTTATGGCGTGATAATAATTCAGATTCAAAAGGGGTTGCGACACGGGTTCAATATGAGGACTTTAAAACGCCTACGCATAATCCTATTTGTGAAGGTGAATGTAGAGACGTTGGGATGCTGAGTGGTTTAGATGCGTATATTGATTCTAAAAAAGGCAAAGATATGATGATCGTACTGCATCAAATGGGCAATCATGGGCCTGAATATTATCGACGCTATCCAAAAGAGTTCGCAAAATTTACACCCATGTGTATGACGGGAGAATTGCGAGATTGTACGCAAGAAGAAGTGAATAATAGTTATGATAATGCGATTTTATACACAGATTACTTTCTATCAGAAGTGATTAAATTCTTAAAAAAATACGATGGCGATTATGAAACGGCGATGTTATATGTTTCTGACCATGGCGAATCTTTGGGTGAAAATGGGATCTGGTTGCATGCCGCGCCTTACATGATTGCGCCTAAGGCACAAACGCATGTGCCAGCTATTTTATGGCTTGGGCAACATTTTGATTATCTTTCATCTCAAGCAGAAGCTTTTAAGGACACCCCATTGAGTCACGATGATTTATTTTGTACCTTACTGATTGCCTATGAGTTAGATGCTAAGACATGCGGCGCAAAGAAAAAAATGTTAATGGAAAACTTAGACATTAAGCAAGCAGCTTTAAATACGCATTAGTTAATAACCTATGATTGCTACCGCTAATAAAGTTGCTACCGTAACGCTGCTGTTTTGGGTGATGAAAATATGCGCGACCACTTTAGGTGAAACCGCTGGTGATTTAGTTTCAATGACTTTACACATTGGTTATGGAGTCAGCACATTACTTTTACTCGCCTTATTTTTAATTTCTCTGTTTTTACAACTCAGAGCAAAACAATTTCAGCCCGCTTTGTATTGGTCAGTGATTTTGACTACTAGTACAGCAGGAACGACGCTATCAGACTATATGGATAGAACTTTAGGTTTGGGCTATGCGAATGGTTCGATGATATTGGCAATTGGCTTGTTGTCGACACTTGCAATTTGGCGCTTCTCTGAAAAAACACTATCGGTATCCTCTATCCAAACAAAGCGAGTTGAAATGTTTTATTGGGTCGCCATTTTATTTTCAAATACTTTAGGTACAGCATTAGGCGATTATTTGGCAGATGATTCTGGCTTAGGTTTTTTAGGTGGCGCGCTATTCATTGGTGCAATCATCACGGTTATTGCTTTGTTATATAAAGTGACAAAAGTGAATCGTATTTTATTATTCTGGGTAGCATTTGTATTAACACGCCCTTTTGGCGCTACCTTTGGGGATTTATTAACCAAGCCAGTCGCTGGTGGTGGTTTAGGTTTTGGCACAATAGGGACATCTGCAATACTAGGTGTGCTTTTAATCAGTTTTGTCATCTATCTTATAAATAAACAAGTAAAATTTAAACAACTAAATTGAGCTAGTTTCTAATAAGGAAAATAAAATGGTTAATGTAGCAGAAAAAGAATGGCAACAACTCAGTCCAGAAGAACGTCAAAAAATTGCCGATATCTTGTTAGCAGATGCAGAAATTCGCAACGTTAATGCAGAATATGTTGAAGAACGGACATTTGGGCAGCGCTCGGCAGATGCGGTTGCTAGAGTGGCAGGATCTTGGAGCTTTATCATTATTTTTCTGGTTAGCTTACTCATGTGGGCGTTTCTCAACACTGAAATTCTAGGGCCTAGACATCAGGCTTTTGATCCTTATCCCTATGTTTTTCTTAACTTAGTACTGTCTATGTTGGCCGCCATTCAGGCGCCGATTATTATGATGTCGCAAAATCGTCAGGGCGCGCGCGATCGATTGGATGCAGAGGTTGATCATGAAGTGAATGTTCGAGCGGAACTGGCTATCCAAAAAGTGCATGATTGCCTTAAAAATTTAGAGCAAAAAATTAGTAAACTGACATAGTTACTTCAATTTAAAGAAGAGGAACAAAGATGCAACGTTGGGTGCTCTATGCTTTACTTTCTGCTGGATTTGCAGGCTTGACGGCCGTTGTGGCAAAGCAAGGATTAGCCGGTATTTCAGCTGAGTTAGGCTTAACCATTCGTACGTTATTTGTGTGTTTGTTTGTGCTGATTTTTGCTTGGCTATACGTGCCAGTTGGCGAGCTTAAAACCTTGCAAAAAACCAATTTTCTCTGGCTCGGATTATCAGGTATTGCAACGGCAACTTCTTGGATTTTTTATTATAAAGCGCTAAAAGAAGGTGATGTCGCAACTGTGGCGTTGATTGATAAAGGCAGTGTGATTGTTGCCATCCTATTGGCTTGGTGGTTGCTGAAAGAAGCGATCACTTTGCGGGTGTTATTCGGTGCAACATTCATTCTCGCCGGCATGCTGATCATCGCAAAAAAGTAAACAAGCTATTTAACGCAACTTTGCAGTGATGGTTTGGTTTTACGCATTTCACCATTCGGCATCATCCAAAGCAAGCCTTGCACGCGTTCATCTACATTGCAGGCATTCACATAACCAATCGCGCCTTTTGTTTTGGCAATATAACGCAATACGGCCTCTTCTGAGTTAACAGAATAAGGTGGAAGTATCCCGTTAAAATATTGACCATTCCAGTAGTCGATTTGTGCTTCGGGTGTGCTACCCAAAGTTACCTCAGAAAACTGTATTCTGAGCGGGTCTTGTGATCTTAAATTAACAGGCTTGATTGGCACACCTTGTGGCCAAAAGAGCTGCTTTCGCCAAAAAATCAGATTCAAATTTTTAGCAGAAAGGTTTAGTTCTGCAGGGTTTTGTTCGTTGGAAACAACGATAGCGATGATGGCTTGATTTTCCATTGCAAGGTTTTCCTTTGCTAGCGTTAAGCTAGACATCATCATGGTGACCGCAAAAAAGATGGCAATCTGATGCATTAGAAAAACAGTGCAAATGAAGTTAAAAAGCCACGTGGCGCATCAGGCTGGTCGCCACTACCGCCAGTGAATTCAAACTTTAATAATTGCGTTGGCTTAACGCGCCAAGTTGCGCCGACCAGCCAGCGCTCTGCCGAGCTTTCATCAGGTCTTTGTAACGTTTCTAGTCGTGTAATCCAATACCAATTATGTAATCCAATTGGGTTGAGCGGCACCGCCGATTGTAAGTAAGCGCCGCTACCACCATCTTTATTGCGGGTATCAAAGCGTTGAAAAGCCTCGCCACTAATTTCTATCTTATTAACATGGGTAATAAAGTCTAAACCTAGCATGCGATAGCTGTTATCAACACCATTTTCATCAAATGACAAAAAAGAGATGCCAATATCCGATTGGTTCTTATAGCTAAAGCGAGCGCCTCTGACATGCTCAAACTGCAACTCATCGCCATCTTGCTCTTGGTCCTCTAGTAATTCAGCGAATAACTTATATTCAAATGCGCCGTTCATGAAAGGCAATGCGCCAAAAATCATGGCGCCATTGGTGCCTTCAGGAAACAATCTTGAGGTAGCTAATGGACGGGTACTGGTCCATACCAGTGGCGGTGCATGGAGTAAATTCCATCGACTATTTGGCGTTAAGAAGCGGCCAGCACGGAAATTCACTTTTTCTGAAAGGTTGTAATCGAGATACAGTCTTTCTAAATCAATTTTTGATTCTTTAGTGTAAAAACTGCGATCATCATCCCAAGAAAGTGGATTTTCCAGTTCTAGTTCACCAAAAAAACTTAAGCGACTGTCATTATTCCAAGTGACTAATAAGCTGACTTCATTGACCGCTGCCTGCGGTTCATTATCACGTTCCAGGCTAAGTCCTGCACTGGCATAGCCGCCAACATTAAACGCATCTATCCAATTAGGCGTATCGTCCGCCATGACAGGCTTGCACAGACCTAGCAGGCTAGATAAACTGGCAAGCAGCATGATCAATTTATACATAGTGTTCTCGATTGTTGACGCCATTGCGCATATTAAGCAAGGTGCGTTGACTTCTATCTTGAGATTGTCTCATTACCTGAGTGATAAGAGAAATATAAATGTTACGTAAATTAAGCGTTAAACAGTTGCTGTTACTCGCTTTTTTACTGGCTGGATTGTTGCCAGCAATGCTCGTTAGTTTGCTCAGCTTTTATCAAACACGGACTGTGTTGAAGCATGAAATTAAACGCGATATGCAAACCTTGAGCCTTGCTGTAGCCAATGATATTGAGCGCACGATGTTTGAACGTTTGCGTAATGTGCAGTCGTGGAGTCAGCTTGCCATTATGCAGGAGCTGAAAATTGGCGATATTGATAAGCGTTTATCGATTTTTTTGCATGGTTTGGCTCAAAGCTATGGCAATATTTATCATGTTATTTATGTGGAAGACTTGCAAAATAAGGTAATCGCCAGCAGCAATGCCAAACAAATTGGTACACAGCCTGCACATCAACCACTTTGGTTCACCGCGGAGTTATCGGGTAGATCGCTGAGTATCGCTAGTATTAATGGCAATGTATTAGCGATTTCTGAAGAAATTATTGATGAAAATACCAATCTGCCAATGGGTCAATTGGTTGTCGAGTTTAACTGGGATACTGTGCAAAATGTGTTGAACAATGCCATTAAAAAACCAACGGCAGCCGCACTATTAGATGAGAAAGGCAAGGTATTAGCATCGACTGCTAACTGGGAAGAAATTCAGTCTGGCTATGGTATGCATGCGATTAGTCAGTTTAATCAGCAATCGCCGATGCCGCAATGGCGGTTGCAAGTTGAAAAATTACACTCGGTTGCGGTCGCACCTGTGCATAAATTAGGCTATATCTTTTTAGGATTGCTTGCGGCAACCTTATTACTAGCTGTGTTAATGGTGCGGCCAATTGCACAAGCGATTACGCAACCAATTTCACAGTTAACCCAATTTGTAAAAGGCTTTGCGAGGCAGAATAAAGCAAAACCGCCACAATCCGGACCGCCAGAAGTGCGCGAGTTAGGTGCAGCTTTTGAAGCGATGATGATTGATCTAGAGAAGTCTCAAGAAAAGCTGACGCGAGCAGCAAAGCTTGCGGTCGTGGGTGAAATGGCAGCCGCAATGAGTCATGAGGTGCGTACACCATTAGGAATCTTACGTTCTTCTGCCGATATTTTAAAGCGCGAAAAAACGCTTTCGGATGAGGGTAAAGAGGTACTTGGATTTATAGGAGCAGAAACCGAACGGCTGAATAAATTAGTTTCAACCTTAATTGATACGGCACGTCCTCGATTGCCCAATTTTACTCAGCATAATTTAACAGAATTGATTGCGAATACCATCGCCATGTTACGTACTCAAGCAAACGCTAGCAATATCCAGCTAACATTTGACGCGCAAACACCAGCAGTGAACGCATCAGTAGATGCCGACCAAATAACGCAAGTGATGATGAACTTAATCATGAATGCGATACAAGTGTTGTCGGACACTGCAAATTTAGAGATAGAGAATTTAGATGATAAGGATTCAGCTGTAAATTCAAGGAGTGGCCATATTGTCGTTTTATTAAACCACGTTGGTCATCAAGCGGTTATCAGCGTGACAGATGATGGTGAGGGCATTAATGAAGAGAACCAAGCGCAGATATTTGAGCCATTTTTTACAAAACGTGCCGGCGGTGTTGGCTTAGGTTTGGCGGTGGTACGACAAATTATACAAGCGCATGGCGGCGATATTCATTATCAAACCAGCCAAATGGGTGGCGCACAGTTTACAATCTCAATTCCGATACAACAGGCAAGCTAAGCATGGATAAACTAAAACGCATATTAGCAGTCGATGATGAGCACAATATGCGGCGCTTGTTGGAAATTAGCTTGCGCCAAGCAGGTTATCAAGCATTAACCGCGGCCAACGGTAAAGAAGCATTAGAAACGCTGAAAACAGAGCAGGTTGATTTGGTCGTCAGCGATTTGCATATGCCGGGTATGAATGGCTTGGAGTTGCTGAAACAAATGCGCACAGACCATGATGGCATTCCGTTTATTATGGTGACAGCACAAGGTGAAATTAATACTGCTGTTGAGGCAATGAAATTAGGCGCGGCCGATTATATTTTGCGCCCTTTTGATTTAGAGGTGCTAGAAGTTGCGATTGCCAAGGTCTTAGATATACAGCGATTACAGCTTGAAAACACATATTTAAAATCGGCTACACAGCCAGTTGCGCAAGGGTTAATTGGCGAAAGTACGCCTATGAAAACCTTGAAGCAAATGATTGTACAAGTGGCGCCAGAAAAAGCAACGGTGCTGATTACCGGTGAAACGGGTACAGGTAAAGAGTTGGTGGCAAAAGCCATTCATGTGGCATCTGGCAGAAAAGACGGTTTATTTGTTGCCGTCAACTGCGCGGCGATACCAGCTGATATGTTGGAGTCTGAATTATTTGGTTACGAAAAAGGTGCTTTCACAGGCGCAGTTAAAACGCGGGTTGGTAAATTTGAATTAGCAGATAAAGGCACGATTTTCTTAGATGAAATTACCGAGATGCCTATCCATTTGCAAGCAAAGCTATTGCGTGCCTTACAAGAAGGTGTGATAGAAAAGCTAGGGGGTAATAAACAAATTGCACTCGATAATCGCATCATTGCCGCCACCAATCGCGATGCGATGCAAGCGGTTAAAGAGGGTAAATTAAGAGAAGATTTATATTATCGCTTAAATGTATTTCAGCTAAATGTACCCGCTTTAAAAGAACGCGCAGGCGACGTGCGTTTATTAACCCATTTCTTTTTGGATAAGCGTGAAGATCAAAACCGTCGCGTTGAAATAAGCGATGAGGCGATGCAGCAATTAGAGCGTTATGATTGGCCTGGCAATGTACGAGAGTTAGAAAATGTATTGGAGCGCGCTTGTATCTTATCGTCAAATTCACAGATTGAGTCGCATCATTTACCAAGCGATATTGTAGGCAATGTTACTTACGCATCAGAAGCAGCGACATTAGCAAATGACTGCTCAATTCCTGCGCAAACAAAGCGTCTAGAGAAGCAACTCATCACCGAGGCAATTGAGCGTTGTAGCGGTAATAAAGCAAAAGCAGCCAAGCTTTTGGAGATTAGTGAGCGGTCGCTTTGGTATAAATTAGATCAGTATGATTTAAAATAAGACTTATTCTATACATAAGCCGACTATGCTTGAGTAGAGTATGCCAGTGATAATAGAGAATAAATAATGCAAATAAACACCTTCCTCGTTGGATTGACAGCTATGCTGTATTTAAGTGCTTGCGATAAACCTGCAGAGCCAGTTTCGCCACCACGCCCGGCTTTAGTAATGGTTGTAGGTGGTGCGACCATGATTGATAGTACTGGCATGGTATTAGTGGGTGAAGTAAAGCCGCGTTATGAGTCGAATCAAAGTTTTCGAGTGGCAGGCAAAATTGTGGCGCGTCTAGCTGAGGTGGGTGATGTGGTTAAAAAAGGGCAAGCGCTGGCAAAAATTGATGCGACAGATAGTCAGCTAAGCACACAAGTGGCTAATGCCGATGTCTTGGCGGCGCAGGCTAATTACGCACTTGCTAAAACAGAAATTGATCGTAAGCGACTATTGGTTGAAAAGAAATTTATTTCACAGTCGGCATTAGATACCCAAGAAGCGCAATTAAAAACTTCGGCAGCGAGCCTGAAACAGGCACAAGCGCAAGCCGCGGTTGCTGGCAACCAGTCACGCTATACCACGTTAACGGCTGATCGAGACGGCGTGATTACGCGAATTAATGCAGAGCCTGGGCAAGTCGTGCAGGTTGGTGAAATGGTTGTGCAAGTTGTCGATACCAAGCAAGTTGACGTGTTGGTGGCGGTACCAGAATCGCGCATGAATAATGTGCACATTGGTGACTCAGTTGCCATCAAGTTATGGGCAGCACCAGAGAAAACATACCAAGGTAAAGTGCGCGAAATTACACCGGCGGCAAGTGAGGCAACGCGTGCTTTTGATATGCGTGTTGCCATGAAAGACGCCGATGAACGGGTTAAATTTGGCATGACGGCAGGTGTGGTTTTTGATGCGGGGACACCGCAGAAAATCGTCGTGCCAAGTAGTGCAGTAACGCAATATGAAGGACAAAATATTATATGGGTGATTGATCAGAAAGGCATTGCTCAGCAACGTCAGGTTGAAATAGGCCCATTTACAGAAAATGGCATTGCTGTTTTATCGGGCTTATCTGAGGGTGAAATGGTTGCAATAGCGGGTGTTCATACCTTATTCAACGGTCAACAAGTAAAACCTGTTAAGCAAAAAAATGAGTCAGCACTGTGAGTGATGCGCCAGACAACCCGGGCGCAACGAATGCAGGATTTAATTTATCCGATTGGGCATTAAAACACCAAACATTGGTTTTATATTTCATGCTGATGTTAATCGTTTCTGGTTTATTTGCATTTACCAAGCTGGGACAATCAGAAGACCCACCGTTTACTTTTAAAGTGATGTTAATTCGCACAGCTTGGCCGGGTGCTAGCGCGGTTGAAGTTGAACAGCAAGTAACTGATAAAATTGAAGAAAAACTGCAAGAATTACCGCAAATTGATTATTCCAGCAGCTTCTCTCGCCCAGGCGAATCTGTCATTTTTATTGTGATTAAAGACGATACCCTCTCTAAAGATATTCCCGATATTTGGTATCAAGTCCGTAAAAAAATAGGCGATATTCGGCAGACCTTACCCTCTAATATTCAGAGCTTAACCTTCAATGATGAGTTCAGTGATGTGTATGGCACTATGTATGCGTTGACGGGCGATGGTTTCGATAATTTTGCTTTAAAGCAGCAGGCTGATTTGATTCGTAATGAATTGCTTAAAGTGCCAGATGTAGAAAAAGTAGATTTTTTCGGCGAGCAAAAGCAACGCATTTATATTGAATTTTCGAATGCTAAATTAGCAACAATCGGCATCAGTGGTGCTGAGCTGGTGAATATTTTGCAAATGCAAAATGCAGTAGTGCCCAGTGGCACTTATGATTCACCAAAAGAGCGAATTAGAATCGAAGTTTCAGGGCGCTATCAGACGTTAGACGATTTACGTCAGACAAAATTTCGAGTTGGGAAGCAAGATTTTCAGCTTAGTGATGTGGCAAAAGTGTATCGCGGCTACGAAGATCCGCCGCAGGACACCGCCCGTTATAACGGCAAAGCAACGTTATTGATTGGTGTCAGCATGGTCGAAGGCGGCGATGTCATTGCCTTGGGTGAGGCGCTCACCCAAAAAATGGCGCGCATTAATAATAATCTGCCCGTTGGCATCAGCATCCATACCGTGACTTCACAATCTAATATTGTCGCTGCCTCTGTTAATGATTTTGTTGGTTCGTTAATTGAGGCTTTAATTATCGTGCTAGCCGTTAGTTTATTATCCTTAGGTTTACGAACCGGCATTGTCGTGGCGATTTCGATTCCTGTTGTGTTATCGGCAACCTTTTTAGTGATGTATCTATATGACATTGGATTACACAAAATTTCACTGGGCGCGTTGATTCTTGCACTGGGCTTATTGGTCGATGATGCGATTATTGCTGTGGAAATGATGTCTTCTAAAATGGAGCAAGGCTGGGATAGAGTAAAAGCCGCTTCATTTGCATTTAATTCAACGGCTGTGCCTAT
Organism: Methylophilaceae bacterium; assembly: GCA_041612255.1. GTDB lineage: Bacteria > Pseudomonadota > Gammaproteobacteria > Burkholderiales > Methylophilaceae. The sequence goes on along the minus strand of JBFJJN010000002.1, from coordinate 34,861 downwards.
GTTAACTGGCACCATGGTCACGGTAGCTGGCTTCTTACCTATCGCGACTGCAGCTTCTTCAACTGGGGAATACACGCGGTCTATTTTTCAAGTATCCGCCATCGCCTTAACACTTTCATGGTTCGCCGCGGTTATCTTTGTGCCGTATTTAGGTTATCACTTATTGCCAGATTACAGTGCCGCGCCACAGCCTTCTAAATTGATGATGTGGCTAAAAAGCAAACTCAAATTTAGTGGAAAAAATGATAATAATGATAATCACGGTAATCATCATCACGATATTTATAACACTAAGTTTTATAGTCTGTTTCGTCAGCTGGTGACAAACTGCGTGCGCTATCGCAAAACTGTCATTGTCATTACCTTAATCGCTTTTATCTTGTCTGTGATTGGTTTTGGCAAAGTGCAACAACAGTTTTTCCCAGATTCAACACGATTAGAGATTGTGGTTGATTTACGATTGACCGAAGGCGCCTCTTATTACGCGACTAATACCGAGGTGAAAAAAGTAGAGCAATGGCTAGATCGTTGGGATAAACAACATCAAGGCTTAGTCAATTACGTGGCTTATATCGGTTCAGGGGCGCCACGTTACTATTTACCATTAGATGTGCAGTTGCCGCATGAAGGCTTTGCTCAACTGGTGATTTTGGCCAAAGATTTAGCCGCGCGCGAAGCCATACGGGATGATTTGCTCGCGTTATTTGAACGCGACTTTCCAAGTTTACGCGCCTCAGTCATTCGGTTAGAAAATGGTCCGCCTGTCGGTTTCCCCGTTCAATTTAGAGTCGATGGCGCGGATATTCCTAAAATACGTGCTATCGCCCATCAAGTTGCTGACATTATGCGACAAAATCCTAATTTGATGAATGTGCAATTAGGGTGGGAAGAGCCAAGTAAAGTCGTCAAAGTAAGTATCGATCAAGCAAAAGCCCGTTTGTTGAATCTGAGTTCTGTTGACATTGCTAGTCCGATTAATGGCGCAATTAATGAGTTATACATCACTGAATTTAGAGAAGGCAACGAGCGGATTGATTTGGTTGCAAGAGGGACAGCACTAGAGCGTACACAATTATCTCTTCTACAAAACTTAATGATTAGTACGCCATCAGGCACCAGTGTGCCATTATCACAAATTGCCACTATCACTTCCACCTTTGAAGAAGGCGTCATTTGGCGGCGTAATCGCGTGCCCTCTATTACCGTACGGGCACATTTAAAAGGCAATATTCAAGCGCCAGTCGTGTCTGGCCAAATAGAAGCGCAATTACAAACTATTAAAGAAAAGCTACCTTTAGGCGTCACCATTGAAACTGGCGGTGCGATTGAAGAGTCCAGTAAAGGTGGGGCTTCTGTTGCAAAAGGAGCGCCATTATTTTTAGTGGTTGTTTTAACGTTATTAATCATACAATTGCAAAGTTTTTCACGTGTATTTTTGGTATTATTGACGGCACCATTAGGCTTAATTGGCGTCACAATCGCTCTGTTACTATTTAATCAACCATTTGGCTTTGTTGCTATGCTCGGCACAATTGCGTTATCTGGCATGATTATGCGTAACTCGGTGATTTTGATTGACCAGATTGAGCAAGATAAACTATCGGGTTTAGCCGATTGGCAAGCGATTGTGGAGTCAACGACACGCCGTTTTAGACCAATCGTGTTAACAGCAGCTACGGCTATTTTAGCGATGATTCCATTAACACGCAGTGTGTTTTTTGGACCAATGGCCGTTGCTATTATGGGTGGCTTGGCGATAGCAACGGTGTTGACAGTATTGTTCTTGCCTGCATTGTATGCAGCATGGTTTAAGGTGAGTGTGCCAAAAGAAGCCGAGCCTGTATTCGCAGAACAAGTTACGGAATAATGGTTGTAATTGGCAATACTGCTTTACACTATCGGGTATACAGACGAATATACGAAATATTAAGGTTTAATCTATGACAGTAGTACCAAAAAGTCTCGGTAACGAGCAAGCGCGTTTTAATATGATTGAGCAGCAAATTCGCACTTGGGAAGTATTGGATCCTAATGTGTTGCAATTATTGCACAAAGTGCCACGTGAACATTTCGTGCCAGAAGCCTATCAAGGTTTGGCATTCGCTGATATTGAAATTCCATTGATTGATGGGCAGTTTATGTTATCGCCTAAGTTAGAGGCGAGGATTTTACAGTCGCTTGCGATTAAGGCGAGCGACCAAGTCTTACATATAGGCACGGGTAGTGGCTATTTCACCGCCTTACTCGCCAATCAAGCGGCCCATGTTTATTCAGTCGAAATTGATGCTGAGTTAAGTGCAACAGCCGCTTACAAATTAGTACAGCATGATATTCACAATGTCACGATTGAACTAGGCAATGGGATTGCTGGATTAAAAGCACATCAACCATATGATGTGATTGTATTAACAGGCTCGTCACCGATTGAGCCATTAAACTTGCGTGACCAATTAACAGTTGGCGGCAGTATGTTTGTGATATTGGGTTCAGCGCCAGTGATGAAAGCAACATTAATTCAGCGAGTCTCAGAAACTATTTTCAGACAAGATGTTCTATTTGAAACATGTGTACCAGAATTAGATGGTGCGCCACAACCTAAAGGGTTTAAATTTTAAGTGCGATTAATGACAATCTATTTTGGTTCGAATGAGTAACGTGCAATTTTCAGCTATTTTTCTAATGATTAGCTTTGTTTTGACGTCTACATTTGCAATGGCAGAGGATGTACAGCCAAGGAAAAAGTCACAAACGTTGCTAGATATTTACCAACAAGCGCTACGGAACGACCCTCAACTTGCATCGGCGCTCAATGCAAATAAAGCGGCACAAGAAATCATTGAGCAAGGAAAGGCCTTATACAGACCAGTAATTAATTTTACAGCCAGCGCTAATAATTCGCGTACTGATGTACGATTTTTAGAAAACAATATTCAAGGTGGGCGGGCTAATTTTGATAACTATCGTGCTGGCCTAGAAGCTCGTCAACCTATTTATCGAAAACAAAATTTGGTGCAAATGGACCAAGCGGAAACACAAGTAAGCCAGGCAGATAAGCAATATAACTTAAGCCAACAAGCGCTTATTTTGCGTTCGACAGAAGCTTATTTTCAAGTACTAATTGCGCAAGATCAAATCACATTAATTGAAGCACAAAAAGAAGCGATATTAAGTCAGCTAGAACAAGCAAAAGCGACTTTTGAAGTTGGTACTGCGACAATTACGGATGTGAACGAGGCACAAGCACGTTACGATTTGACTGTAGCTCAGGAAGTTGCGGCAAGAAATGAGCTTGAAATTGCTAAACGGTCAGTGCAAGCCATTACTGGTGAGATACCAGAGGCTTTGGCAAGTGTTAAAAAGGATATTAATGTGCAACCGCTACAACAAAGTATGCAAGATTGGCAGGCAATTGCACGAAAAAGTAATCTCAATATACAAGTTCAAGAAGATACGCTTAAGCTAGCAGAACAAGAAGTTAAACGTGCTAATGCAGGCCACTTGCCCACTTTAGATTTGGTCGCAAGTTATACTGATAGCTATGTTAATGGAAGTCCCACTCCATTTAACGCTGGCAATCAATTAAAAAATGCCACGATTGGTTTGCAGTTAGATATCCCGCTTTATCAAGGTGGCGCGATTAGCTCTCAAGCACGTCAAGCTGTTTATAATAAACAAAAAGCAGAAGACGACCTTACACTATCGATACGTCAAACAGATTTAGAGACGCAACGTAATTTTCTCAATTTGAACACCAGTATTGCTCAGGTTAAAGCGTTCGAGCAAGCTTTAACCAGCAGCCAAAGCCAGCTAGATTCTACTAACTTAGGATATGAGGTCGGTGTGCGGACCAGCGTTGATGTATTGAATGCGCAACAACAACTGTTTTCAGCCAAGCGTGATTTATTGCAATCTAGATATAACTATCTTGTTAATATTATTCGTTTAAAAGCGGCATCTGGTTTGGTGGCGCAAGCTGATTTGGTCGATCTTAATCAGCAGCTTATCGCAAACAATAGCTATCTGGAATCAAGCAATGATTAACCTAATGACAAGAGCAGACACAAGTCAGCTCATTATTATTGATGTGCAAACTAAGTTATGTGCAGTGATGCCAACTGTTGAAATGCAAGCTGTGATAAAAAATACTAATATCTTGCTGCAAGCCGCTCATCATTTGCAAGTGCCAGTACTGGTAACAGAACAATATCCTCAAGCTTTGGGTGGAACGATGCCAGAGATTGCACAACATTTTTCTGCAATTAAACCCATAGAGAAAATGGCTTTTTCTGCTTACGGAGAACCTAAATTTAAAGCGCAATGTCAGCGTGATAAATCTCAAATTATTTTGGCAGGCTTAGAAACCCACATTTGTATATTGCAAACAGCGCTTGATTTAGTGGCTCAAGGCAAACAAGTGATTATTGTTGAAGATGCTGTTATTTCGCGCAATGCAGACAATAAACGCAATGCCATAAACCGCTTAGCCAACGCAGGTTGCATCATTGCCAATACGGAGTCAGTTGTGTTTGAATGGTTAGGTAATGCCAAGCATGAGGCGTTTAAGGAAATCGCCAAATTGATTAAATAGCCAGTTAATTAAATAACTGGCTTATTAAATAAATGAACATCGTCAATCAGTAGAATTGAGTCTATCAAGAATTAAATTTATTTAGTGATCTAGTAATGAGGCTTTAACCGATAAATATGGCGCAATCATAATCAACATTTTTTGCGTAGCGCCAGTGGCAGATTCACAGTAAGCCATCGCGGCCTTGCTCATCTGTTCACGTTTGCTGATATCTTGCGACAGCATTTGAATTTTCTCACGTAAGTTTTTAACATCATTCACACGAATAGCCGCATTATTTTCAATCGCATTAGACGTAGCATCTGCAAAATTAAACGTATGCTCGCCAATTAAAATAGGCTTACCAATCACGGCAGCCTCAATTAAATTTTGCCCACCAAAGTTCAGTAGACTGCCACCAATAAACGTAAAATCACAAGCCGCATAATAATGATATAGCTCGCCCATGCTATCGCCCAAGACTACTTGGGTTGCCGTCGAGATAGGTTCAGTTATTGTGCTGCGTCGAATAAATGGAATGTTGCGATTTTTAAGTAACTGAGCCACCTCGTCAAACCGTTGCGGGTGGCGTGGCACAATCACGGTTAATATCGATAAATCATTAATTGCATCAATAATGAGCGCTTCTTCACCTTCACGTGTGCTCGCTGCTAAAAAGACAGGTCGAACTTGGCTGTTTGAAAAGCCATCGAATAATTGGCGTAATTGCATACCCTTCTCTTGACTATCAGCAGGCGGTTTCACATCAAATTTTATATTGCCCGTCACGGTAATATTGCTTGCACCCAATGCAGCTAACCGTTTTGCATCGCTAAGTGTTTGCGCACTAACTGCACTCAACTTGCTTAAGCCATCTCGCGCTAATTGACCTAACTTAGCATAGCCAGTCGCTGACTTTTCAGACAATCTTGCATTCAGCAATAACAGCGGCACTTCACTTTTTTTGCAGGCGGCAATTAAATTAAACCAAAGCTCAGTTTCCATTAACAAGCCTATGCTCGGCTTAAAGTGATTTAAAAAACGGCGCACGGCAAATGGCACATCGTAAGGTAAATAAACGCGTAGTACCTCATCCGCGAACAATTGTTCGCTAGCGGCACGCCCTGTAGGTGTTGTGTGTGACAACAGGATTTGATATTTCGGATACGCTTGCTTTAGTGCTTTGATTAAAGGCACAGCGGCATGTGTTTCGCCAACAGAGACGCAATGTAACCAAATAATAGGTTTTTGTGGCACCTCACTAAAAAATCCCAACCGTTCGCGCCAATGCTGACGATAAGCTGGCTGTTTAATACCACGCCACCATAATTTGAGCGGCACCAATGGCAAAATCAAGTAAAGCAATAGTGTGTATAAAAATCTTGGCATACCCTATTTTCTCACAAAAAAACGTGTTGCCAATTTTGGTGAATAATTTGAAACACAAACATTCCGTTTTTGTCTAGCAATCTATTTTTTTATATTGTTTATTGGGGTTGGTAATCACTCACATTAGCTGAATCCTATGTATAGCTTAATGCTGCCATTTGATGCCCAAAAATGGTGCAAACTGCAGTTGTAAAAAAGTGTTGCAAAACACATCATAAAGGCATAAATTATCACTCGGGACACAATATGTTGTGTTAATGAGCTAGTTTTTGACTATATAAATACTGATTATTTATATAAATCAAAAAGTTAGATTAGACATAGATTACAATGCAGTATAAACAGAATAAGAGCGGGGAGCGAATATGCTAAAAGCAGTAGAGCCATCAAAAAAATCCAGTGTGGCAACCGGTGTGAACGACAGTAAAGAAATTCCAATACAGTCGGTTTCTTTAGATATTTGGGATAAAAAATATTGTCTTAAAACCAAAAATGGTGAGCCAGTTGATAAAAATATGGATGACTCCTACTCGCGCGTAGCGCGTGCTTTAGCCGATGTGGAAACCACAGAAGAAAAGCAAGCGGAGTGGCATGAGAAGTTTTTATGGGCGTTGCGTCATGGTGCAATTCCAGCTGGCCGCATTACTTCTAATGCAGGTGCGTTAGAGCATAAACCAGCAACATCGACCATTAACTGTACCGTTTCAGGTGTGGTTGAAGACAGCATGGATAATATTTTAAACAAAGTGCATGAGGCTGGTTTAACACTTAAAGCAGGTTGTGGCATTGGTTACGAGTTCTCTACATTACGTCCAAAAGGCGCATTTGTTGCAGGTGCAGGCGCACATACTAGCGGTCCTCTTTCTTTCATGGATATCTATGACAAAATGTGTTTCACCGTATCATCTGCTGGTGGTCGTCGTGGTGCGCAAATGGCAACGTTTGATATTAGCCATCCAGATGTGATTGATTTTATTAAAGCTAAACGTGAAGACGGCCGTTTACGTCAATTCAATTTATCTTGTTTAATTACCAAAGAGTTTATGGAAGCGGTTAAAGCAGATGCTGAGTGGAAGTTAGCGTTCCCAGTAACAGAAAAAGAGGCAATTGTTGATGGTTTAGATACCAATAACATCGAGCAAGTGGTGTGGCGCGAATGGCCAATTAAAGGTAAATACTTAACTAAAGAAACAGGCGTTGATGCAGGTAAAGTCGCTTGTCGTGTTTATAAAGTCATCAAAGCACGTCGTTTGTGGGATGTGATTATGTCCTCTACTTACGATTTTGCAGAGCCTGGTTTTATCCTGATCGATCGCGTTAATGAAATGAACAATAACTGGTTCTGCGAAAATATCCGCGCAACCAATCCATGCGGCGAGCAACCATTACCACCTTACGGCGCTTGTTTATTGGGTTCAGTCAATTTGACTAAATTTGTGAAAAAACCATTCACTGATGAAGCGCATTTTGATTGGACAGAATATAAAGAAGTAGTATCTATCTTCACGCGTATGCTGGATAACGTCGTCGAAATTAACGGTTTGCCACTAGAAAAACAACGTGAAGAAATTGCACGTAAACGCCGTCACGGTATGGGTTATTTGGGCTTAGGTTCAACATTAACCATGATGAAACAAAAGTATGGTGATGAAGCTTCATTGAAGTTCACAGAAGAAGTGACAAGAGTGATGGCAGAAGTCGGCTGGGAAGTTGGCGTGCAGCTAGCAGAAGAAAAAGGCCCAGCGCCGATTATGGATGAGAAGTTTGTTGTAACAGCAGACATGCTAGCAAAACGTCCTGAGATGGCGGCCGATGGCATTAAAGTTGGTAACAAAATTTCGGGCAAAGTGTTGCTAGGTAAATATAGCCGTTATATGCAACAGTTTCCAGCTGGCCTTCGTAATCAAATTGCAGAAAAAGGTGTGCGCTTTACCCATCATAGTTCTATCGCGCCAACAGGCACTATTTCACTTTCATTGGCTAATAATGCCAGTAACGGCATTGAGCCCAGCTTTGCTCATCACTACAATCGCAATGTGATTCGTGAAGGTAAAAAATCAAAAGAGAAAGTTGATGTATTCTCATTCGAGCTATTGGCTTACCGCGAATTGATTAATTCAAAAGCGATGCCTTTTGGTCAGTCAGAAGAAGAAAAATTACCAGATTACTTTATGGATTCTTCTAACATTAAAGCCAAAGCGCATGTGGATATTCAAGCGGCGGCGCAAAAGTGGATTGATAGCTCAATCTCAAAAACCATTAACGTACCAACGGATTATGACTTTGAGGATTTCAAAAATATTTATTTGTACGCTTACGATAAAGGCCTAAAAGGTTGTACAACATTCCGTTTCAACCCTGAAGCATTCCAAGGCGTATTGGTGACAGAGAAAGATCTTGAAAATACGACGTACAAGTTCACATTGGATGACGGCACTGAGATTGAAGCCAAGGGTAATGAAGAGATTGAGTATGATGGAGAGATTCATAGTGCAGCGAATCTCTATGATGCCCTAAAAGAAGGCTACTACGGTAAGTTCTGAGTAAGATAATATTATTTAACTTACTGATTGTAATAGGAATTATTGCTTAAAGCGTTTAGCATGATTAGTGAATAATTTGTATTGAACTATTGCTAATTCTTTAATTAGCATTAACTTTCTGATTATTAACAGCTTTAATTGATATTGTGAGCATTATTGTTTATTAAAGGGCCGGAATATATTTCTGGCCCTAGTCACTTATAGTGTTGGTTGCTTGGCTTAAAAAAAGTAAGCATCAGTTTTTAAATGGAGATAAAATTGAAACAAAAAGTTTCAAAGAAATTTCAAGTTTTGTCTTTATCTGGTGGTGGATACAGAGGGTTACATATTGCTCAAATTTTAGAAGTTATTGAGGGGCAAATTGATGGAAGAATTGCTAAACACTTTGATTTAATTGCAGGTACCTCCATAGGTGGGATTATTGGATTGGCTCTTGCATTAGAAATTTCAGCTAAAGATATTCGGCAAATGCTAGAAGATGTTGGCCCTTTACTGTTCTCAAAACCAGTACCATCATTTTCAAAATTACATACTTTGTCTAAAAAAAATGGAGTTTTCAGTGCTTCAGCATATGTGCTAAATAATAAAGCAGATCTAGAAAAAGAATTTGATGACTTTAAATCCTCGTGGTTTGACCCTAAACCACTTGCTGATGCTCTCAGCTCTCATCAATATTTTGGTGATAAAAAAATTAAAGATTTATTGCATCCAATAATTATACCTACAGTTAACTATAGTACAGGACTACCAAAGCTCTTTAAAACTGATCACCATGAAACTTTTACTTTTGATCGCGAACTCACCATTCTTGATGTCGCACTTGGTACATCTGCAGCACCTATATATTTTCCAGCTCATAAAATTAATAATTGGCGAATAGTTGATGGTGGGCTTGTAGCCAATGATCCAACTCAAGTAGCAGTACATGAAGCAATGATGTTTTTTGGCATCCGACCACCTTTATTTAATGATTCGACCACGGGGTCAGATGATTTAAGCGTTTTATCAATAGGTACATTGTCGCCTAAACATTTTGCAGATGTTACTAAGCCTTTAAATCAAGGTTTGTTGGACTGGGGTGCTGGTGTTTTTGATTTGGCTGGCTCTGCCCAAGAAGCACTGTCAGCATTTATGGTTGATAAACATATGCTTCCAGGGAAAGTAATACGACTGCCATCTATGGATGCACGTCCTGAAACAGCACCAGGTCTTGCCGATGCTAGTCCTACAGCTTCGGAAATTTTGAAATCGTCAGCTCAAAATCTTGCTCAAAATGCGTTTGGAACGAGTAAATTTACCCAAATGTTCACACATTCAGCATTAACCTTACAAGAAGTTCGTGAAAAGTTTAAAAAAGGATAAGATCATGCTTAATTTTAGTCCGTTACTTTATACATCAACCGGAGACGAATGCCTGTTGGATAATATTGAATTAAATTTAGATAAAAGAGAAGCACTCAAGCAGGCTAAAAATGAGATCAGACAAACTTTAAAGGTGGGTCTTCCAAAAGTGTTAATGGACTTAGCTGGACCAGATGCGGTAACGGAACCAAGGTTTTTTGTTCAAGGTTCATGGGCATACAAAACCTTAAATGAACCAGCCCAAGCACCACAGCAAGCAGATTTGGATGATGGAGCATATTTACCATTAAGCTTTTTGTCTGAATTACATAAACCAAGTTTTGCAAGCAAAATTTACTTTAAGGCGGCTGAGGAGGTATTGAATCCATTAATTGATAAGCATGTGGGATGGCTTTTAACAAAAAAAGATACATGTATTCGTATTGAAATAAGTACTGAGGCACATGTAGATATTCCACTCTACGCAATTCCTGATAAGGAGTTTTATAAACTGACTAAGGCGGCATCAGCAAGGTACAAAACTATGGATGAAGCATTAAGAGAGTCAGAACGAGATGCTTGGACTGCTTTACCTGCAAGTTCAGTATTACTTGCTCACAGAGTGGATGATTGGAAAGTATCAGATCCAAGGCTTATCAAAGACTGGTTTTTAAGAAAAGTTGAACTAAAGGGTGAGCAACTAAGACGTGTAGTTCGATATTTAAAAGCATATAAAGATTATCAGTGGCCAATTGGTGGTCCTTCATCAATATTATTAATGGTGGCTGCAGAGAAAGTCTTTGAAAAAAGAGAGCGTCGCGATGATATAGCATTGTTAGATGTCGTTAGACAAATTCCAAATTTACTTCGAGGCAATATATGTAACCCAACAGATACATCCGAATCTTTAACTAAGAGAATTAACCCTGATGAGTTGGAGAAGTTTGCAGTTAAATTTGAAGAGCTATGCAACCATTTATCTGGTTGCATAAATGCTACTGATAAAAAACAAGCTTGTATTTGGCTGAACCAACAGTTTGGTTATAGATTTCCTGATGCACCTGAGCGAATTCAAATAGTAACTGCAAATGAAACAATTTCTTCTGCGGCGCCAGTTTTTGGTGCATCACCTTTAGTTGGAAGAACTCAGGCAGGGTAGCTTCGGTAGTGTCGCAACTTTCAGAAGTTACTAGTGCATTAATTAGTCGAGGATTTTATATTCTCGAAATCGCAAATAGTAATAATGATCAATATTATTTCACTGGCTTACTCAAGGTCGATACAAAGACTTATCCTGTAGAGGTTGAAGTTATTAGTCCAAGCGTTTTACCTAAAATAAAACTATTAGAAATTCCGGATCAACTTAAGCCCATTGCGCCCCATATAAGTCCAGATGGTTATATATGTTATGCAGCTGTGGGATCCTTAGCTCTTGATGTATTTGATTGGGCTGGCCAAACTTTAGCTTGTGTTGATAGAGCTAATGAAGTACTAGAGAAAATCCTCTCGGGTAGTCTGATAACAGATCTTACTGACGAATTCTTTGCATATTGGGATGGACCTCAATGTATATTAGATATTAATAATATTAATAGTCAATACATTAATGCAGTAATACTAAAATCACTTAACGGCCATGAAATTCAATGGTTTGTATTATCTGATGACCCGAATAAAACAGAAGTAAAATTATCTAGCTTTGGTTACACCATGAAAGATATACAATGTGCAGGCTTTATGGTTACTACAGTTTCTGAACCCTTTCCTTTATTAATTAAAGGTGAATGGCCTCCAAAAAACGTAAGTGAACTATTAATGTGGCAACGGACGCTTGATAAAGCTTGCGCGGATAAAATCATAAAAAAACTTAAAAAAATTGCTCAGTCAGGTTACAGCAAAGCGGTTATTTTAATTAAATCACCGACTATTCATTATGCCCTAGGGGTTATATTTTCAAAACATATCATCCAAAAAAAATATATAAAAAATAAAGATATTTTAAAAGGTCTATATGAATCAGAAATTCTCCCAATGAGTACTTCTAGAATAGATGATTTATATGTAGTTAATCGAAACCAGCCGAATAGAAAAAAACTATTGGGATTAAATATTGTTCTTTTGGGTTGTGGTACGCTTGGTGGTTACTTATCAGAACTATTATTAAAATCTGGAGCAGGCTTACAAGGAGGTAAGTTAGTTTTAGTTGATAATGAATATATTAATTCAGGAAATATAGGAAGGCATCGACTTGGGTTTAATGCAATGTATGGAAATAAATCTGTTTCTCTAGCTAATGAACTTGCTAGAGGAATGCCGACTGCCAACATAGAAAGTAATAAACTTGATGCAAGAGAGCTCAATTTAGAACAGTTTGATTTAATCATAAATACAACTGGAGAGCAGGCCTTTTCTGATGAATTAAGCTCAAAGTTTAATAAAGGTCAAAAGATGTTTAAACCTATTATCCATTGCTGGATTGAAGGCCCTGGTGTGGCAGTTAGATCGTTTTTTCAAGACAAAAATACTGAGGCATGTTATCGATGTTTATCTAATGTAAATCGAGATCCTCTTTATTCTGCGACTAAAGAACCATTCACGAATGAATTAGCTGGACATGGTTGTGAAAGTCTATATGTACCGTTTTCAGCAAATGTCTCAGTATTTGCTGCAGCACTCGCGGCTGAACATATTTTAGATTGGGTCAATGGAGAGCCGCAACCCAGACTGCGAACACTATTGATAGATAAAAAATATGAACCAAATCACTTAAACGTTAACCCTGTAAAAGAAACTCATTGCCCTGCATGCAGTATGTAGCCGATTGGATATGCCCAGACACAGGTGTTATTGTTGTTATAGCGCCCCCGGTTTTAGATAAATTTGCAAGTTATGTACAAGGTAAGAATAAATATGAGGCGGGAGGCATACTTCTTGGTTATAGACGAGGAGATCACTTTGAAGTCATTCATGCGACTGAACCATCTGAAATTGATAAACGTAGTAGGTTTCATTTCGTACGTGAAGCAAAATATCATTCGGAAATTGCTTCTAAGTTGTGGGCCAAGAGTAATGGAACAATTAACTATATTGGAGAATGGCATACTCACCCAGAGGAGACACCTACCCCATCTTCACTTGATATAAACGAATGGAAAAAGTTAACAATGAAATCATCTGATCAAAATCCATTTGTTATGACAATTGTAGGTGCAAAAGAATTATGGACGGGACTTTCACATCCAAATGGATTGATAAAAAAATTAATAGAAGTGACATAATATCGTTTAGCTTATATAAGCTATTACAAAATAAATTCACCTGTTTCAACATTAAACACTTGTTCCCCCTTATTAGTTAACTTGCATTCAATTAATGTATCTGGTTGAATTGAGAATGTGTTAGATAACTCAATATTTCCTTTGCGACGAAGTTCTTCAATAATTACCATTAGATATAGTACATCATGCATTGTCATCAAATGCTTAGTTTCAAGTTCTGATTTGAAAGTTTCAGTTTCAGTAGCATAGGCAAATATAACTATTGCAAAAGAAACATCAGTAATGGAATGAATATAACCTTTCAAAGATGTTAATTCTAAATCAGACAGAGTTTCAACCCAATCACCAGTAATAAATTTTTTATGTTTATTCTTACAAATAAAACTAAAGAGGGACTGCACAAGAGGAAATGATTTAATGTTATCTACATAATGTTCCATATAAATATTCTCCAAAACATATAAAAAATTGGAATCCCAACAAAAACCAATTTTGATTAATAAATAGTTCCTCTGAAATACAATTCTATACCAAATGCAATTAAAATTAAATTAATATATGTTATAAAACAATTACTTAAGTTTAATATATACATATTAAACAATGCTGAAATAGTGTAATTTATGGAAATTTGAACTAAATTAAATACAATAACGAATCATTAAAATGGTAAAGCAATGAAGCCAATACTTTTTACATATCTTCTTATAACGCAATTAAACACATAAGCAGCCACCCTCACTGGCCTCGTTGTCGGCGTTGCCGATGGTGACACGATCACGATTCTTGATAACACAAATACGCAGCACAAAATACGTTTAATGGGTATCGACGCCCCAGAGAAGAAGCAGGCTTTCGGTAACGTTTCTAAGAAAGCATTATCAGATCTTGTTTACAAACAACAGGTCACTATTGATTACAATAAGAGTGATCGTTATCAACGGTTAATTGGTAAAGTAATCCTTAATAATTTTGACGTTAACCTTGTCATGGTTTCCCAAGGTTTAGCTTGGCACTATGTTAAATACCAGAACGAGCAAACACTGGAAGACAGAGTTTTGTATTCAAAAGCTGAGTTAGATGCCAGGCTGCTTAATCGTGGACTATGGTTTGATAAAGAGCAGGTGGCGCCATGGGATTTTAGACGAACTAAAAATTCAGAGTAGCTGTATGACAATAATCCCTTTAATCACAGGAGGCAGGCATGGGCAACAAAGTGATTTTATTCTATATTGCGTGGTTAGTAATAACAGTATTTCTTGGTGTAAAAAGTGATAGACAACGCACCAAATTAACAGCTTCTCCATGGTACCACCCTCACATCATTCACTTTTTTTATTATGTTTTACTAAGCTTCCCTGGAACTACGCTGCTACTCAAAGGGTTGCAAGAACGTAACTATATTGCCTCAATACTGATATGTTCTCCGTTTATAATTTACCCACTTCAGCGAGCTGTAAGACTTTTAATAGGATACATTAAAAATGAAAGCATAAACTTATAATCATTTAAGGGATGATGGATCATGGAAACTAAGTCTAAAGTTGTATCTGGGAAATGTGATCTTGAACAACAAAAGCTCAAGCGGGCAAAGCATATTCTGAGTATTTATTCTATGCCAGAAATCATTGAAAAGAGTCTATCAAATCTTAAGCGCTGGAGAGCAAATGATGTCTGGTGTTCAGCTTACTCAGAGTGGCAAGAGATAATGGAAAGTGGGGATTCAGTGGTTATTCGTGATGCCATGATTGGTGATTCAGAAAGATCAACTAGATTGAGACAGTCACCGCCTTATGTTGGGTTGCTATCAAAAGCAGAAGTGATGTTATCGAATATGGATATTATCAACTTTAAAAAGTAGTCAAACGGTCACTGACTATTTAACTCTTGATGGCAACTAAATCCCCATAGCGGACATTCATTCAAATGTAACTGCTAAATTTGAACGCAATAATCTAATTAATAAATAATTGATTTTTAAGTTTAGCTTGGCCAAATCTTCATTGCTAATTTTGCTACATTTATAAGCTCTTTTTTGGTTGCTCCACTTGTAGCCTGAACTGACATCCCTTGATGTAAGGTAGCGAGATATTTAGCTAACACCTTTGAATCATCTTCACTCGATAAATCACCATCTACTATAGCTTTCTGAAAACGAACTGCTAATAGGTTCTCATACGAGTCTCTGTAATTAATTAAAATATTTTTTACTATATCAGTACTCTCTCCACTCGATAGTGCACCTTGAACAATCATGCATCCTTGTGGGTGACTTGCATCAGTTAAGAATTCAGCAGATTTAAATAAAAAACTCTCAGCTACTTTGCGAGCTGTTGGTTCGTTCACAATATTACTAACGAAAGCTACAGGACCAGCGGCATATCTCGATAATGCTTTTTTGAATAATTCTTCTTTATTCCCAAAAGCAGTATATAAACTTGGTTTAGTGATGCCTAACGTTTCTGTTAATTCAGCTATGGAGGCGCCTTCATAGCCTCTCTTCCAAAAAATTTCTAATGCTTTATCAAGCGCTTCATCCATATCAAAAATTCTAGGACGCCCACGCATTTTTTTAACTTCATTCGTCATATTTCGACCTTAAATTTTATTAATATACCAATTGTTACAAAAATACGTTGACAAGGCAAGTTCAATTGAATTATATTTATATACCGTTTGGTATTTAATAAATATTAAATCTTGAATTCGCTACCTTAATTAATGAAAGGTGAAACATTTGTTAGGGCTATTATTTTTAAACATGAGGAGAAATAAATGAGCACTTTAGAAACAGTCGCAACACAATATATTAATGCAGCAGGTATTAAGTTTTCTTATCGAAAACTTGGGCCAGATTCTGATACGTCATTAGTGTTTCTACAACACTTTACAGGCAATATGGATGCGTGGGATCCTGCTGTAATCAATGCTTTTGCAAAAACGCGACCAGTGATTGTATTTAATAACAGAGGCGTTGGCGCTACAGATGGAGAAGTAGCAGATAATATTGAGCAAATGACGTCTGATGCTTATGCATTTATTCAAGCATTAGGTCATAAACAAGTGGATTTACTTGGTTTTTCTATGGGTGGTTTCGTTGCTCAGCAACTAGCCGCTAGATACCCAGACTTAATACGTAAAGTCATTCTAGCTGGAACGACACATCAAGGTGGCGGTAATGATTTAATGAAAGTATTGGGTGAAGCATTTTCAAGAGAAAATGCACCTGATCCACGGGACTACTTGTTTTTCTCTCAATCAAAAGCGGGTAAAAAGGCGGGCACCGAATTTTTATCCAGAGTCTATGCTAGATCAGAAAGTCGCGATCCAGAAAGCGGTAAAGCAATTGCAGATGCGCATGGTAAAGCATTGATTGTATTTACTAGTACACCAGATCCAGAATTCAAGACCTTAAAATCAATAACACAACCAGTATTAGTCGTGACTGGTAACAATGACACCATGCTTCCGACTGAAGGCTCAATCACCATGTACAAGCAGCTTAAAAATGCGCAGTTAGTACTTTATCCAGATTCAAATCATGGTTCAATCTTTCAGTACCACGATTCATTTGTTAACTCGGCAGACTTTTTCTTAAGTCATTAATAGTCGTTTGGCCACGTTTAAAAGATGTGGCCTATTTACAATATATTGAGGTAACGAATGAAACCTGCTGCACAAACTTATGCACCAGAATTAAAAATCATGCCTACAGCATGGCGAGTGTTTGCTATTGTTAGCATAGCAGTATTTATGGTTTCACTCGATACCACAATTTTATATGCAGGATTCAACAATATCCTGCGTAGTTTTCCAACTTCTACAGCAGCAGATTTATCTTGGGCCATGAGTGGGTATTCAATCGTCTATGCCGCAATGCTAATTCCAGCGGGAGGAATTGCTGATAAATATGGCAGGAAAAAAACATTTATTTTAGGTGCTTTACTTTTTATTACAGCATCATTTGCATGCGGGGCATCACCTAGTGTTTTTTGGTTAATTGTAGCAAGGGTATTTCAATCGATTGGCGCCTGTTTACTCACGCCTGCGGCTTTGGCTTTGGTATTAGAGGCATTCCCTAGAGAAAAGCGCATGATTGTTATGGGCGCTTGGGGTGCAGTAGGTGCATTAGCCGCAGCCTTAGGGCCAGGAATTGGTTCATTCATTATTGATGCCGGTGGTTGGGAGTGGGCATTCTTCATTAATGTCCCCATTGGATTGTATTGTATTTGGCAAAGCTCAAAAATATTACATGAATCCGTTCATCCCAGAGATAAGATGCGCTTGGATTGGGTCGGAATGTTGCAATTGATTATAGGTGTTGGTGCAATCGCTTTTGGCATTGTTGAAATGAAGTCAGTCAATTGGAAACCATCTGAATTATTTGGAATCATCCTGATGGGCATAGTCATTATTTTAAGTTACATTCCTTGGGCAAAGTTTAATCCTGAACCTTTATTTGATTTAAGTTTGTTTAAAAATAAAACGTTTTCGTTTGCCAATCTTGCGGGAATCACATTTGGCATTGCCTTTTCTATTATGTTTTTTTCATTCTTTTTCTGGATGAAAAATATATGGCATTACAGTCAGACATTAGCTGGAGCAGCTATTATGCCTGGACCTCTCATGGTTGTACCTACTGCTTTAATATCAGGAAGAATTGCTTCAAAAATCGGACACCGACCATTATTACTTACAGGCGCAATCACATATGCCTTAAGTGGTTTATGGTTTCTGTTAGTGCCAGATGCAAATCCTAATTATGTCAAAGATTGGCTACCAGGTTTACTCTTAAGTGGCATCTCAGTTGGTTTAGTAATGCCATCATTATCAGCTTCAGCCGTATTTGGCTTGCATCAAAAAGATTATGCAGTTGGCTCTGCCATTAATAATGCAGTGCGTCAAATTGGTACTGTGATTGGCGTTTCAATTACGGTACTGTTTTTAGGCAAGACGCAATTACAAATAGCAGACTTTAATACAACTTATTCAATTCATATTGGTTTAGCTTTGATTACCGCCATGTTGTGTATGCCTATTAATACGCATCCTAAGCAATTATTAGCTAAAGCTAGCTAGCACTAATTAGAAAGGATTTTCATATGAAAAGAATTGTGGTCACTGGAATGGGTATCGTTAGCCCTTTGGGAACTGGTGTTGAGTTAGCTTGGAAACATTTACTGGAAGGTAAATCAGGTATTTCAACGTTATCAGATGAATTAGTTGAAGGTAGCCCTATCACTATTGCTGGCTGGATAAAACCGATTGAAGCAGATGCAAATTTTGGAGTAGATATACTAAAAAGTATCAGCCCTAAAGAGCAGCGAAGAATTGATCGATTTATCCAGTTTGCGTTGATTGCATCGGAAGAAGCTATTAATCAAGCAGGATGGCAACCTGAAAATGAAATGCAAAAAGAACGTACGGCTACTATTATTGCCTCTGGAATTGGTGGATTTCCAGCTATAGCAAACGCTGTTCGCAAGGTCGAAAAAGAAAGTGTTGATAGGCTATCCCCTTTTACTATTCCGTCATTTTTAGTCAACCTTGCCGCAGGTCATGTTTCACTAAAGCATCAGTTCAAAGGACCGCTTGGTGCCCCTGTGACAGCCTGTGCAGCAGGCATACAAGCGATTGGAGATGCGGCTAGGTTGATACAAAACAATGAAGCCGATGTTGTGATTTGTGGCGGAGCTGAAGCTTGTATCGACAAGGTGAGTCTTGGTGGTTTTGCAGCAGCTAAGGCACTCAGTACTAATTTTCTTAACAATCCCGAATTAGCTTCAAGACCGTTTGATATTGATCGAGATGGTTTTGTCATGGGTGAAGGTGCAGGTATTTTGGTCATCGAATCCTATGACCACGCTTTAGCAAGAGGTGCGAAGCCAATTGCAGAGTTAGTAGGGTATGGAACAACTTCTGATGCCTATCATATTACATCTGGACCAGAGGATGGCTCTGGGGCTGCAAGAGCAATGTCAATCGCATTAAAACAGGCTTCAATAAACCCAGATGCAATCGATCATATTAATGCACATGCTACATCAACACCTGTTGGTGATGCTGGAGAATTAGCAGCAATCAAACGTGTTTTTTCCACTAATAAAAATAAGCCTGTTATTAGTGCAACTAAATCATCAACAGGACATTTGCTTGGTGCAGCTGGAGGAATTGAAGCGATATTCACGATTAAAGCCATTCAAGCGCAATGCTGCCCACCCACTATCAATTTAGTGCAAGCAGATGAACGTGCAAATGGGTTGACGATAGTTGGTAAAACCCCATTACAACGAAAAATTGAATATGCATTATCAAATGGATTTGGGTTTGGCGGGGTGAATGCCTCAGTAGTTTTTAAAAGAATTTAATTTTTAACATTACACATTAAGCATGTTTATTTGTTGGCAGTAAATTCAACTTGCGGCGTGAAGTAAAAATATAAAGATAAAAGGAGAACGATATGGGAAATGCATCAAAAGATTTGAAATTTAATGGGGAAGAGCTTTTTGTAAAGCTTACAGATGGAGAAACAGTTCGCGTCATTAAAACAGGGCAAGGCGAGCCTCTTGTGCTGATGCATACCATCAGAACGCAAATAGAATTCTTTAGCGAAATGATCCCATTTTATGCCAAAAATTACACAGTATATGCTGTTGATTTGCCTGGGCATGGGCAATCATCTATTAATAAGAAAATTAACTATGATGAACCCTACTTAAGAAAATCAATGATTGATCTAATTAATAAGCTTAGCATAGCAAATATTACTTTAGTTGGTGAATCAATTGGAGCAACGCTATCACTAACTATAGCTGCAAACCTTCCTGAGAAAATAAAACAGGTGATTGCTGTTAATACTTACGATTATGAAACCCGCTATGCGGATGGTATTAGGCGAGGAGGCTTTATAGCTAATTTTGTTTTATGGAATTTTTCTATTCCAATTAATGGTGCAATTTTCGCAAAATTAGAAAATAGATTTATTTTAGCAATGGTTATGAATGGTGGCGTAACTAATATTAAGAAAATACCGACATGGCTAATTAAATTATTTGATAAAACAGGACGACGCTCTGGCTATCGTTATGTTGAACGAAATGTATTTGCATGCTGGAGAAGTTGGGCAAAATCATCTGCCTTATATAAGAAGGTCAAATGTCCTGCATTACTAATTTATGGTGAAAATGACTGGTCAAAAAATGATGAGAGAAGGCGAACTATGAATAACTTACCAAATGCTAACCTAGAAACAATTCCAAATTCTGGTCACTTTCTGAGTGTCGATAATCCAGATGCTCTAAAACAGGTGATTAATAAGCACTTGATTGCTTAGAGAATCAAAAAATAGAATGCGATAAATCTTGATTTTTGAAGATTTGGGGACTAGCTAGGGCTAAGAAATTAAATCATTTTTTTGAATGACTGCTTTGTCCCCAAAGCAGCAACTCAGTTGTAATAAGTATTACGTTCAAAAACGTTCTTCTAACAATATTATCTCTTAGACAAACTAATAAATTATCTGCATTTTTTTGTTGATTCTAAACTAATATACTTTCAACCGCTAATAACTGGATCCGACTATGTGTAGCAACTTTGAATCCATCAAACCTCAACATGCCAACTGGGTGAAAGATTACTTCGATTGTGACCTCCCAAACGGCGAGTGGCGCACAGAAATATATCCTACGTACCCATCACCTTTCATCTATCTTGATAACGGTAAACCTACATGTGAACTGGCTCAATTTGGATTGGTGCCCCATTGGGCAACTGATAAAAAGAAGTTTGGCTTGCGTACCTACAATGCAAGAAGTGAAACGGTACACGAGAAGCCTAGTTATCGGAGCGCATGGAAAGAACGTCGCTATGGTCTAGCTATCATGGAAAGTTTCTATGAGCCAAACTGGGAAACAGGTAAAGCAGTTCGTTGGCGGATTAAAAGAGCTGATGCAGAACCGGTTGCAGTCGCTTCAATCTGGGAACGGGTAATTGATAAAGAAACAGGAGAGATCTTGTTATCGTTTTCATTGTTAACGATTAATGCTGATGGCCATGAAGTGATGAAACATTTTCATAAGCCTGCAGATGAAAAGAGATCTATTGTTGTTCTCAATGAATCTCAATATCTACCCTGGTTAAATGCAGATCAGAAGGAAGCCAAAGAAATGCTGCAGCTTAGTCCTGATGGTTTTTTGCATAGCGAAGAAGCACCAAAAAAGTAATAATATTGTTAGTAGCTACTTTAGCTACGTAATACTTTAAAAATAATAATAAAGGAATAATATGTCTGGGATCCAATACCGCAGGGCGCGCGCGTATAAACCACGCTCACGTGACCTAATTGCGTACTTCGTTACTCTTAAAGTAATAACAACAGGTGAACACTTAACCTATGAAGTATTAGCTTTCTCTGAACCTGTAGCAAATTCAAAAGCAATAGAAAAAGCAGAAAAAGAAGGTTATAAATCTATAACGCTTGAGTTAATTAGTATTCAATAATTCTTGAATACTGTTACAATATTCAGATGAATAAAGTTACTAATATTGGTGGTGCGCGTAAGGGTGCTGGACGTAAAGAAGGCTCTGGCAAGTTCAAAGAGGCAACGACTGTTGTACGTGTTCCCATAAGTCAGAAAGCTGCTGTTACAGATTTGCTAGAAGTGTATGCTGAGAGAAAACAGCATCTCGTCAATATAGACTCTGTATCAGATTTTGAAATGCCAGCAATTGACCTTCAATCGATAGCGGCGCCTTTATTCAATTCAAAAGTTCCAGCAGGCTTTCCATCGCCAGCCGATGATCATGTTGAAAAAAGATTAGATCCTAATGAGTTTCTCATTGATCAAGCCGACGCCACTTTCTTTGTGACGATACAAGGTGAGTCGATGATTGATGTTGGTTTAATGCCTGGTGATAAAGCCGTTGTGGATCGCTCTAAAACACCCAGTATTGGCGACATTGTATTAGCGGTTGTGGATGGTGACTTCACCATTAAAATTCTTAATCGCAAGAAAGATGGTAGCCCTAGATTATTGCCTGCTAATCAATCAGGTAAATATCAACCAATCGAAATCAAAGAGAATATGACTTTTGAGGTTTGGGGTGTTGTGACAGGTTCGTTTAGACGTTTTAAATAGAACTAAACTATATATAGCAAAATCATGCGCAGTATTGCTTTAATTGATGTAAACAACTTTTACGTTAGTTGCGAGCGTGTCTTTAATCCTAAATTACAAAATAAGCCTGTCGTCGTTCTATCGAATAATGATGGTTGTGCAGTAGCGAGAAGCAATGAAGTGAAAGCATTAGGTGTAACCATGGGTGCGCCATGGTTCAAACTTAAAGACCTCGCTAAACAGCATGGCATTATTGCTATGTCTTCAAACTATGCCCTGTATGCTGATATGAGTAATCGTGTGATGTCGATACTTAAACATTACTCTCCTGATCAAGAGGTCTATTCAATCGACGAATCATTCTTAGACCTCACTGCATTCAAATCAAAAGACTTAGTTGAATATGGACAACAAATGCGGCAGAGAATTAAACGGTGGACAGGCCTTCCTGTTTGCGTGGGTATCGGCTCGACTAAAACGTTATCAAAACTGGCTAACCATTGTGCCAAAAAGAGACCAGTATTTAATAGTGTTTGCAATCTAAATACGATGGCACCTGAAGCAATTAACCAAATGTTCAGCGAAATTGATGTCGGAGAAGTATGGGGTGTTGGCAGAAAACTTGCACCCAGATTGAATGCACTTGGTATTAATACCGTATTAGATCTCAAGCGAGCAAACCCAGAACGATTACGGCAGCAATTTAGTGTTGTCATGGAAAAGACTATCCGTGAACTCAATGGTGTTGTATGTATCGAGTTGGAAGAAATTGCGCCGCCTAAACAACAAATCATGAGTTCAAGAAGCTTTGGTTACCCAGTAACTGATTACTACAGTTTAGCGGAATCGGTAACCTTGTATATGAGTCGTGCTGCAGAAAAATTACGTCGACAGCAGTCTTATGCAGGATCTGTTTACATCTTTATTAGAACGAGCCCATTTAAAGAAAATGAGCGCTTCTACAGCAACGGCAGAACGATTGCGCTGCCAAGTCCAACTGATGACACCAGACAATTAGTAAACGTCGCGCTATGGGGCTTAAAACAGATTTATGTACCCAATTTAAACTACGCGAAAGCAGGAATTATGTTGGGTGAACTCGTTCCAGCTCAGGGCATACAAACTGACTTATTTAGCATGCGGTCAAGTAATCCAAAATCAGATCAGCTCATGGCTACATTGGATAGCATTAATAAGAAGATGGGCAAAGAATCAATTAAGCTGGCCAGTGAAGGATTTAGAAAGCCGTGGAAGATGAAGCAAGAGAATAAGAGTCCGTGCTATACGACTTGCTGGGATGATGTTGTTAGAGCACAGTGAGTGATGATAAATCTTTAGAAAAAAGTAGTAAACAGCTACTATTTAATCAATTGCCAATGGCAACTAAAATCCCCATAGCAGACATTTACCATATCAGTAAATTTCCCCACAAATACTATTCTTATATTAGAATGAAACTTCAATGCTGCGTCTCCTTATTTCATATTTAGATGAGGAGTCAAAAACACAATAAAACTAAGAAAGACAAGAGATTCCAAGCATGTATCAAGAAAATTCAATTATTAATATACGGCCCCGTGGGTCTTTATATTAACTGTTAGTCAAAGATGACTCAGGCATGCATACATATACCAATCAATGAATTGCTCAGCGATGGTTATTTATTTCCTGCAATCCAAATATTACTAATTTCGTTTACCATTCTTTGTTGGCTAATTGGTCTATTTCAATCGGGTGATTTTGCTCAAGTTAATCGTAGCGAAACTTCGATGGCGGTTTTTTACGGAACATACATTGCGCTTAGTGGTGTATTTATTGCAATATGCCTACAAGTGGAAATCGCAAAAAATCATCGAGTTATTTGGGTTCTTACCGATACTATTCTAATAGCCTATGTCTGTATATTTAATCCATGGTTTAGAAATAAGCTATTAGGTTGGATAGAATATTTAAAGCAAATAGAAACAAGGTAATGCCTAACCCATCATTCAGGTAGGACGCCAAACAGCGTCCCTTAGTATAAACGTTAGCCACCACAAGCACATGTCATGCTACCCTATAGATAAAAGTTCCAGCATCTTCATTGAAATCGCCGATAAATTCGGAAGATCACCAATTACGGATCATGACTCAATCAATCTGTTCTTTGACACATTGCGAAGCAAACTGGGCGGACTAGTGATCCTGGACTTCCTAGATATGTCGAACTGGGATCGTATCGAAAACTTTTCGCTCGACAAAAGTACCGGAATTCTTAGTCTGACCTGGCACGACTACCGTCACAAAGTCGAAAGTGAATCGGAAAAAGAAATGCGTCAAATGGCATTTCCTGCGTCTCTCTACACTTGTGCCCTGCAGGTCAAATCCGTGGTCCCCTTGGTAGGGTCTTCACAAGCAATTTTCGTCATAAATGGGTATGCAAAAACAGAGAAAGAGATACGAAAGCTCTATCCAGGAGCCGCTGACGAAGTCAAAATACTCGACGATAGCTTTTTTGCAAAGCGCGTCGTACGTAGGGTTGGACACGACATCGAGATCATTGATTTTCACTGTGCGCCAATCTTCTCACTTGCCATCGTTCCAAAGCAGTCCGGTCTGGGCTCGCATCATTCGAAGCAAATCCTGTACACGCACAACTTTAGAGGCGCACTGTCTCGCATGAACGCCGTTGTTGCAGCACTTGATCGAATCGACGAAGAGGACCATGACGGCATCGCCGAAAAAGTTAATACGTCTCGGCGGATCATGGAGTTCGTTCTTAAGGTCGAATGTTGCTCACGCGAACTCAAGCTTACAAAGAGCTACTCGCAAGTTTTGCTCGGCGACCTAATTGGTAAGGTGAAGCCATTAAAAGAGTCGTCTGTTCAAACACTTCTTGGAAAATTTGCAGAGCTTGCAAATGAGTTTTCACATGACTCAGGAAAACCAATTGAAATTTCCAAGGCCAAGTTGGTCGCGATGCTTGCACTTACCTATACAACGCTCATTGAACTTGAGCATCGGTAGCATGCGTGGGTGAACAGGTCGTTCAACACGGACGTCAATGCTTCGCATTGCCGCCGGTTAACTTTGACGTTGACTGTCAGCTTTGTCCCCATATAAGATAGTCAATTGTTTAAAAATGACCCTAAAATCGTCTCTCATTCATTACTTTTTCGTAAGCCAATTTATTCACAATGGCATCATCTAAAGCATGGTGCCGACGATAACCTTGAGTTCTGAAAATCTCGTCAACGTTATTACTAAAACGCGCATGCCATAGCTGCCTTGGTTGCTTAATCAAATTACTTGGCCAGCCATAATTTTGAAACATGTGATCGACGTATGGGTAATCGTACACAGGGGCATCGGATAACAATCTAACTTCTTCACCAAAGCTTTCAATCCATGCCTTCAAATTCGCTGCAATCGTGCTGTACGGCATTAAATAGTCACCGCCTTCGAGTAATGGTGCCACGACTTCAATAACGAAATCAGAGAAGATTTCTGGTCTCGAAATACTGGTTTCATTTTCAGCATAGAAAGTTTCGTTAGTGTCACTGACGCAGCCGATACTGATTAGCTCAGCAGGCTCAGGATCAATTGGCGTTATCAGCTTAGTAAACTCACAGTCGAAATAGATGTTCACAGTGAAACCTTTGCGAAAACAGAAGCAAATGCTCGAGCATCACATAGCGCATGATGCCGATTAGCATTGAGGTTTTCTTGAAAGTATTTCTCAACTTTGTGCTCAATTAAAACAGCAGTGAAATATTGTGCTTTTTTGTCCAGATTCTCGATGGTTACATTCTGATTTACCAACATCACTTTTATCAATTCATAATCATATAAAGGCGCATCTGAAGCGAATTGAATACGCTCACCCAAGCTCTCACACCAGGCTTTCAGTTTTAACGCAGCCTCAACTGTTGTAAGCCCAAATTTACTGTGGTCAAGATATGGCAGCACGTTCTCTAAAACGAATTCCGAGCAATCAATTTCTTGATAGCTGTCTGTTAACTCGAAGTAAAATTCTTGGCCGTTTTCAGCAACGAAGGCAGCACTGATTAAACGGATCGGTCCATTATCATCATGCAAATCTGTAAACTCAGTATCGATGTAAACAATCATTTTTTGTTAACCTTTTTTAGTTCTAATTGCCTCACATGAATCGCAAGTGGTATGAATCCAGCCGCCAGCTCTCTCTTTTCCTGTGGCGCCACAGTCTTCACATAATGTTTCACTTGTAGCTTCTGCTGCTTCGATAATGTCATATACAGAGCTTGCTGCACCGGTGACGTAGAAACGCAACGTGCCGTATTTTTCTTTAATCTGTGAAGCTTGAGGCCAAACATATTCTGGTACTTTTAGCTTTACACACTCAGCTTCGATGTCTTGGCAAGTTTTATAGATAAGATCAAACCAACCGTCGCCACATTCAAAATAAAATGATTGAGGAAAGATTTTAGGGAAAGCGTCATTAAGGCTTTTTGTATTTTCTTGGTTCATTATTGCTCTCCAAATCTTTGGTCGGTTTAGTATCGATTTCAACAATCAAGTTTGGATTGAATTCATCATTCTCTTCACAGCCCTCAAATCTACAGTAACCCCTTGGGTTGCAAACAACTCGAGTACCTTTGGATATGTAGTCAAAACTTGTATGAGTGTGACCATGAAGCCATAACTCTGACTTCCCAAATAAGTGATCAAGGTTGCTTGCAAAACATGCGCTCAACGGCTCGCCCTTGTATTTATCGGCAACAGACAACATTGAAGGCAAATGATGGGTAACGACCACCGTTTTACTATCGAAGTCTTCATCCAGTTTTTTGGTTAACCATGCAATTGATGCTTCATGTAAGTCAATCGAATCCATAGGGCTAAAATGGGCATTGCCTTCATGAATAACTCTGAAGTCACTTAGCCTGTTGTGTCCGGTTGCAATGTCGAAATACTTGTCATTGTTCAAGTTAAAGTCTGTCCACAACGTTGCTCCAAGGAACCTAACATTGTCGATAATGACTTCATCGTTATCTAAAAAATGCACCCCTGTTTCTCTGGCTGCAATGCGTAACTTCGCTAACACTTCAAATCTATTCTTTCCGTAAAACTCATGATTGCCAGCAACATAAACAATTGGTTTATTTGGCCATGTTCCACGTGCCCAATAAATCCCGCCGTCACCTTTCCAAATATCACCAGGCAACACGATGACATCAGCATCAGATTCCTGAACCGTCATGTTTGTAAACTCTAAATGTAAATCTGACAATATCTGTAGCTTCATTTTGTTGCACCCAATAAAAATGCCACTGTTTGAAAGCGGCATTTTACAAAAGAAAATATTACCAAATGATCAAAATGCTTAAACAGATTTAAGAATATATAAGATATAGATTTAAAAAGCCAATATATTTATATTAATCAATAAGATAGATATTGTTTTAAATATACATTTAAAACAATAAATCTGGATAACTAAAATCTCATTCGTGGTTTTTTTTCAATAAGCTTGCTTTCTATGATGTTTGCAAGGAATGTTTCAACCGATTTATATTCCAATTTAGATAGTTTATTAGCTCTAGTTAATAACTCTTCTGGTATTGAAATTTGTATTTTTGCAATACCTTTATTGAATAATTCTTTTTGTTCTTGTTGCCTTAAAAATTCACGACTTTTTAAAAGTCTTAATGCGACATTATTGAAGCTTTCATTATTTTGGATAGCTATATCTTGTATTTTTCCATGGATACTTTTTGGTAGATTCAGCATGTAACGAATAACTCCGGATTCTTCATGTTCAGGTTTCTTTAGAGTTTCTTTTGGTAATAGTATTCCCAGGCTATTTGCTAGATCCTCCACCACTATTTGCTGTGAAGATGGCGTTTGTTTCCATCCAACGCCGACCTTTGAACTTAACATTCGCTTTCCAACTTCATGAAACCAGGCAACCCTTAATTCTGGTGGAATTCTTAATGTAGTTGCAATGGTTTCACCCGTTTCATATGCTTTCTTTGATGTTTTAGTTTTAACTGTGAATAAGCTTGGGTTTGCCATACTTCCTCTTTTATTTAGTTAGGTAATAAAGCGAGCAATGTCTGACTGCCTTGATTTACTTTTTTAAAGTGGTATAACATAAATTATACTTTAGATAGAGTGTGATATGGAACTGTTTTTTACAAATAATGAATTCACAATTAATCAGCAAAAAATGAGTGGGATTCCTTTTCTTGTAGATAATGAAATGAAACTTATAGAGTCTGCTAATCAATACTTATTTTATATTGCTGTGACAAATGGTCGAACGGAGTCGCCAAAAACATGGGAAACATATGGTAGAAATATTAGTGATTTCTTCAATTGGTTAGAAGTTCAAGGTCTCGAATGGGCTTCTGTAAGAGAACAGCATATTGGAGCGTATAGAAGCTCAATGGTAATTACTAAGAGTGCGCTAACAGGAAGACCTAACTCAAGTAGCACAATTAATCAAAGGCTTGGGCAAGTAGTGAGATTTTATGAATACATGTTTAGGAGAGGGCGAGTGAGCTATCTCCCGTTCTCAATGAGTGATGTAAAACTTAGGGGAACAGGAGGTTTGCTTGCCCATACGGGTTCTAAAAAAATCAAGACAGCAGACATTATGTTAAAAGTTCATGATTCATTGCCTAAGTACATGACTTTAGCTGATGCAAAGAAATTTATAACAATTGGATTAAATACTGAAAGAGCAAGGCTTATGGCAAAAGTAATGCTTCAAAGTGGCATGAGAAGAAGTGAGGTAACCCTACTACCGAACGTGTTAATAGAAAAAGCAGAGAAAGATGCTTCAGTCATAGAGGATGGTAAACCAATACCAATAAATTTACCTGCAGAGATATGCAAAGGCAAAAAGAAAAGAACAATACTAATATCAAAACAATTATTAAATCAATTAAGACAATACCGAGTACTAATTAGGCCATCATTAAATAAAATTTATAAAAATAAGTATGGTATGAATTCAGAGCGATTTTGGTTAAGTGAATTTGGGAAAGAGCTAAGTGTAAACTGCCTGAACCGAGACTTTATAGCGGCTAGTAAAAAGTCTGGAATTCAATGTACACCTCATATGCTAAGACATACATTTGCAACTGTATTTTATTCAAAAACCAATGACATAAGATCACTTCAAAAGCTACTTGGTCATTCCTCCCTAACTACAACACAGATATATGAACACACTGTACCCGAAGATCGGTTGGGATTCATGGATGATTTTCAAAACGAAATTGATCTATTGTTTTCAATAGGAGGGAATTAATTGGGTGATATAACTAAAAAAAGTAAAGTTTATGAAGTTCTAAACTTTAAAGATGTTGAAGACTTACCGCCTGGTTGGCAATTTGAAATTAATGGAAAGGCATGGAATTTTGAAGAACTTGCAAATTGGGGAGGACGAGAAAATCTTGCGTATTGGTTTTCAGTTGTGTTTTGGAGATCTAGATCAGTAATGGCAAATGAAACTAGAGTTGGATATTGGTATGCATATAATAAATTTTGGGAGTTTCTAGATAGTTTAGATGAACAAAAGCAAATTACAAATATTGAGGAAATCAATAAAAATGAATTCGTGATATTTAAATTATGGCTTGGACAAAAAGTTAGAACAAATAAAAGAAATGAGAAATTGGCAAAAATAGACAAATTGACTTACGGTACAAGACGTAAAGTATTCGGATATATTAAAGAAACCATTAAAAAGCTAATTTCTGATGGAGTAACTAAAAAAGATTTAAAACTTCCAAACAATTCATTCAGCAATTCAAATAATGAATCAGAAAAAACCTTACCCTACTCACAATCTGAACGAATGAGAATAGTTGCAGCATGTAATAAAGAATTTGATCTTATTAAGGCTGGTGTAGTTAAGAAACATAGACAAATATATGTTCCGTATATTCTTACTCTAGCTTTGCGAACAGGTTTTAACCTTCAACCTTTATTAGACTTAACAATTGAAAGCATGAAGTCAGGAGTATTAGATGGCCGTTTAGAAATATCAATTAAAAAAAATAGAGGTTATTCAACTCAAAAGATAAGTATTGATGATGTAGATGGAAATGATGAAATTAAATATGTATCTAAAAGGATTGGGCCATTAATGAGAGATTTAATAAAAATGTCGAAAGATTTTAGATCGCAATTAATAAAAGAAACAGATAGAAGTCTCTGGCTGGTTTTGACAAATACAGGTGAAATAAGAAAGTTAAATCAAGAAGAAATATGGGTAAATATTCAAAGGTTCAAAGAAAAATACGAAATAATGGATGATGCAGGTAAACCATTACAGTTAAATATACGTAGAATGCGCCCGACATTTGCTCATGCAATGTTGAGAATTAATGGTGGTGATTTGCGAGATTTACAAAAACGATTAAATCATAAAGATATAAATACTACTTTGGGTTACTTAGATGGAAACCAAGAGGAATTTAAGTCATCTTTTAAATTCAGAGGTATTGTAATGCAGCATGCCTTAAGTGGAGGAAGTAAAGAAAGCCTCTCTTTAGAATTAAATTGCTCATTAGAAGATGCTGAAAAATTAATATCTGGCAATAACAGTATGATTACTGGAAATTGTCTAAATCCACTAAATAGTCCATTTAAAAAATCACGTGACAATAGTCCGTGCACACAATTTATGTCTTGTTTTAAATGTCATAATCAAGTCGTAATGAAGGAGGATGCACATAAGATTTTTTCATTCTATTGGTTCTTACTTGAAAAAAAAAATCATATGCCAAAAAGAGCATGGGAAAATGGGTATGAATGGATAATTCAAACCATTGATCTGGAAATATTACCAAAGCTAGGAATACTAAAAGAAATAGAAGAGATAAAATCAAAAGCAAAGCTAAACCCATTTCCTGCATGGTCGAATAAGAAAATGGAGCTTCAATAAATGAATCCATTATTTGAACAAGATTTGAATGCATTTAAAGACTCAACTTATAATGAAAAAAATAGCATTGTTGTCACATCAGATGGATCATTATATGGAGATAGTTTATGGAAATATTACGGAGAAGTTGAGCAAAGAAACGTAAAAAAATCTCAAGCAACAATTAATTGGGAAATTAATTTTGGACAAGGCAAGTACTTTTCAGATAGCTTATATACGAATTTATTAGAAACTTCAAAAGACTTTATTTACTCCTTAAGAATAAGTGAAACTAGGCGTGGACGAGCACCTAAAGCAACAACAGTGTTAAAAACTTACAAGAGTCTAATTCCGTTACTAAAATGGATGATTGATAAAGATATATTGAATTTTTCATTACTAAATTCCGAAATGATTATGGAGTATTTAACGTTTCAAAGAATGTTTATAAGCCGTTTTGGCAAAAGTTTAAGTACTGGAGAAATATTCAAAAGAATAGATGTAATAGAACAGATATGGAGGCAAAGTGAATACATTTCTAATAGCTTACAAGAAAATCCGTTTCCGAATGAAACACCCTATAAATTGTCCGGTATTACCAAAATAAAGCAGTTTGAACAGAAATATGATTTTATACCAGATGAAGTAGCAATAGCACTTGGAACGATAGCTGTAAATTATGTAGATAAAAAGTCAAAATATATTATAGAAGCATATAAAGCTTCACAAATAGCTTATTGCCGCGCAATGAAGGAATATTCTAAAGCAGCTGCCAATAGGCACGCTAGAAAGGCAGTTAATAGTTTTGGCTATAAATATGTAAAAGATGTTACTAAAGATGTTGGGTATTTAAGAACCGCATGTTACATAGTAATTGCATTATTTTCAGGTATTAGAGATTCAGAAATATCTAGTTTAGATATTGATTGTTCAGAAGTTGACTCTGAAACTGGATATTCGTGGATTCGAGGATATGTATATAAAACTGCCGATCAAAAGATAAAGTCCCGTTGGATGGTTCCTCCAGTTGTAAAAAAGGCAGTAGGGGTAATAGAAAAACTAACTGATAATTTTAGAATTGAACTGTTGAAGAATATTTGCGATTTAAAATTTGATCTTGAAGCACCATTAACTTCAGGAGAGAAAAAAAATAAGCTAACAATTAAGTTAATTGAGATTGAAAAAATTAAAAATGCTCTATGGTTAGTAAGGTCATCAAAATTAGGGAATGAAATTTCAAGTAATAAGACCATACATCAACAGCTTTTAGAATTTACAAAAGCTCATGAAATTCCAAATTATGAAGGAAAACCTTGGAGTATTCATCCTCATCAGTTTAGAAGAACATTTGTTAGATTCATGGTTAAAAACTCTATGAATTTGAAATATTTGCAAGAGCACTTTCGTCATATCAGTTTAGATATGACCGCTTGGTATGACATTGAAGACACTGAGTTAACAAAGGATATTATTAACTGTTATACAGAAATGACCAAAGAAAAGTTAGTTCAAATTGTTGACAGTAATGCCATTGCTGGAAAAGGAGGACAAATAATAATAGATAAACGTGATGATTATTTTCAAGGAGTAATTGGCAAGTCTAAAGAACATATTATTAAAGCAATGGCTGATACAGTTACTTTAAGATCAACTGGAGTAAGTTGGTGTCTTGGCGATGTGGAGAGTGGAGAATGTTCTGGTGTTCATGGATGTATGATTGATCCATCGAATGTAAATATTTGCTCGCAGGCAATAGTGACTTCAGAATTCTTACCTGCATGGAGGGAAATTGAAATACGTAATCAAGAATTATTAAAACGTGATGATTTGGGCGGTCATCAAAAGCTTGCAATCAGCAATTTTCTCAAGACAGTAGTTTCACCAGTAATACGTGATCTTGAAAAGTGAACTTGAACTATGAAAAAACAAAATGTAAATAAAAAATCTAAAGAAGCGTTACGGGAGTTTAAACAAGATCAAGAGTTAAGGAATCACAATTCCCTCGTAATTGCATTTAATAGACTTGTAAACAATGAACCTATTAATGTTAAAAAAGGGACCAGACTTACAGTTGTTTCTGTTGCAAAAGAAGCAGGTGTGTCACGTAGTACCGTTTACTTACACATTGATATTATAGAAAAAATTTCTGCATATAAAGCTAATCCATCTGGGTCTGATTTTAAACGTAATAAGTCTATTAGAGATGCTGCAGTGGCAAAAAAAGAAAAAATAAAAGGATTCGTAGACCAATTAAAAATTGATAAACATAACCTTGCTCAAGAAAATTTCAAGCTTACATTAGAGTTGAAAGAAGCAAATGATAGGATTTCAGAGTTACGAAAAAATAGAGGTGTACTAAAAGTTGTTCCAATTAGCTCCACAGATACAATATAATGTGAAAATTAGAACTTGAAAATCTATATAATGTGTTTTATCATATTTTAGTTAACAAATATCGTGATGTACACAACATGTGTTATACATTGTTTATTGTTATTGAAGTCCTTATTTTACGGGGGTATGTTGTCTTGTTGAACACATTAGGGGTAACATAAACTACGGAAAGTTTTAAGCTGCTTTGTTTGTGAATACGGCGTTGCGTTTTAATTTTTAATCCTCATGTACTTAAGTACACTCCGGTATAAAAATTAAAACGCCCTTGTCTTCCCTACACACGCGACGCTTAAAACACGTAGAACAAATGAAATTGAATAGTAAACCAACCCAATAAAGGGAATGTGAGATAGCTCACTAGGAGAGAAAAAAATGGCAATTAAAATTGATAAAAAAATCACCGGATACAACTTAGTTACTCCAGAGAGTAAAGAAGAAAAAGCTAAAGCTGAAGAAGCGAAAAGTAATGTGGTACAAATGGGTGAGCCGTTAAGCCGTCCAGATGAATTGGTGGGTAATACCTATAAAATTAAAACGCCAGTGACAGAGCATGCGCTTTACATCACCATTAACGATATCGTGATGAACGCAGGCACACCACAAGAGCATCGCCGTCCGTTTGAAGTGTTTATCAACTCTAAAAACATGGAGCATTTTCAATGGATCGTTGCGCTAACCCGCGTCATGTCTGCTGTGTTCCGTAAAGGTGGCGATGTGACCTTCTTGGTAGAAGAGCTAAAAAGCGTATTTGAACCAAGCGGCGGTTACTTTAAAAAAGGCGGCAAGTTTGTACCTAGCTTAGTGGCGGAAATTGGTGAAGTGGTAGAGAAACATTTACAAAACATCGGTATGCTAGAAAAAGCAGGCTTAGATGAACACCAGCAAAAACTAGTCGAAGAGAAAAAAGCAGAATACCTAGAAAAACACGCAGAAGGCGGCGAAGCTATGAACGATGAAGGCTTCCCAAAAGGTGCAACACTCTGCAAAAAATGTAACACCAAAGCCAGTATTATTATGGATGGGTGTTTGACTTGCTTGAATTGTGGTGAGAGTAAGTGTGGTTAATTAGTAGTAATAAAGAAAGGAGCTTCGGCTCCTTTTTTGTGTCCGCCATCTTATCCTATCCTGACTAGACTATCCCAATGTCATTATCCAAAGCTTTATAACGGTCTGCAATTTTAACTTTTATTTCTTTTGTTTTTTTCGTTTACTTTTATCTTTTTGACTAAATGTTTAGCTAGCCCGCCCCCCGTGTTACAAAAATGGGTAACAAAACTTAAAAGCAATAAGTGGAAATAGTTAGCCTTATTTTTAGCTCAATTTATAAATCAATT
>JBFJJN010000001.1:0-375890 GCA_041612255.1 Methylophilaceae bacterium | reverse complement strand
ATGCCATATCAGCTTAAAGCTGATTTTTCTGGTGATTTGACCAAACTGAAGATACATGCCTTACATCACTTTCAACCAAAAAACGCTGATTTGCAAATCGTACCGAGCAGAGATATTGAGCAGCCTAACTTGATTGCACTTGATGCAACAGTCAGTTTGGAAGATCAAATGCCAGCTTCTTTAGAAGTACAATTACTTGAGCTAGATGCCAGTTATCTACACCCACAACTGACAGGGCAACTCAATATTAATTTACATGCACAAGGACCGCTTGGTGGCCAACAGCCCATGCAAGTTCTATTAAATGCAACTGATAGCCATATTAATAAGCAACCTCTTTTACTGGAAGCTGAAGCAACACTACGAGACTTTGTTCTCACGAATCTAATGTTTAATGCTGAACTAGCATCAAATAAAATTGTGCTGTCTGGTGGATTGGATGCTAGGAATCCCAATCGTAACACCCTGCGCTGGCAAGCAAACTTGCCAGCGCTTGCTGAGTTTATGCCTGGTTTTTCAGGTAATGTTAATGCGAAAGGGGAAATGACTCAGCTGTTAGATCGCCTGCACCATCAATATCGATTTGCTGGTGCAGACCTTGATTTACCAAAGAATATTCATATTGATAATATTGATGTAAACGGCTCGTTCTCTAGTAGCGAAACAGATGTTTTAGCCACTCAAGTCGCTATTTTAGGACTAAGCCAATTCGACCATCAACATAAGCAATCCAGACCTATTAATGCAATGTTCGATATTAAAGGTAGCCTTGCAAAACACGCGCTTACAATTCATATAGAAAATACCGATGCTACGCAGGCTAATCTTAATTTAAACAGCCTGATTGAAGGTGGCCTAAGCCAAGCGGGTTGGGTTGGTCAATTAACTTCATTAACAAGTAAAGATCAGAACAAGATCAACCTTAAAAAACCAGCACCAATTACTTGGCATGCGACGGATGGCTTTTCATTAGGGCAGTTTTTATTGCAAGTGCAGGGTGGCAATATAGCTATCAACCATTTAAGTTATCAACCCGCACAAGCGACAAAGTCTCACGCAATCTTGCGCTCTCAAGGAGAAATAAAAGCATTGCCAGTCCAAGCAATTCAAACCTATATTGGTATGCAGTCTGATGATGTAGAACAAAAGCTTAGTCTTAATGGTGCTTGGAACGTAGAGATTAACGATCAACTTAATGCCGCCATTTCACTTACAAGGGCAGACGGCGATTTAAGTTTTTTTGATGCAGAGCAACAGACAGCACAAGCATTAGGTTTGGAAACATTAGCGTTTCAATTAAAAGCTATCAACAATAAAATTTCTGCCACCGCAACCATCCGCTCACTTTATGCAGGCAACCTTGAGGCAAGTGCTTCAACTACTATCACTAAGACACAACAAGGTTTTATATTAAGTGAACAAGCGCCTTTAGTGTTGAACATACAATCGAATTTGCAACATCTTAATTGGATTAAATTAAATGAGACAGATACGCTATTTGACGGAAAGATTAAGCTCAGCCTAAATGCTAATGGCACGCTGAAATCACCAAATTTAACTGGCGATATACAAGGAAAAGACTTGCTGTTAACCATACCAAGCCAAGGTGTTGCGCTTAATAATGGTCTACTCAATGCCACATTTTTAGAGCAGAACCTTCAGGTGAATCAACTGCATTTTGATGGGAAGACAGGAACCCTAAAAGCACAAGGAAATGCTAATTTCACACAACGTCCAATTCAACTTGATTTAAAGGTACAAGCCAATCGTTTTACTGCATTATCACGTACGGATCGCTTTATTGTACTAAGTGGAAATGGGGATATGCACTTTAATGAAGCTAAAGCTCTTCTCAATGGTCAATTCAACGTTCACCATGGTTTATTCGAGTTACCAAAAGCCGGCAAACCCACATTGGATGATGACATCATCATCGTTGGCAACCAAACTCAAGAATATAGCCCCCCAATTGCCATTGAGCTTGGTGAGCTTAGTATTGATTTTGGCCCTAAACCTGTTCAACCATATGTCGAGTCAAAACAGTTCATCCTTAGAGGTCAGGGACTTAATGCAAGTCTAAGCGGGCAAATAAAATTAACTGGCAATATCGATCAACTTGAAGCACGTGGCTCGCTTGAAGTCACTGGTGGATACTTAGCTTATGGTCAGTTACTAAATATTGAAACTGGTCAAATTAACTTTAGCGGCCCTATAGTGAACGCAGGTTTAAATATTTTGGCAATGCGCAATCTGACACCAACAAAAGTGGGGGTTAAATTGACTGGCAACATTAAAGCACCGCAGCTTCAATTAATCTCAGAACCTGAAACGACGACAGATAACAAACTCTCTTTACTCGTACTGGGCCAACCCGTGAGTGAAGCTGGCAATAGTGAGCTTGCCATGCTCTCATTAGCGGCAGGCGCTCTGTTATCGCAAGGTGAGTCGGTGCCATTACAATCCAAAATCGCTAACTTAGCAGGTCTAGACAGCTTAGACAACCAAGGCAATACCAACACCAATTACAGTATAAATGCTGGTAAACGCATTAACAAAAGATTGATGATTGGTTATGAAAAAAGTATATTTGGATTATTAAATGTGGCTAAACTGACCTATCAACTTACACAGCGCATTGCAGTTGAAACCAAAGCAGGCTCCGAGAATTCATTAGATGTAGTGTACAGTTTTAGTTTTGATTAGTGTCTGTAGTTTAAAAGGATAAAAATGACGGAAATTTTAATATTGTATTACTCGCAAGGAGGCTCAGTGCGAGACATGGCGCAGCTTATTGCAAGAGGAGTAGAAAGTGTTAAGGGAATTAAAGCCCGTATTCGCACCGTACCCAAGGTCTCAGCTAATTGCGAGGCGACAGAATCCGATATTCCCAATGCAGGTGACGCTTACGTTGAACATAGCGATTTAGAAGAATGTGCTGGGCTTGCACTTGGTAGCCCAACACGATTTGGCAATATGGCAGCGCCGATGAAATACTTTTTAGATAGTACATCTAGCTTGTGGTTAAAAGGTGCGCTGATTAACAAACCCGCTTGTGTCTTCACCTCAAGCGGCTCACTGCATGGCGGTAACGAAAGTACATTACTGACGATGACATTGCCGCTATTGCATCATGGCATGATGATACTTGGCATTCCTTACAGCGAGCCTAGCTTAACTACTACTCAATCTGGCGGTACGCCATATGGTGCTAGCCATGTTGGCGGTGCAATGGATGACAAACCAATCACTGACGATGAAAAGAAATTGTGTTTGGCTTTAGGTAAGCGCTTGGCTGAAACAGCATTGAAATTAAACGCGTAAGATGAGTCTAAATTTAGAAGCGCAACAATTTTTATTCAGTGCACAAAAAGGTGTGCTTTCCACCCATTCAGTTAAATTTACTGGCTATCCTTTTGGCTCTGTCACACCTTTTGTATTAAATCATCAAGGTATGCCTGTGGTTTTAATTAGCAGTTTGGCTGAGCACACAAAAAATATTATGCAAAACGCTCATGTTTCGTTGTTGGTGTTTAATCATGAACATGATTTACAAGCTAGTTCTAGGCTCACGCTGCTTGCCACAGCCGAACAAACCGATAAAAACAATGCTTTAATTCGGGCACGCTATTTACGCTATATGCCGCAAGCTGAATCTTATTTCGATACACATGATTTTACGTTTTATACTCTCCATATTACACATGCACGTTATATTGCTGGTTTTGGTAAAATGGGTTGGATAGAAGGTGATGACTTTCAGGTGCCAACCAATCCCTTATTTATCGAAGAAACAGATATTTTGAATCACATGAATACAGACCATACTGAGAATTTAAAAGCCTATTGCAAACATTACCATCAAGTTGAAACTTCATCAGTCACTATGATTGGTATTGATAGCCTCGGTTTTGATGTCCGTGTTAATCACCAGCAACAACTGCGTTTCACTTTTTCTCAAGCGATTAGTAACGCACAAGAAGCAAGAGCCGCCTTGGTAGAAATGGCGAAACTATGTCGCGCTTAAATCAATCGACAAGTCTTACAAAAAAATTACATATTAGTGCATCAATTAGTCTGATTGCATTGATTTTCTTATGCCTGTCTTGGGAAATATTTCTCGCACCGTTAAATGCTAATGGCTCTTTGCTTTTTCTAAAATCCTTACCCTTGCTTGGGCCATTATTCGGCATTTTGAAAGGTCAACGCTATACTTTCCAATGGGCTAGCATGTTGATTTTGCTGTATTTCATTGAAGGCGTCGTGCGTGCATGGTCTGACCAAGGACTCTCTGCCCAATTGGCCATGATAGAAACCGCCTTGAGTATGATTTTCTTTGGCTGTGCAATTTTTTATGCTCGTCTTACGCGCAACACAAGCTTGTAATTTATAATAACCGCATGCGAATTTTAATTTCAAATGACGACGGCTACTTATCTAATGGTATCGCTGCACTAGTATCCCATCTTTCTGAGATTGCAGATGTAACGGTCGTTGGCCCAGATCGCAATCGCAGTGGTGCCAGTAATTCGCTCACTTTAGATAGGCCTTTATCCATAAAAAAAGCGAGTAATGGTTTCTTTTATGTAGATGGCACACCGACGGACTGCGTCCATTTAGCGTTAACAGGCTTAATGACAGAAATGCCAGATTTAGTTGTATCTGGTATTAACGATGGCGCCAATATGGGTGATGACACTATTTATAGCGGCACTGTTGCTGCGGCAATGGAAGGTTACTTACTTAATATTCCATCTATCGCTGTCTCTATGTCGCGGCACAACGCAACCTACTTTGAAACAGCAGCAAAAGTGGTGGTTGAACTGGTTCAACATCTGATGAGCAAACCTTTTCAGCCGCCTGTTCTACTCAATGTTAATGTGCCAGATGTGCCTTATGCAGAATTAAATGGCAAGGTGATTACACGTTTAGGCAAACGTCATAAAGCGGAAGCTGTGATAAAACTAAAAACGCCGCGTGGCGATGAGGTGTATTGGATTGGTGCTGCAGGACAGCCTAACGATGGCGGTGAAGGTACGGACTTTTATGCAGTTGCCAACAATCAAGTATCGATTACACCGATTCGTGCAGACTTAACCAAATATGAACAATTATCAGAATTAAAGAACTGGCTTGAATAATCAATGGCATTAAATACCCTCAATAAAAAACCAGGTATTGGCATGACCTCTGCACGAACACGTGATCGCATGTTGGCGCGTTTACGTGAACAAGGCATCAAAGATGAAGTGACTTTATCGGTAATTGGAGAAATTCCACGCCATATTTTTGTCGATGAAGCTTTATCGATTCGTGCGTACGAAGATGTTTCGCTTCCGATTGGTCATGGTCAAACGATTTCTCAGCCCTATATTGTGGCGCGAATGACAGAAATTTTGCGTAATGATAAGCCATTAAATAAAGTATTAGAAATTGGAACGGGTTGTGGTTATCAAACCGCCGTGCTATCTCGCGTTGCCTGTGAAGTGCTTTCTGTTGAGCGCA
Source organism: Methylophilaceae bacterium (assembly GCA_041612255.1). Taxonomy (GTDB): domain Bacteria; phylum Pseudomonadota; class Gammaproteobacteria; order Burkholderiales; family Methylophilaceae. The sequence goes on along the minus strand of JBFJJN010000001.1, from coordinate 370,388 downwards.
TTCGTCCGCTATTATTAAAAGCGCGTGATCATTTGCGTGCACTCAAGTGCAACAATGTTAAACTTGACCATGCAGATGGGAGCAAAGGGCTAGAAGCCTATGCGCCATTTGACGGTATTATCGTCACAGCCGCCGCGTCCCATATACCACAAGACTTGTTATCACAGTTAGCTGAAGGCGGCAGGATGGTGATTCCTATTGGTACAGAAAAGCAAACGCTTTATTTAATCGAGCGTTTAAACAATGAATTCAAAAAAACAGAATTAGAGGCGGTTAAATTCGTCCCTTTATTAGGTGGTTTAAGTTAATGAAATATAATGTTTTACATAGTGTTTTACACAATGTCTTAATTAGTTTTTTAGTTTTATTTATAGTAGGTTGTGCCAGCAATAATTCCGCACCTGTTGTTAATCGCTCACCACAAAGTGCCACAGTTAGCACTTCTAGCAAAGGCAATGACTGGCGCCCTAACAGCTACATCGTAAAAAAAGGTGATACTTTATATAGCATTGGTCTTGAACATGGCTACGATTATCGAGAGATTGCTGCGGCAAATAATATTTACGCACCTTTTACCATCAAAATTGGGCAAGCGCTTAACTTCTCAACGCTTAATAAAGATGTAACCACCACAACTACTGCGGCAACACCAACGACTTATGAAAACGAAGATGGTGTCATTATTTCTCCAATTGATGTTGATTCGCCGAGTATTGAGCAAACAGTAAAGTCTTCAACTTCAACTACATCTGGGGCTGCGCCGACAACTACGATATCAGAGTCAACGGTAGCGCTAACATTAACGGGGCCTAAAGCAATACGCGAACCGTATAGTTTGGAAGCATTCAATCGTGTGCCGATTCCTGAAGCGCCTCCGACCGTTGTGGCTAAAACACAGACCACATTACTAACGGCTCCAGAAACTAAAACGACTGAGGCCAAGACCTCTGATGTGATTACACCAAGCAAAAGTGAGGGCACACCAAATAGTACGGCATCATCTGTGGTTGAGGGCGTCACTTGGTTTTGGCCAACGCAAGGTAAAGTCAGCGCAAGATTTAATCCGGCTAGCAATAAAGGCATTGATATTGCAGGCACAACTGGACAAACCATAACGGCATCTGCAGATGGCAAGGTAATTTATACGGGTGCTGATTTACGTGGCTATGGAAAACTGGTCATTATTAAACACAATAATGCGTTGTTATCTGTGTACGCGCACAATAGCAAAATCAATATTAAAGAGGGTCAGATTGTGAAAGCTGGTCAAAAAATTGCAGAGATGGGTGATACCGATGCGAATAGCGTAAAATTGCATTTTGAGATTCGCCAAAAAGGGAAATCAGTAGACCCTGCGCTTTTCTTACCAAAAAATTAACTTATATAGTTAGACTGAAAGGTCGGTTGCGATGGATCCAAACAAGTATAAGAAGAATGCTAATATTCGTCCAGAATCGCTCGCACGGACGATCTTCTCAACAACTGCTTTTCTATTAATAATTATCGGCATCGTCGGTACTGCATTAGATGTTTTTAAAGAAGATGGCCTATTTAAACAGGCGCTTATTTATCTATTTCAATCTACGACGACTATGTTGCTGATTCCTGTGATTATCTTAGCGCTTTGGCTACTGAACCGTTGGATTAGCGCGCCAAATAAAACGGAAACAAAGAGAAGCGGTAACCTGCCAATGTATATCATGATGCTCTTAGGCGCTTATTATCTTTCTCGCTTTATAACAACTGGTAGCATTTAGCGCTAAAAGTTTTAACTATCAATCATAAAAAAAAGCCGCATCTGATGCGGCTTTTTTTTATGATGCGGATAGTCTACTTTTTCTTTGCATCTTCATCAGAATAATACTGACGCACTACATTCATGTCTTTTTCACGCGCCCATTTAATAATCTCATCGAATGCTGGCGCACCAATTTCACCTTGTTGCGCATGAATACCCGCTTGTTCACGAACAACCAAAATGCCTGGAATTTTATTAACGTCAAAATACTCAGCAATTTCGGGGTCTTTCTCGGTATCAACCATCCCAAATAGGATATCAGGGTTTTTCTCAGCTGCAGCCTCGAAGGTTGGCGTAAACGCAACACAAGGCTCACACCAAGGTGCCCAAAAGTCAACAATCACAAAATTATTCTTTTCTATTGTGTCTTTAAAATTCTCTTTTGTCAGTGCTACAACCGCCATGGGGTATCCCTATAAAGTAAATAAAAATAGCATTTTATCAGATGATAGGTTGATTCCACACGCCATCATAAAACAGTCCGCCAAGTGGGCGTCGTTTTCTTGCTGCTAATTCCCGTTCTTTCAGCTCATCCGATAAGGTATTCACATCGGCTGAATAGCCGACAGCTAACATCGACATCATATTAATCTGCTCAGGAATACCAAATGCCGCACGTGTTCTTTCACCATCAAAACCGCCCATTTGATGTGTTGCTAATCCCATACTTGTCGCCTGCAGACACAAACTGACCGCTGCAGCGCCCGTATCATAACCACCCCAGCGATTAGGTTTTTGATTATGGCCAAATAAAGTATCAGCACAAATCAATATCAATACTGGTGCATCTTTTGCCCACGTTTGATTACCTGGCACAATACAATCAAATGCTTTTTCCCAAGCCGCTGCGTCTTGATTTTTATCCCAAACAATAAAGCGCCATGGCTCATCGCCAAAGCAAGATGGCGCCCAACGTGCAGCTTCTAATAAGCTGATAATCTGCGTTTGACTAACTGCTTTATTCGCATCATAAGCACGCGGACTCCAGCGGTTAGCGATGATATCGTGAATAGGTGCTTGTGTAATTGCAGGTTTTTGCATGGTTATTTCCAATCAATTGTTAATCTTGTTAATTTATTTTTGAAAAAATGGATAATCCGTATAACCTTCCGCGCCGCCGCCATAGAATGTATTACTATTGGCTTCATTGAGTGGCGCATCCGCTTTAAAACGTGCCACTAAATCTGGGTTCGCGATAAATGGTACGCCATAAGCAATACAATCAGCGTGACCACTCGCGATAGCAGCATTTCCTTTGGCTTTATCATAGCTTAAATTCGCCATGTATTGGCCTGAAAAAAGCTTTCTGTAAGCAGAAAAATCAAACGGATCTGCTTTACCACCACCATGAATACCGCCTTCAACCGTGTGCAAATAAGCCAAATTAAATTGGTTAAGTGCTGTTGCAACGTAGTTAAACAGCGCTTGCGGGTTACTGTCTTTCATATCATTAAAAGGATTAACGGGTGAAAGGCGCACACCTACCCTATCGGCACCAATTACATCAACCACCGCTTGCGTCACTTCCATCAATAAACGCGCACGATTTTCAAAGCTACCGCCATAAGCATCGGTACGTTGATTACTACCATCGCGTAAAAACTGATCGAGCAAATAGCCGTTGGCTGCATGGATTTCTACGCCATCAAACCCTGCTGCAATCGCACACTGGGTTGCATGCACATAATCGAGCACAATCATTGGCAGCTCTTCAGCCGTTAACGCACGCGGCTCGACATAATTTTGCAAGCCTTCATAGGTAAATGCTTTTCCAGCAGGTTTGATCGCAGAAGGTGCAACAGGTAATGCATTGTCAGGCAATAGGCTAGGGTGAGAAATACGCCCAACATGCCATAGTTGAATCACTATTTTTCCACCTTTGGCATGCACGGCATCGGTTACTTTTTTCCAGCCAGCAATTTGTGCTTCGGTATAAATACCAGGCAGCGCAGGATAGCCATGTGCCATATTAGAAATAGGTGTTGCTTCAGTTACAATTAAACCTGCCGTAGCGCGTTGCTCATAATAAGTAACATTAATTGCTTGCGGCAAACCGCCATCGCCTGCACGATTACGAGTCAGTGGCGCCATTATTATTCTATTGTTTAACTCAATACCACCTAAATTGCCTGTTGAAAATAAATCCATTGTCATCCTATTCCTTTATATTCACTCATTAATATTCAGTTTATTTCGCTTTAATCGCCTCGATAAACAAAGTCACTTCTATGTCATCCCCAACTGGTGCGTTGGCTTCTTTCATCCAATCAAAACCATAATCAGAGGCTTTAAGTGTCGTTCTTGCTTCAAACCCAGCACGTTGGCCGCTCCATGGGTCAGCACCAAAACCTAATACTTTAAAAGGCAAAGTAATAGTTTTAGTTATACCGTGCATCGTAAAATCACCCGTCATTGTGCCTTCTGTTGCAGAAAGAGTTTTGATAGACTTACTCACAAAAGTAATCTCACCAAAATTAACAGCATCCAAATACTCAGCCTTTTGAATATGTTCATCGCGCTTTGCTAGACCGGTGTTAACACTGGCAACACCAATCTTTGCCTGCACACTCGACTTTTCTAAATGTTCTGCATCAATCTTAACTACGCCCGTCACATCAGTAAAATTACCAGTGGTTTTAGCCACCACGTGTCGAATAGTAAAGTTGGCAAAGCTATGTTTATTATCAATCTGATACGTCTCTGTAGCCGCCATCACTGCACTGCTTATTAATAAAAAACCGAGTGCACCTACCATATTTTTCTTCATTATTTTTCTCCGTTAATAAAATCAGACCATTTGTACAGTCAAAAAGTTGCTCATTAATGTTTATTCAATTACTGGCAAATCAAACCATAGGAGTTCTGCATCGGCTTGCGCTTTGATTTCCACTGTTGCTTCCTGTTCAATCCTAGCGGCATCGCCTGCATTCAGCAGCACACCATTCACTAGCACTTGCCCTTGTGCAACTTGTAAGTACGCACAACGCCTAGTATCGACTTCCGTTGTCAGCGATGATTCTGCTGATAACAAGCTAGCATACAGCCGCACATCTTGATGAATTTTTAACGCATTATCACCTTCTGGCGAAGCAATTAAGCACCAACGATTTTGCTTTTCTTCAATCGAAAAATGTCTATCTTCATAACTCGCTGGCAAATTATTTTCCGCAGGCAATAACCAAATTTGCAGTAAATGTACTGGGTCATCTGTCGAATCATTAAATTCACTGTGTTTAACGCCACCACCTGCACTCATGCGTTGCACATCGCCAGCGGTAATCACTGACCCATTGCCTAAACTATCTTGATGTTGCAATGCCCCTGACAAAATATAGGTAATAATCTCCATATTGCGATGTGCATGCATGCCAAAACCACCGCCGCCAGCAATCACATCCTCGTTAATCACCCTTAAAACCGAATAACCCATATGTACTGGATCATGATATTCAGCAAATGAAAAAGAATGACGTGCGCTTAGCCAGCCATGGTCAACATGGCCTCTATCAGCAGAGTTTCTAATTTTTATCATCTGTAACCGCCGATTTGTTTAATTATTTTGAGTATAATATGCTTAATAAAAATGCATAGATATTGGATAATTTTGTTAAGATTATTCAAATTAATTGAATATAATTTTTAACTAGTCACTCAATCACATTATGCAACTTAATATCTCAATAGAAGCGCTAGAAATTATTGATGCGATTGACCGCAAAGGCAGTTTCGCAGCAGCCGCACAGTCTTTGTTTCGTGTTCCTTCCGCTCTTACTTATAGCGTAAAAAAACTGGAAGAAGATTTAGGCGTTAGTCTATTTGATCGCAGCGGTCATCGCGCCACCTTAACTGCAGCAGGTGCAGAACTCCTCAAAGAAGGTCGTCAATTATTAGCTGCGGCGCAAGCATTAGAATCTAGAGTTAAACGTGTGGCAACGGGCGTCGAAACTGACGTCAACATAGCCATTAGTGATTTGTTTGAAACAACCACTATTTTAAACATACTCAATGCGTTCTATGCTCAACAATTCGGAACACGTATCAAGCTATCACGTGAAGTATTTGGCGGTAGCTGGGATGCGCTGATTTCAGGTCGCGCTGACATCTCAGTTGGTGCGCCGGGCGATGTCCCATCAGGTGGTGGCTATGCGACGAAATTATTGGGATATCTTGATTTTTGCTTTGCTGTCGCCCCTAAACACCCATTAGCCAAACTGACTGACCCGCTTAATAATCAAGATATTATTCAATACCGCTCTATCGCCGCCGCAGATAGTTCACGCAATTTGCCCCCACGCACTGCTGGCATTCTATCTGGTCAAGATGTGCTTACTGTTCCTGATATGAAGACAAAATTACTTGCTCAAATAGCAGGACTAGGCGTTGGTTACATTCCGAGAAAGCTTGCTCTACAACAGGTAGCATCAGGGAAACTGGTAATTAAAGAAGTCGCCGAATCCAAAGTCATCGCACCCATGTATTTAGCTTGGCGTAATGATGCCAAACTAGGAAAAGCACAACAATGGCTATTAAAACAGTTAGGGCAACTGAAGCTAGAAGAATTACTCATGTAATGCCACAATATAGCCTTCAATTATTTACAATAGCCTATGACTGATCATCACCAACGATTTATGCAAACCGCCATCGCATTAGCACAAGAAGCTGCCGCGTATGGTGAGGTACCTGTGGGTGCTGTAGTGGTCAAAGATGACGTTATTATTGGGCTTGGTTACAATGCACCAATTCAACAGCATGACCCCTCTGCGCATGCCGAAATTCGCGCTTTACGTGATGCTGCAAAAAACATGGGCAATTATCGCCTCATTGATTGCACTTTATATGTCACATTAGAGCCGTGTGCCATGTGCGCTGGCGCTATTCAACATGCCCGTATAGCGCAGTTAGTTTATGGTGCTAGCGATCCTAAAACAGGTGCTTGCGGCAGTGTGATTGACTTAATGGCAGAAAATAAACTCAATCATCATACTCAAGTAACTCGCGGTGTATTAGCTGAAGAATGTGGCGCTTTGTTAACGGCGTTTTTTAAAGAGCGTAGAAGTAAAAAAGTAGATCAATGATGCGTAACTAAAAACCCGCCAAGGCGGGTTTTATTAATCAAGCAATAAACTAATCTCTGTTACCCATCAATGCCATTAACAAGTGCAATAAGTGTGTAAACATATTGTGCAAGCTAATGTAGATACTCAATGTTGCCAATACATAGTTAGTTTGACCACCACGCACCACTTGGTTAATCTCATACAAGATAAAACCAGCCATCAACAATACAACAACTGCTGAAATCGTTAATGATAGCGCAGGCACTTGGAAGAAAAAGTTGGCTAAGATAGCTAAAACAACTAGCACAAAACCAATGGTTAAAAACTTACCTAAGAAGCTAAAGTCACGTTTTGTATTAGAGGCAACTGCAGCCAAGGTTAAAAATGATGCGGCCGTGCCGCCTGCTGCTAACGCAATTAATTGCGGACCATTACTTAAGCTTAACGCTGCTTGTAAAATTGGGCCTAGCAATAAACCCATGATGAAAGTAAAACCAAACAATAACCAAACACCTGCCGCATTGTTTGCATTTTTGGTTACCAACCAGCTCATCCCAAAAACAGCGGCCATGATGCCGATAAAAGCAACGATTGGACTTGCTGCAAATAAAAATGAGAAATCAATTGTCATGCCAACCATCGCACCAATCACCGTTGGAATCATGGTCAAGCCAAGTAATGCGTAAGTGTTTCGCATTACTTTGTTCGTTGCGCTAGAAACACTGGTTTCGCGACCTAATACTTCAATATTGTCAGCCATTAAATCAAATCCTTATATTAAAACTACCAAATGGTATTACTACCTAAGATAGCGACTATTGTTAAAAGTTTCAAGTAACAAATTGTGAATATTGCATTAAATTCATGCTAATAAACCATTTAGGCAAACAAATCGCCTTCTGATTGCCCAAGCATTGCGACACGTTTAACGGCATCTGCAAACACACCATTCTCTAGCAATTGCGTTGAGCTCTGCGGATGGTGACCCCCATGCATACGCGTTAATCGAATAATGCTTTGCGCAGACATTTTCCAAACCAAGTTTTCTAATAACTCATCTGCCAAATCTGGGCGATTGCACAATAACACCATATCGCAACCCGCATTTAATGCAGCCAAACTACGTGTGGTCACATCGCCTCCAACGCTTGCACCTTCCATACTCAAATCGTCGCTAAAAATCACGCCATTAAAGCCCAAACGCTCACGCAATACTTTTTGTAGCCATTTGGCAGAAAAGCCTGCTGGTTTATCATCTACTTTAGGATAAATCACATGCGCCGGCATAATCGCAGGCAAACCTTCATCAATCATTTGTCTAAAAGGTTGCATGTCGTTTTGCGCAATTTGATCAAATTCGCGTTCATCAATCGGAATGCTGACATGCGAATCTGCGACAACAAAACCATGTCCTGGAAAGTGCTTACCAACCGCCGCCATCCCGCCTTTTTTCAAGCCTTGCATTAAACTAAAGGCCAACTCATTAATCGCCCGTACATCCAAGTGAAAAGCGCGATCACCAATCACTAAACTATCGCCGTAATCCATATCCAAAATAGGCGTAAAACTAAAATCGACGCCATGCGCACGCAATTCAGCCGCTAAAATCCAACCCGCTTCCACGGCTAACGCCATGGCTTTTTTACGATCTTTATCCCAAATCTTACCAAATTCACGCATTGGCGGAATCTTAGTAAAACCTGCTCTAAAGCGTTGCACTCGACCACCTTCATGGTCAACTGCGATCAATAATGGTGGCTGACGCACGGCATGAATACTAGCTGTGAGTGCTTTCAACTGCGTGCAACTTTCAAAATTACGCGCAAATAAAATTACCCCACCAACTAATGGATGTTGTAAACGACGAATATCATCAGCAGTCAACTCCGTGCCGACAACATCTAACATGACTGGACCTAACGACATATTCGCTTTCTATAACTGAATAATGATTAACTAAACGACTATTTAGATTTAAATTACTTGTAAACGATAAAGCGACGTCACTTCTTTTGATCGCGCTTGATGTAGCGGGTCTGATGGGTCGCTTGCTTTGCCATGTTTAGGTGCAATATCTAGTTTTTCAATAACGCTCAAACCTGCATCAGCTATCCATTGTTGCAACTCTTCTTTAGTCCGCAACTCTAAATGTTCGGCAAAATCAGACAGAATTAACCATGCTTCGCCATGCACAGCTAAATAGTTTTTTACACCCTTCAAAAAACCCTTGAGCATTTGACTATCAGGGTCATACACGGCTTGCTCGATAGCGCTGTTGGCTTTCGCTGGCAACCACGGCGGATTGCAGACGATTAAATCAGCAAGCCCCACATCGGTTGACGGAAACAGATCTGCACTAACAATTTTGACTTGGTCAGCGTAGCCTAGCTTTTGAATATTATGTTTAGCACAAACTAGCGCGCGTGAAGCTAACTCGGTTGCAATGATTTTCTTTACGCCGCGTTTAGCTAAAATAGCAGCTAGTACGCCAGTACCCGTTCCAACATCAAACGCAACCGACACATTATTAAGCGGTGCAGTATTCACTAAATCAAGGTACTCACCACGAACGGGCGAATAAACGCCGTAACTTGGCGTAATACTCGCGCCTAATTGTGGAATTTCTACGCCTTTTTTATGCCATTCATAAGCGCCGATTAAACCCAAAATTTCGCGCAATGAAACCAAGCGCGGCAGATGACTTTCACTTTTGCCATAAGCGTGCTCACATGCATCGGCAATATCAGGTGAACGGTTGTAAGGTAAGCGATAATCGCCTGTTAACTCCACTAGCAACATGCCTAAAGTACGCGCCCGTTCAATTTGGCTTTTACGATATAAATGAAACTGATCTTTAGGATTAGGCAGTTCGCCTGTTTTAAGGTCTTTATTACGCTTATTTTTTGCCTTTGGCTTCAAATCACGGTTATCAATCCGACGCGAAATTGCTTGAGATAAATGCTTAGCGTTTTGAAAATCGCCGCGCCACAATAAAGCTGTACCCTCGCAAACCAGTTTATAAGCCGCATCTGCTTTGATGGTGTCATCAATCACTTGGATTTTTTTAGGTGGGTGGTTGTTAGCCGCAGATTGCCAAAGTGCTTCTTTGGTTTTATTGTTTTCTTGCCAAGTGATGGTGGTAGGTTGTGTCAAAAGGATTTCCAGTAGATATAGTTTCTAAGAATTGGTTTCGTTCATGGACGAACTAATGTCTAGTTTATCACGGAGGTAATCTCCACCTAAGTTAATTACCAAAATCAAGCTCATTAAGCTCGCCCCCACCAACAGCACATAATGCGGCGCAACCAACATATAACGCACCGCATCGCGTAACATCGCGCCCCATGAGGCATTGGGTGCTTGTATGCCCAAACCGAGAAATGAAAGGCTGGCTTCAGCAATCATAATACTGGCTATGCTGTACGTCGCTTCTACAATTAAGACAGAAACCAGCAGTGGTAAAATATGGTAGCGCATCAACCGCAATGGATTTGCGCCTAATGATTCTGAAGCCAACACATGCTGGCGATTGCGTAAGCTTAAGGTTTGCGCACGTGTCAATCGTGCATAACTAACCCAGCCCGTTAAACAAAGTGCAATTGTTAAATTAAAAATACCTGGGCCTAAAACAGCGGCAAAGGCGATTGCTAACAAAATGCCAGGAAAAGCCAAGAAAATATCCGTGATTTGCATCAACACTTTATCAAGCTTGCCGCCATAAAATCCAGCTAACAACCCAATCGTGACGCCAATAGTGATGGTCACAGCAGTCACGCTAAGCGCCACCACAAAAGACACTTCTACGCCGCGTAAAATACGCGCCAAAATATCGCGACCTAAATCATCAGCGCCAAACCAATGCTGCCAACTTGGGTTCGCCAATACTTGATGTAAATTGACTTCATTACCATGCAAACCGAGTGCGCGCCCAACAATGACCGCTAGTAACCAAAAAACCAAAATACCTAACACCATTGTTTTTATCATGTTTGCCATCTCAAGCATGCCTCATTCTTGGATCAACTAATCTATAAGCAATATCTGTTAGAAAGTTAATGACCACATAACTGAGAGCAACGGCCAGCACACAAGCTTGTGTGACAGGATAATCACGTTTTTCGATACTTTCTACTAATAAGCGCCCAATCCCATCCCAACTAAAAATTGTTTCAGTTATAACGGTGCCTGCTAATAAACTGCCCATTTGCAAGCCAACAATGGTGACTATTGGTAGCAACGCTGCACGCAGCGCATGGCGAACAATCACCGTGCGTTCGCTTAAACCTTTGGCGCGCGCAGTCCGAATAAAGTCTTCATTAAGTACTTCTAACAAGCTCGTGCGCGTCATTCTAGTGAGAATAGCGCTAAGGCCAAAGCCTAAGGTGAGTGCAGGTAAAATTATCGCGGCTGGCTCATCCATACCGCTCACAGGCAGCCAACCTAACCAAACAGCAAAAACCAACATTAAAATCGGGCCTAGCCAAAAGACAGGCATTGCAGATAAACGTACACTAACAACAGTGACAACAATATCTTGCCACCGGCCTGCTTTCAGTGCAGCATAAACGCCTAGCGGCACCCCAACTATCAATCCAATTAGCATAGACAATAACGCTAACTGAACGCTAGCTGGATAACGTGTTTTAAATAATTCAATAATTGGCGTTTTAGTATGAATTGACTGTCCTAAATCACCATGTGCTAGCTTATTCAAATAAGTGCCAAACTGAGTAATCAGTGGCTGATTGAGGCCTAACTGTTCGCGCAAAGCTTCACGATCTGCCATGCTGGCAGATTCGCCCAACATGACTTCAACAGGGTCACCTGGGACTAAATGTATCAATAAGAAGGTGAGCACCAAAACACCGAAAATAACGGTGAAGAATCCGAACAATCGACTAATCATGCTGTTTGACTACCGACGCTAACCGTCAATTTGAACGGTCGTGTTAATAGAAACTAAATCAAACAATCTCACGATGTCATCATTGCGCATACGCACACATCCATGTGAGCCAATCACATTCATATCGGTTGAATCAGGCGTGCCATGGATATAAATATAACGTTGCATGGTATCAACATTGCCTAAGCGATTCTTGCCAACTTCTTTGCCCGACAGCCATAGTATTCTAGTCAATATCCAATCCCGATTCGGATGTTCAGCCATGAGTTCAGGCGACCAAATCTCGCCCGTTGCTCTACGCCCAACAAATACGGTGTTCGGTGCGGCACTCTCTCCTATTTTGGCGCGTATGACATGCGATCCTAATGGCGTGCAACCGCTCTCTTTTTCGCAACCAATACCGTTGGCAGCGGTTGAGACTGGGAATTGCGCTAACAGCTCCTCATCATCATCTAATAGCGTGAGTGTTTGTGTTGCGATAGAAATATTAATGTGCATAGTTGCTTATTGTAGCCGACCTTTTGTAGCTGATCTTTGAACGCTTGCTAAATTATCCCAATTACCATCTGATTGCGGGCTGTATTGTTGTATATTTTTTTGCATCACGGCAACCTGCCCTTCATACCATAATGGAATATAAGGCAATTGCGCATGAATTCGCTCAGTTACCGCTGGCCAATCTTCTGCTTTTAATAAGGTATCAAGTGTTGCATCTTGATACCCACCACGATTTAACCCATTTGGTGGTAGAAATTGCGAGCCAAATACCTTGCTGTAAATTTCAGGCGTTCTAATGCCTACCCAAGTTAAACCATACAGTTGAAAGTTGCCTTCTTTTACCTCAGCAAAAAAAGTACCCCAATCTAAGCTTCTGATTTCCAAATCAATTCCAGCCTTCGCCATTTGCGCTTGTAAGATAGTGGCTAGACGTACACGCTGCGCATCCGTGCTAGTTTTATACACCAGCTTTAATGGCAACTTTATACCAGCCGATTGCAATAACTGTTTAGCTAACGCGGGATTATAATCAGCATGCTGCAGTTTGGCATTACCCGCATAGTGTTCGGGCGGCAAAATTACTTCGGCCAAGCGCGTATCATGAACCATCACTTGCTTGATAATTGCTGCTCTATCAATCGCATGGGCGATGGCTTTTCTAACGTTAAATTGCATTAACACAGGGTCTTGCATATTTAAACCCAAATACGAAAAGTTAGTGCCTTGCGCTGTTTTAACTTGAATATCAGATTTCGTTCGCAAATATTGCACCAACTCTGGCGGTAAATCTCCTTGCAATAAATCGGTTTCACCGCGCATTAATTTAAGCACTCTAACCGTCGGATCTTTAACCTCGGTTAGTGTGACTAATTGATTATCGCGCAAACGCTTTAAGGTTAATCGCCGCTGCCAAGAGATAAACTCAAATGCACCACTACCAACTGGCTGATGGGTAAAGTCACGCTGTTGGTCTATCAAATCTTTGGGTAAGATACCTATAATTAATCTTGCAGGAAAATCTGTATCTGGCTGTGTCAGCACAAAATCTAAAGTCTGGGCATTAATCAGCGCTATGCGATCAATATTGCGATACTCTGCGGCATGTGGCGCATCCTTTAATGCCAACAAACTTTCGTAAGTGGCTTTTACATCTGCCGCCGTTAATGGCTGACCATGATGAAAAGAGGCAATATGATTTTGTAAAGTAAATCGATATAGCGTTGGACTCAGCTTTTGCCAAGTGGCTAGACTCGGGATTGGTTTTGACGCAGTATCAAACTCAACTAGGCGCTGGTAAATTAAGCGGTTAACGCGCTCAGAAGCCGCATCCGTTGCATAACGCGGATCTAAGTTAATTGGCGCTTGTGCGATGGCAAAATGGATAGCGGTATCAGCTACACGCTCTGTACAGCCTAGCAATAATAAGCACAACGCAACAATAAACAGTATCAACTTCATCTTGGTGACAGTTTACTGTAAATCGCACCAACTTTTACACCTCAACCGCTAATCAACTCCTAATGATGCATTAAAGATAATCATGTAAATCCACTTGATGTTTTTTTGCTAAAGGCTCTGTTTCTTGCACAGCCTTTGCTAGCAATTGATCTGCTTGCACTGGACCAATATATTCACAAATGGCGATATAGATGATATTAATTATGGCTTGCTTTTGCTTGCTATCAAAAGCGGCATTAAGCTCTGCGCTATTGTTATGCGCCCACGTCTTTAAAGCAAACGTTTGCTGTGTATTCAGCTTCATTTTGGCGCCGACATGCTTCATCAAATAATCTTTTACCTTTAGGGCTAAATCATCACTTAAATTCCCAAGCAACGCAGCTAAAAACTGTACAAAAACGATATTAGACGCTGCATACAGCCCTTGTTGTGCAGTTAAAGTATCAAACCGACCAGTGTCACGATTAAGTGGGTCTGGCAACAAATTCTGTTCAGGCAACTCAAGTGATCCTAATATTGCATTTAATATTGATGGCCGATTACGTTTTAACTCAGTAGTCCGACAACATTCGGACAGAAACTGGGTAAAAGCATAGGTCGATTTATTGGCATATTTTTCATTCCAAATCATCATTGCTGCTAACAAATCTGCATCTTCTAAAAAAGGCCGCATCGCGGTAAAAACAGCTCTTCTGGTATAAACACTATCCACTTACAACTATCCTATCTTTCTCTATAACTTTTCTAGATTGCTTAATTTTTCTACGGTATAAGCGGATTGATGGCTAAATTCTGGATAACCAATCTCACCATGTTCGGTAATATCTAATCCACGTTGCTCATGCATGGTACTAACGCGCATACCAACTGTTTTTGCAATCAACCAATACATGATAAATCCGGTCATCATCACCCAAACAAAGGCGGCGGCTATGCCGATAAACTGAACCATCACTTGTTGCGGATTAAACAGATTGCCGGTCAGAAAAAGGCCTGCGGCCAATGTTCCCCACACACCAGCAAAGCCATGCACAGAGACTGCACCAACCACATCATCTAATCCCATGCGCTCAATCAATTTATTGCCTAAAACCGAAATAGCACCGCCTATCGCTCCAGTTAGCACAGCATAGGGAATCTCCATGCTGGCGCAGCCAGCCGTGATCGCAACTAAGCCAGCAATACTGCCATTGACCCCACTGGTCAGTAAGGCAGGTTGTCGCAAAACAAAATGAATAAACAAAGCCCCTAAAGCGCCAGCCGCACCTGCCAAGTGCGTATTCAGCAAAATATGCCCAATATTTGTGCTAGCCGCCAAAGTACTACCACCATTAAAACCAAACCATCCAAACCACAGCAACAAACCACCAACCGCAACATAATTTAAATTATGCCCCGGTAGATTCCTTGGCTGTTTGTCTGGGGTAAAACGCCCTAATCTCGGTCCTAATACGATAATGGCGGCCAACGCTGCCCAACCACCAACAGAATGCACAACTGTCGAGCCTGCAAAATCAATAAAGCCCATCTTGTTTAACCAACCACCTTCATTCCAAACCCAGCTACCAAATATCGGATAAATAAAAGCCGTTAAGCCAACTGCACCCAATAAATAAGCCACATAATTGGTCCGCTCTGCAACGGCGCCACTGACTATTGTTGCAGCGGTTGCCGCGAACATAGTTTGAAAAAACAAGGTGGTATATGTCCAATCCGCCATACTTGATAAGGCAAAGTGGTCTGTGCCAAAAAAGCCTGAAACATTGGTGCCAAACATTAAGCCATAGCCAACTAACCAAAATAAAAGTGATCCTACGCATAAATCCATATAGTTTTTCATCATGACATTCACGGCGTTTTTTGCACGTGACATGCCTGATTCCAACAATGCAAAACCTGCTTGCATCAGAAAAACTAAACAACCCGCGACCAACACCCATAAGGTATTCATCACTTCAGCCGTGTTGCTAACTTCAGCGGCATACACAAATGGTGAAAATAACAGTAATAAAAAAGGATAAAGTAATTGTTTCTTAATAGTGGCCATTAAACACTTCCAAAAAAGAGATGCCGATTGCATCAAAGCGTTTTAAAAGAGCAATCTATGTGCCAACAAAAGGTTATCAAAAAAAATTAAAGTTGGTATGATGTGACATCACAATTAAAAAATACCGAACAGGAAATTAATATGGCCGCTTTAATGCAACCTTTAGGCAGACTCATGCTAGCCTTAATTTTTATTCTTGCAGGCGTTGGAAAAGTGACCGACCTTGCCGGCACGAGTGCTTATATGGAAGCAATGGGCGTCCCTAGCTCATTGTTATGGCCAACTATTTTATTAGAGATACTGGGTGGTATTGCCATTGCGCTCGGCTATAAAACCGCCTTAGCAGCAGCTGCTTTAGCCCTTTTTTCGATTGCGACTGCGGTTCTTTTTCACAGTGATTTTAGCGATAAAATGCAGACTATTTTATTCCTAAAAAATGTTGCCATTGCTGGCGGATTATTTGTACTTGCGGCAGGTGGAACGACGGCTTACAGTTTAGATAAGAAGAAACAACAAGCGCATTTCTTTTAATTTTATCAACCTGTTTTTTAGAAGCGGTTACTTTTAAAAATCATTTTTTGTAAACAAAGCAATAGATTCAACATGCGCCGTATGCGGGAACATATTAATCACGCCAGCGGCGCTCAGTTTGTAGCCTTTTTCATTCACTAACACATCAATATCCCGCGCAAGTGTGGCGGGATTACAAGAAACATAAACAATCACCGCAGGTGCATTGCTTTTATCAATCGCTTTAACCAAATCATAAGCACCATCGCGTGGCGGATCGATTAACCATTTATCAAAACGACCAAGCGCACTGAGCGATTCTTCGGTCATTTTAAATAAATCAGAAACGCCAAATTTTGTCGAGTTGTCTAAGCCATTCAGCGTTGCACTTTCTACCGCACGAGCCACTAAATTATCCAACCCTTCGTAGCCAAAAACAGTTGCTCCGCTACGCGCAATTGGTAAAGTAAAATTGCCTATGCCACAAAAGAAATCGGCAATACGCTCACCAGCTTGTGGTAGTAGCAATTGCATCGCCCGACGGATCATTACTTCATTAATTTGCGGATTCACTTGAGTAAATTCATTCGGCTTAAACGGATAGGTTAAATCAAACTCTTTTAGTGAATACTGTAATGATGGCGCCTCTAAAGGATAAAAAGGCTTCACCGTTTCAGGGCCTTTAGTTTGCGTCCAAATACTGACATGGTGTTGGTCTGCAAATGCTTTAAGTAGAGACTCATCTTCTGGTAGCAACACATCCATAATTCGGAAAATCAGCACAATGTTTTTACGTGCCTTTCCTGATGTTTCTCGCGCCTCTGTTGGCTCACCTACTGCCAACTCTAATTGTGGAATTTTATCGCGCAAACTGAGATTAACAATCAGCTCTTGCAAGGGCATAATTAACACAGAAACTTCTGGTGTCAGCACTTCACAGCTATCCATGTCAGCCACAAAACGCGTGCCTTTTTCATTAAAACCAACTAAGACGCGCTCTTTTTTCGCCACATATTTAACGCTCAATCTCGCTTTGTGTCGATAACCCCAAGTTGGCCCAAATAACGGCGGCAACATATTCTCAGGTTTGGCTTTACCAATATGCTTAATATCATTTTCTAACAAACGTTGCTTAGCCGCCACCTGCCCCACGGCATCTAAATGCTGTAATTTGCAACCACCGCAATAACCAAAATGTTTGCATTTAGGATTCACCCGCAAATTGGATTGCTTAAGCACACCCACCACATTAGCAAACGCATATTTATCTTTGCTAAGCGTTAATTGATACGTCACTATTTCAGTTGGCAACGCGCCATCGATAAAAATAGCTTTGCCATCCACATGCGCTACCCCTCTACCCTCTTGGTCGAGCGATTCAACCATCACTGCAGCAGAGATTTCAGCCGGAACTGATTGTTGACGACGAGAGCGACGAGCCATGGCAAACTTTCAAAAAAGGATGTAAAAACTGAAGGTTCGCATTTTAGCTTATTCCGACATTTGCTCAAAAGAAATGGCTTAATTAATAAAGCCATATAATAGATATCAAACCAACACTCTGACTCAAAAGTTAGCCGCTCTTTATGCCCTCACTTTTATACAAGTAGATTCAATCATGAAATTGTTATTAAAATTATATACGTACTTACTTTTAGCTCTCCCTTTTTCTAGCTGGGGCAATGAAGTGGGCACCACTTACTTGAAGTTCATTGATCAGACCAGAAACAGGCCGATGGAAATAAGAGTTTGGTACCCCGCTGAAAAAGTACAGAATGCAGAGTGCATTACTTACTACTCGGCCTTTAAAGGCACTGCGATTAAGGATGCGCCTTACTTATCAGACCATGGTCGCTACCCATTAATTATGTTGTCTCATGGGGATAGAGGTAGTCATATTGATCAGTCTTGGTTGGCGGAATCGCTGGCAGCAAATGGTTATATTGTTGCAGCCCCATCACATTGGTTAAATACTTTCATGGAGAATACGCCAGAAGCGACCATAGCGGTATGGGAACGCCCCAAAGATGTTAGCTTCACACTCAATAGACTGCTCGCTCATAAGGTTTGGAAAGAGCGAATCAACCCTCAATCAATCGGCGTAGCTGGTCACTCGGCTGGCGGATATACCGCACTTGCACTCGCGGGTGCTGAATACAATGTAGAACAAATGCAAGCATATTGCGAAAATAAAAACTGGCAACAAGAGTGTGACCTCGTTGCAGGAGCAGATTTTAATGCCATTGATGCAACGAAATCAACGCTATCTTATTTGGATACTAGAATAAAAGCAGTATTTGCAATGGCACCAGCGTTAGGGCCCGCGATAAGCATTGATAGTCTTAATAACATTAGAGTACCAGTGATGATTATAGCCGCTGAAGATGATGAACTTGTTCAATTCGCACAAAATGCGAAGGTCTTCAGTCAACATATTCCTGAAGCAGAGCTGATACGCCTTAATCAAGGTGGGCATTTTGTGTTCATGCCAGAATGTAAAACACTGGGCAAGTTATTTACTTACTTTCACCGTTTTGACGTTTGCGGACACCGAAGTAATACTGAAAAAATCCGACCTAAACTTCATCAAACGATTGAACAAGCTGCCCTTCATTTTTTCAACACAAACCTAAGTAAAAAGGACACTGTTGGTCAATAGAAGAAGTGCATTAATTTGTCTATTCTTAATCAATCCTAACGCTATATCCAAATTACTTTACGCAGTGGTAATATACCCAATACGAACTGAGTTGTTTTTTGACTTTAACTAAAAAAGATAAAATTGTCTGAGAGAGAAACCATGAAATCATTGCTGTCGTTTATCGGCTTAACTTTACTGTTTAGCCTCATGGCAAACTTAGCCACCGCCGCTGAGATTAAGCATTCTTCAAAAGGCTTTGCTTTTATGACTGGCGGCATTGGTGAAGAGGAGACTGCAGCCTTACAGCAACTTCAAAAACAGTTTAACTTGCATTTAATATTCTCGATTGGTGGTGGTGAAGTGGCGACCAATGTGGATGTGAGGATTTTCGACAGTAACAACCAGCTAATCTACAGATTGCTGGGCGCATCACCTAGATTAAATATCCAGTTACCAGCCGACAACTATAGCGTTGTCGCCACGCTCAATGGTGAAAAACAAAGTCATCATTTTACTTTAGAAGAAAATGAAGCTAAGCGAGTGATTTTAAATTGGAAAGATGCTGATTCAGCCGAAGTGTTAACAGAAGATGAATTAACAACAGAATAATTAATAGTGGTTTATGGCTGTTAGGTAATAACTTATTTCCAAGCTGCTAAAAAAGCATCCCAATGTTCGCCTTCGTAGCTATGTAAGGTCTCACGTACCAGCGCAATTTCGCTTTCATAGGCGGGTTTAGTTAAAAGACCGCGCATGAGTTGAAAACGCAAAAACACCAAATGCGTATTGGCAACATCTGTTTCACAGTAATCGCGGATTTCTTTAATCTTGCCTTCTTTGAAAGCATCCCAAACCTTACTGCCATCCATCCCAAGTTTGCCAGGAAAGCCGCAAAGTTTCGCTAAACTATCCAATGGCGCATTGGCACGTGCGTTATACATCGCCATCACTTCCATTAAATCCAAATGGCGCATGTGATAACGACTAATGTAATTATTCCATTTAAACTCTTTATCATCATCGCCCAGCTCCCAATAGCGGCTAGCATTCACACCATGCATCAAGCCGCGATAATGTAAAACGGGCAAATCAAAACCGCCACCATTCCAAGAGACAATTTGTGGGGTGTATTTATCGATGCCATCATAAAAGCGCTGAATGATTTCTGCTTCGCTGGCATTTTCATCACCGAGTGTCCACACTTTAAAGTTGGCACCTTCGCGTAATGCACAAGAAATCGCGCAAATACGATGTTGATATAAGGGTAAAAAGTCAGTGCCATTTTGCTGACGGCGTTGATGTAGTGCTAAATTCACTACATCTTCATCAGCTGTTTCGGCTGGCAAATCTAATAAATCGCGCAATCCGTTTGCGTCTGGAATGGTTTCAATGTCAAAAACGAGGGTTGGTATCATAGCCATAAGGATACAATAAAAAGGGTTAGCGTAGCGAATTTACGCTAACCGTTCCGCGAGACTCACCCGCTCAGTTTTAGACTAATTCAGTTTGCTCTACTGCTTGCTCGGCTCTGCTGAGCGTTTCATTGTCCGCTTTATGAAGTCGAACTGGCGTATGCATTTCATCACCTGAAAAAACTATAACCGCATGATAAACAGTATCTGACTCATCTGCTGGCGTGAATTTACCAAATCCAAATTTCGAGTTGCGAATCACTTGCCATGCGCCTCTAGGTTCGGCATATTCTGGTTTAGAAAAGTATCGTCGGAGCTCTAGGGTAGGGATGCTGACTAAGGATCCATCAATTTCTTCTGTCATCATAATCCAACCAGCCTCATCGACCTGCCCAGTTTTTTGCAGCTGAAACAAATACCATTCATCGTCGTAAACCAATTGAATAATACTGTGCACTGCACCCGTGCTTGGATTTAAGGTGAAGTAAACGCCCTCATCATCAAGGCTAATGGCTTTGCCATATGTAGGTAAATTAACAACATTGCTCGTCATAAAACCCCCTGTGCTTGGCCCTAACTTACAGTAAGCTAGGTTAAACAAAGTCTAGCCCAAAGCGAATCCAATCCAAGCGAAAAACAACAGGGGAATAACGGACTAATTCTATTAACTTGTATATAAAGATATGGCTACGTTAGGGCTAGAATTCAATTAATGAAAAAACTAAGCAAGAAATCTCAGCTGACTACTTTTGCATCCAGCCACCAGCCGCTTGATAATACCAACCACTTTGCGCTTTATCTATCCAGCGCCCAGCAAAAGCCTCTTGAATACTGCTGCTCCATTCCGGATGTCCGTTGGCCACTGCAATTTCTTGATAAAGCTTATTACGATCCGCATTTTCAGAGGCGACTAATGCGTTAATTCCTTGCCTATCTTTCAATGGCAATGCTTTAGCATCTCTTACTGCAATCAAGCCATTACTCGTCAGCCCAATCGCGCCACTACCATAAAATGATTCCAATTGCTCATGACGCATTTGCATACTGCTTTTTAACGCATTAATTGCTGGTGTATCAATTTCTAAGTTGGGTGCGGAATAAGCCAAGTGCATTGAAAACACAGCTATTACCATCACTAAAAATTTAATCCATGTTTGCTTCATTATCATCCCTTATTTCACTGGTGCTTCAGTTGTAACAGATGGTGGAATAGGCGCCTTTGCTGCTTCACCTTCTTTAATCTTCCACACATCATCAATAATTTGATCGGCCGCCTCTTGTGCCGCTGCTGCTGGGAAGTAAATATTAATCGTCACGCATGCCGTTAATACCCCAGCCAATAGCAATACCAGTAAGTTCTTTTCCATTATTTTCCTTTTTCCGCCTGCTTTAATGCTCTATTTAACAATCACGGTAGAGTTGCTGTCCGTAATACGTTTAATCCTACCTAATAAATCCGTCAAGCTCACGCGTTTGTTGTAACCATTCACATTGATGGCAGGAATACCACTACCTTTAACGATTATATACCCCTCAGGCGTTGACATGACACCCCCCATTTCACAGATATCACCGCGCAATTGACAACTAATGCCAATCTTGTCGTAGTTAAATTCATCAAAGAAACGTAAAAATGTGCGCTGCAATGCTGCAGCTGTGCCTTCTCCGCCTAAAGCAGTAATATTTTCAACCGCGCGTTGTGATATTTTCTTTTTCTGCTTATCGTCACTTGTTTGCAAGGAAGCATCAAATTTTACGGGCTTCCAATTTTCCAGTTCCAACCCATTAACATCGCCATCTAACTTTCCTTCTATTGCTCCAAAACGATAGGTGCGCGTTAGTACACCTAAATCCAACTTTCGCATCGTTAAATCAGCATACAATCGCGTTACAACACCCAATGGGTCATCAATCCGTAGGTTATTCATGCCAATCGTTCCATCAAATACTTTAAACGTCATCGCACCATCCATATTTAATTGCTTATTAGCATAAGTCACCAAAGGAATTTGCCCTGAAATATGCCCTGCCAGCGCAGGCCATCCAAGCGCAGCGGTAAATTGGCTTAAATCAATTGGCGTTAAATCCATGCGCAAATGCCAAAACCAGTTTGTGCCTAGCCATGCGGCTGAAACATCTTTGAAATTCAACGCGCCATCAAGCAAAGGCAGCACCAGCTCGGGTGCTGTCAATGCGTAACGATTAAGTTCCGCTTTTAAATTTGCAGGCCCTAACGGCAGGTGTAATAAATTCCCGCTTTCATAAGCCAGCGAAATATTCTGCGCAATCTCATAATCCCATGGAATATTGGCATTGACATGACTAAAAGAAAACTTGCCATTTTTATCTTCAATATTGGCGTCAATTAATTTCAATTCAAAATGAGCAGGCTGCGTATTTTTAATCTTAAATTGCCAATCAGCTTTACCAGAGACGGTTAGATTGCCAAAAGCTGACTTCTCTAAAGTCGGCTTAAGTAATAAGGTATATAGCCCATTAAAATCAATTTGTTTCGCCGTGATTGTTGCATCAGTCAATTGCTTATTTTTAGTATCAATAGCGGCACTTGCTTTTATTTCTCCAACGTCTTTAACAATTAAGCCTGCATTGCTAATCACTACTTGTCTTGCATCGATAAAACCATTTGCCGAAAAAGCACTGCCTGCATCGCCAAAATAAAAAGGCTGCCAAAACACTTCGCCTTTTTCCCAATTTAGCTGGCTATTCCAGTGCCAAGCAGCTTGCTTTTTCTCGGCCGTGAACTGTAAATCACCAATTAAACCTTCTCCCGCGTGCAAACCTTCTGCATCGCTAAATTTTGCCCCATTGAATAAAACATCTAAAGAAATTTGATTTGCTTGCTGCGCAATATGTAAAGAAAACGGAATGTCTATCACGGCGGAGGTCAGCTTACCGTCAAAGCAATCAATATAACCAAGCTGCTCACTAAACAAGGTGCCACAAACTAACTTAAATGGCATAAAAACAGCCGCAGCGGCTGGCTTAACGGCAGCGGTTAAATTAAGCTTAGGTTTTTTACCTTTTAAATCGACGTGTAATTTGGCATCTTTAAGTTGACCGACTGGCGCATCGACAGAACCAATGCTAATTTCAATGCTAGAAACGGCAAAAGCTGGCTGACTTAGTAATAATAAAACAGTCAGCCATACACTAAAAAAATGGCGGATGTTGGTGATATTAAAAGCTTTACCACATCGCTTGGCTGAATAAAGCTTAGCGTCATAAAGCATGAGCTAAGCGGGAAACACACCTGAAGATAGATAGCGATCACCACGGTCGCACGCAATACTAACAATGACCGCATTTTCGACTGTTTTAGATAATTGCAGTGCTGCATACAATGCACCACCACTCGAAACACCCGCAAAAATACCTTCCATGGTGGCTAGTTTTCTGGTTGTATTTTCCGCTTGTTGTTGATTGACATAAACCAAAGAATCAACACGACTTTTATCGAAAATTGTTGGCATATACTCTTCTGGCCATTTGCGAATACCAGGAATGCGCGCGCCCTCTTCTGGTTGAACCCCAATAATTTGAATCGCTGGATTTTGCTCTTTCAAAAAACGCGAGGTACCCATAATCGTGCCAGTCGTACCCATGCTAGACACAAAATGCGTTACTTTACCTTCGGTATCTCGCCAAATTTCAGGGCCAGTGGATTCATAATGCGCTTGTGGATTATCCATATTACTAAATTGATCTAATACAATGCCTTCGCCTTCCGCTTGCATTTTCATGGCAACATCGCGCGCCAACTCCATGCTGCCGTCGGCAGGCGTCAATACCAATTCTGCGCCATAAGCTTTCATGCTTTGTTGACGTTCAATCGTTTGGTTTTCTGGCATCACTAAAATCATTTTATAACCGCGCATAGCTGCCACCATGGCCAATGCAATACCAGTATTGCCACTGGTCGCTTCAATCAAGGTATCGCCAGGTTGAATATCGCCACGCGCTTCTGCGCGCATAATCATGCTGTACGCCGGCCTATCTTTGACTGAGCCTGCTGGATTATTACCTTCAAGTTTTAATAAAATAGTATTACTCGTTTTGCCTTGCATGCGCTGCAATGCAACCAGCGGTGTATTACCAACAAAGTCGTTAATCGTTTTCATTATTTGTTTAATTTCAATAAGTAAACAGCGTAACCTGCCATTGCAACAAAGCTAATCAAACCAAGCTGAGGTAAAGTTAACCCTAAGAATGTCCAATCAATTGCTGCACAATCACCGGTTCCACGAAACACTAATTTAAGCGCTTTTTCTAATGGAAAATTCTCGAACATATAATCAAAACCAACGCCGCAATCAGCAATCATGCTTTCTTTATTGGCTTGCAAATACCAATGGCGAATCGCCACGCTAGCACCGCCCAACGCAGTGAGCACTTGTAAGGCTGTGAATATTTTATTAAATAGTGTCGCAGGCGGAATAAAAGCAGCTATTAAAAACAAAACGCCTAGGCTCATGAAGATAATGCGCTGTGAAATACACAGTGGACATGGCTCCAAGTTATATTGTGTTTGAATCACCAAGGCTAGTGCCACGATCAGAAAACAGCTAACAAAACCAAGTAAATAACCGATTTTCCCTTTTAACGTCTCACTTATTTTTTTCTGCATGCAATTTCCTAATTAATGGTTAAACAGTCTTCGTATTTATGGAATTGTAATAGATAATAAACCCTATGGCAGATTATGACAGCGTTAGCCCGCAAAAAATTCCTCAGAAAATCCTCTCAGTCACCGAGTTAAACCGCTTAGCACGTGATGTGTTGCAGGCAAGTTTTCCCTTATTTTGGGTTTCGGGTGAAATTTCCAATTTAACCCGCGCCGCAAGTGGTCATTGGTATTTTTCGCTCAAAGATACTAGCGCCCAAGTGCGTTGCGTCATGTTTAAAGGCCGTAATAGTTATGTCGATTTTAACCCTCGTGAAGGCGATAAAATTGAAGCGCGTGCGACTGTTACCTTATATGAAGCACGAGGCGATTTTCAGCTAACGATTGAGTTTTTAAAGCAAGCAGGTTTAGGTGATTTGTTTGAGGCTTTTGAGCAGCTAAAACGCAAGCTGCAACTTGAAGGTATGTTTGATACCGACCGTAAACAAGCTATTCCAGCGTATGCTAATACAATTGGCATTGTCACCTCACTAGATGCAGCTGCGTTAAGCGATGTACTAACCACGCTCAAGCGTCGTAACCCAAACACCCAAGTGGTTATTTACCCAACGCCTGTCCAAGGCAAAGGCGCAGCAGAAAAAATCGCCAATGCCATCAATAAAGCTAATGAACGGCTAGAAGTTGACACGCTGATTATTTGTCGTGGCGGCGGTAGTATTGAAGATTTATGGCAATTTAATGAAGAGATAGTAGCACGCGCCATTGCTGATTGTCGTATTCCAACAATTAGCGGCGTTGGCCATGAAACTGATTTTACCATTTGTGACTTTGTGGCCGATGTGCGCGCCGCAACACCTACGGCAGCAGCCGAACTAGCATGCCAAGACGGTAGCCATTTAAAACAAAAGCTGAGCAACCTTTATCAGCAACTCAATCGACAAATGCAGTTAACTTTAAATCAACGCTCGCAACGAATGGACTTTTTAGCACAACGCCTTATCTCGCCAGCGCAAAAACTAAAAAACCAAATAGACTATGTTAAACAGCTGCAAAGTCGACTAAACTACGCCAGCAAGCAAT
The DNA here is from genome assembly GCA_041612255.1 of Methylophilaceae bacterium. Classification (GTDB taxonomy): domain Bacteria; phylum Pseudomonadota; class Gammaproteobacteria; order Burkholderiales; family Methylophilaceae. Next base: position 344,336 of record JBFJJN010000001.1, on the reverse strand, counting down.
TATTACAAAAACACCAGCAACACTATAAGCAACTGAAAAGCAGTATTGAACAGCTTAGTCCACAAGCCGTGCTTGCTAGAGGTTATGCCATTGTGACATATGATCACAAAGCGATTATAGACAGCAAGCAATTGCAACTTGGACAAACACTGCAAATTCAGTTGCATATTGGCGAAATAGAAGCGAACGTAACTAAAACGTCTTAGGCGCATTCATGACATCCATGCAAAACGATTCATCAAACTCACAAACCTCGGCGCTTGCTTTAGCCGCATTAGGCGTTGTGTTTGGTGATATTGGTACCAGTCCACTATATACCTTAAGAGAGGTCTTTTCCTCCACCCACCACCCCATAGCGCATACCGCGGTCAATGTATATGGCATCTTATCGCTCATCACTTGGTCGCTTATTTTAATTGTATCCATTAAATATATCGTGTTTATTATGCGTGCGGATAATCGTGGAGAAGGTGGCATTATGGCTTTACTGGCGCTGGCGAGTCGCCATGCAGCAGAAGGTAGCAAAAAAAGACGCAGAATCATGCTGTTGGGTATTCTAGGCGCCTGCATGTTTTATGCCGACGGCATGATTACACCCGCTATTTCGGTTCTTTCTGCGGTTGAAGGCTTAGAAATTGCAGCACCAACCCTGCATCAATTTATCGTACCGATTACACTGATTGTTTTATTTAGTTTATTTTTTGTACAAAGCAAAGGCACTGCATTAGTTGGTGCTTTTTTTGGGCCAATCATGTTGCTATGGTTTGGCACACTAGGCATTTTAGGCATTATCAACATCGCCCATGATGTCACCATTTTGCATGCTTTAAATCCAGCCTATGCATTTAACTTTTTTCTAAACGCTCCTTGGCTCGCTTTTGGTACACTTGGTGCCGTTGTGTTAGCGGTCACGGGTGCCGAAGCACTTTATGCTGATATGGGGCATTTCGGACGTTATCCTATTCGATTGGTCTGGTTTTGCTTCGTTCTGCCTGCCTTGCTGCTCAATTATTTTGGCCAAGGCGCTGCAATTTTACACAATTCTGAAGCCATCCAAAATCCTTTTTATTTCCTAGCGCCTAAATGGGCGTTGTTCCCCTTGATTGTTCTCGCCACGCTTGCAACGGTGATTGCTTCACAAGCGGTAATAACTGGTGCATTTTCCGTCTCTCGACAAGCGTTACAAATGGGCTTCATCCCTCGTATGTTCATTCAACACACATCAGAGAGCACGCAAGGACAAATCTACATGCCTCGTGTTAACTGGGGATTAATGATCGCTACCATGCTATTAGTCATTAGTTTTGGTAGTTCAGATAACTTAGCCGCAGCTTATGGTATTGCGGTTACAGGTGACATGATTATTACCAGTTTATTAGCGGCCATTGTTTTTCATGAAGTATGGAAATGGAGCAAATGGCGTACAGGCTTGCTCGTTGCGCTATTCCTCATCATTGATTTAGCCTTTTTTAGCGCTAATATTTTAAAAATTCCAGACGGCGGCTGGATCCCATTACTCATCGGTGTCATTATTTTTACGTTAATGCTGACATGGAAAACTGGACGAACATTGCTTTATTGCCGATTAAAACATGATGATATTCAAATCACCCCTTTCATTGAGTCGATTGGTGCTGAACCCCTTTCTCGTGTTGAAGGCACTGCTGTTTTTCTGACGCCCAATGCGGATGGTATTCCGCGCGCGTTGTTGCACAATATTAAGCATAATAAAGTGCTACATGAAAAAATTGTCATACTCACTGTACGCTTCTTAGACTATCCTCACACCAGCGCAGATGAACGTCTTATCGTCGAAATATTGCCGCACGGCTTCTATCGAGTCATTATTAACTATGGCTTTATGGATGAACCCGATTTACCAAGAGAGTTGATCAATTGCTATATGCAAGGGTTGGATTTAAAACCAATGGAAACCTCGTACTTTATTGGTAAAGACATCCTCATTACCCACGGGCGCTTAGGCATGTCGTTGTGGCGCAAAGAAATATTCGCTGTGCTATTCCGCTCTGCTGAAACCATTACTAACCAATTAAAATTGCCGCCAAATCGAGTAGTTGAATTAGGTGCACAAGTAAAATTTTAATAAATGCTTCAACCAATTGCTAAAACCATGCGTTAATATGGTTTGTTATTGAGTGCTGTGTTATTGAGAACATTATTTAAACTCACACCATTTAAACCTTTAGATATTAAGGACTGTACAATGAAAAAAGTCATTTCCATTTTAGTCGCATCAATCGCCTTGCAATTAAGCAGCTGTGCTACCACAACCAATAGCAGCGAATCAGGTGTTAGCCGCTCTCAATTCTTGCTCATGCCCGCATCACAAGTTGATCAAATGTCGGCACAGGCCTATTCTCAAACATTAACTGAAGCGAAGCAAAAATCGACGCTGAATGTAGACAAAGCGATGTATAACCGTGTCAACACCATTTCACAACGTTTGATTGCGCAAGTTGGTGTGTTTAGACCTGATGCAAAAGCTTGGGCTTGGGAAGTCAATGTAGAAAAAAATGACCAACTAAACGCCTATTGCATGCCAGGTGGAAAAATCATGGTGTATTCTGGTCTAGTTGAAAAAATCAAAGCAACTGATGATGAACTGGCCGCTGTCATTGGTCATGAAATCGCCCATGCCTTACGTGAACATGGCCGTGAACGTATGTCGCAAGCTTATGTGCAACAATTTGGCTTACAAGCACTCGCCGCTTTTGTTGGCGATGGTCTTGCTGGTGCGGCAACCATGCAAGGTGCTGGCTTAGGTAGTCAACTGTTTTTTGCCTTACCAAATGGCCGTGAGCAAGAGCGTGAATCAGATAGAATTGGCTTAGAATTAGCCGCTCGCGCAGGTTACAACCCAGATGCTGCTGTGACGCTTTGGCAAAAAATGAGCGCAGGCAATACTGGGGCACCTCCAGAATTCTTAAGCACTCACCCTGCTAGTGAAAATCGTATTGCTGAATTAAAAGCCCTAGCGCCAAAGGTTCGCCCTTTGTATTTGGCGGCAAAACGTAAGTAGTCAAAAAGGTTTAATTTAAAAATGCGTGCATTAAAATGCACGCATTTTTTGTTTTTTGGGTAGAAACAGAGTTTAGGTTAAAATAGCGCTTTTGCAATTACGCACTATTATTAAAGTCATTTTATTTATTTGGAAACTCTTATGGACTCACGTCAAAGCATTATTGAAGCGGCTTTTGAAGACCGCGCTAATATTAACCCAGCGAATGCCACTGCTGAAGTCAAATCAACTGTTGAAAGCGTTTTGGCTGATTTAGATTCAGGTAAGTTACGTGTTGCTTCTCGCATTGGCGATACACAAAACTGGGAAGTACATCAATGGTTAAAAATGGCGGTGTTATTGTCTTTCCGTCTTGAAAATAATGTATTGTTGAGCGACGGCGTTGCTAAATATTATGACAAAGTGCCAACTAAATTTGCCAACTATTCTGAGCAAGATTTTAAAGATGGTGGTTTCCGTGTGGTGCCAAACGCAGTTGCACGTCGTGGTTCATTTATTGGTAAAAATGCGGTGCTAATGCCTTCATATGTCAACATTGGCGCTTATGTAGGCGAAGGCACGATGGTCGATACATGGGCAACAGTTGGTTCTTGTGCACAAATTGGTAAAAACGTACATTTATCTGGCGGTGTTGGCATTGGCGGCGTATTAGAGCCATTGCAAGCTGGCCCAACGATTATTGGTGACAACTGCTTTATCGGCGCACGTTCAGAAGTGGTTGAAGGCGTTGTGGTTGAAGATAACAGCGTTATTTCGATGGGTGTTTACATTGGTCAATCGACTAAAATTTATGACCGTGAAACAGGGTCAGTGACCTATGGTCGTATTCCTGCTGGTTCGGTTGTGGTTTCTGGCAACTTACCATCTAAAGATGGTAGCTACAGCCTTTACTGTGCGGTTATCGTTAAAAAAGTAGATGCAAAAACACTCGGTAAAGTAGGCATTAACGAATTGTTACGCGGCATTTAATTGTAATCGTTATCAAACAGGGGTTATATGCCCCTGTTGTTTTAATAGCATTGTGTTAACTAAGTTTTTTCTTCGTTTATGTACCCAGTCATCAACTGGTGAGCAGTGATTGAGTGTAAATGATTAAATGAAATAAATGGCATTACATTACGACATCTGGCTCATCCTCACTTCCATTATCGCGACAACCGTCGCTATATTCTATGTTTTTGAATTTGTAGATAAGATTACGCAAGCAGTTAGCAAGCTGGATAAAGCAACCCTTTTCACCTTGTCAATGATTGCAGGCACAGCGCTTTGGGCGATTCACCTATTCGCTTTTTTTAGTACGCATACCAATAGTAGTTTCACTCTTTCTTGGCCACTATTCATTACTTGGCTGTTTGCTATGATGATTGCAATTGTGTTTGTGACTATTGTAATAACGCTCGCACCAAAGGCACGCTATTTTATAGTCGGTGGCGCTCATACCAGCATTTGTACATTTGGCCTTTTTTATACCAGTTATCTTGCTATTAATGGCGCGCAGACGACGCTCATCAATCCATTAATGTCCATCATTGCAACAGTGATTGTGATGGGTGCGATGACGGCGATATTAATGATTGCTTACTGGCTCAAAAATTATAACGGTAAAGATGTTACGCTAATTAAAATCACGTTAGCCCTTAGCATTAGCTCTATTATGCTCAGCACTCACTTTCTTTTTTATAGCGTTTTTACTGCGGAGTCGATTAACTCTCCAGAACCGCTAACTGAATTCAAAGTATCAACGATTGCTGTTGTGCTTAGCTTAGTCAGTTTGCTTTTAATGGTCTTTATGTTTTTACTTCTGTATGAGCGATATGGGAAAAACGTATTCAAACTCGCTGGCGCGTTTCGCCCAATGTCCGCCAATCAGTTTGATAAAAATAATCTCAGCGATCCGCTGACCAAATTGCCGAATCGTCGAGCTTTCGAGTCTCATTTGCGCTCTGCAGAAAAACGCTGCGTTCGTAATGGCAATGCTTTTGCAGTGGCGTATATAGACTTAGATGCATTCAAACCCATTAATGATACTTATGGTCATCATATTGGCGACACTGTGCTGGCCATGACAGCAGAAAGACTGAATGCGGCTATTCGCGGTTGTGATTTTGTGGCGCGTATTGGTGGCGATGAGTTTGTGGCTATTTTAGAAGAAATCAATTCGGAAGATGATATTCGACCTGTGGTTACGCGCATAGTCACATCGATTAAAGAACCTTACTTTATCGACCATCTCAATATTGAGCTTTCTTGTTCAGTTGGCATTGCCATTTATCCCAAAGACAATCAAGGCAATAAGCTATTAGTCAACGCCGATGCGGCGATGTATAAAGCAAAAGACCAGGGAAAAAACCAATTTAAATTCTATGATGAAGAAATTGAATCGGCCAATATCTTGATGCAAAACCTGCAAAGCGATTTAACACGGGCGGTTAAAAACAAAGAGTTCTCGATTGTGTATATGCCTAAGCTCAATTGCAAAACAATGATTGCTGTCGGCGCAGAGGCCTTAATTCGCTGGGACCATCCAACAAAAGGCGAAATATTGCCAAATGATTTTTTAGGTGTGGCTGAGCAATGTGGCTTGATACAAGAGATTAATGATTGGGTGGTAGATGAGTGCTGTCGCACCCTAGTTAAAGCAAGAGAAAATGGCTTAGATTTAAATCTTTCCGTTAATTTATCTAGTTATCAATTCCGAGATACCAATCTTGTGCAACAGATTGTTAACACGATTAAAACTCATGAGTTACATCCCAATTGCCTATCATTTGAAATTAAAGAAATGGCTGCCATTAATAATCAAGAACAATTCAAAGACTTGCTCAGCACATTTAAAGCAGCAGGCATTAAAGTCATTCTCGATGATTTTGGTTTATTACCGGTCAGTCTCAGCTACTTGCTCGACTTAGACATTGATGAAATTAAAATTGATAAATCGTTTATTGCCATGATTAACAAAGATGATGGTGCTAAAGCGCTGATTGATGCGATATTTAAACTTACCCACGCCTTAGGCTTTAAGGTGACGGCTGAAGGCATTGAGGATAAGGCGCAACAAGAGACCATTATCAAACTGGACTGTGATTTTATGCAGGGTTATTTATTTACCAAACCAGTCAAACAAGATGAACTGTTTGTCTTATACAAAAAGCTGCAATATAAGCAATTACAAATTGATTTTGACATTCCAATGGCAACAGCCAAAAAACCTTAACTGCACAGGTATTGTCTGAGCTGTTAAAATGATGGCTAAATTACTTAATCGCGATACATTATTAATATGAAACTCTACGGCATTCCTAATTGCAACACGGTTAAAAAAGCCCGTGTTTGGTTAGATGAAAACAATATTAGTTATACTTTCCACGACTTTAAAAAATTAGGTATTTCAAAAATAATATTGGATCAATGGTTAACACAACAACCATGGGATAAACTAGTCAATCGCGCAGGCATGACTTGGCGAAACCTGAGCGATGATACCAAAGCGAGCATCATCGACAATGCCAGCGCATCTGCGTTGATGATGGAAAAAACATCTGTGATTAAACGCCCTATTTTAGAAAAAGAGAGTGCCATTCTCTGTCTTGGTTTTAATGAAGACAATTATAAAGAACTATTAAAATGACAAAAACACTAGAACTCGCCATTGATTTACTTTCACGTAGCTCGATAACCCCAGATGATAAAGGTTGCCAAGAAACCATGATTGCGCGCCTAGAACCGCTAGGCTTTAAAATTGAGCGTATGCGCTTTGGTAAAGTGGATAATTTTTATGCACGTCGCGGCACTACGGGGCCTTTGCTGGTTTTTGCAGGCCATACCGATGTTGTGCCAACTGGACCGCTAGAAAAGTGGCATACACCACCATTTGAGCCAACCATTAAAGACGGCGTTTTATATGCACGCGGCGCGGCTGATATGAAAACATCACTAGCAGCCTTTGTCACCAGCATTGAAGAATTTGTCGCAGAACAACCAGATCATCAGGGTTCGATTGGTTTATTGATTACTTCTGATGAAGAAGATGTGGCGATTGATGGCACGGTTAAAGTGGTGGAAGCGTTAAAAGCGCGTGGTGAGCTCATTGATTATTGTATTGTTGGTGAGCCAACTTCTAATAAAGTCGTGGGCGATATGATTAAAAATGGCAGACGCGGCTCATTATCAGGCAAGTTGATTGTCAAAGGCATTCAAGGCCACATTGCTTATCCACATTTAGTTAAAAATCCAATTCACATGGTAGCGCCTGCGATTAAAGACATGGTCGACACCGTGTGGGACGAAGGTAATGAATACTTTCCTGCCACCTCATGGCAAATTTCTAATATCAATGGCGGCACAGGCGCGACCAATGTAGTGCCAGGTGAAGTGGAAATCTTATTCAATTTTAGATTTTGCACAGCCAGTACGGAAGCTAGCTTAAAAGAACGTGTGTTTGCGATTTTTGATCAACATGCATTAGATTACAGCATTGATTGGGAATACTCACCGCCTTATATCACACCGCGCGGCAATTTATCAGACGCCATCTCTGAAGCGATTCAAGAAAGCTATGGTGTAACACCTGAGTTATCGACAACAGGCGGCACATCTGACGGACGCTTTATTGCAGACATTTGCAAACAAGTCATCGAATTTGGCCCACTGAACGCGACTATTCATAAATTAAACGAATGTGTTGCAGTGGCAGATATTGAACCCCTCAAAGAAACTTATAAAAGAACCATGGAAAAGTTATTAGCATGAGCAATCCCATTAAACTGGCAGAAGAGTTAGCAACCGTTCGTGACTGGATACGCTATGCGGTCAGCCAGTTTGAAGCGTCTGATATTTTTTATGGTCATGGCGCAGACAATAGTTATGATGAAGCGGTTTGGCTCATCATGAGCGGCTTGCATTTGCCAATGGATACTTTAGACAACTTTTTAGATGCCGCGATTACAACAGCAGAACGTAAGCATCTGGCTTATTTAATTGATCAACGTGTTACTAAGCATGTTCCAACGGCTTATCTAGTGCGCGAAGCTTGGTTACATGACTATAAGTTTTATGTTGATGAACGTGTGATTGTGCCGCGCTCTTTTATTGCTGAATTATTGCTTGACGATAGCTTAAGCGCTTGGATTGAATATCCAGAAATGATTGAACATGCCGCTGATATTTGCACTGGTAGTGGTTGTTTAGGCATTTTACTGGCGCATGCATTTCCATCCGCCGCCGTTGATGTAATTGATATTTCAGCTGATGCGATTGCAGTTAGCAATATCAACATTGCTAACTATGACTTGGTAGAACAAGTCACCGCCATCCAATCCGATATGTTTAGCGCGTTGTCAGGTAAAACCTATGATGTCATTATTAGTAACCCACCCTATGTTGATGCAACAAGCATGGCATTACTGCCGATAGAATATCGTAATGAACCACAATTGGCATTAGGTAGCGGTAATGATGGATTAGATCACACCCACACCATCTTACGCGAAGCAGCTAATTACTTAAGTGATGAAGGTATTTTGATTGTCGAAATTGGCCATAACAGGAATGCGCTATTAGACGCCTATCCTAATGTGTCATTTGTTTGGTTAGAGACCAGCGCTGGCGACCAATTTGTATTTTTACTGACCAAAGCACAACTGCTTGCCATCTAAACAAGCAGTTTCGGTTTAATCCCTAATTCGACGGTTTTTAGCAGGTTTTCTTTTCGCGTCTGTTGATGGACGCGTTCTTGAGCCCTGCTTGCGATTTTCGTCAGTTTTGCGTTCGCTTGTTTTACGCTCTGTCGTCTTGCGCTCCACAGTTTTACCATCCACCGTTCTTTCTTTTGGTTGATGCTCTAAGACACCGCCACGACGTTTACGTACTTTTGGTGTAAATACGGTTGTTACTTTATCTTTTTCTCGTTGATTCAGTTGTTTAGGCGGCGCTTTTGGCACTTCCAAACCTGCCCAATCCATTAAGCCCGTGACTTGCTTAGTATCAAGTTTCAACATACCACCTCGTTTCACTCGTGGTGGCAAGGTCACTGGACCATAACGCACGCGCATTAAACGGCTAACTGGCATTTGAAACGCCTCGAATAAACGACGCACTTCGCGGTTTCTGCCCTCACGCAAAATCACTTGATACCAATGATTAGCACCTTCACCACCTTGCGCAACAATCGAGTCAAATGCCGCAGGTCCATCTTCTAACTCAATGCCTTGCTTCAGCATATCAATCTGTTCATCTGTCAATTCGCCGAACACGCGCACTGCATATTCACGCTCAACTTCATAGCGTGGATGCATAAAACGGTTTGCCAACTCGCCTGAAGTAGTAAAAATTAACAAACCAGAGGTATTCATATCCAAACGACCAATGGCAATCCACTTAGCATCTTTGATGCGCGGTAATTTATCAAACACACTGGCGCGACCTTCAGGATCATCCGCACTGACAATTTCATCATCTGGTTTATGATAAATGAGTACTTGTGGCAGCTCAGGCGTGAAGGATAAGCGGATTAGTCGACTGTCGACTTTCACCTCATCATACTTAGTCACACCAACGCCAAGCTGTGCTACCACCCCATTCACCATCACGCGGCCACTTTCAATCAACTTTTCCATGTCGCGACGCGAGCCTAAACCTGCCATCGCGAGCAATTTATGCAAGCGCTGCGTGGGCTCTTGTGCCGCAGCCTCGTCAAAAACTGGTCTGCGTAGTGCGGTTTGTTTATCTTGTGGTTTTTTAAACGGTCTGGCCATGAAGGAACTTAAATAATGAGTAATAATCGGTAAGTGTGTGATTTTACAGCAACTACTGACTTCCGACTAAATATTCTAAAACGTGGATTTGAAACTAAACCTTAGCCTTGATAATAAACTAACTATCAAGTGGCATTTCACTTTGCGCAAAGTCTTCAAACGGCGGCAACTCAGCGATTGAACGCAAGTTAAGGTCATCTAAGAAATGTTTAGTAGTCGCATAAAGCGATGGTCTGCCAGGTACTTCTCGCTGCCCAACAACGTCTATCCAGTCGCGTTCGATTAATTGACGCATCACATTCGGATTGACTGTAACTCCGCGAATTTGCTCTATATCGCCGCGTGTGACTGGTTGGCGGTAAGCAATAATCGCGAGTGTTTCCATCACGGCGCGAGAATATTTTGGCTGGCGCTCTGGGCTTAATCTTGCAATAAACGCACTCAATTCCGGCTTGGCTTGAAAGCGATAACCTGTTGCCACTTGCACTAACTCTAAAGTTTTATCTTCCCAATCCTGCTTTAACTCATCCAACAACATTCTCAAGGTTGCGCGCTCCATGCGTCCCGCAAATAACTTCAACAAATCATCCAAACCCAATGGCTGCCCTGCTGTTAACAAAGCCGCTTCTAAGATTAGTTTCATTTCAGTAATATTTTCTGGCTCTCTCATTCAGCATGGCTCACTTGCAAATAAATCGTTGAAAATGCCGCTTGCTGAGTAATTTTTATCAGCCCTTCTTTCGCAAGCTCTAAAATGGCTAAAAAATTAACCACCAGCTTAGGTAATCCGCCTTCGCTTAAATCGAATAGCTGAGAAAACTCACACATACCATCCGCCTGCAAACGACGTAAAACAGCGCTCATGTGCTCGCGTACAGATAGCTCTGCACGGCCTAATTGATGATGTGAGTTTAATTTGGCACGTTTAAGCACATTGCGCCACGCTTCAACCAACTCGTCAACGCTTACTTCTGGCGGTTTAATATCGGCAATATGTTGATAATAAGCATCGGCAACTTGGAACTGTTCGCCCACTTTAGGCATGTCGTCTAAATTTTGAGCAGCCAACTTAATCGCTTCATACTCCATCAAACGACGAACTAGCTCTGCACGCGGATCATCTTCATCTTCAATGGCTTCTGGTTTGGGCAATAACATGCGCGATTTAATTTCAATCAGCATGGCAGACATCAATAAATAATCAGCCGCTAACTCGAGTTTAATGGCTTTCATTTTATCGACATACTGTATATATTGCATTGTCAACTTCGCCATTGGAATATCTAAAATATCGAGATTATTCTTACGAATGAGGTAAAGCAATAAATCTAACGGACCTTCAAAAGACTCTAAATAGACCTCTAAAGCATCAGGCGGGATATATAAATCGTGCGGCAGCTCATACAGCGCTTCGCCATTGATTTTAATGTCTGATGTGGTGATTAACAAAACAATCCCTTATAACAGTTTGTTTTAAACAAACCACATCATATAGCACTTTTAGTAAAGATAAAACACTAAATAAGCTAATTCAGCCTATTTAATTACCCATAGTCTAAACCCATCACATCACGCACATCACGCATGGTCTCACGTGCAAGCTTACGGGCTTTTTCACAGCCTTCTGATACGATATTTTTAATCAGTGTTGGATCTTCTGCATATTGTGCTGCACGTTCTTGAATCGGCTTTAACTCTTTTAAAACGCCATCAATCACGGGCTGTTTACATTCGATACAGCCTATCGAGCCTGATTTACAGCCTATTTGTACCCAATCTTTAATATTGTCATCAGAATAGATTTCATGCAGTTGCCACACTGGACAATTAGCTGGGTCACCAGGATCTGTACGTCTCACCCGCGCAGGGTCAGTTGGCATGGTTCTGATTTTCTTAGCAATCTCTTCTGGCGACTCGCGCAATGAAATCGTATTGTTATACGATTTAGACATTTTCTGCCCATCCAAGCCTGGCATTTTTGAAGCGGGTGTTAATCTATAATCCGGTTCAATCAAGATGATTTTTCCGCCACCTTCAAGGTAACCAAGTAAACGCTCTTTGTCGCCCATACTCATGCCTTGCTGCTCATCAATTAAAGCGCGCGCAGAAGCTAGCGCTTCTTCATCACCACTTTCTTGATAAGCATTACGCATTTCGTTGTATAAAGCACCGCGTTTATTACCGAGTTTTTTAATTGCCGCTTCCGCTTTTTCTTCAAAGCCTTTTTCTTTGCCGTAGATATGGTTAAAGCGGCGCGCGATTTCGCGGGTAAATTCAATATGTGGGATTTGATCTTCGCCAACGGGCACTTGTGTGGCTTTGTACATCAAAATATCAGCGCTTTGTAATAGCGGATATCCTAAAAATCCATAGGTGGATAAATCTTTACTACTTAATTTTTCTTGCTGATCTTTATAGGTCGGCACACGCTCCAGCCAGCTTAGCGGTGTAATCATTGATAATAAAGTATGTAACTCTGCATGTTCAGGCACTTTAGATTGAATAAATACCGTTGCGCTCGCTGGATCAACGCCAGCAGCCAACCAATCAATCACCATTTCCCAAACGCTTTCTTCGATAATTTCTGGCGTATCGTAGTGCGTGGTCAAGGCATGCCAGTCTGCAACAAAGAAAAAGCACTCATGCTCATGTTGCAAGCGTAGCCAATTTTTCAGCACGCCGTTGTAATGTCCTAAATGCAAACTACCTGTTGGGCGCATGCCCGATAAAACGCGTTCAACCGCCATGAATTAACCTAATGTTTAAATGTGTTTTTAATATAACGTTATTATACAAAGAATGATTAAGCAAAGATGCTTAATATCAATCGCGCAAAGAAATCAATCATAGGCGAAATAATTTTGCCTAGGATGCCTGTAAACAATAATGCGATCAAAATAATGAAACCATACCGCTCTATCTGAGAGAATTTAACGGCTAAATTCATCGGCAACAAACTGACTGCAATGCGGCCGCCATCTAATGGTGGTAACGGCAATAAATTCAGCACCATTAACACTAAATTAATCATGATGCCAACTTTGCTCATTTCCAACAAAAAGAAAGCTGCGTTTCCTGGCGCGCTAGCAGAATATTTCAGTACTAAAACCCAAAAAATCGCCATGATAAAGTTAGAAGCGGGGCCAGCAGCGGCTACCCATAACATGTCTTTTTTAGGATTGTTTAGATTAGCAAAGTTAACGGGTACAGGCTTAGCCCAACCAAATAAAATACCGCCTAACATCAAGGTCAGCGCAGGTAATAAAATAGTGCCGATTGGGTCAATATGTTTAATCGGATTCAATGTAATCCGTCCCAATTTTTCCGCTGTTAAATCGCCAAAATATTTTGCCACATAACCATGTGCAGCTTCATGCACAGTAATGGCAAAAATAATTGGGATTGCCGACACGGTAATTTTTTGTATTAGGGTTAATTCCATCTTTTACTTATCTCTGTTTTACAGTTCAAATTTTACAGCCCAAATGGCGATGCATCTGCAACGCCTTGTCGAATCAGTTGTGGCGTCGATTCGGTCAAATCAATCACGGTAGTAAAACCGATATGGTGAATCTCAGAATCAATCACTAAATCTAACTGATGTTCTAATCTATCACGAATTTCCCATGCAACGTTCATCGGCTCTTCATCACCAATTTGCAACGTCATGCTTAACATTGGTTCGCCCAGCTCATCTAAAATCGCTTGTACAACTTGATGGTTTGGCACGCGAATACCAACGGCACTGCGCTTAGGATGTTGCAAACGCTTTGGTACCTCTTTTGTCGCGTTTAAAATAAAAGAATAAGCGCCCGGCGTATTGGCTTTTAATAAGCGAAACTGCGTATTGTCTACTTTGGCATAGTTAGCCAGTTCACTGAGGTTGCTACAGATTAATGTGAACAGTTGTTTATCACTAACTTGTCGAATCTGACGGATGCGATCTTGCGCCTCTTTATTACCCAATATACAACCAAAAGCGTAGCTTGAGTCGGTTGGATAGGCGATCACGCCACCGTCACGCAATATTTCTACCGTATGTTTGATGAGTCTTGCTTGCGGGTTTTCCGCATGAATAACAAAATATTGCGCCATAATGTAATAATCAAATCGCTAAATTAAAGAATTGTTAAATTCAAACCTTGTTTCAATTTAAACACCGCGCCTCTTCCCAGTCTTGCCATACAGGAATGCAATTGGCTGGCAGCTCGGCGATACGCCCCATCGCCATATACGACATGCCAGGGCCATGAAAGTCTGAGCCAAGTGAGGACTTCAAACTAAATTGATGGGCAATTTCGGCAAACTGAGTATATTGCGGTGGCGTGTGACTACCTGTCACGACTTCTATTGCTTCACCGCCACACATCCTAAACTGATGCATTAATAATGGCATATTAGTTCGACCCAAATCATAGCGACCCGGATGGGCAATAACAGCGACACCGCCACTGTCTTTTATCAACGTAACCGCCTCTTTCAAAGTCATCCACTCATGCTCAACAAAGCCTGGCTTACCTTTTACCAAGAATTTTTTGAACACTGTTTTTACGTCCTTAACATAGCCGGCCTCGACTAAAAAGCGCGCAAAATGACTGCGAGTGATGATGCTATTACCAGCAATCCGTCGCGCGCCTTCAAAGCTACCTTCAATACCAAACTTATCTAATCCTTCAGCCATTAGTTTTGCGCGGTCTAATCGCTCTTGTTTAACGGCATCTAAAGCCGTTTTTAATGGCACATAGTCAGGATTAACTTTTAACCCAACAATATGTAAGGTACGTCTTTTCCACGTGACTGAGATTTCAACACCATTAATGAATTGCATGCCATGCTGCTCTGCCGCCTTGCGCGCTCGGCTTAGACCACTCATGTCATCATGGTCTGTTAACGCCAACACTTTTACTCCTTGCTCATGCGCATACGCAACAAGTTCTTCTGGTGAATATAATCCGTCAGAAATGGTAGAATGGCAGTGTAGATCGATAGTTGCAGGCATTAAAACTTAACATTACAGTGATATTTACATTTTACGTCATCCAACGGCTTATTCCTATCGTTGTAACCGTAACTGCCCTGAGAAAGGGTTAATTAAACAGAAAAAGCGAAACTCAGCATGAAAGTATTTTTTGATTTATTCCCCGTCATCTTATTTTTTATCGGTTTCAAGCTATACGACATCTTTATTGCAACGGCTATTGCGATTGGAGCGACCATTGCCATGATTATTTACAGCAAAGTGCGTCATGGTAAAGTAGAAAAAATGTTGATGATTAATGGCGCGGTTATTACGCTTCTAGGTGGCGTAACGCTTTTATTGCATGATAAAACTTATATTATGTGGAAACCCACTGTTTTATATTGGCTGATGGCGACCGCATTACTCGTTTCCAATCTCTTTTTCAAGAAAAATTTAATTAAGCAAATGATGGGTAAAATGCTCAACCCACCACCCCATATTTGGCAAAAACTTAATTGGCTATGGATCACCTTTTTAATTGTGCTTGGCTTTGTTAATATCTACGTTTTTCAGCACTACAGTGAAGATACTTGGGTTAATTTCAAACTGTTTGGCGTTACGTCAATGATGTTTGTTTTTATGATCGCACAAACAATCGCGCTGAAAGCCTATTTAATAGAGCCCACAGAAGAACAAAAATAAGGATAGATTATGTGGTACGCCATCATTGCGGAAGATATGCCTAACAGTCTTGAAAAGCGCTTGCAAGCTAGACCAGCACACCTTGCACGCTTAACTGCATTACAAGACGCTGGGCAACTATTGTTAGCAGGACCTTTTCCAGCGATTGATAGTAATGATCCTGGGCCAGCAGGTTTTTCTGGCAGTTTAATTGTTGCAGAATTTGACCATCTAAGTGCCGCACAAGCATGGGCAGATGCAGATCCTTATGTGGCAGCAGGTGTTTATAGTCACGTGACAGTGAAACCTTTTCGAAAAACCTTACCCTAAAAAACTCTAGCCTAGGATATACCGCACAAAGATATGACCAATTTGATTGATACAATTAAAGGCAGACTCAGCGTTTTAAACCCAATCACGTTAGAGATTGAAGATAATAGCGCTGCACATGCAGGTCATGCAGGTAGCAATGGTGGAGGTCATTTTACGCTTAAAATAGCTAGCTCGCATTTTTCACAAAAATCGCAGATAATGCGACATCGTTTAATTTACCAAGTGCTAAATGACTTAATTCCGCAACATATTCATGCGATAAGTATCATTGCAATTTCGCCAACTGACCCCAAATACTAGCAGTAATCACTTTTAACTATTAAGGAAGCTCTTAAAAATGAACAAATTATTAATCTCAGTAGCAGCTTTCACAGCACTTTCGTTGTCTGCTAGCGTTTATGCCGCTGATCCAGCAACAGTTAATGGCAAGCCTATTAAGCAATCATGGGTTGATTTCATCATGAAAGACGCAGCAGATCGCGGTCAAAAAGGTGAAGGCTTAAGGAATGCAGTACTGAATGAATTGATTGGCTCTGAATTAGCTTATCAAGAAGCAGTAAAAAAAGGGTTTGATAAAAAATCAGATATTAAAATTGCAGCAGAAATCGGTGAGCGCAAATTAGTTGTAAATTCTTTTTTAGCTGACTATATGGATAAAAATCCAGTTTCAGATGCAGATACAAAAGCCGCTTATGAGCAATATAAAAAAGAAATTGGCGATAAAGAATATAAAGCACAGCATATTTTGGTTAAAACTGAAGCAGAAGCCAGTGACGTGTTAGCACAACTTAATAAGGGTGGCGACTTTGCGAAACTAGCAAAAGAAAAATCAATCGATCCAGGCTCAAAAGAAACTGGTGGAGACTTAGGTTGGTTCTCTCCAGCAGGCATGGTGCCAGAATTTGGTAATGCAGTATCAACACTCAAAAAAGGTGCAACAGTAGCTGCACCAGTGCAAACACAATTTGGGTGGCATGTGATCAAACTTAACGATACCCGTGCAACACAAGTGCCTACTTACGATAAAGCTAAAGAAGGTTTAAAACGTACATTGCAACAACGTAAGCTTGAGCAATTGATGGTAGGGTTAAAAGATAAAGCAAAAATTGTTGTACCAGGTAGTAAATAATTTACGTGCTTGACTCAATAAAAAAGCTTGCTGTTGCAAGCTTTTTTTGTCTCTAGGCTTTATGTCTTGAACGCTGACATTATTTAATAAATTATGTAATAATAAGAACCATTCTTATTCTCAACCATCGAAGTAATCATGCGTTTGCTATACAACTTACAGTCCGGTGCTTTTGCTACGATTAGTGGCATTGACGCAATAAACGCCGACCAACCATTGACGCAGCGTTTAATTGCCTTAGGCTTTCGCGTAGGCAAGCAAATTCAAGTCATGCGTAAAGCGAGCTTTAATGGCCCGCTACATGTCAGAATCGGCTCTACCGACATTATTTTGAGAGAATCTGAAGCAAAACTGATTCAAGTGAATGAATAGATTGGTAACACTTACATTTAATTAATATCAGCAACAATCAAGATTATTCAATCAGACATCCTTTAACAAACTACCGTTTAATAAGCCATCATTTAATAAGACATTACGCACAATGAAAAGAATCGCCTTGCTTGGCATGCCTAATACTGGCAAATCAACTTTATTCAATCGCCTTTCTGGTGCTTCTGCAAGAGTAGGCAACTGGCCTGGTATTACCGTCGATTTAATGTGTGCCAAAATTTTAGCTGGCAGCCATATAGCAGAACTGATTGATTTGCCTGGTCTTTATGACTTGCATGGCTTTTCGGATGATGAGCAGGTTGTTCGACACTTTTTAAGCAATAACGAAGTTGATTTAGTCTGCATCGTGCTCAATTCTACCCAAATTGATCGCCAATTATCGTTAGCTTTGCAAATTCGCAGCCTAGGTATTCCCGCTATTTTAGTGCTCAATATGCAAGATGAAGCAAAGCGTGCAGGCATTACGATTGACGCTGCAGGAATGGCGGCACAAATCAATATGCCAACATTGCAATTGAGCGGCAAATACGGCGATGGCTGCCCTGCCCTCCTACAAAAAATAGCGGAAGTAATTAATCAAAATGTGCCGAAAATCCATGCTAATGAAGTTGCAAAGCGCTTAGAAGCTGACAACCAAATCGAATTGGAAATGCAGTCGATTGTAAGTAATACCGTGCAAATTCCAACCACGTTGAATAACAAAACCACTGATAATATCGATAAAATATTATTGCATCCATGGTTTGGTCTGCCAATTTTTATCATCTCGATATTTTTACTATTCCAATTTATTTTTACCGTTGGCGCGCCGCTACAAGAGGCAATGGCTTGGTTATTCGACCAAACGCGAACCGTCATTCTTGAACCACTCTTATCAACAGCGCCAACTTGGCTGAACGGCTTACTACTAGATGGCATCTACAATGGCGTTAGCACTGTGGCTGCTTTCGTACCCATTATTATTTTATTTTTCTTAGTGATGAGCATGGTTGAAGATAGTGGCTATCTTTCTCGCGCGGCTTTTCTAATGGATGCATTTATGGCAAAGATGGGCTTAGATGGCCGCGGCTTTGTTATGGTGCTAATGGGCTTCGGTTGCAATGTACCCGCACTGATGGGTACTCGCGTCATGCGCTCAAGAGGCATGCGCTTACTCACTATGCTGACCATTCCACTATCTTTGTGTTCTGCCCGTTTGCAGATATTTATTTTCATGATTGCGGTGCTATTCAAACCTAGTCAAGCCGCTTGGGTCATGTTTTCGCTGTATATGATGAGTTTATTCACTATTTTCATTACCGCGCTTATCTTTAAAGGACGCTTTGTCAGCAACGAGCCTTTTATATTGGAACTGCCTCCGTATCGATTTCCAACGGCGCATCAAATCTGGGCAAGAGGCTGGCAAGAAGTTAAGCACTTTCTAATCCGCGCCTCTAAATTCATTATCTTTGGCGTGGTGATGGTTTGGCTATTAACTAACTTTCCAAGCAATGTTCCCGCTGCTAGTGTCGATACTTACGCAGGACAAATCGGCGCTTTTTTTGCGCCAATATTAAACCCAATCGGCATTGATACCCACCTTGCGATTGCCCTTATTTTTGGCTTTGTGGCAAAAGAAATCGTAGTCGGCTCGCTTGCTGTCATCTATGGCTTACAAGGCGATGCCTTAATTAGTCAAATGGCGCAAAACTTAGACTGGGTACAAGGGATGAGTTTTATGTTGTTTAGCTTAATTTATACGCCATGCCTCTCTACGATTGCCACTCTTAAAACTGAATCCAAAAGCAGTGGCTTTATGTGGCTATCTATTATTTGGTCATTAAGCCTCGCATGGGTTGTCAGCTTTATCTTTTATCAAGTTGCAAGAGCGCTGGGCTTTTAAACGATAGTGGTTAGCGCTTTTGCGCGCTAGCGTCACCTGCAAGTAAACACAAGGGCTTACTCCGCCCTTTAGATTTGTTATGATAGACAGCCAATCACAACAAGACTCAAGATTTCAAAGCAATGGAAATATTCAAAGCCTCTTCAATTCTATTTATTCTATTAAACCCCTTTCTGATGAGCGTCTATCTGATTCAACTCATCAGGGATCTCTCATTTAGCGAGTTTAATAAAGTTATCGTAAGAGCCCACATCATCAGCTTTATCGCTTTTGTCATTTTTGCCATTGCGGGTGAAAGCATCTTTGAAGATATATTTAAAGTACGGTTTGCATCCTTCCTTATATTTGGTGGCATCGTATTTCTAATGATTGGGATTAAAGCTGTTTTTTCAGGTCAAATTACCCTACTTGAAACCCGGGGCAACCCAGAACATATTGCTGGCGCCATCGCAATGCCTTTTATGATTGCACCAGGCACGTTAAGCGCCAGCGTGCTAATCGGCTCATCTCTCCCCAAAAATGAAGCTATTTTGGCGATTACAATCGCCGTTTTTGGCTCGCTAATTTCATTGATTTTATTCAAGTTTATTCACGACCCATTGAAAAAGAGCAATGAACGATTACTCAACCGCTACGTTGAGATATTTGGCAGAGTAGTCGCCGTATTTACAGGCACTTATGCCATCGAAATGATTGCAAATGGTGTACATCTATTAGCACAATAAAATGAAGTCAATATCAGCAACAATCATTCCATCAAAGAAAATATTTTTTTGATGAGCCGATAGCCGCTTTCTGCTAAAATAATGAATTGAAATTTAATTAAATTCCAACGCTTTCCATGTCAAATCAATCCAATTTTTTAAGCCTTCGCGGCACCCCAGCTCTCTCACCATTTCGCTTAGATAAACTTTATGCTTCGCTTAAAGAAAGCGCGCCGAGTATTCAGCATATTTACGCTGAGTTAATGCATTTTGCATTTAGCGATCATGCATTAAATGCAACTGAACAAAATACGTTAGCGCAAATTCTAAGTTACGGCCCAAGCGGCAAAGTGGAGGCGCCAACAGGTGAGTTGTTTTTAACGATTCCACGTATTGGCACCATTTCTCCTTGGGCGTCACGTTCAACCGATATTGCTAATAACTGCGGTTTGACAAGCTTATTACGCTTGGAGCGTGGCGTAGCTTATTATGTGAAGACGCACAATGGCGAGCCGTTAAATGCAAAAGAAAAAGCCGCATTGATTGCTGCTATTCATGATCGCATGACAGAAACCGTTTTAGTTACATTAACAGATGCAGTCAAGCTCTACCATCACGCCGATCCTAAACCACTGAGCGCGATTGATATTCTTCAAGGTGGCAAAGCAGCGCTAGATATCGCGAACAATGAAATGGGCTTAGCACTTTCAGCTGATGAAGTTGAATATCTGGTTGAAAACTACATCAAAATGAAGCGCAACCCAACCGATGTAGAACTCATGATGTTTGCGCAAGCCAACTCTGAGCATTGTCGCCATAAGATATTTAATGCTGACTGGGTAATTGATGGCGTGCAGCAAGATATTTCTCTATTCGGCATGATACGCAATACTCATAAACTCAATCCAGGTCACACGGTCGTTGCTTATTCAGACAACTCATCTATTGTGGCTGGCCAAAAAACTAAACGCTTTTACCCTAGCCAAGATCGTAGTTACCAATTTGTCGAAGACAATATGCACTACTTAATGAAGGTAGAAACGCATAATCATCCGACAGCCATTTCCCCTTTTGCAGGTGCTGCTACAGGCGCTGGTGGCGAAATTCGTGATGAAGGTGCAACAGGCATAGGTTCTAAACCAAAAGCGGGATTAACTGGATTTTCAGTGTCGAATCTGAATTTACCAAACTTGCCACAACCGTGGGAAAAAGCTTACGGCAAACCAAGCCGCATCGCTAGTCCACTGCAAATCATGATTGATGGCCCATTAGGTGGCGCGGCTTACAATAACGAATTTGGTCGCCCTAATATTGCTGGTTATTTCCGTACGTTTGAACTTGATGTCCCAGACAGTAACGGCAAACCAGAAGTCCGCGGTTATCACAAACCAATTATGTTGGCGGGTGGTGTTGGTAACATTTCAGATAGCCATTCTTTTAAAAGCAAAATTCCAGCAGGTGCTGCATTGATCCAACTTGGCGGCCCAGCAATGTTGATTGGTTTAGGTGGTGGCGCAGCCTCTAGTATGGATACGGGCGCTAATACTGAGAACTTAGATTTTGATTCAGTTCAACGTGGCAATCCAGAGCTACAACGTCGTGCGCAAGAGGTAATTGACCGCTGTTGGCAAATGGGTGATGACAATCCAATTGTCAGCATTCATGATGTCGGCGCTGGCGGTATTTCTAACGCTTTCCCAGAATTAGTCAATGATGCTGAAGTCGGCGCTATTTTCCAACTGCGTGATGTACATAATGAAGAACCAGGTATGAGCCCACGTGAGTTGTGGAGCAATGAGGCGCAAGAGCGTTATGTGCTAGCCGTTGCGCAAGCGGATTTGCCATTATTTGAATCATTATGCGAGCGTGAGCGGTGCCCATTTGCGGTGGTTGGCGTTGCAACAGAAGAACGTCATTTAACGGTAGAAGATCATCATTTTGATAATAAACCTGTTGATATGGATTTATCTGTTCTATTAGGCAAGCCGCCTAAAATGACGCGCGATGTTAAAAGTATCAACAAAAAATTAAATGCGTTCGATACTAAACAAATTGATTTAAAAGAGGCTGTTACGCGCGTTTTACATTTACCAGGTGTGGCAGATAAAACTTTTCTTATCACCATTGGTGACCGTAGTGTGACTGGCCTGATTGCACGCGATCAAATGGTCGGCCCTTGGCAAGTACCAGTGTCTGATGTTGCTGTGACAACCGCTGGATTTGAGACCAATACTGGTGAAGCGTTTGCCATAGGAGAACGCGCACCTTTAGCGTTGATAGACGCACCAGCTTCTGGCCGTATGGCAATTGGCGAGGCGATTACTAATATTGCGGCTAGCTTCATCAGTGATATTGGCAATTTAAAATTATCTGCTAACTGGATGGCGCCTGCTGGACATGAAGGTGAAGATGCCGCTTTATTCAATACCGTTAAAGCGGTTGGTATAGAACTTTGCCCTGCGCTTGGCATTAGCATTCCCGTAGGTAAAGATTCGATGAGCATGAAAACCGTATGGGAGGATGCTGATACTAAAAAAGCTGTCACCTCTCCGATTTCTCTGGTCGTGACGGCTTTTGCCAATACCAGTGACGCACGTAAAACACTCACGCCACAACTGAGAACAGACTTAGGTGAAACTGAATTAATCCTAATTGATCTTGGTAATGGCAAAAATCGCATGGGCGGCTCGGCATTGGCGCAAGTGTATGGCCAAATCGGCGATACCGCACCTGATGTTGATGATCCTGCACAATTAAAAGCCTTCTTCCGCCAAATTCAAGCGTTAAATAGTGATGGCAAATTATTGGCCTATCACGACCGAAGCGATGGCGGTTTATTTTCCACACTTACTGAAATGGCGTTTGCTGGCCATTGTGGTTTACAGGCTGATATTACTGCATTGCAAGGCGATGCGGTTAGCTCGTTATTTAACGAAGAATTAGGCGTGGTGATTCAAGTGCGTGCGAGCGAAGTTGAAGCCATTTTAGCGCAATTAAATAACGCTCTTGTAAACTGCGCGCATCGTATTGCTAAGGTTACCAATAAAAATGAAGTTATGATTCGTAAAGGTGATATCACCTTTGCTGATACGCGCATTAACTTGCATCGTATGTGGTCAGAAACCACTTTCCATATGCAAAGCTTGCGTGATAATCCAATCTGCGCTCAGCAAGAATATGATCGCATTCTTGATGATGATGACGTTGGTATAAAGCCGCATCTTACTTTTGATTTGAATGAGAATATCGCGGCGCCCTATATTAACAAAGGTGCTCGTCCTAATATGGCGATACTGCGAGAGCAAGGCGTCAATGGTCAAACGGAAATGGCAGCGGCTTTTGACCGTGCAGGCTTTAATAGCATCGACGTCCACATGAGCGATATTATTTCCGGCAAGGTTTCATTACAAGAGTTTGCTGGCTTAGTCGCTTGCGGTGGATTCTCATACGGCGATGTGCTTGGTGCCGGCGAAGGTTGGGCAAAGTCGATTCTATTTAATAGTCGTGCGCGCGATGAGTTTAGCGCCTTCTTTAACCGTAACGATTCATTTGCATTGGGTGTTTGCAATGGCTGTCAAATGATGAGTAACTTGCACAGCATTATTCCTGGCGCTGAGCATTGGCCACATTTTGTGCGAAACAAATCCGAACAGTTTGAAGCACGCTTTGCGATGGTTGAGATTTTAGAATCTCCTTCCCTGTTCTTCAATGGCATGGCTGGCAGTCATATGCCAATTGCAATTGCGCATGGTGAAGGATTTACGGAATTTTCTGAAGAATCTACGGTCAATAACATATTGGCAAGCAAATTAGCAACTGTGCGCTATGTCGATCATAAGTCAACGCCTACCGAAGCATATCCGTTTAACCCAAATGGATCGCCGCAAGGCTTGACTGGATTTACCACGACAGATGGGCGTTTTAATATTATGATGCCTCATCCAGAACGGGTGTTTAGAGCAGTGCAACATTCATGGCATCCTGATGAATGGCAAGAAGATGGTCCTTGGATGCGGATGTTCCGTAATGCAAGGCGTTTTGTTGATTAGCTTTTTGTTAAAAAACGAAGTTTGTAAGATAGTATTTTTATAATAATTATTTAGCTTGGAGAATGACAATATGCAATGGATTAAAACAGTTTTACTAGCAATGGCTTTATGCTTATCTTTTAACGCTTCAGCAATGACGGATGATGACGAAGCCATCTGGAGAGAAGCTTTAATACAAGGCCAACTCAAAACTGTTCAACAATATGTGAATGCTGATGCTAAAGTTGTTAACGAAAAAATATTTGGCTGGAGCCCATTGCAGATGGCAGCGAATACCAATCAACTAGAAGTTGTTAAATATCTGATTAGCAAAGGCGCTGACTTAAACTATGAACAACCAAACGCGCTTCATACTGCTTTTCATTTAGCCGCATTCAATAGACTGACTGATATGTTAACGTTATTAGCAAAAAGTGGTGCTGACGTGAATATTAAATTGAGAAACGATTTATCTTTAATCCAATTTTTCCGTGATGAAGGCGATGAAAAAATGATTGCCTTCTTGAAAACATTGGGTGTTAAAGATGATGGTTGTAAAGGCGAATACTGCTAATTAATAAGGTGTTTGTAATCACATACAAATCCCCTATTTATCGTTAGAATGGTGTTTTAATCGAAAAACTCAAGGTTAAAACACCATGCTTCGCGTAACAATCAACTCTGTTTTATCTAGTGTGATCAGTTTTATAGCGTTATTCTTGATTAACTCTATTGCTTACTCAGCTGAACCATTAACCACCGCAGAAATTCATACTCGCACGTTGGCTGCTTCATGTGCCGCCTGTCATGGCACAAATGGTAATAGCCACAGCACCACCCCTGTACTCGCCAATTTAGATGCAACGCATTTTATTGCACAAATGCAAGCATTCAAAAACAGTAGTCGTCCTAGCACAGTCATGCACCATCATGCATCTGGTCTAAACACTAACGAAATTGAACAGTTAGCAAAATTCTTCTCACAGCAAAAACGCATGACAAGCCCTGAATTGCAAACTCAAATGCTGGAGGCGAATCATGAGTAAGTTGATTCAAGATTTGAATAAATCTGGCCTGAATAAATCTGATCTAAATAACCCAGTCTTCGATAGACGTACTTTTATTAAAGCAGCTAGTTTAAGTGCAACTAGTTTACTGCTTTCCAGCCCAGTACTAGCCCTTGGGAAAAATCAACCGATTGGTCATGTTGTCATTATTGGTGGCGGCTATGCAGGCACGACAGCAGCTAAATATATCCGCATGTGGAGCAATAATAAAATTGCAGTGACCGTGATTGAAAAGCAATCACAATTTGTTTCATGCCCAATGAGTAACCTAGTATTAGGCGGTAGCAAAAACATTAATGATTTAACCTTTGGTTATGATGCCGTCCAACAAAATTACGACATTAACTGGGTCCAAGATGAAGTCACTGCTATTGATACTAAAAGCAAAAAAGTAACAATGAAACGTGGTCAGATTGGCTATGACAAGCTGATTGTTGCACCTGGCGTTGACTTTACTTATGAGGATTTAGCCAACTTACAAAATGCTGACGCGCAGGAAAAAATACCACATGCTTGGAAAGCAGGTTGGCAAACGGTTAACTTACGCAAGCAACTTGAGGCGATGTCTGATGGCGGCGTATTTGTGCTAAGCGTGCCTAAATTACCTTTCCGTTGCCCACCAGGCCCATATGAGCGTGCATGCCAAGTGGCTAGCTATTTCAAAAAGCACAAACCTATGAGCAAAATAATTATATTGGATGGAAACCCTGACATCGTTTCTAAAAAAGGATTGTTCTCTAAAGTTTGGGAAACAGACTACAAAACAATCATTGATTATCGCCCCAATAGCAGCATTATCGCTGTCGATGTGGCAACAAAAACAGTGACGACTGATTTTGAAACCGTTAAAGCGGACGTACTTAATATTATTCCACCACAACGCGCAGGCAAGGCTGCGCAAATTGCCGATTTACTAGAGCCAGACTATCCTTGGTGCGAAGTCAACTTTTTGACTTACGAGTCTAAGCGAGTGCCGAATGTGCATGTGATTGGCGACAGCGTCGCCTCTGGGTTACCCAAATCTGCGCATATGGCGACATCACAAGCTCGCGTCTGTGCAAGCGCCATTGTTGAACTGATGCAGGGCAGATTACCAGACACAGAACCTGTCTTTACCAATACTTGCTATAGCTTTGTTGATGAAAAGCGGGCGATACATGTTGCCAATGTCTATCGATACGATGCAGGCAAAAAAATCATGGTCTCTGAAGAAGGCGGTGGCGTTTCAGCAAAGCCTTCTGAGCAAGAAGGGCAATATGCCAATGCTTGGGCGACCAATATTTGGTCTGATGTCCTTACTTAAAAACAAGATAAAGCGATAAAAATGGTTGAAATTTTTATTTATAAAATCAAAAGTTACTTCGCCTTAGCGATGTGCAGCATCATGCCCTCTTTAATTTGTGCAGCTGATGCCCCGTCAACGCTCAACTTAACATTACCTGCGGGTTTTACAGCTAATATCTACGCTAAATTAGATGTAGCGCCGCGCATGATGGCGTTCTCCCCAGATGGCAACCTATTTGTGTCCTCCTCTCGAAGTAATCAAGTACTAATGCTAAGGGATACAAATCAAGACGGTATTGCTGAAGCGTCAACAATCATTGCTACTGATTTAAATGCGCCGAATGGCTTAGCATTTGTTGGAAATGATTTATTAGTGGCGAATCAAGATGGCATCTTCAAACTCACAAAACAAAATGAAAGATGGTCGGCACCTAAGCCTTTTATTAGCCATTTAGCGTCTGGTGGACATACGGTCAAAACAGTTAAATTAGGTCCAGATAATCATTTGTATTTCAATGTTGGTTCTAGCTGTAATGTCTGCGATGAAAGTGACCCAACACGTGCCACTTTAATGCGTTATTCTGTTGATGGAAAACCAGCTGGTGCATTAACGGTTGTTGGAAAGCACACAACTCTGCCACCAATTTGGGCGAGTGGATTAAGAAATACACAGGGTTTTGCTTGGCACCCGGAAACCAAAGCGATGTTTGCTACTAATAATGGTGCAGATATGCGCTCGGATAGCAAAGGCGGCCAAATTAATGATGAACTGCCACCAGAGCATATTAATGAAATCAAACGCGGTGGCAATTATGGCTGGCCGCATTGTTGGGGCAACCAAAGTGGTGGCATGACGACTGACCCAAACTTCCCAGGGTCAGAGAACTTTTGCCAACAAGCAACACCGCCTACCATTACGCTAACATCGCATTCCACGCCGATTGGTATTACTTTTTTAAATAAAAGTCACTTTCCAGCTGAATTTAAAAGCGACGCCATTGTCGCATTACATGGGTCTTGGAATCGGGCGAAATTAAGTGGTTATAAACTAGTTCGCATTCAATTTAACCAAGGCAAACCCATGAAAGTAGTCGATTTTGCAACCGGTTGGCTCAATAATAATAAAGCATGGGGACGGCCCGTCGATGTTGTGGTTGGGCCAGACGGTGCGCTTTACGTGTCGGATGATAGAACGAATTATATTTATCGTATTACTTATCAGCAACATTCAACGAATAATGAAATGGAAACGCAATGAAAAAATTAATTTTAGCATTCAGTTTACTCTCACTAAGCTATATACCGTTTAGCTATGCAGCAGCAAACCCACAATCTGGTAATATTGCCGTTCACATTGCAAAAAGAAATTACTTTCATCCCGTCCGTTTCTTGCACCCTTATTTGGATGTCTGGCATATGAAAGGCCCTTTAGCAGAAAAAGCGGCCATGTCAGCACTGCAAACGCGCTTTAGTAACATTAATGAATGTAGCGATAATAGTGAAGCGAGTGTTGTCTTGTTGCTAGAGCCTAATATTTTCTATAATGCGCAATTACAGGTTTTTCATACTGAGTTTATCGCACGTGCTTATACCAATGATGGCGAGCCTATTGCACAAGTGAGACGAGAAACTCAGCAACTAGGTCTGCTGAACAGCACACCAGAATTTTTTATTGAGAAAGGGTATACCAGCGCAATTAACCAAACCATTGAAGCGTTATTAGCTGACCCAGTTTTTTTAAGTGCACTGGATAAAAATACGCCGATTAAGGCAGGTAATTTATGTAATACTTTAGATAAATTACCAGCAGAAACTTTTTACTATTAATTATTTCAATAGTAAGCTCAGTCGTTCCATTTAATTTCAAGCAGGATTAATTATGAAGTCATTAGTTATTGTTTTAGCACTGTTGAATACCGCATGCATGTCTACAGCATCATCAAACTATAAAAAAGTCAGTCAGTTACTGACACCTGAATCAGTGTTACAGGCAACTGATGGCGCTATTTATGTATCTGAAATTAATGAGTTTGATAAAGATGGCGATGGTCAAATCAGCGTTATCCGCGATGGAAAAGTGAACATATTCGCAAAAGGGTTAGATGATCCAAAAGGCCTAGCGATTATTGGCAACAACTTATATGTTGCAGATAAAACAAAAATACTAAAAATCACGCTAAACGAATCAACCGCAAAAGTATCTACTTTTGTAGAAGCGAGTGCTTTTGCCAACCCCCCTCAGTTCTTAAATGATTTAGAAGCCGATCCAAAAGGCAACCTCTATGTAAGCGATAGTGGCAACATGACTACAGGAAAAGGTGGTGCAATCTACAAAATTGACACTGAAGGCAACACGACATTGTTGATTGATGGCAAGCAAGATGAGCGCGTCTTAGCGCCAAATGGCTTACTCGCCGACGATACTGGCGATTACTTAATCTTTGTCGATTTCACTTCAGGCATACTCTATCAATATAATCAAAGGAACAAAGAATTAACCGACATATCTGAAACAAGCTTCGGCGGCGGCGATGGCGTAGTACATCATAGTAATGGCACGATGTACATCAGCGATTGGAAATCAGGAAAAGTGTACAGTCTCAATAAGAATGGTGAAGCAAATATTTTAAAAGAAGGCTACAAAGCGGCTGCAGATATTGCCATCACTAAAGACGAACAATATTTAATGGTGCCTGATATGAAAGCGGGCATTTTGGACTTTATTCCGCTTAAATAAACATTACCGTTAATCCTAAAATAACAAGCTAAAAAAATATTTTGTCGACAAATACTTGTTACTTAGAGGCCATTGAGTTGCGCCAAAGTGCGCTCAACTGGTTGCTTGCTGATGACCCTGCACGTAAAGCAAATGGCGTCTCTGGATTA
Source organism: Methylophilaceae bacterium (assembly GCA_041612255.1). Classification (GTDB taxonomy): domain Bacteria; phylum Pseudomonadota; class Gammaproteobacteria; order Burkholderiales; family Methylophilaceae. The sequence goes on along the minus strand of JBFJJN010000001.1, from coordinate 315,197 downwards.
CAAAAAGCTTACCTTGAAAAACAAGTCTCTCTCGACATTAAAGCGCAACTTAATATCAAGTTAATTGGGAATAACCCCATTCCGGGCCGCCCTAGCAAACCTGAATTAGTACCTCCTCTGTCCGTCAAAAAACGTTCTATGCGCTCAGAAGAAGGCCGTGCCGCATTGATTCATGCACTGTGCCACATTGAGTTTAATGCCATTAATTTAGCCTTAGATGCAGTGTGGCGTTTTGCTGATATGCCAGAACAATACTATGAAGACTGGTTAAAAGTCGCGGCAGAAGAATCCTATCACTTCTCATTATTAAACAATCACCTTAAAACATTAGGCTACGAATATGGTGATTTTTCTGGGCATAACGCGTTATGGGAAATGGTAGAACGCACGCAAGAGGATGTGCTCGCCCGCATGGCACTAGTGCCTCGCACCATGGAGGCAAGAGGTTTAGACGCCACCCCCGCCATCCGTAATAAAATCGCTCAAGCAGGCGACCAACCAGCCGCAGAGATTTTGGATATTATTTTGCGCGATGAAATTGGCCATGTTGCCATTGGTAATTACTGGTTTAATTATCTCTGTCAACAACGTGACTTAGATCCAATTGCTACGTTTGAAAAATTATGCCAACAATATAGAGCCCCGAAACTGCGCCCGCCTTTTAATATGGAGGCTAGACGGAAAGCTGGGTTTACGGAGATGGAGCTGGCTTTTTTAAGCGGTGAAACGGTTTAGTAAGTATACTCACCATTGCATCGTACGTTGCATTCACTGCCTATTAAGCCGTAAGCAACCCTATTACACCTTCCAACCCCACATAATTCAATGAATAAGTCGCCTGCTCTTGCACTACTGGCTTCGCATGATATGCCACCCCAACTTCTGCAACAGCCATCATTTTCAAGTCATTCGCACCATCGCCAATCGCAATGGTTTGGGATGCTTTTAAACCTAATTGGTCACGCAACCTCACTAACTCATCAGCTTTGCGCTTTGCATCAACAATGTCACCAACTATATTGCCAGTCAACTTACCATCAACAATTTCTAATACATTAGAAACGGCATAGTCCAAACCCAGCAATTCCTTTACGTGATTGGCAAAGAAGGTAAAACCACCTGAAACGACCATGGTTTTGATATTATTTGCTTTACAGGCTTTTATCCAATCCAGTACGCCAGGGTTCAGCTTTAGACGTTCATCAATCACCCGTTGCAGAGCGCTTTCATCTAAGCCTGTTAACAAAGCAACGCGCTTTTTTAAGCTTTCAGAAAAATCTAATTCGCCGCGCATCGCCGCTTCGGTAATTTCAGAAATTTGTGGCTTGATACCCATCACATCGGCAATTTCATCAATACATTCAATAGCGATTAATGTCGAATCCATGTCCATTACGCATAAACCAAACTTGCTCAATACCTGAGTATTTGGTACTAAAGCACAATCAATTTTCTGTTCTGCGCAAAACGATTTAACCACATCAGTGTTTGAGGTATGTACTGGTAAATAATAAGCAAATTCGCCTATTTGCATAAATTGAGTATTACCGCCAATGATGCGATGAATATGGGCAAGATGGGCAACGCTTAGTGCGCGACCTTGAACAACTAAACGCATGGAATAATCTGCTAGAAAAAATAAAAGTAAATTATAACAGCTCGTACATCCACGCTGTAGTGATATGAACTAGGTGATTTTCCACGCTTTATTTATTTGTTTGTTTGCTAAAATGAGTGCTATTATTTTCCTTAATTTATTATACAAGGCTTACAAAGATGAAATATACGGCATCTAATATGACATGGTTAAATCTGCCCAATATGCCGACGCCAATCAAAGCACTTTTTGCTGGTTACTTAATCGTGATTGGCGTCGGTCTTTGCATGGCTGGCTTACAAATTATGATGACGCATGGCATGGCAGACGGTAAAGTAGGCTTATCAAAAAACGACATTGTTTATAGTTATTATGGCGATCGCACCCACAGTTTATTGGAAAGCAAACTGAATGGATCAATGAAGGCAAACGCATCTGATGAAGTACGTGCCGATATTATTAAATGGGTGCATAAGGGAGCGCCAAAAGAGGATTGGGATGCGCATTTTAAAAATGTATTTGCAGAAAACTGCGTTGCCTGCCACAGCGTTGTGCCAAATATTCCTAATTTTAAAAACTTTGATGAAGTGCAAAAAGTAGCGGCAACAGGCGATGGTGCGAGTTTCCAAAGCTTAACGCGCGTTTCACATATCCATTTATTTGGCATAAGCTTTATCTTTTTCTTTATTGGTTTTATTTTTAGCTTTGCCGTTGGGGTGCCTAAGCTGTTAAAAACACTTGCAATTGCTTTCCCGTTTGCATTTTTAATTATCGACATCTTATCTTGGTGGTTAACTAAGCTCGCCCCTGGTTTTGCCTACTTTACGATTATTGGCGGCATTGGCTACAGCTTAGCATCTAGTTTCATGTGGGTAACCAGCATGTATCAAATGTTTATTTTGTCGCGTAACGGTAAAGTATATGGCAACGCATGGGAACAAGATTTGTAAATCGTTTCCTTAACTCGCAAAAGCATCCATATAGCCACAGTTTAAAAGCTGTGGCTTTTTGTTTAAGTGCTTTTTACTAGCCTCAAACGCACTTTTGCGAGAAAATACGAACTAGTATAAACAATCAAAAAATTAACGACATAATGAATTTACACGAATATCAATCGAAGCAACTCCTGCAGCAATATGGCATCGCCACCCCTATCGGTGAAACAGTCCAATCAGAAGAAGCGGCTGCGGCGGCTACCAAACAAATTGCAGGTGATGCTTGGGTGGTTAAAGCACAAGTTCATGCAGGTGGTCGAGGTAAAGCTGGCGGCGTTAAATTGGTCACATCGGCTGCTGAAGCGCAAGCAACAGCAGGTAGTTTGCTCGGTAAAAACTTAGTCACATATCAAAATGCGCCTGATGGACAGCCTGTGCATCGGGTATTGGTTGAACAAACACTGCCGATTGCACGTGAGCTGTATTTATCTATGTTGGTCGACCGTGCATTGGATCGCGTGGTGATGGTTGCCTCATCAGCTGGTGGAATGGATATTGAAGAAATTGCAGCTAACGAACCTGAAAAAATACTGCAAGAAGTGTGTGACCCTTTAAATGGATTGGTTGATTTTCAAGCGCGTAATATCGCCTTTGCCTTAAATTTATCAGGCGACCAGATTGCTGAATTTACTAAATTGGCAAAAGGCTTGTATAAATTGTTTATTGAAAATGATTTAGCTTTGCTTGAAATCAATCCTCTGGTGGTGACAACAGGTGGCCATCTAGTCGCTCTCGATTGCAAAATGACGGTAGATGACAATGCGTTATATCGTCAAAAAACATTGGCTGGTTTGCGTGATTGGTCGCAAGATGACACTAAGGAAGCGGAAGCGCATCACTCTGGTCTTAATTATATTGCGCTCAATGGCAACATTGGTTGCCTAGTTAATGGTGCAGGCCTTGCCATGGCGACCATGGATTTAATTAAGCTGCATGGCGGTATGCCGGCTAACTTTTTAGATGTCGGCGGCGGTGCCACAGCAGAGACTGTGACCAAAGCGTTTAAAATCATTTTAGCTGATCAAAATGTAAAAGCGATTTTAGTGAATATTTTTGGTGGCATTATGCGTTGCGATATTATTGCAACGGGTATTATCACCGCTGTGAAAGAAGTGGAAATGACGATTCCAGTTATTGTTCGCTTAGAAGGCACTAACGTGGAATTAGGTAAACAAATGTTACGAGATAGTGGCTTGAATATTATTTCTGCTGAACACTTAACCGATGCGGCTGAGCAAGCAGTTAAGGCGGTCGCATGAGCATTTTAGTCGATAAAAATACCAAAGTATTATGCCAAGGTTTTACTGGCAAACAAGGCACATTCCACTCAGAGCAAGCCATTGCTTACGGCACACAAATGGTTGGTGGTATTACGCCACGCAAAGGTGGACAAACCCATCTTGGCTTGCCTGTTTTTAATACCGTACGCGAAGCAGTGCGTGAGACGCAAGCTAATGCAAGCGTCATTTATGTGCCGCCGCCATTTGCGGCAGACTCCATTTTAGAGGCCAGCGATGCAGGTATCGAATTAGTCGTTTGCATTACCGAAGGTATTCCAGTCTTAGATATGATTAAAGTCAGGTCAGCATTAGATGCCAATGGTACCAAGTTAATTGGTCCTAACTGCCCTGGCATCATCACGCCAGATCAATGCAAAATTGGCATTATGCCTGGCAGTATTCACCTAAAAGGAAAAGTGGGTGTTGTTTCTCGCTCTGGTACGTTAACCTATGAAGCGGTGCAACAAACCACAGCACTTGGCTTAGGTCAAACCACTTGCGTTGGCATTGGCGGCGACCCAGTAAAAGGCTTAAACTTTATTGAATGCTTGGCTTTATTTGAAGCCGATCCTGAAACAGAAGCGATTATTATGGTCGGTGAAATTGGTGGGAGCGATGAAGAGGCTGCGGCAGATTATATTAAAAACTATGTCACTAAGCCCGTTGCAGCTTATATCGCTGGTTTAACGGCACCAAAAGGTAAGCGTATGGGTCATGCAGGTGCTATTATCTCTGGTGGTTCCGGTCGCGCAGAAGATAAGATTGCAGCACTGGAACAAGCAGGCGCTGTTGTTGCAAATTCCCCTGCAGGCCTTGGCCAAGCCGTTTTGCAAGCGATTCGGAATAAAGAAAGATAAGCATTGAAAAAATATTCTCTTTTCCTATTATTGACCTTAGCCCTGCTTAGCTTCCAAAGCAAAGCGGCAGATATGTCGTATTTGTTAACTGCGGCTGCTTCAGGTGATTTGCCTGCGGTCAATGAATTATTGGCAGCAGGTGCCAATCCAGACATGAAGGACAAGGATAACATTACGGCACTGATGTACGCAGCACGTAAAGATCAGTCAGTCGCAGCTGAGTTGCTAATCAATAAAGGCGCTAACATTAATGCGCAAGATAGCGATGGTTGGACACCCTTAATGTATGCAGCCAGAAGAAATCACATCGCAACGATGCAAATTTTATTAGGTAAAGGTGCTAACTCAATAATAACGGAGATGACTGGCTGGACAGCAATCAGCATGGCAGCAGCTGAAGGTAGCAATGCAGCGGTCGAGCTGCTGGTTAATCATGGAGATGACCCTAATACAAAAAATGATGATGGTAAAACGTTGTTGATGCTTGCCGCTAACATTAATGATCTAGCAACGGTTAAATCACTAATCAAACATGGTGCTGATGTCAATATTCGAGATCCTTTTGGGGTCGTTGCGCTGATGTTTGCGGCCCGTAACAACTATACTGATATCGTTAGTTATCTGCTTCAGCATGGCGCTAAGATTAATGTAGAAGATAATTCAGAATGGACTGCACTGGCATGGGCAGTGAATAAGTCAGCAATTGATACCGCAACCATCTTAATCAATCAAGGTGCAGATGTGAACCATAAAGACTCACAAAGCACATCTATACTGGAGCTAGCAATTGAAGCTGACTCGGCAGAATTGGTTAAGTTATTGTTGAGCCATAAAGTAGATTTAAAAGCACGCGACAAATATGGCTTAACTGCTTATGTGTATGCCCTTAAAAAAGGAAATCGAGAAATTGTTGACCTGATCAAAAGTGCTGGCGGATCATACTAATTCATGAAAATCGCTATCGCACAATTCAACGCGATTGTTGGAGATATTACGGGTAATGCCAATAAAATTATCGACTTGGCAAATGAAGCAAAACAACAAGGTGCTCATTTAATCATTACGCCAGAGTTAAGTTTGTGTGGTTACCCACCAGAAGACTTATTATTTCGGCAAGATTTTATCATTGCCAACCAAAAAAAGCTTAATCATATCGCACAGTCTACCGCTGGTATTACTGTGCTGGTAGGTCATCCACACTATGAAAACAAGCAACTGTTTAATGCCGCCAGTGTGCTTCAAAACGGTAAAGTTATGGCGACTTATCATAAGCAGGCGCTGCCTAATTACAGCGTATTTGATGAAGAGAGGTACTTTGAGCCTGGCAATCAACCACTTGTATTTGAGTTGGAAGGCATTAAATTTGGCCTCATGATTTGTGCAGACGGCTGGGAGCCAGCGCCCGCAAAAAGAGCAAAAGAAGCTGGTGCAGAATTTTTACTATCGCTCAACGCCTCTCCATATCATATGGATAAACTAGAAACGCGCTATGAAGTATTAATACAACGCGTTAAAGAAACTAGTTTACCGTTGATTTATGCCAATCTCGTTGGCGGTCAAGATGAACTCGTGTTTGATGGCGCTTCTTTTGTACTGGATGGTCAAGGCAAAGTAACGCATCAACTTCCCTCATTTGTCGAATCTCTAGCTTATGTTGAAATCACCAATAAGCAACCAGTAGCCACTGCTATTATTCCAGCATTAAGCTTACAAGCCATGGTCTACAATGCACTGAAGCTTGGCCTAGCAGACTATGTGAATAAAAATGGTTTTCCTAGTGTCGTACTTGGTCTTTCAGGCGGGATTGATTCTGCTTTAACATTGGTAATTGCGGTTGATGCATTAGGTGCAGACCGAGTAAAAGTGTTGATGATGTCATCACAATACACCGCCAGCATGAGTGTAAACGATGCAGTGGAAATGGCTGAGTTAGTTGATGTGGACTACAGCTTAATTCCGATTAAATCACTGTTCGAGACTTTTAAAGATGCGCTCTCAGATGAATTTAAAGGCAGATCAGAAGATACAACAGAAGAGAATCTGCAAGCGCGTATTCGCGGTATGTTATTAATGGCACTATCGAATAAATTTGGCAACATTGTGCTCACCACTGGCAATAAATCTGAAACAGCTGTTGGTTATACCACTTTATATGGCGATATGGCAGGCGGCTTCGCTTTATTAAAAGATGTGCCAAAAACACTTGTTTATCAATTAGCCAATTATCGCAATAGCCTATCAACGGTCATTCCAGAACGCATTATTACCCGGCCGCCCAGTGCAGAATTGCGCGATGATCAAACAGATCAAGATAGTTTGCCACCCTATGAAATACTCGATGCGATTATGCAAGCGTATGTTGAAGATGATTTAAGTCTCGATGATATTATCAAGCTCGGTTATCGCGAAGCGGATGTTAAACGGGTCACCAGATTAATTGACATCAATGAATATAAACGCCGCCAAGCCCCTATTGGTGTCAGAATTACGCAACGTGGATTTGGTAAAGATAGAAGATATCCAATTACTTGCAAATTAAACTTTAATTAGTAGTACAATTTAATGAAGTATTCAGGGAGAGTTAAATGAAAAAAATCGAGGCTGTCATTAAACCATTTAAATTAGAAGAAGTGCGTGAAGCTCTTTCTGAAATTGGCATCAACGGATTAACCGTCACTGAGGTCAAAGGTTTTGGTCGCCAAAAAGGTCATACAGAGCTCTATCGTGGCGCTGAATATACGATTGACTTTCTACCTAAAGTAAAACTAGAATTAGTTGTCTCTGATGATATTTTAGACTCTGCAATGGATGCCATCGTAAAAGCCGCACACACTGGCAAGATTGGTGATGGTAAGATTTTTGTCACCACTGTAGAACAAGCCTTACGCATAAGAACAGGTGAAACTGGCGAAGAAGCTGTGTAAACTTGAAATACTGGTTAGCATTCTATGCTAACCAGAGTAATACTATTCAATATTGTTTTTCTTTAAAACAAGCCTAAAATAAAACTTAAATTAATACTTGATTAAAAACTAAAGCCCATGCTAATCAGTTACTTGTTGAGAGAAAATGCGCCGCACGTCATCTAAATCCGCCTGAGTATCTACCCCAGTAGCAGGCGCATGATCCGTTACTGTAACGGCTATTTTATAGCCATGATGTAACACTCTTAATTGCTCTAAACTTTCTATCTGCTCTAATTCAGTCACCGTTAAATCAGCATACTGTTTTAGAAAATCCACACGATAAGCGTAAATTCCAATATGGCGATAGGCTTTGATATTCTGCTTATGCGCTTCATCACGCGGATAAGGAATGGGTGCGCGGCTAAAATATAGGGCATTGCCACTCGTATCTAACACCAGCTTCACAACATTAGGATTCAACATTGAAGCTTCATCATGAATCGCATGGCAAGCCGTTGCCATCACAGCCTCTCTACTATGCGCTAAGGTAAGCGCGACCTCTTGGATAAGCTGCGGATCAATTAATGGCTCGTCCCCTTGTACATTCACCACAATATCATCGTCATTCCAATCTAAGGTTCGCACCACTTCTGCAATTCTATCTGTACCAGAAACATGGTTAACATCGGTCATGATTGCATCAACATCATGCGCTTTAGCCACTTGCATAATTTTTTCAAAATCGGTTGCAATCACTACCGCACTTGCGCCACTTTTGTTCGCCTGCTCGGCCACTCTAATCACCATCGGCTTGCCTGCAATATCAAGCAAAGGCTTGCCTGGCAAACGCGAGCTGGCATAGCGCGCAGGGATGACGACTATAAAGGTCATTACTCTGCTTTCTTTACCTGTTCAATTTCATCAGTATCAATCTTACGCGCTTCCTCTTCTAGCAACACAGGAATGCCATCGCGCACTGGATAGGCCAGCTGCGCTGATGTTGAAATAAGTTCATTTTGCGCTTTTTTATAAATTAACGGCCCCTTTGTTACAGGACAAACTAATATTGCCAGTAATTTTGCATCAATCATTTTTTAGCCTCTACTCTTTCACTATGCTTATATTGTATTGCTTAATACTATATAACTTTTATTGTAATTCACTTAATCGTCTTTAACTTTGTCAGCGCTAAGGTAAGCAAGCCGGATTCTATATTTGCATCAACCGGCAATACCCAGCAATGTGCTTGTGCAAAAGGCTGACATTTCACAGCATCTTTTTCCGTCATCACAACCGCCTCAGCTTTAATATCAGCTAAATCTTGCAAAGTAAAATTATGATGATCATCAAAGCAAATTCCTTCAACATTCAACCCCAAGTCAGCCAATGTATTAAAAAATCGTTCTGGTTTACCAATGCCTGCGATTGCCTTAACCAGTTTCCCATTAAAATAATCTGTTGTTACAGTTAGTTTTGGATTGAGTAAATTATAAAACGTTTGGCCTCGCAGTTGCATTTCAAAACCATTTTCACTGAATTTATCTTTTATTTTTTTACTTACGTTATCACCATGAAAAACAATCGCATCAACTGAACCTAAACGCCACAGCGGCTCGCGCAATGGTCCTGCGGGTAATAAATATTGTGCGTTCGTTGTCTCTGCATCAACCACGGCAATTTCTATATATCGACTTAATCGATAATGTTGCAAACCATCATCACTAATAATGACATCACAAGATGGATGGGCATTCAACAAAGCACGACCCACATCAACTCTTTGCTTACCCACCCAAACTGGACAAGCAGTGCGATGTGTAATCAGCAATGGTTCATCGCCAACCTGCGTAGCCTCGCTGTTTGAATGCACTTGCATGGGCTTAGTATGATTAACGCCATAACCGCGGCTAATGACGCCTGGGTTGTAGCCATTTTTTCTGAGCTGCTCAACTAACCAAATAACCACGGGCGTTTTGCCACTGCCACCCATATTGATATTACCCACGACAATGACAGGAACTGACAATTTATATGAACGTAGCAAGCCTGCTTGATATACTTTGCGACGCACAGCAGTGATAGCAGTAAACAGCCAAGAAACTGGAATTAAAACAAGATAGAAAAAAGCATTTTTATTTTTCCAAGCACGTAATATGTGGTCGAGCATGACCTTATCACCTACTCGTTAAACTCTTTTTGATACAGCTTAGTGTAATAACCTTTTGCTTTTAACAGCTCTTTGTGAGTACCCGACTCAACAATTTTACCTTTATCCATCACCAATATTCTATCCGCATTTTCAATTGTGCTAAGGCGATGTGCAATCACCAAGCTAGTCCGATTTTGCATGAGCACATCTAGCGCGGCTTGTACATGTTGCTCTGATTCGGTATCTAAAGCGGAAGTTGCTTCATCTAATAGCAAAATCGGTGCATTTTTTAAAATGGCGCGTGCAATCGCAATCCGCTGGCGTTGTCCACCAGAAAGACGCACACCTCTATCGCCAATTTCATTTTGCAAACCTTGTGGCATCTGCTGGATAAATTCCCATGCATTGGCTGCTTTTGCAGCGTTAATCACTTCCTCTTCGCTAGTCTCTCTTAACACGCCGTAGGCAATATTATTAAAAACCGTATCATTGAATAAAATAATATCCTGACTCACCAGCGAAAACTGGGCACGTAAATCTTTTAGTGATAATGCTCGAATATCGATTCCATCAAGCAAAATAAGTCCTTGTTGCAACTCATAAAACCGCGGCAATAAATTCATCAATGAAGTTTTACCGCCACCTGAGCGTCCAACTAAAGCAATCTTTTCACCTTTTTTAACGGTAAAACTTAAGTCATCTAGGGCTAAACGCTTGGCATTTTCATAGCGTAAACTCACGTTTTTAAACTCAATATCCCCATGATTAAGCTGTCCTAACTCATGGTTACCTTCGTCTTCCTCAGTCGGCGCATCAATCACCTCGAACACGCTCTGCGCAGCAGCTAAGCCAACTTGAAAATCTTCATTAGCGGCGGTGATATGTTTAATTGGCGAGATTAACATCAGCAAAGCGCCGATAAATGCCGCAAACTCTCCCACAGTAAATCGACCTAAAGCATAGTAAACAACTAAGGCCAACGCAACGGCGGCTAACACTTCAATTACAAAACTATTTAACCCAACAATACGCGCTGACCGCAATTCCAAATCTCGGTTATCAATCACTACCTTTGAAAATCGTTGATCTTCGTAATCTTGTGCGCCGAAAATTTTAACGATACGCTGTCCAGAAATTGCCTCTTCTGAAACTTTAGTCATTTCACCAACGGCCAATTGCACTTTTTTCGCAGTTGCGCGTAGTTTTGGCGTGGTTCTTCTCAGATATAAAACCATCAACGGTGCGATGATAGCGAAAATTAATGTGAGCCGCCAATCAAGATACAGCATGTAGCCAATTAAACCGATGAGTGTCAACACGTCTCTTAATACATTCATTGCCGTGCGCGTTGCAACACTAGACAGTCTTTCCGCATCATAGGTTAATTTAGACACCATGATGCCGGTAGATTGCATATCAAAGAAGCTGACGGGCATGTGCATCAGACGACCAAAAGCCTGTCTTCTCAACGTTTCCACTACGCGCCTTGCTATCCAACGCATGCTATACATGGAGACAAATCCTGCAATCCCGCGTGCAGTCATCAAACCAAATAACATGAGCGGTAGCACATAAACTTGCTCTGCTGATTGGCGCATAAAGCCTTCATCAGTCACTTTTTTGATCATGGCAAGAAAAGCCGTATTGCTTAAAGAAAGTACGGCCGTAGCAAGAATAGTGACGACGAAAACGTATTTATACTGCCAAGCATAAGAAAAAATACGCAGAAAAAGCGCTTTGGCATTATGGATTTGTGGCAGTGCGTTTTTATTACGCGAACGTTTCGACATGATTAAACCTGTAGAAACTGATGAATAAAATGATGGTAATTAATTGCTAGATCCTGATTGTGTTGCAAAAGTAATATGCGTGTAGCTTGCAACCCGTGCTGCTTCCATCACGTTGACCACTGATTGGTGCGTCGATTTTGCATCTGCATTAATGACAATGGTTGGATCCTTACCATCACCAGCGGCAGCTTGCAGTGCGCTAGCAATATCTTGCACACTGGTACCAGCCTCTTTTGATTCAATCATATAGCGACCAGTCGCATCAATATCAACCGTGATAATTAACGGCTTATCTTCTGGGGCGCTCGCCTCTGCTGTTGGTAAATTAATTTGTAATTCACTGGTGCGTGAAAAGGTCGCATTCACGATAAGAAAGATAATAATCACCAATAACACATCAATTAACGGAATAAAGTTAATTTCTAGTTCTTCATGATTTTTACCACGCTGAAAATTCATTATAGTATTCCTTTAATCGTTAGCGCTGGATTAACGTTCACCATGCAAAATTTCAACTAATTTAATGGCTTGCTGTTCCATATCGAGCAATAAAGTATCCACTTTTGTACGGAAATAACGGTAAGCAATCATCGCTGGCACTGCAACCACAATACCTGCTGCCGTGTTATACAAAGCCACTGAAATACCACGTGCAAACTGTGCAACATCGTGTCCAGAATTAGTAAAAGCGCCAAACAATTCCACCATCCCTATAACCGTTCCTAACAAACCAAGTAAAGGTGCAACTGTAGCAATCGTACCTAGTGTAGAAAGATACTTTTCTAAACTGTGAGCAACTGCGCGACCCGTTTCTTCAATCGACTCTTTCATGACTTCTCTAGAGTTTTTTTCATTAGCTAGTGCACTGGCAAATATTTTGCCCAATAATGAGTGACTTTCTAATTTAGCAAGACTGTCCTTATTGATAACACCCTGACCCATCCATTTTTGCACCTCTGGTAATAGGTTGCTCGGCGCCACAATTTCGCTACGCAACGCCCAAAAACGCTCTACAATAATCGCTAATGCAATAATTGAAGCAAAAATCAATGGCCAAATTGGCCAACCTGCAGCTTTAATAATTTCCCACACAGTGGTGACTCCTTAATTAAATCAGACAAAACAAAACTTACGCTACTTTAGCGTAGAAGCGTAGTTTTGGGCAAGCGACAGTTCATAAAAAATCATCATGCCAATAGCGATGATGCGAAGTGCGCCAAGCATTTATCTGGAACGGTCTTTGCTGCATAAAATCGATAATCACTGCGCCGTGATGGTCTGATCGATAGAGCGTTGCATCATTTAATTGATAGCGATTCATGATTTCGGGCTTGGGGTGTTTAAAGCGATTTAAATAACCAACCGTAAAAATAATCTGTTTGGCATTAGTCGCTTGAATGAATGCATTTGTTGAAGATGTTTTGCTACCATGATGTGGCGCAATCATCACGTCACTTTTTAGCTCTTCTGCTTGATTTTCCAACAAAATCTGCTCTGCTTGCGATTCAATATCGCCAGTGAGTAATAGGCTACCGAAACGGCTATTCACTTTAATCACACAGCTTCTATTATTGTCTTTAATGTCTGCATCTTGATAGCTTTCCTTCTGTGGATAAAGGACTTCAAACTTAACATCATCCCAAACCCAGTGCTGCCCTGCAGAGCACCTAGACTGCTTAGGTACCGACTGTTTAGCTAAGGCATTTTCATCAATTGGCATTGCGTACGAGCTTGCAACCCATGCAATTGGCATCTGCGCTAATAATGATTCAGCACCGCCGCTATGGTCACTGTCATCATGACTAATTACCATAGCATTCACATGTTTAACGCCTTGACTGCGCAGATAAGGCATGACGATTTGGCTCCCTGCATCATTGTCTTCATTGTATTTTCGACCAGTGTCATACACCATAATGTGCGTCGCCGTCTTTATAATCACGGATAGCCCCTGACCTACATCCAATACCGTTACTTGCATTTCGCCTTGTGCTAACTGGGCAGGTTTTACAAATAACATTGGCAAGATGAGTAAGCAACCTAACCATCTTTGTGGAAAACCACGCGGCAACAACAGCCAAAGCACACCGAGAATGGATAAAGCGATTGTCCATGTTGGTGGCGCAGCTTGTTGCCAAGTCGCGACTGGTGAGCTTGCCAGCCAATCAAGACCAATCATGCACACTTCAAGAATCTGTTGTGCCCCATGCAAAAGAAAATCAAAAGGTAACAAAGCGCCAATAATGGCCAGCGGCACCACCAATAAACTAATGACAGGAATAGCTAATGCATTGGCAACTGGCGAGATAACTGAAGCTTGCCCAAACATTAAAATTAAAAACGGTAACAAACCTAATGTAACTGACCATTGCGTATTCACTGCTTCTATCAACCAATGTCTTACTTTTAACCGGTTAACTGCGGTATAAGCAATAAAAGCGACAGCAGAAAATGAAAGCCAAAAACCAGGTGCAATGACTGCCCAAGGATCCAGCAACACAACAAGTAGCACTGCAATGCTCAGCACATAAGACATCGGCACACGCTTATTGAGTAACAATGCCATCGCAAATGTCGATAACATCATTAATGTTCGCTGCGTTGGAACAGACAGCCCTGCCAAACAGGCATAAAGCAAAGCGACAAAGACACTACCAATAATCGCCGCTTTTCTGGTTGGCATGATTAACGCTAAGCGCGACAAGCGACGCCAACAAAAGGCAATCACACTGAACGCCAAACCTGCCAACATCGTAATATGTAAACCTGAAATACTCATCAAATGATTAGTGCCTGTGCGCAAATAAACTGCCCACTCATCTGCACTAATCTGACTATGGTCTCCAACTACCAAAGCGCGAATCACGCCCGCATAAGCTTTATTTGCTAAAGCATTTGTAATACGCTCACCTACTTTTTCACGACTATATTCAATCATGTAACGTGGTTGCCAAACAAAATCTGCCAGTTTTTCCATCTCACTTTGATTACGGATATAGCCCATCGCACGAACATTCTGCGCTAATGCCCATGCCTCAAAATCATAGCCATTTGGGTTATAAGTAGTATGTGGGCGTTTTAACTTGACAGTCAATCGCCAGCGCTGACCTGCGTTAAATGTTGAAGAGTTAAGCAAGTATGATGAGTCAGCTGTCTTCGTTGGTTGCAATGCACGCTTTTTATTATTCGCTGTATAGTAATTAAGCGTAATATGGCGAGGCACCAAATGCTCTGCCACATAGGGTGTAATGACGCGCTCCACATCAAAACGAAATCGCTCACCATACGCATTAAGTTCTGACATGCTAGCCACTACGCCTTCAACTTCAATATTTTTTTGTTCCCACGCTTGAGGCAATTCATCACTTAAGCGCCACGTAGCAAAACCAGCTGCATAAAAAAACCAAACAAACTGACTACCAGTAGAATAAAAGCGCGCTTGAGATTACGTGAAAATTGAGTGGCTTTGAACAATACGAAGATAAAAAGACAGGCGGTAGATAAAAGCCAAAGCCATAAAGATAGGAAAGGCAAGCTGGACTGCTGCTGTAATAGCCAAACCCCAACAACAAAAGCTAAGACCACCAATATTGGCATCGTTATTTTTTATTCTTATTTTTATTAAAACATTTAAATTGAAAATCACTCGCATAGTCAATGCAAATGCTTTTGGTATCAAAACTTAGGGTAAAGCTATTTTAAAATTAATGCGCTAAGAAAACACTTTAAGTTAAGGTCTGTAAATAACCATCTTCTAGTCGATATTGTCGTTGCATCTTAGCTGCTAACGTTAAATCATGGGTTACCACAATCAAACTGGTATTTAACACTGCGTTAATTTCGATTAACAATTCAAATACTTGATTCGCAGTCACTCTGTCTAAATTACCAGTTGGCTCGTCCGCTAATATACAAGCTGGCTCTGTGACTAAGGCGCGCGCCAATGCTGCTCGTTGACGCTCTCCGCCAGAAAGCTCGCCAGGCATGTGCTCTAAACGATGAGATAAACCAACTTTTTCTAACATTTGTTTAGCACTAGCTAAGGCTTGCTCGCGCGGCATTCGGCCAATCAGCAATGGCAATGCAACATTTTCAATTGCCGTAAACTCAGGTAATAAATGATGAAATTGATAAACAAAGCCTAAAGAGTCATTTCTGATTTGGCCTTTTCTAGTCTCAGAGAGCTTGCTTAAGTTATTACCAAGCAACTCTATCTCACCACCACTGGGTGTATCTAGACCGCCCAGCAAATGCAACAAGGTACTTTTGCCAGAGCCAGAAGCACCAACAATGGCAATTTGCTCACCTTTTTTAAGCTCTAAATCAATGCCATTTAACACAGCTACATCTAGGCCTGTATACGTTTTTCTAAGGCCTTGGCAGCGTACAATACTATTCATAACGCAAAGCCTCCGCTGGGTTAATTTTAGATGCTTTATAGCTAGGATATAAGGTTGCGATTAAGCTTAAAACAATAGAGGTAATGATAATCGTGATGGTGTCATTCCATTCCAATTTTGACGGTAACTCGCTGATGTAATAGACATCTTTTGCTAAGAACTGCACATGAAATAAGTTTTCAATAAAAGGAATAATCGTATCAATATTCAACGCAATCACAACCCCCAAAATAGCACCAAAGAACGTACCAATAATGCCAATCAGCGCTCCTTGAATAATAAATATTTGCATAATGCTAGTTGGACTGGCACCTAATGTTCGCATAATGGCAATATCCGCTCGTTTGTCGGTCACAGCCATTACCAATGTAGAAACAATATTAAACGTAGCGACTGCAACAATAAGGGTCAAAATAATAAACATAACGCGTTTTTCTAGCTGAATGGCTTTGAAAAAATTAGCATGTTGCTGTGTCCAATCAGTGATGGCATACGCACCCAATGGCAATAAATTTTTATTTAATTCTGCCGTCATGGCAGGTGCACTAAATAGATCGTTAATTTTTAAGCGCAAACCAGAAACCTGATTGCCCATGCGATAAAGCTTAGCCGCATCTTGAATATCAATGAGCGCCAAACTTGCATCGTATTCATACATCCCAATTTGAAATAATCCCACTACATTAAATTGCTTTAATCGAGGAATAACACCTGTCGGCGTAAACTGTCCTTGAGGTGCCATTAAGACCACTTTATCGCCAACAGCCACACCCAAGTTGTAAGCCAAATCAGCGCCTAAGATAATATTAAATTCGCCAGGCACCAAATCTGACAGCTGCCCAATTTGCATACTTTTACCTAAATTAGCCACTTTATCTTCTTGGCTGGGCAATACACCTCGAATCAATGCACCTTGTACCGCTTGTCCATAGCTCAACATTCCTTGCGCCATCACATAAGGTGCCGTTGCTTGCACATTTGGCTGTGCTTGTACTTGCGTAGCCAGTGATTGCCACTGACTAAGGCGATTGCCATTTTCAGAAATTTCAATGTGCGATGCAACACCCAGTATCCGATTACGTAGTTCTGCTTGAAAACCATTCATCACTGATAGTACGATAATCAGCGCGGCAACACCCAAGGCAATGCCGACCATACTAGTGAGGGAAATAAACGAAATAAAGTGATTTTTACGTTTGGCGCGTGTATAGCGCAGACCAATAAACAGCTCGTAAGGTAAACTTGTTTTTGAGAAAATTTTACTGAAAAATGACATTGCGAAATCTTAACAGCATATGGCTTGAAGATTGCAAGCCATTGAAAAAAATTTAAGTCTTCAATCTTTATGCATAGATAAAATACAGTGACAACGGTAAAATGGCGGCATGTTTACTGGAATCATTCAAGCAGTTGGTCAATTAGCACCAACTCAACAATCAACAGGCGATATTCAAATCAGCATTGCTGCCAATCAACTTGACCTCAGTGATGTCAATATTGGCGACAGTATTGCGGTGAATGGTGTCTGTTTAACCGTCACAAGAATCAATCAAACGCATTTCACCGCAGACGTTTCTAAAGAGACCTTAAATGTGACGACTGGCCTTAATCAACAAGGCTTCGTTAATTTAGAAAAAGCAATGCGGCTTAATGATCGACTAGGTGGCCATTTAGTCAGCGGTCATGTGGATGGGATTGGAGAAGTCATTCAATTTGAAGCGGTCAATGATTGCTGGTTATTGGTGATTCGAGCACCGCACACCATCTCAAAATATATTGCGCGCAAAGGATCCATTTGCGTTAACGGCGTGAGTCTGACGACCAATACTGTAGAAAAAGACAACTTCGCCATTAATATTATTCCACACACACTAGAGAAAACTACACTGGGCGCGCTTATCGTTGGTAGCCGAGTTAATTTAGAAATTGATCAAATTGCCCGTTACGTTGAAAGAATGCAACAATGGGAAACCGAAAGTAACTAAATGCCACAAAAACAGATTAGCCCTATTTCTGAAATTATTGCCGACATTCGAGAAGGTAAAATGGTCATCTTAGTCGATGATGAAAATCGTGAAAATGAAGGTGATTTTGTCATCGCCGCAGAGTTTGCTACCGCTGCCAATGTTAACTTTATGGCAAAATATGGCCGCGGTTTGATTTGCCTGACATTAGATGAAGCAAGGTGTCAGCAATTAAATCTACCACCAATGGTTAATCATAATGGAACGCGCCTAGGCACCAACTTTACCGTTTCGATAGAAGCTGCAGAAGGCGTAACTACTGGCATCTCAGCCGCCGATCGCGCCAAAACCATTCAAGCGGCAGTTGCTAAAAATGCCAATGCAAAAAGCGTTGTTAGCCCTGGTCATGTTTTTCCACTCAAAGCGATGAATGGTGGCGTTCTTGTACGAGCAGGACATACTGAAGCAGGTTCAGATTTAGCAGCGCTTGCTGGTTTAGCACCCTGTAGCGTGATTTGTGAAATTTTAAAAGATGATGGTGAAATGGCACGCTTGCCAGACTTGGTTGAAATTGCCGCACACCATGGTATTAAAATTGGGACGATTGCCGATCTAATTCATTACCGTAGCGAGCATGAAACCTTGATTGAACGCGCGGTTGAGCGCCCTATTAACACACCATATGGCGAAATGCATTTAGTCGCTTATCGCGATAAGATTTCTAAAGAAACTCATCTGGCCATCGTCAAAGGTAAGCCAAGCGCAGATAAAGAAACACTGGTGCGCGTTCATGAGCCGCTGTCGGTCTTTGACTTTTTAGATAGCACAAGTACATCGCATAGTTGGAATACCTTAAAAGCCATGAAAGTCATTGCTGACGCAGAATGCGGCGTAATGGTCTTGCTCTATCACAGCGAGTCAGACACTGATTTGATTCATCGGATTGAAAATGCCAATGAACCTATTCGCTATAATCAAGAATTAAGAACCTACGGTATTGGTTCACAAATTTTGCTTGATTTGGGTGTTAAGAAAATGAAATTAATGGCAACACCACGCAAGATGCCAAGTATGGACGGTTTTGGCTTAGAAATTACAGGCTATTTAGAATCGGAAAAATAATGATTGACTAAGCTAACACCATGATTGGGCTTGGTTTATTCAAAAATATTTTATTAAAATTGTGTTAAACTAGAAAAATTGGAAAATTTAAATCTTACAGGTCAGTTTCTCATCGCAATGCCTAGCATGACTGACCCGCGTTTTTCTCAAACAATTACCTTTATCTGCACCCATAATGAAGACGGCGCTATGGGCATAGTGCTCAACCGACCATCTGAACACAATGTGGCTGACTTGCTTGCGCAAATTAATATAGATCCTAAACCTGCACCATTTTTAAAAAATCACATTTATGAAGGTGGTCCTGTTCAGCAAGAACGTGGTTTTGTACTGCATGTTCCTAATCAAGAATACGACTCCACTACTTTCATTAATGATGCACTTTCACTCACTACTTCAAAAGATATTTTAGAAGCTGCGGCTAACAATCAAGCACCAGAAAAAATGATGATTGCTTTAGGTTATGCTGGCTGGTCTGCGGGGCAATTAGAAGAAGAAATGGGACTTAATGCATGGTTAAGTGTAGAAATACTAGAAACTCATGCACTGCATCAAATTATTTTTGATGAGCCACCAGCAAATCGTTTTAACTTAGGGATGAGTATGATGGGGCTTAACTTAAGTAATCTATCTGATGTTGCGGGGCATGCTTGATGTTAAGCCAAAGTCATTTGCCGATACTAGAACGTAGCTATCCAGATATTACCGGCACTGTACTTGCATTTGATTTTGGCGAAAAACGTATTGGTGTTGCCGTTGGTGAGACTATAATAAAAACAGCACATGCGCATACAACGATTAGTACCGAAATAACAGAAGCGCGCTTTGAAGCCATTAAAAAACTAATTGCCGAATGGCAGCCTAGCTTGTTAATTGTTGGCTTACCCACTTATTTAGATGGTAAGGAGCATGCCTTAACGCAGCTAGCGAAAAAATTTGCACAGCGGCTTGAAGGCCGCTTTAATTTACCCGTCATGATGATGGATGAGCGTTTAAGCTCGGTCGAGGCATCACAACAATTATCTGATGCAGGTATCAAAGCACGAGAACAAAAGTCGATAATTGATGCAGTAGCGGCGCAAGTCATATTACAATCTTACTTTGATAGCATACAAAAAACATAAACGATGCAACTACCGAATCCAGAAACCTTACTCAGCAACATCACCTCAAAAATTACGGCGCTTATCAAGCCTGATTCGGCAATTATCGGCATTCACAGTGGTGGCGTATGGTTGATGCAACGGATACTGGTTAGCCTTAATCAAGAAGTGCCGCACGGTACGTTAGATGCCGCGCTTTATCGAGATGACTTTGCGCAACGTGGCTTAAAAAACCAATCACAAGCTGCGAATATTGCTTTTGATGTGCAAGGCAAACATATCATCTTGATTGATGATATTTTCTACACTGGCCGCACTACCCGCGCCGCTATTAATGAATTGTTTGATTTTGGTCGCCCAGCGAGTATTACCTTAGCTGTACTCATTAATCGTGGCGGTGCCGAACTACCAATTCAACCCAATATTGTTGGCGCTAATATTCCTCTCACCTCCAATCAACGTTTACAGCTTTCGCAAACAACGCAAGGTCAGCTGAATCTTGCTTTAGAAAATAGTGAGGATGCTGACCATGTATAACCCGCAACTGACCAGTGATGGCAAACTCAAACACTTATTAAGCATTGAAGGCCTGCCTAAAAAAGTGTTATTACAAATTTTAGATACGGCTGAGTCTTTTGTTAGTGTTGCAGAGCGAGACGTTAAAAAAGTACCTTTGTTACGTGGAAAAACAGTTTGCAATATTTTTTTTGAAAACAGTACTCGCACGCGCACGACATTTGAAATTGCCGCTAAACGACTATCGGCAGATGTGATTAATCTTAACGTTAACACTTCGTCGCAATCCAAAGGCGAAGCGATTATTGATACGGTGAATAACCTGATTGCCATGCATACCGACATGTTCGTGGTGCGCCACAACCAAAGCGGCGCAGCCCACTTGATTGCAAAACATGTGCCAGACAATATCAGTGTAGTGAATGCAGGTGATGGCCGTCATTCACATCCAACGCAAGGCTTGCTGGATGTATTCACCATTCGAAAATATAAGCCAGAGATGCATAACTTACGGGTTGCGCTTGTGGGTGATGTTTTACATTCACGCGTAGCACGCAGTGAAATTCATGCATTGACCACATTGGGTGTGCCAGAAATTCGGGTTATAGCGCCAAAAACACTGCTCCCAAATGAAGTCGAAAAAATGGGTGTGCATGTCTTCCACGACATGAAAGCAGGATTGAAAGATGTGGATGTTGTGATGATGTTACGTCTTCAAAGTGAACGTATGAGTGGCGCCATGTTGCCGAGCACGCAAGAGTATTATAAAACCTACGGGCTGACGCCTGAAAAACTGGCTTTAGCAAAACCAGACGCGATTGTGATGCACCCTGGACCAATGAATCGAGGCGTAGAAATTGACTCGCGTGTTGCGGATGGTGGTCAAGCCGTTATTTTGCCGCAAGTCACTTATGGAATTGCGATTCGCATGGCTGTCATGGCGATTCTTGCAGGAGGTTCAGCATGAAAATATGCATTAAAAATGGTCGTATTATCGACCCTAAAAACAGCATCGATGCTAAACAAGACCTTTTCATTGCTGCTGGGCAAATTGTTGGTATTGGTGAAGCGCCTAAAGGATTTACGGCTAATCAAACCATTGACGCTACCGGTTTAATCGTTGCTCCAGGTTTTGTAGACCTATGCGCACGATTACGCGAACCTGGCGATGAGTACAAAGCAACACTACAAAGTGAACTGCATGCAGCAGCCGCTGGCGGCGTGACCAGTTTGTCTTGCCCGCCTGATACTGATCCTGTTTTAGATGAGCCTGGCTTAGTTGAGATGCTCAAGCTCCGTGCATGGCGACTCAATCTAGCTCGTATCTACCCGCTCGGTGCCCTGACGCAAAAATTAGAAGGCAAAGCACTGACTGAAATGTGTGAGCTGACCGAAGCTGGCTGTGCTGGCTTCACTCAAGCAGATCATCCGATTATTGATACACAAGTATTATGGCGTGCACTTGAATACGCATCCACTTTTGGTTATACGATATTTTTACGACCAGAGGAACCATTCCTAGCTAAAGACGGCGTAGCTCATGATGGCGAAGTCGCTGGGCGTCTTGGTCTAAAAGGCATTCCAAGCGCGGCAGAATCCTTAAGAATAGCAGCTGTTTTGCGCATTGCACAAGAAACAAAAGCAAAAATTCATTTCTGCCGTATTTCTACAGCAGAAGGTGTTGCGCTGATCAGAGAAGCTAAGAAAAGTGGTATTGCCATCACTGCTGATGTCAGCATTCATCACTTACATCTAACAGAACATGATATTGGCTATTTTGATAGCAATGCACACTTGAAACCACCGCTACGCACACTCCGCGATAAAGATGCTCTCTGTTTAGGCGTTAAGGATGGCACGATTGATGCGATTTGTTCTGATCATGCGCCTGTTGATGATGATGCAAAATTGCTCCCATTCGCTGAAGCTGAAGCGGGCGCAACTGGGTTAGAACTGCTACTGCCACTCACCTTAAAATGGTCAGTTAATCATAAAGTTTCCCTTGCTAATGCCATTGCTAAAATCACCAGCGAAGCCGCTGCAATTTTAGGGATAAATAGTGGCAATTTGAGCATAGGTGCAAATGCAGATATTACCATCTTCGACCCTGAAGCGTATTGGCAAGTGACGCCAACAGCGCTGAAGAGCCAAGGCAAAAACACGCCCTTCGTCAATATGGAAGTGGCTGGAAAAGTGATTTATACATTATTAAATGGTCAAATCACTTATCAAAGCGATATGAAATAAAAGTATCGTTTACCTCGTATTACAACACTAAGGCTTGACGCGTAATAAAAAGAGAGTAATAGTGTGTTTTGCATATATAAGTAACTAGCTTAACTGAGCGCAAATCAAAACGTGTTTTTTATTTGAATGGGGAAACAAAAAAATGGATTCTTTAGGATGTTGTGTTTTATGGTTCTTAGCTGGTTTAATAATTGGTTGGCTTCTAAATTATTGGCTATCTAAGCGTTGCTGTAAAAAGCCAAAAGAAACCACTACTCTCCCTGCAGCAAAAATGGCTGATGCGCCTGCAGCACCAGATGCTCCCTTAACTACAATTACTCCAGCAGCGGCCGTTAACCCAGAAGAAAAAGCACCAATCGCAGCAAAACCAAAAGCAGTCCCTAAAAAAGCCGCGGCTAAAAAGCCAGTAGCAAAACTAAAAACAGTTGCCACAACGATAGGCGTCATTGACTTAGCCGCTGCTAAAGCCGCAGGCATCACCATTAAAAATGCTGATGATTTAACAGTTATTGAAGGCATTGGCCCTAAAATTAACGATTTATTTAAAGATAATGGCCTTAATACTTTTGCACAAATTGGGGATGCCACCGTTTCACAAATGCGTGCTATCTTAGATAAGGGTGGTCCACGCTACCGCATCGCTAATCCAGGCACTTGGGCTAAACAAGCTAAATTAGCAGCCAACAATAAATGGACTGCACTCAAAAAATTGCAAGATGAGTTATCAGGTGGCAAGAAAAAATAACTAAAGTTATCGACTATAAGGCATCTTAAATGGGTAACAATCTATCAACTAATTACGTTCGCTGGACTTGGATTGTTGCAATTATTCTTGCTTTAATTTTGCTTTGGCTGTTCTTAACAAATGCTGGTAAGAGAGGTTGCTGTCATCAAGCACCTGCAGTAGCAGCTACGGCTGACAAAACCGAAGCGTCAGTCAACACAACAGAAGCTTTTAGTTTTTCAGCTTCAGCTGACGACTTTACAAGTAGTGGAAATGCTGATCATATTGTTTGGATTAACAATATTGATGCGCTGAAAAATATACTTAGCAATAATTTAACGGTAACAGGAAGCGACAAAGCAATCACTCTGTCGGGAACGGTTGACGCTGAAGAAGACAAGTTGCAAAAGGGATTAGAATTACAAGCGTTTTTTGGTTCTGACGTAAGTATTGATAATCAAATTACGGTGACTGCAGAAATAACTAGCGTAGCTCCATTACCATCTCCATCAACAGCAAAATTATATTTTAATAGCGGATATCATCGATTACCAGCTGATGGTGTAGCGGTATTAGATGAAACAGTGACTTTTCTAAAAAATAATCCTGACAAAAAAGCAGTTATTTCAGGCTTTCATGACGCCACTGGTGACTTAGCCAGCAATCAAGAATTAGCTAAAAAGCGCGCACAATCAGTCTATGATGCGCTTTTTGCTGCAGGCATTAGTTCAGATAATATAGAAATGCGCAAACCAGTTAGTTCAGATGGTGGTGGTGATTTAAATGAAGCACGTCGCGTAGAAGTGTCGATAGAGTAATTATTTAATACTCAATAAAAAAGCCGATATGAATCGGCTTTTTTATTAATTTATTCA
The DNA here is from genome assembly GCA_041612255.1 of Methylophilaceae bacterium. Taxonomy (GTDB): domain Bacteria; phylum Pseudomonadota; class Gammaproteobacteria; order Burkholderiales; family Methylophilaceae. The sequence goes on along the minus strand of JBFJJN010000001.1, from coordinate 290,672 downwards.
TCCTGAATTAATCGCGCTAGTTAAAGCATTCCCACATGATCCAAACTAGAAGAAACTCCCCTGTCTTTGGCAACTTTACTTTCTAACTTAAAGCGCAATCTTAAGTCGTTAGCAGAGTCAGCATTGCGTATCGCATCGTCATACGTAACTTTACCTGCTTCATGCAAATCAAATAAAGCTTGATCAAACGTTTGCATACCTAACTCGCGCGAGCGTCCAATGACAGATTTAATTTCATGCACATCCCCTTTAAAAATTAAATCTGAGATTAATGGTGAATTTAACATAACTTCAATTGCCGCCACGCGTCCAAGCCCATCACTTTTAGGGATCAATCGTTGAGAAACGAAGGCACGGATATTAAGAGATAAATCCATTAATAATTGTGACTTACGCTCCTCTGGGAAAAAGTTAATAATCCGATCAATTGCTTGGTTTGTACTATTAGCATGCAATGTAGACATGCATAAATGGCCGGTTTCAGAGAAAGCAATTGCGTAGTTCATCGTCTCTCTATCTCGAATCTCTCCGATTAGAATAACATCTGGCGCTTGTCGCAACGTATTTTTAAGGGCAATTTCCCAGTTATCAGTATCTACGCCAACTTCACGCTGCGTCACCACACAATTGATATGCCCATGCATAAACTCAACAGGATCTTCAATGGTAATAATATGGCCATAACTGTTCTGATTACGATAACCTACCATTGCTGCTAATGAGGTTGACTTGCCTGAGCCCGTTCCGCCAACAAAAATCACTAAACCACGTTTTGACATAGCAATGTCTTTAAGTACCTTTGGCAAATCCAACTCATCTAATGTTGGGATTTTAGAAGTGATTGGCCTAAAGACCAGTCCAACAGAGCCGCGCTGAATAAACGCATTAACACGAAAGCGCGCCATATCAGGAATACCAATGGCAAAGTTACACTCATTCGTTCGATCGAACTCTGCCGCCTGCTTATCATTCATAATGGAACGACATATTTCGCGGGCTTGTTGAGAAGTTAGCCGCTCTGATTTAACCGGCGTTAATTTACCATCAATCTTTAGTGCTGGTGGAAAACCTGCTGTAATAAACATATCGGATGCATTTTGTTCAAGCACCATTCTAAGCAAGTCAAATACAAACTCTTCTGCCTGTCCTTTTTCCATCTAAAACCTCACCTTTAACCAACAATAGATTCTTTATTCGCCGCTTTTGATCGCGCCTCTTTTGTAGAAATAACATTTTTTCTAACCAAGTCTTGTAAGCATTGATCCAATGTCTGCATACCAATATTTTGGCCTGTTTGAATCGCGGAATACATTTGCGCGACCTTGTTTTCGCGAATCAAGTTACGAATCGCTGGCGTGCCTATCATAATCTCATGCGCGGCAACGCGGCCTTGTTCATCGCGTGTTTTACAAAGCGTTTGTGAAATCACGGCTCGGAGCGACTCTGACAACATAGAGCGTACCATTTCTTTTTCTGCTGCAGGGAAAACATCAACAATACGATCAATTGTTTTAGCGGCGGAGCTAGTATGCAGCGTACCAAAAACCAAGTGTCCTGTTTCGGCCGCTGACAACGCCAAACGAATCGTTTCAAGGTCACGCAACTCACCAACCAAAATCACATCGGGATCTTCACGCAATGCAGCGCGTAATGCGTTTTGGAAGGATAAAGTATGTGGTCCAACTTCACGTTGATTAATCAAACTCTTTTTCGACTCGTGTACAAACTCAATCGGATCTTCAATCGTTAAAATGTGATCCATTCTGTTTTCATTTACATAGTCGACCATTGCTGCTAATGTCGTTGATTTACCAGAACCAGTCGGCCCTGTTACCAATACAATCCCGCGTGGCACATCAACAATTTCCTTGAAAATAGGCGGACATTTAAGCTCTTCTAAAGTCAGAATTTTCGATGGAATTGTCCGAAAAACTGCACCAGCACCACGGTTGTGATTAAATGCATTCACCCTAAAACGCGCGAGATTCGGAATTTCAAACGAGAAATCACACTCTAGCGTTTCCTCATATCGTTTGCGCTGACCATCATTCATGATGTCATACACCATGTCATACACTTCGGTATTCTCCAAAGATGGCAGGTTAATTTTACGTATATCACCGTGCACACGAATCATCGGTGGCAAACCTGCTGACAAATGTAAATCTGAAGCATTATTTTTGACTGAAAAGGCTAGTAAATCTGAAATATCCACTTTCAACTCCTGTTATAATTTTGTACTTAAGATTCTACATAAAGTATATTCTTTAATATCATTGAATTATGACCATAATTTCCAACTCGTTGCAAGCGATTCAAAAAAATATTCTGCAAGCAAAAAATCGTGCTAATCGTCAAGACGATGTCAGGTTAGTTGCGGTTAGCAAAGCACAAGAAGCTGAAAAGCTGAGAGAAGCCTATCAAGCAGGTCAAACCGTTTTTGGTGAAAACTATGTTCAGGAAGCCATTGTTAAACAAGGCCTGTTGGATGATTGCAACATAGAGTGGCATTTTATTGGTCCTATTCAAAGCAATAAAACGCAATTGATTGCACAGCATTTTAGTTGGGTGCAATCCCTAGATCGCCTTAAAGTTGCGCAGCGCTTATCTAAAGCACGTGAAGGCATTTTTCCTCCTTTAAATATCTGCATTCAACTGAACAGTAGCAATGAAAGCTCCAAAAGTGGTATTCAAACACAAGAGTTGATTGATTTAGCAACAGAAATTACTAAGTTGCCCAATCTCAAGCTGAGAGGATTGATGGCTATTCCAGAACCTACATTTGATATTTCAAAACAACATCAACAATTCAAAATCGTTAAAGAGGCTTTTGTAACGCTACAGCAACAAGGCTTCGATGTTGATACCCTCTCCATCGGCATGTCGGATGATTATGCGGCAGCAATTGAAGAAGGTGCTACTATTGTGCGTATCGGTTCTGCTCTGTTTGGCGCAAGAACACCCGTTAAAAATGATGAGTAAATAACCATGAAATTAGCATTTATTGGCGGCGGCAATATGGCACAAGCCATGCTCGCTGGACTTAAAAAACAGCAGTTTGATATGTCTAATATCACAATGTCGGACATCACAGTTGTCGAGTTGGATGCCAACAAACATGCTGACTTACAACAACAGTTTGGTATAAAAGCAACTAGCCATTTGGCTGATGCCGCAACCTGCGATACGATTGTATTATCCGTTAAGCCTCAACAGCTGCCTGCTTTAGCAAAAACTTTAGCGCCACTGTTAACAACGCAACTAATTATTTCAATTGCAGCTGGTATTAGACTGCGAGATTTAAGTGCTTGGTTAAATGAATATCAAACGATTGTTCGGACCATGCCCAATACGCCTGCGCAAATTCAAGCCGGTATTACTGGACTTTATGCACACCCGGCCGTTTCTAAAACACAAATTGCCATGGCAGATCAGATTTTGCGTGCGGCTGGACAAACAATATGGGTCGATAGCGAAGAAAAACTAGATGCTGTCACGGCGATTTCTGGTAGTGGCCCAGCTTACATCTTTTATTTTATAGAAGCCTTGCAAGCCGCTGCCCAAGCACTTAATTTATCAGAATCTGAAGCCAAGCAATTAAGCATTGCGACTTTTAAAGGCGCTAGCTTACTGGCAGATGTTAGCCAAACACCCGTTGCACGTTTAAGAGAACAAGTGACATCTAAAGGCGGCACGACCGAGCAAGGCTTGCTGAGTTTAGAACGCTCGAAGGTAAAAGAAGCCATTCAACTGGCGGCTGAATGTGCTTATGCACGGGCAAAGTCACTGGGTGATGAATTAAGCAAAATGGCTAGCAGTAATGAAAAAAGCTAAGCATTTCAATGTCTCAAACAAACAGATAAGTAATACAGAAAAGGTTAATTAGCATGATTCAAAGCGCTACCCAATTTTTAATCACGACCATTTTTGGTTTGCTCACCATGATGTTTTTACTACGCTTCATCATGCAAGCATTTAAAGTGTCTTTTTATAATCCAATTGGTCAAATCGTCATTGCATTAACGGATTTTGCCGTTAAACCAGCGCGTCGCTTTATTCCTAGTTGGAAGAAAAATGACTTATCGACGCTGGTGCTGGCTTTTATCACGCAAGTGTTATTACACTTAGCGCTCATCGGAATCAGCGGTTTTCCTTTCGCGGTTGCAGGGGTGCCGATTTGGCCAAATGTGCTAGGCCTGAGCTTATTAGGCGTTGTACGTGCAGTGCTTGATATTTTCTTTTATGCACTTATTTTGCATGTCATCTTAAGCTGGGTGAACCCACACACACAAATTGCACCTGTGCTTAACAGCCTAACGCAACCAATTTTAGGCCCTATTCAACGACTCATGCCAGCATTAGGCGGCATTGATTTTTCTCCGTTGGTTGCGATTATTCTGTTGCAAATGATTAATGTATCCGTTATTGATACCTTGGCAAGAAGCTTAGCGTTTGGTATTTAATAACGTTCAGACAAACCATTAACTCCAAACAATATCAAATACTTCACGTGGATACTGTGTATCCACTTGCAGCACAATGCGTGTGTTAATAAAGTCAGACAAATTAGCCAAGCTTTGCGACTCTTCATCTTGTAGCAAATCAATCACGCTAGGAGAGGCAATCACTTTAAATTCGGTTGCTTCAAACTGTCTAGATTCGCGCAATAGCTCGCGCATAATTTCATAAGCAATAGTTTGTGCCGTTTTATACTCTCCGCGACCTGAACATACCTCGCAAGACTCACACAGCAAATGCGCCAAGCTTTCGCGCGTTCGTTTGCGCGTCATCTCAACCAAACCAAGCTGCGTAAAGCCATTCACATTGGTTCTTGCGCGATCAATATACAAAGCGCGATTCAGTTCTTCCAACACTTTTTCACGCTGTGAATCTTCATCCATATCAATAAAGTCAATAATGATAATACCGCCTAAGTTACGTAAACGTAACTGCTGTGCAATGCCTTGTGCCGCTTCTAAGTTAGTTTTAAAAATCGTATCAGAAAGACTTTTTCCACTGACAAAACTACCGGTATTCACATCAACTGTTGTTAATGCTTCCGTTTGATCAAAAATTAAATAGCCACCTGATTTAAGATCCACCTTACGTAAAAAGGCGAGCTCAAACTCTTTTTCAATATTATAAAAATCAAAAATCGGTCGCTTGCCTTGATAATGACTGAGCAACTTCACCGCATTCATGACATACAACTCTGCAAACTCTTTCATCAACACATAGGTTTCTTTTGAATCAACACGAATACTTACGGTGTCGGCATTCACAACATCGCGCAACACACGTCTGGGTAAGCTTAAATCATAAAAAATCAAAGAGCGCTCAGTCGCTATTTTGCTGTCTTCTTGAATTTTTCCCCATACTTTTTCTAAGTAACCCACATCGGCTAACAACTCTTGGTCGGTTGCACTTTCAGACATAGTGCGGATAATAAAGCCACCTTTTCGCTCTTTTGGTAGCAGGCCTAATAGGCGATTACGTAATAGCTCGCGTTCGTCTTCATCTTCAATGCGTTGTGAAACACCAATATGATCTTGATGCGGCAAAAACACGAGAAAACGTCCAGCGATACTAATCTCAGTCGTTAATCGCGCACCTTTCGTACCTATCGGCTCCTTAATCACTTGCACAATAATGAGCTGACCTTCATGCAAAACTTCTTGTATCGGCTTACCTTGCGATTCACTATCGCTTTGGCATAACCTAACATCTGCCGCATGTAAAAAAGCAGCGCGTTGCAGGCCAATTTCCACAAAAGCGGATTGCATGCCAGGCAATACACGACACACTTTACCAAAGTAAATATTGCCTACAATGCCTAATGATGAACTACGCTCTATATGCAGCTCTTGTGCAACGCCATGCTCTAAAATAGCCACGCGCGTTTCCTGCGGCGTTACATTAATTAATATCTCTTGTCCCAATTGTTTACTCTTCTTTAGCTTTTAATAATCTTTTTAATGATGCCGAGGCAACCTTATCCATTAATTGTACGGTTTCAAACAAAGGCAATCCCATGACGCCAGAATAACTACCCTCTATAAACTCTATCCAAGCGGCCGCCTTGCCTTGTATGCCATAACTACCCGCTTTATCGCGATGCTCACCTGATGCAATATAGGCATCAATGACCTTTGTTGTTAGCTTCGCCATTTTTACCGTAGTGGTGTTTAAAACTACGCTCACTTTTCCTTCATGATACGCTGCCACCGCCGTATGCACGGCATGCTGTGTACCAGACAACAGACCTAACATCCTAGCCGCATCTTTATCATTTTCTGGCTTACCTAATATTTCATCTCCCACACTCACAGTCGTGTCTGCCGCCAGCACAATCATGTGTGAGTATTCTTTTTTAATATTTTCTGCCGTTGCCAATGCTTTTTCTTTAGCCAAGCGCTTTACATACTGCGCTGGCAACTCACCTTGCCGAAACGATTCATCAATATCAGCTGGCAACACGATGCACTCAATGCCGACTTGTTTCAGTAATTCTATACGGCGCGGACTTCTTGAAGCCAAAATCACCATTTGTTTCTTCTTCACTGTCATGTCGATACTTTAATTGACTACCTTCAGTTTACCAAACGATTACTGGTTTAAGTGGAATTACACTAAGCTATCCGTAGCGTACAGCTTAGCGTAAAATAGTAAAAATATGTTTTTAAGAAAAACAATGTGAATAAAGAAATTTGGAAACCAAACGCAACAGTCGCCGCTATCGTTGAGCAAGACGGTCTATTTTTATTGGTAGAAGAAGAAACCAGTCGCGGTAACCGCTTTAATCAACCTGCAGGTCACTTAGAAGATGGCGAAACGATTTTGCACGCGGTGATTAGAGAAACCTTAGAAGAAACTGCTTATGATTTTACGCCAGAAGCATTGCTTGGTATCTATCATTGGAGACATGAGCACAATGAAACGACCTATCTACGGTTTGCTTTTATTGGTTCAGTCGGCAAACATTATCCTGATCAAGTGTTAGACGATGGCATTATTAGAGCGGTTTGGATGAGTATTGATGATATTCGTCAACAACAACACTTAATGCGAAGCGACCAAGTGCTCACTTGTTTTGAAGACTATCTTGCAGGCAAGCAATATCCATTAGCAGCCATCACCCATTTATAAAGTTATTAAATTTACAGTTATTCAATCTAAAGTCATTTAATTTATGAGCGCCCAATATGAGTAGTAGAAAAGTAGTCGTCGGTTTATCTGGCGGCGTTGATTCATCCGTTACCGCCATGTTACTAAAGCAACAAGGTTATGAGGTTACTGGTCTTTTCATGAAAAACTGGGAAGATGATGACGATGATGAATATTGTTCTAGCAAACAAGATTTAATTGATGCGGTTGCCGTCGCCGATAAGCTTGATATTGAGATTGAAGCGGTTAACTTTAGTAAAGAATACAAAGACCGCGTGTTTGCTAACTTTTTATCCGAATATGAAGCTGGCCGCACGCCAAACCCAGATATTCTTTGTAATGCAGAAATTAAGTTTAAAGCATTTTTAGACCACGCCATGGAAATGGGCGCGGATTTAATTGCCACGGGTCACTATGCGCAAGTACGTGAAAATCCACTACACGCAGGTCACTACCAATTGTTAAAAGCGGACGATGGCAGTAAAGATCAAAGCTATTTTTTACATCGATTAAACCAGGCGCAATTAAGTAAAACTTTATTTCCATTAGGCAAATATTTAAAACGTGAAGTGCGTGAAATGGCGCGCGAAATTGGTTTAGCCAATGCTGAGAAAAAAGATTCGACTGGTATTTGCTTTATTGGTGAACGCCCTTTTCAAGAGTTTTTACAACGTTATTTACCTAAAAAACCAGGTGATATTAAAACGCCTGACGGTAAAACCGTTGGTCAGCATGATGGTTTGATGTATTACACATTAGGTCAACGCCAAGGTTTGAAAATCGGCGGTAGCCGCGATAGCAATGGCGAACCGTGGTTTGTCGCTGCAAAAGACATGGCGACAAATGACCTCATCGTCGTACAAGGTCATGATCATCCATTACTCTTAAATGATGGTTTAAAAGCCGGTCAGTTACATTGGATAAGTGGTGAAGAACCTGAAACCAATTGGGTGTATGCAGCAAAAACCCGTTACCGCCAACCTGATGCACCGTGTGAAATTGATGCGATTAATACAGAAGAAGTGGACATTCGCTTTGGTCAAAAACAATGGGCAATTACACCTGGCCAATCAGCTGTAGTTTATGAAAGCAATGTGTGCTTAGGCGGTGGCATTATTACTGGCGCGGTTTAGTTTTCACACACCTCGCCAGAATAATGAGCGGCAAATTAATTAGGAATTGGCGCGGTTTCTTTAAAACTAGGTCGCTTGCTAAGAATCGTAAAGTGCTTTGCTAAGTTTGGATATTGATCCTGCCAATTTAATTGTTTTAACCGTAAATCGATAAAACCTAACAGACAACCAACTGCAATATCCGCCAAACTAAAAGTCTCGTTAACGCACCATTTCTTTTTGCTCAAATCGTTATTTAAAGCAGCCAAACCGCTTTCTACTTTTAACAATTGTTTTTTCAATAACGCTTCTGACTGCGTCTCTTCAGACTTCCGTTGTTCTATAACAATGGCAACTGCCGCATCGCAAACACCGTCTGCAAGCGCTTCCCAACGTAATACTTCAATTTTCAGCTTATGCTCACTTGGCAATAAGTGATTGACTGGTGTTCGGGCGGAAAGATACTCAACAATCACGCGAGAATCATATAAAGCCGTTTCATCGTCTAAGACAATGGTCGGCACTTTGCCCAATGGATTATATTGCATTAATGGCGAATCTGGGTCGCCCAGCACCACTTCTTGCAGTTGCAGATCAATGTGTTTTTCAATCGCAACAATGCGCACTTTACGTGCATAAGGGCTATTCGGTGTGTATAACAGTTTCATGAGGTAAAGACCTAGTTTTTATTAGCTGCATTATAATGCAAATATGAATGTATCTCTAATGACAAAATTTTATCCTCGCGGCAGCCAATCCTTTAGTGCGCTAGTAAACACATTGGTTCAACATGCCTTAACTGAGGACATTGGTTCAGGCGATTTAACCGCATCGCTGGTGCCAGAAATTAAGACTAGTGCCACGATTATTTCGCGTGAAAAAGCGATTATCTGTGGCATAGATTGGGTGAATGCTTGCTTTACGCAATTGGATAAAAACATTCAAATTGATTGGCAAGTTGAAGAAGGTCAGCCAGTTACTCCCAATCAGTTACTGTGTGAGATTAAAGGCGATGCACGAGCGTTGTTAAGTGCCGAGCGTTGCGCACTGAATTTTCTGCAAACACTATCTGCTGTTGCTACGCACACGCATCAATATGTTCAGTTGGTTAAAGGTACAAAAGCGCAAATATTAGATACTAGAAAAACCTTGCCTGGCTTACGTTTAGCGCAAAAATATGCGGTGACGGTTGGTGGTGGTTTTAATCAACGCATTGCTTTGTATGATGGCATTTTAATTAAAGAGAATCACATCGCTGCTGCTGGCAGTATTGCCGCTTCTTTACAACAAGCATTTGCTTTAAATACAGAAGCCAGCATTCAAATTGAAGTGGAAAGCTTAACTGAGTTAAACGAAGCATTAGCCGCTGGGGCAACCAGCATATTGCTTGACGACTTTAGCTTAGAGGATATGCGCACTGCGGTTGCAATCAGCAATGGTACAGCGTTATTAGAAGCCTCTGGCAATGTTAATCTCGACACGGTTCGCCAAATTGCAGAAACAGGCGTAGACCGCATTTCCATCGGTGCATTAACAAAAAATATACAAGCCATTGATTTGTCAATGAGAATCCAATAGGATTGTGATCATGTCATTGATTACACCCTTTCAGTTAGGCTGCACCCACTTATGGTAAAAACCAATTATTCAGATAATAAAAATCAGCTGAGCTTAGGCGAGTTTTTACGCATGCTGGTGAATGCAGGCAAGGTGAGTAAAGAACAAGCTGAAACACTGTATAAAGACCGAAAATTAGATAGCTCTAATTTGCACCCAATTATTATCATTGCTGAGCAGAAGTGGTCAGATTTGATTAGCGGCAAAGCGATGAATGCAGACTTTTTATCACGTTGGTTGGCAACAGAATCTGGCCATGAGTTTTATCATATCGACCCATTGAAACTCGATTTTAGCTCTGCTTCGCAAATGGTTTCAAAGGCCTATGCACAACGCTTAAAAATCATGCCTATTTCTATTGTTGGGGATGAGGCGGTAGTTGCCACGGCTGACCCATACCATACTGAATGGGTGCCTGAATTACAGCGTATTTTAGGCATGAAGATTCAACTGGTGGTAGCCAACCCACTCGAGATTAATCGTTACCTGCCAGAAATCTATAATTTAGCCTCCTCTATTAACCAAGCCAACTTATCTAAGGCAGGGCAAATTGTTGGCGTTCAAAACTTTGAACAACTGGTTGAATTAGGCAAAGATAAAAACTTAGATGCCAATGAGCAACATGTGGTGAATATCGTCGATTGGTTATTCAAATATGCATTTGAGCAACGTGCCAGCGATATTCACTTAGAACCGCGTCGTGGCAAGGGGATTATGCGTTTCAGAATTGATGGCGTTTTACATCAAGTGTATCAGTTGCCGTCCAATATCATGAACGCGATTACCAGTAGAATTAAGCTATTGGGTCGTATGGATATGGTGGAAAAGCGTCGTCCGCAAGATGGTCGTATTAAAACCATTAATACTGACGGTCATGAAATTGAATTGCGTTTATCTACCATGCCAACAGCCTTTGGTGAAAAACTAGTGATGCGTGTTTTTACACCAGATGTTATTTTGCAAGACTTCGTGAAATTAGGGTTCTCTAAAAAACAAGCGGCTTTATGGGAGGAATGGACTAAACATCCTAACGGCATTATTTTAGTCACAGGTCCAACGGGCTCTGGTAAAACGACGACGCTTTATTCGACACTCAAACAACTGGCTACGCCTGAAGTGAATGTCAGTACGGTAGAAGATCCGATTGAGATGATTGAGCCTGCGTTTAATCAAATGCAAGTGACGACTAATATTGGCTTGAGCTTTGCCCAGGGCATTCGCACCTTAATGCGTCAAGATCCAGACATTATCATGGTGGGTGAGATTCGAGATATTGAAACAGCTGATATGGCGATTCAAGCCGCTTTAACTGGCCATTTAGTGTTATCTACATTACACACCAATGATGCGCCATCTGCAGTCACGCGCTTGTTAGATTTAGGGATTCCTTCTTATCTTATTCACTCTACCGTTTTAGGCATCATGGGGCAGCGTTTGGTACGTACTTTATGCCCTGCTTGTAAAGTGCCAACTGAAATATCGGATGCAGAATGGTCTGCAATCACGCGCCCATTTAAAGCGACCAAACCGGCAGGCGCAATGAAAGCAGTCGGTTGTATGGAATGCCGCAATACTGGCTACAGAGGTCGTAGCGGCATTTATGAAATGCTCACCATTACACCTAAATTACGTAAATTGATTACGCCAAATACTGACTTGGCTGACATTAAAAAACTGGCTTATGAAGAAGGCATGCAACCACTGATGCTGAATGGTTTAGAAAAAGTGGCGGCAGGCTTAACAACGATTGAAGAAGTGATGAAAGTTGCACCGCATTTAGATGAGTAAAGCGTTATTTTGGATTTGTTGATTTTACAATCATCGCTTTAATTAGATTTTTTTTCTGTAATTTAGACATCACAACAACCGCTAATACATGTAGCACGACGACACATTGCAATAGATAAGACAATATTTCATGGAAAATAACAGGTTCATCTTCTCCCCAATAAGCATCGGTTCGACTAATCCAACCAGTAAGCGCAAGCAAAGCAATCAATAACCAAATCAAATAAACCGCTAACATGCCGAGCGGGTTGTGCCCTTGATGAGGTGTAACGAAACCAGATTTTATTTCTGCAATATGTTGTTTGATTGAAGATAGTCGCGGTTGGTAAAACTGTGCGCTCTTTTGTGCGTTTTTACGTAAGCCATATAAAATGCGTAACCCAACGATGCCTAAGCACACATAACCAATTACTCGATGGGCATACCCAGACTCATTAAAAAAATTGATTAAGACGCAAAGGGCAACAACCCAATGCGTTAATCGAACAAATAAACTCCACATCATTTTTCTTTCAGGCTTGCTTAAGTGGATAATCTACTCGATTAACTTACTCTTTAAGCCCTTCAGCTTTAACAATAGCTAATGTTTTTGTATCGAAATAAATTTCAACTTTTTTGCCGTCTTTGTTCCGACCATACATTTCATAGCAGTTACCATCCACTTTAAATTTCTTAATGGTATAACCTTCATCAGTTAGTGCTTGTTTCAAGGTATCTTCTGAAGCCCACTCTTCTTTTGGATGTTCAGCACAATCCGCTGAAGCAAACGCATGACTCGAAAACGCCGCTAACAATATAAATAATAATCGCATATTTCTTCCTTTTTCTAACTGTTAAGTATCCGCCCACATGCGGATAAGATTATGATAATTACCCGTTAACCGCACCACGGCTGGATGATTATCGCCAACTTGTTGTCGCAACGTCACAATCGCCGCATCCATATCAAATAACAACGTTCTTTGATTATCTTCTCGTACCATGCTTTGTATCCAAAAAAAGCTCGCCAATCGGGCGCCTTTGGTTACTGGTCGCACATGATGCAAACTGGTACCTGGGTATAACACCATATCACCCGCTGGCAACTTAACCATTTGGTGACCGTAAGTGTCTTCTACAACTAATTCTCCACCTTCATACTCATCAGGATCAGCAATAAACAAAGTGCAAGAAATATCCGTTCGCACATTGACGCCAGAGATTGCGTGTGTACGCACCGCATTATCCACATGCGCGCCAAAATCCATGCCTTCACGATATTGATTAAATAATGGTGGGTAAATTTTCTTTGGTAATGCGGCTGAAAAGAACAACGCATTGCGATTGAGTGCTTTTAATACAATCAACCTTGCTGCTTCCGCATCTGCGGAAGTTTCAGGCAGCTGTATATTCCGCTTCACCTGCGCTGATTGTGTTCCTGCCGTAACCTTGCCATCAGTCCATTCCGCCTGTGCCATTAATTGACGTAAACTCTTCAACTCATCAGGGGTTAATACATTGGGTACATGCAGTAACATTCATCACCTTTATAAAAAAAATAACATCGGCAAAAAAACTTGCCGATGTTTTGCGAAATTGTGTTTAATTAAAACTTATATTCTGTGGTCACAATCGCTTGTCTACGATTGCCTGGCAACACTAATCCACCATTCTCATAAACACCATCATAATGCTCTTTATCCAGCAAATTCTTTACGTTTAAACGCACTGCCCATTTAGGTTGTTCATAGGCTAACATAGCATCAACACGTGCGTAGCCAGGTGCTGCATTTGGTTTGAAGCTGCCTGTAGCAAACTCTCCAGCAACTGCTCGTGAAGGAACATAAGCATAACGCTCGCCTTTAGCTTCAACACCACCACCAATTTTCCATGCACTGGTCAGCTTATATGTTGTCCACAAATTAAATGTAGCAACTGGTGTATTGCGAGCGCGTTGTCCTTTATATCTCGCATCCGCTACTGTTATCGCGCCAGTGGTAGCATTCACATTTTCTGCAACCTCTAAAATTTTAGCATCCATTAAAGCTACGCCTGCAAACACTTCCCAGTCATCAGTAATATTACCGGCTAATTCAAACTCAACGCCATTGGTACGACGCTTTCTGGTTAATATTGATGCTGTTGATTCCAAATCGGTATTACGCTCCCAATCTTTGGTAGCACTATAAACAGCTGTTCTAAAGCTTAAATCACCATCCATAAATAACCATTTTGCACCCAACTCTAACGTTTTACTACGCTCTGGCGGTTGCGGAACAACAGTTAACTGATACAAATCAGCGGTAGGACTAAATGAATCACTCCAGCTAGCATAAAAATGGGTATCTGGCGTGTAGTGATAGGACAAGCCGCTACGATAACTATTTTCACCATAACTTAGCTTTGGTGATGTCTCACTTGCATAATCTGCTCGCATTTCATCACGTCTCATCCCTAGCAATAAGTCCCATTTAGGCAGAAACTCGATTGTATCTTGCACATAAACTGCGTAGTTATCTGCTTCAAATGAAACCGCGTTACCTGCAATTGAAGCATCATGACGATTGTAGGTTAGCTTTCCCGATGGGCTAACAAAGGCTTGCAATCCCTTACGATAGGAATCCTCTTTTAAATACTCAACACCCGCTAATACTTCGTGCTTCATATCAGCAATGTTCAACTTAGTACTAAAGTCAGACTGTAAATTAAGCGTCTCATAATGCATCTTACGCGTTACATTACCGCCAACAGTATTATTTTCAACTGGCAAATCATTTCTTGGCGTTTTTGCCCAATAGCCACGTTTATACTCAGCATGACGCAGCTGTGTTCTTAGTTGAGTATCTTCCGAAAATTGATGTGTAAAGATACCTGTTGTTACGCGTGTATCACTATCATCAAAGTTATCGTTGCCACCCCAAAAAGTTTTATCTGTACGGCCATTGCTACCATCATTCACTGGTCTAGTGTTTTCAAATCGAACACCAAAATCAGGCACATCGCGCGTTTGTGTATAGACGTGATTGAGGAAAAATTCATTTTCTGTCCCGATACCAGCACCAAAACTAATAGCAACACCTTGTCGATCAAACTCAGGATGATCGCCAGTTGTCGGATTTTTACGATAAGTTTCATCATGTCGATTCATCACATTCACACGAATAGCAGCGGTATCTGTCAGCTGTTTATTAAAATCACCTGTAAACTGATGATAATCATACTCACCTAAACTACCCGTGACTGTATTTTCATCATGAAGCTCAGCCATTTTAGTCACTTGATTAATGACACCACCAGCCTGTCCACGACCGAATAACATCGCAGCAGAACCACGCAACACATCGACTTGTTCTAGATTAAACGTTTCGCGGTTGTATTGAGCAGTATCACGAATGCCATCAAGATAGATATCACCAAAAGTGTAAAATCCTCGCAACATAAAATTATCACCAGCACGGCCACCTTCTGCGGAGTTAAACGTTAACCCTGAAACATTTCGCAACGCTTCTCGCAATGAGCCTACCTGCTGATCATGCATTAACTCGCGTGTCACCGTAGTGATCGCTTGTGGCACATCATGCGGGTCTTGCAATACTTTACCCACGCGCGTTTTAGTTGCTTGATAACCGTCACTTTGCACTTCTTTTGTGGCTTTTACTGCCACTTCTTGCAATTGCTCAACCACTTTAGTATCTGGCGTTGCTTCAGGCTTAACTTCTTCCGCTATTACTGCATAGCTTTGCGCCAACAACATCACCGCCAAATACGATGACTTTTTCTTAAACTGACCCACGATAAAACTCCCTTTTTTGTAATGTACTTTTGGCTACAGGAGTAAAACTCGTTGGCTATTTAAGTTATTATTAATTTGTAAATAGAAATGATAATGGTTATCATTTGTTGTGTAAAGTGCGCATTGTGTTTTTATGCAAAATTGTTGTAAATACGCACTTTTTACTTAATATTTCCAAGTGAGTGTGGCTAAGCCATTCATCGGCGCTGCGTAGTAACTCGTTCCAGAACCCGCATAGATCATGCTGGCTAGGTATTTTTTATTCGTGACGTTATATAAATTAACCGCCGCACTCCAGTGGTCATCAATTTTATAGTTAGCCATCAGGTTTAATGTGGCATAACTACCTTGCTCATAGCGCACGGGCGCAGCTAAACCAGGTACAGCGATGTCAACGTGCGTATCACTCTGCCAGTTTAGGCTTGCCCCCACTTTTAGGTTTTCAATTTGCGGCACTTTATATACACCCGTTAAGTGAGCTAAATGTCTAGGTGTAAATGAATTGACATTATCACCTTGATCGTTTTTCACACTCATCAAGCGGGTATATCCAGCATTGATATTTAATCGATCGGTTACCTCACCCGAAACATCAAATTCATAACCTTTGCTGATTGCTTGAATGCCGTCATAAATTGCTCTCACACCAACCATACCAACTTGTTGGGCAACATTTTCTTGGTCTGTTCTAAATACAGCAAAAGAGCTATTTAACTGCTTGTTAAACCAATCACTTTTAATGCCAGCCTCAATATTCTTACCTTTTAATGGCGCTAATGGTTGGTTGCTCGCATCTGTTTCCACTTGTGGCTTATAAATGCCAGTGTAGCTTGCATACAATGCGTGTCTGTCTGTTAAATCATACACAGCACCGATGTAAGGCGTAAGCTTGTTACTCTCGTCAGCTTCTTGTGGTATACCATAACTAACACCTTCTAAATCATAACTGAGCAAACTACCGCCAATCGTCACTTTCAGCGCATCCGTTGGATTCAGCTTAGCGGCCGCATAAAAATTAGTCGTCTCTGTTGTAAAGTCAGCATTTTTACTCTCAGCACCATAAGTTGGAAGTGGAAAATCGGCGGCACTTTCAAAGCTAGTTAAAGGTACTCCAATTGGACCATTTCGACCGTAATCTTTAACATCCGCCTTACTGAACGTGGCGCCAACTACCAACTCATGTTGACGTCCCGCTAATTTAAAAGGACCATTTATATAAATATCAGCGACATTATCTTCGGTTGTAGTGTCGTACATGCCTGGGTAACTAAACAATCCAAGCCCAGTGGCGCGATCTTCGTTACCGTAAATATAATGCAGACGTGCTTTAGAGTCTGTAGTTTTGTGTGTTAACTGCCCTTTTACTTTCCAGTCATTATCAAAATAATGGGTGAGCTCAGCAAAAGTAATGTTGGTGTCCACATTCCAATAAGTCCAGTCTGGCGCTGTAGAGTCTGAGCGCTTGTAATCACGCTTACTACCATCTGCATAGAGCAGTGGCAAGCTACCCCAATTGTTACCACTAGAGTCATTTTGATGATAGGTATGGCCAAGGGCGATGTTAGTACTCTCGCCTAAATCAGCCTCAACCACGCCGTACAATACATTTCGCTCTGTACTGTAGCGGTCAATATAGGAATTTTTATCTTGGTGTGCGGCAACTAAACGTCCACGCACGCTACCATCTGCATTTAATGCGCTAGAAACATCCGCATCTATGCGGCGATTGTCCCAAGACCCTGCCGAAACATCGACTTTTGCTTGAAAAGCTTTTGTGGGGCGTTTGCGAATAAAGTTGATGGTAGCAGATGGGTTGCCTGTTGCTGTCAATAAGCCATTCGCGCCGCGCAAGATTTCTATGCGGTCATAAATCGCTAAATCTAAATCGCCATAGTTCGTACCGTAGGTGATAGGTGTACTAATGCCATCTATTTGAAAATTAGTAATCTTAAAGCCACGTGCTGTGTATTCGGTACGGTCTGTCTCAAAGGCCTCTACTTTAATACCAGTGGTATAAGCCAGTGCGTCATTAACCGTTAATACACGGAAATCATCAAGCTGTTGCCGAGTGATGACAGAAATAGATTGTGGCGTTTCTTTAATACTGGCATTTAATCTTGTTGCAGTTGCGGTATTTCTGATAGTGTAAGACTCGGTCTGTTCTGAAGGTATTTCCCCTTCAATGTTTTCAGCCTTTGCCTGCACCTCTGCCATGACTTCAACATCTTCAGCGCTTATTGCAACAAGTGGTAGCGCTAACAATAACGCCGAAACAAGCGCTCGCTGGCGCCCTCTATAAGTAGATTGCATATTACTCCCCTGTGTTTAAAAACTCCTTGGCTGGCTACAGGTAAGTGAATACGGTTGCTGGCTACATATAATGGTTAAATGTTAATCTCGATAATAAAAATAAATGATCACGATGATTGGTATGGATAGCGCAAGTAGAGAGACGCTCTCTAATACACCATCTTCTAATAGTGCGATGATTAAACCAAATAGCGTGAGTACACCAAGCGCCATTGGCCATTTAAAAATCTGCTTTAAATTTCTGTTTTGCATAAATAGATGTGTCACCATAAATTAGTAAGCCTCACTTAAACTGACTCTTGTTTCGATATCAGGGACATACTGATTACGTTTTTTCCACCAAAGCATGAGCCCAGTCCATAAAACAATAATCGTTAATAAATCTAAGATTGCCCAAATAATTTTGAGTGTCATACCACCATAATCACCAAAGTGTAGTGGTTGGGAAATGAGAAACGCAGTCATATACCATGGAATTTCTCTGCTATCGGTAAGTTCTGCCGTCTGCGCATCAATTAAGACAGGCTTATATAAGCGTGCCGTTAATGGCGAGTTGCCATTCATAAAAATACCGTAATGATGCTGGCTAGAAAAGGCAGTGCCTGGGAAGGCGATAAAAGCTAAATTCAAGTCAGGCTCTAGCTTTTTAGCGACATCAATCCCCGCCTGAATAGACGCAAAACGTGTTGGCGGCGGCAAATCTTTGTAAGGTGCAACCATTTCGGCCATTTGGTCAGCCTGCCAATAATTTACCACCAGCTCAGACCATGCATTCACAACCCCAGTCAATCCAACAACAAAAACCCAAACTAGAGTCACAACACCTAAAAAATTATGGGTATCTAAGCGCTTTAATTTAGCGGTACGGTTTTTACGGATTTCGCCAAAGGCTATTCGCCGCATAAAAGGCGCATATAAAACAGCGCCTGATACGACAGCAATCACCATCAAAAAACCCATCAAGCCTAAAAACAACATGCCAGGCAAACCTGCAAATAAATCAACATGCAGTCTCAGCATGATGTGCATAAAGCCTTCATCAAACTTTGGTTCATCTAATATTTTTGCCGTTCTTGAATCAATCATTAAGAACTTGTTGTCTTCATCCAGTGGTGTTTTTCCCATGCTAACAAACCAAAATGTCGATTCGTCAGGCTCTTTAAACACATACTGAACCACATCATTTGGATAACGTGACTTTGCGCTAGCAATCACCGCATCCATACTGGCAAGTGGCGTGTCTACTGCCATTGTCGGCGGCTCAACTTCATCGCCTAATAAATGGCCAATTTCATGGCTAAAAATTAATGGTAAACCTGTCAAACATAACAGCAGCATAAAGACAGTACATACGAGGCTAGACCATTTATGCACCCATGCCCATGTTTTAATTGAACCCATACCGATTACTTACCCGCTTTTGGTTCACTGACAAAACCTAATTTTGTGACACCAGCGTTTTGTGCTTCTGCCATCACTTCAGCTAATATTTGATAACGCGTCGCTTTATCTGCACGAATTTGTAGCTCTGGCTGCGGCTTGACATCGGCAATTTGTAATAACTTTTGTTTTAACTCATCTTGCACTAGCGGTACATCATTCCAAAATAGTTGCCCAGCTTCATTGATGGCAATACTCATAATTTCAGGCTTATCTTCAATTGGCTGGCTGGTTGCTTGCGGCAAATCAATTTTCACGGCATGCGTTAATAATGGCGCGGTAATGATAAAAATAACCAGTAACACCAACATCACATCAACCAATGGCGTAGTATTAATTTCACTCATTGGTTGCGTATGTTCACCGGCGCTGAATTGGTTATTGCCTATCATGCTGATACTCCAGCATCTGTCTTCATATTTTCGCGGCTAATATCAGCGACATTATTGCGCATGGTTACTGGCTTTTTAATAACCAATGGCGCACCTGTCGTCAACAACGTATGCAAATCTTGCGAGAAATGCTCAAGCTCTGCCATGATGTTGCGGTTTGCTTTGACATAAGCGTTATATGCTAATACTGCTGGAATCGCTACGGCAAGACCAATCGCTGTCATGATTAGCGCCTCGCCAACTGGACCAGCCACTTTATCAATAGACGCCTGCCCACTGGTGCCAATTGCTACTAATGCATGATAGATACCCCATACCGTGCCAAACAATCCAACAAACGGCGCAATACTACCAACCGTTGCTAACAGCGATAAACCCGATTCCATATTCGCTTGCTCTTGTGAAAGCGCACGACGTAAATTACGTGCGATAAACTCATCTTGACTGCAAGATGCAGCCAAATTTTTACTTGCATGTTGCTGATGATGTTGCGCCGATTCAACGGCAGTAATAACCAAACGATAAGCTGGCGCTTTTGTTTCTGGCATTTGCAATGCTGCTTGTAATGTTGGCTTAGCCCAAAAATTAGCCAAATAACGCTTAATACTTACTTTGGCTTTATAGCCCTGATAGGCCTTAGTCACAATGTAGTACCAGCTAAAAACTGACATTAGGAATAACATTATCGCCACTAAAACAGAGACCACTCCACCCTGTGCAATAAAATTAAGCATTTCGAATTGTTGAATCATTTCCATCTTATTTCCTATCAATAAATTTTTATAAAATTATTTTCATCACTTCAACTGTTAATCAGTTGCTGGTGCATTAATTACCCTAACTATCAAGCGAAAAATTAATCGGCACTATTACATAAGCACTCAACGCTTGGCTTCCTTTACGTGCTGGAACAAAACGCCAACGCTTTACTGCCTCTAATGCCGATTGATCTAAACGTTCAGATCCACTACTTTTTTCAATAGTGACCGAATTAGCCGCACCTTCTGCAGAAACAAGCACTTTAAGCAATACACGGCCTTCTTCTCCCATCCTGCGAGAAAGTCTTGGGTAGCTTGGTGCTGGGTTATTCAAATACGCCACCCCAAATTTAGGTTGTTCAATTACTTCTTCCACGGGTGCTGATTTTGCAGTTGCCTTTTGTTCGACCACTAGCGCCGCCTCCTCTGCTTTATCTTGCGGCTCCTCCACCACTGGCTCGGCTGTAGCTTCCACCATCGTCTGGTTTGGCTGTTCAACTGGCACAATTTTTTGAATGACTTTTTTAGGCTTAACAACCACTTTTTTAGCCACTTTGACTGGCTTAATAATCGGCACAATTTCAGGCTCTGGCACTGGCTCTGGCGAAGGTGGTGCAATAATACTGACGGTTATCGGCGTTGCTGGCTCTTGTATCACTAGCGGCATAGGATTAAGGTTCATCAGTAGATAAAACAAGCCAACATGCGCTAATATTACCAACGCTAATCCAATCGGCTTTTTATAGCCAATTGGCTCAACCGAGTCAGGCTTAGCTGACGTTAACGGCAACAAGCCAAAAGACAAACCATCCGTTGGTTTGTCTTTTAAATGTTGCCTATTTAACCCATAATCATCCCACTCTGCATGATGCTTGCTGACTTTAAGCGGGATAAAACCTGCTGGATGTTTTAATAATAAGCTTGCGCTCAATGGATACCCCCTACTTTAACCATCTGTGTTTCAAATTTTGCTTTTTCTGTTTTGTAATAACGCAATCTCGATTCCGCATCTTGCACCAGCTCGCTGAACAATTCCAAATCTTGTTCATGCAGTCGCAAACTGACTGGCCCAACCTCCAACTCCACCACATTGCATTCTTCGCAATAGTCAATTTGTCCACTCTGATTTTTATTCAGCATAAAACGCTTATGTGTATTTTTTGGATTCATGGCTTTATCTTTAAAATCTAGTTCAAATACTGTTATCAAAAGCACTGCTTCGCTTTTGTTAGGATTAATTTTTTTTGCTTAGTGATGGTCAACATATAATGTTCACCTGCATGCATAATTAATATTTCGTTCGCCTCGCCAAATAGTTTTTCAGTCTCTAATTTTTTAATAGGCATGCTGTTCGCTCGTGTCTGCTGGCTAAGGCTAAGTGCATTGTCACTTTCAGTTTTGTGCTCAGCTTCCATTAATTTAATCTTTCACTTCTCTAACCTTTTAAAAAAGTGGACGCCTTACATCGATTCAGCATCGAATGCGCCCACAAGATCGTTCACGATCTAAGGAGATACATATCACTATGTACTTACTACATCTGAAATGGGTTAGGGCCATCTCAAATTCTTTTTAGCTTTCGCTAGTTATTAATCGTACTGTTTGTACTTATTGCCTTAAGCTAGCGTTTAAACGCGGTTAGCGTAAAACTCTACTACCAATTGCAAATCAACTGGGAACGGCGCATCTTCAACACCTGGATAATGCGCAACTGTTGATTTTTGTGCGCTTTCGTCCCAAATTAACCACTCTGGTCTATCTAACGAAGGCTGCTTTAACGCTTCTTGCACAATTGGAATCTGCTTACTTTTAGTCTTAATTGTTATTTCATCGCCAATTTTCACTCGAATCGAAGCAATATTCACTTTTTGTCCATTGAGCAATAAGTGTCCATGATTAACCAATTGTCTTGCCGCAATCACCGTTGGTGCAAAACCAGAACGGAAAACGACATTATCTAAACGGCGTTCTAACAACTGCACCAAACGTTCACCCGTTGGCTCTTTACCTTTGCGCGCATCCACAATCATGCGGCGCATTTGCGTTTCGGTTAGTCCGTAGTTAAAGCGTACCTTTTGCTTTTCTACCAACTTAACTCCATAGTCAGAAAGTCTTTTACGTGAAGCTTTATTCCCATGCTGCCCTGGAGGAAAAGGTCTGTTCTCTATTGTCTTGCGCGACAACCCTGGCAAATCTACGCCCAATGCTCGCATTATTTTTACTCTTGGTCCTGTTAATCTCGACATACTGTTTTCCTAATTCGCTTTTTAATTAAAAGTGTCATTCAAATTAATTATTGCAACAACTGGTGCGGCGGCATCACACTAGCCTCCACCACTAAATATTCTTCTACAACACTATCCCATTGTGCTGTTAATCGATGCGCCACCTCTTCAACAGTGTCAGCCTCTGCATATTCTGGTGCCTGTAGATTGCTGGCTAAGCTCAATGCAAGCTTGGCTAAATGTAACGATGGATTCAATGCATATTGTGTTGCAACACAAGAAATCGCCATCAATACATCCCTGGCGGTTGGCAACTCAGGATCAAACTGACTACCGACCAACGTTTCAAAGTGTCTAGCTTCCATCATATAAACAAGCCTTTTAAATATTTAATGATAATGATAATGATTCTTATTAATAAAGTAAAGCGCTACTTTAAACTGATTTCTATTTGCATCGCTAATCGCGCTGCCGCTTTGCGCATCATTTCGTTCATACGCATAAAGTTGAAGGTGTTCAACTTCAGCGACGTTCCTCCAATCTCTAATACAACCGTATCTCGATGCTGATCATAAACAACCTTATAAAGCTCATTACTGGGCAATACTGCCGTACTCATTACTTGCACTCTATTCATCACCAGCTCCTTAGCGTAAAAGTTGAAGTTACTTAATGATAATGATTATCATTTACATTGTCAAGCAACCATCGATACAAACAATAAAATATAAACAATTACAAGCTCTTTTCTTGACCAAATAAATCCAAAGAGTTATTGTGTAGGGTTCGTACAAACAGTCAAAATGATAAGATTTATGAATCAGGATTCCACTACCCCCGATCAGCATGAAGAAAAGAAAGTCCAATTTACAGGGGCTGAAATTCTGATTAAGTGTTTACATGCGGAAAACGTCAAATATGTTTTTGGCTATCCGGGTGGAGCTGTACTCAATATTTACGATGCCATTTATCAACAAGATAAATTCGAACACATTTTAGTGCGCCACGAGCAGGCAGCGTTGCATGCAGCGGATGCGTACTCACGCTCAACAGGAGAAGTTGGAGTTGCTCTAGTGACGTCTGGTCCTGGTGCAACCAATGCTGTGACTGGTATTGCTACGGCTTACATGGACTCTATCCCAATGGTTGTAATCAGCGGCCAAGTGCCAACGTATGCCATCGGTGAAGATGCTTTCCAAGAATGCGATACCGTTGGCATCACACGCCCTTGTGTAAAACACAACTTTTTAATCAAAGACATCAACGACATTGCAACCGTCATGAAAAAAGCTTTTCATGTTGCATCATCTGGTCGTCCAGGTCCTGTACTCGTCGACATTCCAAAAGACATTACCGCAACATTAAGTCATTTTGAATACCCACAAAAAGTTGAGATTCGTTCCTACAACCCGATTACCAAAGGGCATGCTGGCCAAATCAAAAAAGCGCTTAAGCTGCTTGCAGAAGCTAAGCGCCCTATGATTTATACTGGCGGTGGTGTGGTTTTGGGCAATGCATCAGCCGAATTAACGCAATTTATTCAATCAATGGGATTCCCAACAACCAGCACATTAATGGGCTTGGGCGGCTATCCTGCGACCGATAAACAATCGCTTGGCATGCTAGGCATGCACGGCTCGTATGAAGCCAATATGGCGATGCAAGAATGTGATGTGCTACTTGCTGTTGGCGCGCGTTTTGATGATCGCGTGATTGGCAACCCTGAGCATTTCTTAAGCCGTCCGCGCACCATTATTCATATTGATATTGATCCGTCATCCATCTCAAAACGCGTCAAAATTGACGTGCCTATTGTTGGCGATGTTAAATCGGTATTAACAGACTTAAATGCACTCATTAAAGAAGAGAAGCCTGCTCAAAATACAGCGGCATTGGCTGATTGGATGAAGCAGATTGAAGCATGGCGTGGCAAACGTTATTCAGATTTTGCATTAGATGACAAACTGATTAAGCCACAGCAAGTGATTAAAACTTTGTATGAAGTGACTAAAGGCGAAGCCTTTATTACCTCAGACGTAGGTCAACATCAGATGTGGGCGGCGCAATATTACCCATTCGACAAACCACGTCGTTGGATTAATTCTGGCGGTCTTGGCACCATGGGCGTTGGCTTGCCATATGCCATGGGCGTGCAATTAGCGCACCCAGAGGCTCAAGTTGCATGCGTCACGGGCGAAGCCAGCATTCAAATGTGTATCCAAGAGCTTTCTACTTGCAAACAATACAACCTGCCAATCAAGGTGATTACTTTAAATAATCGCTACATGGGCATGGTCAGACAATGGCAAGAGTTCTTCTACGAGAATCGCTATTCAGAATCTTATATGAATGCTTTACCAGACTTTATTAAATTAGCCGAAGCTTATGGTCATGTTGGCATTCGTGTAACTGATCCTGCTGATGTTGAAGATGCGCTTAAAGAAGCTTTTAGTCCCAAATTAAAAGACCGCATGGTATTTATGGACTTTATTACTGACCAAACTGAAAACGTATTTCCAATGATACCGAATGGAAAAGGTTTGTCTGAAATGATTACAGGGAAGAATGGATAATGCGTCATATTATTTCAATCTTAATGGAAAACGAACCTGGTGCATTATCACGTGTGGCAGGTTTATTTTCAGCACGCGGTTACAACATTGAATCACTCACCGTTGCGACCACAGAAGACCCAACACTTTCTCGCATGACGATTGTGACAAGTGGCAACGATGCCATTATTGAGCAAATTATCAAGCAGCTGAATAAGCTTATTGACGTCGTTAAAGTGCTTGATTTAAACGACGGCAAACATATTGAGCGTGAATTAATGCTGATTAAAGTCAAAGCGTCAAACACGCACCGAGAAGAAATGAAGCGCATGTGTGACATTTTTCGTGGCCGTATTATTGATGTCACCGATGGTAGCTTCACCATTGAACTCACTGGCTCTGGTCATAAGCTAGACGCCTTTATTGAAAGCTTAGACAAAAGCGCAATTTTAGAAACAGTACGAACAGGCGCGTCAGGTATTGGACGCGGCGACCGAATTTTAAAGCTATAAAATTAATACTATACAATCAAAATAAGTAATTGCATTTAAAGGAAAAGAAATGAAAGTTTATTACGATAAAGACGCTGACCTCAGCATTATTAAAAGTAAAAAAGTAGCTATTATTGGTTACGGTTCACAAGGTCACGCACATGCGTTAAACCTTAAAGATTCTGGCGTAGACGTAACTGTTGGTTTGCGTAAAGGTTCGACTTCTTGGAAAAAAGCCGAGAACGAAGGTTTAAAAGTAGCGGAAACAATCGATGCGATTAAAGCAGCTGATGTAGTGATGATATTAACACCTGACGAATTTCAAAGCAGCCTTTACAAAGATGTCATTGAGCCAAACCTTAAAAAAGGCGGCACATTAGCCTTTGCACATGGCTTTGCAATCCATTACAACCAAGTGGTGCCTCGCGCTGACTTAGACGTGATTATGATTGCTCCTAAAGCACCTGGCCATACTGTGCGTTCAGAGTTCGTACGCGGTAGCGGCATCCCTGATTTAATCGCGATTTACCAAGATACATCTGGTAAAGCAAAAGACCTAGCGCTTTCTTATGCGATGGGTGTTGGCGGTGGTCGTACTGGTATTATCGAAACGACATTTAAAGATGAAACAGAAACCGACTTATTCGGCGAACAAGCGGTATTATGCGGTGGCGCAGTTGAGTTAGTTAAAATGGGTTTTGAAACATTGGTTGAAGCAGGTTACGCTCCAGAAATGGCCTACTTTGAATGCTTACACGAACTAAAATTGATTGTTGATTTGATGTTCGAAGGCGGCATTGCTGACATGAACTACTCAATCTCAAACAATGCAGAATACGGTGAATATGTAACTGGCCCAGAAGTGATTAACGAGCAATCACGCGAAGCCATGCGTAATGCTCTTAAACGCATTCAATCTGGTGAGTACGCAAAAATGTTTATCGCAGAAGGCGCAACTAATTACCCTTCTATGACTGCACGTCGTCGCAACAATGCAGCTCATCAAATTGAGATCACAGGTGCAAAATTACGCGCGATGATGCCTTCAATTGCAGCGAATAAAATTGTTGATAAAAATAAAAACTAATTAGTTTTTAACTACTTAAAAGCACAGCACTTTATCTGCTGTGCTTTTTTATTTGCTTTTACAATCAGCTTTTTACAACTCTCTAGTAAAATACTCGTTATTCATTATTTAGATTGAAAGTACGCATTGAAATTCGCCATCCTTTTACAATATATTGCACCTAAGCAACTCATCACAATTGTTGCTGGAAAACTAGCAAACTTACAATGCCCCTCACTAACCCCAAAAGTGATTGCGTGGTTTGTTAAGCGTTACCAAGTCAATATGCAGGAAGCCGAAAATCCTGACATTAATAGCTATAAAACTTTTAATGACTTTTTTACACGCGCGTTAAGAAGCAACGCTAGGCCAGTCGCAAAAGCAGATTTTATCTGTCCTGTGGATGGCGCGATTAGTCAATTTGGTGCGATTATGAAAAATCAAATTTTTCAAGCAAAAGGCCACGATTACTCAACATTAACTCTTGTTGCCGACAATGTAACATTAGCAAAACACTTTGAAAATGGTCACTTCGCTTGCTTGTATCTCAGCCCAAAAGATTATCACCGTATTCACATGCCTTGCGATGGGAAGTTAATCAGCATGGCTTACGTACCAGGTGATTTATTTTCAGTTAACCCAACAACGGCTGCAAACGTGCCTAATTTATTTGCGCGCAATGAACGTGTGGTTTGTGAGTTCATATCTGAAACGCATGGCACTTTTGTCATGGTATTAGTTGGCGCAACCATTGTTGGTAGCATGGCAACAGCTTGGCATGGCATTGTTAATCCACCACGTAGCAAATCAATCCAAACATGGCAATATAGCGATCAAGAAATCCATTTAAAACAAGGTGAGGAAATGGGTCGTTTTCTACTAGGCTCAACTGTTGTTATGCTGTTTGAGAAAGATGCATTGAGCTTTAACTTAAACTGGCAACCTGCCCAGTTTATTCGACTAGGCGAGGTCATGGGGAATGCTACTACCGTTTAGTTTCGCCTAGTTACCTGTCGTTCCAGCTTTTTCAACGGCTGGTCGTTTTGCTCTTTTTTGGCGAATCACTTTGGGTTTATGATGCAAATAAGTTGCCAGCTCATTTAGTGCCAACTTATACACTTCGCGCTTAAACTCAACAACATCTTCTAACGGTACCCAATAATCACTCCAACGCCACGCATCAAACTCGGGATGTGCTGTCGCTCTTAACGACACATCACTATCACGACCAACCAAGCGCAATAAAAACCAAATCTGCTTTTGTCCGCGATAACTACTGCGAATCTCACGCTTCACCCAGTGACTGGGCACTTCATAACGTAACCAATCGCGCGTGCGTCCTAAAATTTCAATATGCTCAGGACGCAATCCAACCTCTTCCATCAGTTCGCGATACATCGCCACTTCTGGACTCTCTCCATAATCAATGCCACCCTGTGGGAACTGCCAAGCATGCTCTTTAATTCGCTTACCCCAAAACACTTTATTTTGCGCATTACACAAAATAATACCCACATTCGGACGAAAACCGTCACGATCTAACATAATTAACTGCCTATAATATTTACCATGATTTTTTCACACTTTAGGCATGAATGAAAGTAGCGCTTTGTATTTAACCTATAATATTATGAATTATAAGGAGTCTTCATGCATTTTCACCGCCGTTTACTATTCATCTTTTTTCTACTTAGCGCTCTGCTTAGCGCCTGCACACAGCCCTCCGATTCGCTCGCTTACATTAGCAACCAAGGTGATAACACCATTTCAGTCATTGATATCAAGCAGCAAAAAGTCATTCACACTATTCCAGTCGATAATGCGCCAGTTGGCATTGCTGGCTCTGCAAACTTACAACGTGTTTTTGTGACCAATGTAGATAGTCAAAATATCTCGGTTATTGACACCAACTCAAATAAAGTCATTCATGCTATTCCTGTCAAAGGCTCCCCAGTCGGCATTGCAATGGCACCCGATGACAAAATACTCTATGTTGCTGACTGGTATAGCAATCGCGTACTCGCCATTGATCCAAAAACTTACGCTATTTTAAATCAAGCAACGGTTGAGCAAGCGCCCGCTGGGATTGCGGTTAGTCCAGATAATCTGCGCCTTTATGTTGCTGCTCGTGACTCGAATGAAATTGTAGTGCTAAGCACCAATGACTTAAGCATTCAACACCGCATTGCAGTGGGCGAGCATCCGTTTGGTATCCATCTAAGCGCCGATGGAAATACGCTTTACAGCGTCAATGTTTATGCCAATACCGTATCGATTATCGACACTCAGTCTTGGGAGCAAACTGTGATCAACGTAGGCGACCATCCTTATTGTGCTGTAGCTAGCCCCGATAACAAAACGCTTTATGTGACCAACACGTTAGACGAAAGTGTTTCGATTATTGACCTTGTGAGTCAAAAAGTCATCGCAACTATTGACGTTGGCGAAACGCCAGAAGGCATTAGTTACGATGCCATTAATCACCGCGTATTAGTTGCCAACTGGGGCGAAAATAACGTCAGCGTGATTGATACCACCACCAATAAAATGATTAACACCATCACTGTCGGCGATAAACCACGCGCCTTTGGACAATTTATCCTACAAAACATTACAGCTAAATAACAATAACCAAATCCACGCAGAATGAATAGATGACAGAGGTGTATTGCAAGCAAAAAACCGCTAGTCCGCGCAAAACACCATCACTGTGAGACCGATAGGCAATCCATGGTATTTTGAACTTTATTTACTGCAAGCAACGGAGTCTGGATTGCTTCGTTACTACGCTCCTCGCAAAGACAGCGTGCTATCATCGCGAGTATCTCAACCAATAACGGTATTGGGCATTCACACCATAACTCAGGCATTAGTTACTTAACAAAGCGCTAAATCAAAAATTGCTCCGCCGTCACTGCGAGACCGATAGGTCGTCGCAGTCCATAGCATTTTGTCACTTTAAGTAACGCCTCTGGATTGCTTCGTCACTGCGCTCCTCGCAAAGACAATTCCACGTCACTGCGAGACCGGTAGGTCGTGGCAGTCTATTATGGTTTGTTAATTTTCTTATAAACCCCAAGAAGCTCACTTTTAGCACATGCTAACAAATAACAAGTCAACCTTAGCATTCACAATACGTTGTAGTTAGCGTAGGCTTAAACAACGAAGTCATTTATAATAAGTGGCTATCTAGTTTTAGATAAATTTAAACTAACTATTTTATAACATTATTTTTAGAACATTTTTGGAGACCATACATGAAGAAGTTTTTAGCACTCATCGCCATGGCAGTATTTTCAGTCAGCGCTGCCGCTCACGGCCCAACACCACAAAAAGTTGATGACAAGATTGTTATCAAAGCTGAACCCGCTAAAGTATGGGCGATGGTTAAAAACTTTGGTAAAGCAGAAGCATGGATGCCAGCTGTTGCAAGTACATCAGTCGAGAAAAAAGGTGCTGAAGCATTAAGAACGCTTACACTAAAAAATGGCGGTAAATTAGTAGAGCGCGTTGCAGATGTTGATGATGCAGACATGAAAATCAAATTTGAATTTGTCAGTGGTGGCCCAGTAGCTAACTACAGCCCATACATTTCAGTAACGCCAGGCCCAGGCGCTGGTGAGAGCTCAGTAAGATACTTCCACCGTTTTTATCGTTTTTACCCAAACAACCCACCGATTCCCGAAGGTCAAGATGATGCTTCAGCTGTGAAGTTTGTTAAAGACACCTACACCCCAGCGTTAGAGAACTTGAAAAAGGTACTTGAAAACTCAAAGTAACGGGCTCGGAAGTTAGCGCAACTTCTAAAGCTACACTTATAAAATCAAATGAAATACCAAGCGCACCAACAAAAACCAAACCTATGGCTGAGAAAAAACCATGGTGGAAATTTTGGTAAACAGTCTATTTTTGACAAGTTACTATCTTTGACAGGTGCAATATTATAGTGACAATAATTGTCACTCGATAGGCAAAAAAGCGGGGTCTTTCCCCGCTTTTTTATTGCTTAAACTATCAATAGCGCTCTCTTTATCGCATTCATAAAAATTTATTTTATTTAATATCAATTAGTTATAAATATAACATAAGACTTGGCACAGCCATTGCTAACAACATCGCAAGCACTGTTATTAATCGGTTATAAGCGGTACCAATTAAATAACGGGTTAAATAACCATTACTTGATACACCACTTTTACTTAAAGGAAATAAAATGAATCAAATTCAAAAAGGTTTTACCTTGATTGAACTAATGATCGTAGTTGCGATTATTGGTATTTTGGCAGCAATTGCGATTCCACAATATGCTAACTATACGAAAACATCTGCAGAGAATGCATGTATGATTCATGTAAAAGCTTTTATGAATGCAACTAATGCTGTTACTCAGACTGGTATAGGCACAGCCCCAACTGCAGTTGCTGGCCCATGCAATGCAGTCCCAACTGTTACTGCAACCACAATAACTGCTGCATCAAGAACTCCGGGTACCAGAGGTGTTTCATGTACTGTAGCTGATGGTGTTTGTGTGCTAACTGGTACTTAATAAAAGAATTATCCAAAGTTTGAGTTGTATGTAAATATAAAAAGCTCTTTTAAAAAGAGCTTTTTATTTAATTAAATATTAGCATCAAACATAATAATTACTAAAGGAACTCCATGAGTAATGTTCAAAAAGGTTTCACCTTAATCGAATTAATGATTGTAGTTGCAATTATTGGTCTTTTAGCCGCAATTGCGATTCCACAATATGCCAACTATACAAAAACATCCGCTGAAAATTCTTGTATGTTCCATGTTAAAACTTTTGTAAATTCAACTATTGTCGTAACTGGTTCAGGCATAGGCACCGCACCGATAGCCGTTGCTGGCCCATGTAGTGCTGCACCAGTGACTGCCGGAGGCATTGTTACAGCAACATCAAGAACTCCTGGAACTAGGGGTGTAAGCTGTACTCTGAGCACTGGTGTTTGCGTGTTAACTGGAACTTAATAGAGAATTAGGTAAAGTTTGAGTTGTATGTAAATATAAAAAACATACAGTTACTACAGTTGATACCAAAAGAAACTTCATGAAGGAGGTTCAAAAAATCTAATGAAAGTAGGTACCGTTATTGATATTTTTGATGCAGTTTCACTTCCCATAAACAAAGTTGCTTTGAACACTGTAGAGTCTAAATATAGAATCAAATAAGCCAAAATTCTGTTGCATATTTTAGTATATTAACAAATGAGGCTAAAAATCACATTATCAATAAAAAACTGGAGTTAAAGTCTAGCTAAAGTAATCATTTAAGATGTTTGCAAATTGAATTAGTACTCAATTCCTCAAACTTCTCACCAGAGATTCTGCTGTAATGCGACTCTTCCTAACACTTTCTTAAGTTGCCCATGCATCCGGTTAGTCAGCGTGATCATCTGATCCCAAGTCTGCGTTACGTTTAACACATCTAAATCAATGCGTATAATTTCAATTGGGGTTAAGGCAATGGTGTCTTTAATGCCTAGTCGAACGGTATTGATTGGGTTGTTAGCAGCGGCAGTGTCGCCACGTAGTATTATTTTTTTTCCACTCTGGTAACGTATACCCAAATCACCTGATATAAGATAAAGCGCTTCCATTTGATGTGCGCGCATTTTTGTTGGATTAATGCCTCTACTGATTTTCTCTACTACCAGCACATCGGCTAAAGCGTCTAAACTAGATGGAGATAGTGTTGATAATGGCACTAAATGTTGTAATCTTTCTTTACCTGCTATCAAAGGTTTATTTGCGCCTGTTTGCACCATAGGGTTATCATCTTTAATAATTAATATTCGCTACACATCATGTAACGTGATAGTGCGTATTATTCTATCACCCTTCACATGCTTTGAATCAACGGTTTGAATCAACGATTTGATTAACTAGCTTGATTGACCATTTTGATTCACAAGCGTTGATTAGTGACCTTAGAGGATTATGCATCACGCCAGAGGTAGTCAACAATGAAAGTAATGATATGAACGAACAAGCAATCGAAATTTGTGGCACCGCCAACCCCATTGGTAGTGTCATTTGGCTACATGGTTTAGGAGCAGATGGTAACGATTTTGCACCTGTGGTGAAGATGCTGGATTTACCAAAGCTAAGATTTATTTTGCCGCATGCACCCTATCGAAAAGTAACTATTAATAATGGCTATGAAATGCGTGCTTGGTATGATTTGTTCGGCTTAACCGTTGGTAGCCGTGAGGATACAGCTGGCATTACTGAAACGCAAACAACGATTGAACAGCTCATTCAACATGAATTGGATAAAGGTATTCCTAGCAATAAAATTGTCATTGCAGGATTCTCGCAAGGTGGCGCAGTAGCGTTATATACAGCGCTGCGCTACCAACAATCGTTAGCTGGCGTGATTGCGCTATCCACTTATTTACCGCTTAAATCGACTTTTACTAGTCAAAAATCGCAACAAAACCAACAAACGCCTATCTTTATGGCGCATGGCATTGAGGATGATGTGATTAGCATTGAAGCGAGCCGTCTTTCATTATCCGCACTACAAGCAGAACAGTATGCGGTTGCATGGCATGAGTACCCAATAGCACACAGTGTCTCGTTAGAAGAGATTGATGATATTCGTACTTTTTTATTGAGCATTGTTAATTGATGCAGATGAAAACCGCAAGGAGCGGAGAATCTTTGTTAAAATAATACCTCTGGTCATAACGCTAAACAACGGCGCAAAACAAGTCAGCTTACATGTCAAAAAAGAACACCGAAACACAGCCTAATTACGAAGAGGCAATTGCCGAATTAGAGGACATTGTCCATCAAATGGAATCTGAGAATCTACCGCTTGCGCAAGCTTTAACCGCCTATAAACGCGGCGCGGAATTGCTCAAGATTTGCCAACAATCGTTATCTGATGCAGAACAGCAAGTACGAATTGTTTCTGAAGAAAATAAATTGATCTCGTTCAATCCAGAAAAAGAATAAAGCAACGCATGACAAGCTCAACAACATCCACTACGGAAAACCAAGGATTTATAAAATGGCTGGCTGATAGGCAATTGCGAACTGAAACCGTGTTGGCGCAGCACTTGCCTGCTGCTACGATTATTCCGCAGCGCTTACATGAAGCCATGCGCTACGCCACACTAGGTGGTGGAAAGCGCGTACGTGCGTTGCTTGCTTATGCAGCTGGTGAATTTTGTCATGCTGATATTGTTAAAACGGATGCTGCGGCTGCTGCGGTTGAGTTGATTCACGCTTTTTCTCTGGTGCATGATGATATGCCTTGTATGGACGATGATGATTTACGTCGCGGCAAACCCTCAACCCATAAACAATATGATGATGCCACCGCGCTATTGGTTGGTGATGCTTTGCAAAGTTTAGCATTTCAATTAATTGCGCAGGAATCGCACCTTGCTGACTCAAATCATAAAGACTCAAATCTTAAAGATTCGCAAAAAATAAAAATGTTACATTTGTTGGCAGTTGCAACAGGCTCTAGAGGCATGGCGGGAGGTCAAGCCATTGATTTACAAAATACAGGTTTATTAATCACGCAAGCAGAATTAGAAGTGATGCATTTGCATAAAACAGGCGCTTTAATTCATGCGGCAACGTTGATGGGCGCTTACAGCAGTGACCAAGAAAATAATGACATAGAAAAGTCAGATAAAATCAATGCCGTTGATCACTTTTCAAAATCGATTGGTTTAGCATTTCAAGTGATCGATGATATTTTAGATGCTGAAGCAGATACGCAAACCTTAGGTAAAACGGCTGGCAAAGATGCGCAAGCAAATAAATCTACCTATGTCACGCTATTGGGTTTGAGCAAGGCTAAAGTGTTAGCTGCAGAACTCCATCAAAATGCGATTGATGCATTATCTAATTATGGGCAAGAAGCCGATTATTTGCGCAACATGGCTCACTTTATCACTCAACGCAGCTTCTAACAGAAGCCAATTTATGACCACCCCATTACTTTCTTCGATTAATTCACCAACTGACTTACGTCATCTAGACCGTAACCAATTAAAAAGTTTGGCCGAGGAATTACGACTATTTTTGATTGATAGCGTATCTAAAACTGGCGGTCATTTGGCTTCAAATTTAGGCGTAGTCGAACTAACAATTGCTTTACATTACGTGTTTAATACGCCAGAAGATCGGCTGGTATGGGATGTTGGTCATCAAACTTATCCGCATAAAATTCTGACAGGTCGCCGTGAGGAAATGACAAACTTGCGCAAACCGAATGGCATCGCTGGCTTCCCAAGAAAGTCAGAAAGTGAATATGACACGTTTGGCACAGGCCATTCAAGCACGTCTATCTCTGCTGCACTTGGCATGGCCGTTGCCGCCAAACACGGTGGATTAGATCGCCATAGTGTTGCCATTATTGGTGATGGCGCCATGACTGCAGGCATGGCATTTGAAGCATTGAATAATGCAGGTGAGACCAAAGCTAACTTACTCGTTATCTTAAATGATAATGACATGAGCATTTCTAAAAACGTGGGCGCGTTGAATAACTATCTTGCCAAATTATTATCAGGTCGCTTTTACGACACTGTGCGTAAAAAAGGTAAACGTGTTCTCGACATTGTTCCGCCCGTAAAAGAGTTTGCCAAACGTGCAGAAGAACATGCTAAAGGCATGGTTTCGCCAGGTGGGACGCTGTTTGAAGAGCTTGGATTTAACTATATTGGGCCGATTGATGGGCATGATATAGATACGCTTGTGGATACGCTGACCAATATTCGTGCATTAGAAGGCATGCAGTTTTTACATGTTGTGACAAAAAAAGGTAAAGGTTTTGAGCCTGCAGAAGACGACCCAAACAAATACCATGGGGTCAATAAGTTTGACAGTAGCAATGGTATCGCGCATCCTAACAGCAGCAACAAAACCTATACCCAAGTATTTTCTGATTGGCTTGTTGATATGGCCGATAACGATAACAAGCTTGTCGCCATTACGCCTGCGATGTGCGACGGCAGTGGTTTGAATGCGTTTGGGGCTAAGCATCCAGACCGATATTTCGATGTTGGGATTGCAGAACAACATGCCCTAACCTTCGCAGCGGGCATGGCTTGCGATGGCTTAAAACCGGTGATTGCGATTTATAGTACGTTTTTGCAACGCGCATATGATCAACTCATTCATGATATTGCGTTGCAAGATTTAGATATATTACTCGCGATTGATCGCGCAGGTTTAGTGGGTGCAGATGGCCCTACTCATGCGGGAAGCTTTGATTTAACTTATCTGCGCTGTATTCCCAACATGATAATTATGGCGGCTAGTGATGAAAATGAGTGCCGTCAAATGCTATCAACTGGTTATCAGCATCAAGGCCCGGCTGCCGTGCGTTATCCACGCGGATCTGGTAGAGGCGTGGAAACAAGCAAAACATTAGAAACTTTAATGATCGGCAAAGGTGAAGTCATTCAAAAAACCTCGCTAACTGAAGGTAAAAAAGTGGCTATATTAGCGTTTGGAAGCATGGTCGCACCGAGCATTAAAGCCGCGGCTAACCTCAACGCAAGTCTTGTGAATATGCGTTTTATTAAACCATTAGATGTGGCGCTCATTGAGGAAATGGCTAAAACGCACGACCTCATTGTTACCGTAGAAGAAAATAGTTTGATGGGTGGCGCTGGTTCTGCCGTAATGGAAGCGATGCAAGCCCTTAATTTATTAACGCCAACGCTTTGCTTAGGATTGCCAGACACGTTTATCGAGCACGGTGTACATGAAACTATGCTGGCACAATGTGGTCTAGATATTGAAGGTATTACCAGTTCAATTAAGAACAAATTATTGCGTATTTAAAGAGGCTAAATTTAAACCACTTTAATCTTATCCATACTAACAATGTGGTTTGAGCTAATAACATAATCAATTAAACTAAAGCTTATACCAATAGAATTTCAATCATTACATAAAAAACTTAATTTTGGAGAACAATCTCTGTTATGAATCAACCCAATCTGCCTAACAACCAATTAGAAGGCATTGAAGATGTCCAAAACACGCCTGATGTTCGTCATTTAGACATCAACAAAGTGGGTATTAAATCCATTCGCCACCCAGTTGTGGTGAAAGACAAACACGGCGGCGAACAAAACACGGTGGCGATGTTTGATATGTATGTACATTTACCGCACAACTTTAAAGGCACGCACATGTCGCGTTTTGTTGAGATTCTCAACACAAATGAACGCGCGATTTCTATTGAATCGTTTGAAACCATACTTAGAGAAATGGTGCATCGCCTTGAAGCAAACTCTGGTTACGTAGAAATGCGCTTCCCTTACTTTGTGAATAAAGCGGCGCCAATTTCAGGTGTGAATAGTTTGCTCGATTACGACGTGACGTTCATTGGCGAAATCAAAGATGAGCAATTTAGCATCACAGTCAAAGTATTAGTGCCTGTGACCAGCTTGTGCCCATGCAGTAAAAAAATATCTGATTACGGCGCACATAATCAACGCTCACACGTGACCGTTACGGCGAAAATTAATGACTTCATTTGGATAGAAGACATTATTACGTTAGTTGAGAAACAAGCTTCTTGTGAGCTTTATGGCTTATTGAAACGTCCAGATGAAAAATATGTGACGGAAAAAGCGTACGACAATCCTAAATTTGTAGAAGATATGGTGCGTGATGTTGCTTCGGCGCTCAATAAGGAAAAACGAATTGATGCGTATATTGTTGAAAGTGAAAACTTTGAATCGATTCACAACCACTCTGCCTATGCGTTAATTGAGCATGACAAACGCGTAAAATAATCACTTATATTTCAATCATTTTAGGAATCGCACCATGCAAAACCAAACGCAAGAGCAAGAGTCCGCATCGATGTTTCAAGTCATTAAAGCGGTGTTGTGGAGCATGATTGGCGTTAGAGGTCAAAAAGGCTACGAGAATGATATTGCGAAAATAAAACCAAAACAAATCATTATTGCGGGGATTATTGGTGCGCTTCTGTTTATTGCCACTGTACTAACGCTTGTGAACTTAGCTATTAGCCACTTAAGCTAAAGTTTTAATCGTTTAATTTGGTTTAATCTTGCCATTAAAAACCAAGAAATAAAACGGTTTGTCATATGAATGTTGAAATTCTGGTATCCAGTAATAATAAAAAACGGGCAATTGCCCGTTTTTTATTATTCAAAGAACAATTTATTATTAATACTTTTTCGACATCGTCAAAATATTGCCTTGGCGTTTCATTTCCAATCGATTTTGAGCCGACATGCCTAATAATACAAAAGGTGGCGAGCCGCCTTCTGTCACTGTGACCTCTACATTGTGCAACATAATCGTTCCTATTTTTAAGGTATTCAACGTGACTAGATAAGCTGAGGCAATCCCATTTGCCGTAGACACTCTGATTTTTTCACCTTTTTCAAAATCAATCTTGGCAAATTGAGCATCAGCACTATTCATTGCGACACTGGTTGCACCCGTATCAACCAGATATTTCAGTGACACACCATTAATGGTTAGCTTACCAAAAAAATGTCCTGCGCTATCAGCATATAAATTAACCGGTGTATTCACACCACCATCTGCGGATGCACTACTAGATCCAACTGAAACGGCTTGGCCCATGCCTAATACTTGGCGCTTTCCTTCAATCAAAAAGGTAGCTGAGGCGCTATCAGCCGATAGTAATTTAACGTCATTTTTTGTCTGTCCTACTGCTAAACTATGAGGGCCAGTACCGTTAATCATGACGAATGCTTTATTCGTAAATAAGCCGACAACATTGACGCGTATCGCGGCCCATACTTGCATGACTGCGCACAAGCTAATGAAAAATAATGCTATTTTTATTTTTTTCACGCGATTTCCAGACTCATCAATTATTCAAGAGTATTAACTAAACATCCCAGCATCACCATGCGTTTCGGCTAGCTTCATGCCAAATGCTACCACAGCAAATCCAATCAATGGGAATATCGCCGCTAATAGAAAGGTTAACTCTCCACCCAGCCCTTGCAAAGCATAGCCGCCAGCGATGCCACCGATTGCGCCACCAATACCATAAGTCACGCTATTATAAATAGCCTGCCCCTTTGCTTGATGGCGTCCATTAAAAAACTTTGCAACTACTTCAACGGTTGCCGCATGGAAGCTGCCAAAGGTTGCTGCATGTAATGTTTGAGCAAGCAACAATAAAACCAGATGATCAACAGCAAGTCCTATCATGGCAAAACGCAGCACTGCCAATGCCAAGCTAACCAATATAATCGCTTTGAGACTAAAGCGGCGCATGATACCTGGCATCAGCATAAAAACCACTATCTCGCAGATAACACCTAGCGACCACAACCACCCTATCATGCCTTTGCTATAACCATGCGATGCCAAATAAATGGAGTAGAAATTATAGAGTACGCCATGCGCGCTGACCATTAAGGCACAACCGATTAATAAGGCGATGACGGCTGGATGACGCAAAATCTTCCAGACTGAAAAGATATCCGTATGATGCGGAGCCACATTGGCCTCGGTTAAAGTAAAGGTGAGCAAAAACAAAACAATTTGAACCACTAAGATTGCCCATAGCAAACTAGAAATACCTGCCCAATCAATGAGATAGCCAAGTAAAATAGAGGCAACAATAAAACCGACAGAGCCCCACATTCTAATGCGACTGTAATGGCCTTTTGTGTTAGCTAAATGCGCAAGCGTCAAAGACTCTGAAAGCGGCATGGTTGAGCTAGTAAACAAACTTAATGCGCCCATCACCATTAACATCGGCCAAAAGCCTTCTGCCCAAAACACGGCGATAAAACCGAGTACGCCTAATACCGTATTGAGCCGAATCCAAACCGTACGCTTAGCAGTATGGTCAGCAAGCCAACCCCAAAAGTTAGGCGCGAATATACGGCTAATCTGAAATATTGACATCAGAATGCCGATTTCTACTGGCGAAAAATGTTCTGATTGTAAATATAGTGCCCAATAAGGCACAAATACGCCAACAAAGAAGTAATACACAAAATAAAAACGCGAGAGGTTTTTATGTAGGCTATGACTCAATGGTTAAAGGTAGTAGCGATTAAGTTTAGAGACTAAATTTTAGGCGTCGGACAAACTACGTCGGCATTTTGTGCACGATGGCGTAAAGCATGGTCCATCAACACCAATGCCAACATCGCTTCTGCAATTGGGGTAGCACGCACACCCACACATGGATCGTGTCGCCCTGTGGTTTGCATGGTGACATCATTACCATCCTTATCAATAGAACGACGTGCTTGCGGAATACTGGAGGTCGGTTTAAGGGCAATATTCACTTGAATCGTTTGCCCTGTAGAAATGCCACCTAACACACCGCCTGCATGATTACTCAAAAAGCCAGTTGAAGTCATTTCGTCAGAATGTACGGTACCGCGTTGCGCAACGCTAGCAAAACCTGCTCCAATCTCCACACCTTTGACAGCGTTAATCCCCATCATGGCATGCGCAATATCCGCATCCAAACGATCAAACACAGGTTCGCCCCATCCAGCAGGCACCCCATCCGCTACGATAGTGATCCGTGCGCCAACGGAATCGCGCTCACTTCTTATCGTATCTAAATAATTTTCAAGTTGTGGCAATACATCAACATTAGGCGAGAAAAATGGATTCTCATTCACGTGATCCCAAGATTGAAATGGAATTTCAATCGCACCAAGCTGGCTCATATAGCCACGAACCTCAATGCCAAAACGTTGTTTCAACCATTTTTTTGCAATTCCTCCTGCCGCCACGCGCACAGCAGTCTCACGCGCGCTAGAACGCCCCCCGCCCCGGTAATCACGAATACCATATTTTTGACTATAGGTATAATCTGCGTGACCTGGACGAAAAGTATCTTTGATTTTGCTATAGTCTTGACTACGTTGATCAGTGTTGCGAATGAGCAAACCAATCGGCGCACCCGTAGTTTTTCCTTCAAATACACCCGATAAAATTTCGACCAAATCATCTTCTTTACGTTGTGTCACATGGCGTGAAGTGCCTGGTTTACGACGATCTAAATCAAGCTGCAAATCCTCTGCACAAATCTCCAAACCTGGCGGACAACCATCAACAATACCACCGATTGCTGGGCCATGTGATTCACCAAATGAAGTGAATGTGAATAAAGTTCCTATCGTATTACCAGACATATTATCGACGCTTTAATTGAGTTTGAATTAAGAAGTTAAGTTAAGGAGTTGAGCAATGTTAATCATCCGAATTTTAGCATAATTAAGCCTTCAAATTACTGAGCGCTTGCGATAGGACTTTAATGCAATATGAAGGTTTACATTTCACGCTGACATCAATTTATTATCCACCCTATTTATCAACTCTCTGATAACTACCCAATGCAATATTATCAATAGTATAGTCACCTATTGCATATCGAATAAGGCGCAAGGTTGGAAAGCCTACTTTTGCCGTCATTCTACGCACTTGACGATTTTTACCTTCTGCTATTTTAATTTCAAGCCAAGTGGTTGGAATCGCCTTTCTTTCTCTGATTGGCGGCACTCTGAGCCACAACTGTTCTGGCTCAGCCATGATGCGAACCTGTGCAGGCTGGGTAACAAAATCACCTAAATTAACACCCGCTAACAATGGACTTAAATCTGCCATTGAAGGAATACCGTCAACTTGTGCCCAATAAGTTTTTAATTCTTTGTATTTTGGGTGGCTTAAACGATGTTGTAATGCGCCATCATCGGTTAAAATGAGTAAACCTTCCGAATCCGTATCAAGTCGTCCAGCTGCATATACATTCGGAACTGCAATATAGTCTTTTAATGTTTGGTGTTTTTCATGCGGACTGAACTGACAGACCACATTAAAAGGCTTATTAAACAAAATTATCATAAATTAGGAATGTGTAATGGCATCTAAAATTAAAATCCCAACTACGGGTGAAAAAATAACCGTTGATGAGAATAACAACCTCATTGTACCCGATACCCCAATTATTGCATTTATTGAAGGTGACGGCATTGGCATCGATATCACACCGCCCATGATTAAAGTGGTTGATGCTGCCATTGAAAAAGCGTACGGCAAAAAGCGTAAAATTTCTTGGATGGAAGTTTATGCAGGAGAGAAATCAACCAAAATCTATGATGAAGACACTTGGCTCTCTGCTGAAACAATGGCAGCATTAAAAGACTATGTCATCTCAATTAAAGGTCCATTAACAACTCCAGTTGGTGGTGGCATTCGCTCACTGAATGTGGCTTTACGTCAAGAGCTTGACTTATTTGTTTGCTTACGTCCTATCCAATACTTCACAGGCGTGCCAAGTCCAGTTAAACATCCTGAAAAAACAGACATGGTCATTTTCCGAGAAAATACCGAAGATATTTATGCTGGCATTGAGTGGGCAGCTGGTTCGGATGAAGTAAAAAAAGTGATTCAATTTTTAAGCGATATGGGTATGCGTAAGAAAATTCGTTTCCCTGACTCATCTGCGATTGGCATCAAACCTGTTTCTATTGATGGCAGTAAACGGTTGATTCGTAAAGCGATTCAGTATGCTATCGACAATAACCGTAAGTCAGTAACGATTACCCACAAAGGTAATATCATGAAATTTACTGAAGGTGGTTTTAGAGATTGGGGTTATGCACTAGCAAAAGAAGAGTTTGGCGCAGTAGAAATTAAAGGCGGTCCATGGTGCCAATTACCAAATGGCATTGTCATTAAAGACTGTATTGCTGACGCATTTTTGCAAGAAATTCTGTTACACCCTAGCGATTATGACGTTGTGGCGGCATTAAACCTAAACGGCGACTATATGAGCGATGCACTTGCTGCACAAGTTGGCGGCATCGGTATTGCACCTGGTGCAAACTTAAGTGATAGCACTGCGATGTTTGAAGCAACGCATGGTACAGCGCCTAACATTGCTGGCAAAAACATTGCTAATCCAAGCTCGCTGATTCTGTCAGCAGAAATGATGTTGCGTCATTTGGGCTGGACAGAAGCGGCCGATTTAATTATGGCTGGCGTGGCTAAAGCGATTCTGTCTAAGCGCGTAACAGGTGACTTTTCTTCTCAAATGGAAGGCGCTACAAAAGTGGGTACAGCTGAATTCGGGGATGAAATTATCAATCAGATGTAGCAATAATCAAAATGTTGTAAAAAAGCCCCTGATTTTCATGGGCTTTTTTATTTTCCCGCAACACCACGATTAGTCCTACCTCTATTATTAATTGAGTTGTTGCACTTACGCCACCAAGAATCAAATGCTAAATATCAAGCACTTTTATTGCTTTGCTTTAACTTTACAAATAAGGGCTTAGCATGCATTATTAGCTAATATGTAATGGTGTTTCATTGCAATAGTTTATATAAAATATTTCATTCAGTAAGATAAAAAAGAAACGCACAATATGGCGATAACGACAGCGACAGCAAAACTCAGCGGGTTGGCCCGCATGCTGATTAAAGAAAATCAGATTTCTGAAGAAGATGCTATTACCCTGCAATCACAAGCAGATGCTGGAAGGATTGCATTTATTACACAAGTGGTTGCCAGCAAGAAAATGTCTGCTGAAAAAATCGCACAAATCGCTTCTACCGCTTTTGGCTTTCCTTACTTTAATTTAGATGCGCTGAACGCTGACTACTTACCGCCTAAATCAATTGATATCAAACTGATGCAAAGCAATCGCGTTATCGGCTTGCAAAATCGAAATAACATTCTATTTGTAGGGGTATCCGATCCAACCGTACTCCATTCATTAGATAGCGTCCGCTTCCAGATGGGCATGAAGTTATCGCCTGTCATTGTTGAAGATGATAAGTTAGGTAAGTGGATAGATCGGATTGTAGAGTCTAAAGATACCAGCTTAAGTTCTTTAGATCTAGATGGTGACTTTGATCTAGAAATGGCTGGTATTGATGATGTGAATGAAGAGGATAATACACAGGAAGTCGATGATGCACCGGTTGTTAAATTCTTGCAAAAAATGCTGTTAGATGCCATTAATTTAGGCGCATCTGATTTACATTTTGAACCATATGAAAAATTCTATCGTATTCGTTTCCGTGTGGATGGAGAGTTACGTGATATTGCACAACCGCCTTTAGCTATTAAAGATAAGCTAGCTTCACGGATTAAAGTCATCTCTAATTTGGATATTTCCGAAAAAAGAATTCCACAAGATGGCAGAATGAAGCTGATTTTGTCTAAAACGCGGGCAATTGACTTTCGTGTAAGTACATTGCCATTGATTTATGGCGAGAAAATTGTCATGCGGATCTTAGATCCCACGAGTGCGACTCTTGGTATTGAAGCGCTTGGAT
Source organism: Methylophilaceae bacterium (assembly GCA_041612255.1). Lineage (GTDB taxonomy): Bacteria > Pseudomonadota > Gammaproteobacteria > Burkholderiales > Methylophilaceae. The sequence goes on along the minus strand of JBFJJN010000001.1, from coordinate 246,654 downwards.
ACGAGCCTAAACAACAAAAAATATTATTAGATGCGATTAGCCGTCCATATGGTTTAGTCCTTGTGACAGGACCAACTGGCTCAGGCAAAACCGTATCGCTTTATACCTGTTTAAATATCTTAAACAAACCTGATGTCAATATCGCTACAGCAGAAGATCCTGCTGAAATTCCATTAGCAGGCATTAATCAAGTGAATGTCAATGAAAAGCAAGGGTTGACTTTTGCCGCAGCACTTAAAGCATTTTTACGACAAGATCCTGACATTATTATGATTGGTGAGATTCGCGACTTAGAAACCGCAGATATGGCAATTAAGGCTTCATCCACTGGCCATATGGTACTTTCCACCTTACATACCAACGATGCGCCTTCTACACTGACGCGTTTAATGAACATGGGTGTTGCACCTTTTAATATTGCCTCTGCCGTTTCACTTATTACCGCACAGCGATTGGCAAGGCGCTTGTGTAAAAACTGTAAAGTGCCCATTAATGTACCTAAGGAAGCATTGATTGATGTTGGCTTTATTGAGTCAGATTTCGATAATACATTCCAAATATATGGCCCTAAAGAAGGTGGCTGTGAAGCTTGCAACGGCGGTTATAAGGGTCGCCTTGGCATTTATCAGGTGATGCCAGTTACAGATGCAATCGCCCGCATTATTATGGAAAATGGTAATGCGATTGATATTGCTGATCAAGCGAAAAAAGAAGGTGTGCATGACTTAAGAAGGTCTGGCATTTTGAAAGTCATCCAAGGTCTCACTTCAATTAGTGAAGTTGAAGCTTGCACCAACGAGTAAGAATTAATTAAGGATACGACATGGCTGCAAGTACAAGCAAACAAGCTGTTTACGTTTGGGAGGGTAAAGATAAAAAAGGCAAGGTCATCAAAGGTGAGATGCGCGCCAATGGAGATTCTGTTGTTAAAGCAACCCTAAGAAGACAAGGCATTAATGCGACGAAAGTGAAAAAGAAAAGCGGCTTTTCTCAAAAAGGGAAAGTCTCTGAAAAAGATGTCACCTTATTTACACGCCAACTAGCGACCATGATGAAATCCGGCGTACCTTTATTACAAGCCTTTGATATTGTTGGAAAAGGGCATAGCAACCCTGCTGTTTCAAAATTATTAGCAGGCATTAAAGCCGATGTAGAAACCGGTAGCAGCTTGAGCGCAGCATTTCGGAAATATCCATTACATTTTGACAATCTATTTTGTAATTTAGTCGGCGCAGGCGAGCAAGCGGGTATTCTCGATACATTACTTGACCGTTTAGCAACCTATAAAGAAAAAATCCTTGCAATCAAACGCAAAATTAAAACAGCATTGATGTACCCGATTTCTATTCTTGTGGTTGCATTCATTATTACTGCGGTAATTATGATTTTTGTAGTCCCTGCCTTTAAAGAGTTATTTTCTGGTTTTGGTGCTGATTTGCCTGGCCCAACATTAGTCGTCATGGGTATCTCCGACTTCTTTGTAAGCTACTGGTGGGCTATTTTTGGTGCCATCGGCTTTGGTCTATGGTTCTTCTTCTACACATGGAAGCGCTCAGAAAAAATGCAATCCACCATGGATAGACTGGTTTTAAAACTACCGATTTTTGGGGAAGTTATCCGTAAAGCGACGCTGGCAAGGTTTGCGAGAACGTTAGCAACGATGTTTACTGCAGGCGTGCCATTAGTTGAAGCATTAGATTCTGTCGCAGGTGCTTCTGGCAATCGTGTTTACTATGATGCAACCAAAAAAATACAAAGTGAAATTAGTACAGGCACCAGCTTAACGGTCGCCATGCAGAATACAGAAGTATTCCCCAATATGATGTTACAAATGACGGCTATTGGTGAAGAGTCTGGCGCTTTAGATAGTATGTTAAGCAAAGTAGCCGACTTTTACGAAGGCGAAGTAGATGATGCGGTTGAAGGCTTATCTAGTTTAATGGAGCCTATCATTATGGTTGTGCTCGGCGTTTTGATTGGCGGCTTAGTTATTGCAATGTATTTGCCAATTTTCAAACTAGGGCAAGTGGTTGGAGGTTAACAATAAAAAAGACCAGTTAACACTGGTCTTTTTTGATTATTGGACAAGTAGTGGTTACTTAGAAGCTGCTTTCATCGCCGCTTCAATCGCGTCATGCGGTTGTGCACCCATCATGCGTTTACCATCTGAAAAAATCAATGTTGGCGTACTTGACACCCCTACTTTTCTAGCTAACTCACCAATTTCTTCTAGCGGCACTTTACAATTGCCAGCTGTTTTAGGCAGCTGATTATTGAATATCCAATTATTCCATGCTTTCACTCGGTCATCAGCACACCAAATTAATTTTGATTTGGCAGCGGCATTAGGGTGTAGCTGCTCTAACGGATATAAAAACGTATAAATCGTAACATTGTTAATCTGACTTAACTCATCTTGTTCTAACTTTTTGCAGAATGGACAATCCACATCTGAAAAAACCGCCACTTTTCGACTACCATTACCTTTGACAACCTTAATCGCTTTATTTAAAGGCAGGCTATTAAAGTCAATTTTAGTTAACTCTTCTAGTCGCTCACCAGTGATATCTTTCTTCGTTTTAGGATCAACCAAATGACCTTCAGCAATTAAAAAGCTCAAATTTTCATCGGTATAAATAATTTGGCCGCCCATAAACACTTCGTACAAACCTGCATAGGGGGTTTTAACCACACTTTCTACGTTGAACTTAGGATACGCCGCTTCAATTTTTTTCTTTAGGCTGGTTTCATCGGCGCAAGCTATCTGACTAATCGTAATAAGTGCAGCTAGTACTACATGTCTAAATTTCATCTTTTTTCTTTCTGATGCATTGCTTCACGCAATGGCTTGTTGAATTAAAATATTTTTTATACTCGGGTGTTGATTTAGCTGCTGCATGCCAACGTTGACGATTTTTTTAATCGCTTTCGATTCAAAAGCAAATAAAGTATCAAGCCCAGCGGTTAGCGTATTAATACTTAACATGTCTGCTTTTCTTTGACGTTCATATCGTCTTAAAAAAGAAAAATCGCCAATATCTTGCATAGCATGTGCACTAGTCATTAAGTTTTCTAAGCTTATCACATCTCTAAATCCTAAATTAGCCCCTTGCCCAGCCATCGGGTGCACTTGGTGTGCCGCATCGCCGACTAATACCACTCGATCAGCAATTAACTGATTAGCTGTCACTTGCTGCAATGCAAAAGAAAATGTTTGGCTGACTGGGGTTAATTCACCCAACACATCATTCGACCGCTTTTGTACTCGCTCAGCCAACGCCTCATTTGTCAGACTTAATAAAGCCTGCGCAAGTTCATTCTCCAATGCCCACACGATTGAGATTTGTTGTTGTGGCAAAGGCAAAAAAGCCAAGGTTTCATGCGATGCAAACCATTGCCTTGCTACATTTCCATGGTCTTTTTCTACTCGATAATTCGCAACCAATGCTGTTTGATTAAATGCTTTAGTTTTAGTCGGAATGGCAAGTTGTTGCCTTACAAAAGAATGTGCACCATCTGCAGCAACAATTAAGCTGGCGCTGATTTGAGTCTCATTCTCTAGATCCAACATAACAACATCATTGTAATAATGCATAGCGCTGCAAGGAGATTCCATTAGAACAGAGATATCAAGTGCTTCTACTTTTTGCCATAATGCTTGCATTAAATTATCGCTTTCTGCAATGCAAGCCATCTTAGATAAATGTGCATCATCAGCTAATAAATGCAGTGGTTGCTCAATACCAGCGTTCCATAACGCCATCGCCTCAACATCATTAACCCGCGATAGTTCAACCAAAGACCATACGCCCAGCCTTTTCAAAAAAGCTTCTGTCGATGGTGTTATTGCATAAATACGCGTATCAAAATCTTGCGTTTGGTTATTTATTTTCTTGGCAGTTTTTTGCTTAACAGCTTTTTGTTGCGCATCTACTAATACAACCCGTTTCCCTAGTTCCGCGAGCGCAATCACAGCACTCAAGCCGACAAGCCCAGCGCCAACGACAACTACATCGCAAGTTAGAATTTTTTTATTATTTGCCATAACTCATTTTACTTACTAAAGCATCCTTAACTGGCTTGAGTACATCAAATAAACCCAAGCCAATACTACGCATTCCCGAGACGCCAATCACCTCATTGGTAAATAAGCTGACTAAGAAATCAGTAAACATCAACCCACCTTTAGTATCTCGCGCCCGGGTTTTTCCATAGGCTTCTAACATGGCTTGACTTCCCCAGTCAGCTGTTGGCGTTACTAACAGTTGTGTCATTAAGGAGGTTGCATCGCGCAGTCCAACATTAAACCCTTGTCCCGCAACGGGATGCATGGTTTGGGCAGAATTGCCAATCACTACCATGTGCGGCATATGATTACTTTCCAATTGCGATTTAACCAAAGGAAAACTCATGCGCTTTTGTACTGTTAAAAACCGTCCAACTCGATCCCCAAAAGCATGATGTAACTCTGCTAAAAATGCCGCATCTTCCAAATTTATCAAACGATTAATACTGGCTTTTTCGGCCGTCCAAACTAAAGAAAAATCACGCTCACCATTTGGCAACAAAGCCATTGGCCCTGTTGGCGTAAAACGTTCATAAGCGATATTGTTGTGTGGCAGTTCACAATTGACTTTACTGACTAAAGCATCATGGCCATAGGCTTTGGTGTCGCGTTGTAGACTAGGCATATTCTCCAGACCACGGCCACCTTCTGCAACCACCAGCAAAGCACATGAAAACCCTGCGGCAATTCCCGCTAAAGTAAAATCAACTTCTGCAGATTCATTATTTTGTCTAATGGCAGTCGCTGCAGCCTCATACAACACAGCTTTTGAATTGAGTGCACCATCTAACGCTTGCATCAATGCGCCATAGGAAACCACATAACCTAATGCTGGCAAGTCATATTCCTCTGCACACAATTTGGCACGTCCCAAACTACCACGTTGAGAGACATGAATGGTATTAATGTCTGTTGCATGCACTTCTACCGAAGGCCAAACGCCGAGTTTCTCTAGAATTAATTTTGAACCGTACGAAAGTGCTAACGCCCGCTTGTCTTGGTAAGCCGCACCTTGCTTACGTGTTTCTAATACCTTGAAGGACAAACCTTGCTGTTGCATTGAAAGTGCTAATACTAAGCCAACAGGCCCGCCACCTACAATGACGACAGATTGGTGTTGTTCAGTTACCACTTATTGCCCACCTGCCATTTGCGTTTCAATATCAGCAACAGACTTAATCGCATCTTTACTGAGTACTTCATTGCCTTGCGCAGTAATCAACACATCATCTTCAATCCGAATGCCAATATTCCAAAAATGTTCAGGCACATTTTCCGCTGGGCGTACATAGCATCCAGGCTCTACCGTTAAGACATGACCTGCAGCTAGCGTTGTCCAATCGCCTTGTTTATCTTTATAGTCACCGACATCATGCACATCCAAACCTAGCCAATGGCCAGTACGGTGCATATAAAATTGACGGTAGCTGCCATTCTCTAGCACTTCATCTTTACTGCCTTGGCACAAACCAACATCAATAAAGCCTTGTACCAGCACATCCAGAGCCACTTCATGCGGCACATTCCAATGGTTCCCCAGTTTTACTGCATCAATCGCTGCCAGTTGTGCGGCAAGCACCAGCTCGTATAAGTCCTTTTGTGGCGCACTAAATTTTCCATTGACTGGAAAAGTGCGCGTGATATCACTGGCATAGCCATCCAACTCAGAACCTGCATCAATCAGCAATAAATCACCATTATTCAATACGCAGTTATTGGCGTTATAGTGCAAAGTACAAGCATTAGCCCCGCCAGCTACAATACTGGTATAAGCAGGCGCTTGTGCCCCTTTGCGATAAAATTCATGCAAATACTCTGCTTCAATTTCATATTCCATTTTGCCAGTTTTGGTTTTCTGCATCGCACGATTATGCGCACTAGCAGCAATATTGGCAGAACATCGCATAACATCGATTTCAAATGGGGTTTTTATTAGTCGCTGGCGATCAACCAACTGACGCACATCCAAAACCGCTTCTGGTGCAGAAACACCCGTCCGCGCCAAATCTTTAACTTGATTTAACCACTGCGTCACTTTGGCATCCCAACTGACTTCTGCGCCTAAGCTATAAAATAGCTTGGCTTGGTTAGACAGTAGCTTAGGCATCATTTCATCTAGCTGACCAATTGTATAAGCTTCATCAAAACCAAACGTTTCTTGAGCCGCTGTTGGTCCATATCGAAAGCCATCCCAAATCTCACGCTCGATATCTTTATCACGGCAAAAAAGGATGCTTTTTGGTTTGTCACCTGCAATTAACATCAGTACCGATTCAGGCTCCTTAAAGCCGGTTAAATAATAAAAGTAGCTATCAAATCGATAAGGATAATGACTATCGCGATTGCGCACTGATTCAGCCGCAGTAGGAATGATGGCAACGCCCTCACCCATGCTGGCTAGTAGTTGATCACGTCTTGCGCTAAATTCTTGTATTGGAAAACTCAAATAAACCCTTAATTTTCACGATTGTTTGTTAAACACATTTTAGCTTATTTGGTCATTGATTGCGCATTCAGTTCACTTAGATTGAATGCTGATCTAAATTTTAATAAGTGTCGATTAACACCTTTATTTCATGATTACTTTATTTAGGCATTTCTATTTAATAAGAAATGACTTTCACGCATATAAGGTTTAACCTAAAAAATATTAATAACAAGGCTTACTACGATGTCTAAAAACACAACAATTTTTTTGATTGTAGCGATTCTGTTCATTGGAGCCATAGAGCTATTCAAGACAAAAAACAACCCTCCGCAAAAGGGCATGCCTGTATTTAGCTGTGTATTCATGGACAAGCAGTCAGTAACGGTGACCGTTAAAGGTGATCAATTTAGTTTTACTTTAGGTGACACTCACATTACAGGTAGCGGAAAAAGTGGCAATGTTGCTTACCACCATGAGATGTGGCCACATGCTGAAGATAAGCAATTAAGATTCCGTCAAGGCGATAATAGCTATGTGTTATTTAATCGCTGGGCTTCACCTAATAATGAAGGCGACGGCTCTATCGATTATTCTGGACTGTTGATTTTTAAAGGCTATGACAAGATCGACCTGAAATTTTGCGACGATAGTGGGCAGTTTTTATCTGACTTTGATTTATCTACTTTGCCAGATGATGTAGACAATGTGATTCCAGAAAAAGATGCGCCAGAGGCTTCAATAGATGACGCACTTGAAGGGCTTGACGATGCTGATATGCTACCAGGTGCCTATCGAACTACACATGATTGCATTCCTTCTGCTGGTTACGAATGGTCAGAAACAAAGCAAAAATGCGTTCGCCCATGGCTAGAAGATGATGAGAATACAAGCGAAGTTGATGATGAAACGATACACGAAATAGGCTTAGTCACTGCAGTTGAAGATGGCGCATACCCAATGTATTCGGTTACCTTGGAGTTTCCTAAAGCAAAGACAAGACAATCATTTTCTCTGAATGTAGAGCAGGCCAACATTGATGTAGCCGCTTTAAACAAGGCCGTTGGTCAATATGTGTCATTCGATTACACCAGCCAATTAGAGCCCAACCTAATCGAATTGAAATTGAATGGCAAAGCACTATTAGACGGCAATGCCAATGCTTCACTCAAGCAAGTAACAGGTGTTTTATCTGGCGCTTCCTCAATCACACAAAGTGATTTGCCAGGATTAGTAACGGTCACCGATAAAGCAGGTAATCAAGTGCATTTCACATATTATATTGAGTCTGAAATGATGGTTGCTAATGGCAAAGAAGTAACTGCCTATTACGATATTCGTTCTAACAATACGATTGTGAAGATAGAATTAAGGTAACGTTAGCCAAATGCATTACGCAAACTCTTATCTCACTTTTTTCTTTTGCCTATAGCGATAGCAAAGCAAAATAACAATACCAGCGACATTGGGCCACCAAATATACCAATGCGACCACGAAATTCCATCAATGCTAAAGTCTGAAAGTGGCCAAAAAATTGGCGTGGCAAAATAAGCTTTCGTGTGAAATGGAAAGTCTAAAACGATATGAAAAGGCCAAGCCAACATAGCAAATGCAATGCCTTTTTTCCATAAGGCAACTAGCCCAATAATCGGCAAGCAAATCACAAAACTATGTCCAATTGAGTAGTTTGTATACAGCCATGAAGGTAAAATTTCTAACGCTGGCTTACCAAATTGCATGCTTCCATCAATTACATTCATGAACATCAAAGCACCAAATGAGATTAAATCTGGCATCGCGCCAAAAAATATAGCCAACAATGCGTAGCGCTTATAACCAAATAATCCATAACCCCACAGAGCGTGACTAAACGTATCCATTATGCATTTACCTTCTTATCTTTCATTCGAATAAGTTTCACTGACTAACTCCACAAACTGACTTAATTCTGCTGTTGGTAAGGCATTAATACCAGCCGCGCCTTCACGCCCGCCGCCCGATGCAAATTGACTGCAAATATCAGCAGCGCCATAAGAATTATTTTTAGGCGCTCGCAAGCTTATCGTTAAGCTGTTATGCAAATTATTACTCACAATCACGATCGCTTTATCACGATTTTGTGCCGCTAAAATATTGCCATAAGTGCCGCTAATACGATTCGCCCATGGAGCATTTGGCAGTTCAACAACTAATACTGCTTTTGCTTCAGATTGCACAGTTATTGCTTGTGCATTGGCTAAATCAGCATCGTATCCAGATTTTAATCGCGCATAGGGTGATGTGGTATCTGCAATCACTGCAAACGGATCATCATAAGTCATTAGGGTTTGATACAACGCCGCTGGCGGATAGTGCAAATCTGTTTCTGTATTGCCATAGCCATTATAGTTAACTAACATGCCCAACTCTTTTAACACTATTTTTTGCGCTACAGTTAACTTCAACTCATCTGCCAACTGCTCAGCAGAGTCATCCAAACCATCACCATAAGCCGCCATAACTGCCCACAAAGCTTGTGCGTTTTGTAAATAATCATTGATGAGTAATGCCGTGCAAACGGCTGGATCTGTATTAATGACAGCTGTTAATCGTTGGTGTTGAAATAACTTCTTTGCTTGGTGATGATCGCAATAAAATACAGATTCAGCTTGGGTTAACACTCTCGCGATGTCACCCTCATTTTTATCAAATGAAATATCCAGTACGGTAATATTGGCTTGATTCGCCTCCGCATCGCTAACTTTACTCACTAAGCTGATATCACGCTTAACACCAGTCACCAAAAGCTGCTGCTCCGCAGCAACTGGATTCAGTTTACGCAATTGAATCAGCGAAAAGATGCCATCTGCATCACCATTAAAAACATCAATATTCATGTTCACTTTTAAGCTTCGCAATCAGCGTTAACGAGTCATCTATTGCGTGCAACCGTTCCGGTGTACCAATATCATGCCAAACACCTTGAAAATGTTCACCAGTTACTAAACCATCTAGTATCGCCTGTTTTAGCAAAGGCGCTAGCTTTGCCGCTTCACCTCGCACAATGTGTTCAAATAGCATTGGCGAATAAACACCAATCCCTGAAAAAGTCAGCTTTTCTTCATCGTTAGCTTTGAGCTTATCTGATTTAAGCTTACCATCCTGCAATACAAAGTCACCTTTTGGGTGTTGTGGTGGATTATCGACCATTACTAAATGCGCTAAGTTCGGTTTACTTAACACATGCTTTAAATGTGAGAAATCTATCTCACAAAATACATCACCATTCACCACTAAAAATGGCGCATCACCCAACAACGGCAAAGCATTCGCAATACCACCAGCAGTTTCAAGTGCGGTACCTTCTGCACTATAAACGATACTAGCGCCCCACTGATGACCATCGCCAAGCTGATCTTCAATTTGCTGACCTAAATATGCATGATTAATGACTAACTCTTTGAAGCCCGCTGCAACCAGTCGTTCGATATGCCACACAATCAACGGCTTGCCGCCAACTTTTAATAATGGCTTTGGCATACTATCCGTCAATGGTCGCATACGCTCTCCACGGCCAGCCGCTAAAATCATGGCTTTCATTAAAAGGTATATCCTGCTTTTTCTTGATAACCTTCAAGCGTGTTGAGTAATCTCAACATCGGTCTCAGCTCTAAATAACGACCACAAACACGGCGCAGATAATCCATTACCAATGGCATATCTTTTAGGTAACCATCTTTGCCATCACGATGTGATAATCTCGCAAAAATACCTAGCACTTTGATATGTCGCTGAGCACCCATCCATTCAAAATCACGATAAAACTCACTAAAGTCTGTTGGCACTGCTAGGCCTGCTTTTCTAGCATTATCCCAATAGCGCACAACCCAATCCATCATCTGCGCTTCTTCCCAACCAATGTAGGCATCTTTTAATAATGAGACTAAATCATAGGTAATCGCGCCATAAACTGCATCTTGAAAATCTAAAATACCAGGATTATCTTCACAAAGCATGAGGTTGCGACAATGATAATCTCGGTGCACATACACTTGCGTTTGGTTCAAGATATTATCGGTTAATACAGCAAACGTTTTTTGCAACACTGCTTGTTGCGCATCATCCAACTGCATATTCAAATGCTTTGTAATATACCAATCTGGAAATAATTGCATCTCGCGCGTTAATAGCGCAGCATCATAATTTGGCAGCACGCCAGGTTTGCTGGCCAACTGTAATTTGATTAAGGCACTACTCGCATCGCCATAAAGAGTTTGTGCGCTGTCACTCGTCAGTTTCGATAAATAAGTCTCATCACCTAAATCGCTCAGCAGTAAAAAACCTAGCTCTAGGTTTTGCGCAACAATCTCAGGCACATGTAAACCGCAATCTAAGAATAATTTAGCCACGGCTACAAACGTATCGCAGCTCTCCTGTTCAGGCGGTGCGTCCATCGCAATTAAATTTCTATCGGTTAGATGTACGCGAAAATATCGTCGAAAACTCGCATCTGCCGACGCAACGCTTAAGGTAAATGGCTTTTCAGTAAGCACACTAGCGAGCCACTGTTCTAATTGTTTTTTTCTATCCACAACAACCTTCTTTAATGTAAAATTAGCTTTTATAATGTAGCTAACGTGTAGTCAAAAAGCTACATTTTTTATTGATTAAGCATCAGTTTTATGAGACTTTATCATGCGCGGAGATAATACTGCATTCAACTCTTATTTCATTAAAAAAATTATCATTTAAATTTCATTGACTATCCACCGCATACATATAAAACGCTCCAAGCAACTGATTGCCAAAGCAGTCGTTATTTACTTGCTGAGTTATAGCGCATCGCCAGCAGCAGAAACGCTTACTCGCGAGCTATTTAAAATACCTGAAGCGGTTAAACCAGTCGCATTACCTGGCGCCATTGAAATTGAAGGCGACACGCTTGATTTATATCTAGATAGAAAAATGCATGCGATCGGCAATGCTGTTATCTCGCGTGGCGACCAAAAAATATATGGTGATACCATTGAATATAATATCCTGAACGATGAGTTGCGCGCAAAAGGCAATGTGCGTGTCGATTTGGGTGATAGCGTCATTACGGGCCCGGCATTGAAAATGCGTCTAGGCGAAACGATAGGCAAAATGGAAGAAGCGAGCATTAGCCTAAAAAAACAACTCTCGCCCAATGCTAATAAAGTGAAACCTCATAACGACCCTAATGTTTATGCGCAATCTAAGCTACTCAATACACAAACAACCCTCACGGACAATCCAAAACTTTATCAAGATAATTCGCTAAAAACCTTTGCTCAAAATCAGCAGTCAATTGATCCTAAATTCAACTCATCCAGAGCTGATGCTGAAGCGGTGCTATTTGAAGGCAGGTCTAAAAAGCGGTTAAAAAGCGCACGCTATACCACCTGTGAAGCGGGTGTAGATGATTGGTATATTAAAGCCAACGAAATTGAATTAGATCAATTTACCGAGTCAGGTTCAGCCAAACATGCGTATGTTGAATTTAAAGGTGTGCCACTGCTTTATTCACCCTACCTGAGCTTTTCATTTAATAGTGAACGAAAGTCTGGCTTTTTAGCGCCAACCGTGGGCTCGACTAGTCGAAGCGGTTTTGAAACACTGATTCCCTATTATTTCAATATTGCGCCTGATAAAGATGCAACAGTAGGCGTGCGCTATTTAAGTCGTCGTGGCGCGCAACTACAAGGCACGTTCCGTTACTTAGGTGAAAATTACTCCGGCTCAGATAGCATTGAATATTTAAATAATGATAGTCTGACTGGTAATCAGCGTTATTTTGCCAATATTAGTCATACCCATTTATTAGGTGATGGCTGGTCAGCAGGCTACAACATCGAAAAAGTATCAGATGACGAATATTTCTCTGACATGTCTACTCGTATTCTTAGTACCAGTCAGGTTAATTTGTCTCAAGCTGGTCGCGTAGACTATGTTGGTGATGTTTGGCGTTTTAATGGCCTAGTCCAAAAATATCAAACCTTAGATAATTTGAGTTTTCCATATGAGCGCTTGCCGCAACTATCGCTTAGTGCAGATAAAGACTTTGGTGGTATTCAAACCAACCTAGCAAGCCAATATACTTATTTTGATATCAACAATAGCGCGCCTATAGCACCTACAGGCAGCCGATTGACAGCTTACCCAAGCATCAGTTTTCCGCTAACACAGACATACGGGTTCATCACGCCAAAGATTGGGGTGCATACCAGCTACTATGATTTAAATGACAATAACTTTGTTGTGAATGGCCAAAACATTAGCAATAACTCAGCTACACGCACATTACCAATTTTCAGTCTCGACAGTGGCTTATATTTTGAACGTGACGTAGGGATTGTTAAAAACAACTATACACAAACCATAGAACCGCGTTTGTTTTATGTTTATATCCCTAATAAAGAGCAAGACTTGCTGCCAGTATTCGATACAGGCTTATCTGATTTGAATATGACTAGTTTATTTAGTGAAAATCAATTTGCTGGTGAAGATAGAATTAATAATGCCAATCAAATAAGCTTGGCATTAACGACTCGTATGATTGATAGTGATACTGGTATTGAACGTTTAGCCGCCACTATTGGTCAACGTTATTACTTTGACGATCAAAAAGTGACGTTACCAAACAACATAGTACCGACTAGCGCAGCATCTGGTAGCACAGCGTCTAAAAGTAATACCTCTGACATTATCGCAGGCCTCACGGCTCGTTTATCCAATCAGTGGAACTTGGATAGCTTCTGGCAATACAACACCGACGATAGCGGCATCGTAAGAACCAATCTGTTGGCACGCTACAATCCAGAACCTGGCAAGCTGATTAATGCTGGCTATCGTTATACACAACAATTTTTAGAGCAAATTAATCTATCAGGACAATGGCCGATTAGCCGCGGTTGGTATGGGGTTGGTCGCTTTAATTATTCAATCCGTGATAAATCACTGATTGAAAGCTTAGCAGGACTAGAATATGATGCTGGCTGCTGGCAAACAAGGGCAGTTGTGCAACGTGTTGAAACAGCGACAGCAGATGCAAACTATGGCTTTTTTATCCAACTTGAATTAGGTGGGTTAACCTCTATTGGCTCTAACCCATTAAACTTATTAAGGCGCGATATCCCTGGATATTTAAGCGCTGGCGAAATCCCAGATATTTATAGGCAGCAAAATTACAACCGATGAAATTATTGAATACAAAATCTCCATTAACATTTTTTCTGTTTACAAGTTTATGGCTAAGTCTTTTTTCATTGAGCGCATATGCACTTGACGATGTCGTTAAGCTCGATCGCATTGTCGCTATTGTAGGTAAAAATGCCATTACGGAGCTAGAGCTAGAAACCAAAGTAAGTACTGTTTCTGAGCAATTATCTAAACAAGGTAAACAGCTCCCGCAAGAACGTATCCTTAGAAAACAAATTTTGGAGCGCCTCATTGTCGATAGCATACAGCTACAGCTAGCAGAGGAACGAGGAATTAAGGTTAATGAGGTGCAGCTAGAAAAAACCATCGAGCGTATTGCAGAGCAAAACCAGATGGGTGTTGAAGCCTTTAGAAACGCATTGGCGAACGATGGCATTTCTTATAATGTATTCCGCGAAGATATGCGCAATGAAATCACAATCGCCCGATTAAAAGAATCTGAAATCAATAACCGCATCAATATTAGTGAAGGTGAAGTTGATAACTTTCTTACTACTCAAGAAAATAGTAAAGATGGCAAACAAGAAGAGTTTGAACTGTCGCAGATTCTCATTAGAACGCCTGAGGAAAGCTCTCCAAAAGATATAGCAGCTGCACAGGTTAAAGTCGAAGAAGTGCTTACGGCCTTAAATAAAGGCGATAGCTTTGAGAAAGTGTCTGCTAGTTTTTCAGATGCGCCTAATGCGCTTGAAGGTGGTAATATGGGTTGGCGCAGTAGTAGTCAAATTCCACCTGCATTCTTAGCGCTGTTAAAAGACATGGCTATTGGCCAAGCGTCAAAACCAATCCGCAGCCCTAACGGCTTTCATATCATCAAAATCAATAATAAACGCAGTGCTGACTCTGCATTAATTGTAGAACAAACGCATACGCGTCACATATTAATTAAGCTTAGTGAAGTCGTTTCAGAGCAAGAAGCGAAGCTAAAAATGGATGGCCTAAAAGAACGTTTAGATAATGGCGCCAATTTTGCAGACTTAGCCCAGCAATATTCTGAAGATGGGTCTGCGAATAGTGGTGGCGATTTAGGCTGGGTTAATCCTGGCGATACCGTGCCTGAATTTGAGACGGCAATGAATGCGCTTGCACCACAAGAAATAAGTGCGCCGATTCGATCGCCTTTTGGTTGGCATATCATTCAAGTGTTAGAGCGTCGTAAACAAGACATGACTGATCAAGCTGCTCGCATTAAAGCGCGTAAAGAAATCTTTAGCCGCAAAGTAGAAGAAGCCTACGAAGACTGGATACACGAATTACGTGACCGTGCCTTTGTTGAGCTAAGGCTTGAGGATAACCTTTATTAGCAGTTTAAATTAACATTGAAACAAGTCATTCCACGCATTGCGATTACTGCTGGCGAGCCTGCAGGCATTGGTCCAGACTTATGTTTAATGCTGGCGCAGCAATCCATTAATGCGGACATTACGATAATCGGCGACATGTCGATGCTCGCGGCGAGAGCGAAGCAGCTTAAGCTTGATGTTGTGTTATCAGATAATGCATCGGAACACACACCTACAACTGCAAACAATACTCCATGCCTATCGGTAATGCATGTGCCAACACAATCAACTGTTGTTAGCGGACAGTTGGACTCAAGCAATAGTCAATATGTGCTCAATACACTCAATGCAGCGATTCAAGGTTGCCGATACAATCAATTCGATGCAATGGTGACTGCGCCAGTACACAAAGGTATTATTAATGCAGCGGGCATTGTGTTTACTGGACATACCGAATTTTTAGCAGAACAAACCAATACCAAACAAGTCGTTATGATGTTAGTTGGTGGAGGGTTACGGGTTGCATTAGCCACCACACATCTCCCTTTATCAAAAGTGGCTGCTGCGATTAATCAACCATCATTAGAAACCACTATTCGGATTCTGCATGCGGATTTAATGAGTAAGTTTGGCATCAGTAACCCACGCATTTTAGTAGCAGGCTTAAATCCGCACGCAGGTGAAAATGGTTACTTAGGCGATGAAGAAATTGTGACCATCAATCCAGTATTAAATCGACTGCGAGATGAAGACATGCTATTAATTGGCGCTCTACCAGCTGACACCTTGTTTACTAATCAACATTTAGCCAATGCAGATGCGGTGTTAGCTATGTATCACGACCAAGGCTTATCAGTTCTAAAATATGCCAGTTTTGGCAATGGCGTTAATATCACACTGGGATTACCGATCATCCGCACATCAGTTGACCACGGTACCGCACTAGATTTAGCGGGCACAGGTAAAATCAGCAGTGGCAGCATGCAAGCGGCGCTTGCGCTTGCCATTCAACTAGCAAACAATAGCTTAAGCACAGACCATCTATCATGAAGCATCAAGCTAAAAAAAGATTCGGGCAAAATTTCTTAACCGACCAATCCGTTATTACTAGTTTAGTCGATGCCATTGACCCACAAGAAGGCCAAATGCTGATTGAAATTGGACCTGGTCTAGGTGCATTAACAAAACCATTACTTAACAAAGTAACCGAGTTACATGTTGTTGAAATTGACCGCGATATTGTCAGCTGGATGAACACTGAATACAGCATGCCTGCCTATCAGAAAAACAAGCTTACCATTCATAATGTGGATGCGCTTAAGTTTGACTTTTCATCATTAGGTAATCATTTACGTGTCACAGGCAACTTGCCTTACAACATTTCAACGCCGATTTTATTTCACTTATTAAATAATTTACCTAGTATTGTGGATATGCACTTTATGCTGCAAAAAGAAGTGGTTGAACGCATGGTTGCGGCTCCAGCTACACCCGCCTACGGCAGACTCAGCGTTATGTTGCAATATTATTTGCAAATGGAATACTTAATTACCGTGCCGCCTGAAGCCTTCAATCCAGCGCCCAAAGTGGAATCTGCTTTTGTGCGCTGTGTGCCACATGCTGAACTCCCTTTTATTGCAAAAGACACCGATTTATTTGCCAAAGTGGTTTTAGCGGCATTTTCACAGCGCCGTAAAACCATCCGCAATACCTTAAAGCCCTTTTTTAATAATGATGATTTTATCAAGCTGGGCATTGATGCACAGCGTCGCGCTGAAACGTTCAGTGTAGCTGAGTTTGTTGTCATGACTAATTATCTGTATAGTTCTTCTCTTTACAGTTCTGACTGAGTTTTATTTTTAGTAATTTATTTAATTTTAGTATTTAATCAACCTTTAGCGAGAATCGTATGAGAATCATTTTATTGGGTGCGCCAGGCGCTGGCAAAGGCACACAAGCCACCTTCATCAAAGAACACTTCAGCATTCCACAAATTTCGACTGGCGATATGCTACGCGCAGCTGTGAAAGCGGGTACGCCATTAGGTTTAGAAGCCAAAAGTTATATGGATAGCGGTGGATTAGTACCAGATGCTGTAATTATTGGCTTAGTTTCTGAGCGGATTAAAGAAGCGGATTGTAAAAATGGCTTTTTATTTGATGGCTTCCCACGCACCATTCCGCAAGCAGATGCCATGAAAGAAGCAGGCGTAGCGATAGATTATGTAGTCGAAATTGACGTGCCTGACAGTGCCATTGTTGAGCGTATGAGCGGTCGTCGCAGCCACCCAGAAAGTGGTCGTACTTACCATGTAAAATTCAATCCGCCAAAAGTTGAAGGTAAAGATGATGTAACAGGCGAAAACCTCGTACAACGTGAAGACGACAAAGAAGAAACGGTTCAAAAGCGTCTTGAGGTTTATCACGACCAAACAAAACCATTGGTTGATTATTATGCCAATTGGGCAAATAGCGGCACAGCTGGTGCGCCAAGTCATGTCAAAGTGAACGGCTTGGGCGAAATGAATAGTATCCGCGACAGCATTTTTGCGGCGCTTGCTTAAGCAGTAAATCCGCTGTATAAATAAACCTTATTAGTGATAGGGATACTGTTGATACAGGAGCAATTCGATGGGCATCAATCAAACCACAGAAACTGAAAGCGCTACGTATCGCTTTCCTGTTATTCGCAATATAAAATCTAGCCAAATTATCGACTGGCTCCGCCACGGCTGCAATGACTTTCGTCAGGCTAGATTGGCCAGTTTATTTTATGGCCTTGTTTTTGCAAGCGCCGGCCTACTGATGCACGAAGTACTCTTTGAAGTAAGCTGGCTGTTGTCAGGTCTCACCACTGGCTTTCTGCTGATAGGTCCTTTTCTTGCAATGGGCCTTTATGATTTAAGCCGACGTATCGAGCTTGGTGAAAAGCCAACGCTCATCCCCACACTAACTTCATGGCGTTCGAACCTACTGAATGTCGGCATATTTGCTGGCGTACTGGTGGTTATTTTATTAATTTGGGCACGTGCATCCTTGGTAATTTTTGCATTGTTTTTTCAAGGTGGTCTGCCGACTTTTCTAGAAATTATTCAAACGTTAATTACTTTTGAACAACCGACTTTTGCGCTGGTTTATTTTGCCGTTGGTGGTTTATTCGCCGCTTTTGTTTATGCTGTTAGCGTTGTCGCCATCCCCTTAATGGCAGACCGAAAAACAGATGCGGTCACTGCTGCCATTGCCAGCCTGCTATCTGTTACCCGCAACGTTATTCCAATGACTTTATGGGCATTCACTATCGTACTTTTGGTCACCATTGGTTTTGCAACTCACTACATTGGCCTTATCATCACTATGCCGATTATTGGTCACGCAAGTTGGCATGCCTACCGAGATTTAGTTGAGCAAGTTTAACTGACTTTTACAAGCGCAATCACTTGGCATTAACATGCCAAAGCAGTAGCCTTGCAGTATAATGGCGCTTTTACTCAACACCTCCACAACGCCATGCAACAGCAATACCCATTCAAACAAATCGAACAAGACGCACAAGCTTATTGGGACAACAAGCAAGCTTTCGCTGCCAAAAGCAATAGTGAAAAACCTAAGTATTATTGCCTATCCATGTTTCCATATCCAAGTGGGAAATTACACATGGGACACGTTCGAAACTACACGATTGGCGATGTGTTAAGCCGCTACCACCATATGAAAGGGTTTAACGTCTTACAACCGATGGGTTGGGATGCGTTTGGCTTGCCTGCAGAAAATGCGGCGATTCAAAACAATGTGCCGCCAGCGAAATGGACGTTTGACAATATTGCTTACATGCGTAAACAATTAAAATCACTCGGCTTTGCTATTGATTGGTCGCGTGAATTGGCAACGTGCCAACCTGAATATTACAAATGGAATCAATGGCTGTTTTTGCGCATGCTAGAAAAAGGTATTGCCTACAAAAAAACGCAAACGGTAAACTGGGATCCAGTCGATCAAACGGTCCTTGCTAACGAACAAGTCATTGAAGGTCGAGGCTGGCGTACAGGCGCGTTAGTTGAAAAACGTCAAATTCCAGGCTATTACTTCAATATCACCAGTTATGCACAACAATTATTAGATGATTTAGATCAATTAACTGGCTGGCCTGAACGCGTTAAAACCATGCAAGCCAACTGGATTGGCAAAAGCGTTGGCGTACGTTTTGCTTTTACCCACGACATTAAGGATACCAATAATAAACTTATTGATGATGGAAAATTGTGGGTGTTTACCACCCGCGCTGACACCATTATGGGCGTTACATTCTGCGCAGTTGCAGCAGAACATCCGCTCGCGACATTAGCTGCCAAAAGCGACCCTGACCTCGCCACGTTTATTGAAAAGTGTAAACTTGGTTCAATGACAGAAGCCGATATGGCGACCATGGAAAAAGAAGGCATGGATACTGGCTTAACCGTAACGCATCCGTTGACTGGTGAAGCGGTAGCAGTATGGGTTGGCAACTATGTATTGATGTCGTATGGTGAAGGTGCAGTCATGGCAGTGCCAGCGCACGATGAGCGTGATTTTGGCTTTGCAAAAAAATATAACTTAGCCATCAAGCAAGTGATCGCAACGGATAGCGTATTCTCCGATGAAGCTTGGCAAGAAGGGTATGGCGATAAAACTAAAAGTACTTGTATTAACTCAGCGCAGTATGATGGGCTAGCTTATGAAGCCGCTGTTGATGCAATCGCCGCCGACTTAAATTCCAAAAATCTAGGTGACAAACAAATCAACTGGCGCTTACGCGATTGGGGTGTTTCACGCCAACGTTATTGGGGTTGCCCAATTCCAATTATTCATTGCGATGATTGCGGTGATGTAGCAGTGCCTGATGACCAATTACCAGTTAAATTACCAGAAGATTGCGTACCAGATGGTTCTGGCAACCCACTTAATAAATTAGAAAGCTTTATTAATTGCGCATGCCCAAGTTGCGGTAAACCAGCACAACGCGAAACCGATACCATGGATACGTTTGTTGATTCCAGTTGGTATTATGCACGTTATGCTAGCGGCCAAAGTGGTGAGTCAATGGTGGATGCCGAGACCAATTATTGGATGCCAGTTGATCAATATATTGGTGGTATTGAGCACGCTATTTTGCATTTACTTTACTCGCGGTTTTGGAGCAAAGTGATGCGCGACATAGAATTTAATGGCAAGGGCTTAGTCAATTACAATGAGCCTTTCTCTAATTTGCTCACACAAGGTATGGTGCTTAATCATATTTTCTCGCGCCGTACTGATAAAGGCGGCATTGAGTATTTCGCACCAGAAGAAATCAAATTAGTGCAGGATGAGCATGGCAAAACCATTGGTGCGACTTTGCTTGCGGACGGTAAACCAGTTGACTTTCAAGGCATGGGCACCATGTCTAAATCCAAACGTAATGGGGTCGACCCTCAATCACTCATTGAACAATATGGCGCAGATACCGCCCGCTTTTTTATGATGTTTGCCGCACCGCCAGAGCAAACACTAGAATGGTCAGACTCTGGCGTAGAAGGCTCACACCGCTTCTTAAAAAGGCTTTGGAACTTTGGTTATGCATTATCAACAGAAGCAAAAACGGAGATACCTGCCAAGCTTAATAGCAATTTAGCGAATGCAAGACGCGATATACATATAGGCTTAAAACAAGCCACTTATGATTTGGATCGCCAACAATTTAATACGGTTGCCTCTAGCGGCATGAAAATATTAAACACGCTAGAAAAAGTGCAAAAAGAAGCCGAGCAAGATTGGCAAAGTGTTGCGCATGAAGGCTTGTCTATTTTATTGCGTTTACTTTCACCGCTTGCACCTCATATTGCGCAAACCTTATGGAAAGAACTAAGTTACGGCGATGACATTTTACAAGCAAAATGGCCTGAACCGTTAGAAGCAGCCATGGTGCAAGATGAAATCGAAATGATGATTCAAGTAAATGGTAAATTACGTGGTAATTTGTTGATTGCGCGCACCACAGCTAAAGAAGAAATTGAGAGATTAGTAGTCATTCAAGAATGTGTGACGAAATTCTTGGTTGATGGCCAAAGTGTGCGTAAAATCATTGTTGTACCAAACAAACTCATTAATGTTGTGATTGGATAGCGCTTGAAATCGATAACTTATTTCTTCTTAACATCGCTCATCATTGCCAGTTTAAGTGCCTGTGGC
Source organism: Methylophilaceae bacterium (assembly GCA_041612255.1). GTDB lineage: Bacteria > Pseudomonadota > Gammaproteobacteria > Burkholderiales > Methylophilaceae. The sequence goes on along the minus strand of JBFJJN010000001.1, from coordinate 225,458 downwards.
TTTCATTTGCGCGGTTCTAGTGATATTCAATTTAAGTCTGTTTTTATTCAAGGCAATACGCTAACAATTTCTAAAGATCTTAAAAAATATTTAACCCTGAATGAGATTCAGATTCTGCCTTCAGCAGATAAAGCTGAGTTGTTACTTGAACTAGTGGGCGAAGAAAATGAGAAGCGAATTTTATCTCTGGCTGGTGATGGTACGGTTAACGAGTATGAATTGTATTACCGCGTTAGCTATCGAACCAAGCTGATTAATCAGGAGTTGTGGAGCGAGGTCAGCACTATTGAGGCTAGACGTGATTTGACCTATAGCAACGCCACACTCTTATCAAAACAAACAGAAGAGTTTAAACTCAATCAAGCAATGCAAAAAGATGTGGTCAATAACTTAGTGCGCAGACTTTCTGCCTTAAAAAAACAAACCAATTAATAGCATGCAGTTAGCGCTAGCTCAACTACAGCAACATTTAAACAAAACCTTATCGTCTATTTATGTATTAGTGGGTGATGAGCCACTAGGGCAGACTGAATGTCTTGATGCCATTAGGCTGGCAGCAAGAAAAGCTGGTGCGGAAGAACGTGTCAGCTTACTTGTTGATCGCAGTTTTAATTGGCAATCTGTGCAGCAATTTGGCCAAGCCTTATCACTTTTTGCGTCAAAACGCATTTTAGAAATTGCCATTCCCAATGGGAAACCTGGCATTGACGGGGGCAAGGCCCTAACCGAATTAGCAGAAAAACCAATTGCTGATACTACGACCATTATTATTCTGCCTGCCTTAGCGCGTGAAGTTAAAAAAAGCGTGTGGTTTAATCAATTACAAAACGCGGCAACCGTGATTGAGCTGAATGATGTGGCGCCCAGTCAGTTACCGCAATGGATTGCTCAGCGGCTGGCACTGCAAAATCAAAGCGCTGAGAATGCAGCACTTGCTTTTATGGCGCACCAAGTTGAAGGCAACTTGCTGGCGGCACATCAAGAAATTCAAAAATTGGGATTGCTTTATCCTGAAGGCGCAATCAGCTTTGAGGATATTGAAACAGCCGTGTTGAATGTCTCACGCTACGATGCTTTTAAACTAGGTGAGGCTGTATTAGCAGGCGATGCAGAGCGTACTTCTCGTATTCTGCAAGGTTTACAAGATGAAGGCGAACAACCTGTCGCAGTAATGAATCCACTTATTTGGGTATTGCGCCCATTAGTACGCGTCAAGCGTGCGCAAGCCAATGGTGAAAACATCAATAATGCCATGACCAATGCGCGGATTTATGGCGATCGTCAACAATTAACGCAACGTGCACTGTCGCGTTTAAGTTTGCGCCAATTAGAAGCCGCCTTACAAAAACTTTGTGATATTGATAGAATCGCTAAAGGCATTATGGTTGGTGATGCTTGGTTAGAACTCTCTCGGCTATGTTTTGGTCTAGCAAACGTAAGAACTAGACGCTAAATAGATAAAGAAAAACACAATATGAACATTTCAAATGTCAAAGACTATATGGACGCAATGGGCAAAAGCGCCAGAAAAGCTTCTCGTGCAATTGCCAATGCTGATAGCAATGCTAAAAATTTGGCGCTCACCGAAATTGCCAATGCTATCTTGCGCGAAAAAGACAGCTTGTTAGCCGCTAATGCTAAAGACTTAGCCGCGGCAAAAGAGAGTGGCTTAGAAACAGCCCTACTCGATCGTCTAACACTGACAGCTAAAACGGTCGATAGCATGGCAGAAGGCTTATTACAAATCGCCAGCTTGGCTGATCCAATTGGTCAAATGAACAACTTTAAATATATGCCAAGTGGCATTCAAGTTGGTCAAATGCGCGTGCCTTTAGGCGTGATTGGCATTATTTATGAAGCACGTCCAAATGTGACGGCGGATGCGGCTGGTTTGTGCATTAAGTCAGGTAACGCTGCCATTTTACGTGGTGGCTCAGAAGCGATTCACTGCAACCAAGCGCTAGCAAAATTAGTACATGAAGGATTAGAAAAAGCAGGCTTACCAAAAGAAGTGGTGCAAGTGGTTGAAACTACGGATCGCGCCGCAGTGGGAGAGTTGATTACCATGAAAGACTATGTGGATGTGATTGTGCCACGCGGGGGCAAAGGCTTAATTGAGCGTATTGCTAACGATGCACGGATTCCTGTGATTAAACATTTAGACGGTAATTGCCATGTGTATGTGGATAGCGAAGCTGATTTTGATAAAGCCTTACGCATCGTCGAAAACAGCAAAACGCAACGTTTAGGCACTTGCAACACGGCTGAATCTTTATTAATTGCACGTAGCGTTGCTAAAGACATGTTACCTAAAATTGCTGAAATGTTAATTGGTAAAGGCATCGAGATTCGCGGTTGTGCGGAAACTTGTGCCATTGTGAAAGAGGCTAAAGTAGCGACTAGTGAAGACTTTTACACCGAGTATTTGGATGCCATTATCTCTTGCAAAGTAGTCGATGATCTAGATGAAGCGATTGCGCATATCAATCAACATTCATCACAACATACCGAAAGTATTGTGACGGAAAACTATACCAAAGCACGCCGTTTCTTACGCGAAGTCGACTCTAGTAGCGTCATGGTTAATGCATCTACCCGCTTTGCCGATGGCTTTGAATATGGCTTAGGGGCTGAAATTGGCATCTCAACCGACAAACTGCACGCACGTGGCCCAGTTGGTTTAGATGGTCTAACTTCACTTAAATATGTAGTGCTAGGTGACGGTCATATTCGCACCTAGCAATACGACCTTCATTTAAAAATAATATGCGCTTAGTCGGCATTCTTGGCGGTACGTTCAATCCCATACATTATGGGCATTTGCGTATGGCGCAAGAGCTAGCCGATGGCTTAGGGATGGATGAAGTCAGATTTATTCCCTCGGCCAACCCACCCCATAAAGAGAGCGTGACCGTGTCCGCAGAACACCGCGCCAAGATGGTCGAGCTGGCAATTGCTGACAACCCGCTATTCACCATAGATAAACGTGAGCTAGAGCGCGATGGCGCCTCCTATACCATCGACACCTTAATCAGCTTACGTGAAGAATTAGGTAACGATACCGCACTCTGCTTAATGATGGGTAGCGATGCTTTTATCAAACTTAACTCTTGGTACCGCTGGCAGGAATTGCTCGACTACGCACATATTATTTTGGTACAAAGACCGAACCAAGGTAAACCACAAGAAACACTCCCAGATGAGTTGCAAACATTATTACGTGACCATTATGCGGAAAATGTTAGTGCTTTGCGCGAGGAAAATGCTGGATTGATTAATATGCAAGCGATTTCAACGCACGATATTAGTGCGACGGGGATTAGGGAGAATTTGAAGCATGGAGTATCGGTTAGGTATTTGTTACCTGAAGATGTGGTTGGGTATATTCAGCAACATCAGCTTTATCAAGCTTAAGCGTCTTTAACTCAATAAGTCTATGAAAATAGTAACATGGAACTGTAATGGCGCATTACGAACAAAACTGGATAAACTAGATTTATTGGATGCAGATATATATATCATTCAAGAATGTGAAGACCCAAAAACATCAACACAAAGATACCGCGAATGGGCAGGTAAATACCTTTGGGTTGGAACTAATAAAAATAAAGGTATTGGAGTCTTTCCAAAAAAAGGGAACATAGTCAGTGCGCTAAATTGGCATGGCAAGTTCACAATAAATGGGATTGACACAAGGCACTCTTCAACACAATGGACTACATCCGACTTGAAACTTTTCCTTCCATTTGCCCTTAACAATCATTTCACAATACTTGGTGTTTGGACTAAGGGAAATGATTCAGAGGCATTTGGCTATATCGGACAGCTTTGGAAATTTATTCAAATCCATCGCAAAGACTTAAATCAAAAAAATACACTTATCGTTGGCGATTTTAATAGTAATTCAATTTGGGATAAGCCTGATCGATGGTGGAGTCACAGTGGTGTGGTTAACGAGCTTGAATATCTTAACCTTAAAAGCGTTTATCATACTCAATATAATGAGTATCACGGTAGCGAAAGTCAGCCTACATTTTACCTACAAAAAAACTTAGCAAAACCATATCATATTGATTACGTATTTGTTTCACTTGATTTACTTAACCAAAGTAGCTTAAGAGTCGGCAACTTTAGCAATTGGTTAAAAGTTAGTGACCATATGCCAATTGAATTATTACTAAAATAGCTTTTGTACAGCCTGCGTAGGGCGGATTAGCGTAGCGTTATCCGCCGTATGAATGTTGGCTCAATATTTAACCAAGTCGGGGGTAGCCCGACAGCTAGTCACTTTCTTTTGCTTGTGCCAAAGAAAGTAACCATACCCGCAAGGGGTGTCCCCAACCTCGCTAAATGCTAAAGCATTAAGTCGGTTGAAACGGGTACCTTGCGTTGCTCAATAAAATAAGCGGCTGTACCCGTAAAGGGCATCACCAACTTCGCTAGCTGCTGAAGCAGCAAGTCAGTTGAGACGGAACTCGCCCTAACAAGGCACACAACCCGTGCCTTGTCGCGGTGCTCAACAGTCCTCGCCTTCAACTTATTTTGTCTGCGCTACTCAGCTTGATAAAGGGATACAAAGTCAAAACCAACGTAGGAAATTGAACTTGATCTTGTTCAGTGATGCAATGATGAAACTTCACAGGTTTTTCGCCCCCTTTAGCCACGCCGAGCAACGGAAGTAAGCAAGGAGATTTCGTCGAGGACTGTTTGAGCGTAGCGAGTTCCGCAGACACCTTGTTTACTGAGTAGCGCAGGGAAACCTTTAGGTCGAGGCGACGGGGTGTCCTTTTCTTTCCCCTATTTCTTTTGGACAAGCAAAAGAAATAGGGTCGCCGTCGCGCGAAAAGCGACTTGTTGAATGATTAGAAAGTCTTACCCAACCCACTCCGAAACCAACATCGCCCCCACCCCAAGCTGTTGCGTTAAAGTTTGAACATTCTCTTTCTGCACTTCCATTTCAGAATCAATATGATTCGCCACCCATCCATGCAAAATTAGCCCACGTGCTTTAATCGCTTCTGCCGTTAACAAGCTATGATTAATACAACCTAAGCGTAACCCAACCACCAATATCGTCGGCAACCCTAACGCAATCGCTAAATCCGCCATGTTGGCATTGGCGTTGAGTGGCACTAAAAAGCCACCTGCGCCTTCAACAATCACCACATCTGCCATGGTTTGTAATTGTTTAAAAGCTTTGATGATTGTGTCAATTTCTATCGTCACGCCTACTTTTTCTGCCGCCAAATGAGGTGCTATGGGTTCCTTAAAGCAGTAAGGGTTAATTAAATTGAGAGGCGCTGTTACATTACTGGCGGCGATAAGTTTTTGTACATCTTCGTTTAGCAATTCACCATCGACCAATTCACAACCTGCGGCGATAGGTTTCATGCCAATGACTTTTAAGCCTTGTTCTGCGTATTGTTTTAATAGCTGACAACTGACATGGGTTTTTCCTACTTCGGTATCGGTACCTGTGACGAAAAATGCTTTTGCCATGACCTTATTTTCTGGGTCTAAAGCTAATCGGTGAAACACCATCGCCTAAATCTTGACTTGAATGTTGTGGCGTTTCTGGCGTCCACGCATGACCGTAAATGACTTCAAACGTCGCTGGTAATTTTCCATCCACGCGAAACTGCTCGTATTGGGCTGCCAATGTTTTTAGAAAACCCTTTCCTGCTAAACCGCGGCTCCTACCTTGTGTGGCGTTATTCGCGCCGATAGACTTCAAATCAAGCATGACACTACGCACATCATCATATGTGAGTGTATAGCGCTCTACGTCTAATACAGGGGCATTAAAACCGTTGCGGGTTAAGGCATCACCAATATCATGCATATCAATAAAGCGGCTAACATGCGTCTCGCCGTTACTTGTAGCTGCGCGTAATTCTTTGAGGGTATCAGGACCAAAGGTGCTAAACATAAAAAGGCTGTTAGGTTTTAATAAACGGCTGATTTCAGTAAAGCTTTTATCTAAATCATTACACCATTGAATCGCCAAGTTTGACCACACCGCATCCATACTGTTATCGGCAATCGGTAAATTTTCGATATCGGCGCAGATGAGTCGTTTAGAACGAAATAGTTTACTAAGAAAAGGCTGTTGCGCATGGGTTTTTTGCAACATACCGAAGGCTAAATCTAAGGAAAAAACCTGCGCCGATTGATAGCGTTTTTGTAGCTCAAAACTGCCGTGCCCTGTCCCGCAACCTGCATCTAAGATTGTATTTGGCTTAACCTTAATTAAATCTAGGCGGCTGAACATTTCCTCGCGCACCAGTTTTTGTAACACAGCGGCAGCATCATAGGTGTTTGCGGCGCGGTCGAAGGACGCACGAACGCGTTTTTTATCAATAAAATACTGATCCATTAAGCAATATCGCTTGGATTTAAGAACTGATCGAGTGCGTCGATAAACTGTTCACTATGGGATAAGAATGGCGCATGTGCCGCACCAGAGACAACGCGCAAGACGCCTTTTGGCAAATGTTGCATCATCCAATGTGCTGCTTGTACAGGCGCTAAGGTATCTCGGTCGCCATGAATCAATAACGTTGGCTTGCGAATTTTGATGCTTTCTTCGCGCAAATCAGTTTCTAACAAGATATGCAAACCTTCTCTTAATATCTTTTGCGATGGCATAGGCTTCGATTCAAAACTTTGACGCAATTGCCTAACGGTATCTCTGGCATCTTTTGCTCGCATGCATTGCAAAGTCAAAAACTTAATCATCGTCCGCTGATAATCAGTCTCTAAGTTTTGAGAAAACTCAGTAAAAAAATCACGACGAATCCCAGATTGCCAGTCATTCTTCTCAATGAAGCACGGCGTAGAGCCAACTAAGATTAACTTTTTGACACGGTCAGGTTGAGTGAAAGCAATATTTTGTGCAACTAAACCACCGAGTGACCAACCTAAAATATCTGAAACGCCAGGAATAACCTCGGCTACTTCTTCTGCTAGGCGATATAAATGATAAGGCTCTATAGAAGGACTTTTTCCCATACCAGGCAAATCAACGACATACAACATATAGTTTTTTGACAACCGTTTAACCAGCGACTGCCATATGCCACTATGCATACCCCAACCGTGAATTAATACCAACGGTTGTCCTTTGCCTATCACTTCAACATGACATGTCATGCTAGTTCTCTTTCTGCTTCATTAATCAGTTGTGCTAATTGTATAACATCCGCTTTGGTATGCCCTGCTGATAGTGAAATACGGAGCCGTGCTGTATTTTTTGGCACAGTCGGTGGTCGAATGGCTGGAACTAAAATGCCTTTAGATTGTAAGTATTCACTCAACTTAAGCACATCATGGTTGCTTCCAACTAATAAGGGTTGCACAGCTGTTTCTGATGGCATTAATTGCCATTTATTCAGTTTAAGATGCTGCTTTAAGGTTTGCATCAATAAGCGTAGTTGCGCTCTTAAATCATCACCCTGCTCTATTAATTCAACAGATGCAGATAGAGTTGCTGATAAAGCGGGCGGTGCTGGAGTGCTATAAACATAACTTTTTGCGGTTTGAATTAAGTAATCAATCACCACTTGTTCACCCGCCACAAAAGCGCCCGCAACACCAGCGGCTTTACCTAAGGTTGCCATCATAATAATACGCGGTGATTTTAGTTGCAGGTGATTGAGCGAACCTTGTCCATGCTCGCCTAACACACCAAAACCATGCGCATCATCAACATATAAATAAGCATCATATTGCTCACACAAGGCTAAATATTCGACTAGTGGTGCAAGGTCACCATCCATACTAAACACAGCATCAGCAGCAATAATCTTGCGTTTTGCGTTACTTGCTTTAAGCAATTTTTCTAAAGCAGCTACATCATTGTGTACAAAACGATGAAACTCTGCTAAAGAATAATAGCTGCCATCATTCAAACAAGCATGATTTAACTTGTCAGCAAAAATGGCATCGCCACGCCCAACCAACGCACCTAACACGCCAATATTTGCCATATAGCCAGTCGAAAAAACCAAAGCGGCAGGCATATCGACAAATTTCGCTAATTGCTTTTCTAGCAAATCGTGATAACGATGATGGCCTGTAATTAAGTTTGATGCACCGCTCCCAACACCTGCTTTGCCAGTGGCTTCTTGCATGGTTTTAATCAGCTGCGGATGATTAGCTAATCCTAAATAATCATTACTGCAAAATGATAAATACTGCTGATTATTAGTGGCAATCGTTTCAGCTTGCGGCGAATCTAATAAACGGCGTTGACGCAACAAGCCATCGGCTGCGCGCTGATCCAGTGCTTTTTGTAAGGCTACTAACATAATTAAATGGTACGCATCTTAGATAGCGTGTATGCCTAGTTTTTCGAATAACTTTTTATCAGTTTCAGCTTCTGGATTACCCGTTGTCAGCAATTTTTCACCATAAAAAATACTATTAGCACCCGCCATAAAACACATGGCTTGTATGCCTTCATGCATGCTTTGACGACCTGCAGATAAACGCACAAAGCTTTTAGGCATCACAATACGCGCTGCGGCAATCGTGCGTACAAACTCAAAAGGATCCAACTCTTCAGTGCCGTGTAAAGGCGTACCTTCAACTTGGGTCAGTAAATTAATCGGCACACTTTCAGGCGGACGTTCCATATTGGCAAACTGCGCCAATAGACCGGCACGTTGTTTACGCGTTTCGCCCATCCCAATAATACCGCCGCTACACACATTAATATCCGCTTCACGCACGCTATCTAAGGTATCCAAACGATCTTCATATGTGCGTGTACTAATCACATCACCGTAAAACTCTGGTGCGGTATCAAGATTATGATTGTAATAATCTAAACCAGCCTCTTTAAGCTGTGTCGCCATGCCTTCTTTTAACATACCCAGCGTTGCACAAGTTTCTAAACCCATCGCTTTCACTTCAGCAATCATCTTTAACACTGGCTCTAAATCTCTTTGCTTTGGACTACGCCATGCAGCGCCCATACAGAAACGGCTAGCGCCACTGTCTTTTGCCGCTTGCGCTGCTTTTAGCACTTCCTCAAGTGGCATCATCGGTTCATTTTGTACTTCAGTATGATAGCGCGCTGCTTGTGGACAATAGCCGCAGTCTTCACTGCAACCACCCGTTTTAATCGATAATAAAGTGCTGACTTGCACGGCGTTAGGATCATGGAACTCACGATGCACGCCATGCGCTTTAAACATCAAGTCACTGAGCGGCATGTCATATAAAGCCACAATATCCTCAACGCTCCAGCGTTGAATCGTCTTTCTTTTAGAAGTTTGACAATCGATTGATTTATTCGGATTTAACGCATCCACGTTTATAATGTTTTCTGGTGTTTGCAATTGTGTTTCTTTAAGCATAACGAACGCCTTTTAAATTAATTTTTGCTATATTAATCAATAAATTAATAACTGTAAAGTAATAATAAAAATAACATGAACAACTGGTTAAAAATTAATCAATGGTTAAATTGCGCGCAATTACGCTCTTATCTTTTTAAGCAAAATTGCACCTTATGCGATGCGCAAACTAAGAGTGATTTAAGTATGTGTGGTGCTTGCATTCAAGAGTTACCATCTGCGCCTCATCCATGTTGTCCGCAATGTGGTTTAAGCACGCAAGGCGACATTTGCGGAAAATGCCTTAAGCAATCACCACACTTTGATGCAACACGTGCACTATTTACCTATGGCTATCCTGTTGATGCATTGTTGCAACATTACAAATACAATAATGCTTTATATTTGAGCCAAACGTTTGCGCAGTTACTCTCCGCAAAAATGCAAGATAAAGATATAGACCTCATCATTGCGATGCCCTTACATCCAAGCAGAATCAAAGAGCGCGGCTTTAACCAATCGTTAGAATTAGCTAAAATAGTTGCCAAACAGCATCGTATTGCACTGGATAGTACCACTTGCAATAGAATTAAAAACACGCCACCACAGGCTAGTTTACCTCTAAAAAATCGCTTAAAAAATATGCAAGGTGCTTTCGAATGCAAGCAATCGTTTGCTGGCAAACATATCGCATTGATAGATGATGTGATGACGACTGGTAGCAGTCTCAATGAATTAGCAAAAACCATCAAAAATGCAGGCGCGCGCAAAGTCAGTTGTTATGTGTTAGCCAGAACGCAGTAATTGATACCATGCTCAGCATTGATACGGTAAAATAATGCGCTATGTTCCATATCGTCTTATTTGAACCCGAAATTCCACCCAATACGGGTAATATTATCCGCCTATGCGCCAATACCGGCGCGCAACTGCATCTAGTTAAACCGTTAGGGTTTACCCTAGAAGACAAGCAGTTAAAACGAGCCGGACTTGATTACCATGAGTTTTCTACGCTCAAGGTTTATGAGAACTGGGACGCCTGTAAACGAGCATTAATTGGAAAACGATTATTTGCGATTACCACTAAAGGCAGCACACGACACAGTGATATTCAATTTCAAGCGGATGATGTGTTTGTTTTTGGACCAGAAACGCGTGGCTTGCCAGATGAAATTCGTAATAGTTTTTCACCAGAGCGCAGAGTGCGCTTGCCGATGTTAGCTGAAAGTAGAAGTTTAAATCTATCGAATTCTGCAGCGGTTTTATTATATGAAGCTTGGCGTCAGATTGATTTTGAAGGCGGTTTGTAGCTAGTTTAAATAACTTCTGACTTTTGTTCGCGACCCAACAGATCCATTACTGCATCTTTTGCAGATTTACCAGCTGATAAGGCTTGGTTAACCTCAAAGGTTATCGGCATATCAACTCTGATTTTTTCAGCGCGACGCATCACTTCACGTGCTGTGTTTACTCCTTCTGCAACATGCCCTAAACCGCTCAATACTTCTGCCAATGCTTTTCCAGAAGCTAATTGCAAACCAACTTCTCTATTACGCGAATATTGTCCTGTACAAGTGAGGATTAAATCACCAGCGCCAGCTAAACCCATAAACGTTTCAGGCTTTGCACCTAATGCAACACCAAAACGGGTGATTTCAGCCAAACCACGCGTAATCATCGCAGCGCGTGCATTATTACCAAAACCCATGCCGTCAGAAATACCAGCCGCAATCGCCATCACATTTTTAACTGCGCCACCAACTGAAACACCAATCACATCTGCGCTGTTATAAACGCGCAAACTGCCACCATGCAATAACTTGGCAGCTTCTAGTGCAAACATCGAGTCATTGGCAGCCAACGTCACTGCAGTAGGTAAGCCTCGCACCAGTTCCGCAGCAAAACTGGGGCCAGACAAAACGCCCCACTGCTGGCTCATACCCAATTCTTCAATCGCTACTTCATGTGGCAATAATGCAGAAATAGGTTCCAACCCTTTATGCGCCCAAATAACCGGCTGTGTTGATCCAAGATTTTTAAGTTCTTTCAGTAATAAGCGGAAGCCAGCCGTTGGAACAACCGATAAGATTAAATCAGCGCCTGCAATGGCTTGTTCTAAATTCTCTTCGACAGCTAGATTGTCGTTAAACTTAAAATCACCGAGATACAAGGGATTCGCACGTGCTTTTCTCATGCCAGAAACATGTCCAGCATTACGGCCCCATAAGGTTACTTTGTGTTGGTTGCTGATATGGATGGCAAGTGCCGTTCCCCATGCCCCCGCCCCTAGCACTGCTATTTTTTTCAATAATGTCCCCAAATTGCGTTACTTTGGATATAACCAGTAACGCCATCACGGTGCTTAACTTTAACCCAACCTTGGTTGATGCTAGGTGATAACAGCTCAAGTACCACGTCTTTTTCTACCGTAGCAAGCAATGCAGAGTCAGCGCTTTCTGCTGCTTTAATCTCAGCATTACCGATGACAAGCACCGTTTTTTTAACATCTAAATCTTTACCTTCTAGCCAACTTAATCCGCCACGCTGGTCGCGCACTTTTACCCACGCGCCTAAATTAACAATGACTTCGACAGGATAACCTTGCGTCATGATGTAAGCTTTAGTCGAGACCGCTGAAGGCGCATCATAAGCAATAGCTTTCGCAGGCAATATCGAGCGAAAATCTGCCGCTTGCACTTGTGCTGACAAACATAAAGAAAAACCCAAGCTCAGCAATAGTAAGCTTGGGTTTTTCCGTAAGAAAGAATGTGTGAATTTAGAAAATAATAATTTCATGAATTCAGCTTTCTACTATTTAGTGTGGCGCTTCTGATGGATTTTGCTCCATTTTTTGTTGCGCATACAACGCTTCAAAGTTAATTGGATTTAATAAAACAGGCATAAATCCAGCTCTTGTCACCATGTCAGAAACCGCCTCTCTAGCATAAGGGAATAAGATATTTGGACAAGTGATCGCCAATACCATTTCTAAATTTTCATCTGGAATACCACGAATACCAAAAATACCCGTTTGCGTTACTTCTACCAAAAACGCAGTTGTCTCTTCAATTTTTGAAGTGACTGTTACTTTAATGGCAACTTCAAAAACGCCCTCGTCTAGTCGAGTTGCGCTATTGCCAAGCTCAACACTAATTTGAGGCGCTGTTCTATTTGTAAAAATTTGTGGTGCATTTGGCACTTCAATAGAAGCATCTTTTACATATAATTTTTCAATTGCAAAACCAGGTTGTGCTTGTTCTGTTCCAGCTGCTTCTGCCGCTGCGTTGTTATCTTTTGCCATTTAAATTTCCTAATAATTTTTAATTGATTGAAGCTTGCAACAATTACTAACGCGTTATTTTAACTTTTTATGACGCTTTAATCATCTAAATATTGCCAAACTATAAGCTTCTTTGACTTCTTCAGGCCTCTTTAGCCAATAAAGGCTCAAGTTCGCCAGCCAGGTCTAATGCGCGCAAATCATCAAATCCACCTATGTGTTGCCCATTAATGTAAATTTGCGGCACCGTGCGACGTCCCGTTTTTTCCATCATTTCGTTGCGTAATTCTGGCGCTTCATCAATGCGAATTTTATTGATTACGGTCACGCCTTTATTTGTTAATAAACGCTCTGCGTTGACACAATATGGGCAATAACCCGTTGTGTACATGACTACATTTGCCATGATTAATCCTTAACCAAAGGCATTTTAGCCTCTGTCCATTTATCTAAACCACCTGCCAAGCTGCTGACTTGTGCAAACTCATGTTTTGCTAATGCTTTGCATGCAGCACTCGAGCGCACGCCACGTTGACAAACCACCAACACTGGTTTGTTTTTTTGCTTAGCAAGCTCTTGAATACGTTCCTCTAGTTTTGCAACTGGAATATGTTTTGCGCCATGAATGTGCCCTGCTGCAAACTCACCATCGTCTCGCACATCCAAAACAAACAACTTTGTTCGATTCATCAGCAGCACAGCTTCACTTGGCGTAACACTTGGCATGCCAGCATTGCTATTGGTTAAGATTGGCCACATTAGCGCCAAAGCAGATGCGATTGCGAGCCCAATAAAGATTGCATTATCGATAATAAATTCCACAGTATTTCTTCACACTTTCTGTTAAGTTTCAATGGTTATGTGCGGCCTTAGTCCTGTAAATTCAAGGGATAGCGAAGGCGCAATAAGAAGTTTATTGATGAATTACTTTTTTTTACACAGGCAATCATTATAATGTAACTACCCCTACGCTTCATGTGAAATATTAAATATGTCTATAACGCCAGTAATTTTACTCATTTTAGATGGCTTTGGTTATCGCGAAGATTCCCAAGACAATGCCATATCACTTGCAAACACACCGCAATTAGACGCGCTTAAACGTAACTATCCAAACATGCTAATCAATGCCTCAGAACACTATGTTGGATTGCCTGATGGCCAAATGGGCAACTCTGAAGTTGGTCATTTAAATATTGGCGCTGGTCGCGTTGTTTTTCAAGATTTTGAACGTATTAATAACAGCATTAAAACGGGTGCATTTTTTGAAACGTCTGCTTTAATACAAATGATTGAGACATTAAAAACCACCAATAAAGCGCTGCACATTTTCGGTTTACTTTCTGACGGCGGCGTTCATAGCCATCAATCGCATATTCATGCCATGCTTGAAATGGCAGCAAAGCAAGGGCTTAACAAAGTGTATGTGCATGCCTTTTTAGACGGTCGAGATACTCCTCCAATTAGCGCAAAGCCTTATATTGAAGCGTTGGAAGAAAAAATAAATTTACTTGGTATTGGCAAAATTATCAGTGTTTGCGGTCGCTTTTATGTGATGGATAGAGATAAACGTTGGGAGCGCGTGGAACCTGCGTTTAATATGATTGTAGAAGGTGAAGCTGCATTATCTGCAATATCCGCAATCCAAGCATTAGAGAATGCTTATGCACGTGAAGAAAATGATGAGTTTGTGCAGTGTACAACCATCTGTCAGGCGGGAGATGCGCCTATCAAATTAGAAGATGGTGACAGTGTTATTTTTATGAATTTTCGTGGCGACCGCGCTAGAGAAATCGCAGATGCTATTTTAGATGAGCGTTTTGATGGTTTTGCTCGCAAACGTGTGCCGCAACTAGCGCATTTTTTTACGCTGACACAACACGATCAGAATCAGAAAAAAGCAACGCCCGTTTTTGCGCCATTCTCAGTTAAAAACACATTCGGTGAACATTTACAAAATTTAGGTTTAACGCAGCTACGTATTGCCGAAACAGAAAAATATCCGCATGTCACTTTCTTCTTTAATGGTGGTGAAGAGTCAATATTTGAGGGTGAAGATAGAATTTTGGTGCCTTCTCCGAAAGTAGCGACTTATGATTTACAGCCAGAAATGAGCGCTTATGAAATGACCGATAAACTGGTTGCGGCGATTCAGGCTAAAAAATATGACGCTATTATTTGCAACTATGCCAATTGCGATATGGTGGGCCATACTGGCTTTTTAGATGCGGCGATTAAAGCAGTGGAAACCTTAGATATTTGTATTGGTCGCGTGGTTGCAGCCATGCAAGCAATTGGTGGTGAAATGATTATTACAGCTGATCATGGCAATGCCGAATTGATGCGGGACTATCAAAACAATCAACCTCATACGCAGCATACGACTAATTTAGTGCCAATGATCTATGTTGGTCGCCGTGCTACATTAGCGGAGAACGGCGCGTTGTCCGATCTTGCACCAACATTACTCAACATGATGGGCGTTGTGCAACCGGTTGAAATGACTGGTAAAAACCTGATTACCTTCACCGCTAATGCTTGATGGCTAGTGTTTTATTAATGCGAGCTCTATTAATTAAATCATTCCTGATGCCAATTTTTATTTGGTGTGCTTTGCTGTGTTTTATGACAACGAGTAAGCTAAGCTCTGCGGCCGACAATGTGGGCGATGCAAAAAAAGATATTAGCGGCATACAAAAACAAATTAATACCATTGAACAAAAAATTAATGAAACGAAAAAAGAACAACATGATGTCACTGATGCTTTAAAAAAATCAGAAACAGCGATTAGTGATGCTAATAAAACATTACATCTCATTAGGCAAGAACAACAGCAAAACGAAACCAAGCTTAATCAACTCAAAAAACAATCACTCAGTATTGGCGACAAACTTGCACAACAACAAAAGCAGTTAAGCAAACTGTTGTATCAACGTTATACCGTAGGCAGCCAGAGCTATACGCAGCTGATATTACAAAGCAAAAATCCTAGCAAAATCTCACGCGACCTTAAATACCAATCGTATATTGCTAAGGCGCATTCCAAACTCATTGGCGATATGCAGCATAATTTGGATGAGATTAAACAGCTGGATAAAAAAACAACCGATGCGTTACAACAAGTGGCTGAATTAAAAACACAGCGAGAGAAAGAACGAGCAGTGCTCGAAAAACAAAAATCTGAAAAAGCTCAAGTATTAAAAGAACTTTCTCAAGAAATTTCAGCGCAACGTGGTCAAGTAAGCAAACTGAAACGTGATGAAAAACGGCTTTCGCAGCTGGTTACCAAACTAACTGCGCGCACCAAACCAATTCGCCCAAAAGTGGCTCCAGCAAAAATAGCTCAGCCAAAAGCAACACAGCAAGAAAAAGAAGAAACAACGACTATCGTCGCAAATAACCAAGAGACGCCTGATAATCGTTATAACGGAAAAAAATTCTCTCTACTAAAAGGTAAACTCAAACTACCAGTAAAAGGTGAAGTCACTAATCGTTTTGGCCGAGAGCGACAAGATGGCGGGCTCTCATGGAAAGGTCTATTTATCAGAGCCGAGGAAGGCGCCCCAGTTAAATCTGTTGCCAGCGGGCGCGTGGTATTTGCCGAATGGATGCGTGGTTTTGGCAACTTAATTATCGTTGATCACGGTAGTGGATATATGAGCTTGTATGGGAATAATCAAACGATATTAAAAAGCGTTGGTGAAGACATAGAAGGCGGAGACACTATTGCTGCGGTTGGCAATACGGGTGGGAATAAAAGTCACGGCTTATATTATGAATTACGCCAAAAAAGCGTCCCTTTCGATCCGTTAGGTTGGAGTTCCTTACGTTAAGTATATTTATGTAGATCAGTTATAAAGCGCAATAAAAAACGCACTGAAAAGTGCGTTTTTTATCAGTATTGCTTGGTTGTCTAAATAATTATTTAGTTTCACCAGGAACACGTTCTTCTTCTGTAGGAACATAACCGCCTGGCTCGCCTGAAGCTTCTTCAGCCGCAGGTGCAGCTTCTTCAGTTGCCATTTCTTCAGCCGCAGGTGCAGCTTCTTCAGTTGTCATTTCTTCTACTGGTGCTTCAGCTTCTTTTTCTGCACATGCCGCTAGTAAGAAACCAGCTAGTAAAGCAGGAACTAATAATTTATATGTTACTTTCATTCATCTTCTCCCAAGAACTTTTTAAAAAAACCCAGACTTCTACCGTGACAATACCAAAACTAAAGTCAATTGACAATGTCCTGTAATACAATTTTACAAATATTGCATAAACACTATGCCATTTGTTGGAAATTTGCAGCAATCAGCTTGCCTTTTGCATAAGCTTCTATTTCATATCGGCTTTTACGATACCCAAATCGGCATGACCAGCAATAAGTTAACCAATTCATTCCATGCAAAAATTGAGAAACATGCATGAGTTCGTGACCCAATAATTCTATTCCGCATTGTGTATTGGGGCGATAAACCCCCTGTCTAAAGTAGACGCGATGCTGCAAAACCACGGCGCACATGTTTTTATGCAGCCAAAATGGTACACGGCCATCAACAATTCTTGCTTGCGCAATCACATTTTCGGCAAAGTAAGGTTTGAAAATACGTTTTTCTTCTGCGCTTAATGGTCGCTCTTGAGAGGCCATTAGCTATTCACCAATTAAGTGCATCAGAATACGACGCGTTGCTGGCAGATGCCGATGCTCAAACAAAAACAAGCCCTGCCATTGCCCTAATGCCAGCTCGCCATCAACAATAGGGATTGACAGGCTTGTTTGGGTTAAAGCTGTACGTATATGCGCAGGCATATCGTCAGTGCCCTCAACGGTATGCACAAACAATGAATCACCATCTGGTACTAATCGATTAAAAAAAGCTTCCATATCGATCAACACATCACTGTCGTAATTTTCATTGATCAATAGACTAGCTGAAGTGTGTTGGATATAGAGGGTTAATAAGCCTGTGCTTAGCGTTTGCTGATTCACCCACTTTAACACTTGCGGCGTAATGTCATAAAGCTTACGACCTTGTGCTTTAACTTCTATTGTCTGTGTCAGTTGCTGCATATATTTTTATTCATCGCTCAATAATAAAGCGTTACCAGCCATAATATCCGCCCCAGCCAAAGCGAGAGCCTGGCCAGTTTCTGTAACGATATCGAAAAGAAGAGCCGTACCAAAAAGGATCGTAAAATTGCTGTCTTTGCATCAACCTTTCCGCGTTTAGCCTTTTTATTGCTTCAGCTTTCTCTCTCTCTACTTTATTAATTTCTTCTGCAAGATAGTTTTGCTTGGCCAATTCATTGCTCTGTTGAATATAGCTGAGCACTTCCTCATCCACACCCTGCTGATTTAATTCCAGTATTTTACTGGCCGTTAAGTCATAACGGGAATCACTTGCTTTAATCTTAGCAATAATCTCAGCAGGCTTTTTTGCTAATTTCGAATCCGCCACTACCTGCTCTAAAGAGTAAGAAGCCATTGCAGCTGGAATCAGTTTATTCAATTCCTCTGGCGTAATCCGTTTGATTTGCGGTTCCGTCGAACCGCCTGTCGTTGCACAAGCTGTTAATAAAAACATTGTTGCTAATATGAAGACTATCTTAAGTTTCATTGCCATTTTGACCTTCCTACAACAGGGGATGCTTGTGTAATATTTTCATCATAACCGTGCCGTTTTAATTGATATAAACTTAACACGCGGGCCACATACGCTTTGGTTTCTTTATAAGGAGGAATACCATGATGCTTATCAACCGCTCTTTCACCTGCGTTGTAAGCTGCAACAGCCAACATGACATCGCCTCTAAAATAAGACAGTAGCCAACGTAAATAAGCGACGCCACCTTTAATATTCTGCGTTGCGTTATAGGCATTTTTAACATTAAATCGTTCCGCTGTTGCGGGAATTAATTGCATCAATCCGTGCGCATCTTTGTTGGACATCGCAGAAACAGTAAAGTCCGACTCTGCACTAATAATAGATAAAACCAGCTTTTTATCCACATGATACCAATCGGCAACCGTATCAACCAAATTCAATACCCAACGTTTATTTTTAGGCAAGTTATTCACATAACGGTCAATTTCTGGCGTGCCATTATAGTCACCATAATACAAGTCAGGCGCGCGATTAGGTAGCACTTCCGCCAGCACACAAGGCGGCGTATCAAGCGCACTAATCTCGATTGTTTCCAACATTTTTTGCGCTTCAAAATGACCTTTTATAGAGGCCAATCCAAACAAGTTGGCGGCATAATTTCTGCTCTTCTCCACACCGTTGCCAAAAGCATACAACATACCCAACCGGTACATCGCCTCAGCACTACCATATCGGGAAGCCTTGCAATATAAATCAGCCGCCTTCCAAGTTGACTCTATATCATACGCATTACCATCAAGCGCACTTGCCTTGAGCAATATTTCACGGATGACGATTGGCTCATACTCAAATGTTTCATTTTGCGCGCTGCTTAATGCATAAGCTGGCACGCTTAAGAACATTAATAAACCATAAAGAATCCGTACTGCCCAACCTCTCATATTGCTTTATTCACCTTCATGTTTAGGTTTTATTGAACGTCATTTTGCCCGCTTTACAATCGACGGTAATCGTGTCTTTAGCCACAAAATGACCCGCCAAAATCTCACGCGCTAATGGGTTTTCAATTTCACTTTGTATCGCACGTTTTAATGGCCTAGCGCCATAAACAGGATCGAAACCAGCATTAGCAATTTCAGCAATCGCAGCGTCTGTCATTTCAAATCCCATGTCCATGGCATTCAATCGTTTCGCCAAATATTGCAATTGAATATTGGCAATCTCACGAACATTGTCCTCGCCTAAAGCATGGAATACAACCACCTCATCAATACGATTAACAAACTCTGGTCTAAAATGCGTTTTTACTTCACCCATCACAGCTAACTTCACCACTTGATAATCTTGGTCGCTCATACTTTGTATCATCTGACTACCAAGATTGCTGGTCATGATAATCACGGTATTTTTGAAATCAACCGTACGACCCTGCCCATCGGTTAAGCGGCCATCATCTAATACTTGCAACAACACGTTAAACACATCTGGATGCGCTTTTTCTACCTCGTCTAATAAAATAACGGAGTAAGGTTTACGACGCACAGCTTCCGTTAAGGTTCCGCCCTCTTCATAACCAACATATCCTGGCGGCGCACCAATCATCCGCGCAACCGAGTGTTTTTCCATAAATTCACTCATGTCGATACGGATTAAATGATCTTCTGAATCAAACAAAAAGTTGGCTAATGATTTACACAATTCTGTTTTACCAACGCCAGTTGGTCCTAAAAACAGAAAACTGCCATAAGGCCGACTTGGATCGCCTAAGCCTGAGCGTGAACGACGAATCGCATCAGAAACCAAGCGGACTGCTTCATCCTGACCAACCACCCGCTCGTGTAGTTTATCTTCCATGGTAAGCAATTTATCACGCTCGCCTGTCATCATTTTGCTGACGGGGATTCCCGTTGCACGGCTAACTACTTCTGCAATTTCATCTGCGCCAACTTCTGTGCGCAGCATTCTAGGCTTAACGTTAACTTGCTCGCTTTCTGAGGTAGCAGCTTGTTTAAGTTGTGCTTCTAATTGCGGCAATTTGCCATACTGCAACTCAGAGACTTGTTGCCAATCGCCTTTTCGTGTTGCCTCTTCCATTTGATATTTTACTTTTTCAATCGCTTCTTTAATATGCGCCGAGCCTTGTACTTGGGCTTTTTCAGCTTTCCAAATCTCTTCTAAATCAGCATATTCTTTTTCTAACTTCGCAATCTCTTCTTCAATTAACTCAAAGCGTTTTTTGCTGCCTTCGTCCTTTTCACGGCGCACCGCTTCGCGCTCAATTTTCAATTGAATCAAGCGGCGTTCTAATTTATCCATGACTTCTGGCTTAGAATCAATTTCCATTTTGATACGACTGGCTGCCTCATCAATCAGGTCAATGGCCTTGTCTGGTAAAAAGCGATCGGTGATATAGCGATGTGATAATTCTGCTGCTGCCACAATCGCTGGATCGGTAATTTCTACCCCATGATGCAACTCATATTTTTCTTGCAAGCCACGCAAAATCGCGATAGTTGCCTCTACACTTGGCTCATCGACCAATACTTTTTGGAAGCGCCGTTCTAGTGCCGCATCTTTTTCTATATATTTTCGATATTCATCCAAGGTGGTCGCACCAACGCAATGCAATTCTCCTCGCGCTAAAGCTGGTTTGAGCATATTGCCTGCATCCATCGCGCCTTCTGCTTTACCAGCGCCAACCATGGTGTGAATTTCATCAATAAAGACGATGGTTTGACCTTCATCTTGTGCAAGCTCTTTGAGCACCGATTTAAGACGCTCTTCAAATTCACCGCGATACTTTGCGCCAGCTAATAGCGCAGCCATATCTAAGCTCAACACTTTTTTGTTTTTAAGCGAGTCCGGCACTTCGCCATCTACAATTCGTTGTGCTAAACCTTCAACAATCGCTGTTTTACCAACGCCTGGCTCACCAATCAAGACAGGATTATTTTTTGTGCGACGCCCTAGAATTTGAATCGCGCGACGGATTTCATCATCGCGCCCAATCACAGGATCCAACTTGCCAGCGCGAGCGCGCTCAGTTAAATCTAACGTATATTTTTTTAACGCTTCACGTTGTCCTTCAGCCTCTTGACTATCGACGCCATCATTACCACGTACTGCCATCACGGCCGCTTCTAGTGCATTTTTTGTTAATCCATTTTTCTTAAGTAACTTGCCTGTTTCACCTTTATCTTCTGCTAAGGCTAGCAAAAACATCTCGCTTGCAATATAAGTATCGTTACGCTTTTGTACTAATTTATCGGTGATGTTGAGTAAGTTATTTAAATCACGGGAAATCGCTATTTCACCATTGCTCTCGGTTGCTTTTGGCAGCTGATCAACTGCGCTATTCAACGCTGTTTTGAGTGCGCTCAACTGCACACCCGCTCGCGCAAGTAAAGCCTCCGCACTGCTATCCTCTTGGCTCAATAAAGCCAGTAGTAAATGTTGCGGTTCAATGGTTGGACTATCTGCGCCTAAAGCAATGCTTTGCGCATCTGCTATCGCCTGCTGAAATTTGGTGGTGAGCTTATCAAAACGCATATCCAATCTCCTTAATTAACATTCTATTGTTATTAATATAATGCGGATGATTTAATGGTTTTCAATAGACATACTAATAATATGGTTATTACTTTAATGCTGAGATTCAGCCAATGCTTCGATTTGTGCCGTTTTAAGCCAAGTCATTTGCAACACTTGCGCATCGACGCTAGCGCGATGACGGCTGATTTGTAATTCATTCAAAAGTGATTGTTTAGTGTTGTGCCAAACTGATTGTTGAAATGGTGTTAGCACAACACGCAAATCCTCAAACTTAAAATGCGGTGAAATATTTGCCGCATGAAACAAACAATTAAGCCAAGTAAAATCATGTAACCAGCCATCTGAATAGAGCGTTTGATTCAAAAAGGTATTATTTAAGTGGGTAGCAATTACATGCGCGCTTTTACCATGTGCGAGCAACATTTCGCGCGATATATGATGTAGATTTTCTGCTGTCTGATTCCAATGAGACCAATCATCACAGCGGGTAATCAATGAGCACCAAGGCTTACCTCGTCGATCGACATAGCCAACTTCAATCGGATAACTACCAGCGCCAAAACCTGAAGCTTCTATGTCAATTATAATGGGTGGTGTCATCATCTTTCGTTATACAAAATATCGATTGATTGCATGACAAATATCAGCGCATGCAATGCATTATGGAATTACATTAACCTTCACACCTTCTGAGGTATTAACGACTAAATAAGTTGCATCTTTAAATTTGAGCAATTGCGGATAATCGACTTTAGCGCTCGTACTAAGTAAAGCAGTCGTGTCAGACCATGTTTTACCACCATCATTAGATGACATGCCAATGATTTTTTTAACATTGCCTGCATGCGTTTCTTGCCAAGCCAACCACACTTTTTCACCGATGGATAATAATGCAGGATGACCTGCTTGTTTGCTATTGTCGCCAAACTGTTTAGCGGGTGAAGTCACCCAAGCTTCGCCATCCATTCGACTATAGTAGAGCCCAGGCTTCTTATCATTGCCATCAAAATAAGCCATATGGTATCCCCACCAGTCAGCACCCTCACCCCCACGAGCCAAGGCCCCTCCATGATGCGGACAGCCATCTATCTTCCAATGCCCAAAGCTTGCTCGCTTAAGATTTACTGGTTTACCTGACTTAGGTATTTCTGCCATCATGTGGTCACGCTCACTTCCGTCAAACACATGGCGCCACATGGCAATCACCGTGCCGTCTGGTTTAGTTGTGGTTGCTATGCGACAACATTCGCATGAGTAATCAGCCAACTTTTCTTCTTTTTGGAAGGATGCACCGTCATCTGTAGAAACAGCGTAATAGATTGCTGCACCTGTATATGGCTTACCTACTTTTTTAGCCGCTTCTAAATCACGCTTATCTACCCAAAAAACCGTAATCTTGCCATCATCTGCTACATTCAGTGCATCGAACCGATGCGTAATTTCTGCACGGTCTCGATGGACAACTTTTGGCTGCTCAAAACTTTTTCCACCATCTATTGAGCGTGAAAACCATATATAGCCTGTAAATGGCTTAGCCAAACCTTCTGTCCAAGTTAAATAGACATATCCTTGCGGTCCAATCGCAATTTTAGGACGAGCCTCGCCTTTTGCCGCCACTTTTTGTGGCGCTCGATTGACGCTAACTTGTTTAGAAAAACTTTTCCCTTTATCGATACTTTTATCGACTAGTAGAAAACCATTGTGCAAACTCACTCGCCATAATTGACCCTGCTGGTCAAAAGCCAAACCAATCGCCATCTCACTCGAGCTAGTTTCTGTATGCGCCTCGTGAGCAGAGACACTTACTGCAAAACATAATCCTAATAACAAATAGATAAAACGCATGAATAGCTCCTTAACACGAATGCCCACCTCTGACTTCTAACAGAAGCGAACATCATTATTTAAATATAACTTAATAGTCAAACTTTAACTGAACGTATCCTGTGCGCTGTGGATAGGGATGAAACACATAAGCTTTATAATTATTTAAATTATCAATCCCCGCAGATGCTGTCCAATACTTGGCAAATTTATAATTTGTTTTCACATCCATGATAAAGAATTTACTCACTCCTCCAAATGTTGATTGATTCACATCTGAATTATCTAAGTTTCCGTACTGTCTTCCACTATAGCGAGCTGCAAAACTATAAGTAAGATTATCTCCCTGATGATAGGTTGCTACCATCTTAATCATACTGCGTGGAATGCGTAAAGACTGATTGCCTTCAGTCTCAGGTGCATCGACATTTTTAATAATTTTGGCATCTGAAAGCGTTAAACTACCCATTAAGTCCAAGCCATGTATAAAAGCATCTTGCCAGTCTGTTGCAACCTCTATACCTGTTGTTCGAATATGATCAATGTTTTGTACAAAACTGCAACCTGAAGTTCGATCACAAATTCCTGTATCAAATGGAATTGCACTGCCACTTGTTAAAGTCTGCGAAATGAGCGCATCATACTTCTCTTCATTAAACACACTGACACGCACTAAACCATTATCAAAGCGACGCTCTGCGGTCAACTCTGCTGCAATGACCTCCTCAGGCTTCAAGTCAGGATTACTGCTAACAAGACGTGCTGCGCCACCATTTCCATTTTGTAAAGGTTGAAAAAGCTCGCCTACTGTAGGGAAGCGATAAGCTTGCCCTATTGAAGCGCGAAAACCCCACGCTGGTTGTGGTTCATAGCTAATTGAAATTTTAGGTGAGAATTTTGTATCTGATCGACCCTTATAATCAACATTCTCACTGACCGTTTGGTTAAATCCATTTTTAGCCTCCCAGTATTCCCCACGCAATCCTGTAGTCAGTGCCCATTGAGGATTAATCTGCCATTTATCTTGCACAAATAAGGCTTGAGTTTGCGTTTCACCACGCGCCAAATTGGTTAATGCGCCTTTCTCACCCACAGACCAATTTGTCGCATCATTGCGTGTGCTCCTGAGCAGATAGTTATCAATATGATATCCAACATCCAACTCATGCGCTTTTGGCCTTAAGGTCGCCCGCGCATCAAATACCGTCCAGCCAGTACCAGACAAATCATCCACGCGTCCAACACGATTGAGATAAGGATTTCCGGCAGCCACTGTGCCATTACTAGGCGCAGCTGAACTCCGATTTAAATCTTTCTGATAATCATAATCCGATAGGGTCAGCTGCCAATCATAAAAACCGTTAGTGTCTGACTTTAAGTCAATTGCTTGCATGATATGAAAGCTTTCAGTTTCCCCTGGCGTCATACCAGAAACATCATAACGGTTACCATTGTAATTAACGCGGCCATTATAGACTGTATTACCAGTAGCGTCCTTCAAATACGATTGTATATCGGTCTCTCCACTCAAATTCCACAGTCCTAATGTGTAGGCAATTTTGAGTTCAGGTGTAATGTCATAAGCCGCTTTAAACTTAATTTGATCTTGCCTTGTTTTATCAATACTTGTTGCCCCAAAAATGACGCGATCATTATTAGTCACATCTTTGTCTTGATAGGCGCCTGTGACTACTGGACTAGCGCCTGGGGCAGTCGTCGATAAATTTTTGGTAGAAAAATTCATCGGCTGACCTTGGTTATCTAAATGATCAGCGCCCAACCAAAATGAAAAATCACCTACTTTATCTCCTATAGAGGCAGATAAATGCTGTCCATCATATTGCTTATCTGTGCCATATAGCTCAAAATTTTGCCTAAACACCTGGACATTCGCATGCGCTTCAAACTTAGTTGGCATCCGCGTTTTGATACTCATCACACCACCGAATGAATTGCCTGCGTAAATAGACGAAAAAGGCCCATACATCATACTAATGCTTTCTATTTCCTCTGGAGAAACCATACCCCAGCGAGGTGGAAAAGCAAAAGAGTTACCTAATAAGTTTGAAAGCAATACGCCATCTGCGTATAGCATACTTTGTGCACTCGAAAGTGTACCAATAGTGCGAGTAGCAATAATACCGTTACGATCACCTATGTAACGCTCTCTTACCTGAATACTTGGTAAATATTTTAACGTTTGCGCTGCAGTAACTGCATTAACACTATCTTCGATTTGTTTTTTATCGTAAGTCTCTACTGTGGCTGGATGCTTTTTAATTCGACTATCAGTCGTGCGTGTACTCCTTACACCAATCTCATCCAACTCAATTTCTGCATCATGCTCAGCGTATGCCAACTGAGACAATATCGCTAACATGGCGACTAAAAACTGTTTCTTATTCATCATGATTATTTAAACTTTCTGATCAATGTAAGCCAATTGAGCAGATTGGTTGTCTGGCACATATTGAATCAACTCATGAAGTTCACATTCAAAATAGGCACACAACTTATCTAAGTGGTCAGTCACTGTGCTGTAACCTTGGTTGTTAATCATGCGCGATAGCGTCCGACTAATACCAGTGGATTTTGCTAATTCTGATAATGTAATCTTATGACCCCACGCAAGCTTTTTTGCCTGCATGACTTCTTTAATTTGGATATAAATCATGTTTAATTCACCTTAAATAAACCTGCTTTGTACGCGCAAAAATGCATACTAATAAATTGTTAGCTTGCTAAAAAGCAGCTAACTCAATAAATCTTCAGTTTAATTAAAGCTTTGGGGGTGCCTGTGCAGGCGGAGGAAGTACAGAAAATCGCGGTAAAACAACTTTTGTAAACGTTGCAATTTGTTCGGCTTGCGCAGTTAATAGGTGAACGACAACAGAATGTGGTGCTTCAATTGCTGTATCCACACTAGGATTCGCGCAGAAAGGACAATGATTTAAATGGCTAACAATGGTTCTTGGTGAAGGCGCTTGTTCAGTTTCAGCTGTCGTCAGCTCAGTTGCCAATTGCTGACCTTTAGTCGTAACCACTGCAATCGTGATTTTTTTTCCATCTGTCGTACAGATTTGCTGCGCAAAACTATTGATGCCTTGCTTAGCGGCCAGCGCATGTGAAACACTAGGTGCAAGCGATGCAAAAACAACGGCAAATAATGCGACTTTATGCACCCATCTGAATAATTTTTTCGACAACATCCGCGGATTGTATCATTTTTAGTTAAACTATTTCACCAGTATTAATACTTTATTGATTTAGGACAAAAAACATGGCAGCAGGCAGCTTATTAGCATTATTAGACGACATCGTCACTATTTTGGATGACGTTTCTGTTTTAGCAAAGGTAGCTACTAAGAAAACTGCAGGCGTTCTGGGTGATGACTTAGCATTAAATGCGGAACAAGTTTCAGGCGTAGATGCCAAACGTGAGTTACCTGTGGTGTGGGCAGTGGCAAAAGGGTCGTTTATTAATAAGCTCATCTTAGTCCCCGCCGCACTCGCTATTAGCTATTTTATCCCTTGGTTAATCACGCCATTACTCATGATTGGTGGTCTTTTTTTATGTTTTGAAGGTTTCGAGAAAATTGCGCACGGATTCTTACATGACGATCAAGAGCAAGAAAAATCTCACCATTCAGCGCTAAAAAAATCGCTTTCAGATCGTAGTGTTGACTTGCTGGCTTTGGAGAAAGATAAAATAAAAGGTGCTATTCGCACAGACTTTATTTTATCGGCTGAAATCATTGTGATTGCGTTAGGAACCGTTGTTGCCTCGACTTTTATGATGCAAGTACTTGTGGTCTCGCTGATTGCGGTTGGCGTTACTGTGTTTGTTTATGGCCTTGTGGCGGGCATTGTAAAGCTTGATGATGTCGGCTTGCATTTATTGCTCAAAAAAGGACAAGGCGTTTTTCTGCAACTACAACGCAGATTCGGCCAGTTGCTACTAGATTTTGCTCCTTATTTAATGCGCGCACTTACAATAATTGGTACAGCGGCGATGTTCCTAGTTGGCGGGAGCATTATTGGTCATGGTATTCCAGTGTTACATCACTTTGCCGAGCATCTTGCGCAGCTTGCGCAAAATGTAAATACAATTGGTGGATTGTTGACCTTCGTCGTACCCATTCTATTGGATGCGCTTATCGGTATTGTTGCTGGCGGGCTAGCTGCTGCGGTATATACAGTGGTGACAAAATTGATGGGGAAAAAGCACTAGGGTTTAATAGACCTTTCGCTAATACATCTTGAGCGCGCACCCATTGCCAGTCCATATCGAGTTGACTACAGCACGTAACACAATGAAAATTAGAGATGTTTTGACATGATTTAGTGACTAAAACGCTGCAAATCTAGCATTAACTCTTTTCAACCAATCCAAATATTCTTAGCTACCAATCATCTTTAGATATGTCAGGCTTAAGGCCTAAATTTAGAACAGATAATTGGTCACTTGAGCTTAATCAACAGGAATCCGTTGATTGGTAGCGCTTTTACTTTTAACATTCCTTTTTTGCAATCGCAACTTTTCCTGCTATTAGTTTTTCCAATCAAGCATTTGCGATTTACTATACTTTTTTAGGTGTAAAGCTATCTAATAATAAAATACCTACGCCAACGCTAATCGCACTGTCAGCAACATTAAAAGCAGGCCAATATAGATCATTGATATGAAAAGAAAGAAAATCGACAACATAACCCAGCGTAACACGGTCATACAAATTACCTAATGCGCCAGCTAATACTAATGCTAGCCCTAGGCAAAAGCGTTTTTCAGTCTGATGTTTTTTAAGCAAATACACAATAAAAATACTCGCGACTGCAGATACCGCCGTAAAAAACCATTTTTGCCAACCGCCCGCCCCAGCTAAAAAACTAAAAGCAGCGCCTTCATTGTGATAACGTACCAAATCAAAATAGCTTGTAATGGTCAACTTGTCGGCGTAATCAAAAGCTTGCTGAACAAGATATTTGGTATATAAATCCAGTGCCAGCAGAATCGCGCTGATACTAAGCCATTTAGTCAATGCAGATTTAAGCATATTTTCTAGCCTCCGTTTGGCCAAACAAATTCTGCTCACAACGACCGCAAATAGTTGGATGTTCCGCACTCGCACCAACATCGGCGCGATAATGCCAACAACGGGCACATTTTGCATGCTGACTCGGCAATACATTGATTTTTTGTTCTGTTTCAGTCACCACTTTATAGACTTTAGCATCTGAAGTAATCATAACAAAACGCAAGTCATCCCCTAAGCTATTAAGCGCATCAAAAGTATCGGCAGCCACGTGGAAGGTCAATTCTGACTGCAGCGAAGAACCAACTTGCCCAGTTGCTCGAACCAGCTCAATCTCTTTTGCTGCTTCTGCTCGAATAGCGCGAATCTTTTCCCATTTGGCCTTCAGCGTTTGTGAATACTCGTCATGTGCGATTGGGCTAATGACATCATCCGCATTAGACCAATCATGCAATATCACAAAATCTGTGGTTTCTGGATATAACGTTTGCCAAATTTCTTCTGCGGTATAGCTTAATACTGGCGCCATTAATCCAGCCAACACCTGTGTAATTTTGAGCAACACCGTTTGCGCCGCGCGACGATCATGCGAATTTTCAGCATTGGTATACATGCGATCTTTTAGAATATCTAAGTAAAACGCGCCCAAATCTTCCGCACAGAAATGTTGCAATGCCTGTCCAACGCGATGCAATTCATAGCTGTCATAAGCCGCTTTACAAGTCTGCGATAAATCACTCAACATACCTAATGCATAGCGGTCAATTTCAAGTAGATTTTCATAGGACACTGATTGTGTCATCGCATCAAAATCTTCAACATTTGCCAATAAGAAGCGCAAAGTATTGCGAATCTTGCGATAGCTATCGGCGACGCGCTTTAGAATTTCATCGGAAATTGTCAGCTCGCCAGAGTAATCGGTGCTCGCTACCCACAGACGCAAAATGTCGGCACCATAACTATCCATGACCTTTTGCGGCGCAACGACATTACCTTTGGATTTGCTCATTTTGTAGCCCTTGCCATCCACCACAAAACCATGGGTTAGCAAAGCGTTATATGGTGCACGACCATCAATCGCACAGCCTGTTAATAAGCTAGATTGAAACCAACCACGATGTTGATCTGATCCTTCTAAATACAAATCAGCAGGAAAATTTAAATCCTCACGGCGTTTTAATACTGATGCATGTGTCGTGCCTGAATCAAACCAAACATCTAAGGTATCGGTTACTTTTTTATATTGTTCCGCGTTATCTGGCGCATGCTGTGCTAAGAAAGCATCGACATCCAAACTAAACCAAGCTTCAACGCCTGTTTGCTCAACCAATAGACATGCTTGTTCCAGTAATACAGCTGTTTTAGGATGCAGCTCACCTGTTTGTTTATGCACAAACAAAGGCATTGGCACACCCCAGTTACGCTGACGTGACACACACCAATCAGGACGGGTTTTAATCATGCCTTCTAAACGGGCACGGCCCCAATCTGGGAAAAATTCTGTTTCTTCAACCGCTTTATTCGCATGCGCTCTTAAGCTCACACCTGTTGAATCCATCGCATTCATCCCAACAAACCACTGGTGGGTTGCCAACTGCATCAATGGTGTTTTGTGGCGCCAGCAATGTGGAAAGCTATGATGTAAACGTGCACTAGCAATTAAAGCACCACTCTCTGTCATCTCTGCCAATATCACTTTGTTCGCTTCTTTACGATCTAAACCACGAATCGCAACAAATGGTACTAAATCACTTTCAAAGAAGCGTCCATCGCCACCCATTAACACACGTGGCTTTTCATCAGGATAATTAGCGCGCATGACCAACCAGTCATCATTACCATGAGCAGCTGCGGTATGCACTAAACCAGTACCGGCTTCAGTCGTTACATGATCGCCACAAATAATGGGCACTTGCCTATTATCAAAAGGATGTTTTAATAATAAGCCGTTTAAATCAGCGCCTTTGCAAGTGGATAATAAAGTTGTATCTTCTGTTTCATAGCGGGCTAACACTGTCGCAACTAAATCATGCGCTAAGATGAATAAACCTTTATTGGTTTGAATCAAATCATAATCTAGCTCGGCATTCACACTGACTGCTTGGTTAGCGGGTAAAGTCCATGGGGTTGTCGTCCAAATAACGGCTAAAGCATCACCCGTCATTTCAACACCAAATGCTTTACTTAATGCAGCGTTATCAACCACTTTAAAACCCACATCGATGGCAGGCGAATTCACATCTTCATATTCCACTTCTGCTTCAGCTAAAGCAGAACCACAATCCGTGCACCAATGTACAGGTTTAGAGCCTTGATATAAATAGCCATTTTTATTAATGTCACCCAGCGCGCGCATGATGTCGGCTTCGGTTTTAAAATCCATGGTTAAGTAAGGATTACGCCAATCGCCCAATACGCCTAAACGGATAAAATCTTTCTTTTGCTTCTCGACTTGCTCAGCAGCATATTCACGACAAAGCTCGCGGAATTTAGCTGGATCAATATTTTTACCGTGATTTTTTTCTACGACTAACTCGATTGGCAAGCCGTGACAATCCCAACCTGGCACATAAGGCGCATCAAAACCGCTCATGGTTTTGGATTTAACAATGACATCTTTTAAGATTTTATTAACCGCATGGCCGATGTGAATATCGCCATTCGCATACGGCGGCCCGTCATGCAGAATAAACTTCTTCGCCCCTTTACGCGCTGCTCTGATTGTTTGATAGAGCTTTTTATCTTGCCAATCTGCCAACCAAGCAGGCTCACGCTGCGCTAAATTGCCACGCATCGGAAAGTTGGTTTCTGGGAGGTTTAAGGGATATTTTGAATCTTTATCTTGTTCGCTCATGAGTTAATCTATATTGTTTTAATCTAAGTTTTTAATTTAATTATCTAATTTAAGTGATTTAATCTAAGTGGCTTTTCAAATACTTAATCGTTGAAATAGGCTTTTGCTACCAGAACATCTTGGGCAATTTGGGCTTTCAATGCATCTAATCCATCAAACTTCATTTCTGCCCGTATTTTATGAAAAAACTGCACATGTACATGTGCATCATATAAATTTCCATCAAAATCAAAAACATATACTTCTAGCATTAATTTTGGAATACCTGCAATGGTCGGGCGCACGCCTAAGTTCGCCACCCCTTCACGCCCATCTAATTTTACCGCATAAACACCTGTAAAGGCAGGTCGCTCATGGCGCATATGCACATTGGCGGTTGGATAGCCCAATTGTCGTCCACGCTTAGCACCATGCACCACTTTACCGCTGATGCTATAAGGTCGCCCAAGCAGGCGCTCAGCCTGCGTAAAATCACCTTCAGCAAGCGCATCACGCACCAAAGTGCTTGAAACGCGCTCATGCTCAACTTTTACTTCAGGAAAATCAATCAACTGAAATCCAGATTGCATTAAATCTTGTACTGTTCCCTTACGTTTTGCGCCAAAACAAAAGTCGCCACCTACTAAGATTGTCTTCGCAGTGATTGAGGCTTTAAGCACTTTGTGCATAAAGTCTTGCGCAGTTATCGCAGCAAAGGCTTGATTAAAACGCAAGACAAAGACATCCTCTATACCAGCCTCTTCAAAATACTCTAGCTTTTCACGCAGTGAAGAAAGCCGTGCTGGCGCATTTTGTGGCGCAAAGAACTCACGCGGATGTGGCTCAAAAGTCATCACGGCTGGCGTTAGTTGCTGCTCTTTAGCTGTCAATATGGTTTTAGTTAGTAACGCTTGATGACCTAAGTGCAAGCCATCAAAATTACCAATGGCCAATGCACGCGGCAATTTGTTTAGAAAGCGTGCAGATTGGCTGGAAGGAATATGTCTATAAATGTTCATAATAACTACACTGCACTCATCACATAACGGTGCGGCGGATAAAGTCTTTTATCCGAATACCCATAATCCAAAGTATCGCAAAATAAACTGCCACACCTATGAATAGTAAACTCAATAACCGCCACATTTTTTCAAATAAGCCATAACCGAACCATAACGCATCAGTACCTGCGGCAAAATACAATGCAGTCGCCATTGCAAAAACAGCGAGCAATAGCTTGAACATAAACAAAGTCCAGCCCGCTTGTGGTTGGTAAAGTGACTGTTTACGTAATTGATAAAACAGTAAACTCGCATTAACACATGCGCCTAATCCAATCGCTAGCGCTAACCCGGCATGTTTAAACTCTTTAAAGTCTAATACAAACACAAATAACACGTTCATTAATTGGGTGATGACTAAGGTAAAGAGCGCTATTTTAACGGGTGTTTTAATGTTTTGACGCGAGTAAAAAGCTGGCGCCAATACCTTCACTAAAATCAAGCCAAGCAAGCCAAAACTATAAGCCATTAAAGCAACTTTTGTCATCACGACATCGTTTGCAGTAAATGCACCGTACATAAATAAGCTAGTGACCAACGGCACCGCTAACACTGCCAACGCAACTGCGGCTGGCAATGCCAACATAAAGGTTAATCGTAAACCCCAGTCCAATAAATATGAGTATTCAGCATCATCTTTATCAGCAACACTTTTAGAAAGGCTAGGAAGTAAGATTGTGCCTAAGGCAACCCCTAATAATCCTGTTGGAAATTCCATTAAACGGTCGGCAAAATAGAGCCAAGACACACTGCCGCTAACCAAATATGACGCGATTACGGTATTAATTAAGATAGAAATTTGTGCAACCGATACCCCAAATATTGCAGGACCCATTAACTTGAGAATGCGCCATACACCCTCGTCATGCAGATTCAAATCAATGCGTGGCATTAATCCTAACTTGTGTAAATAAGGTAGCTGATAAAGCAACTGCAAAATACCGCCGACAAACACAGCCCACGCCAACACACGAACAGAATTATCAAAATAAGGCGCAACAAAAAGCATTGCCACAATAAAAGAAATATTTAACCAAACAGGCGTGAACGCTGGCGTCGAAAAATTACCAAAGGTATTTAACACTCCACCCGCTAATGATACTAATGAGATAAACAAAATGTAAGGAAAGGTCACCCGCAATAAATCGACGGTCAAATCAAATTTAGTCGCATCTGCTGCAAAGCCTGGCGCCGTTAGTTGCACAACCCATGGCGCAGCTAACATGCCTAAAATAGTCACCACAACTAAAAATAGACCTAATAAAGTAGCGACATGGTTAATCAGCGCTTTAGTTTCATCTTGTGAGCGCTGTTGTTTATACTCAGCTAAAATTGGTACAAATGCTTGGCTAAATGCGCCTTCGGCAGAAATGCGGCGTAAAAAATTAGGAATTCTAAAAGCCACAATAAACGCATCACTCAACACTCCAGCACCGAAGACGCGCGCAATCAAGGTGTCGCGTACGAAACCAAGTAAGCGCGAGGCAAACGTCATACTGCCAACGGTAAACAGCGTTTTAAGCAAGTTCATACGATCATTTCAAGTAGATAATTTAATGTAGATTTAGAAGAAAATTCTGTCATTTGCAAACTGCTGAGATTTTAGCATGCTTGGAGCTCAATACTTAGTTACATATAAATTCACTTTAATACTTGCAAAATTAGCCAAAAAACACTAATATGCACGGTTTCGTATCTTACATATACATCTATAAAGCATTAGGACAAGTACACTCATGGCAAATACAGCACAAGCTCGCAAACGCGCGCGCCAATCGGTTAAGGTTAACGCACACAATGCAGCATTACGTTCAACAATGCGTACTGCAATTAAAAAAATTATCAAAGCAATTGAGTCAGGTGATAAAGCAGCTGCATCAAGCGCTTACACGACCAACGTCAGCGTGATTGATCGTATTGCTGATAAAAAAATCATTCACAAAAACAAAGCTGCTCGTCATAAAAGCCGCCTAAGTGCAGCGATTAAAGCAATGAGTGGTGAAAAACCAGTTGTTGAAGCTAAAGTTAAAAAAGTAGCAGCTGAAAAAAAACCTGCAGCTAAGAAAACTGCTGCTGCGAAAAAACCAGCGGCAAAAAAAGCGGCTGAGTAATTAAAGTAGCTAAGTACTAAAGCATACAAAAAAGCCTCGCATTGCGAGGCTTTTTTGTATGTGCTACTTTATTTACAAACCAATATTCAGCTCGCCACGTGCAATCAATGCAGTATTAAGCGCAGCTTTCTGATCTTTATCAATCACCGTGAAATGGCCCATTTTACGGCCTTGTCTTGCATCAGGCTTTCCATATAAATGTAATTTCAAATTACCATGTGCAAACGCACGTTGCCAAGCTGGCTCTTTATCATTAATCCAACTGTCGCCAAGTATATTAACCATCACCGCTTTACTGTGCAAAACCGTGCTGCCAATAGGTAAGCCTACCAATGCGCGCACCTGTTGTTCAAATTGGTTCGTTACACAGGCATCAATAGTGTAATGACCTGAGTTATGTGGCCGCGGTGCAATTTCATTCACCAATAACTGTCTACCGACTAAAAAGAACTCAACAGCGAGTACGCCAACATAGTCTAGTGCATCAGCCAACTTTATAGCCAAGGCTTGTGCACGTGCTTTAATGACTGCTGAACATCTTGCAGGTGCAATACTAATGTCTAAAATGCCGTTTAGATGCTGATTTTCTACCGTGGGGAAACTAACCACTTTACCTTGTGCATTTCGCACTAGCACCACAGACACTTCCAAATCCAGCAGCATCATTTTCTCAAGCACACAATTTTCTTGCTTAAATTCTTCAAAAGCAGCGATTGCCTCAGCTTTATTTTTAACCCGCGCCTGACCTTTCCCGTCATAACCAAAACGCGCAACTTTCAAAATGGCAGGATACAAATCACTATCATCTTCTGGCAAATCATTCGTGCTGTTAATCACTACAAATGGGGCTACCGGCAATCCAGCCTCTTTAATAAAGTTTTTTTCAAGCACCCGATGTTGCGCAATTGAAACACAAGCTGCTGAAGGCCTTACAATGGTCGATTGAGCCAAATGCTCTAAAGTGCTTGCTGGCACATTTTCAAATTCTGTAGTGATAGCAACACAAGTATCAGCCATCTGCGCTAGCGCTTTAGCATCATCATAATCTGCACACAAATGCACATCCGCTATTTTGCCTGCAGGACTGGCTTTGCTGGGATCTAATACGGTTACTTGATAGCCCATTTCATGCGCAGCGATAACAAAAAAACGACCTAATTGGCCGCCACCTAACATGCCCAGCATTGCTGGTGCAGCAATTACATTTGAACTCATGGCTTTTCGTTTAACTCCATTGCTTGTACTTTTTCAGTTTGTTGTTGGCGAAAATCATGTAATTTCTCAGCCAACAAAGGATCTTGATTCGCTAATAATGCGATGGCAAATAAACCAGCATTGGCCGCGCCAGCCTCACCAATTGCAAAAGTCGCCACTGGTATCCCTTTAGGCATTTGCACAATGGATAATAAAGAATCTTGGCCTTGCAAATGTTTACTCGTCACAGGCACGCCCAATACTGGCAAAATTGTTTTTGCCGCTACCATCCCTGGCAAATGCGCTGCGCCGCCAGCTCCTGCAATAATTGCTTTATAGCCAGTTTTAGCCGCGCTTTCTGCAAATGCCATCATTTTATCTGGTGTACGATGCGCTGAAATCACTTCTGCATCATATGGCACTCCAAAATCTGCTAATACCTGCGCCGCATGTTTCATCGTAGGCCAATCACTATTAGATCCCATGATGATAGCAACCAGTGGTTGTTTTTTATCCATATTGTTCCTAACAAAATCTTTTTAATATGCCTTCTTCAAGCTTAAAGGCTAACATATCCATTTAGATCACCACTAAATGTAAATTACTTCTATGTTTAAAGCACTACTAAATTATCGCGGTGTATAAGCGCCGATTCTTCAACATAGCCCAATATTTGCTCAATTTCATGACTGGCATGTCCTTTTATTCGTAGCACTTCTTGTGAATTATAATTGACAATCCCGCGTGAAATTTCATTGCCAGCATTATCTATACAAGCCACAACATCACCACGCTCAAAGCTACCAACGACATCCAGCACGCCAATTGATAGCAAACTCTTACCTTCAGCTTTCAAAGCATTAATCGCACCCGCATCTAACACCAACTTGCCGCCAGTACGTAAATGATCTGCTAGCCATTGTTTCTTAGCAACGTTTTTTGCTTTTGTTGATTTTAAGTGAGTGCCAATCAATTCACCATTATGCAAACGCAACAACACATCTTTTTCATTACCTGAGGCAATGATGGTGTGCACACCGGCATTAGCCGCACGTTTTGCCGCTAATATTTTGGTTAACATACCACCAGTGCCGATACTCGTGCCAGCACCTGAAGCCATTTTCTCTAGCGCAACATTACCAGCCGTCTCTTCATGAATAAAGACTGCGTCTTTATTTTTACGAGGATCTTCCGAAAACAAACCCTGCTGGTCAGTTAATAACACTAATGCATCAACTTCCATCAAATTAGCCACCAATGCAGCTAAGGTGTCGTTATCACCAAACCTAATTTCATCAGTGACCACGGTATCATTTTCATTGATAATTGGAATCACATTAAAATTTAATAAGGTTTTAAGCGTCGTCCGCGCATTCAAATAGCGTTTACGATTAACTAAATCTTCATGCGTTAATAATACTTGCGCTGTGTGCAACCCATGTTTAGCAAAACAGCTCTCATAGGTTTGTATTAAACCCATTTGACCAACAGCCGCCGCCGCTTGCAACTCATGCACTTCAACCGGTCTTTTTTTCCATCCTAAGCGTTGCATGCCTTCTGCAACCGCACCGCTAGAAACCAAAATAATCTGCTGGCCACGTTTAACTAAGTCGCTAATTTGGGCTGCCCACTGCTCAATCGCTAGTCGGTCAAGCCCTTCTCCATTTTTGGTGACAAGGCTTGAACCAACTTTGACAACAAAAATTTTACTGTTGTGTAGGAGTGATTTGTTCATCGGAATTTCTGGCTTCTTCTTGTTCCAATTGCATGGCTTCCATATACTCCATGATGGCATAGGTTAACTGTTTACAACCATTGCCGTTAATGGCGGATATGGCAAAAACAGGACCATTCCAGCCAAAAGCTTTAACGAAATCAGCTACCACTTGCTCTGGATCTTGAATCATATCAATTTTATTTAACACCAACCATCGCGGCTTAATAAAGAGCTCTTCATCGTGTTTTTTTAATTCATTCACAATGGCTTTTGCTTCTGCAACTGGATCAGTCACGCCATCTAATGGCGCTATATCGACTAAATGTAGCAGCAGCGATGTCCGAGTTAAATGCTTTAAAAAACGTACGCCCAAACCTGCGCCATCGGCTGCACCTTCAATTAATCCTGGCACATCTGCAATCACAAAACTGCGATTGGTATCGACTCGCACCACGCCTAAATTAGGCTGCAAGGTAGTAAATGGATAATCTGCCACTTTTGGCTTAGCTGCAGATACTGAGCGAATAAAGGTCGACTTCCCTGCATTTGGCATACCAAGTAAGCCAACATCAGCCAAGACTTTCAGTTCTAAAAATAATTCAAACGACTCACCCTCGTGCCCAGCTGTGCATTGACGTGGTGCGCGGTTGATACTCGATTTAAAGTGCACGTTACCCAACCCATTCGCGCCACCTTTGGCAATGAGTACTTTTTTGCCATCATCCGCTAAATCAACGATGACGTCGCCTGTAGCCTTATCTGAAATAACAGTACCAACAGGCATGCGTAAAACCAGCTCTTCACCAGCAGCGCCATACTGTTCGGCTTTACGCCCATTTTCTCCACGCTGCGCTTTAAAGGTACGCGTATATCGATAATCCACTAATGTATTGATGTTGCGATCAGCAATGGCATAGACCGAACCACCTTTACCGCCATCGCCGCCACTAGGGCCGCCCATCGGCTCGTATTTCTCGCGACGAAACGTAGCAATGCCGTTACCGCCATCGCCTGCATACACTTTAATTGTCGCTTCATCTATGAATTTCATTTTACCCTACGATTCTTTTTAACAGCTTGCTCTATTTGCTGCTTACTTTATACATCATATTCAAAAATAAAAAAGCCCTACCTAAGGCAGGGCTTTCTATTTAAGCACAGTTTTTAAACTGCGACTATATTCACCATTTGACGCTTGAGTAGACCTTTAGTACAAAAAGTCACTTTTCCGTCAATTTTAGCAAATAAAGTGTGGTCTTTACCCATACCTACATTGTCGCCTGCGTGCATTTTTGTACCGCGTTGACGAACAATAATGCTACCTGCTGAAACTACTTGCTCACCAAACGCTTTAACACCTAATCGTTTGGAGTGGGAGTCGCGGCCATTTCGTGAACTACCGCCTGCTTTTTTGTGTGCCATTATCTAATCCTTATTCTGCTGATTTTGCTTTAGTAGCAGCTGCTTTTTTAGCTGCTGGTTTCTTAGTAACCGCCTCTTTAGCCGCTGCTGGCTTAGCTTCTGCTTTAGCAGCGCTTTTACCATTGATATCGTCAATTTGAATTTCCGTATAGCTTTGACGATGCCCTTGAGTTTTACGGTAATGTTTACGGCGATGAAATTTAAAAATCATCACTTTGTCACCTTTGCCATGTGAAAGCACAGTTGCATTCACTTTAGCACCAGCAACTAATGGCGAACCAATCGTTACGTTATCTCCGTCAGCAACCATAAGGATTTTATCAATCACTACTTTGCTGCCTACATCACCATCTAATTTTTCTACTTTTAAGTAGTCACCAGCAGCAACTTTATATTGTTTGCCACCTGTTTTAATAACTGCGTACATGTTGTTTGCCTTGATTCACACGTTCAAATTGAATCGCGCATTATACTAAAATTATGAGATAAAGCAAACGATAAATGAATCTTCTCTCCACAAATTCTTATACATAAATTATCTCACACGATATGATAAACTGCGTGTAACTAAATGATTCAATTCAAACAACTTAATATCTACTACTCCCCGTGACTTTAAATCAAATTCAATCTCCAATTTCCGATGACATGCAAGCTGTTGATGCGGTTATTCGCAACTCTTTACATTCTGAAGTAGCGCTCATTAATACCATTGGCGAACACATTATCAGTAGCGCCGGCAAGCGCTTACGTCCTGCACTGGTTTTACTTTCAAGTGGGTTATTTGGCCGCATTAGCAAGCAACAGCATGATCTGGCAGCAGTGATTGAATTTATACATACCGCCACTTTATTGCATGATGATGTGGTAGACGAATCGCAAATGCGCCGCGGAAAAAGTACAGCAAACCATGTTTTTGGCAATGCCGCGAGTGTTTTAGTTGGTGATTTTTTATATTCACGCGCCTTTCAAATGATGGTGTCGTTAAAAAATAGACGTGTAATGGAAATTTTATCTGATGCAACCAATACGATTGCAGAAGGTGAAGTATTGCAACTGCTTAATTTGCGCGATGCCAATGTAACAGAAGAGGCTTATTTACGCGTTATTCATTATAAAACAGCCAAACTATTCGAAGCGGCAGCCAGATTGGGCGCTGTCATGAGTGAACATTACAATGCTGAAGATGAAGGAGCGCTTGCTGCTTACGGCATGCATTTAGGAACTGCTTTTCAACTGGTCGACGATGTATTGGATATCAATGGTGATGCTGACAAAATTGGTAAGAATTTAGGCGATGATTTAGCAGAAGGCAAACCAACGCTACCGCTGTTATATGCGATGCATCAAGGTGATGAAGCACAAGCCTCTGTCATTCGCAAAGCAATTGAACAAGGTGACGCAGTCGATGTGTCTGCTGTACTTGCTGCGGTTGCCGCTACCAATGCTGCCGATTACGTGCTCGGCTTAGCGAAAAAAGAAGCAGACTTAGCTTGCGCTGCTATCGCACGTTTTGCAGAGTCTGAATACAAAACGGCGATGCTTGAGCTGGCAGCGTTTGCTGTTGCACGTCAATACTAATTAGCGATTAAGACTGATCAATTCAAGGTAACAGGCTCGCCACTGTTTGCATGGTAATAAGTTAAGTGTGCGCATTCACTTGTCCCTGATGTCAATGTACCATCAAATAGTGCCTTGCCATCAACATCAACCACAGCATAACCATTGTGATACAAAGTCACCTCTGCAATTTTTGCCGTTTTAGTCGCTTTTTCGCGCATAGCAAAGCTGATGCAAGTTTCATCCTCATCTTCGCTATACACTTCCCATTCTTTACCACCTGCTAACTGCGTCAGCCAACCTGGCAAATCTACTTCTACGCGACAAACAATTGGCTCATTCCATTCAGAAAAAATGGCATCGTCAAGCTCAATCAAGTCAGCTAATTCTGCTTGCAAATCATGTTGGTCGTTCATTATCGATTCCTTTACTAATTGATGAGCTAGAATTTATAAATGAGGTCTACTACGCTTTATTTCAAGCACTTTACATGCCAATCTTTACAACATTGCATAGTTCAATTAACGGTGAGATGATACGTAAAGTTTACATCAACCCGAGAATACTATGTTTGATTTTGCACATTCTTTATCCACTATCTTTAATAACGATCCTGTTATTTTTATTAGCTTCTCTGTTATTTTAGGCTTATTACTTGGCAGCTTTTTAAATGTCGTTATTTACAGAATGCCTAAAATAATGGAGCGCGAATGGCATAACAACTGTTTGACATTACAAGGTAAAGAGGTTCCAGAACAAACGCCATTATCTTTGTCATTGCCGCGTTCAAGTTGTCCAAAATGTAATCATTCAATTACCTCCCTGGAAAACATCCCCATTATTAGCTATTTATTTTTAGGTGGAAAATGTAAGGGTTGTAAAACTAAAATTAGCATGCGCTATCCCTTTATTGAAGCACTTACTGGCGCCTTATTAGGATTAATTGCTTACCAATTTGGCTACACTTACACCACCTTGTTCGCTTGGATTTTCACGCTCGCACTGATTACATTAACCTTTATTGATTACGATAATCAACTATTACCAGATGACATTACGTTGCCTTTATTGTGGATAGGTTTGCTATTCAACTTAAATAATGGCTTCACTGATTTAAAATCGGCAATGATTGGCGCAATGATTGGCTATTTAATTTTATGGTCTATTTATTGGCTATTCAAAATAGTGACCAAAAAAGAAGGTATGGGCTATGGCGACTTTAAATTACTAGCGGCGATTGGCGGTTGGTTTGGATGGCAATTGATTCCTGCCGTTATTTTATTAAGCTCAGTGTTAGGTGCTGTTATCGGCATAGCGCTCATTGCATTTAAAGGAAAATCAAGTCAAACAGCCATACCTTTTGGTCCTTTCTTGGCACTAGGCGGTATTGCCGCTTTATTTTTTGGCCAAGAACTCGCTAGCTTTTATTTAGTTTAAAGTTACACCAGATTCTATGTTTATCGTTGCATTAACGGGTGGCATTGGAAGCGGGAAGTCAGAAGTATCTAGTGCATTCGCAGCGCTTGGCGTGCCTATTGTCGATTTAGATGTGATTGCCCATCAGCTTAGCGCAGCCAATCAACCGTTAGTAAAGCAAATTGTTGCCAATTTTGGTCAGGACTATGTGACAGAAGATGGCGC
This sequence comes from Methylophilaceae bacterium, assembly GCA_041612255.1. GTDB lineage: Bacteria > Pseudomonadota > Gammaproteobacteria > Burkholderiales > Methylophilaceae. Next base: position 183,296 of record JBFJJN010000001.1, on the reverse strand, counting down.
ATTAGACCGTAATAAAATGCGCAAACTGGTATTTGATAACGCTGCAGCGCGCGTGCAACTGAATGCGCTAATGCATCCAGCCATATATGAAGAAGCTGTTAAACAATTACAGGCTCATTCTGCTTCGCCTTACGCTATTTTAGCGATCCCATTATTAGAAAAAGATGGTCTATATAATACGATAATCGACAAAGTGCTTGTAGTTGATTGTGATGAAGCAACTCAAATCAAGCGCGTGAAACAACGTAGTGAATTAGGTGTGCAGCAAATCATAAAAATTATCAGAACGCAAATGTCGCGTCACGCGCGCTTAGCAATGGCAGATGACGTAATTACAAACAACTTAAGTATCAAAGATTTACATCAAGAAATCAATCAACTACATCAAAAGTACATTAACACTTGCATCACTCGTTAAACAATACCATAATCTATCTCAATTCTTCATTCTGGGTCGCAAGCATTAAGCAAAGTGGCTAGCTACGAATTTCCATTTAATGAACGTATTCGCGCACTGTTAAGGTTAGAAGACCTTTTCAAAAAAGTGCTGTTTCACGTTAATGCTGAAGATCAACAAAACCACCATTGCGCACTCATTTTATTGCTACAGATGTTGGACTTGATTGAACGCACCGACATCAAATTAGATATTATGCTTGAGCTTGATAGACAAATAGCCTACATGCATAGCCTACTCGGCAACCCTAACATCGCAAGCGATATCCTGACGAAAACATTAACAGAAACACAAATCAGCGTCGCTAAATTACGCGCTGAAAGTAGCAAAATTGGACAATCTTTACGTGATAATGAATGGTTGATGAGCATTAAAAAACGCACCAGCATTCCAGGAGGGGCTTGTCAGTTTGATTTACCTTCTTATCATTATTGGCTAAATCAAGCACCAGCGATGCGCATTAGCGATTTTAATCTTTGGTTACATCAGTTATTACCGATGTACGATAGCATTAAAATTATTCTCCACATTCTGCGTGCTAGCGGCATAGAGAGCCACTATATCGCCAAAAAAGGAATTTATGAAAAAATGCTTAACGGTGCCAAACCCATTCAACTATTACAGATTGAAGTACTTGGAAAAACTGATTGCTTCCCTGAAATAAGCGCCAATAAATATGCAATTAATGTAAACTTTTATAAGATAGATTTTAATGACAAATCCACACGTTACGATGATGATATTGATTTCAAAATGACCTTGTGTAACTTAATGTAAAGCATGATCTATTAAATACTGATCCATTAAAAAACATCCCAATAATTAACCGCCATGAAAAAATTGATTTAAAACGATGGAATATTCCGAGAAAAAAATAAAACAAGTCGCTTGCCCTAGCTGCAAAGTATTATCCGATTTCAGCCCAGATAATCAATTCCGTCCCTTTTGCTCAGCCCGCTGCAAAATGGTGGATTTAGGCGATTGGGCCAATGAATCTTATCGAATTCCAGAAAAAATAATCCCTACCGATTCTGACGATTTAAACTAAATAAGGCTTACCCTAACTGGTGTACGAAACGCAATGAAACAACTTAAACTGATTCCATTTATCCTTATTTCAACTATGTTATTCGTACTTAGCGCATGCGATAGCAAAACGAATACCGAGATTACCATATACGACGCTTGGGTGCGCAAAAACGCGCCAGGTCAAGAAATAGGCGCGGCATACATGACGCTCAACAGCCCCACAAAAAGCACCTTAGTTTATGCTGAAGCGATTGATACTGCAGGCTCAGTCGAGATTCACAGCATGTCTATGGATAATGGCGTGATGAAAATGCGCATGCTGGATGAATTAATATTGGAGCCAAATAAGCCTGTTGCACTCAAACCAGGCGGTTTTCATTTAATGCTATTTGATTTAAAAACACCTTTGGAAACGGATAAAAATGTTATTTTTAGACTTTGTTTCAAAGATGAAAAAGGCAACATCATAGAAAAATTAGTGACTGTTCCCGTTAAAGATTTGTAATGTCCCACATAGCGCGTTGCATCGCAACGCCTTGCGCTCCATGAGATAGCGCTTGTGCCAAGTCATCCGAACGCATACCACCTAAGGCATAAACAGGTAGGGCAGTATTATTTATCAGACTAGAAAAAGCTTGCCATCCCAATGGATTAGCATTTGGCTGGCTACCCGTCTCGACTAGGGGTGACAACGTGACAAAATCGAATCCTAATTTTTGCGCATGTGCGAGCTCGACAGCATTATGGCAAGAGCCTGCGACTAACAAACCCAAAGGTTTATGTTTAAGTTGCAATAATGCTTTGCTCGGCAAATGCACCCCATTCAACGCAAGCTCAACAGCCAATTCAAGTTCTTGATTGAGCATTACTTTTGCACCAAATGGTTGCGCCATTGTTTTTACTTGTGATGCAAACTGAGATAGCGCTTTGTAATCAAGCTGTTTTTCTCGCACTTGAATTAACCGTAAGCCTGCTGTTAACTGCTGCCGCAAAGCCTCAAAGAAATCACGCTCACCCATCTCAGCTAAATGAGTAATCGCATAAATAGAAGGTAATGCCAATGCTTTCATAATCAGCACATTGGCTGGCAATACTGGCGCTACAGTGACGTTGCCTGCCATTTGCCAACTAAGCCTTTGCCCTTCTCTTGGAGTTAAGTTGCCTTGCCATTTTGTGACAAAAAAGAAGTGTAAATGCACTGTTTTTGCTGAAGAGTCATGTGTCTCAGGATAATCAAAACGTTTTTGCAACCACGGCTGAATCTGCGTTGGCACGACGCCAACTTCTTCATAGAGTTCTCGTGCAAGCGCTTGCTCTGGCAATTCACCAACTTCTATTTTTCCACCTGGAAACTCCCACCAACCAGCCCAAGACTTACCTTCTGGTCTACTGGCTAATAGAAACTCGCCGATTTCATTTTTTAAGATAGCCACCGAAACATGCGTGGCTTTAGTCATGTAACTTTAATTTTCCTGCATAGTCTCGCGAGAATTGATAAGCCACACGACCGCTGCGTGCACCGCGAGTATAGGTAAACTCTAAGGCAGCTTTTCTAGCCAAGTCATCAAAATCGAGTCCAAAAGTCTTCAGCCAGTGTGCTGCAATCGCTAAATACTCATCTTGTCCAAAAGAGTAAAAAGAAAGCCACAAACCAAAACGTTCAGCTAAAGCTGTCTTTTCTTCTATGGTATCGCCAGGTCGAATTTCGCCGCCTTCATTTTTTGTTGCTAGATTATCAACCATCAGTTCTGGCATCAAATTTTTGCGGTTTGATGTAGCGTAAACCAAGACATTGTCCGAGGTGTTTGCCAGTGAACCATCCAATACTACTTTTAACGCTTTGTAAGCCATATCACTGGCTTCAAAAGTTAAATCATCACAATAAATAATAAATTTTTCTGGTCGACTTCTAATAAGGCTGACAATTTCAGGCAAGTGTACTAAATCATCCTTTTCGACCTCTACCAGACGTAGTCCTTCTGTAGAAAATTCGGTCAAGAGTGCCTTGACTAAGGAAGATTTTCCTGTCCCTCGTGCACCCGTTAATAACATATTGTTCGCAGGTAAGCCTTGCAAAAATTGGCGAGTATTTCTAACGATTTCGCCCTTTTGTTTATCGACAAACTGAATGTTGTCCAAACGTATTTGATGTGGATGGGGGATGGCTTGCAAAGAACTTAATCCATTGACGGAAACCCAGCGCCAAGCAATAGCGTTCCAGTCAGTAACTTGCGTCTTTGGTTGTAAAAATGTTTCCAGCTTAATAAGTATATCTTCAGCGCGAGTAATCAGGCCATCTAGTTGTTGTGTCATCGTGTATTTGCCTGTTATTAACTTCTGTAATCCGCATTAATTTTGACGTAATCATAACTAAAATCACAAGTCCAGACTGTTGCCGCTTGGTCGCCTCGATTCAAGACTACGCGTACTAAAATTTCGGCTTCTTTCATAATAGCAGCGCCCTGCTCTTCTTTGTAGCTGGCGGCAATACCACCATTTTCAGACACTAATACATCGCCCAAATACAGTGACAATCGACTGACATCTAAATCATCAATACCCGCATACCCAATTGCCGCCAAAATACGTCCTAAATTTGGATCAGAGGCAAAAAAAGCAGTTTTAATTAATGGTGAATGCGCAATTGCATAAGCGACTTTTCGGCATTCCGCCTCATTTTTACCTGCTTCAACTTGTATCGTCATAAACTTGGTAGCGCCTTCGCCATCTCGGACAATCGCTTGCGCCAGCTCAACCGCCACATCCGTCATAGCGTCTCGTAATGCGATAAAGTCTTCACTACTAGTCGTTATTTCTGCATGCCCAGCCAAATTAGTCGCCATCATAATAAAACTATCATTGGTACTGGTATCGCCATCCACCGTGATGCAATTAAATGATTTATTCACAGCATAATGAATGATGGTCTCTAACGCTTGTTTACTCACCACCGCATCCGTTGCTAGGTAACCTAACATGGTTGCCATATTAGGATGAATCATGCCAGAGCCTTTACTCATCCCTGTAATCGTGACGGTCTTGCCTCCAATGATCAACTGGCGCGAAGTCGCTTTAGGCACAATATCCGTGGTCATAATCGCTTGCGCTGCGTTTAACCAATTATCGGCTTGTGCATTTTCAATGGCTGTCGGCAAGTGAGCGATAATTTTAGCCACAGGCAGCGGCTCTAAAATTACGCCAGTAGAGAATGGTAAGATTTGCTCGCTTGTTAGGTTTAATAATTCAGCTAGCGCATCACAACTTTGATTCGCATGCTGCAAACCTGAATCGCCCGTTCCTGCATTCGCGTTGCCCGTATTCACCAATAAAGCGCGAATATCGTTATTGCTGGCTAAATGTTTTTTACAAATAATCACAGGCGCCGCGCAAAAACGATTTTGAGTAAAAACACCCGCAACGTGGCTGCCTTCAGCTAGTTGAATAACTAAAACGTCTTTACGGTTTGGTTTGCGGATATGCGCTTCGGCAAAGCCCAACGTAATGCCATTGATAGGCAACAATGAGGAAGCGGACAATGTGGGGAGATTCACTGGCATGGCTATACTTTCTATCAAAACTTAATATCAAACTGGAACTGTTATTCTAGCGCATTAAAAGGCAGTTCCATCTTACGTTTTGATGAAAGTTAGCCGCGCATTTAATTAAGCTTTACGCCAAGTCGTGCCATGTGGTGTGTCTTCTAGCACAATACCTGCGCCTATTAATTCGGCGCGAATTCGATCAGCTTCTGCAAAGTTTTTAGCTTGCTTAGCCTGAATCCGCGCTTTTATTAGCGCCTCAATATCTACACTATCATCACTGATTTCGCCTTGTACAAAAGCATCAGAATCACGTTCTAATAGACCAAGAACACCGCCTAAATTTTTTAACAAACTAGCTGCAATGTTAGACTTATCTTTATTCACTTCATTCGCTAAATCAAACAGCACCGCCATCGCTTCTGGTGTATTAAAGTCATCATCAAGCGCTGCTTTAAAACGTAAAGCTTCTGGGTGAGACCAATCCACTTTCTGCTTGACGATATCAATGCCACGCAACGCTGTATACAATCGAGTAAGCGCAGCTTTTGCATCATCCAAATGTTGATTGCTGTAATTTAATGGGCTGCGGTAATGCGCGCGAAGGATAAAAAATCGCACGACTTCTGCATCATATTTTTCTAAAACCGTTCTAATGGTAAAAAAGTTGCCGAGCGATTTCGACATTTTTTCATCATCTACTCGCACAAAACCATTATGCATCCAATAATTAGCCATTTGACAACCGTGCGTCGCTTCGCTTTGCGCAATCTCATTTTCATGATGTGGAAATTGCAAATCTTGTCCGCCACCATGAATATCAAAATGTGCACCTAAATGTTGCCCGCTCATAGCAGAACACTCAATATGCCAACCTGGGCGACCAGGACCCCAAGGCGAATTCCAATTAGGCTCATTTGGCTTGACTGATTTCCACAAAACAAAATCCATTGGGTCTTTTTTAAATGTGTCGACTTCAACTCGCTCACCTGCGCGGAGATCATCTAGGCTTTTGCCCGACAGTTTGCCGTAGCCATTAAAGCTTCTAATTGAATAGAAAACATCGCCATTTTTAGCCACATAAGCGTGGCCTTTTTCAATCAGCTTGCCAATCATGTCAATCATTGCATCAATATGTGTTGTTGCACGCGGCTCAATATCTGGTCGAATTACGCCCAAATGATGAGCATCTTCATCCATTGCATCAATAAAACGCTGCGTCAGTGCACCAATAGTTTCTTTATTGTCATTTGCACGCTGAATAATTTTATCATCTACATCGGTAATATTGCGTACATAAGTCACTTCATAATCGGATGCACGAAACCAACGTGATACCAAATCAAACACTACCATCACTCGCGCATGTCCTAAATGGCAATAGTCATAAACGGTCATGCCACAGACGTACATCCGCACTTTCTTGGATTGAATAGGGGAGAATGTTTCTTTCTGACGAGTCAAGCTATTATAAATTTTTAACATACGTTCAAATTTGATGGGGTTAACTTAAAATAGGTTTAACTTATGGATTTTAGTTCCAAGTTTAACTGCTAGGAAAATCGATTAATAAAACAACCTACACAAACAACAAAAACAAGTTATTTACTATTATTTACAACGAATTATCTATTAGGCTATTGGATGTTAGCCTGCCAGTTGGTAGAATACTGTTATTATAAACAAACCAGTATATCATAATGAGAATCCATAAAATTCTAAGAAAAAAGTTTGTAGCCCCATTATTATTCGCTGTCTTGTTTGCAGCTTCACCAGTGTTTGCTGATGAGCTAAAAGACATTGCAGCAATGGCTGAACAGGGTCAACAAGAACAAGCTTTGAAACGGATTGACGCTTATTTAAATGCAAACCCAAAAGATGCGCAAGGATTGTTCACTAAAGGCATTATTTTAGCGGAAAGTGGTAAACGTGATGAAGCAATTGCAACGTTTAATGACTTAACCAAAACTTATCCAAATTTACCAGAACCATATAACAATTTAGCTGTTTTATATGCCGATTCTGGCAAATATGATTTGGCAAAAAAATCACTTGAAACTGCGATTAAAACGCACCCAAGCTATGCTACCGCTCATGAAAACCTAGGTGATATTTATGCGCGCATGGCGTCTGAAGCTTATGATAAAGCCCTGAAGTTAGATAATAAAAACTCACGTGCGCAAAGTAAACTATCGTTGATTAAAGATTTATTTAGCAATGATGGTAAAACAAGAGTAGCAGCAAATAATGCAACGCCAACACGCCCAATTCGCAAAGCTGAACCTGTAGCGCCAACAGCAGCGACTACTCCGTCAGTAACGTCTAAAGCTATTCCGCCACTTAAAAAACCAGTTGAAGCAGTTGTTGATAACACAGCCAATGTAGAAAGCAGCGTTAATGCTGCAGTAGATGCTTGGGCGGCGGCATGGTCAAGTCAAAGTGTCGAGAACTATCTTGCCAGCTATGCTGATGACTTCTCGCCAGCTAAAGGGCAAAGTTTAAGCGCTTGGAAAAACCTTCGCCGCTCACGTCTTTCTGGTCCATCTAAAATTAATTTGGAATTAAGTAGTCGTAAAGTCAACGTGATTGACGAAAATAATGCTAAAGCAAGTTTTAAACAATATTACAAAGCTGATGGCGGTGCGATTAGCACATTCAAAACCCTTGTTTTCAAAAAGACAAATGGCAGTTGGTTAATTACTGAGGAAATTGCATCAAACTAAAGCGGCTTAATGTGGCTAAAGTAGCAAATGCTGAAAATGAAATTAATGAAATTATTTAAACCTAGACCAGCGAGGCTTGTGCAATCGCTGCTAGTAATTTGCTGTACATTACTTCCTTGGTCTGCAACAGCAGTCAATCAAAGTAAACTGTCTCCAGACTTATTTTCCAGTAAAACAAGTCGTGATATTGTAGAAAGTTTATTAGTAAAAAGTTTGATGCAAATTGCTGAAGGAAACACAGTCCAAGCAATGGATACAGTGAACGAACTGATTCGTACAACGCCTAACTTTAAACTTGCTCACTTAATTCGTGGCGACCTATTAAGTGCTAAAGCACGCACATTTGGGTCTAACAATACTTCACTTATTTCATCGACTACCGATGAAGTGCAAGGCTTGCGTGAAGAGGCGCGCACTCGCATTAATCACTATTTTTCTGATGATAATGAGCGTTTAGTACCAGATTTGTCAGTGCAAATGGATGCTGAGCAACAACATTTGATTCTAGTCGATACCGTGAAATCTAGATTATTTGTTTACAAAAAATCAGATGCTGGACTACAGCATACGGCGGATTACTATATTACGATTGGTAAAAATGGCGCTGATAAAAGTTTTGAAGGTGATAAACGCACGCCAGTAGGGCTATATTTTTCTAGAAAAAAACTAAGTACTCCTTTATCCGACTTTTACGGTGAAGGTGCATATCCGCTTAATTATCCCAATGAGTTAGACGTCTATAACAATAAAACAGGTTCTGGCATTTGGCTGCATGGCACGCCGAAAGATACCTATAGTCGCCCACCACGTGCTAGCGATGGATGTGTTGTGCTTAGCAATCCTGACTTGAAAAAATTACAGCCTGTATTAGAAGCGGGTAATATACCAGTTATTATTTCCGACTCAATTCAATGGACAGGCAACAGTAGCAAGCCAAGCAAAATAGCTGAAATAGAACCGCTTAATCAAGCATTAGAAAACTGGCGAGCTGATTGGGTGTCCCAAAACACAAGCGCTTATTTAAGCAACTACTCAAAAGACTTTTTTTACAGTGAGGGCAAACTACGCGAGTGGTCTGAACATAAACATCGCGTGCAAGCAGGAAAACCAAAAATCACGGTCAAAATTAGCAAGGTGAGTATGTTTAGTTACCCAACACGCACCCATGATGCAAAAAAAGTAACGGCTAATAACGATCAAATAGTCGTTGTTAACTTTGAGCAATATTATGCAAGTCCTACGTTAGAAAACAAAATGCGTAAACGTCAATATTGGAAACAAGAAAATAATCAATGGAAAATTATTTATGAAGGTGCGGCATAATCAATATGATTGATCTATTAAGAAAACAGTGTTTGCTTGCCTTATTATTCTTGTTAGTAGCAACAGGCAATAGTTATGCAGCTACGCAAGTGGAGTTTAAAACGAGCGAAGGCAACTTTATTGTCGAGTTATATCCAGCCAAAGCGCCAGCTACTGTTGCTAACTTTTTGCAGTATGTTAAGGATGGTTTCTATTCAAAAACTATTTTTCATCGCGTCATCAATGACTTTATGATTCAAGGTGGCGGCTTTGAACGTGACTTGTTCGAGAAACCAACACGTGATCCGATTAAAAATGAAGCGGATAATGGCTTAAAAAATAAAGTTGGCTCAATAGCGATGGCGCGTACTGCGGATCCTGACTCAGCCTCTTCACAATTCTTTATCAACCTCAATGATAATGCTTTTCTAGACTACAAAGGCCCGCAGCCAGACCAGATTGGTTATTGTGTTTTTGGTCAGGTGATTAGCGGTATGGATGTCGTTAAAAAGATTGGCATTATCCCAACTGGTCAAGTTTCTCGGTTTAGTGACGTTCCAACCAAGCCTATTAAAATCAATAGCGTCAAGTTACTTGAAAAAGTCACTGCTCAATAATTTTTATTTAATAAACTGTAAGGATTCTCGTGGTAAAACTAACAACAAATTTTGGCGATATTACGCTTGAACTTAACACTGAAAAAGCGCCAATTACGGTTGCCAACTTTTTACAATATGTAGAAAAAGGCTTTTATGATGGTTTGATTTTTCATCGTGTGATTGACGATTTCATGATCCAAGGTGGTGGCATGGACACCAAAATGAAGCAGAAAAAAGCTGATGCAGAAATTAAAAATGAAGCTGATAATGGTTTAACGAATGACAAGTATACCGTTGCCATGGCACGCACTTCTGCTCCACATTCTGCGAGCAGCCAGTTTTTTATCAATGTCAACGATAATGACTTCTTAAACCATAGTGCTCCAACAGCCAGTGGCTGGGGTTATTGCGTGTTCGCAAAAGTGATTGAAGGCATGGATATTGTTGATCAAATCAAATCGGTTCAAACAAAGACTACGGCAGGCCATCAAGATGTGCCAGTTGAGCCAGTTATCATTGAAAAAGCCATCGTTTGTTAATTTAGTTAACCAATTCACATGGATCATAGTTTATTCATCTCTGACTGCCATCTGTGTGAATCTCGTCCTAATGTCATAGACGCATTTATTCAATTTTTAGCGCATACTGCTATCCATGCAGATGCGCTTTATATTTTGGGCGACTTGTTTGAATATTGGGCGGGAGATGATGCCATCATTCATGGTATTCATAGCCCAATTATTGATGCGCTAAAGCAGCTGAGTTTACAAGGTGTTTCATTGTACGTGATGCACGGCAATAGAGACTTTTTAATCGGCGATGGTTTTACGAGCGCAACCAATGCCACCATCTTAGCCGACCCCACGGTAGTTTCATTGTATGGGCAAGCAACGCTACTAAGTCATGGCGATATTTTATGTACTGACGATGTTGATTATCAGCGTTTTAGAAAAGAAGTGCGCAGTGATGATTGGCAAGCTAGCTTTCTGAGTCAACCTCTACCATCACGCATTGCTTACATTGAATCAGTGCGTCAAAAAAGTGATCAAGAAAAATCCATCAAATCGATGGAAATTATGGATGTCAATGATGATGCAGTAAGGCAGCTATTAGCTAGCTATGACTATCCAAGGCTCATCCATGGGCACACCCATCGTCCGATGCTACATCGACATCAAATAGGTCAACATGCATGCGAGCGTTGGGTATTAGGAGATTGGTACGAGCAAGGTAGTTACTTAAGGGTAGATAAAAAGGGGTTTCACTCTCACCAGCTTTAATCGATTAAATCTCAAACTTAATCAAGACAAAATTCCATTTTCACGCCTAGCAATTCAATTTCATCATGGTTATTCAATGCTTTTGCATGCGTCTCAATCGGCTTACCATTGACCAGCGGGTATTCACTACCCACGACATGCGATAAAAAATAACCCTGCGCACGTTTCGTCACCAACGCCAACTGCTCATTTGGCCGACCTATTTTCACAATCGCTTTATCAAGCGTCAATGTGGCACCTGCATCTTTTCCATTTAAAATTTGTAAGCGAGGTGGTTGTTTTATCGTGCTTTTAATTTCTGTAGGACGCACGACTGCTATTACTGGCTCATCTTGTTTACGCAAGGCTGGTGCGATTTCTTTTACAGCTGGCGGCTCGTCTAACTCATGCGTTTCAGCGACTAAAACGGTATCTTGAAAGCCATCATGACGTGGCTTATTTAATTTAGCATCATGCAGATATCTGAGCTTATATTTGCCTAGCTTAATTAAATCACCATCTGCTAGCATGTGTTTTTTAACTTTATTTCTATTCACAATAGTACCGTTTGTACTATTCAAATCTTCAATATAAGCACCATCGGCTTTAGTGACAATCACAGCATGCTCGCCACTAATGCCCAAATTATCGATATGCAAATCATTTGATGCACGTCGCCCAATCGTAAACTTCTCTTTATCTAGCGCATATTCTTTAATAATAATGCCATCTAATAAAAAAATTAGCTTTGCCATGATCGCCTTATCATCTTAGTTATTATTGCGTTCATCATATTGTACTCATCAAATACCTACTCATTCCATTGGAAACGGTTTTTCAACCGACGCAATAAGCATCGAAATATTATCGTTACCCCCATAGGCATTGGCAAGTGCTAATAATTGTTTAAGTGCAAGAGTCATATCACCATTAGCGCTGATAATTGTACTTTTCACTTCATCGTCTTCCACCAAGTCTGTCAACCCATCCGAGCATAATAAGTAAACATCACCAACCTGAACTACATGCTCACTTAAATCGAGCTCTACTTCTAAGCAAGTACCTAACGCACGCGTAATCATATGTCTATTGCTGGCAAAACGCGCTTCTGTTTCAGTCATCAATCCTGCATTAATTTGCGATTGCAGTAGCGAATGATCTTCTGTCAGTTGTACAAAATCACCTTGTCTTAAGCGATACATTCTTGAATCGCCGATATGTCCTACTACTATTTTATTATCAGCAAAAACGCCACAAACTAGAGTCGTACCCATGCCTTCACAATCGGCATTGTCATGTGCAGTTTGCTCAACGGTCTCATTTGCGACTAGCACCGCTTTTTTCAGCATATCTGAAACCACAACAATCGGTTCCAAGCCTTCTTGCTGTTTGGCAAACAAATCTGCTAGCTCAGTTTTGATAATCAACGACGCCATCGCACTGGCTATCTCGCCGCACTTATGTCCGCCCATCCCATCTGCTAGCAATATCAATCCGTTGGTCAAATCGTTAGCGACGGTATCTTCATTGTGCGCCCTGACCAATCCAACATCGGAAAGGCTAACTACACAAATCGCGCCTGTTACATCCATGATTTGCCTGATTGCATTGAGCTAAATTACTTTCTAAACTCTTGCGGTCTAGCTGACTCTGCCACTTTATCAAGCACACCATTGATATATTTATGACCTTCTGCGCCGCCAAAGGTTTTTGCTAGCTCAACACCTTCATTAATCACAACTCGATACGGAATAGTCATATCAAAAATAAGTTCATAACAGGAAACTCTCAAAATAGCATGCTCAATCGGACTTAACTCTTCTAAAGCACGATCAATAAACGTAGTGATTTGTGCATCCAGCGTCTCCTGTTGCTCAAACACGCCCTGCAATAAAACCTTGAAATAGGATTCATCCGCTTTATTATAATCAGGGTCATCTTTCATATCCAAAAAGATTTGCTTGATATCGCTTTTATTCATCATGAATCGATAGATTGCTTTTAAAGCTAGCTCACGTGATTTATGACGATTACGACTAGGTTTACGTTTTTTTGCACTGACTTCAGAGGTTATATCACTCATAGCATATTTACCAAATTTGCCATCTCAATTGCAACTTGTGCTGCTTCAGCGCCTTTAACATCAATTCTGACCATGGCTTGTTCATCATTTTCAGTGGTTAAAATAGCATTAGCAACGGGGACGCCTGTATTTAACTGCACCTCAGAAACGCCACGTGCTGACTCATTAGCCACCACTTCAAAGTGATAGGTTTCACCACGCACTACTGCACCAAGCGCGATTAATGCATCATATTGCTCACTTAATGCCATATGTTGCAAAATCAATGGCGTCTCTAGTGCGCCAGCCACCGTTGCAACTCGGATATCTTCCGCAGCAACGCCAAGCTTCAATAACTCGGCATAGCAGGCCTTGAGTAAACCTTCGCCAATATTGCTGTTAAAACGCGACATCACAATGCCAATTTTCTTGCCTGAGCCATCTAAGTTTATTGCTAATTTATCCAAAACATTCTCACTAATTCACGAAAACAATATTTTACGCTATTTAAGCACTAACCATAGCAAGCATTACTCATCCTAACTAAATAGTGACCAGGCTTTTTGTGCAGTACTCCATATACCATAAGCAATTGGAATCAACACCGCAGCCCAAGCTAGCCATATCACAACGCCATGCTTTTCTGCTGTTACTAAGGTGGTAGACTTTGTTGTTGTCTTTTCATGCCCTGCACTGCGGACAGCGTCTAACTCTGCATCGGTCATGAAGTCTTTATCCGCAACCGGTTTAATCAGCAAATTAGCAACAAACCCAATGACCATCATACCTGCTAGCACCAACAAAATTGGCGCGTAGATTTCATCAAAAGGCACGCCAGCTTCCAAACGAGTATCATGCATATAATTAACAATCACAGGCCCAATAATCCCTGCGGTTGACCACGCAGTAAGCAATCGACCATGAATCGCACCAACAAACTGAGTGCCAAACATATCCGCCAAATAAGCTGGAATGGTCGCAAAACCGCCGCCATACATTGACGAAATAATACAGAAACAAGCGACAAACAACGCCAATGATTTGAACCCAGCAACGTAAGCCGCAGAACAATACAAAAAAGCACCTAAGACAAAGAAAATGAAATACGTCTGCTTACGTCCCAGCTTATCTGAAGATGATGCCCAACCAATACGGCCAAAAATATTAAAAAGCGAAATCAGCCCAACGAATCCAGCGCCAACTAAAGCGGCCGTTGCGGTTAATGTACTATCGTTTTTAACATCTGCAAAACCAAGCTCAGGTTGACCAATCAAAGCACCACCAAAGGTTTCTTGTAGCATTGGAGAAGCCGCACCGATGATCCCGATACAAGCTGAAACATTCATGCAAAGCACTAACCATAACAACCAAAACTGTGGTGTTTTATGGGCTTTATTTAAATGTACGTGCTTAGACGCAATCATGGCATTGGCTTTAGCTGCAGGTGGATTCCAGTTTGCTGGCTTCCAACCTGTTGCAGGAATCCGATAACCAAAAGAGCCGCTCAGCATAAAGATAAAATAAATAATACCGAGCACGACAAAAGTTTGCCAAACCCCTACTCCACCGGCTTCAGAAAAATGTTCCATCAGCTTGGTTGCAATTGGCGAACCTATCATGGCGCCGCCGCCAAAACCCATAATCGCCAAACCTGTTGCCATGCCTCGATGATCAGGAAACCATTTAATGAGCGTAGAAACTGGTGAAATATAACCCAGACCTAAACCAATACCGCCAATGACGCCGCTACCCAGCCAAAGTAGCCACAATTGATGGATATAAATACCGTATGCCGAAATTAACAAACCACCCGCCCAAAGGATAGCTGAAACAAAGCCTGTTTTTCTTGGTCCTACACGCTCCAACCAGCCGCCAAATAAAGCGGCAGAACAGCCGAGCAAGACAAAAAATAAGGTAAACATCCAGCCCAAATCAAACTGGGTCCAATTACAATCTGTTGCAAATAATGCTTTGCCTGTGCCTGCTAATTTATCTGCAAATGTAGTGGCATGCGCTGCACAGGTTTCAATCGGGTTGCCTGCGCTATCTTTTAATGCATTACCAAGCGGCTTCCAGAAAACACTAAACCCATAAGCCATTCCGATTGATAAATGCACAGCCAATGCCGCGGGTGGCACAAGCCAGCGATTAAAGCCTGGCCCTGCAATTGTGTTTTCCTTTTCTAAAAATCCCACTATCCTGCTCCCTATTTTTAATTACCAACTGCTTTAATTACGACTTAAATTACATATTGTTACAAAATGCAGGAAATGGCAATTAACATGTTGCGATAAATGGATAATCTTTTATCCAATGTCATAAAATTGAAATATTATAGTCACATAATGAGCGCATCTTATTTTAAAGTGTGGAGGCAAAATGCCTGCAAATATATTAGTTGTAGAAGATGAACCAGCGATTCAGGAGCTATTAGCGTTAAATATTACGCAAGCGGGTCATACCCCAATGCGAGCGATTAGTGCTGAGCATGCACAAGAGCTATTGCGCAATGCGATTCCCGATCTGATTTTATTGGATTGGATGTTGCCAGGCATGAGTGGTATTGAGTTTGCTCGCAAACTAAAAGCCGACAGTTCAACTAAGCAAATCCCTATTATTATGTTAACAGCTCGTGGTGATGAGTTTGATAAAGTACGCGGATTGGAAGTTGGCGCTGATGACTATGTCACTAAACCATTTAGCCCGAAAGAACTCAACGCGCGCATTAAAGCCGTGTTACGCCGAAGAGCACCGCAAATGACGGATGATCCGATAGAGATTCAAGGGTTGCATCTAGATCCGATTACGCATCGGGTTAAAGGTAACGACGTAATACTTGAATTGGGTCCAACTGAATTCAGACTTTTACATTTCTTTATGGGGAACCCAGAGCGTGTGCATTCGCGCAGTCAACTTCTCGATAAAGTCTGGGGCGATCGCGTTTTTGTAGAAGACCGTACCGTTGACGTACATATTCGTCGCTTAAGAAACGTATTATCTAACTCTGGTCATGAAGATTTAATTCAAACCGTGCGTGGCGCAGGTTACCGACTTTCAGCCCTAAAAAATTAAATCCAACTGCGCGGCTAGCTGTAAATGCTACTATAATATGCGCACACTGTATGAATAGGCAAACGTGTCAGATATTAGGTGGAAATCATTTTGGCTAGGCTTAACTTTATTAAGCGCCTCTCTAATTATTTGGGCTGCAGAGAGCTTGGTCGCAGCGCTGATATTTTTATGTATTGCGCTCGCTATATACATCGCCAATCATCTCTATTGGTTATATCAATTACAAGTTTGGCTTAAAGCACCCAGTGCTAATGATGTACCAGAAGGCAAAGGAATTTGGGCAATTATTTTTTCTGGCCTATTCCAGCACCAGCGTAAAAACACCCGATCAGAAGTAGAGCTTGTATCAGCACTTGAAGGCTTTAAACGCGCAACCAGCGCACTGCCAGACGGCATTGTTGTGCTAAACCACCGAGATGAAATCGAATGGTGCAACCCTCCTGCAGAGCTATTACTAGGTCTCGATTCCAGCAGGGATACCAACCAACCGATTCAAAACTTAGTGCGTTATGGTGACTTTATTAGCTACCTACACAGTAATAATCACAGCGATCCTATCATCATTAAATCTGCCCGCTCAGCAGAAACTACCTTACAAATTCAACTCATTGCATTTGGTACTGCCCAAAAATTACTCATTTGCCGCAATATTTCAGTGCAAGAAAAAATAGATATCATGCGCCGAGATTTTATTGCAAACGTCTCCCACGAATTACGTACTCCATTAACCGTAGTTGGTGGATTCTTAGAAACGTTGCTCGATACTAAAGATGCGGTTTCTGAAAGTACAAAAACCTATTTTGACTTAATGATTACCCAAACAAACCGTATGCGGTTTATTATTGAAGACTTACTCACACTTTCGCGCATTGAAAGTAATAATGAAGTACCAACTAACTCTGTTATTAATATGTCAACGCTGCTAACCATGATTCAGAATGATGCCAACGCGTTGAGCAATGGCAAACACATCGTTAATCTCAATGCAGCCGACGGACTTAACCTTAAAGGTAATCGGGAAGAGTTATTAAGTGCCTTCACCAACCTAGTAAGCAACGCTGTCAGGTACACGCCAGAAGGTGGAAGTATCAGTATTGGTTGGCAATTAAAAAATAAACAAGCGGTGTTCAGCGTCGCTGACTCTGGCATCGGCATTGAAGAGCAACATATTGCCAGACTAACAGAACGTTTTTATCGGGTTGATAATGGTCGCAGCCGCGATACTGGTGGCACAGGTTTAGGACTTGCCATTGTTAAACATATTCTCAATCGGCATAAAGCAAAATTAGAAGTGAAAAGTACGCTTGGCAAAGGTAGCACTTTTAGCATTTTATTCCCACAATCGCGTACAGTTAGTGAGCCAAACAAAGAAGCCGCATGAGACTGCTTGCCTCTCTTTGTGTCTTATTATTCTATTCCTTGTTATTGGGTGCATGTGCAAACAGTCCGCTTAGCAAACATCCAATTCCACATCGCACCGACAGTAGTAACATCAATCAGTTAGTTAAAGCAGATTTCGACCGCATGGCGGATATGGAGCTAGAAAGTAATACGCAAAGTTTGCGTACATTAATGATTAAGCTGTATAAACGTAATCCTCACGAGCTAGCAAAAAGTAACCATCAATCTGCTGAAAAAAGAACGTCAGCCATCTTTGATGAAACAATCAAACACCAATGGCAGTTTAAACAATTACAGAACAAGCAAGATATAGATGCACTCTTTTTAACGTTTGATGCTAATTTTAAAGGTGATCGTGTGTTAGCTTTTATCGTCGGCTTACAGACCATGTTAGTCAAAGCACATAATAATAAAACAGCGTTTTATCTGACTGATAACCTAGACCCGCAAAGTATTTACAACGTCGCCCGCAACATCGAAATCGCCGCTTGGAAACTCTCTAATAGTCGCGATGCGAATGGCAATTTATACCTACTTACCAATGAAATAACCGAAACAGACCGAAATTTAAGCTTTGAAAGAGAATTTGGCAAAATGATCGGTAGGACCGACTTTTATGCCATTGCCTTGGCAGAAAAATCACAACGGTTAATTTCTCGTATTGCTCAAAGCCTTGCCTCAGCGGTCTTTCTACCGTTCTAGGTATAATACTGCTTCAACTGCCATCAACAATAAATGTTAATTTGTATTATCTGAACTGGGTAATAGTAGCCAACCCTGTAAACCGAGTATAGAATGCAATTATCACTTTACGTGCAAAGTGAGACTTAACTTTAAATCCGAGCGTGCAATAAAAGCGTTCATTACAAAGTTTATAAAAAAGGGGAGTGCGATGGATCTGATTATTCAATTGTTATTAGGTGCAGTAGGCGGCAACATCGGCGGGGCTTTATTCAAAAACTTAAGCTTAGGTACGTTAGGCAATAGCATTGCAGGCATTATCGGCGGCGGCTTAGGTGGCCAAATCTTAACCGCAGCAATGGGCGGCGCAGGAACCGGCAGTATGGTTGCTACAGTAGCAGGTAGTGGAATTGGCGGTATTGTGTTGATGGCGATTGTTGGATTCGTTAAAAAATCAATGGCTAAATAAGTTGTAGATTCTCTTCTAGTAAAAAAGCCGCGAAAGCGGCTTTTAGCTTTTCTGAATGTGTTCAATTTCATATACTCAATCCTTTATCGAAACATCAGCCTCATCGGGGGTAGACCACCTATTCACTTTCTTTTGCTAGCACCAAAGAAAGTAACCATACCCGAAAGGGGCATCCCCAATCTCGCTAAATGCTAAAGCACTAAGTCGATTGAGAAAAAAACACACCCCCCGCTATCACTCCCCCAACGTAGCAGTTTGGTTTTATTTCGTTATCAGCGATGCAATAGTGACACTTCGTAGGTTTTCCATCCCCTTGGCGCCAGGCTGAGCAACGGAAGCAAGCAAGGGGATTTCGTCGAGGACTGTTTGAGCGTAGCGAGTTCCGCAGACGCCTTGCTTGATGAGTAGCGCAGGGAAGCCGAAGGCCTTGGTGTGGGGTGTCCTTTTTTTCCCCTGTTTCTTTTGGACAAGCAAAAGAAATAGGGTCGCCGGCGCGCGAAAAGCGACAATAACATTGCACCCTTATTTGCAATTGTTTAAGATAACTTCAACAAAAATTCATATGCCGAGAAAAATAATATGGAAATGATTGAAATAGCTGATTTTCTTAAGTCTATACCCAACGTAATTTGGTCAGGTTTAATTGCTTCAATAATTACACTTAGCGGTGTGTTCCTATCAAATATTAGTAATAACAGAAGACTGACTTTACAACTTCAGCACGATGCGAATGAAAGAGCTAAAGAACGCACAGCGATTTTACGTCGAGAGGTTTACCTTCTAACTTCTGAAGAACTAGTTAAAGCAAATTCACATTTATGTAGCCTTCCTCAATTAGATGTTACAAAAGTAAACTTAGCCGATGGCCTTCAGGGCTTTTTCACAGCGGCAGCAAAACTTCAATTGGTAGCCGAACCTAAAACTTCGCTACTTGTAAACCAATTATCTGCTAGTTATGGTGAATTAGTCTTCAACCTAATGGCAGCCCTACCTCCGTTAACTACCGCAAAAAATGACATTAAAATTAATGATGATTTTTACAATAGATCGCAAGCTGAAATAAATAGAATACTTATGGAGCAAAGAAAGATAAATGAATCGGACAAACCAAATCTAACTGTATTTGAAGCACTTGGACGCAGCCTTGAGTTTGAGCAAGAGCAATCAGCTAAATTTAATAATAGTAGAAGCGAGGCATGGCAGCAATTTAATCATTACAACCTGATTTTCCAAAAGAATCTGTTAACTCAGTTTAAAGCAATCAGTTCTAAACAAATTCCTGTATTAATTGAAATTAGACGCGACTTAGGCTTAACAAACGACCTTCCTATAATGGAAGAGCAAATGAAACAGCAATGGGTTCGTATGGAAGCATGCTTTGATAATCTCATCGCCAGTCTGAAAGAAAAAGACTAAACTAACATATCGAACTCATTCAAATAGAGAATTGCAAAGAACCTACCCCAATTCCACCTCAACCAAATTATCCGAAAAGCTGGCCGAATGTCCCATATCCCCAAATTCCGCCAAACTAATCGAATTCACCGTTCCTTTATTTAACTGCCTCCAATACCCTAATGAAGCGACAATAATCCCTGCATTCACATCCTCAGTAATAATCGCTTTACCTTCAAATGCGCCGCGGTCATTAAACACTTTCACCGTATCGCCCTCTTTCACTTTTCGTGCATTGGCATCAGCAGCATTCATCATCACAAACTGCTCGCCTTGTGCTTTTTGTTGACCATCCATATTGGCATAGCAAGAGTTTAAAAAGGCATGACTTTTAGGTGAAATAATGCTGAGCGGATATTTAGCAGCTAGCTCAGGATTGGTTGCGGGTGATTCACGTGATTCTAAATAATCAGGTAGCGGATCTAAATCTTCACCTGGTTGGAAGCCTTCGTACATTTGACGGAAAGGACCAGCAACAAAGTTTTTTGCGCCTTCTACCATAAAGTGACATTTGCCTGTTGGCGTCGGGAAATTACCTTCCGCATGGCGCGCGCGCACATCTTTATCGCCAAAATCTTTTAAACGGGCAAAACCATGTTTACGCAGATAATCTAAGCCTATGCCTTCACAAGTAGGCGCGTTCCAATCCACATAATGCTCAAGACATTCAGCATCGCTCCATTTAAAGTTATCATCTTCATAGCCCATTAATTTGGCTAGACGTCGGAATATCTCTTGGTTTGGCAACGCCTCACCCGGCGGTTCAATACATTTTTCGTTATAGGTGAGGTATAAATGCCCCCACGACAGCACCATGTCCTCCATCTCAGCGCCCATCGCGGCTGGCAACACAATATCGGCATAAGCCGCGGTATCGGTCATAAAGTGATCGGCGACGATGGTAAACAAATCTTCCCGCTCTAGTCCTTTTGCAATTTTATCGGTCTCTGGCGCTTGCGTCAGGGGATTCGTGTTCCACACCATGACGGATTTAATCGGCGTCTTTAAATTAAGCTCGCCTAATAAAGCGCGACCAAACTGCAAGTTATTAACAACTTGCGTGCCTTCTGGAATTAAGTCTGGACGACAAATCACATCAAATTTATAGGGATGTTCCCACACTGGGAATTGCAAAGCACCGCCACCAACATGTCGCCATGCACCAATAAGTGCTGGTAAACAGCTAACTGCGCGTATGGCTTGGCTACCGCCGTAATTGCGTTCTAAAGCTACGCCCAAGCGAATGGCTGCTGGTGCGGTTGTGGCATATTCACGTGCGAATTTTCGAATATCGTCAGCTGGTACACCTGTTATCTTTTCAGCCCATTCTGGTGTGCGGGTTTTGGCCCGCTCAGCTAGCTCTTTATAACCGTGCGTATAATTGTCAATGTAGTCTTGATCTTGCAAACCTTCTGCAATAATCACATGCATCATCGCCATGGCTAAGGCACCATCAGTACCCGGTTTCGGCGCAATGTGCCAATCGGCTTCTTTGGCAGTTTTGGAGGCGTAAGAATCAACCACCACCACTTTAACGCCTTTTTTCTGCGCTTCATGAATGATGTGCCAATGATGTAAATTGGTACTCACTGAATTACATGCCCAAATGACAATGTATTTTGAATGTGCAAAACTTTCAGGATCAACGCCAGCAGTTGGTCCGACAGTTAACAACCATGCCGTACACGAACCTTCGCCACAAAATGTCCGTTCAGTAACCGTTGCGCCCATGCGATTAAAAAAAGAATCGCCACCATTTAAACCATGCACCAAACCTTGGTTACCCAAATAGCTATTAGGCATAATCGCTTGTGGCCCATCTTCTGCAATAATGGCTTTCCACTTGCTTGAAATAGTATCCAGTGCTTCACTCCAGCTAATACGTTCAAACTGCTTGCTGCCTTTAGCACCAATGCGCTTCATTGGATAAAGCAAACGGTCAGGATGATAATGACGTTTTTCGTAATCTTTGAGCTTGACGCACAAGCCACCACGCGTCATGGGATGTTCTTTGTTGCCTGTGACTTTAAGTAATTTGCCATCTTGCACATGGTATTCCATGCTACAAGTATCAGGACAATCATGCGGACATCCACCATGAAACGTTTTTACTCCACCATCAACAGGCTGATTCATTTGCAACTTCTCCCAAGAAACATTTAAATTAAATTGTTAACACTTTGTAACACCTACTATATACCTACCTGTATATCGATGCAATTATTTTCAATGCTACTCAAACATGATTAAAATAGGCAGATGGATAATCCACTACCGCTATTAAACCAATTAACGCCTGCAGAATTTTTAGCCGAATATTGGCAAAAAAAACCATTGCTGATTCGCCAAGCCATCCCTAATTTTCAAGGTCTGTTAACGCCAAATGAGTTGGCTGGCCTCGCCTGTGAAGAAGAAGTGCAGTCTAGAATTGTGCAAAATATTGACGGTGATTGGCAGTTAAGACACGGCCCATTTGATGAGGATACGTTGACTTCATTACCAGAGAAAGATTGGACGCTATTGGTGCAAAGCGTTAACCATCATTTGCCTGAAGCGGCGGAATTATTGAGTCAATTTAATTTTATTCCACATGCGCGTTTGGATGACTTAATGATCAGTTATGCGCCAATTGGCGGTTCTGTCGGCGCGCATCTAGATTCTTATGATGTTTTTTTACTGCAAGGCAGCGGTAAAAGATGTTGGAAAATTAGTGCTCAACTAGATTTAGCCTTAGTTGATGATGTGCCACTAAGATTATTGAAGCATTTTGTGGCAGAACAAGAGTGGATCTTAGAACCTGGCGACATGTTATATTTACCACCGAACATTGCCCATCATGGTATATCGGAAGATGATGATTGCATGACTTACTCAATCGGTTTTAGATCACCCAAAAAGCAGGAACTAATCGAAGGTTTTCTGGCGCACTTACAAGATACGATTCAAACTGATGGATTATATGAAGATGCGGATTTAAGTTTGCAACAACATCCTGCCGCCATTGGTGACGCCATGATAGAAAAAGTGCAAACGATGTTGCAAACAATCACTTGGGATAAAGCTATCATCAGTGATTTTCTTGGACGCTATCTCACCGAACCTAACGCCGGCATCTTATTTGAAGCTTCAACTGATGAATTAAGCTTTGAAGAGATTGCGCAATTACTCGCTGAACAATCCCTATTTTTGGATTTAAAGTCGCAATTACTCTTTAATCAAACTAACTTCTATATTAATGGTGAACCATTGATCGTTCCAGCAGACATACATGAGCAGGTACGTGAATTAGCCGATAAACGTTATTTAGAAACGTTTAAGTTAAATAAAAAGCTGCGATTAACATTGGCGAGCACTTTATACTCCGCATTGATGGCTGGTTATTTGCATATTGAATAGGTAAAAAAATGGACCAACTTGAATTATCGCAAAACACTGTTTTGCTAGGTGAACATGAATATACCGAGGCTTTAAATAGGGTGATTGCCGCAGCCGAGCGGCAACTGTTGATATTTGACCAAGATTTGGCTAAAGGTGATTTTGCTAGTATAAAACGCTTTGATTTAGTCCATACTTTTTTAAATAAAAGCGAGATGAGCAAACTCACGATTATTTTGCAACATACTGATTTCTTTACTTCGCAATGTCCGCGACTCTTTCAATTGCTAGCGACGTTTGGCCACAAATTAACTGTCTATCAAACGAATGCCTTTGCTAAGACAGCCAAAGACTGTTTTGTGCTCGCTGATAACCATGCCTATATCAGACGCTTTCATATCGACCAATCACGTTTTACCTACGCACTCGACGACAAGGATACAACGGCTAGCTTAACGAATCGTTTTGATGAGCTGTTACAAGAGACATCACACATATTGTCTGCGACCAAACTAGGGTTATAACAATGCATCATCTTAAAGTCGCATTCTCTTTAATTTGCTTAATCCCTATCAGCCTAATGGTATACGCAGAGACTGAGTTTAAAATCATCACGCTACATCATCAATTTGCGGACAATCTACTACCCATCATCTCTCCGATGGTTGGTGCGGATGGCACAGCAACTGGCATGCGGAATCAGCTTATTTTACGCGCATCCCCCGAACGTATGCGCGACATTGAAGCAACCGTGCAGCAATTAGATATTGAGAGAGTTAACCGCCGAATCACCATTAATAGCAGCAACAATAGTCAATCACGGCTAAGCCGCACCGAAGCCAGAGGTAGCGTCAATATTGACAACATGACCATCGGTAATGATAGAAATGCTCGCGCGAACTCTGGCAATATTATTGTAGAGCGCAACCGCAATAATACGCAAAAAAATAGTAGCCAATTTTTAAATGTATTAGATGGTGAATATGCTTTTATTCAAGTTGGACAAATCATTCCGTTTACCCAAGATTGGATTGTCATTACGCAGCGTTACGTTCAAATTGAGCGCATAACAGATTGGCGTGAGGTGACGACAGGATTCGCTGTAAGACCGCGTACCATTGGCAATCAAGTAGAATTAGAAATCACACCGCGTATTGCTAGTCTGAATAATCAGGGCGTAATCGACTTTGAGGAACTCTCAACAACCTTGCGCGTTTCACTCAATGACTGGGTTAATGTTGCCGCCACTATGCAAAATCGTGATGACATCAGTCGCAAAATTTTAGGGCTTCAAAATACTAACTTATCTCAAGAGTCCCGCCTGATGATTAAGGTGGATTAATGCACTCTTGATGTAACAATTCATTACAAAATAAATCAGAACTTTTCAACAAATTAAATCAAAATTGCTGTTAGAATCGCGCTAATCGCCATGTGAGTATTCTTACGTGTCGAGGTTTAATCAAATTGATACGTTTTTTATACTTTAAGGAAAATACAAATGATACGTTCTGCTCTATTAGCGGCTTTAATTGCATTGACATTAACAGCTTGCGGCGAAAAAGCTGCTGATGAAACAACTGTTATTGTAACAGATGAAGCTCCAATGGTTGAAGAAGCTCCTGTTGCTGAAGAAATGCCAGCTACTGAAGAAGCTCCAATGGTTGAAGAAGCTCCAATGGTTGAAGAAGTTGCTCCAGCTGCTGAATAAGCCGCTCATTAATAGTTTAATCTATTAATCTGCAATTCTATAAAAGCCGACTACCAAGTCGGCTTTTTTGTTGCAAGTCGACTTTTTTATTAAAAATAGCGCCACTCTATATAACGCCTACAGAAAAGCCGTAACTATTGCATAAACTATAGTGAACGCCATCCAAAACCAGCCTCTTGTGTCGCAACCCCAACCCAATCAGCATCACAACTCAGCACTTGGCTTAATGCGCCTTTAGCAAGTGCCTGCGTGTTGTTCTTTGCACTTAAGTGCGCCGCAACAATATGTTTAAGCTTACTATTATCAAGCGTTGCCAATAAACTAGCTGCACTTTGATTATCTAAGTGACCTAAATGACCGCCCACTCTTTTCTTTAAAGCGTAGCTATAAGAGCCCGTTTCTAACATGGATAAATCATGATTGCACTCTAATACCAAAGCATCACACCCTGTCAGCACTTGCTGTATATGCGGTGTCGTACCTCCGACATCCGTTAATACGCCCAATCGATATTGGCCATCACTGAACACAAATTGTGTTGGCTCTCGTGCATCGTGCGGGACAGGAAAAGGTGTGATTTCAATATCGCCTACTGCAAAAGGAGTGTGGCTATCAACCGTCTTAATTTGAATCTGTGTTTTTGGAAAATAGCGAGTGCACATCACTCTTGTACCATGCGAAAGCCAAACAGGAATATTAAGCTTTTCGGCTAACTTAAAAGCGCCTTTGGCATGATCATCATGTTCATGCGTCACCAAAATACCTGAAATTTGATGTGGCTCCAGTATTAATTGCCCGAGGCGAGCAATCGTTTCTTTAACACTAAAGCCACAATCTAAGAGCAAGCGTGTGGAAGCTTGCTCTATGACCATACAATTGCCAGAACTACCACTACCAAGCGAGGCAAAGCGCATAGAAAACGCTATTTCAATTGTTCATATAATAAAGAAATAATGCGGTTTGCTGTTGAGCCAGCATCCGAGTTACCATCTTTATCAACAATATTCACTTGCGAACCTGTATCAGTCTCAGAAACTTTAATTGTATATTTCTTAGATGGGTCAGTTGTCTCATCTTTACCCTTCCAAAATTTCAATTTATCGACAATCGTATCCTCTTCTTTAGGGATTGATTTATTCTGAATTTCGTCCTCATCATCTTTCCAAAAAGCTAAGGTTTCAAACAGGCCTTTTTTCTTTTTCGATGCGCCATCAATATCAACATCAGCGTAACGCACATAAAACAGGCCTGCCGAGCGGTCTTTATCTTCCACTACAAATCCTACGCGGTCTAACGCTAGACCAACACGTCGCCAACCGCGGTCATAGCCATCTTTCAGCTTAAGCGTAACGCTTTCATTCGCTTCTTTAACCACTTCTGCATGTCGCTCTTTAACTGGATTGTTTGCAATTTGTTTCGCTTGCTCTTCCGCAACACCCAGCTTAACCATCAAACGACGTAACAATTCAGCATCTAAGTCTTGCTCAAACTCATCCACTTTAATCGACTTATCAGTTTGATCAACTCGATAACCCATATCAATCTCACCCAATTGAGTTTGAATTTTTTGTTTGCCATCATCAGGCGTACCAGCAACCGTACGATGTGTCATGAAAATTTCTGTTGTGCCTTTTTGCTCGCCGCGCTCTAATCGAGTGCGGAATTTACGTCGATCCGCTAAGCCAGAAAGTCCATCTAGCCATTTATCAAAACGCTCACCATAACCTCTAGAGTCACTTTCAACTTTGATATTATCCGAACGGACCCACTCTGTTTCCATCACGCCCGTTTGTGGATTTTCTACACGAACAGCAAACCCTTGATCCAACCAAAACTCACGTATCACAGGCCAAACTTTTTCAGCAGGTGCGTCCACAACCAACCAGCGCTGACCGCCTGCTCTTTCCATACGCACACCTTCTGGATTACGCAATACCTGCTCAACACCTGGCTCTTGCCCCGCTTGTCCCTCAGTATATTCAGAATAACTAGTGACACCACTTATATTATAAGCATCGCTAGAGTTCAGTGAGGTTAAATCTGGCGGCACTTCCAATGGACGTGCCCGCGCTGATCCTTTTTTATAGTCTGAAGAATTATCCATAAAAGGGATTGAAAAACCACATGCATTTAACAATGCTGTTAATAAAACCAATCCTAATACTTTGTTGAGATCATTCTTTTTCATGCATTCCACCTTTATTTAACTCCTGCTGCTTTCATTGCTGCTCGCAATCCATCATGATACTTTGCTGAACAGTTCACCATCGGCAAACGTATGCCAGATTGAATCAATCCCATTTCATGTAATATCCATTTCACGGGAATTGGATTTGCCTCGACAAATAACTGTTGGTGTAGACCGAATAATTTTGCATTAATTGCACAAGCTTCAGCCACTTTCCCCGCGCTTGCTGCAATACACATGTCACGCATCAGTTTTGGCGCGATATTGGCTGTCACTGAAATCACACCATGACCACCTAATAACATCAACGCCAAGCCCGTTGCATCATCGCCGCTGTAAATAGCGAAATCTTTGGGAGCACGTAAAATTAAATCAGTACCGCGCTCAATACTACCTGTTGCATCTTTAATGCCCACGATATTCGGTATTTGAGCTAATCTTAGCGCCGTATCATTGGCAATATCACAACCTGTTCGACCCGGTACATTGTATAAAATCTGCGGCACATCAACTGCTGCAGCTACCGCTGCAAAATGCTGATATAAGCCCTCTTGTGTCGGTTTATTATAATAAGGTGCAACTAGCAAACATGCATCTACCCCTGCTGCTTTTGCTTTAGCGGTTAATTCAATGGCTTCTTTAGTTGAGTTTGCACCGGTGCCTGCAATGACCTTTACGCGTCCATTGACATGCTCAACAGTCGTCTTGATTAATAAATTATGCTCATCAACATCAACGGTCGGCGCTTCGCCAGACGTGCCTACAATCACGATACCGTCAGAGCCCGCATCAACATGAAAGTCGATAAGCTTGCATAAAGCATCTAAATCTAAGCTACCATCTTCAAACATTGGGGTGACAATTGCCACCATACTGCCTTGCAACATATAAATGCCTACCGTTTTTAAACAACGCACATTTTAACCGAACTCAGCCTAAAATTGTGAAAAGCGAAGTAATTCGCTTAGCTTTTGCCGCGTGTCGCAACCAAACCAGAACCATTATATTAAAAAGTTATTAAAATATAATTACATATTCTTTGTTTATATATAAAAAGCTGTTTATATTCTTTTCTTTTCCATCCTTAATCACTTGTCATTATTGACGTACTTGCAATGCCTTTACTCTCATATAATGATCAGATTCAACTGCGAGGCTAATATGAAACACGTTATAATCACACAATTGATTAATTGATGACATTATGGATTTAAAAAGTTATTTCATTATTTTAATTGGCACCGTGTTAGTCAACAACATTGTGTTGGTCAAAATTCTTGGGCTATGTCCTTTCATGGGCGTTTCTAAAAAACTAGAAGCGTCAATTGGCATGGCCGCTGCTACTGCATTTGTATTAACTGTTGGCTCAATGACTAGCTGGATTATCGATCATTATTTATTACAACAATTTCAACTAGAATATCTGCGCACTTTGTCATTTATTGTGGTTATTGCCAGCGTTGTGCAACTCACTCAAATGGTCATGGAAAAAAGCTTTCCAGTCTTGTATCAAATGTTAGGCATTTTTTTGCCACTCATCACGACAAATTGTGCTGTACTTGGCATTCCTTTATTGAATGCGCAAACCGATAATGGGTTTCTTCATTCTGCGGTATTTGGCTTAGGTGGCGCTGCTGGTTTTTCATTGGTCCTCATTTTATTTGCTTCTTTGCGCGAACGTTTAGAAGCAGCAGATGTACCAACACCATTTAAAGGCTCTGCTATCGCGATGATTACCGCCGCCTTAATGAGCCTTGCTTTTATGGGCTTCGCAGGCCTGGACAAATATTAATTTAAACAAATATTAGGTCTCGAATTTTTCACCTCAAAATAAAGAGTATTGAAATCACACTAAAATCACTATGTTAATTGCTTTATACATCATGCTTGGCTTGGCGCTTTTATTAGGTGCTGTGTTGGGCTACGCCGCGCTAAAATTTAAAGTAGAAGGCGATCCGTTAATCGCACGAATTGATGCTATTTTGCCGCAAACACAATGCGGACAATGTGGCTATCCTGGCTGCAAGCCTTATGCAACAGCGATTGCAAATGGCGAAGCTGACATTAACCAATGTCCGCCTGGCGGCGATGAGGGCGTTCACGCATTAGCTGATTTAATGGGCATGGAATATAAACCTTTAAATGCAGAACACGGCGAAACCAAACCAAAAGCAGTGGCTTTTATTGAAGAAGACTTATGCATAGGTTGCACTTTATGTATCCAAGCTTGTCCAGTAGATGCTATTTTGGGTGCCGCTAAACATATGCATACGATAGTCGCTAGCGAGTGTACGGGTTGTGAGTTATGCGTAGCACCTTGTCCTGTTGACTGCATCACAATGGAAACCATTGAAGAAACGCCAGATAACTGGAAATGGAAATACCCAACGATACCAATTAAACCAGTGATTAATTTGTAATTGATAGAACAATAAATGAATGCTCCAATTAACATTGCCGGCTTATTAAAAAAGACCAAAGACGTGTTCCGTTTTCATGGTGGCGTCCATCCGCCTGAAAACAAAGCGCAGTCGACCCAATTACCAATAGGCAAATTGCCTATGCCTGAAAAATTGGTATTGCCTCTGCGTCAGCATATTGGCAACATTCCTAAAATTAAAGTAGCCATTGGTGACCACGTCCTAAAAGGACAATTAATTGCTGAAGCAGAAGGCGCCGTTTCTGCGGCGATTCATGCGCCAACGTCAGGCGTTATTAGCGCCATTGGTGAAGCGATTATTCCGCATCCTTCAGGATTGCCAGACCATTGCATTACCATTACGACAGATGGAAAAGAGTCTTGGGCAGAACGTTATCCGCAAGATTGGCGCAACGCTGACATTACTACGCTAATTGGAAGCTTGCGTCTGTCTGGCATTGTGGGCTTAGGCGGCGCAACGTTTCCAACACAAATCAAATTGGGCTCAGGTAAAGCTGCGATTCACACGCTCATTATTAATGCAGCAGAATGCGAGCCTTATATAACTTGCGATGACATGCTCATGCGTGAATATCACGCAGAAATTGTGCATGGCATAACAATAGTGCAACGTTTAATTGGCGCAAGCAATATCATCATTGGCATTGAAGACAATAAGCCTGAAGCCATTAAAGCAATGCGGGCGGCGACCACTAACACAGCCATTCAAGTCAAAATGGTACCAACACTTTATCCAAGTGGCGATGCGCGTCGCTTAGTCCACTTGGTATTGGGACAAGAAGTGCCACACGATAAACGCTCTACTGAAGTGGGTATTCAAGTATTTAATGTTGCTACCGTATTGGCGCTTTATCGCTATTTTGAATTTGGTGAGCCTGCCTTGAGTAGAGTGGTCTCGATGACGGGGAATGTTAAACAACCACAGAATTTTGAAGTATTGTTTGGCACGCCACTAGTCGACTTGGTTAAAGCGGCTGGCGGTGCGAAAGCGGATACTAGCAATTTCATCATGGGCGGCCCAATGATGGGCTTTAATTTGCCGAGCGACAATGTGCCAATTACCAAAGCAGCTAACTGCATTATTGCCGCCTCTCCAACCTTATTTGAACCACCGCCGCCA
Source organism: Methylophilaceae bacterium (assembly GCA_041612255.1). Lineage (GTDB taxonomy): Bacteria > Pseudomonadota > Gammaproteobacteria > Burkholderiales > Methylophilaceae. The sequence continues at coordinate 152,414 of JBFJJN010000001.1, read as the reverse complement.
GCAATGCCGTGTATTCGTTGTGCGCGTTGCGCTGATGCTTGCCCTGTTAACTTGCAACCGCAAGAACTCTACTGGTTTGCCAAATCAGACAACTTTGAAAAAGCGCATGAATACAATTTATTTGATTGTATTGAATGCGGCGCTTGCTCTTATGTTTGCCCTAGCGACATTCCGTTAGTGCAATATTACCGTTATGCCAAAAGTGAAATTATTGCGCTAGATAAAGCAAAAGAAGCAGCCGATATTGCACGAGAGCGTAATGAATTTAGACTTGCGCGGATTGAAAGAGAAAAGCAAGAACGTGCGGCTAAGCATGCGGCTCGTGCACAAGGTGCTAAATCCACTGAGGCTCCTAATGAAAGTCCAGCTGTAACCGATAAGCAAGCGGCGATCGCAGCAGCGATTGCTCGTGCAAAAGCTCAAAAAACAAGCGATGAGGCAGCAGCGCCTAAAAATATTAGCAACATCAGCGATGCAACGAAAGCAGAAATTGCAGAGATTGATGCGCGCAGAGCTGCGGCAGGATTAACTGAGCAAGTAACAAATAGACAACCAAACGTTGATGATAAAGATAAGCAAGCCAAAATAGCAGCTGCCATTGCGCGAGCAAAAGCACAAAAAGCTGAAGCTAATGCATCAACAGTCAGCAAAGATGTGCCAGCAAAACAGCCAGTAATCGATGCAGAAAAGCAGGCTAAGATTGATGCTGCGATTGAACGAGCAAAAACATTAAAATCGGCGGCAGCAACACCGCCAACCAACGATCTTAATGCAAAACCTGTCGCTGACTTAGAAAAACAAGCTAAAATTGAAGCTGCCATTGCCCGTGCAAAAGCGCAAAAAGCCGCCGCATTAAAAGCAAAAGAAGACCAATCAAAGGAATAGTTTGAACCGCTCCCCCTACATTACAAACGCGCCAACTGTCAGCAGCATTATGTCAAAAGTGCTAATCGCATTAGTGCCTGGCATTATTGTTTATGCATGGCTATTTGGTGGCGGCATTTTAATTACGTTGGCATTAGCTACCGCAACCGCTTTAATAACAGAAGCGATGATGCTCAAACTGCGCAAACGTCCAGTACAACCTTTTCTATCCGATTACAGCGCCATTATTACTGCTTGGTTATTAGCATTAGCTATTCCACCGCTCGCGCCTTGGTGGTTGATTGTTGTTGGCACCGCTTTCGCTATTATCATCGCCAAACAACTCTATGGCGGACTTGGCTATAATCCATTCAATCCTGCCATGATTGGTTATGCTGTGCTATTAATTTCATTCCCCGTCATCATGACCAAATGGCCAGCGGCGCTGAGCCTAGCACAAACACAGCTCAGTTTTATGGATCAATTCCATTATATATTCAGCAGCACATTACCAATGAATGTGAGTATCGATGCTGTGACTTCTGCGACGCCTTTAGATTATTTAAAAACCCAACTAAAACTCAATCAAAGCATGACGACTATTCAGTCTGCTCCCATTTTTGGCGTGTTGGGCAGCAAAGGCAGTGAATGGATTGCTTTGGCTTATTTGGCAGGCGGCGTGTTTTTATGGCAGCAACGCATTATTACCTGGCACTTGCCTATCGCTTTTTTAGGTTCAATTGCAGCCATTTCAGGCGTATTTTGGCTAATTGATTCAACACAATTTGCCAATCCACTATTTCATTTATTTAGTGGCGCTAGCATATTGGGTGCATTTTTTATTTTAACCGATCCTATCAGCGGCCCAACTACGCCCAAAGGCAAACTGTATTTTGCGGCAGGTGCTGGCTTAATTACATACTTGGTTCGTATTTATGGTGGCTATCCTGACGGCGTCGCTTTTGCTGTTATTTTCATGAATATTTGTGTACCACTGATTGATATGTACACACAACCACGTGTGTTTGGACATCAAAAATAGCATGGCAGAAACCGTACTCAAGCACGCGACAAAAACCGCACTCACGCTGGTTGCGTTTGCATTCACGTTTACTTTGTTAATGACCGTGGTTTATCAAATCACCAAAGAACCTATCGCAAAGAGTGAGGCGGAGGCGCGCATTGCATTATTCCAGCAAGTGATTGCTCATGACCGTTATAACAATGCAGTGCTAAAAGATACGATTAGCATCGCGCCAAGTGCTTTGTTAGGGAATAAAAATACAACTATTGCGAATATTGCACGTCTAAACGGTGAACCAGTTGCCGTGATTTTAGAGGCCATCGCGCATGATGGTTACAGTGGCGACATCACATTATTGGTGGCTGTTAATACAGATGGCAGCTTGTCAGGTGTACGCGTGATTAAGCACACAGAAACACCAGGATTAGGCGATTACATTGAAATTGCCAAGGGCCCATGGATTAAACTATTTGATGAACAATCACTCATCAAAACAACTGAAGCTAATTGGGCTGTGAAAAAAGATGGCGGTTCATTCGATTATATGGCTGGCGCGACCATCACGCCACGCGCTGTTATTAAGGCGGTGCATAATGCGCTACAATATTTTGAAGCAAACAAAACCACATTGCTGAAAGTGACAGAAACGTCAACCTTTACACCGACAGAGGTCAATAATGAGTCAATTTAAAGACATTACCGAAAATGGTATTTGGAAACAGAATCCTGGCGTCGTACAGTTGCTTGGTTTGTGTCCGACACTTGCGGTAACGACCACGGTTGTTAACGGCGTTAGCTTGGGTTTAGCAACAGCACTGGTTATGGCAGCAGCGAATGGTACTGTTTCCCCTGTGCGTAAATTTGTTCCAAATGAAATTCGTCTGCCAGTCTTCATTTTAGTCATTGCGGCTTTGGTTACCGTGATTGATTTATTGATTCATGGCTTTGCAGAGCCATTACATAAAGTGCTCGGCATTTTCATTCCACTGATTGTCGTTAACTGTATCGTATTGGGTCGCGTTGATGCATTTGCGGCAAAAAATCCACCATTACCCGCCATTTGGGATGGCTTCATTATGGGCATAGGCTTAACCTTAGTCCTTGGCACGCTTGGCGGTATGCGCGAAGTATTGGCAAAAGGTACTTTATTTTCAGGTTTGGATTTAGCGTTAGGCGAAAGCTTTAAACATGTTGTTTTTACCGTTATTCCTAATTACCAAGGCTTTTTATTAGCGGCTTTACCTCCAGGCGCATTCCTTGGCTTAGCCTTTTTGATTGCGGCACACAACTGGATGGAACAACGCAAAGCGTCTAAAAAACCGACAGTAAAACCAACAACAGGCGAATCACTTAAACCGGCGCATTAATCGGCGTTTAATTAGTGAAGAATTGCAATGAACGCTGATAAACGATTAAAAATTTTTCAACGCTTAAGCAGTGCGATTCCAGAGCCTTCCACAGAGCTCGAGCATGATTCAGTATTCGAATTACTGATTGCCGTTATTTTATCGGCACAAGCAACGGACAAAGGCGTGAATATTGCTACTCGTAAACTCTATGCTGTCGCCAATACGCCACAGGCCATTGTTGATTTGGGCATTGAAGGCTTAGAACGCTATATCAAAACCATTGGTTTATATCATGCTAAAGCTAAAAATGTGATTGCCTGCTGCCAGCTGTTAATCACGCAACATAATAGTGAAGTACCTAACACACGTGAGGCCTTAGAAGCATTACCAGGCGTGGGACGCAAAACAGCGAATGTGATATTAAACACCGCCTTTGGTCAGCCAACGATTGCTGTTGATACCCATTTGTTCAGGCTGGGCAATCGCACCAAACTGGCCACAGGCAAGAATGTGCTGGAAGTTGAAAAAAAATATTTAAAAACGATCCCACCGCAATATTTACAAGACGCGCATCACTTATTGATTTTGCATGGTCGTTACACATGCACCGCGCGCAATCCAAAATGTGGTGAATGTTGCATTGTCGATTTATGTGAATATAAAGACAAAGTCATTCCCAAGCTGCATTTAATGGCTGGTGACTTAAGTTGATGGCAATAAACATTGAACAACTTAGAACAGGACGCAAGTTAAGATTATCAATGAAGTATCTAACCATTAAAGAGATGAGAACGTGAGCTTATTCAATCCATCACGCGATGAAGTGCGCGATTTCTTTTTTAATAGCTGGGCTAAATTTAAACAGCAGCAAGTGCTGACAGATTTAGAAAAAATCGCTATTAGCGTTATGCAAATGCATCCTGAATATCACGTTATTTTAGATAAGCCAGAACAATATAAACAGCAAGCTTACTTTCCAGAACAAGGTGAAACCAATCCATTTTTGCACATGAGTTTGCATTTATCTGTTTTAGAACAAATTAGTATTAACCAACCAATCGGCATATCCAATATATACGAAAGCTTGAAAAACAAATACCAAGAAGAACATTCTGCGCAACATGATGTCCTAGATTGCTTGGGTGAAACAATTTGGCTCGCTCAACAAAATAAAACGGCCATGAATGCAGATTATTATTTAGAATTACTACACAATAAGATTGGTAAAAGCACACAATGACAAGCAACCAGGAGCAAAAAAATCGTGACACCAATAATAATGTTTCAAAAAGTCATGCCCATGATTGGTTAAATGAGCATGGTGACTATCTATATCGATTCGCACTAGCCCGCTTACGTGATCCACATCAAGCAGAAGATGTTGTGCAGGAAACGTTTATGGCGGCAATTAAAGCTAACAACTTTTCCGAACAATCTTCACCGCGGACTTGGTTAACGGGCATTCTTAAACACAAAATCATTGATCTCATGCGCAAAAGTGCTCGCGAGACAGTCGCCTCCGATCTGATGTCTGAACAAGATGCCAATATGGATGAGTTTTTTGATAAAACTGGTCATTGGGAAGAAAAACCAAAAAATTGGCAGATGCCTGACAGTGCATTGGAACAACAACAATTTTTCAAAATTCTACAATCCTGTTTAGATAAAATTCCGAACAAGCTCGCCACTTTATTTATGATGCGCGATGTGCACGAAACTGATAATGAAGAAATTTGTAAGGAACTCAACATCACCACGACCAATGCTTGGGTCATGTTATATCGGGCTCGAATGGGTATTAGAAAATGTTTAGAAATCAATTGGATTGGTCATTAGTGAAATGTTGAAATGCAAACAAGCTAGTCAGTTAGTATCACGTGCCTTAGATAAAAAATTGTCTATGCGTGAACTATTTGCACTAAAGTTTCATCTATTGATTTGTAGGTATTGCTCACGGTTCAGTCAACAATTAAAAACCTTGAACGTTGCTATTAGCAATATAGGGAAAAAAATTGAAGATGACGCTAGCATTACATTGCCAACTGAAACAAAAAACAGAATTGCTCAATCGTTAGATTCTGAACACTAACCAACAGTTTTACTGTAACAAACTTTTTTAACAATATTATTTACATTAGATTAAAGGAAATTATCATGAACGTTACTAAAAAATCAATCGCATTAGCAGTAGGTGGCGCATTTGCATTAACTTTAGGTGCAGCATCAGTTTCAGCAGCAGAGAATCCTTTTTCAATGAAAACACTTTCTAGCGGCTATCAAGTAGCAGAGCATCATGGCGAAAAAGGTGCTGATGGCAAATGTGGCGAAGGCAAATGTGGCGCAGATAAAAAAATGGAAGACGGTAAATGTGGTGCAGATAAAAAAGCAGCTGATGGTAAATGCGGTGCTGACAAAAAAATGGAAGAAGGCAAATGTGGTGCAGACAAGAAAGCAGCTGATGGTAAATGTGGTCACTAATTAAGCGTTAGCTTAATACGTACTGAATGTCTACATTAACTGACATTAGTGGCGTTGGTTTGGGGTTAAAGCGTGAGCTTATTCCTCAAATTCAACGCCATTTTCAACATAAAGAACCTGATACGCTCATCGGCAATATTGACTTTGTTGAAGTAGCACCAGAAAACTGGATAGGTGCAGGAGGTAAATATGCTTACCAGCTAGCGTGGTTTTTCGAACGCTACCCTATTGCATGTCATGGACTTTGTTTATCATTAGGTGGTCCTGACCCTCTCAATACCAACTTTTTAAAACAGGTAAAACAATTTTTGTTTGACCACAAGATTCCACTTTATACCGAGCATTTAAGTTACTGCAGTGACTTTTATCAAAACAAACCTGGTTATTTATATGATTTGTTACCGATTCCGTTTACAGAAGAAGCGGTAAATTACGTAGCAGATAGAATCAAACAAACACAGGATATTTTAGGTCAGCGCATTGCGATTGAAAACGCATCGTTTTACCTAAAAGCGCCGATTGCAACCATGGATGAGTTGACGTTTTTAAACGCTGTGCTCACCGAGGCTGATTGTTGGCTACACTTAGATATTAATAATATTTACGTCAACAGCATTAATTTTGGCTTTGATGCCAGTGACTTTTTGAAAGGCGTTCCGGCAGAGCGCATTGTATATAGTCATGTAGCTGGGCATTATCAACAAAAACCTGATTTATTAATCGATACTCATGGCGCAGACGTCATTGATCCTGTTTGGACTTTATTAGCAGAAGCTTATGCTTTATTTGGCACCTTCCCCACCTTATTAGAGCGCGATAGCAATATCCCTCCCATCGAAATATTGATGCAAGAAGTCGATAAAATTACTGCGTTGCAAAGGGCTGCGGCAAATGTCACACGACTCACTAAGTCAGCGGCGTAAGGTACCATCATAAAATCATGCTAGATTTCCAACAATATCAACAGGCTTTTACTGCCCATATACGCGACCCAGCAAACAACCCAAAACCCAACAATGTTGATGAAGAACGCATGGCGGTCTATCGCGAGGGTGTCTATAGCAATATCTTTGAATCTGCTTCAGTTTGCTTTCCTGTGTGCCAAGCGACCGTTGGAGAAAAGGCTTGGAATGCAACGGTTAGAAGATTTGTCGCTAACCATCATGCTAACTCACCGATATTTAGAGAAATCCCGTTTGAATTGGTCACTTTTTTAGAACATGATAGCAACACACCCGATTATATTAAGCAGTTAGCACATTATGAATGGGTAGAACTCGCAGTGAGTGCCATGCAAACTGAAGCACCTAATTTAAGTGAAACACCAGATTTACTCAATGAAGTTCCAGTATTAGCACCAGCGCACATATTATTAAAATACGACTATCCTGTTCAAAAAATCTCGGCACAATTCAACCCTAAAGAAGCTGAATCCACGCATCTATTGGTGTTTAGGCATCCTAATTTTGACGTTAATTTTGTCGAATTGAATCCTATGATGTATGTGTTATTAGAAATGATTAAACAACAGATGACGGGCGTTGAGGCGCTGACTCTTTTAGCTGAACAAATGCAACACCCACAGCCAGAAGTAATTATTGAGTTCGGGCACGGAATGCTGTCTAACCTTATGGAGCAAGGCTCTATCATCGGCAGCAGGTAAATAGTTAATAACAAGCGCTAAATGAGATTACGAAGCTAATAATATAGAAGCTGAAATACAATCAATTTCAGCTATAAAACGCTGTAAAAGCCATCAACCATCAAGCAACTAACCAACTTGCTCTTCCACACAACAGACGGCATAGAAAATTGAACTAATGTTAGAATAATCTAACATGTACCACTACCGCCATGATTGAAATTGAATGATTCAAAAATTACCTAAATGGGTCGAAATAGGCGGTTTTTCTCTCGCATTTAATGCCGGTTTTATCAATGTCATTGGACTACTTGCTTTTGAGCATCAAGCTGTTTCGCACTTAACAGGCATTTCTACCTATTTATCGTTTGCGTTAGCTGGAGGGAGTTATCAAGACGCTTATCATCTAGTGCTGATCGTTATTAGCTTTCTACTTGGTGCCGCCTACAGTGGTTTAATTATTGGCAATACAGCGCTAGCATTAAACAGCAAATACACGCTAGCGCTTATGACAGAATCCATACTTTTATTTCTAGCAATGTATTGCTTAGTAGATGGCTCTCAAAATGGACATTATTTTGCTTCTGCTGCATGTGGTTTGCAAAATGCAATTACAACAACTTTTAGTGGCGCTATTATTAGAACTACGCACCTCTCAGGCTTGTTCACCGACTTAGGCGTTATGATTGGCTTGAGATTACGCGGCCAAAAACAAGATAGTAGAAGAATTGTTTTATACCTGACATTAATTATAGGCTTCATTACAGGTGGCGTCGTTGGCGTATTTATTTATAACGCAATTGAATTCTATGCCTTAATCATTCCCGGAACTTTAATCGCAAGTTTAGCTATTATTTATTGGCTATTCTGGCGAAGACAACGCCTATAAAGTTGACTGTTTATTCTAATAACGCTTTCAAATAAAATTCATTCTTAGACGCAAAGTCAGTTTATACACTGCTTTAAATTTCAGTTATAGGCTGCTTACGCGAACCGCACTACTGCAACAAATTAAGCATCCATTTTGACTTGTATAAGTTTGTCATTACTTTACTCTAAGACCATTAAGAGTTTACAGTTGCAAGAGAAAATTTAATTCTTACTTTATACTATAGCTTCTATTTCGAATTGGATTTTCTATGAGTACACTCGGCAATATTTTATGGTTTATTTTAGGTGGCTTTTTGATGGGTTTAGCTTGGTGGTTCACTGGTTTAATTGCCCTATTAACCATCATTGGCATTCCATGGGCAAAGGCTTGTTTTGTCATTGGTCAATTCTCTTTCTTCCCATTTGGCAAAAAAACCGTTGCACGTAATGAATTGTCAAAGAAAGAGGATATTGGAACAGGCGCACTTGGCGTGTTAGGTAATTTGATTTGGTTTCTGTTGGCTGGCTGGTGGTTAGCAATTGGCCATCTTATTTCGGCGCTAGCTTGTTTTGTTACCATTATTGGCATTCCATTTGGTTTACAGCATTTAAAACTGGCGGAGCTAGCAGTCTTCCCAATTGGCAAAACCATTGTTGAAAAATAATGATTAAGGCTTATCACGCTCATCTTTATTTTGAGCTTGAGCAATTAGTGCTGGCAGAACGCGTACGACTTGCAATTACGAAAGCCATTCCAGAACTGACTTATGTAGGCAGACTAATTACCATGTTGGTTGGACCACATCCAAAACCAATGTTTGAAATTCACATTCCTGCACTTATTTTAGACGATGTAATCGCAAAAATTGAGCTGCTTAGAGAAGGGTTAGATGTACTGATTCATCCGGTACATGACAATGACTTTGCAGCGCACACTATAGATGCACGATGGTTAGGTAATCATTTAACATTAAATGTCGACATTTTTAATCAGTTAAATAAGCAATAAAAAACCAGCCTAAGCTGGTTTTTTATTGCTACATAATTAATTAAACAGAGCGATTGCACGCTGACTAGCTTCTTGTACGATCTTTTGCTTTTGATCATTTTCTAAATTCCACCAATCTTGGATTTCACCTAAGGTACGAAAGCAACCTTGACAGAGCTGGTTGCCATCATCAATCACACAAATACCGATACACGGTGACGGTACTTCCTTCTTCTGTAAATCATCAGTCATATAACTTAGCAACTAACTTAACGTACCGTGGCACTGTTTGTATTTTTTACCAGAGCCGCATGGGCAAGGATCGTTGCGGCCAACTTTGACACCCTCGCGCACGACTGGTTGCGTGCTATCTGTCAGTTGCTCACCATCTGCATTATCTAAAGCTTCATCGTAATCCGCATGTTGATATTGCAGATTTTCAACCGCTTCAGGTGGCTCTACCGCCTCCACATCTTCTCGTGTTTTGATTTGAACCAACATCGTTACTCTAGTTACTTCAGATTTAATGGTCGTTAATAAACCAGAAAACAACTCAAATGCCTCACGTTTATATTCTTGCTTAGGATTCTTTTGGGCATAAGAGCGTAAATGAATCCCTTGACGCAAATGATCTAAAGCTGATAAATGCTCTCGCCAATGATTGTCAACACTTTGCAACATCACTGAACGCTCAAATTGACGCATATTTTCTGCGCTTGCCAATGCTTCTTTTTCAATATAAGCAGCATCTGCCGCTGCTGCTACACGTTCACGTAAGGTTTCTTCGTGCAAATCTGGATTCTCTTCCAACCACTCTGCAATCGGCAAATCTAGGCCTGTTTCCGCTTCAATTGCTTTTTCAAGCTCAGCAATTTCCCACGATTCTTCAACACTTCCTGGTGGAATATAAGTTGAAATTAAGTCCGTTAATACATCATGACGCATGGCGCTGATAGTTTCACCAATATCCGTCGCCTCTAATAATTCATTGCGCTGCTCATAAATGACTTTACGTTGATCGTTAGAAACATCGTCAAATTCAAGCAATTGTTTACGAATATCAAAGTTGCGACCTTCTACTTTACGCTGTGCATTTTCAATCGCACGGGTCACCATTGCGTGCTCAATCGCTTCTCCTTCTGGCATTTTTAAGCGTTCCATAATGGCAGCCACGCGATCACCAGAGAAAATGCGCAATAGTTGATCTTCTAAACATAGGTAAAAGCGGCTAGATCCAGGATCGCCTTGACGTCCTGAACGGCCACGCAATTGGTTATCAACACGGCGTGATTCATGACGCTCTGTACCAATGATATGCAAACCACCTGCAGCCAGCACTTGCTCATGTAGTGTTTTTGCTTTGGCTTTAACCTCAGCAATCTTACTACCCTTTTGCGCTTCTGTTAGCGTCTCATCGGCTTCAATCAATAGTATTTCCGGCTCAGGATTACCACCCAAAACAATATCGGTACCACGACCCGCCATATTGGTTGCAATCGTAATCATACTAGGCTGACCCGCTTGCGTAATAATATGCGCTTCGCGCTCATGTTGCTTAGCGTTTAATACTTGGTGATCTAATTTCGCTTTGGTTAATGCATTAGAAATGATTTCAGAATTCTCAATTGATGTTGTACCCACCAACACTGGCTGGCCACGTTGTTGACATTCTTTGATATCTTCAATGACCGCATTGTATTTTTCTGCTGCTGTTCGGTACACTTTATCCATTGCATCTTTACGTTGCATTGGTCGATGCGTTGGAATAACGACTGTTTCTAGGCCATAAATCTGATTAAATTCATAAGCTTCTGTATCTGCAGTACCCGTCATGCCGCTAAGTTTTTCATACATACGGAAGTAGTTTTGGAAAGTAATCGAAGCTAAGGTTTGATTTTCTTTTTGAATCTCAACACCTTCTTTTGCTTCAACTGCTTGATGCAATCCGTCCGACCAACGACGACCTGGCATCATACGGCCTGAAAATTCATCGACAATGACAATTTCATTATCGCGTACAACATAATGTTGATCACGATGAAATAAATTAATTGCACGCAAAGCTGCATTTAAGTGATGAACCAAACCAATATTAGCTGCTTCATACAAACTTGATCCTGCTGGCAACAATCCAGCTTCTTCTAAATAGGCTTCCGCATGCTCATGACCAACTTCTGAAAAGTTAACCGATTGGCCTTTTTCGTCTACCCAAAAATCGCCAGTTCCCTCTTCAGTTTCTTGCTTAACTAATCGTTTAGCAACAGCATTAATTTGAATATAGGAATCAACATCGCTTTCTGCCTGACCTGAAATAATCAATGGCGTACGCGCTTCATCAATTAGAATCGAGTCAACCTCATCGACTAAGGCATAAGTTAAAGCGCGTTGCGAACGTTGTTCAGCGCTAAACACCATGTTGTCACGCAAATAATCAAAACCAAATTCGTTATTTGTACCGTAAGTAATATCAGCAGCGTAAGCAGCTTGCTTGACTTGGGCTTTCATCTGCGACAAATTAATGCCAACCGTCAAACCCAAGAAGTTATAAAGTTTACCCATCCACTCAGCATCGCGTTTCGCTAAGTAATCATTGACAGTGACGACATGCACACCCTTGCCCGTCAATGCATTTAAGTAAACTGGTAGTGTTGCTACTAAAGTTTTACCTTCACCCGTACGCATCTCTGCAATTTTGCCAGCATTCAACACCATACCTCCAATCAACTGCACATCGAAGTGACGCATGCCCAAGGCACGCACACTGCCTTCGCGCACAACAGCAAAAGCTTCAGGCAGCAATTGATCTAATGATTCGCCATCGGTATAACGTTGTTTAAATTCAGCTGTTTTCGCACGTAACGCCTCATCCGACAACGCTTGCAAGCTGGGTTCTAATTCACCGATTTTTTTAGCAATTTGGGTATAGTTTTTAACTAGTCTATCGTTACGACTACCGACTATTTTTTTGAACATCTTAGATAACATGAAATGACACCGATTTTCCGAACGTACGGAAACCTCAAAAGTTAGATTAGTATTTAGTTAAGCTGGGGATAATAATGGTAAATTCAAGCGCAATCAAAACTAATTTAATGACTGCTTAGATATTTTCTTGGATCTAGTGGACTACCATTTAAGCGAATTTCATAATGCAGATGTGGCCCTGTAGAACGTCCTGTGCTACCAACCAATGCAATTACTTGGCCTTTAACGACACGATCACCATTTTTAACCAGTAGTTTTGATGCGTGTGCATAGCGTGTTTCTAAACCAGCCCCATGATTCAACTTTACCAAGTTGCCATAAGCTGGCGTATGCGCAGCAGAAATGACAATGCCATCGCCTGCCGCTCTAATTTTAGTGCCGGCTGCTGCAGTGAAATCTAACCCTTCATGAAATGCTCTATTGCCATTAAATGGATCAATTCGCCAACCATAACTTGAAGAACGGTAAGCAAGATTGACAGGATTAGAGTTTGGTAACATATCTTTTAAGACACTATTTTGTAGCACATCAGCTTCAACATAATTCATATACTCATCTCGATTGCCAACCGCAGAAGCCAACTCGGCAATCGCAGCTTGCAAATCAGGCTCTGTCATAGGCATTGCATTAACCAATGGACCGCCAACACCAGGAGCAACTAATCCATCAACAGGCTTCATGTCAATATTTTTGGCTTTTTCTGCTACTTTTTTATCCGTACCAATACCTGCTAATTTGACCAATCGTTTATTTTGCGCATCTAGACGCATAATACGCGCTTGCAACTCACCAATTTGTTTGGCATAGGCATCTAAATGCATTTGAGAGGAGCTGATTGATTTTTCTAACTGAGCGGGAGACATTACTTTAACCACTTGGCGCTTAATATTACTTTTTTCCGAGAGAATGAAAGCGGTAGTCAAGCTAGCAAATGTAAACAGGCAGATGGCCATTAAGGCAATATGCAAACCCGATAACGTTCTCGGTTTAATCATATTGTTAGAAACTAGGATAATATTCATCGTATATTAATTCGATATTCTTTAAAATAAACGCATGCAAAAAATTAATGCATTACTTAATAAAAATAAAAGCGAATCTGACAACCAATTTAATCGTTTGGTTGCGCAAACAGATGCACACCTTAGTCTTCAACAATTTTGGCAGGCGATAGCGCCAATTGCCATTAGTCAATCTAGCTTTGCCAGCAGTTTAAATGACGGACTACTCACTATTCATGCGCACAATAGTGGCGTCGCTACAAAAATCAAATTAACTAGTGCTAGCTTATTGACTCAATTACAAAATTTACAAAAAGAAGACCCGCTTTACAAGCTGTGTAAAGTTACTGCAATTAAGGTAAAAGTGCAAGTAAAATCTCAACAAAAGCGCCTAAAACCAACCCCACGCACCATATCTAGTGGCGCTGCAACCACACTGAGAAAACTGGCTCTGGAGCTTGGTGACTCAACACTTGCCGACAAACTGAATAAGTTAGCCGATAACGCCTAACATTCCCATAAAAATAAAAATAGACGACCACTTGAAAATATCAATTAAATTATTGATTTAATTGATATTTTTATATTAAATTCATTTGCATTCATAGGTATTGTTCCAATGCCTTATTAGTGCCATAATGCCTCAGCTGTTACAAATCATTTACATCTTTTGTAATTGCGGTTGCACCATTCAAATTACCAATAATGATAGTTAAGATGCATTAAAAATTAGGAGAAGTTATGTCAATTGCAATCATAATCGCCATAGCTGCCGCAGTTTTAGCAGTGCTATATGGTTTAGTCATGAGTAAATGGATTTCAGGTCTTCCCGCAGGCAATGCACGCATGCAGGAAATTGCAGGTGCGATTCAACAAGGTGCAGCCGCTTATCTGGCACGTCAATATAAAACCATTGCAATTGTCGGCGTACTGCTGGCGATTGCGATTGCCCTTTTATTGGATATAACAACAGCAGTTGGTTTTGTCATTGGTGCGGTCTTATCTGGCGCATGCGGCTTTATTGGCATGAATGTGTCTGTTAAAGCCAATGTACGTACTGCCCAGGCGGCAACCAACGGTATCGTGCCTGCGATGGATGTCGCCTTTAAAGGTGGCGCGATTACTGGCATGCTGGTTGTTGGTTTAGGTTTATTAGGTGTTGCTGGCTTTTATTGGTATTTAGGCGCAGAAAATGCAGAGAACCTAAACCCTCTCATTGGCTTAGCATTTGGCTCTTCACTTATCTCTATCTTCGCACGTTTGGGCGGCGGTATTTTTACGAAAGGCGCCGATGTTGGTGCTGACTTAGTTGGTAAAGTTGAAGCAGGTATTCCAGAGGATGATCCGCGCAATCCTGCCGTAATTGCGGATAACGTCGGTGATAACGTCGGTGATTGCGCAGGCATGACAGCTGATTTATTTGAAACCTACGCTGTGACGCTAATTGCAACCATGGTGTTAGGTGGCTTAGTAGTACAAAACGGTGGGGCTAACGGCGTCCTTTTCCCACTCATGTTAGGTGCTGTTTCTATCGTCGCTTCTATTATTGGTTGTTTCTTTGTTAAAGCAAAACCAACGATGAAAAACGTGATGCCCGCGTTATACAAAGGCCTTGCTGTTGCTGGGGTTTTATCGCTGATCGCGTTTTATTTTGTAACGATGCAAATGTTTCCAGACGGTATTATGATTGATACCAAAACAGTGACTGCCAATGCTTTATTTGGCGCGTGTGCAGTTGGATTGGTGTTGACGGGTCTATTGGTTTGGATTACCGAATACTACACAGGCACTGACTACGCACCTGTCAAACATATTGCACAAGCCTCAACCACAGGCCATGCAACTAACATTATTGCGGGCATTGGTATCTCAATGAAATCAACTGCTTGGCCTGTCCTTTCCGTTTGTTTAGCCATCTGGACATCCTTTCATCTAGGCGGTCTATATGGGATTGCGATTGCAGCAACATCAATGTTAAGCATGGCAGGCATTGTGGTTGCATTAGATGCTTATGGCCCAATTACGGATAATGCAGGCGGTATTGCTGAAATGGCAGAACTACCAAGCAGTGTGCGTGATGTGACTGACCCATTGGATGCCGTTGGGAATACTACAAAAGCGGTTACTAAAGGCTATGCGATTGGTTCTGCTGGATTGGCGGCATTGGTATTATTTGCTGATTACACGCACAAACTGGAATCTGCAGGCATCGTGGCAAACTTTGATTTAAGCGATCCAATGGTCATTATTGGCTTATTCATTGGCGGCTTAATTCCCTTCTTATTTGCTGCAATGGCAATGGAAGCAGTTGGTCGTGCCGCTGGCGCTGTTGTTGAAGAAGTGCGTCGTCAGTTCCGCGATATCAAAGGTATTATGGAAGGTACCGGCAAACCAGAATATGGCAAAGCAGTCGATTTATTAACCACAGCTGCGATTAAAGAAATGATGTTGCCATCACTACTGCCTGTTGCTGTGCCGATTGCAGTTGGTTTAATACTAGGTCCTGTGGCACTAGGCGGCTTACTCATGGGAACGATTATCACTGGTTTATTCGTTGCTATTTCTATGTGTACAGGCGGCGGTGCTTGGGATAATGCGAAGAAATATATTGAAGATGGCAATCACGGTGGCAAAGGTTCTGAGGCACATAAAGCCGCAGTCACTGGAGACACTGTTGGTGATCCATATAAAGATACCGCCGGCCCTGCGATTAATCCGCTAATTAAGATTATTAACATTGTGGCATTATTAATTGTGCCATTGCTGGGCACACCTTTGTTAGGCTAAATTAACATTCTGTTTAATAAAAAACCAGCGCTTAGGCGCTGGTTTTTTATTGCTTATTCAGTCAGCATCAAGGGCTGGCAATAAGTCTTCTAGAAAAAATGCAGACAATTCCGAACGTCCAGCCAATCCAGACTTACGATAAACTGCGCGCGCCTGATCTCGGATCGTCCGCTCACTAGTAGCTCTTACATCTGCGATTTCTTGATGACTTAATCCTTTCAGCATTAACATTCCCACTTGCATTTCAGCCTGCGTCATCTGCCATATATGGAATTGTTTTAGAATCTGCTCTGACAACCCTGCAATCAATTCTCTATTTGCTTCGCGCCATTGCAGCGCTTGCTGATTAGCAGCATATAAATTTTCTTCAAGTAGATTAATTGTTAATTGCGTCGCTTGGTAATAAAGCCAACCAAAATAGACAATACCTGCCAGCGAAAGAAGCAATATGAGCAACTCGATAATAATATGACTCCAAGCAATTCCGTCTTGGTAGTCTCCTAAAATATCAATAACAATCAATGTAAACACCAATCCACAAAGAACGACAGCCCAATGACTTAACTGTTTGCGCTCATCATGTTGCTTTGTCTTTTTCATGTCTGCGTTGTCTTACGTCATTTGGCGGATGTGTAATTAATCAGTTTATCGCAAAATAACCCTATCGAATGCAATTGCATTCAATTTTGAATTAACACCCTATAAAAGGAGACAAGCATGGCTAAAATGAAAACGGTAACCGTATGGGACCCAGTTATACGGATAGGCCATTGGACCCTAGTAATTGCCTTCTTAACTGCATGCTTTACTGAAGATGATCTGATGACATTACATGCATGGGCAGGCTATGTCATTGCAGTTGTTATTGCAGTCAGTTTGGTATGGGGATTTATTGGTGGACCTTATGCAAGATTCAGTCAGTTTTTTATAAGCCAACCGTTGTATTCAATTATCTAAACAATCTGATTCGGGGCAAACCACAACACTATATTGGCCATAACCCTGCTGGTGGCGTTATGATCATTGCCTTATTGTTGAGTTTAACATTGACCGTCGTTTCTGGTATGAAGTTATATGCTATCGAGGAAAATGCAGGTCCCTTAGCCGTTGCTGCACAATGGTAAACTGCTGATAATAATAGCCTATCGGAATTAACTAATAATAGCATCGCGCACAAAATGAGTGAGGCCGATGAAAATCGTTGGGAAGGCATACTTGAAACGTTCGTTAACATCACGCTATTACTTGTATTTTTGCATATTGGTGGCATTATGATGTCGAGCATTGTTGACAAAGAGAAACTAGTCAAAGCCATGTGGACAGGCAAAAAAGAAGTGGATGACCAATATCACTGATATTTAAAGCTACACTCAACTAAATACAATGGAAAAGGATGTAATATTGAAACACTCTGAACGTCATCGCTCACACTATACTAACTGGCTTCGTGCAGCAGTTTTAGGTGCTAATGATGGCATCATTTCAACTGCCAGCCTTATTATTGGTGTAGCTGTTGCGAACACAAGCCATGAAACGATCCTGCTAACGGGTGTTGCAGGACTCATTGCTGGAGCTATGTCTATGGCAGCTGGTGAATACGTTTCAGTCAGCTCTCAAGCAGATATCGAATCTGCAGATCTTGCAAAAGAAAGATTAGAGTTAGCATCAGATCATGAAAGTGAACTCAAAGAGCTAACTAATATTTACATTTTAAGAGGCTTAAAAGCTGACTTAGCTCATCAAGTTGCCATACAATTAACCGAACATGATGCTTTAGGTGCTCATGCACGGGATGAACTAGGCATTACTGATATGATGAGCGCTCAACCATTACAAGCGGCTTGGGCTTCTGGAGCAGCCTTTACGATTGGCGCACTGCTGCCTTTGCTAGTCATATTATTTAGCCCATTAAATCAAGCCATTGTTATTGTCAGCATTACCTCTTTGTTATCACTCGCCATACTGGGTGGGGTAGCTGCAAAAGTGGGTGGGGCCAATGTCTATATCGGCATGGCAAGAGTGACTTTCTGGGGAATTTTAGCCATGGGTGCAACCGCCTTAATAGGCAACTTGTTTGGGGTCATGGCAGGTTAATAGTAATGGGAACAAAATAAAAAAGCGCGGCAATCCGCGCTTTTTTATTTATAACCCAAACTTAAAATGCAGGTTTTATTTTTGCTGAGTTATAACGATCAACGCCATCCATAATTTCTTTATGGGCAGCATCAATATCTTCCCAACCTAAAATTTTCACCCATTTGCCTTTATCTAAATCTTTATAATGCTCAAAGAAGTGTGAAATCATTTCTAAACGCCAAGGTGAAACATCTTTATATGTTTTTTGGAAAGCGTATAACGGGCACACTTTTTCAATTGGCACTGCCAATACTTTTGCATCATCGCCTGCTTCATCTTGCATATTCAGCATCCCAAGTGCACGGCAGCGAACTACAACACCTGGCAGTAATGGCACTGGTGTTACTACTAAAATATCAACAGGATCCCCGTCACCACCCAAAGTGTGAGGAATATAACCATAGTTACATGGATATTGCATAGAGGTTCCCATAAATCGGTCAACAAACAGTGAACCGCTATCTTTATCCACTTCATATTTAACAGGATCTCCATTAGCAGGAATTTCAATAATCACATTAAAATCGTTTGGCAAATCTTTGCCTGAAGGCACTAAATTCAATGACATGTCATCACTTCCAATATTTTTGAGTTGCGGATTATAACAAGAGCTTGTTAAAAAAGTGTGTCGAAGAGCATTAATTTATTTGTTGACGACAGTTTACGATGACTGAATCAGGCGTGAGTTTCAACGCAACATAGACCAATAGAGGAATAATCACCACATCGTCTAATTGCCCCAAAATAGGAATAAAATCAGGAATTAAATCAAATGGCAATAATAAATAGCCTATTGCCAAACCCAAACACATTTTTGCTAACCAAGGCGTGTCTGGATGTTTAGCGACCAATCGATAAACATCAAACTCTTTTTTAAGGCGCTTTGCTAGATCTTTAAATTGTTCAAACATGAACAACCTTAATTCAACATTTTACCCGTTAGTTTCGTGTACACCTCTGCGTATTTTTCACTGGTTTTCTGCGCAACCTCTGCAGGCAATACCGGCGCCGGAGACGTTTTATTCCAGCCGCTAGTTTCTAGCCAATCACGCACATATTGCTTATCGTAACTTGGTGGGTTGCTACCGACTTGATAACTCTCAAGCGGCCAAAAACGAGATGAATCTGGCGTTAATACTTCATCCATAACATGCAATACACCTTGCGCATCTAAGCCAAACTCAAATTTAGTATCGGCAATGATAATGCCTTTGGTTAAGGCATATTCTGCCGCTTGTGTGTATAGCTCAATCGCCACTTCAGCCACTTTCGCTGTCATTTTTTGCCCAATCAGCGCTTCAACTTGAGCAATACTAATATTTTCATCATGGTCACCAATCGCCGCTTTACTAGACGGCGTAAATAATGGCTGTGGTAATTTATCTGCAAGCTTTAATCCGGCTGGTAATGGAATCTCACAGACTGTTCCTTTAGCTTGATACTCTTTCCAGCCACTACCCACCAAATAGCCGCGCACAATTGCCTCAATCGGTAGCGGTTTTAATTTTTTCACCACAACAGCACGCTCACCCAGTTGCGCTAGCTCTTGCGGATCGCTTACTACTGCACTTGGTGCAATACCCGTTAAATGATTCGGCACGATATGTCCTAACTTCTCAAACCAAAAGTTAGCCATCTGTGTCAACATTGCACCTTTATTCACAATGCCTGTTGGCAAAATAACATCAAATGCGGATAAACGATCTGAGCTAACCATGAGTAAATGATTAGCATCAACATCATAAATATCGCGCACTTTGCCTTGGTGTAGTAGTTTTAAACTAGAAATATTGGTTTTGAGTAATGGAGCGTTAGCCATGGTGAACACATCAGAAAATAATCACCTCATTATAATCTGAAGGCGTCATATTGTCTTGCTAATCAGATTAGGAACTGGTTAGTGTGGCTTGACCGATTTCTACAATTTTCATGGTATTAGTTCCACCTGGATGACCAATGGGTTCGCCAAACGTAAAAATGACGGTATCGCCATGTTCAACCACTTTCTCTTTTAGCAATACTTCTTCCATTTCATGCAAAATCTCATCTCGATTTTTGCCTTCTTGCTCAATAGGAAAAGGAAATACACTACGATAAAGGGTCAGTTTTCGGCGTGCAACACGATCAGGCGACAGCGCATAAATTAGCGCCATATTGTCTTTTTGAGCTAACCAATGTGCCGTATTGCCAGACTGGGTTAATGTTGCGATCGCTTTAACTTTAAGGCGTTGTGCAATGTAAATGGTTGCCATGGCAATCGCTTCATCCGTCTCACCAAACTCATTTCGACTAATTCTAGAATCGAACCGAGTGAAATACTCTTGTTCTGCAGCCACAGCAACGCGATGCACGGCTTGGATTGTTTCTATCGGATATTGTCCCGCAGCGGTTTCTGCTGACAACATCACAGCATCTGTCCCATCGAGAATCGCATTCGCTACGTCGGAAACTTCTGCGCGCGTTGGAATCGGACTATAAATCATGGATTCCATCATTTGTGTCGCTGTAATCACCGGTTTATGATGAATGCGCGCCATATTGATTAACCGCTTTTGCAAGCCAGGCACGGCCGCATCGCCAACTTCAACGCCCAAATCGCCGCGGGCTACCATAATGGCATCTGAAGCTAAAATAATTTCTTCTGCTGCATCAATCGCTTCTGCACGTTCAATTTTAGCAATAATGCCAGCGGTGCCGCCCGCTTCAATCACTAACTTGCGCGCTAACTCAACATCAGCAGCTTCTCGTGGAAACGAAATCGCTATATAGTCTGCTTCTAATGCAACCGCTGTTTTAATGTCTTCTCTATCTTTTGCAGTTAGTGCTTCGGCACTCAAACCACCACCTTGTTTATTAATGCCTTTATTATTGGATAAAATACCACCCGCTAACACGACACAATAAATTTTACTGCTTTGCACGCGATCCACTTGCATGGTAATACGTCCGTCATCTAGCAATAGGATGGTACCTTCTTCAACCTCATTGGGTAATTCTTTATAATCCAACCCAACCTGATCTTGGTCGCCTAAGACACAATTGGCATCCAAAATAAAAACATCGCCCACTTTTAAAATAACTTTACCAGCTGCAAACTTACCGATGCGTATTTTAGGACCTTGTAAATCACATAACACGCCGATTGGGCGATTGAGCTTAAGCGCAATACTGCGCACGATGCTCGCTCTCGCGATATGCTCTTCGGCTGTGCCATGAGAAAAATTAAGCCGCACCACATTAACGCCAGCGGTAATTAAACGCGCGAGCATTTCTTCGCTTGAGGAAGATGGACCTAAGGTTGCAACTATTTTGGTTCTGCGTATGGTCAAAAAAACGACCCTTATTTAATTGAATGTATGGTTATTATACCGTCTCTGCTAAAGCCAGCTCTTCAAGGTGCATATACTCCATGACTGATTTATATTTAAACAAGTGTTGCGTTAAGCGAATTAAATTACAAGTATAGCCATACTCATTATCATACCAAGCCACTACTTTAACAAAAGTCGAATCTAGCATAATGCCAGCACCTGCATCAAAAACACTCGCTGCTGGATAGCCTCTAAAATCGGTAGAAACCACGCTTTCATCGGTATACGCCAGCACATTTCGCAGGCGCCCAAAAGCTGCTACACGCATAACTTCGCAAATTTCTTCGTAGCTTGTTTCTTGGTTAAGCTCTACAGTTAAATCAACAACGGAGACATCAGCGCTAGGCACGCGCATTGACATGCCTGTTAACTTATTATTGAGTGATGGAATCACTTTACCAACCGCTTTTGCCGCACCAGTGCTTGAGGGGATGATATTCTCAAACACACCACGACCACCGCGCCAGTCCTTTTTCGACACACCATCGACTGTTTGTTGCGATGCCGTCGCCGCGTGAATTGTGGTCATTAAGCCACGTTTAATGCCAAAGGCATCATTCAGCACTTTTGCAATCGGCGCCAAGGCATTGGTGGTACAAGAAGCGGCCGATACTATTGCTTCACCTTGATAATCTAAGTGATTAACGCCGTAAACAAACATAGGCGTATCATCTTTACCTGGAGCAGACTGCACTACTTTTTTGGCGCCACTATCAATATGCGCTTGGCAAGATTCTTTAGTTAAAAATACGCCCGTGCATTCCGCGACCACATCAACTTTCGATGCAGCCCAGTCAATATTGGCAGGATCTTTTTCAGATGAAATTAAGATTTTTCGGCCATCTACAACTAAATAATCCCCCTCTATCTTTGCATCAAAGTTTAGCCGTCCGTGAACCGAATCATACTTCAGCATATAAAGCATATAGTCTGGCTCTTCCAAACCATTAATCGCAACCACTTGCACATCTGCAAACAGCGGCTCATTAAGTGTTGCGCGCAAGAACATACGCCCAATACGCCCAAATCCATTTATTCCTACTCTTATAGCCATTTCATTCTCCTGAAAACTAGCAATTGGACATAAGTAAGCAATTTTAGTGCTAGAAATTAGAACAGCCCTAAAAAGGGCTGTCTAATTTACTGAAAGCGCTATTACTTATTCCTTAAGCCATGCGCATCATACCTTAACTACGTGACTCTAATATTTCAACCGCGGGTAATTTTTTACCTTCTAAAAACTCCAAGAAAGCGCCGCCTGCGGTAGAGATATAACTCACTTTATCGTAAATATCATACTTCTGAATCGCCGCAATCGTATCGCCACCACCCGCCAGGGTAAACGCTTTGGTGTTTGCAATCGCATTGGCAATGGTCTTTGTACCCTCACCAAACTGGTCAAACTCAAACACGCCAACAGGGCCATTCCAAACTACGGTTCCAGCATTCATAATAATCTCTGCAAGCTCCGCTGCAGACGTTGGTCCAATGTCAAAAATCATGTCATCGGCAGCCACTTCATTTGCATTTTTAAGCACTGCTTTTTCGTTTGCATCGAATTTTTTACCGCATACAACATCCTTTGCGATCGGAATTGTTGCACCGCGATTGGTCATTTTTGCCATCAATGCATTAGCAGTGGGCACTAAATCACTTTCACTTAATGAATGTCCAATCTCAAAACCAGCAGCTTGCAAAAAGGTATTCGCAATGCCGCCGCCGACGACTAGCTGATCCACTTTGTCTGAAAGGCTTTCTAGCACCGTTAATTTAGTCGACACTTTACTACCTCCAACAATCGCCACCATCGGGCGCGCTGGGCTGAGCAAGGCTTTAGTCAGCGCATCTAATTCTTCAGCTAACAAAATACCAGCACATGCAATAGGCGCATATTTTGCTATGCCATGTGTACTGGCTTGTGCGCGGTGCGCCGTTCCAAAAGCATCCATAACAAACACATCACATAATGACGCATATTTTTTTGACAATTCATCATTGTTTTTGTTCTCGCCCACATTAAAACGGCAGTTTTCTAACAAGATAAGCTGGCCATTCTCAGTCAACATACTGCCAGCTGGTGCATCATCACTCAGCCAATTTTTGACTAATCGTACAGTCTGACCTAGCTTTTCAGACATGACATCTGCTACAGGCTGCAACGAGTTTTCTTCCGAGTAAACACCTTCTTCAGGCCGTCCTAAATGTGAAGTAACCATGACCTTTGCACCAGCTTTTAGCGCAAATTCAATGGTCGGCATAGAGGCGGTGATACGGGCATCTGAAGTCACTTTCCCATCAGATACCGGCACATTTAAATCAGCTCGAATAAAGACACGTTTGCCACGCAAATCTAAATCGGTCATTTTAATAAACTTCATCTTTTTTCCTTAGTGAGCATCACCGCGCTGATGCGATTATGATTTAGAAACGTGTTGTACTAGACGAAGTAGATTACAAGTGTAGCCATACTCATTGTCGTACCAACCAACAACTTTAACAAAAGTACTATCCAACATAATGCCTGCATCCGCATCAAAAATACCCGCTTCT
Source organism: Methylophilaceae bacterium (assembly GCA_041612255.1). Classification (GTDB taxonomy): domain Bacteria; phylum Pseudomonadota; class Gammaproteobacteria; order Burkholderiales; family Methylophilaceae. Next base: position 128,369 of record JBFJJN010000001.1, on the reverse strand, counting down.
GGCTGACCACGGAAGTCAGTAGAAACGACTTTTTCATCGGTATAACCAAGTGCACCTTTTAATTCACCTAGTGAGGCTTTTTTCATTGCAGCACAAATTGCTTCATAAGTAGTTTCAGTTTCAAGTTCTACCGTTAAATCCACCACAGATACATCTGCTGAAGGCACGCGCATGGCCATGCCTGTTAATTTTTTATTCAGTGCTGGAATCACTTTACCAACCGCTTTAGCCGCACCAGTGCTAGATGGAATGATATTTTCAAATACTCCGCGGCCACCACGCCAGTCTTTTGTACTAGTACCATCGACTGTTTTTTGCGAGGCAGTTGCCGCATGAACAGTTGTCATTAATCCACGTTTAATACCAAAGTTATCTTGCAACACTTTGGCCAAAGGCGCTAATGCATTAGTCGTGCATGAAGCCGCTGAAACAATCGCCTGTCCTTTATATTCTTGATGATTCACGCCATACACAAACATCGGCGTATCATCTTTACCAGGTGCAGATTGCACCACCTTTTTAGCACCGCTATCAATATGCGGCTGACAATTTTCTTGCGTTAAAAATACGCCTGTTGATTCCACAACAACATCAACACTTGCCGCAGCCCAATCAATATTTGACGGATCACGTTCTGCAGTAATTTGAATGTTCTTACCATTCACAATAAATTGGTCATTATCTGTATTAACCTCTGCATTAAAACGTCCATGCACAGAATCATACTTCAACATATATCCCATATAAGCAGTGTCGTATGAGCAGTTAATGGCGACGACTTCAATGTCGCTAAATTCTGCTTCTTGAATAGCCGCACGTAACACCATGCGACCAATCCGACCAAATCCATTAATACCAACTCGAATCGCCATACTTCTCCCCTAACCATTTTAGTTTTTTAATAGCCTTAAGTTTACCAAAAAAAAGGGCCCCATATAGGAGCCCTTTTACATTACTTGCGTTAAATCAAACTTAATTAACTATTTAAGTAATTAAAGTACTTAACTAAATAACTTAAAGTACAGATTTAACTGTTGCTACGACATTTTCAACAGTAAAGCCGAAATGTTTCATCACTTCGCCACCTGGCGCTGATTCACCGAAAGTTTCGATACCTACAACAGCACCTTCTAAACCAACATACTTACGCCAGAAATCTGGGTGAGCCGCTTCAACCGCAACACGTTTAACACCTGGTGTTAATACGCTGTCTTTGTAAGCTTGGTCTTGACGGTCAAATACGTTAGTTGATGGCATTGAAACCACACGCGTTTTTGTACCAGCTGCATTTAATTCAGCAGCAGCTCCAATGGCTAAAGACAACTCAGAACCGTTTGCAATGATGATTACTTCTGCACCAGCCACGTCTGAGAATACATAACCACCTTTACGCACTAAATCAAAGTCTTTAGCGTCATGCTTGTTACCAGGTACGCCTTGACGGCTTAATACCAAGCTTGTTGGGCCATCGTGACGCTCTGCAGCAACAACCCATGCGATGGTTGTTTCTGTAGAGTCAGCTGGACGCCATACATCCATATTTGGGATGTAACGTAGACCTGAAGTATTTTCTACTGGTTGATGCGTAGGGCCATCTTCACCTTGACCGATAGAGTCATGTGTTAAGACATAAACCACACGTTGATGCATTAATGCAGACATACGCATACCGCTCTTCATGTAGTCAGAAAACATATGGAATGTACCGCCAAATGGTAAGAAACCACCGTGCAATGCCATACCGTTCATGATTGCAGCCATACCAAACTCACGTACACCGTATGAGATATAGTTGCCTGGCTCTTTACCGCTGACATGTTTGAACTCTTTAGCCGCTGTTAGATTTGAACCAGTTAAATCTGCAGAACCACCTAAGAACTCAGGCAAGATTGGCGCTAGTGCAGTAATTGCTTTTTGTGAAGCTTGACGTGTTGCTAATTTCTCAGCTTTTTCGTTTGTTTCAGCAATGATTGTATCTGTTAATTTTTTCCAGTCAGCTGGTAACTCACCTGCCATACGGCGTGTGAATTCTTTAGCTTCGGCTGGGAATGCTTTTGCATAGGCAGCAAATTTATCATTCCAAGCGGCTTCTTTAGCTGCGCCTTTGTCTTTTTGATTCCAACCATCGTAAACGTCTTGTGGAATAACAAATGGCGCGTGCGGCCAGTTGATTTCTTTACGCACTAAAGCAACTTCGTCTTCACCTAATGCAGCGCCGTGGCAGTCATGTGAGCCAGATTTGTTTGGTGAGCCTTTACCAATGATTGTTTTACAGCAAATCAATGATGGTTTGTCTGTTACTTTTTTCGCAGCATCAACCGCTTTTTGGATAGCATCAGAATCATGACCATCAACAGAAACGACATGCCAGCCATATGCTTCAAAACGACCTACTGTATCATCGGTATACCAACCTTCAATGTGACCATCGATAGAAATACCGTTGTCATCCCAGAAAGCCATTAATTTACCAAGACCCCATGTGCCAGCCAAAGCACAAGCTTCGTGAGATACACCTTCCATCATACAACCATCACCCAAGAACACATAAGTGTAGTGGTCAACAATGTCGTGGCCAGGTTTGTTGAATTGGTCAGCCATTAATTTTTCAGCCATCGCAAAACCAACACCATTTGAGATACCCTGACCTAATGGACCTGTTGTAGTCTCGATACCTGGCGCATATCCGTATTCTGGGTGACCAGCACATTTTGAATGTAATTGACGGAAAGAAGCCAATTGCTCCATCGGCAAATCATAGCCTGTTAGATGCAATAGTGAATAAAGTAGCATAGAGCCATGACCGTTTGACAATACAAAGCGGTCACGATCTGCCCAGTCAGCATTTGTTGGGTTGTGGTTCATGTTGTGGTTCCACACAACCTCTGCAATTTCAGCCATGCCCATCGGCGCGCCTGGGTGACCTGAGCTTGCTTTTTGTACTGCATCCATACTTAGCGCACGGATAGCGTTACATAAATCGGTACGAGTTGCCATTGTTATCTCCCTATCGAAAGTTATTGAGTGGCTTTATATAATACAAAGCCATATTTAGAATTCTTAAAAAAGCGCGTAATAAAACCACTTTTCCGCAAAGGGGTAAATTATTGCTTATATAGCCTTTTTGAGCAAGGTTTACCTTAGGAAATAACGTAAAAAGACAGAAATAACGCTAGTCAGCATCACTTATATATCTGTTTAGTTTTAATGATGGTTAAAACGAAATAAACTGGATAGTTACTATTAAGCGGCTATCGACTCAATCACCGCTTGAATCGCCATGCAATTGCCTTTGGCGTCGTCAAAAGACAGCAACGGGACTAAATCATGCAGCACGCAATCACTAAAATGTTCAATTTCCAAATTGAAATGGTTACTCATTGGCAGCTTTTCTTCGCCACTTTTACCATCATCCGTTTCCCAGCTAATCACGGGCACATCGGTACCATACGTCCAAGCGTTATGACATTTAATCCAACCCTTATCGCCGATAATTTCATATTCCGCCTTGCGACTTCGCTCAAAGCTGATATCAAAATGACCAAATCGCGCACGCCCTTTTGCATCTTTGCCAAAATCTAATACGCCGCTGGTCACCATATCTGCACCATGCGCATTTAACTTTGCATGTGCTACCACCGCTTGCGGATTAGCTGGCTGATTTTCATGTTGAAAACACCAGCGCAGCACGTGAATCGCATAAGGTCCAATATCCCACAACGCACCACCGCCCTCAGCCATGCTACGATCGACCCGATACATGCGTGACGGTTGCATTAAAAATGAGAAACTTGCGCGGGCTGAAAGCACATCACCAATCAAACCGGCATTAATCATTTCATGTAACTTAGTGTGTTGCGGGTGAAAGCGGTACATAAATCCTTCCATTACTTTCACACCATGGTCTTTAGCCGCAAACTCCATCTTAATCACATCAACCAAGCTGGTAGTCATTGGCTTTTCAATCAATACATGCTTACCTGCTTTAATCGCCTTCATCGCCCATTCCGCATGCTCTTCATTCGCCATTGGGCAATAAATCGCTTCAACATTAGTATCGGCAATTAAACTTTCCAAATCATTGTAAAACGTCACCTCAGAATAATTAGACACAGAAGCATATTGCTCATAAACTGCTTTGGCAGCACCTTCGCGACGACTCGCAATAGCGACCAATTGCGAATTAGGTGCTTCCATAATTGCTGGTAATAAACGTTGATTGACGCGTGCAGCCCCTAAAATGCCCCACTTTAATTTACGTTCTGCCATCATTATTTTCCTCAATTGAATTCCAAAAAACATTATACAATGCATCAAATGTCATGACGACATCGCAACCCCTTTTTGAGCGCTTTAATATGACGACGGATATAGTATCTTTTGATTGCCAAACTTGCGGTGCGTGTTGCGCTTTTTTTCGCGTTTCGTTTTATTGGTCAGAGACTGACGCCCATCCTTTGGGGCTAGTGCCGCAAGCGCTAACAAAGTCTATCAGCCCGCACCATGTTGCGATGCAAGGGACAACTGTTAAACCACCTAGATGCGTTGCATTAGCTGGGGAAATTGGTCAATCCGTTGGCTGTACGATTTATGAAAAACGCTCTAGCACCTGCAGAGAGTTTGAAATGGGTAGCGAAGGATGCTTCAAGGCACGCGCATCACATGGGTTATCCGCATAACAATCGCTCCATTTAATAACTAATTAATCGAATATTGAAATTTACCCCATGATTATTTCACAAGCAGACCCAATGGCGCAGGCTATCGAAGCCATCGCAACCAATGGTTATGCCATTATTGATGATTTCTTATTAGCGAATGAAATTGCATCATTAGCAGAAATTATTAAAAATAAATGGCTCAGCGGTCAAATGATAAGCACAAAAACGGGTAAAACCGGTTTAAAAAACCAAGACATACGTAATGACTATATTGCTTGGCTAGAGGAAGAAGATACGACTCCTGCGGTTAAAGCCTATTTCAGACAGATGGAAATACTCAGGCTCATGCTCAATACCCAGTTGTTTATGAATGTACAAGAGCTTGAAACGCATGTGGCGCTTTATCCTGTTGGTGGCCGCTATCAAAAACATCTTGATCAATTTAGTCACGGTTCGTCGGATAATATTCAGCACCGTCAATTAAGTGCTGTTTTATATTTGAATGAAAACTGGCAAGATCATCACGGCGGCGCGTTAAAGTTATATTTAGATGAAGATAATGCGATTGATATTCTGCCTAATGCAGGGCGTATTGTGCTTTTTCTCTCAGCCAAATTTTGGCATGAAGTATTACCCGCTAATCGTGAGCGCATCAGCCTAACTGGTTGGTTTAGGACACGCAGTCAATTGCTAATTTAAATATATCGTTAGAGAACATTTGCATGCAATTTGCCAACATACAATGGAAAAATCAACAGCCCTATTCGCTTGACTTTAATGATGTTTACTACTCATCCGATGATGGTTTAGCCGAAACTAATTATGTGTTTATTCAACATAATCAACTCAGTCAACGCTTTACTCAATTAGATAAAACTCACTTTACGATTATTGAAACTGGCTTTGGCACAGGACTTAACTTTTTTTGTGCGGCACAACATTTTTTAGCGCATGCGCCTAATAATGCAACTTTGCAGTTTATCTCGCTAGAGTGCTATCCACTGACTGCAGATGATTTCATTAAAGCCAATCGTTATTGGTTTGTGTTTGAACAAATGGTTAATCAGTTAGCAAGTACTTACATGCAATTAAAAAAAGGTTTGAATAGATTAAGCTGTTGTGATGACCGCATTCAATTAGAGTTATGGATTGGTGACGTGAGCCACATATTGCCTCAAATCAATAGTACTGCTGACGCATGGTTTTTAGATGGGTTTGCGCCATCAAAAAATAGCGATATGTGGTCGGAAACGCTGTTTCAAGAGATTACAAGACTCTCAAAAACCAACACCACTTTTGCCACTTTCACCAGCGCAGGAGAAGTTCGACGGCATCTGCAAGCAACTGGATTTAATGTGAGGAAAGCCACAGGTTTTGGCAAAAAGCGTGAAATGCTTTATGGTACTTTTGTGAGTGACTCACCTCTATAAGAGTACACCAGTAGTTAAACTTCAGACCCATAGCCTTACAAACACTGAGACTAATACATTCCCCTAATGCAATGTAAAAAGCAACAATAGCTTCAAGTTCATCCTATACTAAGGATGGTGTTAAAATGCGTTTTTTGCTTTTCTATCCGCATTAATTCATTAGGTTTTTAGCCATTTGAACACTATAAAAATCAATAGCCAGGTTCGTCACATCATTCGACTAGTACTGCGATTTTTTGCCTACTGGTTGGCTTTTTTCTTCTTGTTTTCTAGCTTTTGGATCACGAATAATTTTGGCAAACCTTCGATTGAACAAATACTGTATCACTTGCAATTTGGACTGGAAGGCTTAGTCGATACGGACACACGTTTACTTGACTCCTTCGTTCAACAGGGTATTTTAGTTCCGCTGTGTTTTGCATTGGCGCTACTGTTATTAGAAGTCGTATTAGCCTATCACTTGCTGAGCCATTTAAAGTCAGCTGCGACACCGAACAAAAAGCATTACACGATTTTGCACAAAGTCGGACGAATTACCTATTGGTTCATTCACCATCGCGCCCCTATCTATACGCTTCTTGCTTGCTTTGTGTTTTTTGCGATTAACTTTTCTCTTGTGTCATATATTTCGCAAAAATTTGGCAAAGATTATTTTACTGAAAATTACCTTAATCCTAACAATGTAGAAATTCAGTTAAAAAAACCCAAAAACCTCATCTTAATTTATGTAGAAAGCTTAGAAACTTCCTACAGAGACCCTAGTTTTTTCAACCGAAATCTATTGCAAAGTCTAGACGATCTTCATGGCACTAGCTTCGAATTCTTCCAGCAAGCACCTGGTACTAATTGGACCATTGCAGGCATCACGGCTTCTCAATGTGGCATACCGCTTAAAAGTTTAACTTTATATGATGGCAATGGCGTAGGTGAGAATATCAAATCATTTTTGCCTAATGCCACTTGCTTAGGCGACATATTGCATGAACATGGTTATTACAATGTGTATATGGGCGGCGATGCGCTTAGCTTTTCAGGCAAAGGTAACTTTTTTGCGGACCATCATTATGACGAGCGATATGGCCGCAACGAATTAAAGGGCAATCTCACAGAAAAGGAAATGAATTATTGGGGATTATATGACGATGATTTATTATCCAAAGTTAAGCCAAAACTCAAAGAACTACATCATAAAAAACAGCCTTTTAATCTCACCATTACCACAATCGATACACATGGCCCTGATGGTTATTACTCCAATTTATGTAAAAAGCAAGGAGTAAAAGATTTTTCTGGCATTGTTGAATGCACATCCAATCAGGTGGCTGACTTTGTCAGCTATGTTAAAAAGCAAGGCTATTTAAAAGATACCAACATCGTCATTATTGGCGACCACTTAGCGATGTACAATCCGGCACATGATGCCCTAGATGCGATACCGAAGCGCTATATATACAACACATTAATCACACAGCAAAAGATTAGTAAAACGCGTGACCACATCTTTCATTTCGACCTGTTTCCAACCATTCTTGAACTCAGCGGCTTCGACGTTAAAGGTGGAAAATTAGGCCTAGGCTTTACTGCAATTACGCCTAATGCATTGCAACCTAACGACAATGACTTAGAACAAATGAATGACAACTTGATGAACGAGTCAGAAACCTACATCGAGTTATGGAAGCCAGAAAGCGAACCGCCTACTGACGCCAGCCAATTAAAGCCAGATGCCAAATCACTTTAACTTTTACTCATCTATTGCTAACATCTAAATATTATTTAATCTAAGGTCTTGCTTTTGTTTACTGTAATGCTACAAATGGCATTGTTGATTGCCATCGGCATAGCCTGGCAACGACTTGCCCCCAAGCATATTAGTGTGTTGTCACATCGCCGCGCGCTAACTGATTTAGTGTTTTATATTTTATTGCCCGCTTTGGTGTTAGATGTGATGTGGCAAGTGCCATTGAATATCGACTCCGTCAAAATTTCAATCACCGCTTTATCCAGCATTGCCGCTTCATTGATATTAATGTGGATAGTTGCGCGTTTTTTAAATGTTAGTAGAGGCCAAAAAGGCGCTTTATTAATCGCAGCCACCTTTCCAAACTCTACTTATATGGGCTTGCCTGTCACCGCGCAAGCACTCGGCGACTGGTCGCAAGCCATTGTACTTAAATATGATTTGTTTGCTTGCACGCCAACCGTATTAACCATCGGCATCTTAATCGCCCATCATTTTGGCGAATCCAACACTGAAGTGCATCCGCTGCGAGAACTGGCAAAAGTGCCACCATTATGGGCATTAGCATTAGCTATTTTATTGAATATGGCGAATATTCCACAACCATCAGAAGTGCATAACGGCTTAACTATTTTGGCAGGCGGCGTGGTGCCATTAATGTTAATTGCGTTAGGTATGAGCATCCGTTGGGATACCATTCAATTGAAATACTTACCGGCCTTACTACCGGTGAGCATCATTTCGTTAGTCATTGCACCAATGATTGCTTACCTAATGGCAACTGCGCTTCACTTACCTACAGCAACCTTAACCACCGCCGTTATCCTTGCCGCCATGCCAACCATGATTTTCGGCATTGTGATTTGCGAACGTTATCAATTAGATAGCGGACTTTATGCAGCTGCTATTTTTTTGACTACTTTGTTGAGTATTGGAACGTTGACGGTTTGGTTTAACTTACTACCAACGGTCACTCACTAAATTCACGCTACCCACTTAATACTACAACCAATACTTTGAACCTGCTCCTTAGGTCCTTGCCCTCTTTCAGCAACCTGTTTCATTGCATGAAATAAATCACGCGTACTCTCGGGTGCCGTTTCTTTACGACTTTCATCAAAGCGGCCACGGTATTGCAGTTCACCTTTGTTATTGAATCCAAAAAAATCTGGTGTGCAAACTGCGTCGTAACTTTTAGCCACGGCTTGCGTCTCATCGAGCAAATAAGGAAACGGGAAATCCATCTCATTTGCAATCTGCTGCATATGATCAAAGCTATCTTCTGGATAATCGGTAGGATCGTTCGACATAATCGCCACCGTATTCACGCCCAACATTTTTAATTCGCGCACATCGTCAATCAACCGCGGCAATATGGCTTTTACATAAGGGCAATGGTTGCAAATAAACATCACCAGCAAGCCATTTTTACCCATTATCATGTCGCGCGATAATGTTGTGCCATCAACATTTTTCAAACTAAAATCTGGTGCCTGCCAACCAAACTCACAGACAGGTGGATAAATGCTCGCCATCATTAACTCCTAAAACAATTTATAATCTGAATATTATCATTTTTTCTACTCTACACCACATGCCACAAAACCGCTTTTACTGCCCAGAAAAACTAGAGCTAGGCGCTATCGTCAACCTCCCAGAATCCGCGGCTATTCATGCCGCTCGCGTGTTGCGCATGGTAGTGGGCGATCAAGCTATTTTATTCAACGGCGATGGTCATGACTACACTTGCGACCTCACTTTGGTGAAAAAAAATGAAGTGTTAGCGAAGGTAAATTCCAGCATCGCAATTAATAACGAGTCACCACTCAACATCACATTGTTACAAGGCATTTCCAGCGGCGACCGCATGGATTACACCATTCAAAAAGCCGTGGAGTTGGGCGTTAATTATATTCAACCCATTGCCACTGAGCGAAGCCTGGTCAAGCTCAACCAAGAACGCGCGGCAAAACGCTTGGCTCATTGGCAAAATGTCGTGCATTCAGCCTGCGAGCAATCTGGTCGTGCAGTTGTGCCGCAAATAGCCGAACCAAAATCACTCATTCATTGGCTAGCCGAAAATCCACATCAAAACCAATGTCGCATTCTGCTCAATCCTATTGGCGCCAAACGCTTAGCGCAACTAGAAAAACCAAATCTTGAGACAAGCCATGAAATTCAATTACTCATCGGTGCAGAAGGCGGCTTAAGCCCAAACGAAATTGAAGCAGCTTCTAAAAATGGCTTTCAATCGATTATTTTAGGGCCAAGAATATTAAGAACGGAAACAGCCGCACTGGCAGCAATTGCAAGTATGCATAGCGTTTGGGGAGATTTTTAGTTTTACTTTGTGCTGAACATCATTAATTTGTGAGAAGGCGCTTGCTTTCACGCAGCTTGGCTGAGGGTAGTTTGACGTTCCACGCAAGTCCAGTCAGTTGCATCAAACGAATCACGCACCAAGTTAAATCAAATTGCCACCATTCCAAGCCATGTCTAGCGGACGAAGGAAACGCATGATGATTATTATGAAACCCCTCACCGCCGCTATAAATAGCGCAGATCAGATTATTACGCGATTGATCTTTAGTTTGATAATCGCGCTTTCCAAAAACATGGCAAATAGAATTGATTGAAAACGTACTATGCTGAGCCAAAAAAACCCTTACGCAACCACCCCATAAAAATCCCATCAGCGCACCCTGACCAGTCCCTGTAATTAACCAAGAAATAGTAGTTGGAATCAGAAATGCCAATGGATACCATAACGGCACCCAAGTGCGATGAATCCATTGGGCTAAAGGATCCTTCACAAGATCTGGCACATATCGATTATGGTCAGTCTTGATAATATGTCCTGTAGTTAGCAGCCAGCCGCTGTGCGCATGCCATAAGCCTTTTATTGTGTTAAGAAAACTAGACGCATACTCGTGGGGCGAATGTGGGTCACCGGGTCGATCGCTTAATGCATGATGTTTACGATGGGTTGCGCACCAATCAATCGGTGACATCTGCACTGCCAAAGCGCCGAGCATCATCCAAAAGGCGCGAATCATTGGATATGTTTCAAATGCGCAATGGGTTAACATCCGATGGTAACCGAGTGTGATGCCTAGCCCAGTGAGCAGGTAGCCGACAGTTAAGATTAAAAACTGAGTTCTATCAAACCAGCCATACTGTGATGCAAGCCACATCGCCAAAACTAAACCAAAAAAAGGCAAAAACAAACCAATCACCATTGTAAAAACATGTAAGCGCGGAGCTTCTGGAGCCCGCTTAGTGAGCTCTGCTAATCTCGGCACTGCAGCAGTGGGATCATCAGCTATTAATTCGTCCGAATTAACCTCGCCTTTATCAATTAGGTCAGACACAATTACTTTCCTTTTTTGTTTCAACTTAATTCCTTATTCCATCGCATCTTTCGATGCACTTCATTGTCTCTTTAAGGACAAATAAATCGCGCACACACCCTTTCAAGATGTATGGCATGCATGGATTGGATGGGAGTTGCTACTTAGACATTTAAGCTTCCTCCTGATAGTATCGCCAATGAAGTTAACAATCAAGTCATCAGTTTTTTTGATTTCACACGCATTTAAATTGCATTAAATACAAATTAAATTTATAATTTTTGTATTATTTACATAAAAGGTAATTACCAATGTCGCTAGGTGCAATTATCCGTAATCGGCGCCAAGCCGCAAAAATGACATTAGAAGCTCTCGCGAAAGCAATTGATTCTGATGCAGGCAATTTGTCGCGTATTGAGCGTGGGGAACTAGGCATTTCTGAATCTCAAATTCGCAAGATTGCAACAGTTTTGAACACATCACCAGCGAGTTTGTTTGCGGAAAGTGACGCAGACAATATCGCGCCCTCCGTTAGCATAGCCAATGAATCGCCTTTAGAAAACCCGATGGATTTTGTGCATTGGTTTCGCTCGGCAGCGCCTTACATTCATGCGTTTGGTGGGCGGACATTTGTGATTGCATTTGGTGGCGAGGTCGTAAGCGAGCAGCAGTTTATTGCGCTTTCGCACGATTTAAACCTACTGGCCAGCTTAGAAGTGAGATTGGTATTAGTGCACGGTGCACGGCCACAAATTGAACAGCGCTTAATGAGAGAAAACTTAACGCCTGTTTATCACGAAGGTTTGCGTATTACGGATGATGCGGCGATGGAAGCGGTGAAAGAAGCCAATGGTGCGGTGCGCGTAGAAATTGAAGCATTGTTGTCCATGGGCATTGCTAACTCGCCAATGGCTGGCGCGGATATTCGAGTTGCAAGCGGCAATTTTGTGACCGCTAAACCAATTGGCGTGATTGATGGCGTTGATTTACAACACACAGGTGAAGTACGCAAGATTGATGCAATAGGTATCCAAAAGCGCTTGGATGATGGCGAGATGGTACTGCTGTCGCCCATGGGCTATTCGCCTACAGGGGAAACATTTAATCTTTCTTTAGAGGATGTGGCGGTCAGCACCGCAATTGCGCTAGATGCTGAAAAGTTAATTTTTCTGATGGATACGCAAGGCGTTAAAAACTTACGCGGTGAATTACTACGTGAGATGACGGCAGAAAAAGCGAAGAACTTGCTGAGTAGCGCTTATGAAAATGATGCGCCAGTGCATTTTACTGAGGATATTGAGTATTATTTGGATGCCGCAGTTAAAGCTTGTGAACATGGCGTAGCGCGTACTCATTTGATTTCTCGCCATATTGATGGCGCGATTATTCAAGAGCTATTTACGCTGAGTGGCATTGGCACCATGGTGACAGAATTGCCATTAGAAACTATGCGCCAAGCCACGATTGATGATGTAGGCGGCATTTTAAAATTGATTGAACCTTTAGAAAATGAAGGCGTATTGGTTAGACGTGGTCGCGAACAAATTGAAATGGACATCAAACATTTTTATGTGATGGAACATGATAATAGAACCATCGGCTGCGCGGCACTACATCCTTACATTAACGATAAAATGGCTGAATTTGCTTGTCTAGCGATTGATCCACACTACAGAGGAGGCGGTCGTGGTGATAAGTTATTTAACTATTGTCAGCTACAAGCCAAAGAGCTAGGGTTTAATCAAATTTTCTGTTTAACAACGCGGACTGAGCATTGGTTTTTAGAGCGTGGTTTTGATTTATCGCCAATTGATAAATTGCCGAAATCGAAACAAAAGCTATATAACTTACAAAGAAAATCGAAGGTCTATGTGAAAAAGTTATAAGTTAATTCCGACTTTAGTTTTAATAGCGAACACTTTTTAGTTACAATCTATCTATCAACTCAATTGGAACTTATCACATGATTAGCGAATCCGCCGCCGCCAAAAAAGCCAAGACCCTATCTGAAGCGCTGCCTTATATTAAGCGCTTTTTTGATAGAACCATTGTCATCAAATACGGCGGCAACGCCATGACCGATGAGAAGTTAAAAGCATCATTTGCCAGTGATGTGGTGTTGCTTAAGTTAGTTGGCATGAATCCAGTGATTGTGCATGGTGGCGGCCCGCAAATTAACCAAATGCTCGACAGAGTCGGCAAAAAAGGTGAGTTTATTCAGGGTATGCGCGTGACCGATGAAGAAACCATGGACATTGTTGAAATGGTGCTCGGCCATGTCAATAAAGAAATTGTGCATTTAATTAATCGTCACGGTGGAAAAGCAGTTGGCTTAACGGGGCAAGATGGTAATTTTATCCGTGCTGATAAGTTGATGATGGAAGATATTAACGACAAACTAAAAACCATTGACATCGGACAGGTTGGCAAAATTAGCACTATCGACCCCAGTATTATTAGTTTTTTAGATAGCGGTGATTTTATTCCTGTTGTTGCACCAATCGGAGTGGGTGAAGACGGCAGCACATTTAATATCAACGCCGATGTGGTTGCGGGTAAGTTGGCTGAGATTTTAAAAGCAGAAAAACTTGTACTATTAACCAACACGCCAGGCGTATTGGATAAAGATGGCACATTGCTGACGGGTTTAACACCCAAACAAATTGATGGGATGGTTGCGGACGGTACTTTATCTGGCGGCATGTTACCAAAAATCAGCTCTGCTTTAGATGCGGCTAGAAGCGGTGTAAAAGCAGTGCATATTATTGATGGCCGTGTAGAGCATGCGTTATTACTTGAGGTGCTAACAGATGAAGGCGTTGGCACATTGATTAAAGCCAACTAATTTTTACCTTAGCTTAACCAATGCCAACCGTTTGGGTGTTCGATTTAGACGACACCTTACATAATGCTTCTGCACATATTTTTCCAGTGATGAACGGGGCTATGACGAAGTTCATCCAACACTCGTTGGCCATAGATGAACAAGCGGCTGATCAATTACGCAAACATTATTGGCGATTGTATGGCGCAACGCTCAAAGGGCTAATGCGCCATCATGACACTGACCCACATCATTTTTTATTTGAAACACACCTATTTCCAGACTTAAATGAGCGCGTCATTTTAACCAAGCGCTTACGCCATTTGCTACTCAGTTTAAAAGGTCGAAAAGTCATCTTCACCAATGCTCCGCGTAACTATGCAATTCGCGTGCTAGAAATCTTAGGCATTGCTGATGTATTTGAACTAGTCTTTAGTGTTGAATCTACTCGATTTCATGCCAAGCCATCTGTGCGTGGCTTTCGAGGCCTTTTAAAAACACTTAGGGCTAAACCAAGTGACTGTATTATGCTAGAAGATAATCTAGCCGCATTAATGACAGCTAAGCGATTAGGCATGAAAACGATTTGGATTAGCAAGCGGCTGCATAAACCAAATTTTGTGGATTATCGATTAAGTAAGGTGTCAGCACTTGCGCACCTTACGCTATAATCGGACAAATACATATTAAGATTATTTCAGGGAATCGTATGGCAGGTGAACGCAAGCAACAAATCTTAGAAACATTGGCAAAAATGTTAGAAAACCCTAAACGTGAAAAAATCACCACGGCAGCACTGGCTGCAAAATTAGCCGTTTCCGAGGCTGCGCTTTATCGCCACTTTGCGACAAAAGCGCAAATGTTTGAAGGTTTAATTGAGTTTATTGAAACCAGTATTTTTGGCGTGATTAATAAAATCACTACAGAAGAACCAGACGGTGGAAAACAAATTTTACTCATTGTGAGCATGTTGCTCAGATTTGCTGAAAAAAATCCAGGCATGACGCGCGTGCTGATTGGCGATGCCTTAGTCAATGAAAATGAAAGACTACAAGAGCGCATCAATCAACTGTATGATCGCATTGAAGTCTCGCTTAAGCAGTGCCTCAAATTAGCTGTTGCTGAGTCTGGTAAAAAAATATTACCGGAGAGCCAAGCCAATATGATGATGTGTTTTGTTATTGGGCGTTGGCATCAGTATGTGAAAAGTGGGTTTAAACGTAAACCATTAGAATATGTACAACAGCAATTAGCGAGCATGATGTAATTAATATTATTTAATTAATTTTTTCAAAGTCTGGTTTATAAAAAAAGCCTACCAACTGGTAGGCTTTTTTGTTGTGCTAGCGTTACAGTAACACTTTTTCTATACCGCCTCTATTGGCTTTCTCAATGTAATCTTCCATCCAGCTTTCACCAAGAATATGTTTTGCCATTTCGACTACAATATAATCTGCCTCGATACCAGTATCATTGCCATAACGCGACAAACCTTGCAAGCAACTTGGGCAACTAGTCAGAATTTTCACCGCTTGCTCAGGTTTACCAACAGTCAAACCCATCTTCTGCATGCCTTTTTCTAACTCTTCTTGCTTACGGAATTTCACTTGCGTTGCAATATCGGGACGCGCCGCAGCAAATGTACCACTCTCACCACAGCAACGGTCATTCAATTCAACTTCCTGTCCCATGAGCTTATTCGTCACTTCAAGTGGTTTATAAGTCTTCATCGGACTATGACATGGGTCATGATACATATAGCGCGTACCCGTAATGTTAGAAAGCTTTTGATCCTTCTCCATCAAATACTCATGAATATCCAATAAACGACAACCTGGAAAAATTTTCTCAAACTCATACTTTTGCAATTGATCCATACAAGTGCCACAAGACACAATCACCGTCTTAATATCTAGGTAATTTAGCGTATTAGCAACACGATGGAACAAGACACGATTTTCTGCAGTAATCTCTTGGCCTTTATCATGATTACCACTTGATGTTTGAGGATAACCGCAACATAAATAACCAGGCGGCAATACGGTAATTGCACCAACTTCATACAACATTGCTTGCGTAGCTAAACCCACATTCGAGAACAAACGCTCAGAACCGCAACCCGGGAAGTAAAACACTGCATCAGAATCATCCGTCACTTTTGCTGGGTTACGTATCAACGGAATCATGGTGTCATCTTCAATGCCTAGCATGGCACGTGACGTTTTTGATTGCATTTTCTTCGGCATCGGTCGATTGATAAAATGGATCACTTGCGCTTTGATATCTGCTTTACCAACAGTCGAAGGCGGTGCTTTTTTATATTTTAATAGTCCGAAACGTTTAGCCAAACTATTAGCAAAGTTAATGGCTTTATAACCCATACCAATCATGGTTGCGCGGATAAATTTAATTGTCGCAGGGTCTTTAGCATTTAAGAACATCATGCCAGCGGCCGTGCCAGGATTAAATTTCTTTTTACCCTGCTCGCGCAATAAATTACGCATTTTGATTGAAACATCACCAAAATCAATATTGACTGGGCAAGGCTTTTCGCAGCGATGACAAACGGTACAGTGGTCGGCGACATCATTAAACTCATCAAAATGCCTGAGTGAAACACCGCGTCGCGTTTGCTCCTCATATAAGAAAGCTTCCATCAACAACGATGTTGCTAAAATTTTGTTTCTTGGTGAGTAAAGCAAGTTAGCGCGGGGCACATGCGTTGAGCAAACTGGTTTACATTTACCACAGCGCAAGCAATCAGAGATGTCATCAGCAATCTCGCCCATGGCAGACTGTTCCATAATAATGGACTCTTGCTCCAGCAAGCCAAAGCTTGGCGTATAGGCATTGTCTAAGCCTGAACCATGCAGCAACTTACCTTTATTAAAGTGACCATTTGGATCTACTTTATTTTTGTATTGGGTAAAAGTATCAATGGTTTCTTGATCCAAAAATTCCATTTTTGTAATACCAATACCATGTTCGCCAGAAATCACACCATTAAGTTTTCTCGCCAATGCCATGACGCGTACAACTGCACCATGCACTTCTTGCATCATGTCGTAGTCATCGGAATTCACAGGAATATTAGTGTGTACATTGCCATCGCCCGCATGCATATGCAATGCGATAAACACACGACTTTTTAATACTTTTTTATGAATAGCGTCTAAGCCATCGATGATTTTTTGAAATTCACGGCCTGCAAAAATATCACTCAGCGGCTGTTTTAATTCTCGCTTCCAAGAAACGCGTAAATCATAAGATTGCACCGCTTCAAACACCGTTGCATGCTGTTCAAATTGCTTGCCAACAGAACCCAACACTGCAAGTGGCTCATCCAATGCATTAAGAATTAAACGCCATTGCATCCGCATATCGCGCACCAACTGCAAGGACAATATTTGCTTAGATTTTACGCCCTCTGGATCAGTATTACCGTCTTCATCAGCTTGTAGTGGCAAATCACTTTCAAGAAACTGCTCTAGTGCATCAATCAACTTAAGCTTATTCTTAATAGAAAGCTCAATATTAATGCGCTCAATGCCATCAGAATATTCACCAAGTTGTGGCAACGGAATGACGACATCTTCATTAATCTTAAAGGCGTTGGTATGTTTAGCAATCGCCGCTGTTCGTGAACGATCTAACCAGAATTTTTTACGTGCTTCGGCTGAAACCGCAATAAAACCTTCACCATCGCGCGCATTGCAGATGCGCACCATGGCAGAAGCCACTTGACCAACCGCATCTTCATCATCTGAAGCAATATCCGCAAGCAACACCATTTTAGGGCGTTGTTGACGTGCCGCTTTAGTCGCATAACCAACCGCTTTAATATAGCGCTCATCCATATGCTCTAAACCAGCCATAATCACTGCTGGATTTTGCTTAGCCGTCGCATCTAAATAATCTTTGATTTCCACAATTGCCGGCACTGCTTTAGAAACATGACCGAAAAACTCAAGCGCAATGGTCCGCACATGCTTAGGCATACGATGCAAAATAAACGTCGCTGACGTAATCAGACCGTCACAGCCTTCTTTTTGAACGCCAGGCAAACCAGATAAAAACTTATCTGTTACATCTTTACCCAAGCCAACTTTACGGAAGCTAGGACCTGGAATTTCAATAATTTCAGGTTCGGCAATCAGGTTTTTCATGTCGATGTCATAACGGCTAATCTTAAAACGCGCCATTGCAATATCATGAATCTTGCCTAAATTATGATCTAAACGCTCGATTTCCATCCAAGTAGAATCGGGCGTCACCATGCGCCATGAGGCTAAGTTATCTAAAGCCGTGCCCCATAGCACCGCTTTTTTACCACCTGCATTCACCGCAACGTTGCCACCAATACAACAAGCATCAGCTGAAGTTGGATCGCAAGCGAACTCTAATCCAGCATCAGAAGCCGCTTCCATCGCACGGCGCGTGACCACACCTGCACCACACTCAATCGTTGGCACTTGGTGAGAAACACCCGGCAAGGTACGCATTTGCACGCCGGTATGTTGATCTAATTTTTCTGTATTAATTACAGCTGAAAGTGGTGTCAACGGGATTGCACCACCGGTGTAGCCTGTGCCGCCGCCACGTGGAATAACCGTTAATCCAAGTTCAATGCTAATTCTGATGAGATGCGCAATCTCTACCTCTGTATCTGGATTAAGCACAACAAACGGATACTCTACGCGCCAATCTGTTGCATCGGTCACGTGTGAAACACGCGCCAAGCCATCAAATTGAATATTATCCTTACGCGTATATTTACTGTATTTACTGAGTGCTTTTTTACGCAAATCGTAAGTCTGACGAAAATCATCCGCAAATTTATCAATCGCCGTTTTGGCAGCAACCACTAACCTTTCTACTTGTGGATTACCACTTCTACGCTCATCAATGGCGGCTACGCGATGATTTAATGCTTCAATCAATGCAGCGCGACGTTTTGGATTATCCAGCAAATCATCTTGCAGATAAGGATTGCGACTCACGACCCATAAATCACCTAGCACTTCAAATAACATGCGCGCGCTTCTGCCCGTTTTACGCTCAGTGCGCAACGTCTGCAAGGTGCCCCACATTTCTTCACCTAAGAACCGAATAACGATTTCACGGTCGGAAAAAGAAGTATAGTTGTATGGAATTTCACGCAAGCGGGTTGGAGAGTCTGGATTCGCTTTGAGTAACTCAGGAGATATAGGTGCGTTCATTAATAAATTATCATAAACAAAAGACGATTATAGCACGCGGCAATGCGCACAAAAACTACAAACTAGTTATGGTTATTCGCACAATGCTAATGAAAAACGTTACAATCTTTTGATGTCTATTTCTAGAAAAATAATGATTGCGATACCGGTGATAATGCTCATCGCATTCATTGCTTATTCGCTATTACCACAATCCAAAGTGAGCGATGTTGTTTTCACTACAATCAAAGGTGAAACCATTAGCATGGCTTCGCTAAAAGGCAAAGTGGTGCTAGTCAACTTTTGGGCGACCGATTGCAAAAGTTGCGTAAAAGAAATGCCTGATTTAATCAAAACCTACTATCAATACCAACCACGCGGATTTGAAATTATTGCGGTAGCGATGCCATATGATCCACCCGCTCAAGTTGTTAATTTTGCAACACAAAAAGAACTGCCTTTTCCTGTTATCCATGATAGCTATGCAGACATTACACATCAATTTGGTGATGTTAAACTAACGCCAACCGCATATATCTACAATAAAGATGGCAAACGTATTCAACGCGCGATTGGCACATTAAACTTTGATAAACTACATGCCCTATTAGAAAAGGAACTTAGCTAATGCTCTGGATTAAAGCTTTTCATATTATTTTTGTTACCAGTTGGTTTGCTGGCTTATTTTATTTACCGCGCATTTTTGTCAATCACGCCATGGAAACTAATCCAGAAGCCATTCAACGGTTATCCATGATGGAACAAAAACTGTATCGTTTTATGTTACCTTTAGCCGTGCTCGCATTAGTTTTTGGCTTTTGGTTATGGATGGGTTACGGTATAACAGGTAAATGGATGCATCCAAAATTAACGCTAGTGGCAGGTTTAATCGCTTATCACGTTTATTGCGGCAAAATCATGCGTGATTTCAAAGGTGGCACCAATAAACGTAGCCATGTCTGGTTTCGCTGGTTCAACGAAATTCCAGTATTAGCACTCATTGCTATTGTTATTCTCGTCGTTGTGAAGCCATTCTAAAAGCAGGAAGATGATGGATATCTTACATTCAAATTGGCTTATTCAAATGCTTAAAAAAGCAGGCGATACGCCACATGCGCGCTTACTGAGTTTATTTGATATCTTAGATGATTGGACAGACGCTCCTGGCGTTGATGCACAGCTTGACCAACAGGCCAGTGTAAATAATGCTTCGTTACTTAAAACTTTCTTGAGCCTCGAAGCAGCGAAAGCACATGCCGCCCTACCAGAAATGCTCGCCACTCAACTTTACGTGATGGCGCTATCGGCAATGCATGAAAAGTTGCTTGAGCATAACTCTGGCGCATTAATTCACGCAAAAAATGCTGCAGAAGCATTAATCACAGCACAAACAAACAAAGAATTTCACATTTCACGCACATCCGTTTATGCCATTGCTGCGAGCTTTATTGGTGCACTAGTGATTGCGGGTAGCGTGTATTTACTTTACCAACCAACAATAGCAACCTCAACACAAATTGCTTCTGCTCCAATAGAAATGACATTAGAGCCAGTATTTAATGCTGCAATCGCATCACCTCAAAGTACCGCAACGCTGGTTGCGCAAATAGAAAAAATGCGTAGCGGCAACTGCAGGTTGATAGAAGCCATTCAGCTGCCAGATCGGTATAAATCAATTTACTTTAAAAATATTGTGCTTGGCCAAATTAGCTCAGATGCAAATGAGCAAATATTAGTACGAGAATTATTAGAAAAAATTCAGTGCAATTACACACCAATGTTAATGAAAAAATCGACCTAAGTGCGTTCAGTACAAAAAAGCCAGCTGATTTAAGCTGGCTTTTTTACTAACTTAACTAAATGCTTATTCTGACATTGTTTTCAAATTATTCAGTCCACCGCGATAAACTGCACTGATTGTTGTGGTAGCCGCATCATCATTTTTGTCTTTTGATGGTCGTGCTGAAGTATCTTTCCGTTTGAAATTACCCGCCCAAACAACCTCTGAACCAGAGCCTACTGGTAGCACTTGAATAGTTGATGCATAACCACTTACAGGTAACACGCCTTCTAAAATCTCATATGAGTAAGTATTGCTAGCAGGATCATAAGCTGTTAATTTCTCTGTAATGGTGCCGCCATCTTGCAGCGTTAATAATCGCACTGCACCAACTTCATTGTTTGTTCCAGCAGTGATCTCTGTTTTCGCTACAGCAGGATGCCAAGCACCTAAATCACCAAAGTTATTGACCTTAGCCCAAACCACATCGGCTGGCGCATTAATCGATACTTTTTCTACCACACGCAACTCATTTGCCGCAGTTGCGCCTGTGTCGCCACCTGTTGCACAAGCTGTTAATGTAACAACACCTACAGCGAGCAGTAAACCTATTAATTTATTCATTTTAAACTCTCCTTAATCATTGATGGATATACTATACAGTTCTGTATAATATATTCTTATTTCAATACAATGTAAATAACTATTTCTTTTATGTTTATCATCTTAGCAATTTTAAAGCATAGTCAGCATTACAAGTCTGTATATAGTATTTGCAATAAAATAATAATCTCATGTATACTCGGATTATGAGCGCGTTAAGAGAAAAAATATTAAACACTGCCACCGATTTATTTCAAACGCGTGGCATCAACTCCACAGGCGTGGATACGATTGTTGCGGTCGCTGGCACGACAAAAATGACGCTTTATAAATACTTCCATACCAAAGAAGGTCTGATTTTAGAAGTGCTTAATAAAAGCCAACAAGACTTCCAAAGTTGGCTAGACAATAAACTCAATACCAATACTAAGGCACCTGCGGATAAAATCAAACAACTATTTGACTTTATTGAAGAATGGATTACTTCACCTAGCTTTTTAGGTATGGGTTTTATCAAAGCATCAGCAGAGTTTCCTAATGAAGAAAACCCTATTCACCAACTCTCCTCAAAGCAGTCACGTGAGTTTAGGCAGTTTATTAGTAAACTAGCTAGCGAAGCAAAAATTAAAGATGCTGATGGCTTAGCCTTGCAATTATCGTTATTGTTTGAGGGCGCTGTCCAAGCGGAGCAAATGAAGCGCGGTTCTGGCGCCATTAAATATGCTAAAAAAGCCGCCAAATTGCTGATTGATGGCGCGATTAGTCAATAACAGTCAAGCACTTATATTTAGTTTTAACTTGCAATGACTACCATTGCTACAAGATAATGTTGTTTTAATTTAATTCAACCATTATTTTTTATGCAAACACTTATCTGCGGCTCTCTCGCTTTTGACACCATTATGGTGTTTCAAGATCAATTCAAAAATCACATCCTACCTGACCAAATTCATAAATTAAGCGTTGCTTTTTTTGTGCCGGAAATGCGCAAAGAATTTGGTGGAACTGCAGGTAATATTGCTTACAACTTGCAATTACTAGAAGGCGAGCCATTAATAATGGCCACTGTCGGTGAAGATTTTGCTAACTATCAAGCATGGATGGATGCTAACAAACTATCGAAGCAACACATCAAAACGATTGCAAATAGTTTTACTGCACAAGCCTTTATTACAACCGATTTAGATGACAACCAAATTACCGCTTTCCACCCTGGCGCGATGATGGAATCGCATCAAAATAGTGTGAAAGAGACAAAAGATGTGACATTAGCTATTATCGCTCCCGATGGTCGCGATGGCATGTTCCAACATGCACAGGAATGTTTTGATGCCAATATTCCTTTTATGTTCGACCCAGGTCAAGGCTTGCCAATGTTTAATGGTGAAGAGTTAATGCATTTCATCAATATGGCGACTTATCTTGCAGTGAATGATTATGAGGCTCAAGTGCTGCAAGAAAAAACCGGGCTTTCTTTAGCGCAAATTGCTGAAAAAGTAGATGCGCTTATTGTCACTTTAGGCGCAGAGGGCTCTCATATTTACGCAGATGGTCAACGTCATGAGATTGCAAGCGTTAAAGCTAAAGCAGTTGTTGACCCAACTGGCTGCGGCGATGCATATCGCGCAGGCTTATTATATGGTATTGCTAGAAAATGGGACTGGGTAACTTGCGGCAGATTAGCGGCTACAATGGGCTCTATCAAAATTGCGAGTCGTGGAGGTCAAAATCACAAGCCAAGCCGCGAAGAAATAGAGAACATTTATAGCCAAGCTCTGGTCCAAGAAGTTGGAACACAAACGCAACTAACATAACTTTATACATCGCTAAATTGATAGGAAAAATCATGAGACTTTCAACATTAATCCTTATTACGACCTTATCCTTATTTGTCGCTGCCTGTGCAAGCTCCAACTCAGGCAGTGTTTATAAACGCGATGATGCGCGTAAAGTACAAACGGTTAAAACTGGCACTGTAGAAAGTGTACGCGCAGTCAAGTTAGAGGGCACAAAATCACCTGTGGGTACCATTGCAGGCGGTGCAATTGGTGGCATTGCTGGCAGTTCTGTTGGCGGTGGCAGAGGTAGCGCCATTGCAGCTGTGATTGGGGCCGTCGCAGGCGGCCTTGCTGGCTCAGCTGTTGAAGAAGGCGTTACCCGCAAAGATGCTCTGGAAATCACAGTGAAACTAGATGGCGGTGGACTTATCGCTATTGTGCAAGAAGCAGATGAGCAATTTAATCCAGGCGAGAAAGTACGCATTGTAGAGGGCGGCGGTACTACACGTGTCAGCCATTAGTCATATTAGCCATTAACGAACATCGTCACAAAAGCGTCATCTGCCTTTAATCTAACAGTCATCTGATTCATCTATTATCTCTTCAATTAAAGGAGAGATAATAGGATGATAAAACAAGCAGCAGTTCAACAAAATCTATCACGATCAAAACCTAATTTACAAGTATCCCTAGCCAGAAACCCAAGCGAAGTTAAAGAAGCGCAACGTTTGCGTTATAAAGTGTTTGCAGAAGAAATGGGCGCTCGCATTACAGGCAACAATGGTCTAGATATAGATGGATTTGATGCTTTTTGTGATCACTTACTTGTCCGCGACACCAACACACAACAGGTCATCGGCACTTACCGCATTCTCAGCCCCAAACAAGCCAATGAAGCTGGAAGCTATTATTCATCTGGCGAGTTTGACTTAAGCCGCATTAATCATTTACTTGGCAACACCGTAGAAGTCGGCCGCGCATGTGTGCACCGTGATTACAGAAGTGGTGGCACCATTACCTTACTATGGGCTGGCTTAGCTAAATATATGCTAGCACACGGTTATGAACATATGATTGGTTGCGCGAGCATTCCTATGAATGATGGTGGCCATGCAGCAGCATCTATTTATCATCTTCTTAAAGACAAGCACTCATGCCCTATCGAATACCGCGTATTTCCGCATATACATTTACCAATTGAATCGCTGAAAAATGATATGCAAGTGGATTGTCCACCATTAATTAAAGGCTATTTAAGACTAGGTGCAAAAATTTGTGGCGAGCCCGCATGGGATAGCTATTTCAATACAGCGGATATACTGGTAATGTTATCCATGTCTGATATGAATAAAAAATATGCAGCACACTTCCTGAGATGATTTTAAATAAGCGAACATTTGCAAAAAACTAACTCCTTTATCATCGGCTATCGCATTGTTCGACTACTGAGCCATATCTTGCTCGGCATATTGATTATTGCCGTTAGCTGGCCTTTCACTGAAGAAAAGACCAGAACAAAGCTAACCAAGTGGTGGTGTCGAAAGCTGCTTAGATGCTTTAACATTAACACTGTTATATTTGGTGAGACGCCACAGGTTAATGCATCTAACAATATGTTTCTAGCCAACCATGTTTCTTGGGCTGATATCTATGCACTCAACAGTATTCTGCCACTACAATTTATTGCCAAATCCGACATTAATAATTGGCCAATACTTGGCTACCTTGTTAGAAAATCAGGCACTATTTTTATCAATAGAAGTAACCGAAAAGACACCTCTCGCATCGTAGAGATGACAACTCAACGTTTGCTAGCGGGTAGCAATGTTGGCTTTTTCCCAGAGGGCACAACGACTGATGGCACTTCGCTCTCTCATTTTAAAAGCAGTATTGTACAAGCCGCTATTAATGCAAATGCGCAATTACGACCTGTCGCCATTCGTTATCCATTACCGAATGGTGGTATTAATACGAAAATGGCTTATGCGGGAGAAATGACATTAGGTAAGTCGATGATGCATGTTTTGAAACAGAAGAACCCTACGGTGGAATTGCATTTTTTAACGCCGATTGACGCACAGTCAGCCAATAGACAAGTGCTTACACAATCAGCGTTTGAAAGTATTGCGGCAGCGCTTAAGTTTTAAACACTTAAGCCTTAACGCTTTTCTGCGGTTTATCTTTATTCTTTGAAGCCACCTGCGTAATCTGCTTTGTCTCAAGACACATCGCCGTTAGCTGACCGCCCCATAAACAGCCGGTATCTAACGCATAAACATTGTTAGATTGATGTAAGCCCAAGGCAGACCAATGTCCAATAATAATTGCTTGATTTTTAGTTAACCGATTAGGTAAGTCAAACCAGGGCGTCAATCCTGTTGGCACATCAGCCAACTCACCTTTAAAGCTAAAGTCTAACGCACCATCCAATGTACATACACGCATGCGTGTCATCACATTGGTAATCGCACGTAAGCGATCGTAACCTGTTAAACCATCTCGCCAAACATTTGGCGTATTGCCATACATATTCAACAAAAATTCGCCGTAATTATCACTTTTCAATGCAGTTTCTACTTCTTTTGCATAAGCCAACGCTTCATTAATTTCCCACTCTGGCAATAATCCAGCATGCACCATTGCATAATCGCCATTTGAATGCATGAGTGGTTGATGGCGTAACCATGTTAACAATAGATTGGCATCTGGCGCATCTAAGATAGGTTGCAAAGTATCACTTCGATTTGGTTTACGAATGCCATGCGCGACGACAATCGCATGCAAATCATGATTACCTAATACTATTTGAATACTATCTTGATGCTGAAAACACCATCGCAACACTTCAAGTGACCCGTTGCCTCGATTAATTAAATCACCAACTAACCATAATTGATCTAACTTAGGGTCAAACTGAATGCGTTGCAACAATGCTAAAAAAGCATGATAACAACCCTGGATGTCGCCTATTGCATACGTTGCCATCAGCGCATCCTCAACAAAACAAACGGTGTATTTTTATCGCTTATTCTGCCGCAGGCGCATCTGTTGCTTCAGCTTCAACTGTACTTGCTTCAGGCTCAGCAGATTCGGGCGCTGTAAAATTAGCACCTGCACCATTTGCCATATACGCAACAGCTTTAGCGATATCGTTGTCAGTTAAATCTGGATTTCCACCGCGCGCTGGCATCATACGAATACCTTCGATAGCATGCTTAGTTAAGGTTTCATAACCCTGCGCAATACGTGCTGACCAAGCGGCTGCATCACCTAATTTAGGAGACTCCATCATGCCAGAAGCATGGCAAGCTGCACATGCCTGATTCACAATCTCTTCGCCAGTTTTTGCGACTGCTGGACCACTATCTGCCGCAACCTCAACCACAGCCAATGGCTTAATATTTTCCACTACTTCCGCTCTTTCAACTGGCGCTTCTACTGCACTTTTAGGCGCATCAGGTGATTTAGTGATCGTGTAAAGAACAAAAATTGGTGCAATAATGCCACCCAATCCAATTATGATCTTTTGCACCAAGCTCATATTTGATGCTGCGTTTGTTTCGTTGCTCATTATTGATACCTTATTCCTTGATTGAAGTCGATAATTATACCAGCAACTTCAACAAGCTATATGTAAGAAAAGACTGCTCAGTTACATCTCTAGTAAACAGGATTAGGTTAAAACAGACTTCTTAGCCACCAAGTTTCGAAGCATCAAGCCAATTGAGACAATTGATAGCCGCTTTGCTATAATCCGGCACACGCGCCCGTAGCTCATTTGGATAGAGTATCGGTTTCCGAAACCGAGGGTAGTGGGTTCGAATCCCGCCGGGCGCACCATTTCTTCTCTTATAAAAAAAGACATCCACTTAGGAATGTCTTTTTTAGATCACGTGAACCTGAGTATATAGGCCTAGTAAGGCAATATCAGCAAGTAATGATCAATTACTAATGCGAGGAATAATAGCATTAGATAAAGAATCGAGTATTTAAAAGTTGTTTTGGCTAATGCATCTGAATACTGGCGATACAATTTGATGGCATACATCATAAACACAGCATCTAACAATAAAACAGACACCAAATAAATCATGCCACTCATACGCATCGCAAAAGGAATTAAAGTCACCGCCACCAAAATAATGGTGTAAAGCAAAATGTGTAACCTAGTGTACATTTCACCATGCGTAACGGGCAACATCGGTAAACCTGATTTTGCATACTCCTCGCGTCGATAGAGCGCCAACGCCCAAAAGTGTGGTGGCGTCCAAGCAAAAATAATTAACACTAAAATCCATGCTTCAGCAGAAACCGTACCAGTCACTGCCGCCCATCCTAGCGCAGGAGGCATCGCGCCTGATAAGCCACCAATCACAATATTAAGTGGTGTAGCAGGCTTTAAAAAAATGGTGTAAATCACAGCGTAACCAACAAAAGTTGCAAAGGTTAGCCACATCGTTAGTGGGTTCACAAAGAAATATAAAATAGATAAACCAATTAAAGCAACAGCTGTTGCAAAAATGAATGTCTGCTTTGAATTAATTTGTCCTGTTGGTAATGGACGTCCTCTTGTACGAGCCATTTTTGCATCGATTTTTTGCTCAACTAGATGGTTAAATGCCGCGGCTGCACCTGACGCCATTGCAATTCCTATAGTAGCTGCAATAAGAATGTTTAGAGGCACCATCGGCTCATCAAGAGTAGTAGCCAGAAACATACCAATGATGGCTGTAAACACTATTAATGCTGTTACACGCGGTTTACACAGAGCAAAAAAACTACTTAGCTCAGCTTTTGTCCCCAATGGATTCATTCCTGTTGTTGCGCTCATTCCATACCCTTGTCATTTATTTCTATTATATTTTTTACGTTAGCACTAATTCTTTAGCGCTGTGATTTTCGAGTTTAACATAATCACCGTGATTAAGAGCAATGCTGCGCCCATGTTATGCGCTACGGCAAGCACGGTTGGTAAATGCAACAATAAGTTAGCAATACCTAATGCAATTTGTACTAGTAACAGGATTAACATGATGGTAGCTAACCC
Organism: Methylophilaceae bacterium; assembly: GCA_041612255.1. GTDB lineage: Bacteria > Pseudomonadota > Gammaproteobacteria > Burkholderiales > Methylophilaceae. The sequence continues at coordinate 99,957 of JBFJJN010000001.1, read as the reverse complement.
TTTAAGTTGCGTACGCTTCATTAAGTAGATGCCTAAAGCGCCTAGATACAAAAACGTAACAAGTGCGCCGATGCGATGCACCCATTGAATGGCTACATAGGCAGGTAGTCCCAATGTATTGCCCTCTTTATTCTCACCAAGCTCTCGGAACCAATGAAAGGCATTGGCAAAATCCATTTCAGGCATCCAAGCACCATGGCAGGTTGGAAAATCTGTGCATGCTAAAGCCGCATAATTGGTACTGGTCCAACCACCTAAAAAGATTTGTAGAAATAAGATGACAATCGCAAACCTTAGAAAAAATCTAGCGCTCGTGTTCTCTAAAACATTACTGGATAGAACACCCCAATGCCGATGGGCAATCCATGTCAATATGGCTAATGTTGTCATACCACCCATTAAGTGCATGGTGACAATAGCTGGTTTTAATAACATCGTAACGGTCCACATGCCGAGCATTGCTTGAAATCCAATAATGCCAACTAAAACCGTAGGCAACCATGGGCTGACGTTAATTGTTTTCTTTTCTCTCCATGCTTGAATAAATAATGCAAACACCAATAATCCTAGAATACCTGCAACGTAGCGATGTGCCATCTCCTTCCATGCTTTTACATTTTCTACAGGTGAGTCAGGATAAGTCGCATGCGCATGGTCAAGCGCCTCATTACTCTGCGGAACAGTCAACGTGCCGTAGCAACCTGGCCAATCAGGGCAGCCTAATCCAGCATCTGATAAGCGGACGTAAGCGCCCAAAACAACCACAAACAATGTCAATAATGCTGCAATAAATGCTAATTTCTTAAACATACTAACCACCCCAAGAATTTTTTAATAGTTTCTTCACATCTGCACGTAAGGCTTTTGGCTCGACATCACTCGGATACTGCATCATTAAGTTATTAAGTGGATCCACCAAATAAATACTACCCTCTGGTGCTATATTCGTAAATTGTTCAGCAAATGCTTGTTGAACATCCTGTTGCACAGGCAACACCACTAGGCCTGCAAACTGACTTTCCAATTGCTTAACACGTTCTGCATTGGCATTGCCTTTTAACATTAGAACAAGTTGCACACGGTCTTTATCCTTATGCAAAGTTCGTTGCACTCGATCCATTTTATCAATATTTTGTTCGCACGCCGCGTCACAATCAGCTTGCTCAACCATTACAATATTCCAAATTTTGGACCATTGTTCAGCAGAGAAGTCTTTACCATTTGCAGTCGTAAATAGTGGGATTGTTAGCTCTATTGGTGGCGTCACTAATTGGCCAAAGCTTTTACCGCCAGGTCTAATATCAAGCAAATGCAATACAAATGCTAAAGTAAAAGGCAACACAAACACTACCGCTAATAACAACAATATCTTTTTGTCTTTTGGCACTTTTAAGCCTGTTTCAGCTTGACCCATTTTATTCATTTTCCTTTTTCAACTTCTTAAGATTTAATACGATGTAAATAACAAATATAGTGATTGCAAAACCAAACCACTGATAAGCATAGCCCAAATGTACTGTGATACGGCTTTTAGGCACAGGCCAATCTCTAACAAAGCCACCTACCATTTCGCCTGATGATAAACGGACAATATAAGGCTTAATTTTAAAAGGAACCAAGGATTGATAGCGTTGCATGTCAGCATGCTGCCATAGCGGTTGCCACGCAGCATTTTGGTCTTGTGCGGATTCAAGTGTGAATACTGATGCTAGGGGGAAAAAAAGATCCCCAACAAAAGTGTGTTCGCCCTCCGGTGTTTCTATCGTAGGCAATGTTCTATTGGGATTGCCTTCAATCCAACCTCTATTCACTAAAACATAACGCTCTTGATCATCTATTACTTTAACGGGAGTAATTACCTGATAACCCACCTTAGTGTTATGTACGCGATTATCCAGGATGATTTGATACTCAGGCATATATTCACCCTTGAAACTCACACGCTTGTAGCGCCATTTTTCCTCATCATCGATTGTGGATGGCAGTTTTGCTGGGGGTAACTGCATCCCAAGATCTATTTGCTGCTGCGCTTTGATTTTTGATTGCGCTTTGTTATATTGCCAAAAACCTAATTGAATACATATCGCCATCACAACCAATGTGGCAATACTCATACTTAACTTAGGTTTAAATCGATAATGCATCATTGGGTAATTGAAACACCTGCCATTACAATCGTTGCAAACACAAGCGACTGGTCGCATAATCATACGATACGTTTTGAGGATTAAATATGTTATTCAAAATCATTGTCATTGTGATGCTGCTTCTAATAGCTTACAACTTATTTTCTGCGCTTTTTTACATGATGAAAGGTGAGAAAAAAGACGAAAAAATGATTAAATCACTTACTTGGCGAGTTGCTATGTCTATCTTTCTATTTTCACTATTAATATTAGGTTTATATAGTGGCGTCATTGTTAGAGCGCCAGTATAAGCAATCCATTTTTAATAAAATTTGTTATTCCGCTTTATCATTTGATTTATAAAATGCATAAGACAAAGTGACTGTTTTGATATCTCTAGGCAAATCTGGACTAACAAAAAAACGGATTGGCATGTCTTTAACTTCGCCTGCCTGTAGTGTTTGTTTATTAAAACAAAAGCACTCTATTTTTTTAAAGTAAAGCGCAGCCACTTCTGGTGTTACACTCGGTACCGCACTACCAACAATGGCTTCTGAGCCATTATTAATGGCTTGATAAGAAGTCAGCTTTATTTCACCAGGGTGCACAATCACGCTGATTTCATTGGCAGCAAAGCTCCAATCTAGGCCAGGCATTGTTGTACCAGTAAAAATGACTGTAATTTCTCTCGATTCATCTACAGTTACATTTTGAGTCTCGTCCGTAGCGATTGTATCTGCTCGACCATTTAACCCAATCGCTTTGCAAACCGCATCGTAGAGTGGCGCGATGGCAAAACCAAAAGCAAGACCAGCAACCACAATAATTAATAATTTAACGGCAAGGCTTTTGTTGCTAGTCGATGTGTTTTCTTTATCCATCATGCCTATTGCATCCCAGCGCCCATATAGAGAGCCAACACAAATATCAATACCGCAATTACCGCAATGAATAACCCAATTAATTTACTATTGTGTGCACGTTTTTTTTCATCAACCATTTTTCACCTCAACACGATATAAGTAGTATTACTTTAATGTACTTTGTAGTAGACCTATTGATTATTGGGATAGTTCTCACAATATTCTTAAGTAAAAAATAACGCCACTGGTTGTCACCAAGTGGCGTTATTAAGTTGAAAGTTTAACTATAGCCAGTAAACAAATACGAACAAGAATAACCAAACCACATCAACGAAATGCCAATACCATGCCACAGCTTCAAATCCAAAATGATTATGTGAGCTAAAGTGGCCTTTTAATATTCTGTAAAGAATAATAGCAAGCATAATTGTACCCATTGCTACGTGTAGTCCATGGAAACCTGTAAACAAGTAAAAGGTTGATCCATATATTCCAGAGTCCATCGTAAATGCAGCTTCAGCATATTCGTGTGCTTGTAAGTACAAGAATATAGCGCCCAACGCAATGGTTAACGCTAAACCAATAATAATTTGCTTGCGATTATTTTTCATTAAACCCCAGTGCGCATAAGTCAACGTTGCGCCTGAAATTAACAAAATCATCGTATTAATGGCTGGCAAACCCCAAGGACTCATTGCTTCTAAAGCCTCTGTTGCAGCTGGGCCAGAAGTTGGCCATGTAGCGACAAAGTTTGGCCAAACCAAGGTAGATTTACTCATCCAATCTAAAGCAAAAGTTCGGATATAGAAAAGCGCACCGAAGAAGCCTGCAAAAAACATGACCTCAGAGAAAATAAACCAACCCATGCCCCAGCGGAAAGAAGTATCAACCTGCTTATTATAAAAGCCTGAAATACTTTCAATAATCACTTCTTTAAACCAACCATACAACAGGTATACAAATACCAAGGCACCTGCAATTAACACATAATTACCTGAGGTAATATCATTGATTTGCATCGCAAATCCACCTGCCATCAAGAATAATGCAATTGAAGCTATTAACGGCCAAAGCGATGGTGCTGGCAGGTAATAATTATTCGTATTCTGACTCATTTTATCTCCCTATCTCTATGTCTTAAGTTTTCTCAAACAGCATTATTATTTAACTGTAGGAGGTGTTTCAAATGTATGAAATGGCGCTGGTGACGGTACTGTCCACTCAAGACCTTCAGCACCTTCCCATGGATTAGCTGCCGCTTTTGGTCCACCTTTAATACATTTAATCACTACATATAAGAATAATAGTTGGCTAATACCTAAGGCAAACGCACCAATTGATGAAATCATATTGAATTCAGCAAATTGCAATGCGTAGTCTGGAATACGACGTGGCATACCAGCTAAACCAGTAAAATGCATTGGGAAGAAGGTAATATTAAAGGCAATTGTTGTTAACCAAAAATGCCATTTACCCAATGTTTCGTCGTACATGTGACCTGTCCATTTTGGTAACCAATAATACACAGCACCCATAATAGACATCGCAGCACCAGAGAACAATACGTAGTGGAAGTGAGCAACCACATAGTATGTATCTTGCAATTGGATATCAACTGGCAAAATCGCTAATACCAAACCACTGAAACCACCAATAGTAAATAAGAATACAACGGCAATTGAGAATAACATTGGTGTTTCGAAAGTCATAGACCCTCTCCACATGGTTGCGATCCAGTTAAACACTTTCACACCCGTTGGAATAGAGATCAGCATTGTGCTGTACATAAAGAACAATGATCCCGCAACTGGCATACCTGTTGTAAACATATGGTGTGCCCATACAACGAACGATAGCAATGCAATCGCTGCAGTTGCATATACCATTGATGCATAACCAAATAATGGTTTACGTGCGAATGTCGGGATGATAGTAGATATCAAACCAAAGGCTGGCAAAATCATAATATACACTTCAGGATGACCGAAGAACCAAAACACATGTTGGAACAATACTGGATCACCACCACCTGCTGCATCAAAGAATGATGTACCAAAATGACGATCTGTTAGCAACATTGTTAGAGCACCTGCTAAAACTGGCATTGAAGCAATGAGCAAGAATGCTGTAATTAACCATGTCCATACAAACAATGGCATTTTCATCAATGTCATACCAGGCGCGCGCATGTTTAAAATGGTTGTAATGATGTTAATAGAACCAACAATCGAAGAAACACCTAAAATGTGCAACGCTAAGATAGACATATCAACCGACATCGATGGATTTTGCACAGATAGTGGTGGATACATTGTCCAACCACCAGCAATCGCGCCACCAGGAACAAAGATTGAACCGATGAGAAGAATTGCCGCTGGCACCATTAACCAAAAACTCATGTTATTCAGTCTTGGAAAAGCCAAATCTGAAGTGCCAATCATTAATGGAATCATCCAGTTAGCGAAGCCAACAAACGCAGGCATAATCGCACCGAAAATCATGATTAAACCGTGCAATGTAGTAAGCCTGTTGAAATTTTCTGGCTCTACAAATTGCAATCCTGGTTGAAATAGTTCTGCTCGAATACCTAATGCCAATGCCCCTGCAAATAAGAACATAAAGAAGCTAAACCAAAGGTACAGCGTTCCAATGTCTTTGTGATTCGTTGATGCAACCCAGCGCATTATGCCGGTTGGATGACCGTGGTCATCGTGATGTGTTGCAGTAGTTGTACTCATCAGTTTCTCCTAAAAACTAAAGCTTAATTCTGTTATTTCTAAAAATTAAAATAATACTTAGCGTGCCGCTTTGACTGCTGATGGCTGGATAGAATCACCAACAGTGTTACCTAAAGCATTACGCTCATAGGCAATTACCGCAGCAATATCAACATCATTCAACACATCTTTCCATGCTGGCATGATATTTTTACCGTTCAAGATAATATCTAAGTGACCTTCAATAGGGCCATTCACAATAGCACTACCAGTCATTGCAGGGAATGCTGGTGGAATACCTGCACCTGTTGCACCATGACAAACAGCACAATTTTTCTCATAAACAGCTTTACCCGCAGTAATCAACTCGTCTTGTGCCCACTCTTTGTCCGAACCTGCATCAGCTGATGCAGCGGCCTCTTTCTGAGCAACTATCCATGCTTGGTAATCAGCTTCTGGTTTAGCCTCAACCACAATTGGCATAAAACCATGGGCTTTACCACACAATTCAGCACATTGACCACGATATACACCTGGCTTATCAACTTTGATCCATATTTCTCTAACAAAACCAGGAATTGCATCTTGTTTTACACCAAACTCGGGAATCCACCATGCATGGATCACGTCTTGCGCAGTAATTAGTAATTTGATTTTCTTGCCGACAGGCACAACCATTGGATTATCAACTTCCAACAGGTAGTTTTCACCTTTTTCAGCTTTATTTTGGATTTGATCTTCAGGCGTAGACAATGTACTGATGAACTTAACCTCTTGATCTAAATAATCATAAGCCCACTTCCATTGTGAACCTGTAATCTTAATGCTCATCTCCTCAGCGCTTGTATCCTTCATCGCAATAATTGTTTTCGTTGCTGGGTATGCCATACCAACCAAAATAATGACAGGAATAATCGTCCAAATCACTTCTAACCAATGGTTTTCATGAAACTGTGATGCTTTGTGACCCACTGATTTGCGGTGCTTAACAATTGAATAAAACATCAAACTAAATACGACAACGAAAATCGCAACACACACCCACAGAATCAACATATGCAAGCCGTAGATTTGGCTCGCTATTTCTGTTGCTGGTGTTTTTAGATTTAATGCATAAGCCGCATGGGAATTGACGGCAAACAACGATAAAAATGAAGCCCCTAAAGAGAGAATTGTTCTCTTGTTCATAACTGAATCCACCCCAAAAAAAATGTGAACAACTTAATAAATATGAATAACTTAATAAAAATTAAACCAATAAAACTTTTCACTTGCAGCATTATTGACAACTAACAGGCTGGCTAGGTTGCAGTCTTATGCTTTAAATTTTCTGTACAGTTTTTTTGATTTAAATCAATACTAGATGACAAACTATTAAGTCAAACTAAAAAAATCTCGCTCAATATAGCACTTGAGCAAGTGCTTATCAAGAAAAATGTAACAATATTGTTACATTTTTAAAAGATTTATTAGGGTGCTGGATATCAGAATATATATCGAGGGAAAAGTGGTGCCGGGAGGGGGAATCGAACCCCCACGTTGTCACCAACGCGGGATTTTGAGTCCCGTGCGTCTACCAATTCCGCCATCCCGGCTTATTCGGATTACACATTACTGTATAATTGCAACGGCGCAATTATACCAAGCTCTTTATTAATTGCGAAACCATATATTCACAATTAATTAATATTTATGAAAACTGAAGACTTTAACTTTGATCTACCACCACAGTTAATCGCACAACACCCAGCTACACAACGCAATGCCAGCCGACTATTGTATTTGGATGCCATTTCAGGCACGCCTTCTGACAATACCTTTTTGGATTTACCTAATTACTTATCTGAAAATGATGTGCTTATTTTTAATGATACACGCGTCATTAAAGCGCGTTTATTTGGACATAAAGTCACTGGTGGCAATGTGGAAGTATTTATCGAGCGTGTGATCAACGATCATGAAGTCTACGCTTTGATTCGCGCTTCGCGCGCGCCAAAAGCTGGCAGCCTTTTAAGGTTAGCTGATGCAATTGATGTGGAAGTAATCGGCCGTGATGATGATTTATTTCATGTGAAATTTTTATCTCAAACGCCTGTTCTAGATTTATTAGAGCAGTACGGCAATTTACCTTTACCTCCCTATATTACCCATACTGCGGATAGCGTGGATGAAACGCGCTATCAAACTGTTTATGCCAAGCACGCTGGCGCTGTGGCCGCGCCGACAGCTGGCTTACATTTTGATGAAGAGATGATTCATCGATTAAAAGAAAAAGGCATTCGAATAGCCTATATCACTCTACACGTAGGTGCTGGCACCTTTAAACCAGTCAATGTTGACAACATCAGTGAACATAAAATGCATAGCGAGGTCTACCATATTCCTGAAGAAACCGTTGAGCATGTAGCGCAGGCTAGAATGTTAGGGGGCAAAGTGACGGCGGTGGGAACAACAGTGCTGAGAGCATTAGAAAGTGCAGTGCGCGCAGGGCATTTAACTGCTGGCAGTCAAGAAACGAATATTTTTATTACGCCGGGCTTTACATTCAAAGTAGTGGATAGGTTGTTAACCAACTTCCACCTACCCAAAAGCACATTACTCATGTTAGTGTCTGCCTTTGCTGGATTTGAGCCTATAAAAATAGCTTATCAACATGCGATTGAAAAAGAATATCGATTTTTCAGCTATGGCGATGCAATGCTACTAGAAAAGAAGAGTTAACAATGATGGTTCAACTGGATTGCAATTAAATATCCATCAAATAATTGGAGATGATTAAATTGAACAAATATGAACGTGAATCGAAAATAGGCTTATTGCTAGCAGGTCTTTTACTGACCTGCTCTTTGCAAGCCGCTGTTTTGCCTGAAGCAGAGTTAAAACTAAAAATTCCAATGACAAAAGCACCAACGACGCGCCCAATGACAGTCGCTTACCACCCTGCGCTGAAGCATTATTATGTGGCTGATGGCGGCTTAGCGCCATTAGGGAGCGAATGGGAAGCGCCCATCTCTAAATCTCAAGTGCATGCATTTGACGCTGAGGGGAAATATGTCAATTCAGCAAACCCTGGCTACGATAATCGCTCCATTTACTACAACGCAAATACAGCTAATATTGAAACCATTACTTACAATATTTCCAGTGCATTTGGCTTTGCTCCTAATACCGGCATGTATGCCTTGGAAATGTCGGAAGCAGGCAAAATTAAAGACACTTCTAAGGAAATCATACAATTCCATAAAGCATTCGGCGATTCATTTACCATGCCCTCTTACGATGCTGAGAACAATCGTTATTTTGCTAAGCAAAGTCGTAGCAATATCGTTCGTATCGTCAGCACTAAGGAAGTGGAGCCAATTGGTGAAATTACGTTAGATATTGCAACTGCTGGCGCAAAAACGGACGACATCAGCGACAGCTTTATTGCATACACCGGTGCAAAAGGTGAAGAACTTGCACTGCTAGATTTAGATCACAAGGCAATCTTACTTTTTGATTTATCAGGAAAATTTATTGCAAAAAGCACATTGCCAGATACCATAAAATTACGTGCAAAAAACTATTACAATGGCCTTGGTTATACCAACGGCATGTTCTTTTTATACAACGAAAATGAAGGTGAGTTTGGTACTTATCACGGCTATCAAGTAATTAAATAACATTAAGTATCTGACATTAAAAAGCCGCGCATAAGCGCGGCTTTTTTCTTTCGAGCAAGCGTTAAACTATTTGCTTAACATACCTGCAACTTTGCCTGATGCCATACCAAACAAAGCACCCAAAACTGTTGACACTGCAACTAACAGCACTGGATTGGTCATGTCCATCGCGGTTACGCTACCAGCGCCTGCAGTTTGTAACGCATAACCTGCCGTAGCAGCATAGCCGTAGACATTGGCAGGAACGACGGATAACAAGCTTTGGCTTGAAACAATAACTAATAAAAAGACGGTTACAGCAATATAAACCGCTGGGCCAACTGCACCTGGCAAACCTAAAGGATTCATACCAACCAAAAATAAGGCTACGCCTGCTATAACGGCACCGTAAATCATTCCTGCGATTGTTTTTTGCAATGCCGCAGTATCAGCACCTGTATGAAAATAGCAAGCCCAAGCAATAAAACCAACCCAAACTAATAACTCGGCATCGCCATCACCCATCCCAAAAGGCCCTAATGCAATGTAAGCCCAAATACCACCTAGTACCGCAATACTGACTGATAATGCTGTTAACTTCGACATACTCAACTCTCCCTGGAAAAATTACTTCTTAATTAAAAAAATAATATAACGAGTACTGTCCATTGAAGCTTGATGTCTTAGAACATGCACCAATACAAATCCAATCGACAGTGCATGGTATGCTTATTTTGGTGCGTCGTGCAACTTTTTTGTTGTTTGTACAAACGGGGAGCGTGATATTTCTTTAGAAATTCACATTGTGAATGCAGCCTTAATTTCTTAAATTTTCTTTATAATCCCAATACTTACGTTGCTTATCAAGCACTAAATTTGGGTATGTCGCACGGCCTAAACTACCGTTATAACGGCCAAGTGCACGAAACAAATTTCCATGTTCGATATCTAAATAATGCCTCAAGATAGTGCATCCATAACGTAAATTTAACCGTAAATTAAACAGGTTATGTTCAGTATTGCCTATCGACTTAACCCAAAATGGCATCACTTGCATATAGCCGCGCGCACCAACACTAGAAACCGCATATTTCTTAAACGCACTTTCAACTTGTATCAAACTTAACACTAATTGTGGGTCCAATCCTGCACGTGTTGCTTCGTAATGGACAGTCGTTAAAAAATCTTCCCGATACACTTTATCAGGGATTCTTTTCTGCAACCGTTGTGACATCTCAGCCAACCATGCCTTCCCCGCTTGCGAATCAGAAAAAATTAGCTTGGGCGCAGCAGAATCACTGACAGATTTTTGCATAACTGCTTTGACACTATGCGAAAGCACCTCTTCTTTTTGCCCGCCCGCATAAAGATGAGCCGTCCATAGCATTAAACTCAATAATACAAAACTAGTGAGTAACAGTTGTTTAATCATATTGAACAATAGAAATGTTTAATTCAATTGGGTCAGAATATAGTGTGCAATCTCACTCAAACTAACGTTCTGCGTCTCGGCTTGTTGACGCCCTTTATATTCAAACTGACCCTCTGTTAACCCACGCTCACCTACAACAATGCGATGTGGAATACCCATTAAGTCACTTTCAGCAAACATCACGCCTGGGCGTTCTGCGCGGTCATCTAATAAGACATCAATACCAGCTTGCAATAAGTCTTGATAAAGCTGATTAGCAGCCTCTTTAACTTCATCACTTTTGTGTAAACCAATCGGGCAAATAACCACCGAAAATGGAGCCATGCTTAATGGAAAAATAATGCCTTTATCATCATTGCCCTGCTCAATCGCCGCACCAACAATGCGTGACACGCCAATGCCATAACAACCCATCTCCAAAACTTGGCTTTTGCCCTCTTCATCTAGATAAACCGCATTCATTGCTTGCGAATATTTAGAACCTAACTGAAAAATATGGCCAACTTCTATACCGCGACAAAGTGAAAGCTGACCTTTACCATCAGGACTTGCATCTCCTTCAATCACATTGCGTACATCAGCAACGATAATTGGCTCAGGCAAATCTCGTCCGAAATTGACACCTTTCAAATGCAACTTTGGCTTATTAGCGCCGCAAACAAAATCACTCATGATAGCAACCGTGTTATCTGCAATCACTTTTATATTTTCCGCCACGCCGACTGGTCCAATAAAACCTGGTGGACAGTTTAAGTGACCACGAATTTCTTCTTCTGTCGCAAATCTAAAATCACTTAAGCCAGCTACTTTGGTTAATTTCACTTCATTTAAATGATGGTCTCCACGCAACAAAACTAAATAAAATTGTTCAGTCGCCATTAAAGCGATGGCTTTCACTGTGCGCTCTACGCTAATTTCCATCAACTTTGCCACGTCTTCGCAAGCGGTTTGTTTTGGCGTATCAACCTCTTGCAAGCTTTCTTTACCAGCGGCACGTTCACCAACCGCTATGGCTTCTGCCAATTCAACGTTAGCCGCATAATCTGAGTGTTCACAATAAGCCAAACCATCTTCGCCGCTATCGGCCAACACATGAAACTCTTGCGAGCCATCTCCACCAATTGCGCCAGAATCTGCTTTTACAGCGCGGAACTTAAGGCCTAAACGAGTAAAAATCTTGCTATAGGCTTGATGCATTAATTGATAGGTATTCTCTAAACTTTCATGGCTAGCATGAAAAGAATAAGCGTCTTTCATCAAAAATTCACGTGCGCGCATCACGCCAAAACGTGGACGAATTTCATCACGAAATTTGGTTTGAATTTGATAAAAATTCAATGGCAACTGCTTGTAACTATTGATTTCTTTACGCATGATATCGGTAATCACCTCTTCATGTGTCGGACCAAAACAAAACTCGCGTTCATGACGATCCTGAATCTTCAACATTTGTGGACCAAATACCGCCCAGCGCCCTGTTTCTTCCCACAACTCCCTTGGCTGCACCGCTGGCATTAACAATTCCAACGCACCTGCTTTATTCATTTCATCTCGCACAATGGCTTCAACTTTGCGCAGCACACGCAAGCCCAATGGCATCCAGCTATACAAACCGCTACCGAGTCTTTTAATTAAACCAGCACGCACCATGAGTTGATGACTAATCAGTTCTGCATCAGCAGGCGCTTCTTTTTGAGTCGAGATAAAAAATTGAGAGCTACGCATCATGTTGCCTATCATTGAAAGAGGGGGATTTTAGCGCGAAATGCACCTTAAGTCAGCTAAACACAAAGGTTTTATTGCAGCCTTTATAATACCTATTCGTCTTTTCGAGGCTTACCAATTGGGCTGTCGTCAGGCTGATAGTTAGCTTTCCACACCTTAAATGGCACGATTGTAGCCGGATGTCCGTTATCATAAAACCAGCTATCCACTGCAAAACGTTCTCCCGTTGCTACTTCATGAATCACGGCAGTTGTATGCGGCCAGCCCGTAAAGAAAAAGTTACGGGTGCGCATGTCTTCAATTTCGTGAAAAGGCATATAGCCCGCTTGCTTTAATAATCGTAAATAGCTGGTGGTATTAATAGCTTCATCGTTACAGTCCTGCTGGCCTTTGAAATTTGAATTATCAAAAGTGCCTGCTCTATCCTCACTGGTGCCCGTTTTATATCCAACGATTTTTTCAATCAAACCAATCGCCTGCGAGACACTCTCTCTTTCTTCCTCAGCATTATTCACTGGTTCAGAAAACAGTCTTTCAACTGATTGCCAATCTGCATCATTGAGCGCTATTTGAAAAACATTAGCACATCCGCCACCTTGGCAAATTTCGAATTGATTTAATTGTGGCACTTGGCGGTAAATGCGCTGAATATCATCAAACGCAGACCATGCAGTTTGTATGAAAAATAACAGGCTAACACTACATAATAAGCGGTTTATCTGGCAACTCATTTTTTTTACGTTGTACACTTCTTTTACGTTTATTTTTAATAGATTCAATTGGAAAGTGCTTCTCTAATGCAGTGCTCACGGCATTCAACCCTTGCATCACACCTAGTTCAAACTTACCCCGCCGAAACATAACTTCCATTTCATGACAAATCAAATCCCACTGATCATAACCAATATGTTGATCAATGCCACGGTCAGCGACAATTTCTACATCTCGGTCAGCTAATAACAAATAAATTAATACGCCGTTATTGTGCTCGGTATCCCAAATATTGAGATGTGAAAATAATTCAATTGCACGATTTCTAGGTGACTTTTTACCAATAACCTCATAAGGATGCAGACCCGCTTCCACCACAAATCGAATTTCACCTGTGTGTTTTACTTCACTCGCGGTAATCGCCGCTTCTATATGCTGCAATGCTTGCGCAGAAAAATGCTTTTTTACCTGCCATGGGTTGCTGAATAAATGTCTAAAAAATCGAATAAGCTGTTTAAACATTACCAACTCCCAGACGCGCCACCGCCACCAAAGCCGCCACCCATGCCGCCACTAAAACCACCTCCACCTGAGCCACCGCCGAATCCGCCACCTGTTGGAAACCCGCCGTAACCTCCAATTCCACGACTGCCCATCATCATGGTAAAAAAGAAAGCAATCACGCCTAATACACCCGCGCCAAGTATTGATAATCCAATAAAGAAAACAACTGTACCAATGAGACCGCCATTTATGGCACTGCCAAAAAATGTCCCAAAGATGCCGCGCAACATCATGCCTGAAATGAGTCCGCCAAATAACAACATTGGCAGCAAATCTTCTAACTGACTATTGTTTACCTTTGGTCTAGTTGGTGAAGGCAATGGCTCACCTTCAATCAAACCAATCAATAGATTGATTGCCGCGTCTATTCCACCAGCAAAGTCGCCTTGTTTAAAATACGGCGTCATCGTCTCGCTAATAATGCGTTTGGCATATAAATCTGTCACCGCACCTTCTAAACCATAACCAACTTCAATCCGCATTTTACGGTCATCTTTAGCAACCAAAACCAATAAGCCATCGTCAATTTTCTCGCGCCCGACTTTCCATAAATCTACAACACGAATCGCGTATTGCTCAATCGCTTCTGGCTGTGTTGTTGGCACGATTAATACCGCAATTTGACTGCCTTTTGTCGATTGAAAATTGGCCAGCTTTTCTTCAAGCGCGGCTTGTTGAGATGGGGATAAGCTTTGAGTTAAATCAACTACATGTGCAGAAAAGGCTGGCACTTCAACTAATGCAGCTAACGCCAATTGCGACGCCAGTAACAGCGTTACAAGTAGCGTTAATAAACCTGTCTTAAACAATAATTTCAATTGAATCAGCTTGCCTAAATATTAGAATTCAACTTTAGGCGGCTTAGAAATTTCAGCTTCGTTTTCAACGGTGAATGATGGCTTAGTTTTATAGCCCATCATCATGGCAGTTAGATTAGTCGGAAAACTACGTACGACAACGTTATAGTCTTTAATGGTTTCAATAAAGCGATTACGCGCCACTGTTACGCGGTTTTCTGTACCTTCTAATTGCGCCTGCAAATCTCTAAAGCCTTGATCCGCTTTTAGATTTGGGTAATTTTCTGCAACCAACATTAAGCGAGATAACGCACTCGTCATCTGTCCTTGTGCCGCTTGAAATTTAGCCATGGCCTCTGGATCATTCAATAATTCTGGTGTCATTTGAATACTACCAACACTGGCACGTGCTTTGGTTACTTCAGTAAACACTTCTTTTTCATGTTCAGCATAGCCTTTGACTGTGCTCACCAAATTCGGCACTAAATCTGCACGACGTTGATATTGGTTCAACACCTCAGCCCAACTGGCTTTTGCTTCCTCATCTAACGATTGAAACTGGTTATAACCACAACCCGTTAGCGCTAACATAGAGAACACTAACAGACATTTCAGTAATATTTTTTTCACTGTTTTTCCCTTTTAAAATAAGCAATTGCTTGCTGAATATTTGATGCGTTTGTTCAGTATATGGTGATTTTTGAATGTATTACAAGTGAGCAATTGTAATCTTTGCTAAACACAAATCTGCCCAAGCGTTTGCTTTGTCTGGCGTATTTTTCAATAAATCATCAGGCTCATAAGTCACAATGACAGGCGTTTCTTTTAAGTTATGCACCATACCTCGCAATTGTGCCAAAGATTGAGTTAGCGCTAATAATTGTTGAGCAACATCCTCTCCCATCGCTACAATCACTTTTGGCTGAAAATCGGCAATCGCTGTTATAGGCGCTTCATTCATCTCCTGACCTACTTTCACCGCCACCGCTGCTAGCATATTGTGCAATAAGGTTTCAGCGGCTTGTGTCTGTTGCGGCTTGAGTGCAAACAGCCATTGACCATCGTCGCTTGCAATCAACCTAATACTGAATGATGGCGCATCTGCTTGTTGCTCATCGCCAATCGCCTCTTGAATAATCACTTCTTCTGATTGCGTCTGCTCTGTCACTAGTTCTGCCCGTGCAGCAGGGTTACGCAATTGCCACACAGGCAACAACTCTAATTCGCGCAAAACATCTTCACGACTCATCATAAAGCTAGCCCCATTAAAACCGCATCTTCCCGCCCTTTGGCAGCAGGATAATAGCCGCGGCGCACACTCATTTCAACAAAGCCAATGTCTTCGTATAAAGTAATTGCCGCAACATTACTGGCCCTCACTTCTAAAAACATATTCAATGCATTTAAATCACGCGCGCAGTCTGTCATATGCATTAACAACATGCGCCCTAAGCCTTGCTTTTGATACGGTTTTGCTACACTAATATTCAGTAAATGTGCTTCATCCAACACCATCATCATTAGCGCATACCCAATAATCTCATCTTTCAGCGTTAGCACCCAAGCCTTGTGACGCGACTTGAGTGAATCGTTAAAATTGCCTCGCGTCCAAGGGTGCGAGAAAACTGTTGATTCGATTTGCACCACCGCATCCAAATCGGCTTCTTGCATTGGTCTAAACGTATAATTTGGTTTAAGCACAGCACTCATAAACGCAAACCCTGCTCGCGCTCTTTCGATGTCAGCGCAACCCGATTACGAATATAAATCGGCACTGCTTCACTCGCAGAAACAGCTTCACCGCGCTCAAATATCGGCATCGCCAACCGCATAATCGCTTCTGCATTTGGTGTCATTTCTGGCAATGTATTTACCACTTGTTGCTGATATTGTTGGCGCAAACTTTCGTCATAGACTTTCCAAGCCGTTCCAACGCCAACCCAATTGTCACCTTCAACTGCTGGTACGTTTTGTGGCTTATACACCCCTGCCGCATGCACCTCCAGCCAACCATCAGCTTCACGAATATAAGCCGCGTGATAAACCTCACCCATCCGCGCATCCGACGCGGCAATCACGCGTTCCGCGCCACTTGCTTCAGCTAAAGCCATCAATACATTAATACCAA
This sequence comes from Methylophilaceae bacterium, assembly GCA_041612255.1. Lineage (GTDB taxonomy): Bacteria > Pseudomonadota > Gammaproteobacteria > Burkholderiales > Methylophilaceae. The sequence goes on along the minus strand of JBFJJN010000001.1, from coordinate 83,253 downwards.
CCACAGGTAAATTCGCGCCAAATGCCAAGCCCTGCGCCACACCACAAGCAATGCGAACACCCGTAAAAGAGCCAGGACCTGCGCCAAAAGCAATGCCATCTAAATCACTTAAATTCAACTGCGCTTTATCTAACAACAGTTGAATCTGCGGCAAAATCAATTGCGATGCAGTTTGTCCCGCTAGTATATCAAGCGTTTCAAGCTGTTCATTTGTCTGTAAAGCAATCGACAAAAACTCAGTCGATGCATCAAAAGCTAATAATTTCATAAGTGTTATTTTGACATTAAAACGTGATAGACGCTCTAAATAATAGATTCATTCGTCAGCAAATTGCCCTCGCAATGCCTTAACACGTCCACGCTGCGCTTTACTTTCTAATCGTCGTTTTTGCGAACCATAAGTCGGCCGCGTTACATAACGGATTGGATGCACCTGATTAGCTTCATTGACAATGGTATGCAAACGCTTAATCGCATCCTTTTTGTTCGCCTCTTGCGTCCGAAACTGCTGCGCTTTGATAATCAGCACGCCTTCGGCCGTAATGCGTTTATCCTTACTATTGAATAGCCGTTCTTTTAGCACATCACTTAAGCCTGAAGCGGTTATATCAAAGCGCAAATGAATCGCACTAGATACTTTATTCACGTTCTGCCCGCCAGCGCCTTGAGCGCGAATAGCGGTTAACGCATAATCAGACTCGTTAATTACCAACATACTTTAATAAATTGCTTCATTAAAAAATGCTTTCACATCTGCCAACTCTTTAGTCCGCTTAAAAGGTGGCAGACTTTGCCATATCCGCTTGCCATACGATTTCGTAATGAGTCGCGGGTCGCAAATCATTAGTACACCTCTATCGGTTTCATCGCGAATTAAACGACCGGCGCCTTGTTTCAAGGTGATCACTGAATAAGGTAATTGATATTCCATAAAAGCATTTTTACCCTCGGCATTGAGCTTATCAATACGTGCGGATAAGACTGGATCATCTGGTGGCGCAAAAGGTAGTTTATCAATAATCACCACACTTAAGGCTTCTCCGCGGACATCTACGCCCTCCCAAAAGCTTTGCGAGCCGACTAGCACGGCGTTGCCATGTGCGCGGAAACGGTCTAATAATTCGGTGCGCGTGCTATCACCTTGTAATAGCAATGGATATTCCATGCCATTATTTGCAAAAGATTCTTTTAATAGTGCATGTATTTCTCGCATAGCGCGCAAGGACGTGCACAACATGAATGCACGGCCTTGGCTAGCTTGTATAACAGGTAACGCCGCTTCAGCGACTGCCTGAATATAATCTGGGCTATTTGGATCTGGCATATTAGCTGGCGCATACAACAAAGCTTGCTCTGCATAGTCAAACGGGCTTTGCAAATACAGCGTTTCCGCTTGCAATAAACCCATTTGCGCTTGGTAATGACTAAAATCGCTTTTTACCGCAAGCGTTGCGGAGGTGAATATCCAGGCACGTGGCTCGGCATTGAGTTGTTTACCAAAGCCATCGGCAACACTCAGTGGTGTTGCATGCAATTGTACAGAATGCGTAAAGACTTCCACCCAGCGTACCAAATTACTATTTTCTGCTTTTTGCCAACGACGCAATTGTATTAACAACTCTTCGCCGCGTTGCCAGCACTTTTCCAGCATTGGATCACGTGCAGCTTGGCTCTCCAACACGCTTGTTAGCGTAGCTAATTGCGTTTGCATCTCGCTATAAGTTCCTTCAAACCCTTTCAACACTAACGCTTTTTGCACTGGCATACGCGCGCCTTCGTAAGCAAAGATTAATCTAAAATCTTTCACCGCTTTTTCTAACGGCGGCACAGCATCGCTTAAAGCAACACAATCCTTTGCTAAGGTCAGATAAGCGGAAGTACTATCGCGGCATAACTCTAATAGCTGATTGGTTGATACATCTTCGCCAAAGAATAAACCCGCCACATCGGGTAATTGATGCGCCTCATCAAATATCACCGTATTGGCGCTAGGCAACAATTCAGCCACACCTTCATCACGCAACATCACATCGGCAAAAAATAAATGATGATTAACTACCACCACATCGGCTGCTAATGCTTTTTTACGCGCTTCCATGACAAAGCATTCTTTATAAAAAGTGCAATCTTGGCCTAAGCAACTCTCACGTGTAGAAGTCACATTAGCCCAAACCATTGCGTTTTCTGGCACTTCAACCAATTCGCTCTTATCGCCCGTTTTACTGTGCTCGGCAAAACTTTTAATCAGATGCACATATTTAGCATCCTCGCGTGAAGCAAACCGACCCTCTTGCTCCGCACGCTGCAAGTGGTAATGACAAACATAATTAGCCCGGCCTTTTAGCATACTGACCGTGACAGGCACTTTGAGCGCATCGCGCACATTGGGTAAATCGCGATTAAATAGCTGATCTTGCAAGGTTTTTGTACCAGTAGAAATAATCACCTTACCCCCAGAAAGTAAGGCGGGAACTAGATAAGCAAACGTTTTTCCTGTCCCTGTACCCGCCTCAGCCACCAATTGCTTATTATGGGCAATCGCATCTGCAATCGCTTCAGCCATGCGCACTTGTTCCGCGCGTTCAGAATAACCATTGATTGCAGTAGCTAACGGCCCTTGCGGCGCGAATAGTTGACTTAGGGATGTGCTTTGATTAATAGACTCAGACATGAGCCGAATTATCCCATGAATCGTCATTGATGAACGAAATGCAATGAGTGGAACTAATGCTAGATTTTTATCGTCACAATAATTAGAATAATCAAGATTACACAAGCCTTATGCTAGATTTAGAGTAATATATGAACCTCAATGAAAAAAGCGAGGCGCTTAAGTTAACACCATGAAACGCTTTATTTTTTGCACTACGTTTGTCGTCAGCCTTTTGCTACCTAATATTGTGGTGGGCAACTACAGTACAAAAAATGCAGAAGGCGTGACAATTACCTTCTTAGAAGGTGAAAGCGTAACCACTGAAAAAAATAGCCTTTCTCAAGAAATCCTCATTCAAGCAATGAGTCTTGAAGGTAGCCGCTATAAACTTGGCGGCAATTCACCTGAAACAGGATTTGACTGTAGTGGTTTTGTTAATTATGTCTTTAATCAAGTGGCCAATCTTCAACTGCCACGTACAACAGGTGGCTTGAGCCGTATTGGTCAGTCAGTTGATTCACAGGAACTGCAAGCGGGTGATTTAGTTTTCTTTAACACCAGAAGAAGCGCATTCTCGCATGTCGGCATTTATATTGGTGATGGTGATTTTATCCATGCACCCCGTGCTGGCAGGACAGTCACCGTTGAAAATATGGAGTCAGGTTATTGGCAACAACATTTTAATGGTGCCAAACGCATAGATGAAATTGCAGCAAACTAAGCTGTTACTCGCTCACAGGCTTATCACTATGCCCAAGATTTCTGTCTGGGTCGATGCTGTCACGTATTAATTGCTTTAACTCTTTTGATTCAGGAAAGCGACTGACCGTTTTTCTATCAAATAAAACTGCATCATTTAATCTCACGATAAAAACGCCCCCTGTTCCTGGCTTTAAAGAAACGCAGTACAAATCGGTTTCAAACGTTGTTAATAATTCTTGCGCCATCCAAGCCGCTCTTAGCAACCAGCGGCATTGCGTACAATACTCTATTTCAATGCGATGCAATTGACTCACGACCTTCTCCAATTCACTTTTTTGCTTATCCGACGATATAATGCATTTAATATTTTTAAAAAATGAAACTATTATATTGTTATGTATTCTTATACACTGACATTTCAATCACTTTACCTTAATAACAAAGGCAACACATGCACGCGATATTTAAAAAATTTGGCTTAATCACATCAGGCATTCTGATTGGCTTGCTTATAAGCCTTAATTTAACCGCACTGGCTGAAAAACTGGGCGTCTCTGATTTGCCTGTTGATGATTTACGTGTTTTTGCTGAAGTCTTTAGTAAAGTGAAAACCGATTATGTTGAAGAAGTAGAAGACAAAAAACTGATTAATGAAGCGCTAACCGGCATGTTACAAGGGCTAGATCCTCACTCTGCCTATATGGACAAAGACGCATATAAAGACTTGCAAGCTGGCACGCAAGGCGAATTTGGTGGTTTAGGTATAGAAGTGGCAATGGAAGATGGCTTAGTTAAGGTGGTTACCCCAATTGAAGACAGCCCTGCTTATAAAGCTGGATTAAAATCTGGGGACCTTGTGATGAAGTTGGATGATAAACAAGTTAGAGGGATGACCTTAAATGATGCGGTTAAAATCATGCGCGGTGCACCAGGATCAAAGATTGTTTTAACGATATTACGTAAAAACACAGACAAACCACTTGAATTCATTATTATTCGTGACGTAATCAAATCACAAAGTGTGAAAAACAAATACTTAGAGCAAGATTATGGCTATGTCCGCATTACGCAATTCCAAGACCATACAGGTGAAGATTTAGCAAAAGCATTGATTGCCTTAGAAAAAGAAAATAAAAAACCACTTAAAGGTTTAGTGCTAGATTTACGTAACAACCCTGGTGGTTTATTAGATGCAGCAGTCGGTGTATCAGCAGCATTTTTACCAAAAGATAAACTTGTGGTCTATACGGAAGGCCGCATAGAAGACTCTAAAATGAATTTAACTGCAAATGCCAGAGATTATGCACGTCGCGGTAAATCAGACTACCTCAGAGCGGTGCCTGAAAGTTATAAGAAAACGCCAATGGTCGTTCTGCTAAATGCGGGTTCAGCCTCTGCATCTGAAATTGTTGCTGGCGCATTGCAAGACCACAAACGCGCGACTATTTTAGGAGTAACCAGCTTTGGTAAAGGCTCAGTACAAACTATTTTGCCGATGAATAATGGGAGTGCAATCAAGCTAACAACTGCACGTTATTTCACGCCAAATGGTCGCTCTATTCAAGCTAAAGGCATTGAACCAGATATTCAAGTTGGTGATGGTTCTGACGATTCATTTAGAATTCATGAAGCCGATTTGGCTGGTCATTTGTCAAACCCTAAAGATGCTAAACTACAAGATGGTGGAAATGAAAAACCAGCTCAAGTGATAAGCAATGAAAAGGAAGAAGCACTTAAAAAGGCAAAAGAAGAGAAATTTGCTGAGCCAAAAGGTCCAATTGAGCCTGCCTCCGCAGAAGATATCCAATTTGTACAAGCAATGAATGTGCTAAAAGGCTTACCAGTTCAAGCGATGTCAAAAGAAAAAGAAAAAGCTATTAGCGAAAAATCAGACAAAAAATAACTGTTTTAACGTAATAAAACTAACCCTGTAGTGGTTTTTACTACAGGGTTTTTTGTTACAAAAAAACACATAAAACTAGTTGCTTTAATGATAATTTAAATTAAACTGACTTCATGTTTATGGACAGACTGATTACGACATTCGATACAGCATTGCGCACTGTTTTTACAGAAGCAAAAGCAAGACGAGAACATCCAGATGCGGCTATTCAAAGCGATGACATCAATGATCACTACAAGCAAAAGGTGATTGGTTTAATGCGCGTTAATCATGTAGGCGAAGTCTGTGCACAAGCGCTTTACAGTGGGCAAGCATTTACCTCGCGCAGTCCAGAAGTGGTCGCGGCTTTAGAGCATGCTGCTGCAGAAGAAACTGACCATCTTGCGTGGTGTGAATCACGCATTCAATCATTGGGGGGCAGAAAAAGCTTTCTTAACCCAATCTGGTATATGGGCAGTTTTACAATAGGTGCTGTAGCTGGTGCTATTGGTGATAAATGGAATTTAGGATTTTTGGCAGAGACAGAGCAACAAGTTAGTGCTCACCTCTCGAGCCATTTGGCGCAATTGCCCCGTGAAGATAAAAAAACACGAGCAATTATTGAGCAAATGCATATTGATGAAACACAACATGCGCAAGAAGCAGTTAATTTGGGCGCAGCTGAATTACCCGCTTCTATCAAAGCCATTATGCGAGTTTCTTCTAAAGTAATGACAACAACTGCGTATTATGTTTAAAGGCTGGAAATGGACAAATTTAAAGATGTATTACTGGATTTAGATGATGCGGATGACGTGCTGCGCATTGAACTCTACTATGAAGATGGTGAGTCAGCAGGCGTTATTCACAATAGACCAGGTAGTACAGGCTCGGTTAAAGTATTTAATCACTTATACAAAACGTTCGGTAGTATTAATATTGATGCCGCTGTTGAAGGTTTATCGTTATATGCAGAACACACTGCAGACGCGGAAGATAATCCTGGTAAGCACCCTAATATTGACAAACTGTTCAATGTTATTGAGGATCAAGACCCTCTAACCGTTACCATTATCTACGCATAAAGTGTTAGCCTGTCGCTAATTTTGCGATAGGCGGATGGTAAATCAGCTCTAGTAAATGACCCACTGCATCTAGGCAATAAAACCCACGCGAGCCATCGCGATGGGTTTTTGGTGCTTCTGTAATACGCACATCTTGTTGAACAAAATAATCGTACCAATCATCAATAGCTTCTGCTTGATTTAACACGAACCCAATATGATCAAGACGTTGCCTTGCTTCAGGCGTGTAATCCACGCGATGCAAGGCAAACACATCACCTTCGTTCGTTAAATAGACATTATCCGCATCGGGCTGCCATTCAATCCGCATCCCCATAATCCGCGTATAAAAATCGACCGCAACCTCTAACTCCTGCACAAACAACGCAATGTGACGGATTCCAATCATTCCTTTAGGCTGTGACATAGACTAAACCGCCTCCGCTGTGCGTATTTCGTAATCGTGTGTAATTTCTACACTTTTACTAAGCATAATAGAGGCTGAACAATATTTTTCTGCCGATAGAGAAACTGCACGCTCGACTTGCTTCTCATTCAAATCATTACCCGTTATCACAAAATGCACGTGAATTTTGGTAAACACTTTAGGGATTTCATCTGCACGTTCTGCACTGACTTCTGCCACGCAATCCACCACGGCTTGACGCGACTTTTTAAGGATAGTCACCACATCAAACGAGGTACACCCACCCATACCGATTAATAGCATTTCCATTGGGCGCATGCCGATGTTACGTCCGCCATTTTCAGGCGCACCGTCCATCACGACCGCATGCCCTGTTTCAGACTCACCCATAAAGGCAACGTCTTCAATCCATTTAATGCGTACTTTCATTTATTTGACGTCCAATAGCTCAACATCAAATACCAATGTTGCATTTGGTGGAATCACGCCACCTGCACCACGCGAGCCATAACCCATTTCAGATGGAATAATCAATGTACGTTTGCCGCCAATTTTCATCCCAGCAAAGCCTTGATCCCAGCCTTGAATCACTTGGCCAGCGCCCAAAGCAAACTCAAATGGCTGACCTCTGTCTACGGAACTATCGAATTTTTCACCTTTGTGCTCTGGTGCATTTTCATCATACAACCAACCTGTGTAATGCACAGAAACCATAAAGCCTGGCTCTGCTTCACGGCCTTCGCCCACAACGGTATCATTCTTAACTAATTCAGTAATATTTTGTGTCATTGCTGTCGATTCCTTATTGTTGTCTGCGACATTGTTAGATTCTGCTTGGCATGCATTTAATAGTGATAATAAACACACCGCTGCCATCATCGGTTTTAATTTAGTCATTGTCTTTCAACCATTATTTAAAAATGAAGTCAGTATGATACTGCATATCGGTAGAAGTTCTCAATCTACCGCAATCAGGGATGCTCATACACCCAATTAATCAGCGCATCTTGAGCATTTCTACTTGCATATGCTTTTGCATCATTCACAATCATTACCACGACATTACGGCGATTTTTTGCATCTAACACATAGCCAGCAAGCGCAGTCACGCCATTAATAGAACCTGTTTTCATGTGCGCTCTTGCGCTCACAGGTGATCCTCTTAGCCGGTTTATTAACGTACCATCTAATGAAAGAATCGGTAACGATGATATCAGTTCTGGCATAGTGGGTCCTTGATATGCATCAATTAACATTTGACCTAAGCCATTAGCTGTTACTCGCTCTATACGAGACAATCCAGAACCATTTTCTATCACCAATTGGTCTGCATTTCTGCCTTTATCAATCAACCAAGATTTAACTGCTAACATGCCTCTTACCTCATTCGCAGGCTGGTTATGTTGTTCAGCCGCAATCGTCAACAACACTTGCCTCGCCATCAAATTGTTGCTCCACTTGTTAATGTCACGTACAACATTCGCAAGCGGCTCGGAACCTTGTTCTGCCAATTTCACAACTTGCAATGGCGTCTCAGTCTGACTACGATAACTGCCCATGAATTGCCCTCCCAACTCGCGCCACAATTTTCGGAACATAAAAAAAGCATATTGCTCATCATCAAATAAACTTAGCTCTAAATATTTCACATCGCATTGAGATGAAAACTGACCTGTAAATGTCACCACTGCTTTAGCTTTAGTCACATTCACGTCGTATTTAAAACGATCGCGCCAACTGCCACAGCTGTTATTAACCACGCTCATGTTATTAACAATTTCCACTTCAGGCAATTCAGCTTCTTGCGCAACATTGACTGCGTCTTTATTGACGGAAAATCGAAAACTTGTGTTACGGCCATTCACTAAAAAAGCGCTAGGAAACGCATTGTAAGAACGCCACTTTTCATCATCAAAGATTTGATATGCTTCAACCCTTGTCGCAAAATAACTCTTATCAATAATTAAATCACCCTCTATTTTTTTGAGCCCTTGTTGACGCAAACCAACTAATAACCGTCGAAATTCATCTTCTTTGAAAACCGGATCGCCATAGCCTTTAATAATTAGATTACCGCGCAACACCCCGTTTTCAATCACCGCATCACGATAAACCGCTGTCCGCCAGCGAAATGTTGGCTTTAATATTTCTAATGCAGCGTAAGTTGTCACCAGTTTCATCACCGATGCTGGATTCATTGGCTTATCGCCATTTAAGCTGATCATCGGCCGATCTCCGTCAACCGCTTGCACAAAAATAGCGGCGCTAGACTCAGGTACACCCGCTTTTTTAAGGGCATCGGCAATCTCTGTTGGCAACCTAGCAAAGGCATTATTGACAACGAACATCAGACTAAAAAAGGTAATGAAGTTTTTTATTATTGCAGCTCGTTTCGTAACGGCATTATGCATAGCTCTGCTCAATACATAATCGGGTGGTATTCACCATAAAATTGATTTCATCTTCATTAATAATATAAGGCGGCATAAAATAAACTGTCTTACCGATGGGCCTTAACAGCAAACCATGTTGCAATGCTTGCTGATAACACGCTGTTGAAAACACAGCATTGTCTGTGACTACATCAAATGCCCATATCATGCCTTTATTACGTAAATGATTAATTGGCAGGTCAGTAAGCACTTGCATTTTTTCATTAAGAGCGATGGTTGTTTGTTGATTATTACGAATTACATCATCTGATTCAAAGATGCCAAGTGTTGCTAGTGCTGCGCTACAAGCCAGCGGATTGCCTGTATAACTATGACTATGCAAAAAGCCTTTTATTGTGCTGTCATCGTAGAATGCCGCATAGACTTCATCTGTTGTCAGCACGGTTGATAAAGGTAAATAGCCGCCAGTAATGCCTTTTGATAAGCAGATAAAGTCTGGTTTTATCTGCGCTTGTTCGCAGGCAAACAGGGTGCCTGTTCGGCCAAAACCAACAGCGATTTCATCAGCAATTAAATGTATATGATATCGATCACAAATTTCGCGTGCGCGCTTGATATAGATAACATCATACATACCCATTCCTGCTGCACATTGCACCAGCGGCTCGATAATAAACGCGGCTAAAGTAGCATGATGCTGTGCCACATACTCTTCCAACGCTTGTGCACAACGCAAGGCAAAATCCTTTGCACCTTCCCCCGCTTCTGCCAAGCGAAAATCTGGGCTTGGCATTTGTGCTGACTGCATCAATAACGGCGCATACGTATCTTTAAAAATAGCGACATCCGTCACACCCAGCGCACCCAATGTTTCACCATGATAACTATTTTGCAAACTGATGAATTTAGTTTTTGCTGGCTTGCCGCTATTGCGCCAATAATGAAAACTCATTTTCAATGCTATTTCTGTTGCACTGGCGCCATCACTGGCATAAAACGCATGACCTAAACCAGTTAAATGCGATAATTTTTCTGATAGCTCGACAACTGGCTCATGCGTAAAGCCCGCCAACATCACATGCTCTAAAGTATCTAATTGTTGCTTAATCGCGTCTTTAATCCTTGGATTATTATGACCAAACAAATTCACCCACCAAGAACTAACCGCATCCAAATAACGCTTTCCTTCAACATCTGTTAACCACATTCCATCACCGCTACTAATCGGAATCAGTGGCAATTGCTCGTGTTGCTTCATCTGTGTACACGGATGCCAAACGGCTTGCAGGCTTCTATTTAATAAGTCTTGATTGGTCATTAACTAAATTGTACGTGTTTTTTATCTATAATACTTTCGCTTATCCAAGCTTTTAACGCTGTTCACCTAAAAAACGAGTGACTGTTATACTCATCACCATGGAATGGTTAAACTTGCTTGCTAACTTAGACGGACAAATTGCAGCCTTTATTGCGGCGCATGGCAACCTTATTTATTTACTATTATTTTCCATTGTCTTATTAGAAATTGGCGTATTCCCACTGTTCTTTTTACCGGGCAATCCATTGATTTTTATAGCAGGTTCTTTTTGCAAAATCGGATCACTGCATCTCATCCCTACAGCCCTTATCCTGCTTAGTGCTGGATTATTGGGCAACATACTGAGTTATCAAATTGGCAGGGTATTTGGACGTAAAATTGCGCACAGCCAATCGCCATGGGCTAATCAAAAAGCACTTCATAAAACAAAGCATTTTTATAATCAATATGGCAAATACACATTGATGGTGTCACCATTTATTGCAGTCATTAGAACATTTGCGCCCTTATTGGCAGGCGTTAGCCAAATGCAAAAAAAACAATATTTATTGGCTTCAACTATTGGTAGTGTACTTTGGGTTGGTTTATTGATGCTGGCAGGCTATTTTTTCAGTAGCATTCCCTTTATCAAAACCCATATGGCGAGCATCGTTTTAACAGGATTGGCGATTGGACTTGTTTTTGTTGTTTTTGGATTAATTCGATCAAAAACCAAGCACTAGTTTTAATTTAATCATTTCATCAGAACTGTGATACCTTAATGTTTATGAAAAAATTATCCCTTATTACATTACTTGTTTGTGCTTTTGTATTAACTGGCTGTCATCGTTTTCACCATCACGGTAATGATGGTCATTGCCCGCCAGGCCAAGCAAAAAAAGGTAATTGCTAGCACTGTAAGAGCATTTGCAGCTGTTTGTTTATTGGCTGACGAAAATGTGCGTCAAAGCAGTTATATTAAAATCACGCGCTTAAGGCGCTGGATTCATCATGGTTAAATGAATTTGCTCAATTTCAGCAATTAATGCATCACTTAGCACGACTTGATAAGCGTCAATATTCTCTGCTAATTGCTCCATGCTGGTCGCACCAATAATAGTACTGCCGACAAACCAGCGATGATAGACATAGCTCAATGCCATTTGAGTCGGCGTTAACTCATTGGAACGCGCTAATTGGGCATAGGCTGCTACTGCAGGATTGACGTTTGGTTTTTTATAACGCTGTGCATACCCTCGAAATTGCGTGACGCGCCCTTTGGCTTGAGAGTTATCGATATATTTTGCGCTAAGATGACCAAATGCTAATGGCGAATACGCTAACAAACTAATGTTCTCACGATATAACACCTCTGTTAGCCCAAACTCCATACCGCGATTCATTAAGTTATAGCAATTTTGAATCGTCGCTATGCGCGGTAGGTTAAACGTATCGGCGATACGACAAAATTCCATCACGCCATAGGGCGTTTCATTCGAAACGCCAATCGCACGCACTTTGCCTTCTTTCACCAGCTCAGCCAATGTTTCTAGTTGCGTTTGAATACTGACCCACTCTTTTTCTGCACCCGTTTCATCAAACTCCAAGGCAGGATCAAACTGATATTGTCCAAATAAAGGCACATTTCGTTCAGGCCAATGAATTTGGTACAAATCAAGATAGTCAGTTTGTAAACGCGTTAATGAATCTTCAATAGCACTGCGAATATTGGCTCGCGTTAATGAATCGTCACCATTGCGTATCCAAGGCATGTAACGATTACGCCCTGCCACTTTACTGCCGAGCACAATCTTATCGCGCGCTTGCGTTTTTAACCAATGACCAACCATGGTTTCCGTGCGGGTAAATGTGTCTGCTTTTGGCGGCACAGGATACATCTCAGCGGTATCAATAAAATTAATGCCGTGCGCCAATGCATAATCCAACTGCGCATTCGCATCTGCCTGTGTATTTTGGTCGCCAAATGTCATCGTGCCTAAGCACACTTTTGATACGGCAATATCGGTATTGCCTAATGTTGTCATTTCCATCAATTTTCTTCCTAATGTAATACTTTAGAAATGGATGATTCATCCACCATCAACGCACGCACAGCGGTCGTCATTTCCCAATTTGCTTCTTTGGTAGCCAACTGTAACATACTGCAAATAGCCAATATCAATTCAGGCGTTAAGTTGAAATTAACGGCAAGATCTTCTAAACAAGTCACTTCTAATTGTTTTGCATCTTCCGTCAACGTGAAACTAACCGCTAACAACTGTCCATCGGTGCGTAGTTTTTCACGCGGTTGATAGTCCGTTGCAAAGTCCATTTTCTTTAGTGCTTCTGTTGCCTCAACTTCTTGCTGAAACTGTGTAACGGCATCTACCACTTCCTTTTGGGTAAACGATTTAGGTTCTGGCAAATGCGCTTCTTGGTTCAGCTCAGCCCATAATTGCCGTGAAAATCGATAGGTTAACCATAACGCAATTTCGGTTTCGTCACTCAAACCTACTCGAAACAGCAAACGATCTTGCAGCGTGTCATAACTTAAATTCAGCTGCTGAATGCCAATTTCTTGGGTCTTTTCTGTTGATGTGTCTTCTTCTGTCAATGCCAATTACTCCTAAACAAATTTTTTAGTTCGCCCTCTTGAAATCGCAGCAATTGCCCCAAGTTAGCAATCTAGCAGTGAGAGTGCTAAACTCTCTCGCAGTGCAATTTTTAATTCATATTTAACAGTTTAAGCATAACCCAAGGAGAAATCTAATGAAAATTCGTCCATTACACGATCGCGTAGTTGTTAAACGTTCAGAAGAAGAGCGTAAAACAGCATCAGGTATTGTTATTCCAGACTCAGCAACTGAGAAACCAGACCAAGGTACTGTTGTTGCAATTGGTAACGGCAAAAAAGACGACAATGGCAAAGTAATTGCCTTAGACGTTAAAGTTGGCGACAAAGTTTTATTTGGTAAATACGCAGGTCAAACTGTAAAAGTTGACGGCGAAGAGTTATTGGTGATGACTGAGTCAGACATCATGGCTATTGTCGAGTAATCTCGACGCTATATTAAAGTCGAATAGTTTCGACAGGATATTAAGTCGAGTAATTTCGACTGATTAAATCGTCGAGTAAGTTGACGATACAAACATTCGAACCAATTGAATAATTAATGCATTTAGGAGAATTTTAAATGGCAGCAAAAGACGTAAGATTCGGCGATGACGTTCGCCAAAAAATGGTAACTGGTGTAAACGTATTAGCAAACGCAGTACGTGTAACCTTAGGCCCTAAAGGCCGCAACGTAATTTTAGAGCGTTCATTCGGCGCACCAACCATCACTAAAGATGGTGTTTCAGTGGCTAAAGAAATCGAATTGCAAGACAAGTTCGAAAACATGGGCGCACAAATGGTTAAAGAAGTGGCTTCTAAAACCAATGATATCGCTGGTGACGGCACAACAACAGCAACGGTATTAGCACAAGCGATTATTCGTGAAGGCATGAAATCAGTTGCTGCAGGTATGAACCCAATGGATTTAAAACGCGGTATTGATAAAGCAGTTGAAGCAGCCATTGGCGAGCTAAAAGCGCAATCAAAACCATGTACAACCAGCAAAGAAATCGCTCAAGTTGGCTCTATCTCAGCTAACTCAGACGAATCAGTTGGTAAAATCATTGCAGATGCGATGGAAAAAGTGGGTAAAGAAGGTGTGATTACCGTTGAAGATGGTTCTGGTTTAGAAAATGAATTAGAAACAGTTGAAGGTATGCAATTTGACCGTGGTTACTTATCACCATACTTCATCAACAACGCAGAGCGTCAAATCGCGTTACTTGAAAATCCATACGTGCTATTGCACGACAAAAAAATCTCAAACATCCGTGATTTATTACCAACATTAGAGCAAGTGGCTAAAGAAGGTCGTCCGCTATTAATCATCGCTGAAGATATCGACGGCGAAGCATTAGCAACATTAGTGGTTAATAACATCCGCGGCATCTTAAAAACAGTAGCTGTTAAAGCACCTGGTTTTGGCGATCGTCGTAAAGCAATGTTACAAGATATCGCGGTTTTAACTGGCGGTACTGTGATCGCTGAAGAAGTTGGTTTGAAACTAGATGATGTGAAATTAGAGAATTTAGGTCAAGCAAAACGTATTGAAGTAAACAAAGAAAATACCATCATCATTGACGGCGCTGGTCAAGAAGCGGAAATCAAATCACGCATCGCACAAATCAAAGCAGAAGTAGAAGCATCAAGCAGCGATTACGATCGTGAAAAACTTCAAGAGCGCGTAGCTAAATTAGCTGGCGGCGTTGCAGTGATTAAAGTTGGTGCAGCGACTGAAGTAGAAATGAAAGAGAAAAAAGCCCGTGTAGAAGATGCATTACACGCAACACGCGCAGCTGTTGAAGAAGGTATTGTTGCTGGTGGTGGCGTTGCATTGATTCGTGCACGTGACGCAATCGCTAAAGTAAAAGGCGACAACCTAGAGCAAGAAGCAGGCATTAAAATTGTTTTACGTGCGGTTGAAGAGCCTTTACGTCAAATCGTTGCTAATGCAGGCGCTGAGCCATCAGTAGTGGTAAGCAACGTTGCAGCAGGCAAAGGTAACTACGGTTACAACGCAGCTAACGAAACTTATGGCGACATGATTGAAATGGGTATTCTTGACCCAACTAAAGTTACACGCTCTGCACTACAAAATGCAGCTTCTATTGCTGGCTTAATGCTAACAACAGACTGCATGATTGCTGAAGCACCAAAAGCTGATGCAGGCGCAGGCGCACCTGATATGGGTGGTATGGGCGGCATGGGTGGTATGGGCGGCATGATGTAATTCCAATCATCACTTCTTCGGTGATGCGTCGTTGGCTTCACCGTTTGCGCCTTGCCGTACTTAACGTACTGCCTTCGTTGCAAACGGTTTACCGCCTAGCCTCACCTTCGAATTGAAGTTGGAATGCCCTAACCAGCGTTTCAAAAAAACAAACCCGCTTCGGCGGGTTTTGTTTTATCTGAGTTATTTATTTTTATTGTAAGATGGGTAACAAGCTATCTAACTTACTTTAAGTTTGTTGTTGCGAAGCCTTAGCTCTAAACTTTGCTTGGGCTTTATAAGCTTTTTTAATTAACTCCGCGGCAGCTTGCGCCTCTTCACCTTCGACTAACTCTCTTTTAAGAATGTCATTTGTAATAAGGTTTTTTAAGAATTCATCTTCAACTTTAATAGTAGGACTTAGCTTCTTCAACTCTTTCTTGAGTGTTGCAATCATATTGTCGCTAGTCAGTAATGCTCCAATCGAATATTTACTGGTAGCCTGTTGCTGCTGGAAGAAGGCTGTCATACTGGACTGGGTGAATCCCTCTCGACTTAATATTGCAAAGCAATCAATTAACTGCTGATTTTTAGGACTTGTACTTAATAAATCAATCTGAAATATCAATGATTTATCAATGGGCTGTTTGAAGTGTATTTTATATACTTGCCAAACGGCACCATTAGTTAGCACAACCCACTCAATGCCATGATTAGCTCCATAGTCTATAGCTTGTTTCACATGGTTATCTTTTAAATCAACATTGATAGCCTTGGCTTCAATTAAAAATCGAATATCCTCACCAACCTTTACTGCTAAATCTACATAGGTCCCTCTTATTGCAAACTCTGTTGTAATTTCAGTATATTTTTTATAACCTAAAATATCTGCAAGCAAGTCCCCTAATATAACAACCGTGTCTGACTCGCTTATATCTCTGTTTTTGGCTTCAGTAAGAATTCCTTGATAGCGTTTTAAATTACGCTGTTATTATTTCAATTACTTTTTTTGGTATTGCCATATTTCCCCCTATGAAAAACATCGCGAATCTTAATAGTTGCTACTTAAAGCATGGTTTAACAATCACTCCTTGTCGAGGGCAAACAACTTTACCTACGCCAGCGCAAAGTAAATGAGCCAAACCCTTACAGGGCAGTCGTAATTATTAAAAGCTACTTATATTTGAAGAAATGCTTTTTACGCGCTTCCCTTTCTTCTGCATATTTTTCTTTTAGGCTGTTTGCTTCAGCTTCTTCTTTTACTCGCTCTTCTGCTTTTTGTTTTTCTTGTGCAACCACTTTTTCTTCCAAGTCGATAAAGCCGTCTTTATTCACGTCTTTGTCCTTAAAGCGCGCTAACATCTCGGCTTCGTGGGCTGCTTTAAATTCTTCAAAACTGACTTTTCCATCATGGTTGGCGTCTGCTTTCATCACGTCGTTATCAGTCTCGTTTGATTGTGCTAAAGCATTTGCAACAACCAACAACAGTGTCATTGCAATCAAGAGTTGTTTCATCATATTCCTATTTAATTTTACAGTTTTATATTGGTTAAAATCATACTGCTTAAATCGATAATTGCCAAAAATAAACGCATGCTTGTGTTATTTTTTTACAACACAAACACGGTTCCGCCCTGTATTTTTAGCTTGATAGAGCGCTTGGTCAGCGAGGTTAAGTAATTCTTGAAGCGTTTTATCTTTTGATGTGACTGAAACTAAGCCGATTGAAACGGTGAATGTGATTGGCGTTTGATTCTCTTCTAATACCACGCGCATGTTTTCTATTCTCTCTCGTAAGCGCTCCGCCACTTCCATCGCTTTATCTTTATTGGTCTCTGGCAGCATCACTGCAAACTCTTCTCCTCCAATACGACCCATAATATCTACGCTACGCAATATACTTTGACAGATTTCTGCAAACTTCATAATCACAATATCGCCAGATTGATGGCCATACGTATCATTAATGAGTTTGAATAAATCAATATCTAACACCATAAAAGAAAGCGGACTATCATAACGCGCTAAACGATTAAGCTCTTGGTTTGCCAAATCCATAAAATGACGGCGCGTATGCAAGTTGGTCAGAAAGTCTGTATTCGCTTTTTCTCTCAGCTGTTGTTCGAGTAATTTAAGCTCAGTAATATCGCTAATCACGCCAATTATAAAATGGTCGCCATTGACATTAGTATATCTTGTTTTAGTAGTAATAATGGTTCTTGATGCTTTTCCATTTAACGTCAGCGTTTCTTCCGTTACGTTTTTAATACCATCTGTTAATACCTGTTTATCAATTCTTAAAAATTGCTCTCGCTCTTTTTCAGGTACATTTTCGGCCAATGTTTTACCTAAAATATCGGCTTGTTGCAGTCCAAAAATACTACAAAAAGAATCGTTAGCTAGAATAATTCTGCTTTGCGCATCTTTTACGAAAATAGGGTCGCCTGCATGATTAATCACGGCATTCAGAAAGCTAACGCTATCTGCTAATTCATCAGCATTTTTTGGCATTTTCATTGGATGATTCAGTATCTTAAATTAATGGCCATCATCATAATTAAAGGTGATAAAAAACAACTTACATCATACGCCTTAGCGTGTTTAATTAAAGACTCGAGCCAAGCTAATTTATTTATGCCTAATCACTTATTTATGCCTAATTACTTAGTTTTCAAATTGCAGTTCTGCAAGTCTTGCGTACAACCCACCTTTTTTGCGTAGTTCGGACGCGTCACCGACTTCTACAATTTGGCCGTTTTCCATAACGACGATTTTATCGGCCTTTTGCACGGTGGCTAATCGATGCGCGATAATCAGTGTGGTTCTACCCTCCATCGCAGCATTGAGCCCTTGTTGTACCAATATTTCAGACTCGGCATCTAGTGCGCTTGTAGCTTCATCTAATAATAAAATAGGCGCGTCTTTTAACATGGCGCGCGCTATCGCTATCCGTTGTCTTTGTCCGCCAGATAAACGCGTGCCGCGCTCACCTAAGAAAGTGTTATAGCCTTCTGGTAATTGCGTTACAAATTGTGCAACTTGAGCGGCATTGGCTGCGGCGATGACTGCCTCATCCGTTGCCTCTGGCTTTCCGTAGCGAATATTTTCTAATACGTTGGCAGAAAAGATAATCGGATCTTGAGGTACGATGGCAATCAAGCGGCGTAAATCATGCAAGCGAATTTGATGAATGTTCTGACCATTAATCGTAATGCTGCCAGTTTGGGCATCATAAAATCGTAACAGCAGTTGAAACATGGTAGTTTTCCCAGCGCCTGATGGCCCAACCAAAGCCACCGTTTCACCTGCTTTTATCAGCAAATTCACATTGCTTAACGCTGGTGTAAGTGGTCGTGATGGATAGTGAAATTGAACCTGGTTAAACTGAATTTCAGCTTCAATTTCGCTGGCTAATGTTAAGGGTTTATCTGTATCGATAATGGCTGTTTCTGTATGCAACAGTTCAAGTAAGCGCTCAGTCGCCCCAGCAGCGCGCATAATATCGCCCCAAACTTGCGCCATTGTGCTGACGCTGCCAGCAACCATCGCAGCATATAAGACAAATGAAGCCAGTTCGCCCCCTGTCATCACGCCCTCACTTACCTGACGTGCACCTAACCATAATACAAAAATAATAGTACCCATGACGGCGGTAATGATGACAGCGGTCAGCAAGGCTCTGACCTTGACGCGTCTGATTGCCGTGATAAAGCTAAGTTGTGCACTATCGGCAAAGCGATTGGTTTCACGTAGTTCTTGCATATAAGATTGCACCGTTGGCATGGCATTTAAAATTTCACCAGCCATGGCTGAACTGTCGGCAATCCGATCCTGTGATTCACGTGACAATTTTTTGACCGAGCGACCGATGAGCATGATGGGGAAAATCATACAAATCATCAACCCAATATTGATTGAAAACAAATAAAAACTGGTCACTGCGAGCATGACCATACCACCAACAAACTGAAACAGACTGCGCAAACCCATCGATGCTGAGCTTCCCACTACTGTTTGAATGAGTGTAGTGTCTCCCGTTAAGCGAGAAAGCACTTCGCCTGTTTGTAAGGTTTCAAAAAACTGTGGTGATTGTCTTAATACACTGGCGTAAACCGCACTGCGTAAATCTACCGTTACCCGTTCGCCTATCCATGAAACCATGTAGTAGCGTGAGGCAACCATGAGCGCCCAAAAGGCGGCCAAGCCGAAGAGGACACCAAATTTGGTATCGATGTTAATGGTTGGGGTTGTGCCATTACTTTTGCCAAAACCGACGTCTATTAAATCGCGAAATGCCAATGGTACTAATAATAATGCGGCAGAGGCGAGACTTAACATGACAAAGGCAATCGCCATTTGTAAGCGATATGGTTTTAAAAAAGGCCATAAATCTTTTAACGACACCACTTGTTTTGGGCTGCGTTTTGGTTTGATGCTCTCTTGTGGATTGCTTATATGTGCTGTCGCCATTGGCTGAAATTTCTATAGATTGGATTGGTAGGAAAATATGACAACTTATCATGAATAACGTTTGTGAACATTACACTAGAAAGCTGAATATTCACGAATTAGCCAATGATTTTAATGCCATATATTAAAATACAGGCTAAGACAATGCTAAGCGAGCTAAAATAACACCGCTATGCAATTACATTATCAAACTGTAGGCCAAGGCCAGCCAATTATCTTACTCCACGGTTTATTTGGTTCCTCTGGCAATTGGAGCACAATTGCCAAGCACTTTGCACAAACGCATCAAGTGATTAGTGTAGATTTGCGCAATCACGGCAGATCGCCTCATAGTGATACTCAACATTATTCCGATATGGTCGAAGATTTGAATGCATTGTGTGACGCACTTAACTTAACAAGGATTTATTTACTCGGGCACTCGCTCGGCGGAAAAGTGGCAATGCAGTATGCGACGCAATATCCTGATCGCGTCAATAAACTGATTGTGGTCGATATGGCGATGCGTGAATATCCGGATGAACATACGCAATTAATGGATGAGATGATGGCAGTTGATTTGTCAGCAATGCAAAGTCGTGGTGAAGTTGACAAAATTTTAAGCGTAAAAATAACAAATGCAATGGTGCGCCAGTTTTTGTTAATTAATCTTGTTAAAACTGATAACGGTTTGCAGTGGCGCATTAATTTACCTGCGTTAAAAGCCAACTATCCCGCGCTACAAAAAGCGATATCAGCGCAATTTAACAAGCCGAGCTTGTTTATTCGTGGCGAGCGCAGTGATTACGTGAGAGATGCAGACGTTGAACACATCAAACTTTATTTCACACAAGCGCAGTTTGCCAGCTTACCCACTGACCACTGGGTGCATGCGGAACAGCCGCATGCATTTATTGAAATTGTTACGCGGTTTCTCGGCTAGCAAGCTTAATTCATGTATTAAGACTCATCTATTAAGATTAATGTATTAAGTTTGCAACTAAAACCAACCTTCGCTATGCTGAGATGATGACGGCTCGATTCCTTTTTATTCTATTTTTAATGAGTGTTTTCTCGATAGCGGCGCAAGCAGACTGCGGAAAAGATGGCGTTTGGGTGCAAGTATTAGGTTCTGGCGGACCAGAACTGAGTGACAAGCGCGCTTCGAGTAGTTATGTGATTTGGCACAATGGTAAACCTAGCATTCTAGTAGACATTGGTAGTGGCAGCATGCTGCAGTTTGAAAAAAGTGGTGCTAATATCAATGATGTAGAGGTCGTGCTGTTAACCCATTTACATGTTGACCATAGTGCAGATTTACCCGCCCTGATTAAAGGATCTTTTTTTACCAACCGCACAAAAGACCTGCCAATTTTTGGACCTAGTGGCAATGCATTCATGCCATCAACCTCTTCATTTGTGCAGTCACTGTTTGGACCCAACGGCGCTTATCGTTATTTAAGCACTTATTTGGACGGGTCAGATAGCTATACGATTCGACCACATGACCTTGATGTTGAACATATCCAAGAACAAACGGTTTTAAAAAACGATTTTTACCAATTAACTGCAGTGCCTACCCATCATGGCTCAATACCTGCATTAGCTTGGCAAATAACGGTTGCGGATAAAAAAATTGTGTTTAGTGGCGACATGAATAACGACAATCACGCTCTGGCGGGTTTAGCCAAAGATGCTGACCTATTGATTGCACATCACGCCATCCCAGAGGGTAGTGAAGATGTTGCTCGCAACTTACATATGCCCCCTTCTGTTATCGGACAAATTGCAGCGAAAGCCAGAGTAAAGCAATTAGTTTTATCTCATCATATGCTAAGGACCTTAGACCAAACTAGCAGTGGCCAAGCACAAATCAGTAAAAACTATACTGGACCACTGTATTTTGCAGATGATTTACAATGTTTTAAACCTTAAACAAGCTACCAAGTGGCTCTCTCAAAAGCATTCATCATGATACAGAATTCCGAAACTGAACAAAAAACTGGTCAATTACATCCCTCATGGCAGTCTGTCATTGGTCAAGAGTTTGATCAGCCTTATATGCAATCACTGCGCGATTTTCTCAAGCAGGAAAAAGCCAATGGCAAAGTGATTTATCCACCTAGCCCATTGATTTTTAATGCGTTTAATCACACGCCGTTTGAGCAAGTACGCGTAGTGATTATTGGGCAAGATCCTTATCATGGGCTAGACAAAGACCAACCACAGGCGCATGGCTTGAGCTTTTCTGTGCCAAATGGCGTTAAACCACCGCCATCTCTGATGAATATTTTTAAGGAAATTAAAGCCGATCTTGGGATTAATATGAGTAGAAGTGGTGATTTATCACCGTGGGCTAAACAAGGCGTTTTGTTATTAAATGCAACCTTAACCGTACAACAAGCGAATCCAGGCTCGCATCAAAAACGCGGCTGGGAAACATTTACTGATGCCGCAATTACCGCATTAAATGCGCAACGTGAGCATTTAGTCTTTGTATTATGGGGCAGTTATGCGCAGAAGAAAGGTACTGCAATTGATGCAACAAAGCATTTGATTTTGCAATCAGCACACCCTTCGCCACTTTCTGCCCACCGTGGCTTTTTTGGCAATCATCAATTCTCAAAGATTAATCAATATTTACAGCAACATGGCCAAGCGCCGATTAATTGGCAACTTTAGGCAATCCTTTGCTTGTCCTGTAATTCATGCAATAGATGCTGTATTATCATTGCAATATTAACTCATCAAACATTGAAGGAACCATGCATGCGTTATTCACTCATTATTGTGATTGCTATGCTGACATTATTAAGCCCTTTTGCTTATGCCAACGATGTTGCCTGCTACGCGCCTTCTCCCAATCTCGCTGCGTTTGGTGATACCTATTACGATTTAGAAAATACCAGTGAACTGTCTGATGAAGCTCAAAATAGAATCAATGCTTTCTTTAAAACATTAGCTGGTCAGTGGAAAGGTGATGGACGCACGATAGAGTGCAGAGGTCCAGATCGCGCTCCAAGAGTTCAATCACATGACTCAACATTAACCGCCCATGCGCATTTGAATAACATGACGAGCTTGTCGATTGATGCCAAAATACACGATATCGACAGAGGTATTAAACAGTCAGAAGCGTTATCTTTACTAGGTAATGCCGCTATTTTTAATGTTGAATTTGCTGAGGACAATCACTTGGTCTTTTCAGAAAAATATAGACGATTAAATAAAGCAGTGACCAAAGTAGACCCTAAAGCCACAACCGGCACTTTACGTTCTATTATTAATAAGATTACGGGCAATGAAAACACCGAGGGGTCTACATTTGAAGATTCAACCGCTGACAGCAAAAAGATAAAAGCACCTGAAACAAGAAGGTTTAGTCGGATTACTGAAACGATTTATGACGTCATCTTAGAAAATAACGTATTGACTTTTTCAAGATCCTACTACACAAATGGCGTACTGACTGGCGCAGATTTGTGGCAATTATTCAGAGATTAACTTGGCGTCTATTGCTAACTTAGCAGCAAATAATTATGAACCCAAAAGCCAGCGTTGCTAATGTCTTTATTACCTTCCTTAAATTAGGACTCACTTCATTTGGAGGGCCAATTGCGCATATTGGCTACTTTCGCAAAGAGCTAATCGAAAAACAACAATGGGCAAATGAACATCAATTTAGTCAATTACTCGCCATCTGTCAATTTTTACCAGGCCCCGCAAGTAGCCAATTAGGGTTTGCTCTTGGCCTAATGCGCGCAGGCTGGCTGGGCGCACTCGCTGCTTTTATTGCCTTTACACTGCCTTCCGCCCTGCTGTTGATTGGCTTTGCCTCTGCGCTTCCTCTGCTTTCTAACGCTGTTGGCGTTGCCATCATTCACGGCTTAAAACTAGTCGCGATTGCCGTTGTTGCAGATGCGGTATATAACATGTCGAAAAAGCTCTGCCCTGACAATACGCGGCGTGTGATGGCATTATTAGCCACTGTTGCTCTGTTACTCATGCAGGTTGCATGGGCGCAAATTTTAATGATTATGGCTGGTGCAATTGCTGGTATTTTGTTGTGCCGGGATACTGAATCAATCACTGGATTAATTAATAGGGCCAATCCTTCAGTAAGTAAATGGAATAAGCGGATAGCGCTATTACTACTGAGTCTATTCACTACATTATTGCTAGCCGCTTTATTACTACAAAATCAAACTGGGCTAATTGCTATTGGCCAAGGATTTTACCGCGCAGGTGCGTTGGTTTTTGGCGGCGGTCATGTGGTGTTACCGTTGCTAGAAGATGCAGTTGTGAATACGGGCTGGGTGAGCAATGAAAGTTTTCTGGCCGGCTATGGCGCATCGCAGGCGATTCCAGGTCCGATGTTTGCCTTTGCTGCCTATCTGGGCGCGATTATTCCGAATAGCAATAGCATTCACTGGCTGAGCGCATTAGTCGCCTTGATATTTATGTTTTTACCAGGCTTTTTATTAATCGCTGCAGCCTTGCCTTTATGGCAATCAGTTGCAAATAAACCATTAGCTAGCAAAGCTATCAGCGGCATTAATGCGGTTGTTGTCGGCATTTTAGCGGCAGCATTGATAGACCCAATTATCATTTCAACCATTACCTCAATCGTCGATTTAATCATCAGTGGCATTGCTCTTTTACTCTTAGTTAAATGGCGGTCATCACCGTTGATTATTGTTATATGGTGTGTATTAGCTTCATTGGCGATTCGCTTTATATAATAAAATTTTGGTTAAAAAAAACCCCAACCAAGGGGATCGGTCAGGGTTAAATGCCTTTTTTGGAAGGCTTCCGCTCAGGGAGGAAAAAAGCGGAACGGCAACAAAACATACATCTCGTTACCATGCAAAATATGACTAGTGGTGACAAGTGAAGTTCACTCTGTATTCTGATTTTATTGTAACGAATTGTAAAAGTTTTGCATTAGCCTGAAAATGCTAACTAAAGTAACACACCCGTAAAGGGTGTCCACAATCGCGCTAAACGCTAAAGCATTAAGTCGATTGAGACGCTATAATAACGCTATGGACATTCCGAATATCGCTAGCGACCCTTTACTTTCAGGGTTAAACAATAAACAATTAGAAGCTGTTACCCTGCCTCACCAATCGTCTTTGATTTTAGCTGGCGCAGGCAGTGGCAAAACGCGCGTATTGACCACTCGCATCGCATGGCTCATTCAAACTGGGCAGATTTCACCCATGGGTTTAATGGCGGTAACGTTTACCAACAAAGCCGCTAAAGAAATGTTGACGCGTTTAACCGCGATGATGCCAATTAATACGCGCGGCATGTGGGTAGGCACTTTTCATGGCTTATGTAATCGTCTATTACGCGCGCATCACCGCGAGGCTGGCTTGCCGAGTACATTCCAAATTTTAGACACCGCCGATCAATTATCGAGTATCAAACGCTTAATGAAATTGATGAATGTGGATGACGAAAAATTTGTACCTAAACAAGTGCAAGGTTATATCAATAGCTGCAAAGAAGAAGGCTTGCGGGCCGATAAAGTCGATGCTTACGATGCGCATTCGCAACGCTTAAGAGAGATTTACGACGAATATGATAAACAATGTAACCGTGAAGGCGTAGCTGATTTTTCGGAGCTATTATTACGTTGTTATGAATTATTAGAACGTGACCCACACATTCGCAATCATTACCAAAGCCGTTTTAAATATATTTTAGTTGATGAGTTTCAAGATACCAATCGTTTACAGTATTTATGGTTAAAACTATTAGCTGGAAAAGAAAATTGCCTATTTGCTGTGGGCGATGACGACCAATCTATTTATGGTTTTCGCGGCGCACGGGTTGGCAATATGCAAGACTTTGAAAGAGATTTCAACGTCAAAAATATTGTAAAGCTAGAAGAAAACTATCGCTCGCATAGCAATATTTTAGATGCGGCCAATGCCATTATTTCGCATAATAAAAATCGTTTAGGTAAAAACTTATGGACGTCTGCTGGCAAAGGCGAACCCGTTCGTATTTACGAAGCATATAACGATACGGATGAAGCCTCTTTTATTGTCGATGAAATCAAAATGCTGCATGCCGAAGGTATTAGTTTAAGTGCAATGGCATTGCTGTATCGCAGCAATGCGCAGTCGCGTATTTTGGAGCATGCTTTATTCTCAGCTAAATTACCTTATCGCGTGTATGGTGGTTTACGCTTTTTTGAACGTGCTGAAATAAAACATGCTTTGGCCTATATGCGTTTAATGTCGAATGCCAATGATGATACTGCTTTACTACGTGTCATTAACTTTCCAGCACGCGGGATTGGCTCACGCAGTTTAGAACAATTACAAGAAATTGCGCGGGAGCAAGAATGTAGTTTGTGGGCGGCAGCATGCCAAGCTACAGGTAAAATTGCAGGTTTTGTACATTTAATTCGTGAAATGACCGATCAAGCTTATGGCGTTTCTTTAGCTGAAGTAGCAGAATTAGTCACAACACTATCTGGCTTAAAATTGTATTATGAAAACACCAAAGATAGCGAAGACCGCATTGCCAACTTGGAAGAGTTAGTTACGGCCGCTGTTGCTTTTACCAATCAAGATTTTGGCAACCATAACAACGTTGATGGTGAAACCGAACAAGATTTATTGACTCAGTTTTTAACCCATGCCAGCTTAGAAGCAGGTGATCATCAAGCTGAAGTTGGCCATGATGCGCTGCAACTCATGACAGTACATGCGTCAAAAGGCTTAGAGTTTAGAACAGTTTTTATTAGCGGTTTAGAAGAAGGTTTGTGTCCGCATGAGCAAAGCATGTATGAGCATAATGGCATAGAAGAAGAGCGCCGATTAATGTATGTTGCAGTGACGCGTGCCAGACAACGCTTATATTTGAGCTATGCCCAAAGCCGCATGTTGCACGGAAAAGTACGTTATGGCATTGCTTCTCGTTTTCTAGATGAGATTCCTGAAGAGTTAATTAAACGGTTGAATAGCAAACCAGCCGCTAAATTGTCCGGTTACAATTATCAAGAAATGCCGCATGTGATGACCGGGCATAAAAGCCAAGATCAAAAGAACGCGATGCCGTGGAAAGTCGGCCAAAGTGTTGCCCATGCTAAATTCGGCAATGGTGTGGTGGTAAGCTATGAAGGTGCTGCGAACGATATGCGCGTGCAAGTTAACTTTAGCAACCAAGGCTTAAAATGGCTGGCGTTGGAGTTTGCTAAGCTCAATCCGATTTAAGCACTTTTAGCACTTAAGTTATGCGCTCTTAATCAAAAACTAAGCAGCGCGAAAAATATCGCGATAGCTCACATACTGAAAAGCCAACGTCAGTGCAACGCTGACTAATAAAGCGCCAAAGACTAGAATTGTCATTAATGATTGTGCGAATGCTACGCTGATAAAGGCAAATAATCCTGAAAATAAGCTTGCGGCTAACATCAGCAACATGATGCCAGCGGTGAGTAATAACCAAGCAGCCATCATCGCCACCATATATTGCAACGATCCTGCAATACTTGATTTAAGTGCTTTTATCACTGAGTAATCGTTAAACGCAACCAGCATTGGTGCGAACCAAACGGCCATTACTAGCGGAATAAAAAACACAACTAATTTAAGAAAAATCGGAATCATGGTTTGCATCGCTTGCATCACCTCTTGTTCATTCATTTTCGCTTGCTGATTCATGATGTCTGTTAGTACTTGCATATCCGAACTTAACAGCAGACTAACGACAATAAAGTAAGCTAAATTAACAAACCCTAGCATCACTAGCTTTTTGATTTTTGACTGTATTAACTGCATAATGGCTGAAAGGTTTTCTTCTTTTTGATACTCAGTATTCCGATACAAGCGAATGGCAATAGCGATAAAAATTGGCCAGATTAAAATCGTAATAAAGGCGAAAATCTGCATGCCTGGAAACGAGGGAATAAAAACAAAAATGCCAAGATAAGTGAGTGCTAATAATAGCCATTTTCTTGGCGTTTTTTTAAACAGCGCAATACTCTCAGCTATCCAACTAATCCCTGTTTTTGTACGTGATGCTAAAATTGCCATATTAGCTCCTAGCTATAACGCGCTCGGCGTTGCTCTTTTTAGCAAAATATTTTTAAAGTAATTAGGGTCTTTGGCATGCGTTAACTCACCTTCAGCGGGAAAGTGCAAGTCATACAGACGAGACAGCCAAAAGCGCAATGCGGCGATGCATAGCAATCCTTGCCACGCTTGTTGCTCAACTTCATTAAAAGGCCGCACTTCTGTATATGCTTGCATAAAAGCATTTAAACGCGGCTCATCAAATTCGCCTGTTTCTGTCAAACACCAATCATTAACAGCAATCGCCACGTCATACGCTAACACATCATGACAGGCATAATAAAAATCGATAAAACCACCTAATGTTGCGCCATCAAACAACACATTATCACGGAATAAATCACCATGTATGACACCTTTTGGTAGCGCAGTTAAATCTAACTTAGCTTGAAATGCTAATGCTTGCGTTAACAATACTTGATCGTCATCAGACAGTTTATCCATCACTTGCGCCGCTGTGTCCGCCCGCCAAACAGCATCACGCTGATTGTTAGAACCCTGCTCAAATGCCTTACCTGCAACATGCATTTGCGCTAATACGCGGCCAACTTGAGCGCACTGTAATTCATCTGGGTTATCAACATCGCTGCCTTTTAAGCAACTCACTAGCAAAGCTGGCTTATCTTTAATCACGCGCAGTGCAACACCATGTTTATCTGCAATTGGTGCAGGACAAGGAATGCCATGCTCAGCTAAATAGCTCATTAAATCAACAAAATAAGGCAACTCATCAATAGTATTCGCTTCAAAAAGTGTGAGCACATAGCGTGATGTTTCGGTGATTAAAAAGTAATTGGTATTAGTGATGCCTGCGGCAATCCCTTTAAGCTCAGTTATTTTTCCGATAGAAAAATCCTGAAAACAATCTTGGACTTCTTCAAGTGTTAAAGTGGTAAAAACCGACATAAGGCGTACTTAATGATTAGCAAGGCTAAATCGTTAAACTTAGCCTTTGTATAATTGTTTGAATTTAGAATCTAAATAGCGTCCATTTAGGCACGGCCAATGGCGCATTAGGGCCAACATTCACCCAGTCACTTTGTGAATCTTCTTTATACAGATAGTAAGAAACACCATGATCAGGCGTTACTTTCATCATATAAAGCTCACCATGAATACGATATTCTTGAATTGTTTTTCCAGCCTCTTTACGAATCGTGATTTCTGGCTCATCTTCTAATGGCTCGCCCTCTTGCACTTTAGGTGGCGGCTCGACTTCTTCTAACAGCTCAGCGGTAGAAGGTGTTACAGCTAACAGCATTTTAGGCGCCAAGCTAAGTGACACAATTGCCAACACACCTAACAATAATTTCTTATGCATCTCACATCACCTATTCACGATAAAAGTTATATCTTCATTCTAACAAAAAGCGCCTCACTAATCGTTAATTGATTACAAATAAAGCTGATTTTTCTTTTCTTCCGGCGTCAGCTCAAACCCTTTAGATTGATAATATTTAAAGATTGCATCCACAATTTTTTCAGGCTCATCGATGAGCTGTATCAAATCCAAATCTTGTGGCGATGCCATGCCTTCTTCGATTAAGGTATTTTTCAACCAATCGAGTAGACCACCCCAAAATTTAGAACCCACTAAAATTATTGGGATTTTGCGTGTTTTACCTGTTTGCACCAAGGTAATCGCTTCCATCAGCTCGTCCATTGTGCCAAAACCACCAGGCATGACTACATAGGCTGAGGCGTATTTAACAAACATGACTTTGCGCAAGAAAAAGGTTTTAAACGTAATGCCAATATCTTGATAGCCATTACCTGATTGCTCAAAAGGCAACTCAATATTTAAGCCAACACTAGGTCCATCACCTGCAAAAGCGCCTTTATTAGCTGCTTCCATAATACCAGGCCCGCCACCAGAAATAACCGTGAAGCCGGAATCTGATAGCAATCGTGTAATTCTCTCTGTCAATTGATAATAGGGGTGGTCTGGCTTAGTACGTGCGCTACCAAAAATCGAAATCGCAGGTGTGATTTTTTTTAGCTTCTCGGTTGCGCCTACATACTCTGCCATAATCTCAAACGCATGCCAAGACTCGTTCGCTTCGACATCACTATGCAATATTTCTGCCGTAGTCATTTGCGGTAATTTATTTATTGCCATTCCCTATCCTTATTCAGTTAATGCTAATTCAGCCTCATCAATAATCATATTACATAAAGTCTGCTTAGATATGGGAAAATACTGCATCAAACCAATCAGCAAACATGAGATATTGATATGAAAACCTTATTACTGGTCGATGGCTCGTCTTACTTATACCGTGCTTTCCACGCGATGCCAGACTTGCGCAATGGCGCTAATGAACCCACTGGTGCAATTCATGGCGTACTCAATATGTTGCGCCGTTTACATAAAGATTACCCCGCCGATTATTGCGCTTGTGTGTTTGATGCCAAAGGTAAAACCTTCCGCGATGATATCTATCCTGAATATAAAGCCACGCGCGCAGCCATGCCAGATGATTTACGCCCACAAATAGCACCATTGCACGAAGCGATTATTGCACTCGGTTGGCCGTTGATTATGATTGAAGGCGTAGAAGCGGATGATGTGATTGGCGCGCTGGCTAAACAAGCAGAAAGCGAAGGCATACGCACCATTATTTCAACTGGCGATAAAGATATTTCACAGTTGGTGAATGAACATATTACCGTCGTTAACACCATGCGAGATGCGTTTAGAAGAACCGATGATGTCTTGGATATTGCTGGTGTAGAAAAGAAATTCGGTATTCCACCGAGCTTAATCATTGATTATTTAACGCTGATTGGCGACAAAGTGGATAACGTACCTGGCGTTGAGAAAGTCGGGCCGAAAACAGCGGTTAAATGGCTACAAGAGTACGGTACACTAGATGGCATTATTGAAAACGCCGACAACATCACAGGTAAAGTTGGTGAGAATTTACGTGAAGCACTCGGGTGGTTACCAACCGCCAAAGAACTGATTACCATCCGTTGCGATATTGGCATCCAAGATAATTTAGCCGACCTTGCCCCAAGACCGCTGAACAAAACCAAGCTATTAGAACTATTTGACCGCTTTGAATTAAGAAGCTGGAAACGTGATGTTGAAAACATGGATGAAAATGGCGTGGTGCCAACAGGCATTAGCAAAGCACCTGTCTCGCAGGCGACGCATGAAGCCAAACAAGTTGCCATCCAAAAAACGCAAGATTTATTTGCCGCATCGGTTAATACAGAACGAGAATACGTCACGATTCTAACAACAGAACAATTAGATCACTGGCTGGATAAACTCAGCAAAGCGGCACTGGTTTGCTTTGATACCGAAACCACTTCACTCGACCCCATGTTGGCGCAAATTGTCGGCATGTCGTTTTGTGTAGAAGCAGGCAAAGCCGCTTATTTACCGCTCACGCATGATTACTTTGATGCGCCAATCCAACTATCCTTCAAAGAAACCTTAGCTAAAATCAAACCGATTTTAGAAAATACTGCCATAAAAAAAATAGGGCAAAACTTAAAATACGATAAACATATTTTAGCGAATCATGGCGTTGCGCTCAATGGCATTGCACATGATACTTTACTGCAATCCTATGTATTAGAAAGCCATCGCACTCACAATATGGATGACCTTGCCATGCGTCACCTTGGCTTAACAACCATTCACTTTGAAGACGTAGCTGGCAAAGGCGCTAAGCAAGTTAAATTTAATGAGGTGACGGTAGAAACAGCTAGTGAATACGCGGCTGAAGATGCAGACATCACACTACAACTTCACCAAACATTAATGCCGCACATTACCAAAGATGCGAAACTAGACTTTATTTATAGCAATATCGAAATGCCATCGATGGAGATTTTATACACCATTGAGCGCAACGGCGTATTGATTGATGCCGACATGCTGAATAAGCAAAGCCATGAACTTGGCATGCGTTTAGTTGAGTTAGAAAATAAAGCTTATGAACTAGCAGACCAAAAATTTAATTTAGGCTCACCTAAACAATTACAAGAGATTTTATTTGATAAGCTGGGTATTAAACCCCTTAAAAAAACACCCTCTGGCAAACCCAGTACGGATGAAGATGTATTACAAGAACTAGCGCTCGATTACCCATTACCCAAAGTGTTATTAGAGTATCGCGGCTTAGCAAAATTGAAATCAACCTATACCGATAAATTGCCAAAAATGATTAATCCGCACACAGGGCGCGTGCATACCAGCTACAACCAAGCGGTGGCGATTACTGGCAGGCTCGCCAGCTCAGATCCTAATTTGCAGAACATTCCTGTACGCACCGTAGAAGGTCGACGTATTCGTGAAGCCTTTATTGCACCAGCAGGTTCTCACATTGTTTCTGCCGATTATTCGCAAATTGAGCTCCGCATCATGGCGCATTTATCACAAGACGAAGGCATGCTAAACGCCTTTGCCAATAACGAAGATATTCACCGCGCGACTGCGGCAGAAGTCTTTGGCGTAGAAAAAGACAAAGTCGACAGCGAGCAACGCCGTTTTGCCAAAGTGATTAACTTCGGTTTAATTTACGGCATGAGTGCTTTTGGTCTCGCGCAAAACCTCAACATCGAACGCAGCGCCGCCCAAAGCTATATCGAACGCTACTTCGCCCGCTACCCAGGCGTTCGCCAATATATGGACGACACGAGAGAGCTTGCCAAAACAAAAGGCTACGTCGAAACCTACTTTGGCAGACGTTTATGGGTACCAGAAATCAACAGCCCCAACGGCACTAGACGAGCAGGTGCAGAACGCGCAGCGATTAATGCGCCAATGCAAGGTACCGCGGCTGATTTGATTAAGTTAGCAATGATTGCTGTGCAGAATTGGTTGACAAGTGAACACCTAAAAACCATTTTGATTATGCAAGTACACGACGAATTGGTATTAGAAGTACCTGATGCTGAGCTTGAGCTAGTGAAACAGAAATTACCAGAATTGATGCAGAATGTAGCTAAATTAACTGTGCCTTTATTGGCTGAGGTGGGTGTTAGCAATAATTGGGAGGGAGCGCATTAGTCAACAACTACGTATTGTAACCCTATTGACTTCTCCATCGAAGGCTCATAAATACTCACTGCATTCCGCCCAGATTGCTTAGCATGGTACATAGCAATATCGGCATACCTAAGCAGATCACTTTGTGTTCTGCCATGCTCTCCAAGAAAAGCAATGCCTATGCTAGGCGTATTAACGTATTCAACATCGACTAAGCGATATGGTTGATTCAGATTTGCTAAGATAAGCTCTGCAATTTTTTTCACTTCTGACAATGCAAGCTGAAAGTCTTCATCCAGATTCTCTAGCATCACGACAAATTCGTCTCCTCCAAATCTTGATACCGTATCACTTTCACGCAGACTCTCAGTTAATCGAATCGCAACCTGCTTGAGTAACTCATCCCCTTTATCATGGCCCAAAGTATCATTCAATACCTTAAAGTGATCTAGATCAATAAATAGAATAGCGCTTCTCTTTCCTGTCCGCCAATTGAGAAGGAATGTACGTTCCAATCGCTCTAACAATAAGCGACGATTTGGCAGGCCTGTTAACGCATCATAAAAGGCCAGTTTTTTAATTTCTTCTGCATTTTTAACTGCCTCTAAACGCAGTATTATGCCTTCAATTAGGTATTGATTAAATGATTTGATACTCGCGTAAAGGAATAACACATAAATTACACCGGCTATAGTCATGGCAGTGAAGATTGGTTCTCTTGCAAATACAAAGCCAATCAACATTGGCACAATAGAAAATGCTAAGAACGCTAATGCACTTAAGAGCTCTATCGAATAGATAACGGCAGAACCTGCAGATAACCCTGCTAGCAGAAAAGCAATAAATAATTGATATTCAACGTGCCTCTCACCATGAACGAGGAACAAACTTGCTCCCCACGCGCTTGCAGTCACAAACAAACCCATTCGAAAAATATTTAAACGCTTATTTATAAGATAAGGACTATCAACAGGATGTGCATCAAAGTATTGTCCAAACAGAAAACGCGTTAAATTAATCATCAACACAATAAGCAACCAGCTGTATAGCATGATTTGAGGCACAATATTGTTTAGCATATAGACGAGCAAAACAGCCAATACAACGTTAGCAGTGGTTGTTTTTGTATTAACAGAAAGCAATTGTGCAAGTTGTTCTTTTTGCACATTGCTGTTTATACTTGCTTGCATCGTTTTTTCCAGACAATCATTAACATAATTAAAGTAATGTCTACTATTTTGATCGAATAATCATTACCTTGGATAGATCGGCAAATAATAGAAAAACTTTAAAAAAGACGCTTGTAGACGACAGACCATTGTTAATGGTCTAGCTTACTCAAGTATGTATTGCCCCTTATATTCGTTCAGTACATTTCATTAAGATTATTAGTCATAAAGAGTACTGATATCAACTAATGCTGTTCCTCTCGCAAGAATACCCAATCATCAACATTTGATTGCGCTTTACTAAAATAATATCCATCTGAATCAAAAGCTTTAATCTGTTCAGGCTCTGTGATTTTGTGGTCGATAATATAACGGCTCATTAATCCACGCGCTTTTTTGGCGTAGAAACTGATGATTTTATATTGACCATTTTTCGCATCTTTGAAGATTGGCGTAATAATGCGCGCATTCAGTTGTTTGGTTTTGATGGCTTTAAAATATTCATTCGAAGCGAGATTAATCAGCACTTTATCGGCAAATGCAGGCTCTGCTAATAGTGAATTCGTTAATTCATCACCCCAAAAATCATATAAATCTTTGCCTTCTTTATTCGCTAGTTTGGTTCCCATTTCTAAACGGTAAGGCTGAATGTAATCCAATGGTTTTAACACGCCATATAAACCTGACAAGATACGTAGATGCTGTTGCGCGAAGGTAAAGTCAGCTTCATTTAATTTGGTCGCATCAAGCCCTGTATAAACGTCGCCATTGAATGCCAAGATGGCTTGCTTGGCATTATTAGCATCAAAAGGTGTAGCCCAAGATTGAAAACGACTTAAATTCAGTCCTGCTAAGTTATCGCTGAGACTCATTAGCGAAGCAACTTCTTGCACCGAAAGTTTCTTTAATTGCTTAATCAACGTTGTAGACTTCGTTAAATAACGTGGTTGGCTAGCAACTTTAGTAACTGCTGGTGTTTCAAAATCTAAATTTTTTGCAGGGGAAATAACGAACAACATATTGGCTAGCTTTCTTTGAGATAATCATCAAATTAATGAGTGTTGATGGCGACTTAAATCATACAACTGTGGCTAGTATTGAGCAATTATCTATACAATTAGTTCAGCAATTAAATTTAGCGATTACGCAATATTACGCATTGCCACCATATATTTTATCGGTCACGATTCAATATCATCAATGATTTGATACTAACTCTTTTAAAGTGAAGCAATGAAACTCATTTCAGTCAATACTTCTCAACCAGAATCCATTGTAATCAATGGTGATGCGGTATTAACCGGCATTAATAAAGTGTCGCAAAATGAGCGCATTTGGTTAAATAAAATTAATCTCGTTGGTGATGGTCAAGCCGATTTAACGGTGCATGGCGGCGAGCTTCAAGCGGTTTACAGTTATCCGATTGAACATTATGCACATTGGCAAACTTTTTTAGGTAAGGAATCATTGCCTTATGGCACTTTTGGCGAAAATTTTACTGTTTCAGGCTTGTTAGAAACCGATGTTTATGTGGGTGATATTTTCAAAGTAGGTAGCGCTATTATTCAAGCGACCATGCCACGCATCCCTTGTTTTAAATTAGCCAATAAACTCAATAATACGGCCATTATCAAAGATTTTTTATGGAGCGGTTATAGCGGTTTTTATCACAAAGTGATTGAGGAAGGCGAAGTTGGCGCTGGCGATGAGATTGTTTTATTAGAACATGATGAGCAAAGCATTAGCATCCGTGCGGCTTTAGGCTTGTATAAGCTGAATGAAGGCAATAAGGCAGACTTATCACATGCGCTTACGATTAAAAGCTTAGCGCCATTATTTGTAACTGCGTTTAATGAACGTTTAGCCAAATTAGATACTGACGAATAAGACGATACAACGTAATATCAGCTTTTTTCATGGTTAAGCACGTTTTATGCAAAATATTGGTCTTTATATTATTGGGGATGAAATACTTTCAGGCAGACGTAAAGATGCACATTTAAGCAAAGTGATTGAGCTGCTTGCCGAACGTGGTTTACAACTGAGCTGGGCGCATTTTTTAGGCGATATTCCAGACCAAATTACCAATTTACTCAAAGCCAGTATGGCGCGTGGTGATATTGTGTTTAGCTTTGGCGGCATTGGCGCCACACCAGATGATTATACCAGACAGTGCGCAGCAGATGCTGCGGGCGTAAGTATAGAGCGCCATGCGGGCGCTGTGGCAGAAATTGTGGCGCAATTCGGAGATGGTGCTTATCCCAAACGCGTACTAATGGCAGACTTTCCACAAGGCGCAGCTTTAATCCCAAACCCAGTGAACCGAGTTACTGGTTTTAGCATCAATGAGCATTACTTTGTGCCTGGCTTTCCTGATATGGGACATCCGATGGTGGAGTGGGTTCTTGACACACACTACTCGCATCTTTTCCACCAAACTCAATATGCAGAAGAGTCCATTATTATCCCCGATGGCATCGAGAGCCAACTAATTGACTTGATGAATGATTGCCTAAAAAAACATCCAGCTATCAAAATATTTAGCTTACCTAAACTCCGCCCTAATCGGCAGGTTGAGCTAGGTGCAAAAGGAGACCCTTTACAAGTCGAACTCGCCATGCGCGATTTAAAAATAGGGGTGACCGCTTTGGGTTACCTTTGGCATTAACCTATGGCGCAGGTAATTTAATCACGCACCTAACTGGTAAGCCTGCTGTAATAGAGGATGTGTTGATAAAATATGCGGATGATGATGCGCGCTTTCAAAAATAGTATGCAGCAAAAGGCGTGTATGAAAAAAGCTATTGAGATAACAAAAAAAGGTTGTATCACTCGGCTAACAAGCCCTAAGCTTAAAAACGCACTCCCTGTTTATATTTGTGTAAGCGGTAAAGCGTATGCCAAACTGCCCAAACAAGTAGCGGTAAACATGCATGGTTTACAAGCTGATACTGGCCTCAATATTACGCGTATAGAATACAACTGGTTAAAAACCTCTTTTTTACCGATTAAAGATTAAGTTAACCGCTAACGATGGAATATAGAACAAATGCAATGTAGATCAAATTGTGGCGCTTGTTGTATTGCACCTAGCATCAATAGTCCGATTCCTGGCATGCCGAATGGCAAGCCTGCGGGTGTGCGCTGTATTCAATTAGATGATGAGAGCCGCTGTATGATTTTTGGCAAGCCTGAGCGACCTGCTTTTTGTGCTAGCTTGCAAGCCAATATCGAAATGTGTGGCGCAGGTCATTTAGATAATCCTCAAGAGCATGCCATGGTTTGGTTAAGTCAGTTAGAAATACTGACCAAGCCTTCATGAACGGGAAGTTTCACGCATCATATACACGGCTATAAAGCTAATAGCTGCCATCGCTGACATGTATAATCCAACCCAAGCAATGCCACCTTGTAGCACCAACCATTGTGAAATGGTTGGCGCAAACGAAGCACCTAAAATACCACCTAATTGATACGCTAAGCCTGCGCCTGTATAGCGAACTGCCACTGGAAACTGCTCAGGCAAAAATGCTCCCATGGGCGCAAAAGTTGCGCCCATTAAAAATAAAGCGATTGATAAAAAAACGGTAATGGCAACGACTGAACCACTTGCTATCAGCGGGCTGATCAAAAAGCCTGCTAGTAAAGCAAAAACACTACTGACCATCAGTATGGGACGGCGTCCAAACTTGTCTGATAACCACGCAGAAATAGGGGTGGCTAACGTCATGAATAACACTGCGATACATAACATGATTAAAAAATCTGGTCTTGTAATCCCTAATACTTGCGTACCATAACTTAAGCAAAAAACAGTAGCGGTATAAAATAAGTTATAGCAAACTACCATCGCCAATGCACCTAATAGAATTGGTTTAAGATGCGTTTTGAGTAATGGCTTAATCGGAATGCTGTGCGTTGATTGGTCGGCTAATGCTTTGGTAAACGCAGGTGTTTCGGTCAATTTAAACCGTACATATAAGCCAACACCTACTAATAATGCGCTCAATATAAATGGTAATCGCCACCCCCAGCTTTTAAATTGCGCATCTGTTAGCCAAATACTCAAACCTAAAAAACTTAATGTTGCGAGTAGAAATCCAACAGATGGACCGAGCTGTGGAAACATACCAAACCAGCCACGCTTTTCTTTAGGCGCATGCTCAGTTGCTAATAAAGCAGCACCGCCCCATTCACCACCTAAACCGATACCTTGTCCAAAACGCAACAAACAAAGCAACACCGGCGCCCAAAATCCTAGCGTGGCATATCCAGGCAATAAACCAATCAATAATGTCGATATGCCCATCACCAGCAAAGAAGCCGCTAATGTCGCTTTGCGACCGACTTTATCGCCAAAGTGACCAAACAAGATTGCGCCAAAAGGCCTTGCGATAAAAGCAAGTCCAAAGGTTAAAAATGCATTTAAGGTTTGAACCGCTGGATCACTGGTAGGAAAGAACACTTGCCCGATGACCAAGGCAGATGCCATCGCGTAAATATAAAAATCATAAAACTCGATGGCGGTGCCAATAAAACTGGCAAAGGCAATTTTGGTGGTCGATACTTTTTCCATGTCGTCATCATAAAAGCGCCGCAATTAATTGCAAGCCTTTCTTTTTGTAGCTGTTTGGGTAGGATTTTTAGAGTATCGAATGAGTTCTGAATTAGATGGCTGAACTACTATGAATAACGCTTGATTGCCACACTACGCTCGCGATGATAGCTCGTCATTGCGAGCGCAGCGTGGCAATCCATATATTTCCGCATCAATACATTAAGTAAATTACTGCTTATTTTTTAACGACTTTTTCTGCCTCAACTCTTTGTTGCCAGCCGCCACCTAATGTTTTGAACAAATCAACCGTTGCGGTTAGCGTGTTTTGACGACTTTGTACAAAGCTTTGCGTTGCTTCAATATGGCTACGTTGCGCTTCTAATACTTCTAAATAACCAGAATAACCTGCTATGTAACGATTTTGCGCAACCTCTAACATTCCTTGTGTTGTTACTTTTTTCGAGCTCGCAATTGTCTCAATTGCTTTATATTGGCGCAAATTGACTAGCGCATCATTCACTTCTTTAAATGCGGTTGCCACGGTGCCGATGTAAGTTTGCAAAGCTTGCTTTTCTCTCGCACTGGCTTGATCAACACGAGCTGATAATGCACCACCATTAAAGATAGGCAAATTCAAACCTAGCCCTAACGTCCAAATACGTGAAGCGGTTTTCAACACGTCACCTAGCTCGAGACTCTCGCCACCGTAAGCGCCAGTTAACGAAATACTAGGGTATAGCGCTGCTTTGGCAATACCAATATTGGCGTTTGCCGCAACTAACGCTTGCTCAGCTTGACGCACATCTGGTCTATTCTCCAACAATGCTGATGGCAGACCAACGGGTGGTATTGGTGGCATAGGCAAAGAAGCCAAATCAGCTTGCTCAAGATTCACTTCTTCTAATGTCAGCACATTCAAGACATGCTCGGTTAGCTTTCTAATACGGATTAAATCTTGCTCTTGTAACAGCAAATTGTCGCGGACTAATGAAGCTTGGTGCACATCTAAAATAGAAACAATACCTCCTTCTTCACGTCTTTTTGCAAGGGCTAGACTTTCTTCACTAAAGCTAAGACTTTCTTTTACATTACTTAATTGAGAATCCAAACTACGAATATTTAAATAGCTCGTCACCACTAAACTTTCAGTAGAAAGTTGCACAGTTTCTTTCGCATATTGTGTTGCTAAGTAATTCGCCCGTGCTGCTTCTTTTGTCCTCCTTAACTTACCCCAAAAATCTATCTCAACCGAGGAACTCAAACTTAAGTTGTAATTGTTTCGAGGATTAGCGGCAAAAACAGGGAACGCGCCCGACTCTGTTACCCGATTACGGGTTGCATTACCGCCTAAATCGACAGTCGGCAAGATAGCAGCACCCGCTTCTCGCATTTGCGCATCGGCTTCTTCAATCCGGGCAACAGCATTTTTAATATCACTGTTATTTTTAAGTGTTTTTTTCATTAATGCGTTGAGTTGTGGATCTTGATACAAAGTCCACCATTGGTCTGGTATTTCAGCCAGCGTTGTCGCTTCTACTTGTTTATAGCTTTCAGGCAGTACGGTTTTTGGCCGAAAGAAATCAGGTCCCAACATCGTGCAACTCGATAAGGTCACGCCCAGTGTTATACAGCTAACCGTTTTTATTAATCGATTCATTTTGCGTCCTTCTGCTCATCCGCACCTTCAATATGGCCATGATGTCTTACGTGTTTGCTATTGGTTAACCAAGTAAAGAATAATGGAATAAAAATGGTAGCCACGAAGGTAGCTAATATCATGCCGCCAAACACGCCTGTACCCATTGATTGACGTGCCGCAGCACCCGCGCCTGTTGCTATCACTAATGGCACGATACCTAGTACAAACGCCATTGAAGTCATGACAATTGGTCTAAAGCGCAACCTTGCTGCTTCTAATGCAGCTTGAGCAACGGGCATGCCTTCTTCCATTTTTTGGCTAGCAAATTCCACAATCAAAATCGCATTCTTCGCCGCTAACCCGATGAGGGTAATCAATCCAATTTGGAAGTAAATATCATTTGGCATGCCTCGGAATAAGACGGCTAACAGCGCACCTGTCAATGCAAATGGTACCGCCATAATCACCGCTAGTGGTAAAGCCCATGTTTCAAATTGCGCTGCTAGAATCAAGAATACCATGATGATAGCGAAGCCAAATGCGATCATTGCAGCATTACCTGTTTGTTTTTCTTGATATGCTTGTCCAGTCCAAGCAATTTTATAACCTTCTGGTAAATTCGCTTTAGCAATTCTTTCTACCGCTTTAATCGCATCACCAGAACTGACGCCTGGAGCACCGCTACCCATAATTTTGGCCGATAACAAACTGTTATATCGCTCGAGCTGTTCAGCACCAACGATATTGTGTACCACGCTCAAGGCTGATAATGGAATCATATTGCCATTTGGACTCTCAGCGGTTGGTTGACTACGCACATAGACTTTGCCTAAATCTTCAGGTTTCATCCTGAATTCAGGCTCTGCTTGTAGTTGCACGCGATACGTACGTCCATTTTTATTAAAGTCATTCACATAAAACTGACCCATCGTACTTTGCAATGTGGTGTAGATATCGGCAACCCGTACATTTAAAGAAATCGCTTTTGCTTCATCTACCTCTATTTTAAGTTGTGGCACCGTAGGGCGAAAAAAACTACTGATACTAGTTAATATCGGCTCTTTTTTCATGGCGTCCATCAAGCCATTCATGACTCCAGCTAGTTTAATTGGATCCGTATCACGTATACTTTGTACGTAAACCTCAAAACCACCAGATGAACCTAGGCCTCGAATCGCTGGCGGATTGACCGCAAAGCCCATGCCATCTGGTTGTTGCATGCCAATACCAGAAACAACGCCAACCATTTCATCTGCACTTTTATCACGTGCATCCCAGTCCTTCATCCTAACAAACATGGTCGCCGCATTGGTTTTATTGGCGCCCGTCAGCACCTCAAAACCATTAATCGCAAACTCGGAAGCGACGGCAGGGTCTTCAGCAACTTTAGCTCGAATGGCTTCAGTCGTCTTAGTCGTGCGGCTCAATGTTGCATTGTCTGGCATCACCACGACGGTAATGATATAGCCTTGATCTTCTGGTGGAACAAGACTGCCTGGCACCGTGCGGAACAGCAATATCATGGCAATAACAAAACCACCAAAAGCAATAGCACCAATGATTCTGTGATGCAATGTGGTGTCCACAATCTTCGTATAAAAATTAGTAAACCGACTAAATCCACTATTAAACTTTTTAAAGAATCTGTTTTCTTGCTCATGCGCGTCTTTCAAAATAAGCGCACAAAGTGCAGGTGTTAACGTTAGCGCCACAACACCTGAAATGACCACAGCAATTGCAATCGTAATCGCAAATTGACGATATAGCTGACCTGCAATACCACCTTGGAAGGCAACTGGTATGAACACTGCACAAAGCACTAGTACAATCGCAATCACAGCGCCCGACACCTGACCAATTGATTTAATCGCTGCTGGCAAAGGCGACAGGCCTTCTTCTTGCATCAATCTTTCGGTATTTTCTAGCACCACAATGGCATCATCCACCACAATACCAATGGCTAAAATCATGGCAAACAAGGTAAGCAAGTTAATCGAGAATCCAAAAATATATAAACCCGCGAACGTACCGATTAGAGAAATTGGGACGGCAATCAGCGGAATCAAAGTCGCACGCCAGCTTTGCAAGAATAAGAACACCACTAATACGACTAATACCAATGCTTCCGCAAAGGTTTTAAATACTTCATCAATGGTTGAGCTTACAAAATCGCTGGTGTCATAGGGGATGGCATAAGTCATGCCATCTGGAAAGTTTTCCTGCAATTCATTTAGTTTGTTTTTGATAGCACCGGCTGTATCTAATGCGTTTGCACCACTTTGTAAGAAAACGAGAATGGCAACACCAGTCTGTCCGTTTAATGTAGAGGAAGCATTGTAGCTTTGTGCACCCAACTCTATACGGGCAACATCTTTAAGATATAAAATCCCGTTCGGGCCATCTGCCCGTACAATAATATTTCCAAACTCTTGTGGATCGACCAAACGACCTTTTGCCGTGACTGTGTAAATAAGCTGTTGTGTTGCTGGTGCAGGATCTTGTCCTATTTTACCCGCAGCATATTGATTGTTTTGCGCACCAATAGCAGTGGCAATATCAGTTGAGCTCACGCCTAACTGTGCCATGCGGTCTGGACGCAACCAAATACGCATTGCGTAATCTTGGCCACCAACAATGCTCACATTACCAATACCCCTAATTCGTTTAAGCTCATCTAATACGTTTAAAGTCGCATAGTTACTTAAAAACAAACGATCATGCTCTTTATTATTAGACGTCAACATCGCCGCCATCAAAATATCATTGGATTTTTTCTGAACAACCAATCCATTTCGGCGTACTTCATCTGGTAAACGAGGCGTCGCAATATTGACCCGATTGCTGACGTTAAACGTCGCTTGATCAACATCAGTACCAATATCAAACGTAGCTGTAATCACTAACGTACCGCTAGAATCAGCGCTAGATTGGTAATACAGCAGATTATCGATACCACTTAATTGCTCTTCAATTGGCGCAGCTACCGTTTTAGATAACGTTTCTGCACTTGCACCAGGATAGGTTGCAGTAATTTGCACGGTTGGCGGTGCAATTTCTGGATATTGAGCAATAGGTAACTGAAAGGCTGCAGCAAGCCCTGATAGCACAATAATAATGGATAATACTGAGGCAAATATTGGCCTAGTAATAAAAAACTTGGTCATAATCAATTCACCTATTGGTTAGTTTACTTGGTCAGAAACAGTATCAGCTTTTACTTCCGCTGCTTGAGCAGCTTGTGGATTTGGCGCGACTGGCGCACCAGGACGTACCTTAATTAAGTTATCAATAATCACTTTGTCACCTTGCTTCAGCCCATCTAAAATAACCCAATCTTGCCCGCTCCAACCGCCTTCCTTAATTGGTCGAGCAGCGGCAACGGTTTTACCTTCTTTATCTTGCTCAGCCACAAAAACAAACTTCCCTTGATCTCCAGTTAACACGGCAGCTTGTGGCAATAAAAACACCCCCTCTTTATTACCTGTCGTGACGCGTATACGCACAAATTGACCTGGAATAAGTTTTTTATCGGCATTTTTAAACTCAGCGCGCAATTGTTGCGTGCCTAGCATCGGATCTATATTGCTAGCAGAAAAGTTTAATTTTCCAGATTCGGCGTATTGGGTACCATCTGGCAAGATAAGGTTAATGCCTTGTACTGTCTCATCGGTCAACATTCCACCCAATTGCGCCAATTCAGAGTCAGACAAACTGAAACGCACCCAAATCGGTGAGGTTTGCACAATCGTTGTCAATAAGCTGGTATTAGCACTAACCAAAGCACCTTCTGAAAACAAAAAGCGACCAGCCATGCCACTAGCTGGCGCTGTTACCTTGGCATACGATAAATTTAACTGCGCTTCATTTAAAAGCGCATTGTATTGCTGCAAACTTGCACTCGCTACGGCTTGGTCAGAAACAGCATTATCATATTCACGTTGGCTAATAGACTTGGTTTCCATTAACTGTTTCAATCTAACCGCTTCTCTTTGCGTCTGCACCAAGCGCGCTTTTTGTTGTGCCAGTTGGGCGCTTACTTGCGACACTTGTGTTTGATACGGCACAGGGTCAATTGCAAACATTGGCTGACCCTCTTTAATCTCCTCACCTTCAGCAAACAACTTTTTCAATAAAATACCTCCAACGCGCGGCCTTACTTCAACTTGTTTTGCACCTTCTGTTTGGGCAACCGCTTCTGTTTGAATTGGCACCGTTGTTGGCTGCATTTCTAATACAGTCACAGGCATCGCTGGCATCGATGGTTGTTGCGCCTCTTGATTTTTTCCACATGCTGCCATCAGAACTGTGATGGCAATAACGAGCATTGTGTGTTGTGTTTTTTGAGTAAGATTAACCATTGCAGCCTCTAAAATTGTTTTTTGAATATAAAGTTATACTTGCATACATACAAGAATGAATGTATATTATATACAAACATGAATGTATGTAAATGGTTTTCATTAAAAATTCTTAAATTTTAATAAAAGATTCATAAACACTATGGTACGTAAGACAAAA
This sequence comes from Methylophilaceae bacterium, assembly GCA_041612255.1. GTDB lineage: Bacteria > Pseudomonadota > Gammaproteobacteria > Burkholderiales > Methylophilaceae. The sequence goes on along the minus strand of JBFJJN010000001.1, from coordinate 38,581 downwards.
GAAGATGCAGAAGTCACTCGCCAACTTATTATTGATGCGGCACGCGAAACGTTTTCAACTACTGGGGTAAGTAAATCCAGTTTAGAAAAGGTTGCGAAGCTGGCTGGCGTCACGCGAGGTGCTGTTTATTGGCATTTTGAAAATAAAACAGAGTTATTTCATGCCATGCATGAACAAGTTTTTTCACCATTGATTGATAGAATTGAGTCCACTTTACTGGCCAATAATCATGAAAAAAATCCCTTATTCCGCCTAGAAAACTTTCTACTTGATACCGTGCGCCTACTGAATGAAGACCAAGTGACACGTCAAACCTATGAAATCATTATGTCAAAATGTGAGTATGTTGATGAGTTCGCAACAGTGCTGCAGCAAATTCTTGGCAACTGCTCTGGTATTGTTGAAAATATTGAAAAAGTTTATCAAGATGCGCATCAGCAAGGATTAATTAATCCAAACCTTTCTCCAGCACAGCTGGCAATGGACACTCATTTGTTTTTTAGCGGACTTTTGCATATGTGGGTCAAAGACAGCGATAACTCACGCTTGAGAAACCAAGCTGAAACGCTGATTAAAGCCCACATTAATTTGCGCAAAAAATAAATACCACCGTATAAACCTTAGCAACGCTAACAAAACACTACAATTCGAATGAAATAAGGCTTGATTTTGGTTTCCTATAACAGCAATTGCGTATAAAATAGTCAACTTTTCCTCGCAAGTTATTAACCATGCAAATTGGCAATCATATTCTGAAAAATAATTTGATCGTCGCCCCTATGGCTGGCGTAACTGACAGACCTTTCCGTCAGCTGTGTAAAAAAATGGGCGCTGGTTTAGCGGTATCTGAAATGGTGACCTCTAATTCACTGCTTTATGGTAGCGAAAAAACATTACGACGTGCGAATCACGAAGGGGAAGTTGACCCTATTTCAGTACAAATTGCGGGTGCTGACCCAGCCATGATGGCGGAAGCTGCTAAGCATAATGTGGATAATGGCGCACAGATTATTGATATCAATATGGGTTGCCCAGCCAAAAAAATATGTAATGTCATGGCTGGCTCTGCATTATTGAAAGATGAGCCTCTGGTTGCGCAAATTTTAAAAGCCGTTGTTAACGCAGTCAATGTGCCAGTCACACTTAAAATTAGAACGGGGTGGGATAAAGACAATCGCAATGCCATTGAAATAGCAAGAATGGCTGAAGATATTGGCGTTCAAGCGCTTGCCATGCATGGCCGCACACGCGCTTGTTTATATAAAGGCGATGCGGAATACGATACGATTGCCGCCGTTAAACAAGCCATTAACATTCCACTGATAGCAAATGGCGACATTACAACTCCAGAAAAAGCCAAATTCGTCTTAGATTATACCGGCGCAGATGCAGTCATGATTGGACGTGCAGCCCAAGGACGTCCTTGGATATTCCGCGAGATTGAACATTACTTAATCACAGGTACGCACATGTTACCGCCAACGGTTGAAGAAATTCATACTGTCATGCTAGAACATTTACATGATTTATACGATTTTTATGGTGAATTAACGGGCATGCGCGTTGCGCGCAAACATATCTCTTGGTACACCAAAGGCCTTGCCGGATCCGCTGCATTCCGCCATCACATGAACACCTTAGAAACAACGCCTTTACAATTGCAAGCAATTAGCGATTTCTTTGCTGAGCTAAAAACCAAAAACGAACGCTTAGTTTATGATGAGGTATTGCCTAATCAACCATCAGAGGCCATCGCTGCATGAGTAAAGACTGTCTATTAAGCCATGCGATTATCGCGTCACTAGATGATTACTTTATCAATCTGGATGGCCAGCCCCCTCATGCAATTTATGACATGGTGTTGGGGTGTATTGAGCAACCAATGTTGGAATACATTTTAAATAAAGTCGGCGGAAACCAAAGTAAAGCGGCAGAAGTATTAGGCATTAATCGTAATACTTTGCGCAAAAAAATGGCGCTCTATAACTTAAGTTAGGCTTTTATTTTTCTCGCTTGTAAATCGCTAGCTAGTAAATTGCTAAGTTATAAGCCGCTTCTGACAGTAGAAAAACAGAATTATCCATCAATCTAAAACAAAGTTCTTCAAATCAAACTATGGCTATTATTAAACGAGCGCTCATAAGCGTTTCAGACAAAACAGGTATTATTGAGTTAGCTCAAAGTCTACATAAATTAGACATCGAAATTCTTTCCACTGGCGGCACCGCTAAACTTTTCCGTGAAAACAATATTCCAGTTATCGAAGTCAGTGACTATACAGGCTTCCCTGAAATGCTAGATGGTCGTGTCAAAACATTGCATCCTAAAGTGCATGGCGGATTGTTAGGTCGACGTGATTTACCTGAACATGTTAAAACAATGCAGGAATCTGATATTCCAAACATTGATATGTTGGTAGTTAATCTATATCCATTTGAAGCAACCGTTGCTAAGCCAGATTGCAAATTAGAAGATGCGATTGAAAATATTGATATTGGTGGGCCAGCCATGTTGCGTTCAGCTGCAAAGAACTGGAAAGATGTAGCGGTGCTAACCGATGCTAACCAATATGCAGCTGTGGTTGAGGAATTGAATGCCAACAACAGTGAACTCGCTCAGAAAACAACCTTTGCTTTATCGGTTGCTGCTTTCAATCGTGTGAGCAATTACGATGGTGCGATTAGTGATTATCTATCAAGCTTTAATGAAGATGGCTCGCGCAATGCTTATCCAGCGCAAATGAATACACGCTTTACTAAAGTACAAGATTTACGTTATGGCGAAAACCCACATCAAACGGCTGCATTCTATCAAGATCAATGCCCTGCCCCTGGCTCACTTGTGACTGCAGAACAAATTCAAGGTAAAGAATTAAGCTACAACAATATTGCGGATGCAGACGCAGCTTGGGAAGCGGTAAAAGCATTTGATGGCAATGCTTGTGTGATTGTTAAACATGCTAATCCATGCGGCGTAGCATTAGGCTCAAGCGCATTAGAAGCGTATAGCAAAGCATTTAAAACAGATCCAACTTCTGCTTTTGGTGGCATTATTGCTTTCAATATGCCAGTGGATAAAGTAGCGGCTGAAGTGATTGCACAACAATTTTTAGAAGTGATCATTGCGCCTGAATATACTGCTGAAGCACTAGAAGTGTTTAGTGCTAAAAAGAATGTGCGCGTGTTACAAATCGCTTTACCAACTGGTGGCAATACAGCTTGGGAGCAAGGGCGCAATTCACATGACACAAAACGTGTTGGCTCTGGCATCTTAGTGCAAACCTCTGACATTCATGAATTGCAAATGAATGATTTAAAAGTAGTAACTATAAAACAACCAACACCAGCGCAAATGCAAGATCTATTATTTGCTTGGAATGTCGCTAAATATGTTAAATCCAATGCCATTGTATTCTGTGGTGAAGGTATGACACTCGGCGTAGGCGCAGGTCAAATGAGCCGTGTTGATAGCACCAAAATTGCCGCCATCAAAGCTGGGCATGCTGGCCTTAGTTTACAAGGTTCAGTCGTCGCTTCGGATGCCTTCTTTCCATTTCGCGATGGCGTAGACGTATTAGCTGACGCAGGCGCCATATGTGTGATTCAACCAGGTGGCAGCATGCGTGATGATGAAGTCATTGCCGCTGCTGATGAACGTGGATTAGCCATGGTGTTGACTGGCATTCGCCACTTCCGACATTAATTTAAGTCGCTTTTACATAAGGAAAAATTATGAAAGTATTAGTGATTGGCGGCGGTGGTCGTGAGCATGCTTTAGCTTGGAAGATTTCGCAAAATAAAGGAGTTAGCTTAACTTATGTTGCGCCAGGCAATGCAGGTACAGCAACTAACCCAGACATGGTTAATGTGCCAATGACCAAGATTGAAGATTTAGTGCAGTTTGCGCAAGATCAGAACATTGCGATTACCGTTGTCGGTCCAGAAGCGCCATTAAGCCAAGGTGTTGTAGATGCCTTCCGCGCTAAAGGTCTTAAGGTTTTTGGTCCCACTAAAGCAGCAGCGCAATTAGAATCGTCAAAAGACTTTTCTAAAGCATTTATGGTGCGCCATAACATTCCAACTGCAGCCTATGAAACGTTTTCTGACATCAAAACAGCGCATGATTATATTGCGCAGCAAGGTGCACCAATTGTAATTAAAGCCGATGGCTTAGCGGCAGGTAAAGGTGTGGTGGTGGCCATGTCGTTAGAAGAAGCGCATGCGGCAGTCGACATGATGCTAGGCGACAATACCTTTGGCGATGCTGGTGCGCGCGTGGTGATTGAAGAATTTTTAACGGGTGAAGAAGCCAGTTTTATGGTGATGGTTGATGGTAAAAACATTTTGGCTTTAGCCACTAGCCAAGACCATAAACGCTTATCGACTGGCGACCAAGGCCCGAACACCGGCGGTATGGGCGCCTATTCCCCAGCGCCTGTTGTCACGCCAGAAATTCATGCGCGTGCGATGCGTGAAGTGATTAAACCAACTGTTGAAGGGATGGCGAAAGATGGCATTCCTTATACTGGTTTTTTATATGCTGGTTTGATGATTAGCCCTAATGGTCAAATTAAAACATTAGAGTTTAATTGCCGTATGGGCGACCCTGAAACGCAGCCTATTTTAATGCGCTTAAAATCAGACTTAGTCGGCTTGTTGCAACATGGCATTAATGGCACGCTAGACCAAGCTGAAACAGAATGGGATAGACGTTTTGCTTTAGGCGTTGTAATGGCAAGCGCCAATTATCCAGCTAACCCAAGACTAGGCGATGAAATCACAGGACTAACAAAACAGTTAGAAGATGCCTATGTTTTCCATGCAGGCACAACGCTCAATGGTGACAAAGTAACCACGAGCGGTGGCCGTGTACTCTGTGTAACCGCGCTAGGTGAAACCGTCAAATTTGCTCAAAAACAAGCGTATCAAATGATCGAAGGCATTCATTTTGAAGGCGCACAATTTCGAACCGATATTGGCTTCAGAGCTGTAAAAGGTTAATCAAAAAAATGATTAGCATTAGTAAACAAGCTGTCAATACACAAGCTGTTTTTGATTATTTGCAAGGCTTACAAGCCCGCATTATTGAATCCGTAGAACTCGTTGATGGCAAAACCTTTTTACATGATGGCTGGCAACGCCCAGAAGGTGGTGGCGGCAACTCTTGCATGTTGGAAGAGGGCAATGTATTCGAGCGTGCTGGTATTGGTTTTTCGCATGTATTAGGTAATAAATTACCGCCTGCTGCCAGTGTTGCGCATCCTGAAGCCGCAGGTCGCCAGTGGGAAGCCATGGGCGTTTCATTGGTGTTTCATCCGCGCAATCCACATGTGCCAACCGTGCATATGAATGTCCGATTTTTTATGGCAAAAGCGCAACATGAGCATGAAGAAGACATTTGGTGGTTTGGCGGCGGCATGGATCTCACGCCGTATTATGGTTACGCAGAAGATTGCGCCCACTTTCATCGTGTGAATAAAGAAGCGTTGGCGCCTTTTGGTGAAGCACTTTATCCTGCAATGAAAAAAGAGTGTGACGAATACTTTTACCTCAAACATCGCAAAGAACCACGTGGTATTGGCGGTATATTTTTTGATGATTTCAATGCATTAGGTTTTGATAAAAGTTTTGCCATGCTACGTGCAGTAGCCGACTCTTTTACGCAAGCTTACCTACCAATCGTGCAACGTCGCAAAGAAACAGCGTATGGCGAGCGTGAACGCGATTTTCAAGCTTATCGCCGTGGACGATATGTCGAATTTAACTTAGTATTTGATCGCGGCACGCTATTTGGCCTGCAATCCAATGGTCGCACAGAATCTATTTTGCTTTCCATGCCACCTATTGTGAAGTGGCGTTATGACTGGAAACCGGAAGCTGATAGTGCAGAAGCAAAACTTTATACTGATTTTCTAACGGCTAAAGACTGGGTTTAACGGATGAGCATATCAATAGAGACAAAGCAGCAAGCGCAAGATTTACTCGACTTTATTGATAGCAGCCCTAGTCCATGGCATGCCGTTTCTACTACGGTGGATATGCTTAAAAAAAATGGTTTTAAACCACTATTAGAAAATCAGCACTGGGATTTTGGCAAACGCGGCAAATATTATGTAGTGCGCGAGGGCGCTTCTATTATTGCTTTTGTAATAGGTCAAAAGCCAATTTTAGAAGGCGGATTTAAAATAGTGGGCGCTCACACTGACTCACCAGGTTTGCGCTTAAAACCGAAAGCAGCTTATAGCTCTGAAGGCATGGCACAGCTTGGCGTTGAAGTCTATGGCGGACCGATTCTAGCGACATTTAGCGATAGAGATTTAAGCATTGCTGGCCGTGTTGTTGTGCAAAATGGACAAGCGTTAGAAACCCATATCGTGCGTATAGAAGAGTCAATCGTGCGCTTGCCCAACTTAGCCATTCACATGAATCGTGAAGTGAATGAAAAAGGCTTAGTATTAAACAAACAAACTGGCTTGCCGTTGATTTTTGGCTTTGCTGCCGATAGTGCAGAAGCACATGCGCAACTGACGCAAGCACTAGCGCGTAAACTCAGCATCAATCAAAACGACATCCTCACTTGGGATTTAACTGTTTACGATACCCAAAAAGGGTGTTTATGGGGCGCAAAGCAAGAATTTATCGCTAATAGCCAACTCGATAATTTAGCCTCTTGCCATGCCGCACTCACCGCATTATTGGCAACAGAGAATCCTGCATCGACTAGCATCTGTGCTTTCTTTGACCATGAAGAAGTGGGTAGTGAAAGCGCAACAGGTGCCAGCGGCAGTTTTATGTGCGATGTGTTGCAACGTATTTTTAATCACGCCAATACCAATGAAGAAGACCGTTTACGCAGTATTGCCAATAGCTTTTTGATTAGTGCAGATATGGCACATGCCTATCATCCCAATCATCCAAGCGCATACGAACCGCACCATCATGCCATCGTTAATCAAGGCCCTGTTATTAAAACCAATGCCAATCAACGCTATAGTACCAATGCTGATACAGCCGCGCGTTTTATTCAATTATGCAATCTAGCAAAAGCCCCCTACCAAGAATATAGCCATCGTACGGATTTAGGCTGCGGTAGCACCATTGGTCCTACTCTAGCCGCGCAACTTGGTATGCCAACCGTAGACGTTGGCAACCCGATGTGGGCGATGCATAGCATCCGTGAAAGTGCGGGGGCAATTGACCATTGCCATATGATCGATGTGTTAAAACAGCATTTTCGATCTTAAGCATCACAGCCCATCCTAGCAAAGCATTGCCATTTATGGCTATAATCAATGCTAAGGGGAAATACAATAATGCAAAAAATAGAAGCACTCGTAGCAACGCTATCTGGAATAGTATGGGGCCCAATCATGCTGACCTTACTAGTTGGTACTGGTTTATATCTGACTATCTTGCTAAAAGGCATGCAATTTCGTGTATTACCGCATGCCTTACGCCTTATTTTTACCAAAGACAAACATGAAGAAGGAGACATTAGCCATTTTGCAGCATTGATGACGGCGTTAGCGGCAACCGTTGGTATTGGTAATATTGTTGGCGTAGCGACTGCGATTACTTTCGGCGGACCTGGCGCTGTGTTTTGGATGTGGGTTACGGGTCTCGTTGGCATGGCGACCAAATATAGTGAAGCGGTGCTGGCTGTAAAATACCGCGAGAAAGGTCCTCATGGCATGCGTGGCGGCCCTATGTATTATTTGAGCAAAGGGGCTGGTTTACCTTGGCTGGCTACGTTATTTGCCATCTTTACCGCATGTGCGGCATTTGGTATTGGCAATATGGCACAAGCCAATGCAACCGCTAAAATATTTGAAGCAACTTTTCAAATTCCATCCGAAGTAACTGGGATATTGCTGACTTTACTCACAGGTCTAGTCATTATCGGCGGCATTAAAACCATCGGCAAATTCACTTCATTTCTAGTGCCTTTTATGATTACCGCTTATGTAATTTGTAGCTTATGGGTATTGGCTTTACATGTAGAAGCGATTCCGCATGCTTTTGGCTTAATTTTTTATCATGCGTTTAATCCATCGGCGGCAAGTGGTGGCTTTATTGGAGCGACCATTGCAGCAGCAATGCGTTACGGTATTGCACGTGGTGTTTTCTCTAATGAGTCTGGCTTAGGCTCAGCGCCAATAGCCGCAGCTGCAGCGCGAACTAACGACCCAGTAAAACAGGCCTTAGTTAGCATGACACAAACATTTATTGATACCTTAGTCGTCTGCACCATGACTGCTTTGGTGATTTTAACAGCAACAAGCTGGACACAAGGCGTGAATGCAGGAGAGTTAACTAGTGCCAGCATGGCTGAAACCTTAGGCGATACTGGTCGTGTTATTGTGGCATTAGCAACCGCATTTTTTGCTTTTTCTACCCTCATCGGCTGGAGTTACTACGGAGAAAAATCCATTGAGTTTTTATTTGGGACTAAATCAATTACGATTTACCGTATCTTTTTTACAGTAGCCGTGATGGTTGGTGCAATGACTAGCTTAGAGTTTGTATGGAATTTCTCTGACCTCATGAACGGCTTAATGGCGATTCCTAATTTAATCGGACTGTTACTGCTGTCAAAAGTCATCAAACAAGAAACGGAACGTTACTTCAAAAAATAATCAATGATAAGGACAAAGCAATGACACATCGTGGTGCATGGAATAGCCGCTGGTCTTTTGTACTAGCCACCACAGGGTCTGCAATCGGCCTAGGCAATATCTGGAAATTGCCTTATATGATCGGCGTTAACGGTGGTAGCGCATTTGTACTGATTTATATTCTCAGTATTTTGTGTGTTGGCATTCCATTACTCATGACCGAAATCATGCTAGGCAGGCGCGTACAAAAAAACCCAATCGATGCAATGAAAAGCCTAGCAAAAGAATCAAGCCGTTCCAATAACTGGAAATATGTTGGAGGCATGGGCATGCTGACGGGCGTTATGATTCTATGCTTCTATAGTGTGATTGGTGGCTGGGTGCTCAGCTATATTAGCTCAGCGATTCAAGTAGGATTCACTGGCATTACTCCAGAACAATCCAGCGCCAATTTTGGCAATCTACTAGCATCTCCTCTCGAGCTCTTTTTTTGGCATACCCTTTTTATGATAATAACTATGGGCGTTGTGTCGCGCGGAGTGAATTCTGGATTAGAAAGAGCCAATAACTTCCTGATTCCCGCATTGTTTGTCATTTTATTTATCTTACTTGGCTACAGCATGTCGGTTGGTGATATGCAAGCTTCTGTTGATTTTATGTTTAAACCTGATTTCTCAAAAATCACACCCATTACCGCGTTAGTTGCCATGGGTCATGCTTTTTTCTCTCTGAGTATCGGCATGGGCTCTATCATGGTCTATGGCTCTTACTTAAAAAAAGATGTTTCGATTTCACGCACTTCAATTTACGTTGCAATCGCAGATACGCTACTTGGTTTATTGGTCGGGCTAGCGATCTATGCACTAGTCTTTGCAAACCACTTAGATCCTAGCGAGGGACCAGGTCTTATTTTCAAAACACTACCAATTGCTTTTGGCCAAATGCCTTGGGGTAACTTCTTTGGCGTTTTATTCTTTATCCTAGTCGCATTTGCTGCCTCAACCTCTGCCATTTCATTGGTAGAACCCACCATTGCATGGATTGTAGAAAATACACGTATTAGCCGTCAAAAAGCGTGTCTTGGTTTAGGTATTTTCATCTGGGGAATTGGCATCAGCGTTTTACTATCGTTCAATGTTTGGCAAGACGTAAAAATCATCTTTGGCTTAGGTATTTTCGATACATTAGATAAACTAACCAGCACTATCATGTTGCCTTTAGGTGGATTACTCATGGCGATTTTTGCAGGTTACTTTATGAAAAAACGACACTCTAAAGATGAGCTGGACTTAACTACAAAAATGTATAACCTCTGGCGAATTGCTAACAACATCATTGCACCAGTAGCCATTTGTTCGGTATTTTTATACTTACTTAATATTGCTTAGTAAATATTATTATATGTACCCGTGAATCCAATAAAAAAGCCAGCTTAAGCTGGCTTTTTAAGTGTGCAATCAACTCACACTATTAAAGTGACAATATCCATTTAACAATCGTTTGAATATCCGCATCTTTTACTTGTGGGCTATTAGCTGGCATTGGCATAGGACCCCAAACACCACTACCACCTGCTTTAACTTTAGTGACTAACTTACCTTCAGCAGACGCATCACCTTTGTATTTTGCTGCAACATCCTTAAAGCCTGGGCCTAATACTTTTTTATCTACACCATGGCAGGCTAAACAACCACTTTTCTTTGCTAACGCTTCATTTGCTGCTGCTTGGCCAGCCATTATTAACGCGCTGGCAGTTACTATCATTACTAAAAACGCTTTCATGTTATCTCCTTAAATGCCTAAAAGAACCGCTTCCCTACAAGCTGTATCATACCTACAATTAATAAATCTTCAATAATTTACATTTGTAATTAATACATCAACGTTACACAACATTAAAAAGTTGACTGTCATCAACAATTTTTTAATCACATGGTTTCAACGGAATACTCTGCACTTAACACATGCTTACGGCTAGGATTAATCACTACCATATTATCCAAGGCATTCGTGGTTTCGACACAAATGGTTTTACGCCACTCATTCTCTGCCCCCATATCTGTCATTTGTGCTACTTTTTCTGCGCCTGGATTCCAAACCACAGTGGTATCACTGCCTGATTTTGAGACATGAATAATACGGTTATAACCTTTATCGTGAATCGCGCAATCACTGCTATGATCAATATAAACGCGATCATACTCAGCATCATCAAAAGTGAGTGCATTATGTTCCACGCTACGTTCATATTTAACTTTTTTATCAGCATATACACAATCTTGCATACCTGTAATTTCAACATTAGCAATATCACTCACATTAAAATACGTATGAAGCGCCTCACTAATGACAAATGGATGGTCAGCAAGATTAGTGGTTGCTAAATCAATACGTAAACGACGGCCAATGGTAATCACGATGCTCAGCTCAAAAGGGTAAGATAACTGACGTTTGGTCTCTTCCGTCACCTGCATCATTAAAATAATGCGAGTAGCCCCCGTTGGCGTAGCATCAATATCCATGATGCGCCATGGAATCACGCGAGCAAAACCATGCGGGCAAAATGTGCTATTGGTTGGATGGTTGCCAAACCATGGCCAGCAAATAGGCACACCGCCACGAATTGAGCGCCCTTTAGTAAAACGTGCATTGCTAGATAACCATAAAACAGGATCTGGCAAAAACTTTGGTTGCCATGTCATCACATGCGCACCTTGCAAGGCAATTTTTGCGGTTGATAATGGATTATCAATTTCCAAATATTGCATGCCAGATTCATCTTGTGTCTGATTAACATGCGCGTGCAACTTGAGCCGCTTTTGCGTTAACGGTAAACCTTCTAACATTGCTGCCTCTGTATTCATCTTTATCCTTTTTCAATCTGCGACACATCTCGCACTGCACCAAAAGCCGCACTGGTGCTCATCGCCGCGTAGGCGCGCAAGGCGGGAGAAACATGACGCTCTCGTTGCACTGGCTTCCATGCACTTTTACCCTTTGCTTCCATTTTGCTGCGTCGTTCCGATAAGACTGCATCACTAATCTTTAAATTAATCGTCCGATTTGGAATATCAATTTCGATGGTATCGCCCTCTTCTACCAGCCCTATTGCGCCGCCTTCAGCCGCTTCAGGTGAGGCATGTCCAATGCTCAAACCTGATGTACCTCCAGAGAAACGTCCATCCGTTAATAAAGCACATTCTTTGCCAAGTCCTTTAGACTTGAGATACGACGTCGGATATAACATTTCTTGCATACCCGGGCCGCCACGTGGGCCTTCATAACGAATAACAACGACATCCCCTGCAATGATGTTATCGGCAAGAATCGCCTCAACTGAAGCATCTTGTGATTCAAAAATGCGTGCGCGGCCTGTGAACTTCAAAATACTTTCATCGACACCTGCTGTTTTGACAATACAACCATCTAAAGCAATATTACCGTACAACACAGCCAAGCCTCCATCTAACGAATATGCATGCGCTAAATCACGAATACAGCCTTCAGCACGATCATCATCTAAAGTTGGATAAAGCATACTTTGTGAAAAAGCAATGGTTGTTCTAATACCGCCTGGCGCAGCACGGAAGAATTTTTTAACGTCCTCATCTTGCGTCACTTTAATATCCCACTTATCAAGCGCATCGCCCATTGTCGCGCTATGCACCGTTGGCGTATCGCGATGAATCACGCCTGCACGGTCCAACTCACCTAAAATACCCATTACGCCACCTGCGCGATGGACATCTTCCATATGATATTTGTCAGTTGCAGGCGCTACTTTGCTTAAACATGGCACTCTGCGTGAAATTTTATCGATATCGGCCATTTTAAAATCAAGCTCTGCTTCATGTGCTGCAGCTAGTAAATGTAAAACGGTATTGGTTGAGCCACCCATAGAGACATCTAATGCCATCGCATTTTCGAACGCTTTTATATTCGCAATGGCGCGTGGTAATACAGAGTAGTCATCTTGCTCATAATGGCGTTTTGCTAAATCTACAATGGTACGACCAGCTTGTAAGAATAATTCTTTACGTGCGCCATGTGTTGCTAGTGTCGAACCATTACCAGGCAAACTCAAACCAAGCGCTTCCGTTAAGCAATTCATTGAGTTAGCGGTAAACATACCTGAACATGAGCCACAAGTAGGACATGCTGAGCGTTCAATTTCATCAGATTCAGCATCAGACACATTACTGTCTGCAGCCGCCACCATGGCATCGACCAAATCTAACTTTTTCGTTTCGCCGCCCTGCCAGTTAACCTTGCCAGCCTCCATTGGCCCACCTGAAACAAAGACCACAGGAATATTTAAGCGTAAGGCTGCCATCAGCATACCAGGCGTAATTTTGTCACAGTTTGAAATGCAGACTAAAGCATCCGCACAATGTGCATTCACCATATATTCAACAGAGTCAGCAATAAGATCGCGGCTTGGTAAGCTATACAACATACCGCTATGCCCCATTGCAATCCCATCATCGACCGCAATAGTATTAAACTCTTTAGCCACACCACCCACTTTTTCAATTTGGCGCGCAACTAATTGTCCCATATCTTTTAAATGCACATGACCTGGCACAAACTGAGTAAATGAGTTAGCAACTGCGATGATTGGCTTATCAAAATCACCATCTTTCATGCCTGTAGCACGCCATAAAGCGCGTGCACCAGCCATATTGCGGCCATGAGTAGTAGTTCTAGAACGATACTGAGGCATAAGAAGACCTTAATAAACTAATTAAAGTGTTATTCTAACTGATGCAGCCTTTATCATGCTAGCTTCTCACTCGATAAGGTATATCTGTAATCACTTGAGATAATCGTATGATTGTTAATCCATCAACCAATCAGTTGTCACTATATTCACAACTCATTTGAGCACGTATAATTTACGTTAACCGTTCATAATTTGCATAAACCACCAGCAAAACAATCAAAGGATATTCATGATTTTGACTCACCCCCAATTTGACCCAATCGCCATTCATCTAGGCTCATTTGGCATTCATTGGTATGGACTCATGTATTTAACGGGGTTCTTGGGATTTTTATTACTCGGCAAATATCAAATCAAACACAAACCATGGTTTAACTGGAACCAAAGCATGATTGATGACGCGTTGTTTTATGGTGCATTAGGCGTAATTTTGGGTGGTCGTCTAGGTTACGTGGTGTTTTATCAAGCTAGTTATTTTATTCATCATCCGCTTGAGATATTCGCGGTCTGGCAAGGCGGCATGAGCTTTCATGGAGGGTTTATAGGCGTCCTCGTTGCCATGTTTTTATTCAATAAAAAATATCCTCAGCCTTGGTTAAAAACAATGGACTTTATAGCGCCATTAGTACCGATTGGGTTAGGTGCAGGTCGAATGGGTAATTTTATTAACGGCGAGTTATGGGGACGTGTAACAGATGGCAGTTTTGGCATGATTTTTCCGCAAGCGGATAATCTTGTGCGCCATCCTTCTCAGTTATATGAATTTGCTTTAGAAGGCATCGCCTTATTTATGCTACTGTGGTGGTTCTCGAGCAAACAAAGACCAACCGGTGCAATCTCTGCACTATTTTTAATTGGCTACGGCAGTTTTAGATTTTTAGTCGAATATACACGCCAACCTGATGACTTTTTAGGCTTACTAGGGTTAGGTTTATCTATGGGTCAGTGGTTAAGTCTACCTATGGTCTTGGTTGGCGTTTGGATGCTGCGCGCATCGTATCAAAAACGCTTTGCGTAATTAGCTGAGAACCATATTAACAACAGCGGTTAATGCCTGACCATTTACTGTCTTGCCACAGTTTAACAAAGGCTTTCCGTGACAACGGAGGTGGTGCATCAACCATGGACGCATGAAACTCAGCATGATGCTTTAAATAACGTTCATAGGCATCATCACCTGAGAGTTGGCGAATAATGTGCCACAAGTGTTTAAATCTAAAATGTTTAAACTTAAATTGTTTAATAAAGTTAAACACCCGCTATTCCAAAGCCGTTTTCACATAAGGCGCCTCACTTGAACCCAATACGTTTTTGCCTTGTAAATATCGGCGCGAAATATTCACCATATCAATCACTACTATCCATAGTACAACGACAAAAAACATGGTGAGATAAGCATCTAAATGCTGATTGAAGATGAGTTGTGGCGCTACTGCCGCCTTTTCAGCATTGAGCTCACCATTGAGCAATTGCGTACTAAGATGGTTAGCTGCAGCAAAGAATCCAACCCGAATATCATCACTGAATATTTTTTCATAAGCGGCACTAGTGGTAATAATAATTAACCAAGTCAATGGCAAACCAGTGACCCAAGCGTATTTGGCTTTGCCTGATTTAATAAGAATACTAGTTGCGACACACAAGGCAATCGCAGCTAACATCTGATTAGCGATACCGAATAATGGCCATAAAATATTAACGCCGCCGTTGGGGTCAATCACGCCGATATATAAGAAATAGCCCCAACCAGCCACCACGAAACTACTGGTTAAAATGACGGATGGCATATAGGAAGTTTCACCGAGTTTTTGATTGAAATTACCTAAAATATCTTGCAACATAAAGCGGCCCACGCGAGTACCGGCATCTAAAGTTGTGAGAATAAACAAAGCCTCAAACATAATGGCAAAATGATACCAAAGGGCTAATAAGTGCTTACCAAAGGCGCTGGCAAAAATGCTCGCCATACCGACGGCCAAACTGGGCGCACCGCCAGTTCTGGCAAAAAGTGTCGATTCTCCCATGTCTTTTGCCAACTGCTCCATTTGTTCAACTGTAACTGCAAACCCCCAACTATTAATGGTCGCCACCGCTTCTATCGCAGTATTTCCCACCACACCTGCGGGGCTGTTAATTGCAAAAAATACGCCAGGTTCTAACACTGTTGCGGCAATCATCGCCATCATTGCCACAAAACTCTCTAGCAACATGCCGCCATAACCAATCATGCGAATGTCGCGCTCATTGGCAATCAATTTTGGCGTCGTACCAGAAGCAATTAAGGCATGGAATCCAGAAACAGCGCCACAAGCAATAGTGATAAAAACAAATGGAAATAGCTTGCCGCCAAAGATAGGGCCACTTCCATCGATAAACTGGGTAACAGCTGGCATATGAATTTCCGGCTGCAACACAACAATTGCAACAGCTAATAAAAATATTGTGCCTAGCTTCATAAAAGTAGACAAGTAATCACGCGGCGCAAGTAGCAACCAAACTGGCAATACGGCTGCGGCAAAACCATACACAATAATCGCGTATGCCAACGTCAAACCATCGTGATCGAAGAACGTACGCAAACTTGCATTGTGATCAATCCAGCCACCAGCAAATACAGAGAACAGCAATAAGGTGGCACCGATTACCGAGGCTTCTAATACCCTACCTGGGCGAATATGACGAATGTAAAGACCCACTATCATCGCAATCGGTATCGTTGCAGCAATGGTTGAGGTTGCCCAAGGGCTATGCTTCATGGCGTTGACAACAACTAAACCCAATACGGCAATGAGGATAATCATGATCATAAAGGTCCCAATTAGCGCAGCGGTGCCACCAATTGATCCTATCTCATCTCGCGCCATTTGACCCAAACTACGGCCATTGCGTCGAGTAGAGAAAAACAAAACCACCATATCCTGCACAGCGCCGCCTAACACAGCTCCAATTAATATCCATAAAGTGCCTGGCAAATAGCCAAACTGCGCTGCCAACGTAGGGCCAATCAATGGACCTGGGCCAGATATTGCAGCAAAATGATGACCGAACACTATCCATTTATTGGTCGGTAAAAAATCGCGCCCATTGTCTAATCGCTCTGCTGGCGTTGCGCGCGTTTCATCAATCGTCAACACTTTTGCGGCTATCCATGCTGCGTAAAATCGATAAGCAATGGCATAAATACAAGCTGCGGCTGTCACCATCCAAATGGCATTTATACTCTCGCCACGATTAAGTGCAATGCCCGATAGCGCATAGGCACCCAACAAGGCAACTGCAAACCAAGTGATTGATTTTAATAATTTCTGCATCATTTTTTAATCGATTCTTTTTTGGGTTTTGGCATTATAACTTGCTGTTTCACTGCTACTTTTATCACATTCTCATAATAAACCAATTTCTACAAATGACAGCGTTTCATTACCTGCCACAATAAAGTGATCTAATACGCGCACATCGACGAGAGCGAGCGCTTTTTTCAGCTCCTGCGTAATCATTTCATCCGCATGGCTTTGCTTGGCTACACCCGAAGGATGATTATGCGCAAACATCACCGATGCTGCATTGTAATGTAGCGCACGTTTGACGACTTCTCGCGGATACACACTAGTTTGCGTGAGCGTGCCAGTGAACATATCCTCTGTCGCCACTAAGCGATTTTGTGCATCTAAAAATAAAACGACAAAAATTTCTTTTAATTGATTAGCAAGTTTTAACTTTAAGTAATCTCGCACCAACTGCGGCGAACTTAATATATCGCGCGCGCTTATTTGCTCACTCAACGCACGGCGGCTCATTTCAAACACGGCCTGCAACTGCGCATATTTACTCATACCAATACCGTGCACCAAGCTAATTTCTTTGGCAGAAGCCGCATACACGCCATTTAAACTGCCAAACTGTGTTAATAAATCTCGCGCCAAATCTACTGCACTTTTACCCACTACACCAACTCTTAAAAAGATGGCTAATAGCTCAGCGTCCGACAGTGCTTGTACACCACATTCCATTAATTTTTCTCGCGGCCGCTCGTTGGCAGGCCAATCTGTAATCGCCATTATTTTTCTTCTTTCTTTTTAACGAGTATTTTTATACTTTTTATTTAGAGCTAACTATTTAAATCGCTTACTATTTTATCCAGCCAATCTCCTTTGCCGTTGTGAAGCCAATTAACACTTGATTAAGACTGGCTGGAATCTTCTTTTTACTTTCACTGATTGGCACATAACCACCCATCAGCTCAGCATAATATTGTGGATAGCGCGGCTGCTTATCTGGATCCGCATAACCATCTGGATAAATAGGTAGACCAGATTGCAAATCATACTTATCCGTTGCAGTTAAGGTATGCAATAACTCATGCGCGGTAATCACCAAATTTTGCTGCGCATGCGCTTCATCAGCAAACAAATTCACTCGGCCAATGCGGCCTTTATTCAGCGCCGTCGAATGCGACAACACTTCATGCGCACTCGCGTCGTAATATAATAAATAAAGCCGAATATCAGGCATCACTGGCACTGCAGGACTATTTTCCCAAGCAAACCAACGGAAACTGAGGCTCCATAATATGGTTTGAAATATATTGTTAATATTTGGTGGAGGCGGTGGCACTTGTTTTACCACACCACCTAACTCAATCGCGATAGGTCGCCGCATATTGATTGAAAAACGCGCCGCTTCTTCAGTAAAGAAGCTTTCTATGGGCGCAAAATCGTCTTGCGTTAAGCCATTAATATAGCGCGCTACGTTTTCACTACCATCCGCATTCACAGGATATAGCGCAACATAAAAATTATCTTGCCAATCCAAATCTGCTTTTTCTAAGACCGTTTGCTGTATAACAACGCCTAAAATAAGCAATAAAATACTGATTCTTAACAGTTTCCACATGGTTTTAAGCTGATTAGTCCTGTTTCATATTAAAATGTTAACACGCTGTCATGCATGATAATAATGTAACTGAGCTAATATATAAAACTATATAAAAACATACATCTAAAACACCTATGCAAAAAAATAAATCTTTAGTATTGGGCATTACTGGTGGCATTGCAGCTTATAAAGCAGCCGAGCTGGTGCGCTTGTTGATTAAATCGAATATCAGCGTGCAAGTCGTGATGACTGAGGCTGCGACAAAATTCATTACACCAATGACCATGCAAGCGCTATCTGGCAAGCCTGTATATGTTGGTATGTGGGATAGCAGTATTGATAATGGCATGCCACATATTGAACTCAGCCGCGAAGCAGATGCGATTTTAATCGCACCAGCTTCCGCTGAATTTGTTGCAAAGTTATTGCATGGTCGTGCAGACGATTTACTTTCTACCCTGTGTTTAGCGCGAGATTGTCCGTTGCTTGTTGCTCCAGCGATGAACAAACAAATGTGGGAAAATCCAGCTACGCAGCGTAATTTTATCCAATTGAAAGCCGATAATATTACATTGCTTGGTCCAGGCAATGGCGAACAAGCCTGTGGAGAAACAGGTGATGGGCGCATGTTGGAAGCTCAAGAATTACTGGCGCACGTTAAAGCGCATTTCACGCCAAAGATATTAGCTGGCAAGAAAATATTAATCACCGCAGGCGCGACGATGGAAATGATTGATCCTGTTCGCGGCATTACTAATTTAAGTAGCGGGAAAATGGGTTATGCGCTCGCGCAAGCAGCCGCCAATATGGGCGCTGAAGTGACGTTAGTAAGTGGTATTAGTCATTTACACCCACCAATGAATGTCAATACCCAATACATAACCAGTGCCAGCGCGATGCACGCTAAGGTGATGGAAAGCATTCAATTACAAGATATTTTTATTGGTGTAGCAGCCGTTGCCGATTATGCGCCTGATGAAATTGCCAATCAAAAAATAAAAAAAACTGCCGACTCGCTCACTTTAACTTTAAAACGTAATCAAGATATTTTAGCCGATGTCGCCAACTTGTTAAATCCGCCGTTCTGCGTTGGCTTTGCGGCTGAAAGCGAGAATGTGATTGCGTATGCTGCGCAAAAACGTATCGCTAAGAAAATACCATTAATCGTTGCCAACGAAGTATCCTCTGCAATCGGCAGCGATCATAATCATGTGACCCTTATCGACGATAACGGCAATCATCCTTTGCCAAAATCTTCCAAAGAGACTGTCGCCATCCAAATATTGCAACACATGCAAAGCCTTTTGTAATCAGTGCCTCCATCCTCTTCTCATTTAATGAAAATGATGATGGCGCGCTGACTGAGATTCAGTAAAATGGCGCCTCTTACACTCTAGCGTTATTATCATGGCACATCACGAACTTAAATTAACAACATTAGCGCTAGCCCTCATGGCATGCCACTTACCACAAACTGTTATTGCAGCGGAAGTATCAGAAGAAACCATCATTCAATTAGCCCCAATCGTTACCACGGCAACAAGAACAGAACAAAATAGTTTTGATTTGCCTGTTGCGATTGATGTTGTCACGAAAAAAGATATTCAAGATGGTCAACTACAGATGACGTTATCTGAAAGCTTGATTCGCGTACCTGGCATTACTGCCCAAAACCGAAATAACCAAGCGCAAGATCCACAAATCTCCTCTCGCGGCTTTGGTTCTCGCTCGGCATTTGGTGTTCGAGGCGTAAGAGTGTATGTTGACGGCATTCCTCTTACCATGCCAGATGGACAAGGCCAGCCTGGCGTTGTTGACTTATCGGCTATCAAAAGCATCGAAGTGATGCGCGGTCCATTCTCAGCACTGTATGGCAACTCTTCTGGCGGCGTGATTCAAATGTTTACAGAAGATGCGCCAAAAAGACCTGAAGTAGGCGGCACTGTGATGTTCGGCAGCTACGGCACTAAACGCCAAATTCTAAATGCTGCAGGCAATGCTGATGGCGTTGAGTATTTATTTAATGCATCCAATTTTGAAACAGATGGTTATAGAGCACAAAATTCTGGAAAAAAAGAACAAGCAACTGCTAAATTCAAATTTAATATCAGCGATGACACTAAACTGACCACTTTAATTAACTGGTTTGATCAAACGGCACAAGATCCATTAGGACTGCCGCGAAGTGCAGATGCCAATGCTCCTTCAGCTTTCGATGATCCAGAAGGCGTGTCTAACAGTGCAATTACTGCAGATACCAGAGTATCTAGAAGCCATACGCAGGTCGGTTTTAACTTAGATCATCGACTTAATGAAAATAGCTCACTTAACTTAATTACTTATATTGGTGCGCGAGAAAATGAGCAATATCTTTCGATAAGTCCAACTAGCGCCGTCGGTCGTGCAAGTGAAATTTCGAGAGAGTTTTATGGTGTGGATTTGCGATGGAATAACAAAGGCAATATTGCCAGTATGCCTTATAACATTAGCTTAGGTATCAATTATGGAAAATCTACTGATGACCGTCTAGATATTAATGCAATCAATGGCGTAAAACGTCCAATTTCATTTGCTACTCGGCTCAATCGTGATGAGGAAAATATTTCCAGTAATTTTGATCGTTATATTCAAGCAAAGTTATCTCCAACAGACTACATTGATATCCATGCTGGCTTACGCAGAACCAAAGTCAACCTGAAAATCAAGGATAATTTTACAACAGGGCTTAACTCTAATGGAGACAATAGCGGGAACGTACAGTACAACAAAACAACGCCTATAATCGGCGCGCTATGGAAATTGAATCCCCGTCTCAACCTTTATGCAAATTATGGTAAAGGATTTGAAACACCCACATTTATTGAGGCTGGCTTTAACTCCTTAGCTCCTACAGCAACACCTAACTTGGATTTAAATCCCAGTGAAAGTGAAAATTTCGAAATTGGTGCAAAAGCTTTTCTTACGGATGATACACTAGCCAATATCACTTTATTTCAAGTTAATACCAATGATGAAATTGTAGCTAGTTTAAGTGGCGGTGGCCGAAGTGTATTTACGAATGCTGGTAAAACAAAACGTAACGGCATTGAGTTCTCACTTGACTCTAAATTGGATAATAATTTCTCCACCTACTTTGCTTATACTTTACTTAATGCCAAATTCGATACTGATTTTAATAGCGCATCAGGCCTGATTGAATCAGGCAATCGCATTCCAGGCACTTACCGCAGTCAAATTTATGGCGAAATCGCGTGGAAACATATTCCCGTTGGTTTTTTCACTGCGCTAGAAGGTCGACATAACAGTAAAATCTATGTGGATGATGGAAACTCAGATACTGCACCTTCATACACTATCTTTAACCTGAGAGCTGGGTTTGAACAGCATTATGCAGATTGGCATTTTAAACAGTATGTCCGTGTTGAAAACATGTTTGATAAAGATTATATCGGCTCAGTCCGCATCAATGATGGTAATTCACGCTTTTTTGAGCCATCTACCGATCGTAACTATCTATTAGGTCTGAGTGCTAACTACCAATTCTAAATAAAGCGCATTACTTTTTCAGCCAGCCTTACAAACTAGCTTTTTTGTTATCTAGTGATTTTCATTTATATTTAGTGTTTAATAACACCTTATCTTTATGCAAAGAAACTGCTATGTCTATTAATGTCGATTTGAAAATTCTCGATAGCCGCATTCGCAATATGATGCCTAGTTATGCCACCAAAGGTTCAGCAGGCCTAGATTTGCGTGCTTGCACCGAGGAAACTCAGACGATACAACCTGGTGAAACCGTCATGATTCCAACCGGCATTGCTATTCATATTGATAACACTTACCATGCCGCATTGATATTACCGCGCTCAGGCTTGGGTCATAAGCATGGTATCGTTCTTGGCAATCTAGTGGGATTAATCGATTCAGACTATCAAGGTCAACTCTTAGTTTCTTGCTGGAATCGTAGTAAAGAACCCTTTATTCTGAACCCAATGGAGCGTATTGCGCAACTCGTTATCGTCCCTGTTGTGCAGGCAGAATTTCATCTTGTAGATGAATTCATCGAGACAGACCGTGGTGAAGGCGGCTTTGGCAGCACAGGTAAACATTAAATACAGATTATTTATAATAAATCTGTATTTAAGAGTTGAATAAGGTGAGTCTTTCTACTATAATTGCCGTCTTTCTGAAAAGACAAAGTATTTGGAGATAGCCATGGCACGTGTATGTCAGGTAACAGGTAAGAAGCCAATGGTGGGTAACAATGTTTCTCACGCACATAATAAAACAAGACGTCGTTTCTTGCCGAATTTACAAAACCGTAAATTCTGGGTTGAGAGTGAAAATCGTTGGATAAGCATGCGTATTACAAATGCTGCCTTACGCACAATCGACAAGAACGGCATTGATTCAGTACTCGCTAAACTGCGCGCTGCTGGTGAAAAAATCTAAGGAGTATTACGATGCGCGAAAAAATTAAATTAGAGTCAAGTGCTGGTACAGGTCATTTTTATACCACGACTAAAAACAAACGTACGATGCCAGAAAAAATGGAGATGAAGAAATTCGATCCAGTGGTTCGTAAACATGTTATGTATAAAGAAAACAAAATCAAATAGTTTTTTGATTTGTTAATAAAAAACCCGCATAAGCGGGTTTTTTTACGTCTACTTTGCGCATCATTATTAAAGTAAAAAGATTGTCGCCAACCCTAAAAAGATAAAGAATCCACCACTGTCTGTCATTGCAGTAATTAATACACTAGAGCCCACCGCAGGATCTTTACCAAACTTGTTCATGACCAATGGAATAACAACGCCCATGAGCGCCGCTAATAACAAGTTAAGGGTAATGGCTGCAGTCATCACTAAACTCAAGCGGTAGTCTCTATACAATGCATAGGTGATCACACCTAATACGCCGCCCCAGATTAAACCATTAACTAGTGCAACTCCTAGCTCTTTACTCAC
The DNA here is from genome assembly GCA_041612255.1 of Methylophilaceae bacterium. Classification (GTDB taxonomy): domain Bacteria; phylum Pseudomonadota; class Gammaproteobacteria; order Burkholderiales; family Methylophilaceae. The sequence goes on along the minus strand of JBFJJN010000001.1, from coordinate 15,399 downwards.
TTGTGAGCGCATATTGCTGCCTGATATTTGTCCTAGCGCCAATCCGCGTACAATCATTGTTGTTGTTTGATTACCCGAGTTACCGCCGATACCTGCAACAATTGGCATCAACGCTGCCAGTGCAACAACTTTACCAATAGAGTTCTCAAATAAACCAATCACGCGCGAGGCTATTAAAGCAGTCACCAAGTTTATTGCTAACCAAGCCCAACGGTTTTGTACGGATGCCCACACACTTGAGAAAAAGTCTTCCTCCTCACGCAGGCCGGCCATTGAGAGCCTATCCGAATCAGATTCTTCACGAAGATAATCCATGACCTCATTCACAGTTAAGCGTCCAACTAGTTTGTTATTTTTATCAACAACAGGGGCGGTAACTAAATCATATCGCTCGAATGCCTTTGCAGCGTCATCTGCTACATCTTCTGGATGGAATAGCACCACATCTGCCGCCATCACATTTTCGACCGTCTCATCTAAGTCGTTGACCAGTATTGTTGTAATCGGCAATACGCCTTTAATTACGTCATGTCGATCTATCACAAAGATTTTATCTGTATGATCAGGCAATACATCAAGTCGACGAAGATAACGCAAAGCAACTTCTAGCGTAATATCTTCACGCACTGTCACAATATCGAAATCCATTAAAGCACCAACTGTGTCTTCTGGATAAGAAAGTGCAGATTGCAAACGCTCTCGATTGAACGCATCCAAACCTTCCATCAGCTCTTGCAAAACATCTTTTGGTAAATCTGGTGCCAGATCAGCTAACTCATCTGTACCTAACTTTTCTGCTGCGGCGAGCAACTCTTCGCTATCCATATCGGCAATAAGTGTTTGCCTAACCGCATCTGACACCTCTAAAAGAATATCTCCATCGCGATCAACTTTAACTAAATCCCATAGATAGAGACGGTCATCAAGGGGTAAGGCTTCTAAAATGTGAGCGACATCAGCTGGATGCAGATTATTTAAAATATTCTGCAACTCCATTTTATTTTGCCGATGAACAATTGTCTCGATAAGGTCGTGCTTGAGCATTTCTTGCTTGTGCACAAGATTTTCCACTAACTGGTGTTTCTTCAATAAAGAAACCACCTGATCCAGTGTCTCGCTTAACCTGTCTTTTGACTCTTGAATATCCGCCATCACTACCTTGTGTTATAACAGTAATTACATTAACCGTTATTATGAAGTGTTTTTAACTTTTCCCAAATCAAATGCCTACTTTAATCCAATTAAATCTTTATACCACATCCAATTGTCATCTATGCGAACAAGCAGCAGAACTCCTAACCTCAGTAGAAAATATCACGATAAATTTTATCGAAATTGCTGATAATGAAGAGCTAATTAACTTGTATGGAACAAGAATCCCAGTGTTACAACGGGTAAACAATAGTGGTTCTGAATTAGACTGGCCCTTTAATTTTCAACAGATACGTGCGTTCATTAATGCGTAAACAAGCAAATCAAAACAAAAAAGCCAGCATTTAGCTGGCTTTTTTGTTCATCTATTTTATAGCGTTAGTCTGCAGTTACTACTTCAGCAACTTCAGGACGTCCGACCAATTCAACAAATGCCATTGGTGCATTATCTCCATTACGGAAACCGCATTTTAGAATACGTAGATAACCACCCTTACGCTCAAGGTAACGTGGACCTAATTCACTAAACAGTTTACCAACAATATCGCGATCACGTAAACGGCTGAAAGCTAGGCGACGATTTGCCAAAGTTGCCTCTTTACCTAAAGTAATAAGAGGTTCTGCATATTTACGCAACTCTTTTGCTTTTGGTAACGTTGTTCTAATTACTTCGTGACGAAGCAATGATACTGACATGTTACGAAACATAGCTGCTCGATGGCTGCTCGTACGATTTAATTTTCTATTTTGATTACCGTGACGCATAGTAACTTCCTTAAACTTTTAAAATTAAGCTTTTAAGCTTTTTCAAGACCAACTGGTGGCCAACTTTCTAACTTCATGCCTAATGTTAGACCTTTTGAAGCTAATACATCTTTAATTTCATTCAGTGATTTACGACCTAAGTTAGGCGCTTTCAACAATTCATTTTCAGAACGTTGGATTAAATCACCAATGTAGAAAATATTTTCTGCTTTTAAGCAGTTTGCTGAACGCACGGTTAATTCTAAATCATCAACTGGACGCAATAGAATAGGATCAACTTGTGGCGCTGCTGCTGCTTCCTCTTCTGTTGGCGCACCCTCAAGATTTGCAAAGACAGAAAGTTGACCAATTAATATTGCTGCTGCATCACGAATCGCTTGTTCAGGATCCACAATACCATTTGTTTCAACATCCATAATTAGTTTATCTAAGTCAGTACGTTGTTCAACGCGTGCACTTTCAACTTGATAGCTAACTTTGTTAATTGGACTAAATGAAGCGTCAACCATAATAAAGCCAAGTGTACGATCTTCTTGATTCACTTTTGTTCTTGCTGGAACAGGTTGATAACCACGACCCATTTCAACTTTAACTTCTAGGTTAAGTGCTCCACCTTTAGTTAAATGTGCAATTACATGGTCTGGATTAACGATTTCTGCATCATGACCAGTATTAAAGTCAGCTGCAGTAACTACACCTTCACCAGATTTATTTAACGTTAAAATCGTTTCTGATTTGCTGTTTAGTTTTAGTGCTACACCTTTAAGGTTTAGTAAAATATCAACAACATCTTCTTGTACGCCATCAATCGTTGAGTACTCATGTACAACACCATCAATTTTTACTTCTGTAATTGCGAAGCCAGGAATTGAAGATAACAATACACGACGCAATGCGTTACCCAGTGTGTAACCAAAACCACGTTCCATTGGTTCTAATGTCACTCGCGCTCTGAGCGGCGTTATTTCTTCCACGTTAACTACACGTGGCTTTAAGTATTCTGTAGGATTACTTTGCATAAAAGTCCTTGACCTAATTGGTTAATAAAAAGCGTATTGCTAAACAACTATTATTTAGAATACAGCTCAACCACCAATGATTCGTTAATCGTTGAAGGCAAGTCATCACGTTGAGGCGCTGATTTAAATGTGCCTGTAAACGCTTTAACATCAACCTCTAACCATTCTGGGAAGCCACGTTCACCAGCTGCTTCTAAAGCAGATTTAATACGCAATTGTTTTCTTGATGCTTCAGCAACAGAAACCACATCACCCGCTCTTACTTGGTAAGAAGGAATGTTGACACGTTTACCATTTACAAGAATCGAATTGTGCTTAACGACTTGACGCGCTTCTGTACGTGAACCAGCCAAACCCATACGATAGGCAACGTTATCTAAACGGCACTCTAGTAATTTTAATAGGTTTTCGCCAGCAACGCCTTTTCTACGATCAGCTTCAGCGTAGTAGCTACGGAATTGCTTTTCTAATACGCCGTAAATACGACGTACTTTTTGTTTCTCACGTAACTGAACACCATAATCAGACAAACGTGAAGCACGACGTTGACCATGTTGACCAGGTGGGAAGTTACGTTTTTCAATTGCACATTTATCAGTAAAGCATTTTTCAGCTTTTAAAAACAACTTCTCGCCTTCGCGACGACACTGACGGCATTTAGGATCTAAGTTTCTAGCCAAGATATTTCTCCAGTAATCTTTTTTCGCTTAAATGCGACGTTTTTTAGGTGGGCGACAGCCATTGTGCGGCACAGGCGTCACATCAGTAATGCTGGTAATTTTAAAACCAGCAGCATTTAGCGCACGGACAGCAGATTCACGACCTGGGCCTGGGCCTTTAATGCGTACTTCTAGATTCTTCACACCATTCTCTTGTGCTGATTTACCAGCAACTTCTGCCGCTACTTGTGCAGCAAAAGGAGTACTTTTGCGTGAACCTTTAAAACCTTGTCCACCAGAAGTCGCCCATGACAAGGCATTGCCTTGACGGTCGGTAATCGTAATAATGGTATTGTTAAATGAAGCATGCACGTGGGCAACACCCTCTGCAATATTCTTCTTAACCTTTTTTCTTACGCGTACATTAGCTTTTGCCATGTTGTACTGTCCTTACAAATAATTTTTAAAAAACTTAACTTAATGTTATTTAGATTGCTTAATTGGCTTAATAGGGCCTTTACGTGTACGCGCATTTGTTTTAGTGCGCTGTCCACGGACTGGCAAACCACGACGGTGACGCACACCACGGTAGCAACCCAAATCCATCAAACGTTTAATATTCATTGTCACTTCACGACGCAAGTCACCTTCAACAGTGAATTTTGCAACTTCTTCACGAAGCTTCTCAACTTCTGCATCGTTCAAGTCTTTCACTTTTGCAGTTGTTGCAACGCCTGCAGCAGCACAAATGCTTTTTGCAGTCATTTTTCCGATACCATAAATCGCCGTTAATGCGATTTCTGTATGTTTATGATTTGGGACATTTACCCCAGCAATACGAGCCATACTCTTAACTCCAAAATGAATCGCTTTTTACGGAAGCGACCAAATAAAAAAAGCCTTGCATTCTAACAGTTTGCACTTTGTTTTTCAAATAAAACAAGGCTAGATTAAAACACTATCCTTGACGTTGCTTATGACGCGGATCTGTACAAATAACACGTAATACACCACGGCGACGTACTGTTTTACAGTGGCGGCATAATTTTTTAACTGATGCACGAACTCTCATAATTAACCTCTTCAAACAACTAAAACTTAAAATTCTTCACGTGAAGCTATCTCACGCCCTATATTCCTACGCTTAAACCTTATCGCGTTGTTGCGCCACCTTTAAAGTTGGCTTTCTTCAACAATCCTTCATATTGGTGTGACATCAGGTGTGATTGCACTTGTGCCATAAAATCCATTGTGACAACAACGATAATCAACAATGAAGTACCACCAAAATAAAACGGCGTATTAAATTTCAAACTCAAAAACTCTGGCAATAAACAAACCAAGGTAATGTAAACGGCGCCAATCAATGTCAATCTACCCATAATCTTGTCAATGTATTTTGCAGTCTGCTCACCTGGACGAATACCAGGAACAAACGCACCACTTTTCTTCAAATTGTCAGCGGTTTCTTTAGGGTTGAATACCAACGCTGTGTAAAAGAAACAGAAAAACAATATAGCAGATGCAAATAACAAAATATAAATTGGTTGACCTGGAGAAATTGCGCTCGACAAATCTTTCAACCAATACATGCTTTCACTACTACCAAACCAGCCTGCAAGGGAAGCTGGGAACAAAATAATACTTGATGCAAAAATTGGTGGTATCACACCAGCCATGTTCAGTTTCAATGGCAGATGCGTCGTTTGACCGCCCATTACTTTATTACCAACTTGGCGTTTGGCATAGTTGACTGTAATTTTACGCTGTCCGCGCTCTACAAATACAACTAATGCAGTGACTAAAATAACCATTACAAACAAAAATACAACTAATGGAATTGAGAAAGCACCTGTCCGTGCTAATTCCAATGTACTGCCGATCGCTCTAGGCAACCCAGCAACAATACCCGCAAAGATGATAATAGAAATACCATTACCAATACCACGTTCAGTAATTTGCTCACCAAGCCACATTAAAAACATCGTGCCGCCGACTAAACTTACAACAGTAATCAATCTAAATGACATGCCTGGGTCAATTACTAACCCAGCCTGACCTTCAAATGCTATTGCAATACCTAGCGCCTGGAAAGTTGCTAATGCAACTGTTCCGTAGCGCGTGTATTTTGTTATTGCGCGTCTACCAGCTTCACCATCTTTTTTCAACTGCTCTAGTTTTGGCGAAACTACCGTTAATAACTGCATAATAATTGAAGCTGAAATATACGGCATAATACCAAGTGCAAATATCGCAAAACGCTCAAGCGAGCCGCCTGAAAACATATTGAACATACCTAAAATCCCACCACTCTGGGAATCAAAGAGTTGCTTCAACACAGTCGGGTCAATACCTGGAACAGGAATATGTGAACCTAAACGAAATACAACCAAAGCACCTAATACAAACCATAAACGACTTTTAAGCTCGTTCATTTTTCCAAAAGACTTTAATAGATTATCTTGTGCCAATTATTTTCTCTTAAGCTTCTACGACTTTACCGCCAGCACTTACAATTGCTGCACGTGCGCCTTTTGTTAGCAACAAACCTTGCACTTGTAATTTTTCAGTCAATTCACCAGATAGAAATACTTTCGCTGCTTTAACGCGACCAGAAATGATTTTTGCTTCTTTCAAAGCTAATAAATCAATTACTTTAGCGTCTAAACCTAACAGCTCACTGGTACGTACGTGAGCAGTATCTGCTTTAGTCATCGATTTAAAACCACGTTTAGGCAAGCGACGTTGCAAAGGCATTTGACCACCTTCAAAACCAACACGGTGTGTTGCACCTGAACGTGAATGTTGACCTTTATGGCCACGACCGCCAGTTTTACCTAATCCAGATCCAATACCGCGACCAACACGACGAGCTGCTTTTTTAGCGCCTTCTGCAGGCTTAATTGTATTTAATTCCATTATCCCTCTACCTTTAATAGATAGTTGACTTTGTTAATCATGCCACGTATAGCCGGAGTATCTTGCAACTCGACTGTATGGTGCATACGACGCAAACCTAAACCTTTAACGGTTGCACGATGAGACTCTAGTCTACCGATGATGCTTTTAACCAAGGTTACTTTAACAGTAGCGCCAGTATCTTTTTTTGCTTTAGCCATTTGTTAGCCTCTAATCTCTTCAACTGATTTACCACGTTTAGCAGCGACGTCCGAAGGCGTATTCATTGCTTCTAAACCATTTAATGTAGCACGAACGACATTGTATGGATTGGCTGAACCGATGCATTTTGCAGTTACATTGGTAATGCCCATCACTTCAAAAATCGCACGCATTGCACCACCAGCAATAATACCGGTACCTTCAGGTGCTGGTTGGATTAGCACTTTAGCAGCGCCGAAACGACCAACTACAGTGTGATGAAGTGTTCCGTTGTTTAGATTAACTTTAACCATTTCACGACGAGCTTCATCCATTGCTTTTTGTACTGCGGTTGGCACTTCACGTGCCTTACCTTTACCCATGCCGACACTACCGTCGCCATCACCGACAACGCTCAGTGCAGCAAAGCTCATAATGCGTCCGCCTTTTACCGTTTTACTTACACGGTTAACGGTAATCATTTTTTCACGCAAACCATCTGTTTGCTGTGCTTGTTGCTCAAAACTTTTAGCCATAATCTATTCTCGCTTATTAAAATGACAGACCATTTTCACGCGCAGCTTCTGCCAACGCTTGAATGCGACCATGATATTTATTGCCTGAACGATCAAAAGCTACTGTAGAAATACCTGCTTTTTTCGCTTTTTCTGCAATACGTTTGCCAATAACAGCAGCCGCTTCAACGTTACCGCCATTCTTAACTGCTTTACGTACTTCTGCTTCTACTGTAGAAGCACTTACAATCACTTTCTCACCTGATGCATCAACAATTTGTGCATAGATATGTAAGTTTGTACGATGCACGCTTAAGCGCGTTACAGATTGCCCGGCGATAATGGCACGAGTTTTACGTGCACGGCGCAAGCGATTATTTACTGTAGTCATATTTAGCCTTTATTTCTTAAATTACTGCTATTTTTTCTTAGATTCTTTAATCTGAACGACTTCATCAGAGTAACGAACACCCTTGCCCTTGTAAGGCTCAGGCTTACGATATGCACGTATTTGTGCAGCCACTTGACCGATAACTTGTTTATCAGCACCTGTTAATTCAATTTCTGTTGGCGTCGCTGTTTTTACAGTGACACCTTCAGGCATTTTATGGCTGATTGGATGTGAATAACCCAATTCCAAATTTAGCATTTGACCTTGCGCTTGTGCTTTATAACCAACACCAACTAAAGTCAATTTACGTGTAAAACCTTCTGATACACCACGCACCATGTTAGCAACTAAAGAACGTAAAGTCCCTGACATTGCTCTTGCATGTGCATCGCTGCTTGATGCTGTAAAAGTAATAGTTTCACCATCGCGATTTAAGTTAACCGCACTAGTTAATGGATGAGACAATTTTCCTAAAGGTCCGCTAACAGCAATGCTATTTGCGCTCAACACTACGTCAACCTTAGCTGGAATGACTACTGGATTTTTAGCAACACGTGACATCTGCTTCTCCTTAAGCCACTACGCAAAGTAGCTCGCCGCCGATACCAGCAGCTTGCGCTTTACGATCTGTCATTACACCCTTGGATGTAGACACAATTGTCACACCAAGACCATTCATTACCTTAGGTATATTTTGCCCGCTTTTGTAAACACGCAAACCAGGTTTACTCACACGCTCAATTTTTTCAATTACTGGGCGGCCAGCATAATATTTAAGACTAATATTTAACAATGGCTTGCCATTATTTGCATCAATATGAAAGTCTTCAATATAACCTTCATCCTTCAACACATTAGCAATAGCACCTTTTACTTTAGATGCTGGCATTGATACCGAAATCTTATTAACACTTTGCGCATTGCGAATCCGCGTTAACATGTCGGCAATTGGATCACTCATACTCATAGATCTGTTCCTTATTTACCAGCTTGCCTTAGTAACGCCTGGCACTTGGCCAGCCATCATCAAGTCACGCAATTTACTACGTCCAATTCCAAATTTACTAAACACGCCACGAGGACGGCCAGTAAGCGCACAACGATTACGTAAACGCACAGGGCTTGAATTACGTGGTAAAGCTTGCAATTTCAAGCGCGCCTCACGTTGCTCTTCAACACTAACGCTTTGATCGTTGATAATTGTTGTTAACGCAGTACGTTTAGCAGCGAATTTTTTTACTGTAGCGCGTCGCTTAATCTCACGCTCTGTCATACATGTTTTTGCCATGTCTTAACCTCTAAAAGGAAAGTTAAACGCAGAAAGCAATGCTTTAGCTTCTTCGTCAGTTTTTGCGGTCGTAGTAATCGTAATGTTCATACCACGTATTGCATCGATTTTATCGTAATCAATTTCAGGGAAAATGATTTGTTCTTTAACACCCATATTGTAATTGCCGCGACCGTCAAAAGACTTAGCAGATAAACCGCGGAAATCTCTAATACGTGGAATCGAAACAGTTACCAAGCGATCAAAAAACTCATACATACGCTCACGACGCAGTGTAACTTTACATCCAACCGGGTAATCGTCACGAATTTTAAAAGCAGCAACTGATTTTTTAGCTTTAGTCACAATTGCTTTTTGACCAGCAATTTTTTCCATATCGCTAACTGCGTGTTCCATTACTTTTTTATCTGCGACTGCTTCACCAACACCCATATTAAGTGTGATTTTTTCGATTCTTGGCACCTGCATTACTGAGGTATAACCAAATTTTTCAGTCATTTCTTTAACAACTGACTCATTATAATATTGTTTTAAGCGTGCCATAATTTATCCTATTTACTCACTTAAGCTTGAACAGCTTCGCCGTTAGACTTATAAACACGAATCTTACGACCGTCTTTTAAAACCTTATAGCCTACTCGGTCAGCTTTTTCAGTTGCCGCATTAAACAGGGCAACATTAGATGCTTGAATCGGCATTTCCTTAGCAACGATACCGCCAGCAACGCCTTTCATTGGGTTAGGCTTTTCATGTTTTTTTGCAAGGTTAATACCTTCAACAATCACCAGGCCATTTTCAAGCACGCGCGAAACCACTCCGCGCTTACCTTTATCTTTACCCGTGTTTACAATGACTTGGTCACCTTTAAGAATTTTACTCATCTTTATATCCTCAACTTCGCTCTTAAAGCACTTCAGGAGCTAAAGAAACGATTTTCATAAAGCGCTCACTACGCAATTCGCGCGTTACTGGCCCAAAAATACGTGTACCAATTGGCTCAAGTTTAGCAGTTAGCAATACCGCAGCATTGCTGTCAAACTTAACTAGCGAACCGTCTGGACGACGCACACCTTTAGCAGTACGCACCACAACAGCGTTGTATACTTCACCTTTTTTTACGCGCCCACGAGGAGCCGCATCTTTAATGGTTACTTTAATCACATCACCAACACTGGCATAGCGACGCTTTGAACCACCCAACACTTTAATGCACATTACTGAACGCGCACCAGTGTTATCAGCTACTTCTAGCCTTGACTGCATTTGAATCATGAAATAATCTCCAACTTAATCCGTATTTACCAAAACAGCCGCCAATAATTGGTTCGGCCTATTGACCACGGTCAGTATTGGGGCGCTTGCTTTATGTATAAAGCTAGGATTACTAACGTTATACGAGCGCCGAAAAGTCCAACATTATATACTTCATTCACATCTACTAGCAAGTAGAAAATGTAAATTATTACTACTAATCTAGAAAAAGCTTATTATGCTTTTCTAGCAATCTTACTCACCACCCAAGTTTTATGCTTAGATAATGGACGACCTTCTGTAATTGTTACTAGATCGCCTTCTTTACACTCATTTGTTTCATCGTGTGCATGAAATTTCTTTGACTTAGAGATTACTTTGCCAATTAATGGATGTTTTACTTTACGCTCGACTAATACAGTCACTGTTTTATCCATCTTATCACTTACGACACGACCGCTTAATGAGCGAACAACTTTTACTTGTGATTCTGTCATCATCAATCCTTTTAGGCCTTAGCTTTTTCAGCTAGTACAGTCTTAATACGCGCAATATTGCGTCGTGTTTTTAAAATTTGATCAGGCTTATTAAGCTGCTGTGTTGCTGACTGCATGCGCAATGAAAATTGTGCACGACGCAACTCGATTAGCTCATTATTTAGCTCGTCTACATTTTTACTTCTTAAATCAGTAGCATTCATCATGTTTTCCTTAACCACCAAGCTGACGGGTCATGAACACCGTTTCAATTGGCAATTTCGCTGCCGCCAATTTAAACGCTTCACGTGCAAGATCTTCACTCACGCCATCCATCTCATATAACATTTTGCCTGGCTTAATTTGCGCAACGTAAAATTCAACACTACCTTTACCTTTACCCATACGCACTTCAGCTGGCTTCTTAGAAATTGGTTGATCTGGAAAAATACGAATCCAAACGCGACCACCACGTTTAATGTGACGTGTCATCACACGACGTGCAGCTTCAATTTGGCGAGCAGTTAGACGGCCACGCCCAATTGCTTTTAAACCAAAATCACCAAAACTTACTTTATTACCTGTTGTTGCAATGCCTTTATTACGGCCCTTTTGCATCTTACGGAATTTTTGTCTAGATGGTTGTAGCATCTTTAACCCTCGGCTTTCTTACTTTTTTTTCTGGTTCAGAATCAACAGTATCAACTGCTGTTTGCGCATTATCTGCAAAAATCTCACCTTTAAAGACCCATACTTTAATACCAATAATACCGTATGTTGTTAATGCTTCAGCAACACCATAATCGATATCAGCACGTAAAGTATGAAGCGGAACACGTCCTTCGCGATACCATTCAGTACGCGCAATTTCAATACCGTTTAAACGGCCTGAACTCATAATCTTAATGCCTTTGGCACCAAGACGCATTGCATTTTGCATTGCACGCTTCATCGCGCGGCGGAACATGACGCGCTTTTCTAATTGTTGCGCAATACTTTGCGCGATCAATGTAGCATCAAGCTCTGGCTTACGCACTTCTTCAATATTCAAATGCACAGGCACATTCATCATGCCCTGCAATGTTGCACGCAATGATTCGATATCTTCACCCTTTTTACCAATCACAACACCTGGACGGGCACTATGAATCGTAATTTTTGCATTTTTAGCAGGGCGCTCAATAATAACTTTACTTACTGCCGCATTAACTAATTTTTTAGTTAAAAAAGCACGCACTTTAATGTCGTTCTGCAACATTTCAGGAAAGTTCTTAGAGTTTGCATACCAGCGTGATTGCCAGTTTTTTGTTACCGCTAAGCGGAAACCGGTTGGATGTATTTTTTGTCCCATATTACGCCTTTGTATCGCCTACTGTCACATGAATGTGGCAGGTTGGTTTAATGATACGCCCTGCACGGCCTTTGGCCCGAGCGCGGATTCTTTTTAATACAATACCTTTATCAACATAAATTGAAGTTACCTTCAATTCGTCGATATCTGCACCGTTATTATGTTCTGCATTAGCAATTGCTGATTCAACTACTTTTTTTATAATCTCCGCACCTTTTTTAGGTGTGAAAGCTAAAATATTCAAAGCGTGATCTACTTTTTTGCCCCGTACAAGGTCAGCGACTAATCTCGCCTTTTGCGGAGAGATGTGCACACCTCTTAAGATTGCTGTTACTTCCATCATAAGCTCCTATTTCTTCGCTTTTTTGTCAGCAGCATGACCTTTGAATGTACGCGTTACCGCAAATTCACCAAGCTTATGACCTACCATGTTTTCAGAAATGAGTACTGGCACATGAATTTTTCCGTTATGCACAGCAATCGTTAAACCAATAAAATCAGGCAAAATAGTAGAACGGCGTGACCAAGTCTTAATTGGTTTGCGATCACGATTTGCCGCAGCCACTTCTACTTTTTTTGCTAGATGCCCATCAATAAATGGGCCTTTTTTAATTGAACGTGCCATATTTTCTACCTTACGCCTCTCGGACGACGACTAACGCGCATATTGTCCGTACGTTTATTGTTACGAGTGCGGAAACCTTTAGTTTGAACACCCCATGGACTGACTGGGTTCATACCAGCTGCAGTACGACCTTCACCACCACCGTGCGGGTGATCAACTGGGTTCATCACAACACCACGAACCGTTGGACGCACACCGCGCCAGCGCATTGCACCAGCTTTACCGATAGAACGTAATGAATGCTCGCCGTTACCGACTTCACCCATTGTCGCTTTACAATCTACGTGCACACGGCGAACTTCACCTGAACGCAAACGCAATTGAGCATAAATACCTTCTCTAGCCAACAATTGCACTGAGGTGCCAGCTGAACGCGCGATTTGTGCACCTTTACCTGGTTGCAACTCAATACAATGAATCGTGCTACCAACAGGAATATTGCGAAGCGGTAAAGCATTACCTGCTTTAATCGGCGCTTCAGAACCGCTAATCAATTGATCACCAGCTGAAATGCCTTTTGGCGCAATAATGTAACGACGCTCACCATCTGCATAACATAACAATGCAATGTGCGCAGAACGGTTTGGATCATATTCTAAGCGCTCAACTTTCGCTGGAATGCCGTCTTTATTACGACGAAAATCAACAAGACGATAATGCTGCTTGTGACCACCACCTTGGTGGCGTGTTGTAATGCGACCGTTATTATTACGGCCTGCGTTTTTACTTTGACTCTCTAAAAGCGGCGCATGTGGCTTACCTTTATACAAGTCTGGCGTAACAACCTTAACAACTCCACGACGACCCGGGGAAGTTGGTTTGACTTTAATTAATGCCATCTCATCTCTCCTTATTCGCCAGCCGCGAAGTTAATTTCTTGACCAGGCTTCAAGCTTACATAAGCCTTCTTCCAGTCATTACGCTTGCCCATAGTGCGGCCAGCACGCTTTGTTTTTCCTAATACGTTCATTGTAGTAACTGACTCTACTTCAACCTTAAATACAAGCTCAACTGCCGCTTTAATTTCAAGTTTAGTAGCATCTTTAAGCACTTTAAAAGCAATTTGCTCGTGCTTGTCAGCAATGTATGTTGCCTTCTCAGTCACTTGTGGTGCAACAATGACTTGCAATAAACGATCTTGAGTATGAATTAGTGCGCTCATGCTAGCATCTCCTCAAGTTTCTTCACTGCACCAGCGGTAGCCAGTACTCTAGGAAAACGAACCAAGCTAACTGGGTCAGCATGCTGCGCTTCCACAACCATTACGTTCGTAAGGTTACGTGAAGATAAATATAAATTCTCATCAAAACCATCAGTTAGCAACAACACGCCATCTGCATAACCTAGACCTTTGATTTTTTCTACAAATTGTTTTGTTTTTGGTGTATCGACTTTAAAGTCTTCAACCACTGCAATACGCTCTTGACGCACCAACTCAGAAAGAATCGTTTGCATACCTGCACGGTAAGCTTTACGGTTTACTTTATGCGTATAGTTATCTTTAGGGCTAGCAGGGAAAGCACGTCCGCCTCCACGCCAAATCGGGCTTGACGTCATACCAGCACGTGCATTACCCGTTCCTTTTTGTCCGTAAGGCTTTTTAGTTGAATGCGCTACCGTACCACGTGTTTTTTGTGCACGTGTTGATGTGCGCGCATTTGCCATATAAGCAACAACCACTTGATGCACTAAAGCTTCATTAAACTCACGGCCAAATGCCGCATCAGATACTGTAATACCTTTTTTGGCTACTTTACCTGCGTTATCAATTAATTTGATTTCCATTATTTAGCTCCCTGTGCTTTGGTCGCCTTAACTTTAATAGCTGGACGCACAACAACGTCTCCACCTTTAGAGCCTGGAATAGCACCTTTAATCAACAACAAGTTACGCTCAGCATCAACACGAACCACTTCAAGATTCTGCGTTGTTACCTTAACATCGCCCAAATGACCCGCCATACGCTTACCAGGGAATACTCGACCCGGATCTTGCGCCATACCTTGCGAACCAATTTTCTTATGTGCTTTTGAGTTACCATGCGACGCACGGCCTGATGAGAAATGATGACGTTTAATACCGCCAGCAAAACCTTTACCAATAGATGTGCCAGTCACGTCAACTAATTGACCTGCCTCGAACAATGCTACTGAAATTTCAGATCCTACTGCGTGATTAGCAGTCACTTCTGCATCAACATTGAATTCTTGTATGCCCGAACCTGCAACAACGCCTGCCTTAGCATAATGCCCAGTCAGCGCCTTATTAATGCGGCTAGCACGACGTTCGCCGAAAGCAACCTGAAGGCCAGTATAGCCATCTGTCTCGACCGTCTTGATCTGTGTCACACGGTTAGGTTTAACCTCAAGCACGGTTACTGGGATACTATTGCCTTCCTCAGTAAACACGCGGGTCATGCCCACCTTGCGACCAATAAGCCCTAAGCTCATGATCTATTCCTTATTATTTAATTAAAAAGCCGATTACAATTGACCGACTTCTGTGAAAGAGCGCGGATTATACCGAACTCCTAGCTTTATTACAACCCTTAAGCCAAATTACAGCTTAATTTCCACATCAACACCAGCTGGCAAGTCTAACTTCATCAATGCATCAACTGTTTTATCGGTTGGTTCAACGATGTCCATTAAACGCTGATGCGTTCTGATCTCAAACTGATCACGTGATGTTTTATTAACATGTGGTGATCGTAAGATGTCAAAACGTTCAATACGTGTAGGCAAAGGTACTGGACCTTTTACCACAGCACCCGTGCGTTTTGCTGTTTCAACAATCTCTTGAGCTGAT